>JAHENB010000001.1:309590-341674 GCA_024643345.1 Maribacter sp. | reverse complement strand
GATTCGGCCGTTTCCTCGATTTCTTTTTGGTTCAACATCATTTTACGGAATTTGCCCTGCACATACATTTCGGCCTGGTCTTCATAATGCTTGCTAAAAGGATTGCCCGACTGCCCTGTGGGCAATATGCTCATACTGTTCTCCACGTCGGAGAAGTCGATGACGCGCCTTGTGGAAGGGCCCGAGCTTACCTTATATTGCAAGCTGCCGTCATAACCGAAATTCATATTGTTGATTACTTCCCTGGTACCTTCGACCGGAAAAGGGCCAATGTTGAAAAAAGACCGCAGTGCCTTTACCTGCCCGATTGGGTGGCCATGCTCCAAGGTGTGTACCCTATCCCATGTCCAGCTATCCGGATCAGGCCCAAATGCTGCTTCCAGGGCGCCCATGGTTTGTTTAAAGGCCAGCATGATGTTCTCTTCTCGGGTTTCTTTTTTCTCCGGTGTACCGACGTCGTCCCACCATACAGAATTGGGGTTATGGGCCATTGGGGCAATCAAGCGTTTCAGAAAATGGGTGTTCATAAACTGGGTAAAAAGCACTTCCCCCAATTCATCCTTAAATGTATTTTCAAGATAATGGTACACCCAGCCCGAAAAAATTGTCGCTTCAACGCTGTTCAAAGGATAATCTCCTTTCCATGCGGTCAACCTGTCGAGCAACTTTACCTCGGTATCGGTAAGTTGGGTCACATCTATGGTTTTCGCCAAATCCTGTACTACCAACGGATTGACGGCCGAGGTCGCATCATTGATCATTTTGCCCACTGCCTCAATGTCCCAATCATTTTTGGCATCCAATAAGCTCACGATCCTATCGGCCCTGTCTTCCGGTAAATAGTACCCCGGATAAAGCATCCCTGCAATTGAATCGGGTTGGTTGTTCGCGGAATATACATAATGCCATGGGGGGTTTATCGCCTGTGGATTTTGGGAAAAATCGAGATAGTCCTTATTCGGGGAAAGTCCCGAATTGGCATTTTGCACGAACTTGGTGTTCACGCTATCGGGGATTTGGTATAAGGTTGCGGTGGCCCACCAGGCCACGTTGCCCTCGGCATCCCCATACATGATGTTGAGTCCGGGCCCATGGATCATTGGCAAAGCATTTTGGAATTCTTCAATGTTCTGTGCATGTGACAGGCCATAAAGGGCATCCATGACCTTATTCTCATGATGGGTATAGATCCACCACATGGAAATGGGCCGATCTCCCGTAATCTGATCGGCAATACCGTTCAAAACCGGGCCATGTTCCGTTTTCTTATAGGTAAAACTGATATCGTCACCATCCTTTACTTTGATGGTTTTGGTCACATATTGGTATGGTACCCATGTATCGTTCAATCGATAAAGGGTGCTGTCGGTGGGATGGGGTTCTTCATAATAAAAATCAACATCGTCGTTCTCAAACATGGTCATGCCATAGGCCAATTTGCTATTATGCCCTAACAGGGCAAACGGAACCCCTCCCAAGTGATAGCCGTACTTCTCGTAAGTGGGGGTGCTCAAATGCGCTTCATACCAGACGGAAGGCTGTGAAAAGCCAATATGGGGGTCGTTCGCAAAGATGACCTTTCCGTTTTTGGTCTTTTCAGGGGCGATCACCCAACTGTTGCTTCCCTCAAACAAGGGAATGGAGAGGTCTTTCAGTGTTTGCATCACCGAGGCGGTCATGGTATTGCCAACGGTATCGATCGTTTTCGGATGGTAGTTTTTGATCCAAACTGTATTGGGATCGACATTGATTTCAAGGTCCTTTAAATAATCGGGGCCAAGCTTGTCATATATCTCCGTGAGCAAGGGATCGGTTTTGTGTCCCATGGCAAAATTAAAGGCCATGTACCCCATAATATTATAGACATCCTTAAGTTGAAAGGCTTCTTTTTCGATGCCGGTCAAATAAAATTCCACGGGGGTCGGCCCTTGTTCAATAAATTGGTTGATGCCTTCCAAATAGGCCCTCGAGTGCTGAACGGAGGGGCTATTGGGGTCAAGGGCATCGACAATCGACACCGAGGCATCATCGATACCCAAGGCAATAAAAAATCGATCGTTATTGGTGGCTACGGTACCAAAAACTTCCGACAATCGGCCGGGCGCGATACGCCTTAGGAGTTCCATCTGCCAGAGCCGATCCTGAGCATGTACATATCCCAAAGCGCGAAAGGCATCCGTTTCGTTCTGGGCATAGATATGGGGTATCCCGTAAGGATCGAAGTACACTTTTACTTCTTCCTTAAGATTTGACATTGCTTTTTCCCCTCCATAATCCGGTTTATGGGTATAAATGAAAATGGCCGCGGAGATTGCCAATATGATTAGCAGGCCAAGTATTGCCCAGCCCAGTTTTTTCAAAAATCGCATAATGAAAAGATATAGACGAAAGATAGGATTTTTAAACAAATCAATATCATGACTTGAAACCTAAAATAAGGGACGCCTTTCATTTAACGCATGAATTCAAGAGTTTTGGCCATTGCCCCATGGTTTTGCAGCCCTTTTTTCAACCATTCCCTATAGGTTTCGGCATCTGTACTCTGAATTGCCATGTTCAGTACTTCCATTTCGGGTGAAAGCAGCACATAATAGGGTTGGGATGCCGCACCAAAGTTAAGGGTCTGAAATGTGCCCCATTTCTGCCCTATCGTCTCAATGGTCTTCACCCTTCCCGATTCAAATTTGAAATCGAACTGTTCCTCTTTTGGAAGTTCCGCACTGTCATCGACATATAAAGAAATCAACACATAACCTTCTTTTAATAAAGGATATACCTCAGGATCGCTCCATACGTTTTCCTCCATTTTCCTGCAGTTTGCGCAGGCCCAGCCCGTAAAGTCGAGCAAAATGGGCTTATCAACGGATTTGGCATATGCGACCCCCTCCCCAAAATCCTTAAAACAGTCTATTCCCAATGGGCAGTCGCTCTGTTGTTCAAAAATGCTATAGAAATCTGGCGGTGGAAGGCCACTCAATAATTTCAAATCGATCACTTTGCCCACCCCCATGATCAAATAAAGGGCAAAGCCCATGGTAGCGGCACCCAGCATTTTCCTGGTGTTCGATAGCGGTTGCCTAGGACCATCATGGGGGAAACGGAAAACGCCAAATAGATACAGTCCCATAATAAGGAACAGGAGGATCCAAACCACAAGGAACACCTCTCTCTTTAATAGGCCCCAGTGACCCACCAAATCGGCATTGGACAAAAATTTCAGCGCCAACGCCAACTCCAAAAAACCGAGCACCACCTTTACCGTGGTCATCCAGCCACCCGATTTGGGCAGGGAGTTTAACCAGGCAGGAAATAGTGCGAACAAAGCAAAGGGCAAGGCCAGCGCCACCCCAAAACCGGTCATACCGGCCGAAAGGTTGGTGGCAACATCCCCTTCCGCCAAAGCGGTGCTTCCCAACAGGCCTCCTAAAATGGGGCCCGTACATGAAAAAGAAACGATGGCGAGGGTCACTGCCATAAAAAAGATGCCGAGCGCCCCGCCCAAACTGCTTGACGCGGCATCCATCTTGTTGGCCCATGAACTGGGCAAGGTAAGTTCATAATACCCAAAAAAGGAAAAGGCAAAAAATACAAAAATCACGAAGAAGGCGATATTGAGCCAAACATTGGTGGCGATGGTATTCAATATCTGGGAGTCTATGGAATCGAACACATGAAAGGGAAGGCTCAGCAAAAAATAGATCAGCACAATGAAAAATCCATAAAGCAAGGCGTTGAAAATCCCTTTTGACTTCTTTTGGGAATGCTTGGTAAAGAACGAAACCGTCAACGGGACCATCGGAAAAACACAAGGGGTCAACAAAGCGATCAAGCCCCCTAAAAATCCCAGAATGAAGATGCTCCAAAGTCCATTGCCAGATCCCACGGCATTGTCATCTCCATTTTTCAGAAGATCTCTATTTGTCAAATCGAGTTTCAGTGCATCGCCAAACGATTGGCTACGTGCATCGACCGCCTTTTCCTCAAGAAGCACGGCACCGCCGTCTAGCGAAAAAACAAAGTCCTTGTCTACCGGGATGCAGACTTCTTTGCACACCTGATAAAACAGGTTCACTTCGATTTGCCGGACATCAGGTTTAAGCAATCTTATTTTTTGTGTAAAGACCAACTTTTGTTTGAAAAAGGTCTCCTCTACCTCGAAGATATCACTGTATTCGGTTACGGTCTCACTTTCATCGGTCTTCCCTATCCTTTCATAATCTTCCCCAACTTTGGGAAACGTAAATTCACTGGGCAAAGATCCCCCTTCCGCCGTAAATTGGGAATATACGTGCCAGCCCTCATATATGCTGCCCTTGATGATTAAATCGTATTCCGTATCGGATATTTTATTGACCTCTTGGGACCATAGCACTGGATTTTCATCATCTTGAGAAAAGATATATAACATGTTGAAAAACAAAACTATATATATGATTACCTGTCTCATTTGTTCAATGTGAATTTTACAATGTTCTCCGTACTTTTCGAAACCTTGAAGCGTTCATCGGCCCGTTTTCCAATGACCCACACGACTTCATTATCGGAGCAGAGCAACCATTGTCGGCTCTTGGAAATAATGTCGTATTTCTCATCCTTAAAATATTTCGACAGTTTTTTACTACCCTTCATTCCGATAGGGTGAAAATAGTCGCCTTTTTCCCATTTCCTAACGGTCAGCGGATACTTTAACGTTTTTTTGTCGGTATATAGTACATGCTTTGCCATTTCCCCCATATCCTTTACTTCCTGTATTTTCAGATGAACGGGATTTAGCACCATGGTCTGTCCTTCTTCGATCAGATAGGTATAGGTATCCGTATCATGTAATTGTTCCAGGAGCAGTGAATTCCGTGCCCTGACCAATCGGTGCGATTTGGAGAATACCTCTTTCCCACTAATGGTATCGAGCAAATGGGCGATGTCTTCCCACGCCGTAAATCCATATTCGGAAAAAAGGCCGTATAGATAACCCATTATCGGATCCAATTGCTTAAGATCCTCAATTTTGACCTCGATCAATCCGTCTTTTGATTTGAATAAGTCTCTTTTAAGTCTGGCAAGATGGTTTTCCACCATAGACGCCGTTTCCGAAAGATGGGTTTGGGTCAGCATGAAATTTTCCTGAAATGTGGGGTGCAATTCCTTTAATAGGGGCACTATTTGATGCCTGATCTTGTTTCTAAGATATTTTGTTTCGGCGTTGGTGCGGTCTTCGCGCCATTCGATTTTTTCCTGTTCGGCATAGGCCAATATCCTTTCTTTCGAAAACAATAAAAAAGGCCTGGAAATCGATTCGGTCTTTGCCGGAATACCGGTAAGGCCATCGATTCCGGTGCCTCTTGAAAGGTTGATCAGAAACGTTTCGAGGTTGTCATCGCCATGGTGGGCCGTGACCAGCGTCTTATACCCCTTTTCCCGCATCAATTCGGCAAACCAGGCATATCGCAGTTCCCTTGCCGCTACCTGCAGCGACAATTTTTTTTGGTTGATGTAACCAAGGGTATCAAAATGGATCACGTAAAAACTTTTCTTCAAGGATTTCGCCAGGTTGGCCACAAAACGCTCATCCTCCAAGCTATCATTTCCACGCAATTGAAAGTTGCAATGGGCAATCGAAAAATCGAGTTTTAATCGATTACATAGGCGTACAAGCACCACACTATCTACCCCCCCACTGCAGGCGAGAAGAAAAGGAGTTTTTAAAAGCTCCGGGTAATGGTTTTGAATATGTGCTTCGAATTGTGATTCCACAGGGCAAAGTTAGGGAAGAATTGGAATTTAGGGGTGGAGAAAATGAAATGGAAAGCACAAAGGGCGCCACTTCCCCTTCCAATGGGGGTCAAATGGGTTTTAGCAATGAAAAGGATGCCAAAAAATTCGAATTTTCTATTTTGAAGTCAACTGTTCCAGAAACAAATTCAAGGCCTGTCGGTGCTCCAATGCCAGTTCAACATCCAATATGCCTTTGGCTTCCTCGAAGTTATCGGTAAAGGAAGGCAGGGAAAAAGTGACCACGATCTCTGCTCCGAAACGGGGCAATACGTTCTTGACCACTTCCAAACTACCCATGGCGCCCCTTTTGCCCTTGGAAGTGGCCATGAGCATGATCTTCTTGTCTTGCAAGAACTTTCGTTCCAATCGAGACAACCAGTCGATCAGGTTCTTGAAAAAGGCCGAAGGATTGCTGTTATGTTCATTCACCGAAATGATCAAACCATCGGATTTAAGGATATCGTCCCTTAATTCGATCAGGGAATTGGTAAAGCCATGCTCCCTTTCATGATCTTCGCCATACATGGGGAACGGTAAATAGTGCATATCGATCAATTGTACTTTGTGTTGGCCCAGGAGTGAGGCGGTGTACTTAACGAGTTGATAGTTGATAGAAGTGGAAGAATTACTTCCCGCAAATGCCAATATAGTCGCCATTGAAGATTTTATAGGTTTAGTTGCGAATTTACCGCAAAATATAAAGACATGTCCCTATTTTATCTAATTTTGCACCGCGAAACATCCAAACACCCCGTTTTGTAAGTATATAGGGTTTTAAGACGCTCATTTTTAAGTAAAACACCATTAAAATCCGTGTTGGTTTTGGAACCAGGACGGTATTACAAAAAGACTGTGGAAAACAACAAAGCACGATTATACTTTATAGATGCCATGCGCGCTTGGGCAATTTTAATGATGCTCCAAGGTCATTTTGTGGACGGGTTACTCGACAATGGCTTCAGGGACGATCATAATATGGTCTTTTCGGTATGGAAATATTTCAGGGGCATCACCGCGCCGGTTTTCTTTACCGTTTCGGGTTTTATTTTTACATTTTTGCTGGTCCGGGGCGAAAATGCAGGTTTGGAGAATCCTCGGGTCAAAAAAGGAATCAAACGCGGGTTGGAACTCCTATTTATAGGTTATCTATTGCGTCTCAATCTGTTTGGGCTGTTAGGCGGGGAAATCTATGATTCTTTTTATCTGGTAGATGTACTTCACTGTATAGGACTTTCAATCTTGGGCATCATCGGCCTTTACATGCTTACCCAAAAAAGTAAAAAATTTGTTTTACCCCTCACCCTGGTCGGCATAACAATGGTGTTATTTATAATTGAGCCCTTATATAAACAAGCGAGCCTAAGTTATTTGCCACAGGCCATCGCAAACTACATCACAAAAGCTAACGGTTCTGTATTCACCATTTTTCCATGGTTTGGTTACGCATCGTTCGGTGCGTTTCTTTCCATAGTGTTCACTAAATTTAAATCCGCCAGATATCTTTATCCGGTAGCGATAACACTCTCTGCCATTATTGGCTTTACCCTTATCTTTTATTCTTCCGATTGGTTTTTGGCGCTTTCAAAAAATACGGGCATCGAATTGTTTGGCAAGGTATACTCGAATAATTATTTGTTTATTCGTTTAGGGAACGTATTGGTGGTTTTTGCCATTTTTATGGCGATCAGAAACCTCTTAAAAAATGCCACTTTGCTAAAAATCGGCCAAAGTACCCTATCGATATACATCATTCACTTTATCATACTTTATGGTAGTCTGACCGGTTTGGGGCTCTATCGTTTTTTAAATCACTCCCTTCATCCGATGATCGTGATTCCCGGCGCAATTGCCTTCATGGTACTATGTTCATATTCGGCCCTGAAATATGAATCTCACAAAGTATACTTGATGGCGAATTTGAATTCGGTATTGAGACTTACCTTGGCAAAATCGGAACTTGTCGTTGTTTCGCTAATCGATAATGCAAGGGGCCTTCTTTATAGGTTATTGCGCTCTTTTGGCCTGGTCAAAGGTTAAGTATCCTGGTTTTTGGCTATCTCCCCCATCGATTAAAATATGATATAGATGAACAAAAAAATATATGCCCCCATTAAGATTACCTTGGAAAAAGACAAACGCTATGCCTGGTGTACTTGCAGTCATAGTGAAAAGCAGCCCTTTTGCGATGGTACGCATCGGGCCCATGAAAAACCTGGATCTCTAGGTTTTGTTGCTGAAACGAATAATGAAGTTTGGCTTTGTACTTGCAAGCATACCGGTAATCCGCCTTACTGCGACGGTACACATAAAACCCTCTAAATAAAAAATCCCATCAAGTTGATGGGATTTTTTATTTGCAGCACTGTATTGTTAAACATGCAGGGCCCTATTTCCAGTGGCAGCCAGGGCGGCTTCCTTAACCGCTTCGGCGTACGTAGGATGTGAATGGCTCATTCGCGCTATATCCTCGGCCGAGGCCCTAAATTCCATGGCGGTAACCGCTTCCGCGATCAAATCGGCACATCGTGCCCCGATCATATGTACCCCCAAAACTTCATCGGTTTTCTTGTCGGCCAAAATTTTCACAAAACCATCCAAATCCATACTGGCCCTTGAGCGTCCCAGAGCTCGCATGGGAAATTGCCCTACTTTGTATTCGATCCCCAGTGTTTTCAGTTCCTCCTCGGTTTTGCCTACAGCCGCTACTTCAGGCCATGTATAGACCACGCCAGGAATAAGGTTATAATCAATATGGGGTTTTTGACCGGCAATGATTTCGGCCACTACGGATCCTTCTTCCTCCGCTTTGTGTGCCAACATGGCGCCGCGTACCACATCGCCGATGGCATAAATGTTCGGTACATTGGTCTGTAAGTGGTCGTTGACCGCAATGGTGCCTTTAGGGTCTAATTTCACTCCAGCCGCTTCAACGTTCAAACCATCTGTATAAGGTCTTCTTCCGACCGATACCAAGCAATAATCTCCTTTGAAAACCACTTCTTCACCCTTCTGGTTATCGGCCTTTACAATGACTTCATTGCCTTTGCGTTCTACCGATTTCACTTTGTGGGATAGGCTAAACGCCACTTTCTGTTTCTTCATCACCTTCATCAATTCTTTGGACAATCCGGCATCCATACCGGGAATGATCCTATCCATATATTCCACAACGGTCACTTCGGAGCCCAACCGCTTGTAAACCTGCCCTAGCTCGAGCCCAATGACCCCACCGCCGATAACGATCAAGTGTTTAGGGATTTCCTTAAGCTTCAGCGCCTCGGTCGAGGTAATGATCCGTTCTTTATCAATTTTGATGAAAGGCAAACTTGCCGGTTTAGATCCAGTGGCTATGATGATGTTTTTGGCCTCAATGGTCTCCGTCTTGTCATCATTTTTTTTGATATTGACATGGGTTGCATCCTTGAAACTTCCCATGCCTTCATAAACATCAATTTTGTTTTTATCCATTAAAAACTTCACCCCTGCACAGGTTTGATCAACCACGGCCTGTTTTCTTGAAATCATTTGTGCCAAGTTTACTTTGATTTCCCCGGGAATCTCAATCCCATGCTCTTTAAAATGGGTAATGGCATCCTCATAGTGGTGCGAAGAATCCAATAGTGCTTTCGAAGGAATACAGCCCACATTCAAGCAGGTGCCTCCCAAAGTGCTGTATTTTTCAATGATTGCAGTCTTCATACCCAACTGCGCGCAACGGATTGCCGCTACATAACCCCCTGGGCCAGAGCCAATGATGGCCACATCGTATTGTGTCATAAAAATGGTTTTAGCCAAAGACTGTTGGTCGTTGGGCATTGCCCGAGCCTTTGAGAAGCAAAAATACGAATGTTTTATGGTTGGGCAAGGCACCAATATTGGAGAAAAAAGCAAAATCTTGAAGGAATTAAGATTTAAAAATATGGGCGCTAAGTTCAAAAAAGATCCTCCATCTTTTTATTGGCGCCAAGGGAGACTACATATTCCTTAACCGAAGACATCTTCCCCGCCTCGTTCTGCATGATGCAATAAAGGGTACCCCATGAGGGCCTTTGGCACATAAAGTATTTGGGGATATGTTCAATTTGATCCTTTAGAATATAAAAAAATCTTTAATTCCTTTCTCTACCTTTGATTGACAAGAATTTTGTTTGACATCAGTTTTTATGGTAAGTGTATTGCGGTGCTGTGTTTAACTTCGCTGATGACAAAAGAACTTTGCGTACTGCCAATATGTTTTAGTGCTGTGAGTTTGGTGACCATGAATTCGCGATAGGCCTCCATATCACTTACATGGATTTTTAATAGGTAATCATAATCCCCGCTGATATGATAGCATTCGGCCACTTCTTCAAGTTTAAGGACCTCTTGTTCGAACTGAAGTACAGAATCCTTAATATGCTGTATCAATTTCACCTGGCATAGGGCCATAAACGATTTATTGATTTTTCTTTTGTCGACCAGGGCCACATATTTCTTTATGGTGCCTGTCTTCTCCAATCTTTTTATACGTTCATAAACCGCTGTGGTCGACAGGCCTATACTATTGGCGTATTCTTTGGTGGTTTTCTTGGCATCCTCCTGTACGAGGAAGAGCAACTTGTGATCTATTGCATCGATTTTTTGCATGCCTTTTTTCTTTTTTAGGTTGAAAATACAATAAATATTGTTATATCATCTACCAATTAACTATTATATAGTTTTATTTTCTATTTTTTATCTTTTTGATTGACTTTTTATCTACCAATAAATAATTTTACACGATAAAATATTTTTTCTTTCATGGATTACAAGGCATCAAATCACTTACAAGATCTGCAGTATTTTGGGGAATATGGTGGGGTGAACCCTTCTATTTCCGATTCCTCCACCTATACGTTCCTTTCAGCAAAAACCATGTTCGATACCTTTGAGGGCAATACCGAGGGATGCTATCTCTACAGCCGGCATTCTTCCCCTTCAAACCTATATCTGGGCGAAGCACTTGCCGCGCTGGAAGGAACAGAAACTGCCAATGTATACGCAAGTGGCATGGGGGCAATCACCTCAGTGATCATGCAACTTTGCAGTGCTGGCGATCATATAGTGAGCAGCCGGACCATTTATGGGGGCACCTATGCTTTTATGAAAAACTTCCTGGTCAAGTTCAACATTGCCACTTCATTTGTCGACACCACAAAAATAGAGGCTATTGAAAAAGTGATAACACATAACACCAAGATGATCTACTGTGAAAGCATCAGTAATCCTTTATTGGAGGTCGCCGACATCAGAGCGCTCGCCAAACTGGCCAAGAAATACGGGATACCATTGGTAGTAGACAATACTTTTTCTCCCCTTACCATTGCACCGGCCCTGTTGGGCGCCGATATCGTAATCCATAGCCTTACCAAATTTATCAACGGAAGTAGCGATTGTGTTGCTGGTGCGGTATGCGGGTCCAAACCTTTTTGTTTGTCCCTAAAGGACGTCAACTCAGGTTCGGGCATGTTGTTGGGCAGTACCCTGGATAGCTTAAGGGCTGCATCGATCTTGAAGAATATGCGCACCCTTCACATTAGAATGAAGATGCATAGTGCAAACGCCCTTTATTTGGCTCAAAATTTTGAGAACCAAGGCCTTAGGGTGGTATATCCGGGATTGGAAACACATCCGGGACATGCTGTCATGAAACGGCAGATGAATCCTGAATTCGGTTTTGGCGGACTGATGACCATGGATGTGGGCACCCTAAAGAAGGCCAACGCCCTTATGGAAATGATGCAAGCTAAGAAATTGGGTTATTTGGCAGTAAGCTTGGGGTTCTACAAAACGCTTTTCAGTGCTCCCAGTACTTCCACCTCCTCAGAAATACCGTTGGATGAACAGCAACAAATGGGCCTGAGCAATGGATTGATAAGGTTTTCTGTAGGTCTCGATAATGATATCCACCGAACGTATGAAACCATGAAAACCAGCATGGAACAATTGGGAATTCTAAAGAATAAAAAGGTTGCCCCCTAGTTCAAAACCACTTTGGTTATTTGCAGAACCGTGATAAAATTGTAATATTACGAAGCAACTAAACCAACCTGATGCAAAGCCAAGACATTCGTCCCTCGGAACCCCAAGATGAAAATATAGTTGAAAATGTAGAGCTCAATATCTACGAAGCCTTATTGCCTGTGGTGATATTGGTGGGCATGTTGGCCTATAATGTCTTTGTCTTTGGCGATGACGCCCTAAGTGGGTCCAACCAATTCATTCTTCTTATGGGAGGTGCGGTAGCCGCTATTGTAGGGGCCTTCAATAAGGTCAGTTATGCCCAATTATTGACGGAAGTGGCGGAAAACGTTAAATCTACCACCGGAGCATTGCTCATCCTGCTTATGGTTGGAGCCTTGTCTGGTACCTGGCTAATCAGTGGAATTATTCCTTCGATGATCTATTATGGATTGCAAATTTTAAATCCGACGATTTTTCTGGTGGCCACGGTAATCATTTGTTCTATCATTTCTATCGCCACCGGCAGTTCGTGGACCACCTCGGCCACCGTGGGCATTGCCTTGATTGGTATAGGGAGCGCCTTGGGGATTTCATTGGGCATGACCGCAGGTGCCGTTTTGTCCGGCGCCTATTTCGGTGATAAACTATCCCCAATGAGCGATACGACCAACCTGGCCCCTGCCATGGCCGGTGGCGATTTGTTCGGTCATATCAAATACATGACCATAACCACCATACCAACCTATACCGTTACCCTAATATTCTTTATCATCTTGGGACTTACGATCAATACTACGGGTACCGTGGATACCCAATCGCTGCTAGATTCAATGGACGCAACATTCAATATCAATGGCTGGTTGTTCATAGTTCCTGTGTTGGTCATTTTATTGATTCTCAAAAAAACACCTCCCCTATTGGCTCTATTGATCGGAACGCTTTTGGGCGGAGTTTTTGCGCTGATTTTTCAACCCGGGATCGTGGCTTCTCTTGGAGGCTCTGAAAGCCTTACCTTCGAATCTGGTTACAAGGGTGTCATGAACGCCATCACCGTGAACACTTCGATAGCAACCGATAATCCTTCACTGAACGATCTTTTCTCCTCAAAAGGGATGTCCGGTATGTTGGGCACCATTTGGCTCATCGTCTGTGCCATGACGTTTGGAGGCATTATGGATGGCATTGGAGCCTTATCGCGCATCACCAAATCATTGCTTAGTCTGGCCAAAACCACGTTCGGGCTTTTTGCAGGGACCGTAGCGAGTTGTTTTGCCTTGAACGTAACGGCCTCGGATCAGTACTTGGCCATTGTAGTTCCCGGTAAAATGTTCGCCAAGGCATACAAAGATCGCGGATTGGCACCGGAGAATCTTAGTAGGACATTGGAAGACTCCGGCACGGTCACCTCTGTTCTCATCCCATGGAATACTTGCGGGGCTTATCACAGTGGTGTTTTGGGCGTTGGCGTGGACCAGTATTTTTTCTTCGCGATATTCAACTGGTTGAGTCCGATCACCACCTTGGTCGTTGCGGCCTTCCAAATTAAGATAAAGCAACTGGCCCATGGGGTACTAAAGGACTGACCTAAGCTTAATTGTTGTCTGTCTTTTTTAGGCCCATTTTCCTAAGTTACTTGCTTTACCAAGTTTCCCAGGAGTCCTGACCAGAGGGATATCATTTCCAGGGATATATTTGGTACGGCAGCATCTATTGCCTAATACAGAACCATTTTTTGAGTACAATTCATTGCGGAACACCCATTATTTTTTTTAATTTCACCGACAGATTATTCTAAGATCATGGCGATGGTATGGTAAACACAAAGGTTATCCGAAATCATATACGCGCCCAATCATTCAATAAAATCAAAAGCCTTTGCCAATGCCTAAAGAATCTTTTTTTGAAAATCGCATAAAAAGTGTAGGTTTTGCATGGCGCGGCGCGCTGCTTTTAATTCGAA
The DNA here is from genome assembly GCA_024643345.1 of Maribacter sp. GTDB lineage: Bacteria > Bacteroidota > Bacteroidia > Flavobacteriales > Flavobacteriaceae > Pelagihabitans. The sequence continues at coordinate 327,960 of JAHENB010000001.1, read as the reverse complement.
CCGAAGCCAGTATCCAGGTGCAGTTCTTCATTGTAGTGGCCGTTACCGGAGCTGGTTTCTATTTTAGGATTTCCAGTACGGAATGGATCTTACAAATCATGGCAATGGCAATGGTACTCGGCATAGAAGGATTGAATACCGCGATTGAAAAAATTTCTGACTATGTGCAACCTGAATACGATTCAAAAATAGGGTTTATCAAAGATATCTCCGCAGGAGCCGTGATGTTGGTGTCCATTGCTGCAACGATCATTGGCTTGATCATTTATCTACCTAAGTTTTTTTGAGGCCTTCAGGGCTAAATTCGTATTTTTGACCCCAGAACTGACGATTGAATGGCAAAGAAGGTGAAAAAGTCGAAAACGGTAAGCCCCAAAAAGAAATCGGCTTTTGCGATATCCAAACAAAATAAAATCATATTGGGAAGCCTTTTGATGCTTTTCAGTGTGGCATTATTTTTTTCCTTTATTTCCTTCTATTTCACTTGGCAGGACGACCAAAGTTTACTGAGCGAATTCAGTAATAGGAATGAGAAAGCCTTGAACTTGCTCAATAAATTTGGTGCAGCCGTAAGCCATTTCGCCATGTACCGTGGTTTTGGGCTTGCTTCACTTATTATCACGGCGCTGTTGTTCATGACAGGCCTATATATGTTTCTTAGCCTTACCAAAAGGGGGTTGCTAAAAAAATGGATATGGGGCCTTTTGTTCATGATTTGGATTTCTATCGCCCTTGGCTTTTTTGCTGCTGAAAGACCATTATTGGGCGGATTGGTCGGTTTTGAAATGAATGATTTCCTTCAGGACTATACCGGTAAGATCGGTGTTTTCCTATTACTTTTATTTGGTCTGATCTTTATTTTGGTCCGTTTGTTTAAGGTAAGTCCTGATGAAATAATGGTGTATTTGAATCAAAAGAAGGCTTCGCTCACAAGTGATTTGAAAGGAACTAACAGCGAGACAACATTAAAAAGCGATTTTGGGAGCGAATCGGAAGACCCTATGATTCTGGATACCTATACACACAAAAAGGATATTCCGTCGCTACACAAAGATGGCGAAGAATCCTTTGAAGTCACTGAGCCGGTGCAGGAAGAATTAAAAGATGATTTGGCCATGCAAGTCGAGGCCCCGGTGGTCGAACAAGAAGAAAAAGACAACATAGCGGACAAATTGGTGGCCGATTTTGGTGAATTTGACCCCACTTTGGAATTGGGAAGTTATAAATTTCCGCCTATCGACCTTCTTGACCCACATGGTGCTACCGGGGGCATCACCATCAACCAGGAGGAACTTGAAGAAAACAAAAATAAAATCGTAGAAACGCTACGGAACTACAAGATCGGAATAGCGCAGATCAAAGCCACAATCGGACCTACGGTTACCCTTTATGAAATCGTGCCCGATGCTGGTATCCGTATTTCAAAAATAAAAAACCTGGAAGACGATATAGCCCTTTCCCTCGCGGCATTGGGGATACGTATTATCGCGCCCATCCCCGGTAAAGGAACCATCGGTATTGAGGTACCCAACAAGAATGCAACGATCGTATCGATGCGATCGGTCATCGCATCAAGCAAATTCCAAAAAGCCGAAATGCAACTGCCCATCGCCTTTGGGAAAACCATTAGCAATGAAACCTTCGTGGTAGATTTGGCCAAAATGCCCCACCTTTTAATGGCAGGCGCCACCGGGCAAGGTAAATCAGTAGGCTTAAACGCCGTGTTGACCTCCCTGCTCTATAAAAAACATCCGGCAGAGGTAAAGTTTGTGCTTGTCGATCCCAAAAAGGTAGAACTTACCCTCTTTAATAAGATAGAAAGGCATTATTTGGCGAAACTGCCCGATATGGAAGATGCCATTATTACCGACAACACCAAGGTAATCAACACTTTGAATTCATTGTGCATCGAGATGGACAATCGATATGAGTTGTTAAAGTTGGCCATGGTGAGGAACATCAAGGAATACAACGTAAAGTTCAAGACCAGAAAATTGAACCCTCACGATGGCCATAGGTTTTTGCCCTACATTGTTTTGGTCATCGATGAGTTCGCAGACCTGATCATGACCGCCGGTAAGGAAGTTGAAACGCCAATTGCCCGATTGGCACAATTGGCACGGGCCATAGGCATTCATTTGATCATCGCCACACAGCGTCCATCGGTCAATGTGATCACAGGGATAATCAAAGCCAATTTTCCGGCTCGAATCGCCTTTCGGGTCACTTCCAAAATAGATTCAAGGACCATTTTGGACACCCAAGGCGCCGATCAGTTGATCGGTCGGGGCGATATGTTATTTACCCAGGGCAATGATGTCACAAGGATCCAATGCGCATTTGTTGACACTCCGGAGGTAGCCAAAATAACCGAGTTCATAGGTTCCCAAAGAGGATACCCAGAAGCCTACGAACTTCCTGAATATATTGGTGAGGATTCTGGCACAAGTATTGATTATGATATTTCCGAGAGGGATGCCTTGTTCCGTGATGCTGCAGAGGTAATCGTGACCGCGCAACAGGGATCGGCCTCTTTGATCCAACGAAAGCTCAAGCTCGGCTATAACCGTGCCGGTCGCATCATCGATCAGTTGGAGGCCGCGGGGATTGTTGGGCCTTTTGAAGGCAGTAAGGCACGGCAGGTCCTTATCACTGATTTAAGTACGCTTGAGCAACTATTGAAAAATGAACAAAACTAAGCACACCATGAAGCAAATATTTTTACTTATGGCCCTTGTTGCCGTTTCGGTTTCAAACGCCCAAGACGCCAACAAAGCCAAGGCATTACTTGATGAAGTATACAATAAGGTGAAGGGGTACGACAACATCTTTGTTGACTTCAAATATGTACTCGACAATAAGGAGGCCGATGTAAATACTGAAACCAGGGGCGACGTCACCCTCCAAGGCGACAACTATCTATTCAATTATCTGGGTTCTCAGCAATTGTTCGATGGGAAGAAGGTCTACACCATCGTACCTGAAAACGAAGAAGTGACCATTGAGGACAAGGCAGAGGATGAAAATACCATCACGCCCTCAAAAATGCTCACTTTTTATAAGCAGGGCCACAATTACCAATGGGATATCCTGCAGAACGTCCAAGGCCGCAAAATACAATATGTAAAACTCATACCGATAGACACCAATACCGAGATCAAATCAATATTGTTGGGTATCGATGTAGAGACCAAACATATCTATAAACTTATAGAAACCGGTAAAAACGGTACTGTAACGACCATTACTGTTAATTCTTTTAAAACAGACCAGAATTTATCGAAAACCTTATTTAATTTTGATGAGGGCAAGTATAAAGACGAAGGGTACTACATCATAAGAAATTAAGCCGTTGCGAATTCTAGACCAATATATTCTTTCTCGGTTTCTCTTTAATTTTTTCAGTTCGTTTGTGATTTTGATGTTTATCTTCATCTTCCAAACTATTTGGCTCTTTATCGATGACTTGGCAGGTAAGGGCCTCGATATTGTTATAATTGGCAAATTTCTGTTTTATTTGATGCCCAATCTTACCGAAAAGGTCTTGCCCTTAACGGTGCTGCTGTCCTCCATCCTCACTTTCGGAACGTTTGCCGAAAACTATGAATTTGCTGCCATGAAAGCTTCGGGCATTTCTTTGCAAAGGGCCATGCTCAGCTTGATCGTCTTTGTCTCATTGTTGGGCGGGGTTACTTTTTATTTTGCTAACAGCGTGATCCCTGCATCAGAGCAGAAAATTTACAACATGCGCCGAAATATAGCCAAGATAAAACCGGCCGCTGCGATTGAAGAAGGGGTTTTCAGCGATTTCGAGGGAATGAGCATTAAGGTGGATGAAAAATTTGGCGAAAAAGACCGCTTTTTAAGAAATGTCATCATACACCAAAAGACCCCCAGTAATGTGAACAATACGGTTATCAAGGCCGAAACCGGAGAGTTGGTGAGCAGCCAAAATTCCGATGTCATTCAATTGGTTTTGACCAACGGACATTATTATCAGGATGTAATTACTAAAAAACCTGGGGAAAAGCGAAAGTTTCCTTATGCAAAATCGAACTTCGAGGTGTACCGCATCAACATAGAAATCCCAGAAAACGATCAAGACCTCGAACAAGAAATGAATATCAGTACCGATAAAATGAAAAACGTTGCCCGTTTGACAAAGGATATCGATTCGATCAAAAAAGACAATATCAGGATCGTTGGCGCCTTTTCAAAAAACATCATCAATCGCATGGGAGGGTTTATCCCATTAATTGAAAATGACAGCACCAAACCTCCGGTACGCCTAACCGGCGGTATCATAGACAGTACGAACACCTTGGATGAAAGCACGGTAGAAACGCTCCTTAAACCTGGCAGTGGCCCTAAAGCATTTGACAATGTAATCGATCTTTATCAAGACCGGCAACAAGGGCAAATCATGAATTCCGCCAAGAATTCAATAACGAACATCCTCTCCTCTATCCAAGCGAAAAAGGATGAACTTGAAAAAAGGTACAAAATTCACAATATGCATATTCTTTCGCTGCACAAGAAATTTGCCCTGGCCCTTTCCTGTATCATTCTTTTTTTTGTAGGGGCACCGCTAGGGGCCATCATTCGAAAAGGGGGTGTTGGTTTACCAATGGTCATTGCCATCATATTGTTCCTGGTCTATTATTTTGTTGGGGTTTTCGCAGGAAACTACGCCAAAGAGAATAACATTCATCCCATTTTTGGGGCATGGCTTTCTACTTTGATTATGTTACCTTTGGGTATTTATTTGACCAAAAGGGCCACTGCGGATAAAGGTCTAATGACCTTCGGTTCTTTGTTTGACACCTTCAGAGCGAGATTTGGGAAAAAGAACAAAACGGTAACTACATGATTGCAAAATTGGAGAAGCATATACAATTGAATACCATAGAAGAGGCAATAGCCGATATCGGCAAGGGCAAGGTAATTATAGTGGTTGACGATGAAAACCGGGAAAATGAAGGGGATTTTATCGCTGCAGCGGAGAAGGTCACCCCAGAGATGATCAATTTTATGGCCCAACATGGTCGTGGCCTTATCTGTGCGCCGCTCACCGAAGATCGTTGTCACGAACTTGACCTGGACATGATGGTACAGAACAATACGGTATTGCACCAAACCCAGTTTACCGTTTCCGTAGATTTGATAGGGCATGGCTGTACTACTGGAATATCGGTACATGACAGGGCCAAAACCATTTTGGCTTTGACAGATGAACTGACCAAACCCCACGATTTGGGAAGGCCCGGTCATATCTTTCCGCTTAGGGCCAAAAATGGAGGCGTTTTACGAAGAACCGGGCATACGGAGGCCTCAATTGATCTGGCCCGCTTGGCCGGCTTAAAGCCTGCCGGCATATTGGTCGAAATCCTGAACGAAGACGGTACGATGGCCCGTTTGCCGCAGTTGATGAAAGTGGCCAAAAGGTTTGATCTAAAAGTGATTTCAATAGAGGATTTGGTGGCCTACCGAATGGAACATGACAGCCTGATCGAAAAAAAGGAAGACTTTAACATTACCACTCGTTTTGGTGATTTTAGGCTTCGCGCATATAAACAGACCACAAATGACCAAGTGCATATAGCTCTTACCAAAGGAAATTGGAGCCAAGACGAACCTGTGCTGACCAGGATTAACGCGACCTTGGTGAACAATGACATCTTGGGCACCCTGACAGACAATCCCGATAAAAAACTGGAAGACATGTTCAAGGCCATAAATGAGGCCGAAAAAGGGGCATTTGTTTTTATTAACCAAGAATTCAGTGCCCTAAATTTATTGAACAGGCTTACCGAATTGAAGGGATTACAAAAAAAGGGTATTTTTAAGGCCCCGAAAATAGATATGGATACCAAGGATTTTGGCGTTGGCGCACAAATATTGCACGATTTGAATATCAGCAAAATTAGGCTGCTCACAAATACGGCTCAGACCAAGCGTGTAGGCATGGTAGGTTATGGCTTGGAAATCGTAGGCTATCTAGGCTACTGATTATTCAAAAGTGGTCTTAAGGCCTCCACCATTTTTGAGGCACGATTTTTTACTTCCTCTTCGGACCAACCCAATTTGATCAAACACGAAATGTTACGACCTACCCAATGATCCGACATTGAAAAACTGTCCTCTTGGTAATCAGGGAGTTGCCGCACTACTTCTTCCGGCAATTTTCCCAAAGTTTTTTGTTGCAGTAAGTGCTCCCATTTGCGATAGTAGTGCCAATTGTTGTCGTACCAATAAAAACAACCGTCGACGCCATTCCGTGCTAGGGCGCTATGTGCGCTTCTTGCTGAATTTTCATCAGGCAGGAAAAAACTCAAAAACGCATAACTCTCAACCCCGCCCAACGGAACCCGTCTAAAAATGATGCCCGGTAAAAGTTCCAGGGCCTTCCTTAGAATAGTATAATGCTTTTTTTGCAAGTAGAGAAAATCGTCCAATCGAGAAATTTGTGCAAGTCCGACTGCCGCATTCAACTCCGAAATCCTGAAATTATACCCTAAATAAGGGTGCTTTTCTGCCCCGCGATCCTTTCCGACATGATCGTGCCCATGATCGGAATAATGATCGGCATTTTTATGGTAGTTTTCATTATTAGTGATGATGGCACCTCCCTCACCACAAGTGATGGTTTTCACGTAGTCGAACGAAAAACAGCCCAGATCACCAATACTTCCCAATGGCCTGCCTTCATACGTGCCTCCAATGGCTTGACAAGCATCCTCGAGCAACAAAAGGCCGTGCTTCTCGCAAATCTGCTTGAGCGCCCCCAAATCGGCCATTGAACCGCACATATGAACCGGCATCACCACTTTGGTTCGAGGGGTAATGGCCTGTTCTACAGATTCCGGGTCAAGGGTCAAGGTATCGTCAACGTTTACCAATATAGGTATCGCCCCTATCGCTAAAATCGACTCAAAACTGGCCACAAAGGTAAACGTGGGCATAATCACTTCATCACCTGCCCCTATGCCCGCACTGGCAAGTGCCACCGTAAGTGCGGCGGTACCACTGCTGACTACCTGCGCATACTTAACCTGCATCCTTTCGGCAAGGGCATTCTCCAATGAAACAGCTTTCCATTTGCCATTGCGCATGCCATCGAACCCATATCGCATCAACACTCCCGAATCGAGAACTTCCTGAACATGAGTTCTTTCTTTATCGCCAAAAAGTTCGAATCCCGGCATACTTGTTTTTTTTATTGATTATAAATGAATCTTACGGTTTACAAAAATTGAATTAACCGGTCTGCATTATCCCCTACGACATATCAATCACACTAAGATCTATATCTTTTCGTACTTTCTTAAGGGAAGCAAATAAATCGTCCTGAGAGCGGTACCCGATGGGCAAAACGAGGACAGAGGTCAATCCCAATTGAGACAATCCCAACATTTCGTCGTAAGCGCCCGGTACAAAACCTTCCATGGGACAGGAATCGATCTGTTCCAAAGCACAGACCGTAAGTAAATTGCCCATGGCCAAATAAGCTTGGTTGGTGGCCCAGTTTCGAATTTCCGTCACCTCTTTTTTGATGAAGTCTTCTACCAGTGCTTCTTTGAAGGGGTTCAATATTTCCTCACTGGTACCACGAATCTGCTTGACCTGCTCGAAATATTTATGAATGTATTCATCATCGATGTTTTTTTCGATACAGATGACCAGCACGTGCGAGGCTTGCGCCAATTGTTTTTGGCCGTAGGAATGTGCTACAAGCCGCTCTTGCTTTTCCTTATTGTGCAATACCACCAATTTCAATGGCTGCAGACCATAGGAAGTGGCAGTAAGATTAAAAGCCCGTTTCAACCTATAAATCTGTTCAGCGGGAAGTATTCGGTTTGAGTCGAATTTTTTTACCGCATAACGCCATTCTAGCCGCTCTATAATATCCATAATGAATTTTTCAAGTAAAAAACCAAAGACGTACCGCCAATGCCATAACAACAATTACCATAAAGGTCTTGATGAAACCATCGCCTTTCTCGACCGATACCCTGCTGGCGACCCAGGCACCGGTTCCATTGCCAATGGCAAGAATCAACCCAATTTCCCAATTCACTTTATCATGGAAAATAAAAACCCCCAATGCCGCAGCGGTATAAATAAATACCACAACGACTTTGGTCGCATTGGCCCTGATCAGTGTCATTCGGTTTACATAATGCAAAAATAAGATTATAATAATTCCCAAACCAGCATTAATGAACCCACCGTAAATCCCAAAAAAGAAAAAGGCCAGAATACCGATCCATAAATGTTTTCCCGTAATTCTTTCCTGCATTTCCTCAAGTTTCATCTTTGGTTTTAAAAGAATGAGCAATACGACAATGATCATGATGATGGCCAGGATGCGGTTAAACGTTTCGCCTTCGAGGTCAACTGCGATATAAGCACCCAATACAGAGCCAAAAATGGCCGAGAGGCCCAAATAAATATTGAAGGGAAAAGTAGAAACCCCTTTACTTTTGAAACCTGCGGTTCCCAATGCATTTTGAATGACCACCGCGACCCGATTGGTCCCATTGGCCAAACTGGGAGGAAGTCCCAAAAATATGAGCACTGGGAGCGAAATCAAAGATCCGCCACCGGCTACAGTGTTGATAAAACCCACAAGAAAACCTACCCCAATAAGAAGTACGTAATGGTACCATGCCTCCATGTCGTAAAAATAAGCTCAAAAAAATAATTGAACGACCTATGATATGCCTTATATTGAATTAATAACTTATTTCTTGGATTGAATGTGTTTCATGGAATAAGGTTCTGGTTAAGTTAATACCCGTAACCAACGATACGATTCTGGGATGGTTAAACGGTAATTTTATAATTTGATCACTTTTAATTATTAAAAATTTATACTATTTTAACCCCCTAAAACCAGCAAAAATCGAAAGATTACCAACCCAGCCAGAATCTTACATATCCTATTATAGAACGGGTAGGCTGCTGTATGGCTCTTTGCTCCTATTTATTCTGGAGTCTTATGTATATTGGTTGCAATTGGAAAGCGCTTTGTTCAAAGGAAATTGGTTTCCGATCGCATTTTGGGTCGTTTTTTTTCTTTTTTCGTTTGTACACATTTTTCTGGTCCTTTTAGATGGATGGTCTCGCTATCAGGATTACAAAAGGGCAAAAGATCTTTTTTTTGTTCATGGGGTCCAGCACCGGATAGCGAAGCTTTTTATTCGTTCCAAATGTCAACGGATGGCCGCTCTGGTAGCGGCGGAGGAATTGGGGGTCAGTGACGAGTTAGAAGCTTTTTATGTAAGACAAGGTGTTAAATGGTATCATTATATCCCCTATTTTATGATTAAGGATCCTTTGTTCATATTCAAAAAACATTTCTGGAAGCGTACTTTTCTCGAAAAACATTACACCTCAAAATTTGATTACCACAAATTGGAAAAAATAGCTGCACTTTGATAGTTTCCGGGGAAGGGCTCACTAAATCGTATGGCGGCAACATTGTGGTTAATCATGTTACCATACGTTGTGGACCCGGGACCATAACCGGACTTTTGGGCACTAATGGGGCGGGAAAATCTACCTTGTTCAAGATGCTATTGGGGCTGGTAAAACCTGACCAAGGCAGGGTAATAATCGAATCCACAAGAAAAAAACCATTAAGCGGCATCATAGAAAAGCCCTGCCTCTATGGTTATCTTAATGCTGCAGAGAACCTGAAAATATTCGCTTCCATTCAAAAAACACCCTATTCCCGTGAAAATATCAATCATTTATTGAAGAAGGTTGGACTTCCCACGGACAGGAAAGATCCTGTGAAAAATTTTTCCATGGGAATGAAACAGCGCCTTGGCATTGCGATAGCTTTGATCAATGATCCTGAGGCACTGGTGCTTGACGAACCCTTTTCCGGACTGGATCCTATTGGCGTGAACAGTTTAAGGACTTTGATACTTCAAATGGCACGTGAAGAAAAAATGGCCGTTCTTATCGCTTCCCATAACGTGGAGGAACTTAGTAAATTCTGTGATTTTTTATATGTCATTAAAGATGGTGAAATCGTGCGTTCCGATACTGCCAAAACCCTCATTACACAATATACCGACCAATATTTGCTCGTAGGGGAAAATCTGAATTTCTCAGGGCCCCTTGAGCGCTTTAATCCGGTGCTCATTGGCAATGGGGCTGAAATCAGGTGCAATCCAAATGAAATTACAAAAGTATTGAACCAATTGGTAGCGAACGGAGGAACCATTATTTCATGTGTTCCCAAGATTAACATGAACAGGCTTTTTCAATATTCGCAATTATGAGGGCTTTGATTTGGGCAGAACTCTATAAACTCTACAGGCAGCCAAGAACATATTATGCACTTGGGGCGATCGTTTTGATGGAGGTGGTCATTCTTTTCAGCGCCTATTATCAAGGCAGCGCCTTAATCGATGTTTTAATGTCAACTCTTAAACAATCCTTTTATTTTAAGGGCGACCTGCTGAACGGCAATCTTTTGGTCTACGTTATTTTGAATACCATTTGGTTTCATCTGCCCCTTCTTTTAATGATCATTGTTTCAGGTCTGCTCACATCGGAATATAAAGATGGCACTTTAAGATCGATATTTGTGCAACCTGTGAGTAAGTCCAAATTCGTTTTAAGCAAGTATTTTGTGGCCATGCTGTTCACCATGGTTGCCATCTTTTTTCTGATGTTGACCGCTTTTGGATTATCCTATACCATTTTCGGACGGGGAGATTTGATCGTTTATCTCGATACGCTTAATTTTTTTGAAAATAATGATGCGATGTGGCGTTTATTTTGGGCATACCTTTCGGGAACCGTAACCATGATGTTTTACTCCGTTATGAGCCTGACCATTGCCATTTTTTTCAGGGATACCACCATCACTTGGATTCTTGCCACCTTTTTTCTGATTTTGTCCAATCTGATGTTGCGCGTAGATTTTGGAACTTCCCTTTGGGGTAAATTACTTTATGTAAAACTTGGGGAAAGTTGGCAACATTTTTTTTATTACGACATTAATTGGCAAGAAATTGTGCTGAACAATACCATTCTATTGGGCTATACGGCTATTGTAATGGGCTTTGGCATTCTTGTTTTTAAACATAGGGATATTGCATGATTCGTCACCTTACCTACCTAACTTACTTCTTTTTTTGTTTTGTTCTGCAAGCGCAGGAAACCGACCGCGACCTTTTGGCCATAAAGTCGCGATTGGATTCCATTGATCATTATGAGGCATCCATTAGTCTCGATATTTTAGCCTCATTCATTAAAATGCCTACCAAATATGCTTCGATGACCTATGAAAAAGACCAACCCGTATCGTTCACTTCCGATAATTTTATTCTTATCCCAAAACGCGGATTGGATTTTACGCTTACCCAATTGTTTCAATATCCATTTATTACACTTGACAGGGGTATTGAAAAAAGAGGGGATAAACCGTTAAAGGTCTTAAACATTATTCCTGAAGACGATCAAGCGGAATATACCATTGCCAAAATTTTATTGGATACGACCAACCGTCGTATTGTTGAATCTGAAATCAATACGCGAAACGAAGGTTCTTTTAAATTGCAACTCTATTACAATACTAGGCAAAGCGCCTTGCCCGATAGGGTCGAAATTACTTTTGAATTACAAAAACTTCGTCTTCCATTTAACTTTTTTGGTAAGGATACACAAATCGATAGGCAGGAATTGCGTTCCTTAGATGAGAAAAAAGGGACCATTATTTTAAGATTAACAGATTATATTATTTCCAGAACCGGGGAAAAGAGATAAAATACTTTAAGTATTCATGTTAGGCTTTGCATTTTATTTGAAAAGTTGTAGGTAACCATCGCTTTAGAGCATATTATAACAGCTTGCAACACCTACCATAGCTTAGATAGACATTTTCTTTCAAGCCCAACAAATTTTTTGACTTCATCTCTGTCATTAATTTGCAAAAATTGTTTACATTTTAACCTTATGGAACTATAAAAGTATGGCCAAATATAAAAAGAGAATCATCCTGGGAGTGCTTGCCCTGTTGTTAGTCCTGGCCATGGTCAGTAATTATGGCATCAACAAGATCATAAAAAATATGGTTCATGATGAGTTGGAAAAACGCAATGCCAAACATGAGCAGCTTTGGTCAATAGAAGATGTTGATGCAAATATTTTTGAAGGAAATCTCCTAATCAAATCTATCAAGATACAGCCAGACAGCGCCTACTTCGATCGTTTTACCAAAGGAGAGGTCGGAAAATCGAACCTACTTGAACTGAAGGTGAGCGATATTGAGCTTAAAGGACTAAAACTGTATGATATCCTTTTTAATCGCTCCATTAAAATTGAAAAAATATACATAGAAGGCCTAGATCTTAGCTTGTATAAACTTCCTGCTGAAGCCGTAAACATGCCCAAGGAGAGCAAAACGCGACCAAATTTGTTGGATTCCATCCATATTCCAGGAATAAACAGTATCGATCTTAATAAGTTTTTAGTGGATCGCACCACATTTAAAGTCCTGGACGCCCTCAAGAAAGATACACTTGACGTTTATGAAGGTAAATTCATGGAAATAGATGGGGTCTCATTCGAGTCTATGGGAAATGGGCAGGATATTTTTAAAATCAATACCGATTCGTTAAAGGTTAGGTTACAAAAACAAAAAATTGAATTCGATAAAGTACAATATGCGGTTTACTTTGACACTCTGGACCTATTTGTGAATTCGGGAAAAATGGCCTTGAAAGGCCTCAAATATACGCCGATGCCCGACAAATATGAAATGGCATCTTCTTTTACCAAAAGAAAAGAAGTTTATGACCTGAACATACCCTTTTTAAACATCTATGGCTTACGATTGGAACAAATGTTGGATGATGGTGTTTTTGAAATCGATAGCCTACTGGCCGATTCCTTTAAATTGGCAATCAATGTAGACGTTGCCCTTCCCAGGGATCCAGCACGTAGACCAAAATTTCCCCATATTGCAATAAAAACTGCAACAACACCAATCGCAATCGGAAAAATAATTTTGACGAACGGCAGTCTTTTGTACGAGGAGCTTGAAGGTGTGAAACAGAATGTTATAGCGGTCAATATAGATGATATCCATTTGGAAGCCTCAAATATCTTGACCCCTCATTATAATCCGGGGACCGGGGATGAATTTGCCATAAAAATGTCCGGGAATTTATTGAAGTCTTTAGATTTTAATATCCTTCTTAATTTTCCATATCATACCAGTCAGTTCTCTTTTTCCGGAAATATAGGGTCCTTTCCTTTAATAGAATTAAATCCTGTTTTATTGCCCCTGGCGGGCATAAAATTCACAAAGGGGCGCGCCAATGGCATCGTGTTCAACTCCCGCTGCAATACGGCCAGTTGTTCCGGTGAAATGACGATGCTGTACAATGATCTGCAAATCGAAATCGAAAAGAACAATGACAACAAGAAAAATAAAAAAATGACCTTATTGGCAAACACGATAATCCATCAAGACAATCCAAAAAACGGTAAGACAAAAACCGTTCCGGTCGCCCATGAACAAACCGCAAATTTCGGGATGGTCCATTTAATGTTGGGCACGCTGATAAGTGGTATGAAAAATACCCTAGGACCCCAAAAAGGCAAATAAGGTCCCTTCAAAGGCATAAAACTTGGATATCTACAACCGTAGGACTTTTTCCATTATCGTTGGTTCCATATTTAACTATAAAGGATTTGTGCCTTTTTAAAGCTTGAAAGCTATCTTTTTTATGCACCTTTAATTGATTTATGAACGTAGTGGCAGGAACACTCAAAACCAACAAGATTTGGTGTTTAGGTCAAATCAATGCTAAACTAAATTCCGACCCACCTATCGTTTTTTATTGGCTGTCTCGTTTTCGGCCGTTACGCCTGGCGGCAATGCTATGATAGTGAAATTCCGAAATTGGATCTCTGCCCCTTCCGATTCCAGACATAGATACCCTTTTTTGATGGTCGATTTACTGATGCCGTTCACAAACTTCCCGTTCACCGCAAGCTTGATAGTGCCATCGACACAAATAACCTTGTAGGAATTCCATTCGCCTTTGCCCAAAGCCCTGTTTTCGATAGACTTGCTCCTGGTACCCCTCGGGTTGTCGGGAATAGTTTCCACTCCCCCAACTCCAAAAAGTTCTCCGTGTACATAGGCTATGGGCGGTTTCACCCCATCTTTGGTGTTTTGGTTGACCCAATCCAATTCGAGCATTTGCACTTCTACCCCACCCGGCAAACGACTCTCTGCGTCCGGTGCCGCATCGCTCCAGACAAAAACCCCCGAATTCCCACCAGATTCCATATGGCGCCATTCCACCGATAGTATAAAATTTTCATACCGCTTCTCGGATCGCATGACCCCAATGGGTCGGCCTTTACATATCAGCAAGTCATCTTCGGTTCGCCAGGTATCGGAATCGGTGTTCACATTGATCCAATTAATCAATTTTCCTTCTCCGCCCGTCGTACCGATCACATCATCAAAATCCATTTCCCTACCAAATACGATAGGTTGATCTTGAGCTGTCGCCAGGGAAATAAAACCCAACCAAAAAACCAATAGCAGCATCCTGAGCTTGTCCATTAAGCATTGCATATATTTTATATTTGTTTGGTGATTCCGGGTATGGCAATCGGTGGCATTTTCCATACCAGGTCCCAATCGTATTCCGCTACTTTGGGGCCCAAGGATTCAATGGAATTAAATGCTTCGTCAAAGCCAATGGACTGGCCGGTATAGCCCACCATACGGCCCCAAATAGCGAGCATGGTACTGTGGGCCATTTTCACGCCATCGTTTATGGGCACTCCGTTCCTGATCGACTTGAAAAGTTCATCATGCTCTGTCTGGAACATATCGTTACGTTCGCCTTCGAACGACCAATTCATTTTTCCCTTGATCTCGTATTGGCGACCTATCTGCACGGTTGCTGTACCTTCTGAGCCAAAAACTTCAACACTGTTTTGGTGGGAGGTATTCGCTTGCTGTCTTGTAAAATGATAGCCTTTGGCACCATTGGGGTACTCGAACTCAACTGTAAAATGATCGAAAATATTTCCATATTTTTTGTCCACACGCGCCTGTCGCCCACCTTGTCCCGATGCTTTTATGGGCATCACATCGCCCATGGCCCAAGACATCATGTCCAAGCTATGTACCGCTTGTTCCACGATAAAATCGCCCGACAACCAATTGTAGTAATACCAGTTGCGCATTTCATAGGTCATCTGTGACCAGTTGGGCTTACGGTCATAGTACCAAGCTTCCCCCCCATGCCTAAAGGTCGTAATTGCCCTGACATCGCCAACGGCACCATCCAATACACGGCCAAAGACCGCCTGGTTGGCATAATCGTGTCTAAAACAAAAGCCGGAGACCAGTGAAAGGTTCTTCTCCTTAGCGATCTTGGCCGCTTCCAGCACTTTCCTTACCCCCGGAGAGTCCACAGCGACCGGTTTTTCGCAGAAAACGTGCTTGCCCGCTTCGACTGCTGCAGCGAGATGGTCGGGTCTAAATGCAGGCGGGGTGGTCAACAGCACCACATCGACATCCGATGCGATGACCTTCAGGTAAGCGTCGAAACCGATAAATCTATTCTGGAGATCTACTTTGATCTTATCCGGGTGTATCTTGATCAATTCCGCATGGGCACTTACCAAACGATCTTCAAAAACGTCGCCCATTGCGGTAAGCACCACATTTGGGTCTGCCATCAGGGCCTGGGCCGCCGCACCGGTACCTCGCCCACCACAACCGATCAAGCCCACCTTCAAAACAGAATCAATGGATGGATTTGACATTTGAAATGCGTTGACAGGGTATGCCAAAGAGGTGCCTAGCAGCACAATGCCCGATTTTTTTAAAAACGATCTTCTGCTTGAATCATCATTTTTTGAATCCATTTTGTCTTTCATAGGTTCCTTTTTAATATCCGTTTTTGAATTAAACCAATCGTCGTTACCCGACCCAATGAATGTCAATGGCAAAGTGGGTGCCACTGGTTACACCTAAAAATACCTGTAATCCGTTGAAAATACAAAATAACATGAAAGAAATGGGTCCACCTCGAGCTAAGGACATGCAGATTAACCATGTGATGAAAGCTTGGTCTACAAACAAGGACACAAACCGTAAAAACACGGTTCCTGCACAGGTATTTTTAGCTGCCTTCAAGCTAAATTAGGTTTGATCAATACCTAAGATAATCTTTTTGGAGAATTCGGATTCTAAATATTAAAAAGCAAATGCCAAAGAGTTATCCAGAAACCTTATATTAAAAGTCGCTAAAAACCAACATTCCACTTCAAATATTTCACCCATAAATTTAACGATATAATTATGGAACGCGACCGAACCAAATTTCCTGAAAAACTCTTTGCATGCTGGCATCCTGTCGGATATAGCCACGAAATAAAAGCGGCCGTTCCCTTTGGAACATTTCTTTTGGATGAGGCCATCGTCATCTGGCGAACTTCCGATGGCAGTATACATGCCAACCATGATCTCTGTATCCATAGGGGAACAGCATTATCGCTGGGATGGATAAAGGACGATTGTCTGGTCTGCCCCTATCATGCCTGGCGATACGATAAACAAGGCGTCTGTGTATTGATACCACAAGCACCCGATGCGGAAATCCCCAGTAAGGCAAAAACACCGTCCTATTATTGCAAGGAAAAATTCGGATTGGTTTGGGTTTCCCTAAAGAAACCTGTTTATGACCTACCGGACATTCCGGAATATGAAGATGTGGCCTGGAAATGGGTTAAAACAGGTCCGTTCGATTGGCATAGCGATAGTTCCAGACAGGTAGAAAATTTTACCGACTTTGGGCATTTTCCGTGGGTGCATCCAGGATTACTGGGAGATCCCGAACGACCCAAAGTACCTGATTGCAAGGTAATTGTAAAAGGTTCTGTTTTACACTATTCGGTGGTCAGACCGGAGGCTACCAATAGCGAGGATTTTCCGATTTTTGCCAATGAAGATGTGGTTAAACCGGAACGGAGAAGTGTTTATGAACTGCACCTGCCCTATACCATAGTGCTTAGGCTCGGGTGGGGCGGTGAAAAAGGTATGGTGTACTTTTTTACGTCCCAACCCATTTCCCATAACCAATGCCGGGGCTTCTGTATCATCGGCCGCAATTACGACCACGATGAACCGGATACGATATTGCAGAATTTTGAGCAGCTTATCTTTGACCAGGACAAACGCATCGTAGAATCGCAACGGCCGGAGCAAGTGCCTTTTGACTTTACGGAAGAATTACATCTGAAATTCGATGCGGTGGCCATGAACTACCGAAGAGCAATGAAAAAACAGCAACTCGATTATTGACAACCTTCCTAAAACGCCCACTAATGAAAAGAATATATGGTATTTTGTTTTTTGCACTTTTACATCTTGGATTGACCGCACAGAACAGCGTATTGATTAAAAATGCCGACGTTTGGGACGGTACGAGTAATCTGCTTGCCAACAATGTGAGTGTTCTCATTGAGGACAACTTAATTAAACAGGTTGCAAAAAACATCGCGGAACCCGCAGGAGCTACCATAATCGACGGAAGCGGTAAAACACTTATCCCCGGGCTTTCGGATGCGCACGTTCATCTTGCCCTGACCATGGGCATGAAAGAAATAAGAAACGATGCCGACTGGATGTATACTTCCATTAAATCGGCCAAGGCGGCAGAGAATTTTTTAATGTTGGGTTTTACAACGGTTCGGGATTTGGGCGGTCCGGTTTTTGGCTTGAAAAGGGCAATAGATGAGGGGCTGATACCTGGTCCCCGTATCTATCCTTCAGGGGCTTTTATTAGCCAAACTTCGGGACATGGCGATTCACGAAACGCCAATGAACCAAGCACGCATTGGTCGGGCGCCCCGATGCATCCTGTTGATGCCTTGGGCTGGTCTTTTGTCGTGGATGGAGTGCCGGAAGTTTTAAAAGCATCACGGGAAAACCTTAGAAAAGGTGCTACGCAACTTAAGATTATGGCAGGGGGTGGAATAGATTCCGATTTTGACCCCATTCATTCCATACAATTTACGTCGGAAGAGCTAGAGGCCGCGGTAAAGGCAGCCGCAGATTGGGATACCTATGTAGCCGTTCATATTTATAATGCAAAAGGTGCCATCCGGGCTTTGAACGCGGGTGTTAAATGCCTGGATCATGGTCATTTAATAGATGAAGAAGCCGTTAAGTTACTTAAGGAAAAGGATGCCTGGCTGGTGCCGCAAAGTTTTTGGACCATGGCCCCTGCTAATTTTTGGGCACCCGGGATGGATACTATTCCGGCGCCTCTGTTCAAAAAAATAAAATTGGTTTTGGACGGAACCGTTC
>JAHENB010000001.1:91355-309490 GCA_024643345.1 Maribacter sp. | reverse complement strand
TGGATACTATTCCGGCGCCTCTGTTCAAAAAAATAAAATTGGTTTTGGACGGAACCGTTCACATGATGGAATTGGCAAAAAAATACAATGTAAATGTGGCTTTTGGTTCAGACGCATACGGGGCCTTGGGTTTTGAAGCTTATGCCCTGATGGAATTTACCGCACGTGTACGTTGGTATTCCCCGTTGGAAGTGCTGAAACAAGCCACTTCCGAAAATGCGCGCTTATTGGCACTATCAGGACAGGTCAACCCTTATACTAAAGGTAAACTGGGCGTAATAGAACCCGGCGCATATGCAGACCTATTGCTGTACGAGGGGAATCCATTGGAAGACATTCAGGTAATCGTGAACCACAAAGAAAAACTTAAATTCATTATGAAAGATGGCATAATCTATAAGAATGAATTGTAATACACTCTTATCCCATTTTATTGATGTGGCCCATTGAACTATACGTTAGTATAGGCGAAATGGGCGAGGTATTCCAATAAAACCTATTTCATCCTATCACTTGCTTCTCCGTAACAAAAGGTTGATCATAATGCCGCTGGCCCGTTGCTTTGTAAAGCGCATTGGCCAATGCGCCCATTGCGGGTGGCAGACCCGGCTCTCCCAAGCCCGTTGGGTCTATTTCATTTTCAACAAAGAATACTTCTATCTCCTTGGGTGCCTGTGAATGACGGATCAATTGGTATTTATCGAAGTTCATTTGGGCGGGCGCTCCATTTTCAAAGGTCAACTGGCTGTACATGGCATGGCCGATCCCATCTATTACACCCCCTTGAATTATATTTATTGCGGAGTCCTTGTTCACTACAATACCGCAATCTGCGGCACACCAAACTTTTTCGACTATAGGTTTCCCATTTTCCATCACCATGTCAAATACTTCTGCAACATAGGTAGAATGACAAAAATAGGCAGCTACGCCCCTATGAACACCTTGTTTCGTTTCTCCCCAATTGGCTTTTTCCTTGACCAATTTCAATACGCCCGCATACCGCTCTGCTTCGTATTCGTGCTCTTCGCCTACCGGATCTTTTATGGCACGATCAAATAATTCCAAACGGAAATCAATCGGATCCTTGCCCGCCGCTTCGGCCACTTCGTCAAGAAATGCCTGCTCTGCACCCGCCGTAAAATTTGACCTTGGTGCCCGCCATGCCCCCGTGGTAACATTGGTTTCCGCTTTAATTTTTTCTGCCGAATAATTCTCAACGGCCCCGGCCGGAAAACGATTGGGAAACACAGGGCCTTCAGGCAATCCGGCACCCTTTACGGTAAAGGCGATCAGGTTATTGTTTTCATCAAGACCTGCTTTATACACCGAACGGTACGTAGGGCGATACGTTCCTTGGGTCATATCATCTTCTCGGGAATAAATAAGTTTTACGGGGCTTCCTATTTTTTTCGAAATAGCGGCAGCCTCGACACCAAAATGCACATATAGTCTTCTGCCAAAACCACCCCCGATACGGGTCATATTTACGGTGATGTTCTCAAGGGGCATTCCCAATAATTTGGAAACCGATCCTTCCAAGGCCTCAGGGGTCTGCGTTGGTCCAATAAGTTCAGCAGAATCTTCCGTCACATTTGCGAAGAAATTCATGGGTTCCAAAGTGTTGTGGGCTATGAAAGGGGCGCTATAGGTTCGTTCTATTACTTTTGCAGCTTTTTTAAATGCAGCCTCAGGGTTACCATCCTTTCTACTCTCCTGTACCTCCCCTGAAACCAAAGCTTTTTCCAATCGCCGCAAATGCGTATCGGAACTTTCCAACTCGCTGGTAGCTTCCCAATTAGCCTTAATTGCCTTTTTCGCTTGCATTAATTGCCAGGTAGACTCCCCGACAATCGCAATAAGCTGTAGAAACCCTTTTTCGTCGAACCCACCGGGTTCGGCTATTGAGGTATCGACAATAAATGCATCCTTCACCCCGGGCATACTTTTAATCTCGGCTTCATTAAAGTCTTTCACCTTCATCCCAAAGGCCGGAGGGTGTTGGATCATGGCGAGTTGCATGCCTTCCCTATGGAAATCAAGACCAAATAAGGGTTCGCCCCTAACGATTTTACTGCCGTCAACGTTCTTGACACTTGTCCCAATCAACTTGAAATCCTTTACTTCTTTAAGGGCAACTT
The DNA here is from genome assembly GCA_024643345.1 of Maribacter sp. Lineage (GTDB taxonomy): Bacteria > Bacteroidota > Bacteroidia > Flavobacteriales > Flavobacteriaceae > Pelagihabitans. Next base: position 307,349 of record JAHENB010000001.1, on the reverse strand, counting down.
CTTCGGGAATTTCTATGCCCACTGCTTTTGAAGCGATTTCGCCATAGCCTATGGTACGCTCACCATTCGTTTCTTTGATTATCCCCTCACTGGCAGTCAGGTCGGAAACCTGCAGACCCCATTCTTTAGCAGCGGCTTCCATTAACATTCGCTTTCCTGTGGCACCGGCCATACGCAGGGCATTCCAACTTAGACGGATGGATAGACTGCCCCCGGCAAACTGGTTTTGGTACCATCCGGTGTTTAGTGGCGCTTGCTCGACTACAACATTTTCCCATGGCACATCCAACTCTTCGGCCACGATCATGGGCATTGAGGTACGAACGTTTTGACCGATTTCAGGATTGGGGGAATATATGGTGACCATACCGGTATCCCCAATTTTGATATAGCCATTGATTTCAAACCATTCATTCGGTACTGCGACCCCTGGCTCGGGTTCTGGTGTATTTGGCTTGCATCCATTGAGCCAACTAAAGCCAATGAGCATGCCGCCACCAGCAGCAGCGGAAACCTTAATAAATGAACGGCGATTATATTGTGTCTTAATATGTGTCATGATATTTCTTCTTTGATGTACCTATCAATTTTTAAGCGTTTTGCGAATTAGCGGCAGTTTTGATGGCCTTCTTTATTCGCGTATATGTACCACAGCGACAAATATTGCCGTTCATGGCGGTTTCGATTTCTGCATCCGTCGGATTGGGATTGCTTTTCAAAAATGCGCTGGCATTCATGATCTGACCGGCCTGACAGTAACCACATTGGTACACATCTTCTTCCATCCAGGCCTTTTGTACCGGATGATCGCCGTTTTCGGATAGTCCTTCTATGGTGGTAATTTGCTGTTCACCAACTGCCGACACGGGCAATTGACACGAGCGTACGGCATTATCGCCAAGATGCACGGTACAGGCTCCGCATTGTGCGATCCCGCAACCATATTTGGTGCCGACCAATTTCAAATGATCCCGCAATACCCAGAGCATGGGCGTAGTTGGGTCAACGTCTACTTCTTGTTGTTTTCCGTTGATTTTTAGATTGAATTTTGCCATGAGAATACTATAATTATTTGAATGTGTATGAAGTTAAGAAAATTAAGTTCTTCTTAAAAGACCTTGACCAACAAATTTTGAAAAATTTAAAACTGCTATACATGCATAAAGCCGATTGCCTATAGCCGTTCCATGTTGTTTTTTGTTTTCCAATATTATAACAGGGATTCACCGCGTGCATCACAAAAGTGCTATCAGGGACAACCATGGAAACAAAAAAACCCACAACTGAAGTTGTGGGTTTCCTTTTGCGGAGAAAGAGGGATTCGAACCCCCGGAGGTGTGACCCTCAACAGTTTTCAAGACTGCCGCATTCGACCGCTCTGCCATTTCTCCAATGCGGGTGCAAATATAGAAAGCTTTTTCTATTAGCTAAAACGATTTGAAAGAATAATTCTTATAAATTTTATTTAAGTCGTAAGGATACTAAAATTGTTTTTACATCGACAATGGGCATTTTTACTACATTGCGGTTATGAAATTGCCCCTGGTCAGTATTTTGATCCCTTTTAAAAACACCGAAGAATATCTGAACGAATGCATGCTTTCCATTCTTAGGCAAAGTTATCCGCACTGGGAAGTGCTGGCCGTGAATGACCATTCCTCCGACCACAGTAAAGCGGTCATTGATGAGTTTGCCCAAACGGAACCCCGTATAAAACGCCTCGAAAACAAGGGGAACGGTATCATAGAAGCCTTAAGGACAGCTTACTCGGCCTGCCATGGAGAACTGATTACGCGAATGGACTCCGATGATATCATGAGTCCCCATAAATTGGAGATCATGGTCAATGCATTGCGTTCTAAGGGCAACGGACATGTTGCCATCGGGAAGGTCAAATACTTCTCCCATCGCGGTATCAGCAATGGGTATGAACGGTATGAACATTGGTTGAACGGGCTCACGGCCAAAGGCACCAATTACGAAGAGATCTACAAAGAATGTGTGATCCCCTCCCCTTGCTGGATGGTCCACAGAAATGATTTTGAGGAATGCGGTGCGTTTGCGCCCGACCGATACCCAGAAGATTATGATCTGACGTTTCGATTTTATGAAAACAACTTGCAATGCATTCCATGTGACGAAACCCTGCATTATTGGCGCGACTATGATTCCCGTACCTCCAGGACCAGTGAACACTACGCACAAAACTACTTTTTGGGCATCAAACTATTTTATTTTCTAAAGTTAGATCGCGATACCAATCGACCCTTAGTACTGTGGGGCGCAGGAAATAAGGGCAAGGAAATAGCAAGACAGCTCATAAGACAAAATCTTGATTTTTTTTGGATCTGTGATAACCCAAAAAAAATCGGCAAATCGATCTACGGCCAAGAAATGCTTCATTTCAAACGATTTGAAGAATTTAATAATGCCCAAAGCATTATAACCGTCGCCAATGAAACGGCCCAAACCCAGATCCGAGATTATTTCTCGGGCTTGGAAAAAAAAGAAAGTTTAGATTATTTTTTCTTCTGTTAGGCAGGTGCAGAACATTCTAAATATGATCCAATGCGGTCACCTCTTCCCAACATGCTTTTATCGACAATTGGTTTTTGCCCCCTAAGGGAACTGTTCAAACATCATTTTTAGCTATATTTGCCTAATCAAATCAGGAAATGCAGTTTAAATATCCAGAACTCCTTTGGGCCCTTCTCCTACTGCTGATTCCAATTTTAGTCCATCTTTTTCAACTCCGTCGATTTAAGAGAACCCCGTTTACCAACGTCAAATTCCTTAAAAAGGCTGTGTCACAATCGCGTCGCAGCAATACCTTGAAAAAATGGCTTTTGCTCTTAACCAGAATGGCCCTCGTTGCTGCGCTGGTTCTTGCTTTTGCCCAGCCTTTTTTTGCAGAAAGATCTGCATTGAAACAAAAGGAACTGGTCATTTATATTGATGACTCGTTCAGCATGCAAGCCAAAGCCGATGGAAACACCTTGCTAGACAATGCCATACAAGGATTGATCAGATCTCCTTCAAATGATGACACCTTCTCCCTATTTACCAATGAATGGGTTTTTGAGGACGTGGCCCTGGCCGACATACAAAACGATTTGTTGGGACTTGGCTATGTTCCCAACCCATTGAACCTAAATGAAATTGCGCTTAAGGGCAAGTCTTATTTCGAGCCTGCCAACGATATTGAAAAGCATTTGATCATCATATCCGATTTTCAAGGCAATATGGGATCGACACCTTTCGACGCTACCGATCAAATAAAGTACCATCTGGTGCAGCAAATTCCGGATCAAAAGGAGAATGTTTCCATCGATAGTCTTTATATAAGTGACGAGACCTCTGAAAACATTGAAATTTCGACCGTCTTATCGAGCAATGGCAAGACGGAAAGTACGCCGGTATCACTTTTTAATGCTGAAAAATTGATAGCGAAAACCGCCGCTATCTTTGATGCCGATGGGAAGGCCGTGGTTAAATTCACCTTGCCCCTGAGTGAACCAATCGATGGACGACTGGAAATTTTGGACGATGGTCTTGTTTACGACAACCAGTTTTATTTCAATCTCAATAAAAGAGAAAAAATCAAAATACTGGTTATAGGCGATGCAAAAAGTGATTTTCTTGAACGGATCTTCACCGAAGATGAATTTGAGTATGTTTCAACCGCCCCTAAAAACCTAAATTATGCCTCCATACCTTCTCAAAATATAATCGTACTCAATGAGCTGGTCAACATTCCAAACCCAATGATGGCCGGTTTAAAATCTTTTACCGAAAATGGTGGGAATTTGGTAGTGATCCCTTCCCAAGAAACAGACTTTGCATCTTATAACTTGCTGTTGGCCAACTATTTTGGGACCGTGTTTCAAGAAAAAGTAAGCTCGGGCCAAATGATTACCGATATTGCCTTTTCCCATCCACTGTATCAAAATGTATTTGAAAGAAAAGTGGTCAATTTTCAATTTCCAAAAGTTGGGGAATATTTTAGGATCAAAACCAATGCTCCAACATTATTGGCCTTTCAAGACAAAACTCCTTTTTTGGCTGGTGTAGATGGTATCTTCCTTTTTACCGCCCCATTGGACGAAGACAATACCAATTTCAAAAATTCTCCCTTAATAGTGCCAACTTTTTATAAAATGGGGCTCAACAGTCTCAAAATGCCACAATTGTATACGCTGTTGGGCCGCGCCGAAAAACTTGATATCCCCGTTAAACTTGCCAAGGACCACATCCTTAAGCTAAAGAAAGGCGCTTATGAATTCATTCCTCAACAGCAATCATTGGCCAACAAGGTAACGCTGACTTTTGACGAATCGCTTGACGAAGATGGGATTTACGGTATCATGGAAAATGATAGCCTTTTGAAAAAGGTAAGCTTCAATTATGGCCGAAAGGAAAGCAAACTGGATTACCTGAACTTGGAGCAGTTTAAAAATACCACAAAGGACATATCGATTGATGCCCTTTTTGAGACCATGGAAAAAGACAGTCGCGTTAACGAGCTTTGGAAATGGTTTATTATTTTAGCGCTACTGTTCCTTTTGGTAGAAATGATCCTCCAAAAAATATTCAAATAAACCATTCACTAGATGATATCAAGGTTCAAAAAGAAAGATGGTGAAATGACCCATAAAATCATAAACAAGATCCGTAATAAAGGAAAATGAATATACTGCTAAAATCGGCCAGAATAATTGATGCTTCCAACAAGGAACTCCATTTAAAAAAGCGCGACATCTTCATCAAAAACGGTATTATAGAAAAAATCGGGCAAAAACTCGAACCTGGGAAAAATACCAAAGTGGTCGAACTTAAAAATCTCCATGTGTCGATTGGTTGGTTCGACAGCGGTGTGTGCTTTGGCGAACCAGGTTATGAAGAGCGGGAAACGATCGCGAACGGGCTTTATACCGCGGGAAAAAGTGGCTTTACCGATATTGTGCTCAATCCGAATACCCATCCTGTTCCCGATAGCAGCTCCGATATTATTTTTTTGATCAATGCCTCGAAATTACATGGAACCAACTTACATCCCTTAGGTACCGTAACGGTAAAGGCCGAAGGGGAAAGTTTGGCCGAACTTTTCGATATGAAGAATGCAGGTGCGGTAGGCTTTTATGATTTTGAACGCCCGTTTCAGAATCCGAACCTTTTAAAAATCGCCCTCCAGTACAGCCAAAATTTTGAGGGGCTTATATATTCTTTTCCCATGGACGTTCAAATTGCGGGCAAAGGCATTGTGAATGAAGGACCCAAGGCCACAACACTCGGGCTAAAGGGAATTCCTTCCTTGGCGGAAGAACTTCAAATTACCCGTGATCTCAGTATTCTCGAATATACCGGCGGTTCATTGCACATCCCCACCATTTCTACGGCAAGCTCCGTAAAATTGATTGCCGAAGCCAAGAAAAAAGGTTTGGATGTTAGTTGTAGTGTATCGGTACACCATTTATGGTTCACGGAAAAGGAATTGGAAGATTACGATACCAATTACAAGCTAATGCCCCCTTTAAGGAACAATAACGATATTAAGGCATTGATCAAGGGATTGAGGGACGGTATCGTAGATTTTGTCACATCCAACCATACGCCAATTGATATTGAGCAAAAACGCATCGAATTCGACAATGCCGCCTACGGAACCATTGGGTTGGAAAGTGCTTTTGGGATATTGAACCAAATTTTTGGTGCTGAGATCGCGGTTGCCTTATTGACGAAAGGAAGGGAACGATATGGATTGGCAACCCCAAAAATAAGGGAGGGGGAACCCGCTAGTTTATCATTATTTGAAACCGATTCGGAATACGTTCTAGAAAAGGATAATTTGATAAGTACCTCCAAGAATTCAGCGTTTCTGGGAAATACAATGAAAGGAACGGTTTATGGTACGGTTTGTAACAACTTGTTGATTATTTGATTAAATTAGGGGGAACATAAACAACAACCAACCTAAAAATAATAGAAAGTGGACCAACAAACCAAAGAAGCCGGAAAAACAATGGCCATAGTGTGCTATATCACATGGATAGGCCTGCTAATAGCCTTTATCGTCAACAATGACAAAAAAAACGAATTTACCAAATTCCATATTGGGCAATCGTTACGGGTCGCCATTTTGGGCATCGCAAATTACCTGCTCGGTAACTTTCTTCCTACGGGTATGGGAATCATAACGACGATTATTTCCATTTTGGTATTGGTATTATGGATCATGGGCATCGTGAATGCTTTCAATCTCAAGGAACAACCACTGCCCGTCATTGGTACCATTGGCGGCTAAGCAAATTTAAAACCTGTTTATGGAGGTCTGATCTGGGCCTCTTTTTTTTGCGCACTATTTTTGGTTGCCCTAACTTTAACCCCATGGAGGATAAAAAAGGTGGAAAAACTTCAGCGGTGGTCGCATACCTCACCATGGTAGGCGCTTTGATTGCATTGAGCATGAATATGGAAAGTAAAAATGCCTTTGCACGTTTTCATATTAGGCAGGCCTTTGGTTTGCATCTATTCTTTCTGGCCTTTGCCCTGTTTTTAAGCCAATGGTTCAATGTATATGCATGGTACGGCCTCTACATTTGCTATTTGGTACTATGGGGCTACGGGTTTATCGGTGCTATAGGCGGAAAGTTAAACAGTGTTCCCGTCTTAGGCCCTTATTTTCAGAAATGGTTCACCTTTATCCATTAAAATGACCACTGCCCCACTTTCTTTGGATCATTTGATCAAGCCTTCTACCCTAACATCGGGCAAAGCACCCGTCATTTTCATGCTACATGGATATGGCAGTAATGAAGAAGATCTTTTCTCATTCGCTCCGGAGTTACCGGGGCAGTATGCGATCATTTCAATACGTGCCCCTTTTTCCCTGGAACCTTTTGGTTACGCTTGGTATGCTATTAATTTTGACGCTGACCAAGGCAAATGGAGCGATGATCACCAAGCCATCGCATCACGGGAAAAAATCTTGCACTTTATTGGTGAAGCCTGCACCACGTATGGCTTGGACCATCAAAACGTAACCCTTCTCGGTTTCAGCCAAGGCACCATATTAAGTTATGCGGTGGCCCTTTCATATCCTGAAAAAGTAAGACGAGTGATCGCCCTAAGTGGTTATATCAACGAAAAAATACTGGTGGAAGGATACCGTACCAAAAATCACGATGATCTCCGTATTTATGCGTCCCATGGACAGGTAGACCAAGTGATTCCTACGGAATGGGCTCAGCGTATCCCAAAATTCCTCGATGAAATGGACATTCGATATGTGTATGAAGAGTTTCCGGTAGGCCACGGTGTTTCCCCACGCAACTTTGATGCCTTCAAAAAATGGCTCATCGAGAACCCTTAATTGCTCCTGGTGTACAAAAGATGATCCATCATGGTAAAATCGATCCCCAGATCATCTTTGAGTTCATACTTGATCAATAGCTCGCCCCAATACTTGCCATCTGAAAAATCCGCGATGATCCACCTGTGGTTCAGCAGTTTTATTTTATTGATTTTAAAATCGCTTTCCATGCCCTCATAGGGTATCAGTGGATTGTCTCCTTTTTGCTCGTTGGTTTCCAGAAGTTTATCGGCGATATAGCGCGAAGGGTCCTTAAGGCTCAGATGCTCATAGTAAGCCATGGCATCGTCATTGTTCTCCAACGAAAAATATTGCATGTCCAAAACCTTCAACTGCGATTTTTGTACAGAATCGTTAAGCCGCTCTATTTCAGCATGCAAATTTTTTATGGTTTCATCCTTGGCGGATGCCATTTTACCGCCGCTAACAAATAGGTAAAGGCCTATCAAGGCAGAGAAGATCAGGAGATAGAGATAAATTTTATTTTTCACGGGATTGGGATTGGTTTATTTTTAAGAAGAACCTTGATATTTTATTGCAATCATTTTAAACTGCTTAGAGATCAACGATCATATTGTCATAGGCCAAATGTACATTTTTCGGCAGTGTTCTTTCCACGACATCATGGAATCCCAGCAAATGGCTAATATGGGTAAAATAGGCCGTTTCGGGTTTCACTTTTTCAACAAAGGCCAGCGCTTCCCTTAGGTTGAAATGAGAATGGTGGGGTTCTTCCCTCAATGCATTGACCACCAATATTTTGGACCCCATTATCTTTCCAATTTCCTTCTGCGCTACGCTCTTCACATCGGTAAGATAGGTAAAATCGTTCATACGAAAACCCAGAACGGGAAGTCTATTGTGCAGGGCTTCTATGGGTACAACGACGACGTCATCAATCTTAAAAGGGGTGTGTTTATCGATGGTATGAACGGCAACGGCAGGTGCGCCCGGATATCGATTTTCATCGGCAAAGATGTAATCGAAACGCTTTTTTAACGAGCTTACCACCCGTTCGTGCGCATAGATCGGAATATCGCCCTGTCTAAAGAAAAAGGGTCTGATATCATCAATTCCCGCGGTATGATCAGCGTGCTCGTGAGTAAAAAGTATGCCATCGATTTTCGACACCTTATGCCGCAACATTTGCTGCCGAAAATCAGGACCGCAATCGATTACGATATTATGATTGTGCCAAGAAACCATGACGGAAACACGCAGTCTTTTGTCTTTTGGATTTTTGCTCAAGCATACCGGGTGTTGGCTACCGATTACCGGTATGCCCTGCGATGTTCCCGTTCCTAGAAAAGTGATTCTCAAAACAAATGGTATGAAATTCAAATTTATAACATAATTGGTTAAAAGATGGCCTGAACTTCTTAACTTTGTTCAAAGAAAAAGACATAAAATGGCTTCAGTTCTAGATAGGGACTCCGCATTTGAAAACATACCTTCCCTCAAAGCAAAAACACTACGAATCAATCTGAATCCGGACATTTATGGGACTTTTTCTGAAATTGGCGCAGGACAGGAGACAGCAAGGCATTTTTTTAGGTCTGGCGGAGCTTCCGGTACCATAGCCAAAGCCATGAGTGCTTATGACAAAGATTTTAGCGATGCCATATATGGTGTAGAGGAAGATGGGCGCTATGTCACGGAATCGCGTTTGAAAAAAATGCTGGAACATGAAATGGGCCTCATGAAAGAGCGCATTAGCAGGAAGAAGCACCCTGAAAGATTGTTCTTCTCCTATGCGAACACAGTGGCTACCATCGATTTTTCAAAACGCTACAAAGGCCACGGTTGGCTCGGCATCCGCTATCAATTAGATCCTGAACAGGAGGAACTTGATGAAATCATACTACATATTCGTTTTAAACAGAACGAAGCCAGACTGCAACAGGAAACCCTGGGGACCGTTGGGGTAAACCTAATCTACGGGGCGTTCTACAAATATGACAAACCAAGGAAACTATTAAAGTATTTATACGACCATATCGATAAGGATACCATAGAGATCGACATGGTAAATTTTTCCGGTCCCAATTTTAAGGACGTAGACAATAGACTGATGAGTCTGCAGTTAATCCGTAACGACATGACCGATGCGGTAATGTTCGGTCCTGATGGCAATAACCTGTTACCTGCCGCCGAATTATATAAAAAGAACATCTTGGCGCTAAGGGGCAGTTTTAGGCCGGTGACCAAGGTGAATACCGATATGTACCACAAATCGTTTGATATTTTTAGCAGGGATCCATCGGTTGACCCAGACCATACCATCATCATTTTTGAAATTACCTTGAGCAACCTTAGGGCTTCAGGAGAAATCGATGAACAAGACTTCATGGATCGAGCAGAACTTTTGTGTTCCTTGGGCCAAACCGTTATGATCTCGAAATTTCAGGAATATTATAAGTTGGTAGAATATTTCAATAACTATACCAAGGCAAAGATCGGGCTTACCATGGGGGTCAATAACCTGGTCGATATCTTTGATGAAAAATATTACCGTCATTTGAGCGGAGGCATCCTCGAAGCATTTGGAAAACTGTTCTTTAAAGACCTGCAGGTATATCTTTATCCCATGAAAAACGCGGAAACTGGACAGATCATGACAAGTAATAATGTAAAGGTACACCCTCGGATGAAAGAACTTTACAAGTTCTTTAAATACAACGGCAAGGTCATGGACATTATCGACTATGACCCGGAAATAATGGATATCTTTTCAAGGGATGTGCTCAAGAAGATTATGAACGGCGAAGGCGGATGGGAAGAAATGCTCCCAGAAGGCATTGCCGAAATCATCAAGGAAAAACATTTGTTCACTCGTAAATTGGTAAAGCCCGAAAAGGAAAAAATAGAAACAAAGGGTTATCCCATCCACAAAACAAAGCAATCCTAGTCTAGCAGTTGTGCCGCATGGTCCTTGGTCTTCACTTGGTCTATCACCTTTGATATTTTACCTTCGCCATCAATAACAAATGTGGTGCGATGAATGCCATCATATTCCCTTCCCATAAATTTTTTGGGCCCCCAAACACCAAAGGTTTCGATTACGGAACGGTCTTCATCGGCCAATAAGGGAAATGGAAAATTGAATTTATCCTTGAAAGAGGCCTGCTTCTTTTGGGAGTCGGCACTCACACCCAATAAATGATAGCCTTGGGCTTGGAGAGCTGCATAATTATCCCTTAAATTACAGGCTTCGGCAGTACAACCAGGAGTATTGGCAGCAGGATAAAAGAACACGATAAGTTTTTTTCCCTTATAATCGGCCAGTGAAACAGAATTGCCATCTTGGTCTTTTGCGACGAACTGGGGCACTTTATCGCCCACCTTTAAAGTTTGCATAGCTTATTTTTTTTAATTTTATGTTTATTAATTTATGTTCAAAATTAAACAATAATGACCAAATCGGAAAGTGTTGCCTTTACTATTAAAACCCTCCAAGAACTATATCCGGAAATCCCAAGGCCTTTGGAACACAAAGACCCCTATACCCTTCTGATAGCTGTGCTGCTATCGGCCCAAAGCACCGATGTAAAGGTAAATCAAATAACGCCACTACTATTTGAAAAGGCCGACAATCCTTTCGATATGGTAAAATTGACGGTTGAACAAATACGGGAAATCATTAAGCCGGTTGGCCTTTCTCCCATGAAATCCAAGGGGATATACGGCCTTTCACAAATCTTGATCGAAAAATACAATGGCGAGGTCCCTACAGAGTTGGAATATCTGGAGGAACTGCCCAGTGTAGGCCATAAAACAGCGAGTGTGGTTGTTTCCCAAGCTTTCGGAATACCTGCCTTTCCCGTTGATACACATATACATAGATTGATGTACCGGTGGGGTTTTTCTAGTGGTAAGAATGTGGTCCAAACCGAAAGGGACGCCAAGAGAATTTTCCCAGAAGCACTATGGAACGACCTGCATTTGCAAATTATTTGGTACGGCAGGGAATATAGTCCGGCCCGAGGCTGGGATTTAGAAAAAGACGTGATTACAAAAACGATTGGAAGGAAAAAGGTCTTAAACGAATACTACAAAAAAAAAGCCCGTAAATAACGGGCTTTTATTCTTTGTCATTTCAATTCAAATTGTTCTCAAACTTAAACTCACCATATTCCACAACGTGGAGTGATTTTGAAAAACCCATCAACATATTAATGGTTTCCGGACGAGCTTTATAAAGTTTACAATCTTTTTGCAGGATAGCGTAAATTTTTTCCATATTGTTGATCGTATAGTTATACATAGATAACGACGCCAACATATAAATATTGTTTTACGCTAAATAAGATATTTTAGTTTGTGAGAACGATATTGTGTCTTTCAATAATTTTACGGAGGTTGATCAGTGCGTAACGCATTCTTCCCAGCGCGGTATTGATACTTACACCGGTATTTTCGGAAATTTCCTTAAAGCTCATATCCTTGTAAATGCGCATGAGCAAAACCTCTTTTTGGTCATCTGGAAGTTCCTCGATCAATAATCTTAAATCGGTATCGATTTGGTCTTTTATGATTTGCTTTTCGGCGTTGAGCTTATCGTCACCAATTACCGAGAAAATATTGAAGTCATCACTGCCTTCGAACATTGGCATTCTTTTATTACGCCTAAAATGATCGATGATCAAGTTGTGGGCAATCCGCATCACCCATGGCAAAAACTTACCTTCTTCACTATAGTTGCCTTTTTTAAGGGTTTTTATAACCTTAATAAAGGTATCCTGGAAGATATCCTCAGTGACATCCCTATCCAATACCTTAGAATAGATAAAACTGGAGATTCGCTGGTTGTGACGGTTGATCAATATTTCCAACGCTTTTTCATCGCCACTGATGTAGTTGTTCACTAATACTGAGTCTTCAACTTGAAATTCCATACAATCTTGGTTTAGGTTACGATTAGGGGCTTCCTTTAAATGAAAGCTTTTTAAGTCCCGATTTCTTTTTTAAGGTCGATGGCGTATGTAAAACCATGGTACCTTTCTTAATGATGAGATAAAACTATAGAATACCCGCTGTCTGAAAAAAACATTGTTGTCAAAGCTGCCGTTTCTGATGTGAAATGCCATTTTATAGGTTTGGCACTTCTATTTAATACAATTTTTCCTAGTTGGTTGCGTTGATGGCGAAGTCCGCAGACATAATATTGCCGTGGCATTGATTCGGAAGGCCCAGAAATAATCTTTCAGGGTTCGTTAAAATTATAAAAGGCCAGATGAGGCCAAATGGTGTATGATTGTATGGAAAATATGGTATAAAAAAAACCCATGGTTTCCCATGGGCTGCAATGAATATTTAATTTCTCTCTAGTTTAGATTCCCCTCAAACTTTATGCCCCTTGCTTTGGTGATCTTCAATGATTTCGAATAATCCGTCAATAATTTAACCGTTTCCGGTTTAACCGTTACAAGTCTGCATTTCTTTTGGTTCTTCGAGTAAATGTTTTCCATATCATTTCGTTTTTATAAAGAGGAGAACGGGAACGAAATAAATATAGTGAAACTGTTCGACCTTCAGCCGATTAAATCGTTAAAACAATATTATGCTTCTCGATGATCTTTCTAATATTGATAAGGGCATAGCGCATTCGACCTAGTGCCGTATTGATACTTACCCCTGTAATTTCAGATATTTCCTTAAAGCTCATATCCTTATATATTCGCATATAGAGCACATCCCGCTGGTCTTTTGGCAATTCCTCAATCAGTAAATTAAGATCTGAATCAATTTGATCTTTTATCAGCTGTCTTTCAATGTCCAATTTATCATCCCCGACCACCGAAAAAATATTGAATTTATCATTGCCTTCAAAAATAGGCATACGACTATGCTTTCTATAATGGTCAATGATGAGGTTATGTGCGATTCGCATCACCCATGGCAAAAATTTACCTTCCTCGCTATAAGTACCCCTTTTTAGGGTCCTGATTACCTTAATAAAGGTGTCTTGAAAAATATCTTCGGTAATGGTGCGGTCGTTGACCTTGGAATAAATAAAGCTACTGATGCGTTGATTGTGCCTGTTGATGAGGATTTCTAGAGCTCTTTCGTCTCCATTGATGTAGTTTGAGATCAGTAGGGAATCTTCAATTAATACTTTCATAACAATTACTTTTTTTTGGTTAAAAATGCCGGCCTATTTGGGGTATATAGGCTTTACGGTAATTTTCTTAATTCTAAAAAAGTAATTGTTGATCGATAGGCTTTTAACGTTTAATTAAGTTCAAATATAGAAAAATTTAAATGTAAATACCAATTTTGAAAGCAAAGAACACAAAATTCAATGAAGGGACACCAAGGCATGGCGATAAACAAGTGCATATCGTATCTTTGCATTTCGAATAAAGAAAATGGCAACGATACTGGAAGTAAACCCGAAGGAAAACATCATCATCAAAGGGGCCAAACTACACAATCTCAAGAATATTGACGTGGTTATCCCCAGAAATAAGTTGGTAGTGATCACTGGTCTTTCGGGCTCCGGCAAATCAAGTTTGGCATTCGATACGCTGTATGCAGAGGGACAGAGACGATATGTCGAGAGTCTTTCCTCCTATGCAAGACAATTTTTGGGCAAGCTAGATAAACCGAAGGTCGACTACATCAAAGGGATTGCCCCTGCCATAGCCATTGAACAAAAGGTCAATTCCACCAACCCCCGTTCCACCGTAGGTACCACTACCGAAATTTATGATTACCTAAAACTCCTTTATGCCAGAATTGGAAAGACCATTTCGCCCATTTCAGGGCAGGTGGTAAAAAAGCACACGGTGACCGATGTGATCAATCACGTAAGAACCTATGACGAAGGTGCCAAACTATTGCTTCTGGCCCCTATCAAGGTCGATGAGAACAGGGATAGCCTTAAAACACTACAACTATTTTCTAAACAAGGATATGCGCGTATCCAGTATAATGGAGAAGTAATCCGCATCGATGCTGCGCCAAAGAATATTGGCCGCGATTTTTATTTGGTCATTGATCGTATCATAGTACAGGATGATGAAGACTTCTTCAATAGATTGGCCAATGCCGTGGATACGGCTTTTTTTGAAGGAAAGGGCCAATGCCTCATTGAGGCCCTGGAAACCAAAAAGCAAACGGTCTTCAGCAATAATTTCGAATTGGACGGAATGTCTTTTTTAGAGCCGAACGTGCACCTATTCAGTTTCAACAATCCCTATGGTGCCTGTACCAAATGCGAAGGATACGGGGATGTAATCGGAATTGACGAAGCACTTGTGATACCCAATACCGCGCTCTCGGTCTATGAAAATGCCATTTTTCCATGGCGGGGCGAAAGCATGGGCTGGTACCGCGACCAGTTGGTGAACAGTGCCTATCTTTTTGATTTTCCAATACACAAACCCTGGTTTCAACTTACGGAACAACAGCAACAGCTGGTTTGGCGTGGCAATGACCACTTTGTTGGATTGGAAAAATTCTTTGGCATGTTAGAGGAAAAAAGCTATAAGATACAAAATAGGGTGATGTTATCCCGATATCGGGGAAAGACCAAATGCAGTGCATGTAAAGGAAAAAGATTAAGAAAAGAAACCGATTATGTGAAAGTGAATGAAAAATCGATATCTGATCTGGTAGAGTTGTCCATGGAAAAACTCCTGCATTTTTTTCAGCTTCTGGATCTAAGTGCACATGATCGGCAAATCGCAGCACGCTTATTGACGGAAATCAATACACGCTTGGGATTTTTGAACCAAGTAGGCTTGGGATATCTCACCTTGAACCGTAAATCGAATACACTCTCCGGGGGCGAAAGCCAGCGCATCAATTTAGCCACTTCACTTGGAAGTAGTTTGGTGGGGAGTATGTATATTTTAGACGAGCCCAGCATTGGTCTCCACCCCAAAGACACTGAAAATCTTATTGCCGTATTGAAAGCCTTGCGAAATCTGGGCAATACCGTCATCGTAGTGGAACATGATGAAGATATTATGAAGGCGGCGGATAAGATTATCGATATAGGTCCTGAGGCGGGAACCCATGGCGGCGAAGTTATGGCAAATGGTACTTTTGATGAAATATTGATGTCTTCCTCACTGACTGCAGGTTACCTGAACGGTTCGCTGGCCATTGAAGTACCAGGAAAACGCAGAACTTCCAAAAACCATATCACCATCTTGGGCGCTAGGGAAAACAATCTCAAGAATATCGATGTAACCTTCCCTTTAAACATGCTGACGGTGGTTACAGGCGTTTCGGGTAGCGGCAAGAGTACCTTGGTCAAAAAACTACTCTACCCCATCATTCAAAAAGAAGTTGGTGGTTATGGTGAAAAAACGGGGCAATTTACTTCTATAGAAGGAAAATATCAATCAATCAAAAATGTTGAGTTCGTTGATCAAAATCCCATAGGCCGTTCTTCGCGTTCCAATCCCGTGACCTATATCAAGGCATACGACGACATCCGTAATCTTTATGCCCAACAAAAATTGAGCAAGATCCGAGGCTATCAATCCAAACACTTTTCCTTTAATGTCGATGGCGGTCGATGTGAAAAATGCAAAGGAGAAGGTGAAATCACAGTGGAAATGCAATTTATGGCCGATGTGCATTTAGAATGTGATACATGCGGCGGCAAACGATTCAAAAAAGAAGTCCTCGAAGTGAAATTCGAAGAGGCCTCCATCGACGACCTCCTCAATATGACCATCGACAATGCCATTGCATTCTTTGAAAAACACAAACAAAACAAAATCGTGAACAAGTTGAAGCCGCTTCAAGATGTAGGTCTGGGCTACGTTACCTTGGGCCAATCCTCTTCTACCCTCTCCGGTGGGGAAGCACAACGCATAAAACTTGCATCGTTCCTGGTAAAGGGAAGCACAAAGGATAAAGCCCTCTTCATCTTTGACGAACCCACAACTGGTTTGCATTTCCATGATATCAAAAAGCTATTGAAGTCGTTCGATGCCCTTATCGAAAGTGGCCATTCGGTGGTTGTGATCGAACACAACATCGATCTCATCAAATGCGCAGACCATATCATAGATCTGGGGCCTGAAGGTGGGGAGCATGGCGGCCAGCTACTGGCCTATGGGACACCGGAAGAACTGATAACCCATGAAAGATCCTTTACCGCCCGTTATCTCCGGGAAAAATTGGTTTAATTTTTTGATGATCCTTCTTCAATTTGCCGCTGCTTTCCAATTTCACTCCAAATTTTTTAAAGGTGTTTGAACTGGGCAAAACTTTTGACCTTATACTAAAATTACTTCTGAATAAGTATTTTAATATTATGATATTCAATACTTTATAAGTATTAACTGTTTTTTGGCACGCTGTTTGGTATAAGGTTAGGGAATGCAAATAGTTGCCTTCGTAAATTTAAAACCTTATATCATGAAAAACTTAGTACTCATTTTTTCGGCCCTTATATTAGGTACCTCAGGTATCATGGCCACAGGTATTAAAGAAGATAAGGTTGCAATCGGCAATGCTTATAGATACAATAACTCCTTTATTTTTGTCGAAGACGGCATTACGTTTGCGGTATTTCCCGATGGGGAGTTCGATTTTTATATAGAAAACAATATTAGAAACTATAATGGGGTTTCAGTTACTTTTAATTCGGGGTACGATTATAGTCCCTATGCCCAATACGATGACTACGGCGCCGTGATCCAAGTGGAGAATATCCCTATTTATTATGACTTTAATGGTCGTGTCACACAAATTGGCAATGTTGATATCAGCTATAACCGAGGACGGGTTTTCCGACTTGGCGGTATGTATGTCTATTATAACAACAGGGGATTTTATAACTACCACACCGGTTACATCAACGTGTACAACCGCTATTATAACTATGCCCCGTTCCATGCTTATTTTGCAAGACCGGCCCTAGGATTTTGCCTAGTGTACAGCAGGCCCTACAGAAGGTACTATGCCCCCATACGGTATACCTACTATAGCCCTTATCGTTACAACCAAAGGCGAGCTTATGCTACCATCGGTCATGAACATAGATATAACACCGTACGAAATGAAAGGGCTACAATATACCGCAATGATAAAAGGGTTGCGGTGCGGGAAGACCTAGGCAGAAGAACTTCTGGAATGCGAACTAACAACACTGTGGCCAGAAGCGGAGGCAAACAATACAGAAATAGCGGCACTTCCTCCAGGAATGAATTGGCCAGTAGCAATCGGGTTTCTCAAAACAACACCTCTGGGCGAACCGTGAGCCGGTCAAATACAAAAATTGCGGGCACATCGAGTATTGACCGCTCAAAGAGAATTGAAAGCAGGGAGATCACAAGAAGCGATGCGAGAAGTACCGTGCCTAGGTCGGTCTCAAATAAGCCGGACAAAGCTCAGGCTTCCAGGATCAACAAAGTGGCACAAAGGCCGACTGCCGCCAATTCAAAAAGCAGGACCGTGAGCAGAAGTACCAATACCTATAAGGCGCCTGCTCGAAGCGCAGTACCTTCAAGAAGCCAAAGTACGGTTTCCAGAAATGCCACCTCAGGTAGTAAAGTGGCCCAGGCACCTGCAAGGAGTTCAAGAAGTAATGGGACTGCAAGCACAAGAAGCAGAAGTTCCAAAAATAAATAAGAATAGTTTTAGGTTGGTTAGTTGTTTGCCCCGCGGTGGATTTATCCATTGCGGGGTTTTTCTTTGTGTTTTAATTTGTGAAAATGCATCGATCGGTCAAAATCAGTGGGCCTTGGTCAGTCTTACTTTGATCGACTTGCTAATCGGGGTCTTACTGCCATCGGCGTAATGGTTGAAGGGTACCAAAACATTGGTTTCGGGAAAATAGGCCGCCAGGTTTCCACAGGGAATATCGTAGGGGACGATACGGAATTGTTCCGCAATGCGTTTAACGCCATCATAATCACTGCTGATGTCAACGGCCTCAAGTTTTTCTAGATTTTTTTTTCTCATGTCGATAGGGTTCATAAACAGCACCCTTCTTTCATTGTAGACCCCTCGATAACGGTCATCCAGTCCGTAAATAGTGGTATTGAACTGATCGTGGGATCGAATGGTCATCAGCATAAACTCATCCACTTCCAATTGGTGGAGGGGCAAATTATTAAGGGTCAGTTGAGCCCTACCATTGGGCAGCATACTAAAATCAAGTTCCCTGACATTATTGGGGAGATAGTAGCCAATACCGTTAGACCTTGTGCTGGTATCGCTAAAACCCTTTACCACTTTATCGATGTTTTGTCTAATGATTTCGTAATCATGGCCCATGGCCTTCCAATCGACCGGATGATTTCCCATAAAGTAGGTGTCGGCCATTTCAGCAATGATTTCGGGTTCGCTTTTTATTTGTTCCGAAGCCGGTTTTAAAAGTCCTTTAGATTGCCTCACCCTTCCCATGCTATCTTCCATGGTCAGGAAACGGGGTTTACCTCCTTTTAAGTCTTTTTCCGATCTCCCGAGGGTGGGCAATAGCAAAGCGGTTCTGCCGGTCACCAAATGGCTTCGGTTCAACTTGGTGCTGATTTGTACCGTTAAAGCGCATTTTTGCAAAGCCCCGGCCGTATAATACGTATCCGAAGCGGCCATCAAAAAATTTCCGCCAAGGGCCATAAACACCTTTGCCTTGCCCTCGTTCATGGCCTGGATGGCTCCAACGGTATCAACCCCTTCCTTATATGGTGGCTTAAACCCCATATGTTTTTCTATTCTGTGATTGAGTTCCGCATCCACAAAATGTTGAATGCCCACGCTCCTATCGCCCTGCACATTGCTGTGTCCACGAACCGGACAGGTCCCAGTACCCGGTTTCCCAATGGCCCCTTTCAGCAATAAGAGATTCACATATTCCCTGATGTTCTCCACGCCGTTCTTGTGCTGTGTAAGGCCCATGGCCCAGCACACCATAATTTTCGATTTGCTTGCTAAAAACGATACGGTTTCCTCTATTTGTTCAATGGAGATTCCACAGAGATCCAGCAACTCGGTTTCGTTATAACGTTCGAGGTCTTTCATCAATCGCTCATAGCCCTCAACATGGTTTTGCAGAAATCCGTGGTCAAATACGCCGCCTTTGGTATGGTCCAGTTCCGCCAACTTTTTAATGATCAGTTTTACCAGTGGAATGTCCTGATTGATTCGGACAGCCAAATGTATGTCGGCCATGTTGGTTCCGGTACCCAACAGTCCTTTTATTTTCTGGGGATTCCTGAAATTGACCAAACCTGCTTCCCCCAAAGGGTTGATGCTAATGACCATTCCCCCGTTTTCTTTACATTTTTCCAATGCCGACAACATTCGCGGATGATTGGTCCCCGGATTCTGTCCGGCAATGATCACCACCTCGGCCTCATAAAGATCTTCCAATTTGGCCGATCCTTTTCCGATGCCCAAGGTCTGCTTTAGTGCCAAACCACTGGATTCGTGGCACATATTGGAACAATCGGGCATGTTGTTGGTGCCATAGGCCCTTGCAAACAATCCGTATAAAAAAGCAGCTTCATTGCTTGATCGACCTGAAGTATAGAAAATGGCCTCATCGGGCGATTCGAGTCGGTGCAGTTCCTCTGAGATGATCTCGTAGGCCCCTTGCCAGGTAATGGGTTCATAATGATTATTGCCAGGTTCAAGTACCAAGGGTTCGGTAATGCGACCAAATTTATTGAGCTGATAATCGGTAAGTTCCGATAGGGCCCCTACCGAGAATTGTTTGAAGAACGCCCCGTTGATATGGCTTGTAGTGGCTTCATCTGCCAATGCTTTTGCACCGTTCTCGCAGTATTCGGCAATCTTTGAAGGTTTTTCGGGATTGGGCCACGCACAACTGGGACAGTCGAAGCCATTTTCCTGGTTCATCTCCAACAAAGCCCGCATGGAACGTAAAACTCCCATCTCCTTGAAACCGTGCCTCAAAGCCTCCTTTACCCCCAAAACACCAGCCGCATCCTGCATGGGATCTTGCAAGCGAATTTTAGAAAACGATATGGGCCCTAGTATGGAGACCTTTCTTCCATATTCATCTTGATTCTTCCCCATTTTTTTGCTTTTGAGCTAATTATAAAGTCCAATACCCTTTAAATATCATTTTATCTAAAAATAATATTTTAAACCATTACACATCTACTCAATTTTCTCGTACTTCGCAAAAAAAATTAAAATGACCCTTTTTGTAGATATGGATGAGGTAATTGCCGATACCTATGGGGCCCATATCGAAAAATACAACCAAGAATTTCAAGAATCACTTACCATTGAAGCCTGTATGGGCAAAGAGGTTTGGCAAAGTGTGCCCGAAGCCCACCAGGAAAGTGTGCATCTCCATGCGCATACAGAAGGGTTTTTCCTCAACTTGAAACCAATTGACGATAGCCAAGATGTACTTAAGGCGCTCTCACTGAAATATGAGATTTACATTGCCTCGGCGGCCATGCAGTTTCCCAATTCGCTATGGGAAAAATCGATATGGTTAGACGAGCATTTTCCTTTTATCCATTGGAAGAATAGAATCTTATGTGGGAACAAACACATATTAAAAGGTGATCTGCTCATCGATGATCGAAGCTATAACTTGGATACTTTTAACGGAAGAACCCTCTTGTTCACCTCGCCACATAACATACACAGCAATGGTCATGAACGCGCCAATAACTGGCTTGAAATTGGCAAAAAGCTATTATAGAATGTATCTTCGGGCCAAGTGATAAGCTATACCTGCCTGGTTGTTTTCACCTTACGCACATTACACCTACCGCCCAAAAAATTTAGAGAGTACCCCGATCAGGTCTTCAGATAACTTGAAGCGGAAAAGCACGCCAATATATAGGGCGATCATCAAAAGACTTTTTATGGTAATATTGACCAAAGGGTGAAATGGAAATTGCAAATAGTAAAAGAATGCTACGGTTAACAATAATAGGCCAAGCACCCGGAACGTAGCATTGGTGAAGGGATAAATGTTGTATTTCAGGCGCACGAAAACAAGTTTAATGGTATTGTAGATAAAAAAAGCGGCGAAACTGGCAATTGCGGCCCCATCGAGACCAAATTTGGGGATGAGCCATAGGTTGAACAATACCGTAAGAATTGCCAAAAGAGCGCCCATAAGCAATACCGAAACGTAGTAGTCCGAATTATACAAAATGGCATTATTGTTACCGAGCAGGGCATCATAAACCTTGGCCAAACCGATCCAAAATACGATCATGAACCCATCCCTATAGCTTGCCGGTAACAATTGATAGATATCTCCCAGATTCAACAACAACAATATGAACAAGAGGCCCGATATAATGAACAAAGTGAGGGAACTTTTATGGTAAAGCGACTTTAGGGACGACAGGTCCTTTTTATTCAGCAGTTCGGCGGTTAGCGGATAGGTGATCTGGTGCATCGATCTTGTGGGCACCGCGATGGCCATGGCCATAAAACTTGCCACGCTATAATAAGCAACATTTTCAATTTTGATGAATTGGTTCAACATCACCTTATCGACCTCCAATAACACGATTGCCGTTGAGCCCCCCAAAATGATCAATGCACTATATTTAATGATATTAAGGGTGTTTCTCGGCCATTCAAACGAAAATTTAGGAGTCAGCAATCGGTACGCATAAATTTTCATGATTACGGTACGTAACAGATAAAAACCGACCAATGCCTTTAAAAAGAACGGTATGGTAATGATATCCCAATAAAGCAGCAGCAGTAAAAGCGTCTGCCCTACCCGGCAGAAAATCTCTTTCATGAAATTGCCAAAGACCGACTTTAGACGTATGCGCGACCAAGCATAGAAAACCTCAAAATAAGCCATAGCCATACCGATCAGGAAAATATACCACACATAGTCCTTTACCATAGGGTTTTCCTTGGAAAGGAAATTTCCAATGGTCTCATTTGTCAAAAAAGTCAGCAATGCTATCGGAAGAATCAGCGCCAAAGGCAAAAACAACATCAGGGTCAAAAATCCATCTTTTGAATGTTCTTGTTCAAAAGCGCTATAAAATTTCACCAAAGCATTGGGCACCCCAAAAGCCAGTAAGGGCATTAAAACGGCAGAAGCCGACAAGATGACGTTGATAAGGCCATAGTAAGCATCTGACATGAAATTGGTATACAAAAACATGACGTTAACCGCACCCATTCCAAATCCCAAGTAGGTAATGACCGTATTGTTAAAAGATTGTTTTAGTACGATACCCATTATAGTTCTTTGGCCAGTTTTTTGGTAAGCGCCCTACGGCTATAGTCTTGGACGCCAATACCCGTTACATTTAAGCTGTTTTGCCTATATTTTCCAAACCATTCCAAAATTACACTTTTCAAGGCATCTCCAGTACTGTGGTCAAAAACCATCCCAGTTTTCGTTTGTTTTATAATTTCGCCCGCTTCCCAGTTCGAAGGGCCGATTCCTAGGATCGGTCTTTGCGATGCGAGATATTCAAACAATTTTCCCGGAATGATGCCTTGGGTCAGAACCGAGTCGATTTCGAGCAAAAGCAAAACCTGTGACCGCCTTTGCCTTTGAACGGCCTCCCCATGTGTGAGGTAACCCAGCTTGTTTGTATAAGGTGTAAGTCCATATCGATCGAGATCATCCAGTACTTCATTGCTGACCACTCCAATGAGGTCAATTTGAATACTGTTTTTAAAATCATCGGACTCCCTTATCAGTTGGGAAAACACTTGCCACAGATTATTGGGATTTCTACCGGAAAGAAGCGATCCAATGTGGGAAAAGGTGAACTTATCATCCAATTTCGGCATTTGTTGACCAAAATTCACGTCATATCCATTTGTAATGACACTTATGGGTCTTTCGGTTATTTTTTGAAACTCGATTTTTGTGTGCCTGCTTGTCACTATTATTTTATCGGCTGCATTCAACACTTTATGCTCCAAAGCTTTATGTTTGTTGCGGGCAAAAGCCGTCAATTTTAATTTACCATGGTACCCGATACCGGTCCATGGGTCTCTAAAATCGGCGACCCATTTCACCGGATGCCGGCGCTTTAACCCATAACCTATCAAATGAACGCTATGGGGGGGGCCTGTCGTCACGATGGTTCCAATATTTTCTCGTTCCAGTAATTCGCTGAGATATTTTATTGAAGGCCTTACCCAATATTTTCTGGCATCCGGAATAAACAGATTGCCACGTACCCAAAGCAGCACCTTTTCCATAAAGGTCTGGTCTTTCGTTTGAATGACACCGGCACTGATCTGCTTCGTTTTTTTGGAAGACAGCATCGATGCCAAGGCATAAGGTTCAAAAATAGGGCGTTTAAGGATGGTGATGCCCTTGGGAACTTCCTCTAAAAGCGATTCATCGAGAATGGGGTAATGGGGATTTTCGGGAATGAAAACAATAGGTTCTACATCAAAATCAGGAAGGTATTTCGCGAATTTGAGCCAGCGTTGTACCCCTGGGCCACCGGCCGGTGGCCAATAGTAGCTGATGATCAGCACCTTCTTCATCAAGATTTTATTTTATCGTCCTTTCGCGAACGCCAAAATGAGAAAAATAGGCCTCCCAAAACGACAACGGCAAGAATGGCGGAACTCGTCAGAGCGATTTTGCCTCCTTGTGCCACCACGGTAGGTTGAAATTTAAATTCGATCAAATGTTCCCCAGCCGGCACTTTGAGGGCACGCAGGGCATAATTCGCCCTAAAATAAGGTGTGATCTTTCCATCGATATAAGCATTCCAACCTTTTGGATAGTACATCTCCGAAAAAACCGCAATTCCGGCATTGGTATTGATAGAGCGATATGTCAGGTCGTTTGGTTCATATTTGGTCAAATCGATAGAAGCGGTAGAGTCTACCTGAAAATTCAATTGATCGATTTCTGCAAATAAGCTAGTGTTTACCACTGCGACTTTCTTTGTGTCGATCGAATCCAAAGCAGATATCTCCTGATCGGCACTATTGACAGAAATCACATTTTTTACGAACCATGCATTTCCGTTTGCATCGGGATTTAGGGCTGGATACACCTTCCCTTCCTCATCTGTTTGCACTACATATTTAACATTGAGCATATTCAATACGCCCATATTCGCTTTATAGATATGAAATTCAAATAGGTCTTGAAGTGCAGCCGGTTTGGCGGCATGATAACCCCCGATCGATTGGTGATAGTAGGATGTTCGGGCTCCGTTAAGTCCTTCTTCCGGGTCATATACCCTGAAAATCCCTTCATCTTTAGCAATCTGCTTGTCGGCTGCCGACTCTGGAAATGGTTCGGACATAGTGCGCTTGGCCACAAAATCTTCCTTGTTCACATACCGCTTGTCAACGCCTACCAAATCGGCCATTATTAGAATTCCCAAAATCACGACCAGCAGGTTACGCCCAATCTTTGATTTCAGATAGAACCAAAGGGTAAGCGCGGCCAAGATCACGTAAATCATCGAACGCAAGAGATCGTTGTTGTACACAACTTTTCGATCTAATCGGATCATTTCCGGCAATTGTTCCATACCGGTCAACTTAAAACGCTCGTCAGACGGGGCGGAAAAATCGAACATCCCCTTAAATAAAAATAGCGCAACTGTCCATACTAAGATGCCCAAAAAGGCCATCTTCAATGCCTTAAGTTTTTCTTTGTCGTCCACCGTTGTGCCATACAGTTCTTTTAGCGCCAAAATTCCGAGCACCGGAGCACAAAGCTCCAAGATTACTTGAATGGAGGAAACCGCCCTGAACTTATCATAAAGTGGGAAATAGTCGATCATAAAATCGGTGAGCAGTCCAAAGTTCTTGCCCCAGGATAGCATCAATGACATAACGACCCCGCCCAACAGCCACCATTTGGTTTTGCCCTTTACCAAAATCAAACCCATCAAAAAAAGAAAAAAAACAATGGCTCCAATGTAGGCCGGAGCTGCCACACCGGGTTGATCTCCCCAATAGAGCGGTAGGGATCCAAAATACTGAAGCGCTGTATTTTTGGGAACTTCCTTATCGACCACATAAGCAAAAGTGATCGAATTTTCTCCAAGGTCTTCTGCATTGCTGCCACCAAAAAGTCGAGGCACGAAAAGATTCATTGATTCCGCAATCCCATAGCTATACTGGGTAATGTATTCTTTGTCCAGTCCGCCCAACTTGTCCTTTGTATTGCCTAGGGCGTCAATGGTCAGTTCCGACTTTCCCCTGGTACTCCAGTCTGCATATTCCTTTGTAGCCATCAAACTCGACGCATTGGCAGAAATGCCCAGTGCCACGGCCAAAACCAAAATCCCAACGGAAATACCAAAATGCTTCAATTCTCGAATTCTTATGGCGTCGATCAATTGGGCCAGTCCCAAGAGAATCACCAACAGCATAAAATAGTAGGTCATTTGATAGTGGTTCGCCCCCACCTCCAGGGCCATAGCGATTGCTGTGAGTACAAAGCCCCAAAGGTATTTTTTTCGAAATACCAAAACAATGCCCCCAAGAAGCATCGGTAAATACCCTATTGCATGGGCCTTAGCATTATGTCCTACACCAAGAATAATGATCAAATAGGTAGAAAACCCAAAGGCCAGCGCCCCAAGTACGGCCAGTCTGAAATCGACCTTCAGACAACTGAGCAAAATATAGAAGCCCATTAAATAGATGAACAGATAATCGGCGGGTCGTGGGAGGAATCGAATCAACCGGTCTACTTGTTTTACATAATCATGCGGATAATAAGCCCCCAGCTGATAGGTGGGCATCCCCCCAAATGCACTATTGGTCCAATAGGGCTCCTGGCCCGTTTTCTTTCGAAAATCGTTTTGTTCTTTTGCCATGCCCGTGTATTGGGCGATATCTGACTGAAAAATAACCTTTCCCTGAAGGACCGGATGAAAATAGGTCAATGCGACGAGGGTGAAGAAAACGGTAACGAAAAAATGTACAAAAAATGCTTTTAAACCAGTTTTCATCGATTTTTGGTAGGGGTTGGTTTGTCGGTTTTCGGCTAAATTAATCAATCGACTTCCTCAAAGTCGATATATTCTCCAACATTTTTGTCAGGATTGCTTTTCGGTTGATTTTCCTTTTTGAAGATGGCACTGTGGCGGGCTTGTTTCGAAGTATTGTTAAAATCTGAAAAATCCCCAAATTGTTCCTTAAAACGCGCCTCGGTTTTCTTGAGCGCATAACCAAATAATTTTGGCGCAAACATCCGAAACAGTATTTTAAATAGGTAATAGACCAATAAAATGATCAGTACCGTTTTTAATAAACCCATATTTTTTACACTTTAATATATCAAAAGTACAATTATCACGTTTTAAACGAGAGGCAAAAGTCTTAAAAATATAATAAAAGGTGGGGATATTCTTTTCAAAACGAATGTAATAATAGAATTATTCCCAATCGATTTTCAGTTGTCGAACGCATGTCAACCATATGATATTTTCAGATATTCATGGAAAGACCGGACAAGCCCTTGTTAAAATAAGTCATCAAAACGGTACAATATTAAGTAGAAAACAGCATGAAGTACTTTAAATCAATAATCATTGGGTTGTTGCCCGTTTTGGGTTTGGCCCAATATACCGATGTCATTAACTCAAATCGCCCAGGATTGTCTGTAAGTGCTTATGCCGTTGGTAAAAATGTTATTCAATTGGAAGCCGGCCTTTATTACGGGCAAAGCGACCATTCCACGCTCAATACCCAGAGCAATATTTGGGGGACAGACCTATCATTGCGATATGGGCTGTTGTTCGAGGAGCTCGAACTAAATTGGGAAGGAAGTTTTCAAAATCAAAGCATCACCTACGGTAATATGGGCACCTCAGCCAGCCTCACCGATTTCTCAAGAAATAGAATCGGACTCAAATATCTAATTTACGATCGATATAAAAATCCGGACCGGAATAAGCCCAATCTATATAGCTGGAAGGCCAATTACGGTTTTAAACTGAAAAATTTGATCCCTTCGGTCTCCGTTTACGGAGGCGCAACCTTTAATTTGGGCGATAATCCATTTTATGTGGGCGATCCCACGGTATCGTACCGTGCCATGGTGGCAACACAAAGCAAGCTTACCCCTCGTTTTGTATTGATATCCAATATCGCCTATGACCGAATTACCAGCGATTTTCCTGAGTTAAGTTACCTGATTTCGCTTTCGCACGCTTTCAGAGATCCCAAATGGAGCGTATTTGTTGAAAATCAAGGTATTAAAAGCGATCGCTATTCCGATGTGCTCCTTCGCGGCGGGGTGGCCCATTTAATTGCCAGCAACCTTCAGGCCGATATAAACATGGGCGCAAGTTTTAAAAACACCCCTTCTTACGTATTTGTTACCATAGGAGCCTCTTATCGATTGGATCTGCATCAGGACAAGCCCGTGGCCATAGATGAACAGAATGGTGGCGAGAACGGCGGACCTATTGAAAAGAACAGCATGAAGAAGAAAACCCGTAAAGGGAGCAAAAAAGGCAAAGGAGCAGAAGATATTGATTTGGGCCCAACCAAAAAACAGCTGCGAAAACTCGAAAAAGATGGAAAAAAATAATTTTTAGGATTAAAGAACGCTGGATAAATCCTTTTGTTTGATCCCTATTGGACTTATATGGTCCCAAATTCAAATTTAGCTCACTTATTTCTTCCTCTAGGCAATTATCGCTAATATTGACCCTGAAAATTCAAATTCATGGTCACGATCAAAGAAGCCCTTACCAAGGCGGAAATCAAACAATTTGTAACCTTTCCCTTTTCACTTTACAAAGGTTCGCCCTATTGGGTACCTCCGATCATTGCAGATGAGATGGAGGCCTTTGACAAAACCAAGAATCCCGCGTTTAAAAGTGCCGATGCCCGGTTTTTTCTGGCCTTTAAAAATGGTGCCTTGGTGGGTCGGGTAGCAGCTATCATCAATTGGTTGGAAGTTGATCAACAGATGATAAAAAAAATCCGTTTCGGATGGTTCGATTTCATTGACGATACAGAAGTCTCCGAAACCCTAATCAAAAAAGTCGCTGAAATTGGCCGGGAGAAAAATCTTGAATTTATGGAAGGCCCTATGGGTTTTTCCAATTTAGATAAAGTAGGGGTGCTTACCGAAGGTTTCGAACATATTGGCAGCATGATCACATGGTACAACCATGCCTATTATGTGGGCCACTATGAACGCATGGGGTTTGTGAAGGAAAAAGGGTACCTGGAAAATAAGTTTCCAAGTAAAAATGCAGATCCAGCCCTTTTCACCAAACTCAATGATCTTATCAAACGACGCTATGGCCTAAGGGAAATCAATTTCACGAAAACCAAGCAAATCATGCCCTTGGCCGACCAAATGTTCGATCTTTTCAACGATACCTATGCGAATCTTTCGTCATTTGTGCCTATTTCCAAGGTTCAAAAGGAGTATTTCAAGAAGAAGTATCTCAGTTTCATCAATCCAGAGTACATAAAATTTATTGTTGATAAGGAAAATCAACTTATTGCTTTTGCCATTGTAATGCCTTCTTATTCAAAAGCCCTGCAAAAGGCAAACGGTAAGTTATTTCCATTTGGGGTCTACCATCTGCTCCAAGCCAAAAAAAATAATAAGGACGTGTATTTCTATCTTATTGGTATCCATCCAGAATACCAGAACAAGGGGGTCACCGCCATCATTTTCAACGAATATCACAAGACTTTCTCAAAAAAGAAAATCGACATGTGCTATCGTACCCCCGAACTTGAGGACAATGTGGCGATACGTCAAATGTGGAAGCATTTTAATCCCGTGGTCTATAAGCGTAGGGCCACCTTCAGGAAAGAATTGGCTTAGCCACCATGTATTTCAAGGGTAGAAGATCCCAGGCCAATGGTTACTCTCCCATTGCGGCCGCTACAGCCGCTGAAAGCCTTTTGTAGGTTCCGTTCTCAAGCCGTTCCCGTATAGCGGAAAACGCTTCCAAGGTTTCCTCAATGTCTTCCATAGTATGGGTGGCAGTCGGAATCATCCTCAAAAGTATCAGTCCTTTAGGGATTACCGGGTAAACCACAATGGAACAGAAAATACCATAGTTTTCCCTTAAATCTTTCACCAAGGCCATCGCTTCGGGAATGCTTCCGTTCAAATATACCGGGGTTACACAAGTATTGGTATTACCTATGTTGAAGCCCCTCGCCTTCAGACCGTTCTGTAAGGCATTTACATTCTCCCATAATTTAGCTTTCAGTTCGGGCTGTGTACGCATCATATCCAATCGTTTCAGCGCACCTTTCACATAAATCATGGGCAAGGATTTGGCAAACATCTGTGAACGCAGGTTGTACTTCAAATAATTGATGATTTCTTGATCCGCTGCTAAAAAAGCTCCTATACCGGCCATTGATTTGGCGAATGTGGCGAAATATACATCGATATCATCTTGAATACCCTGCTCCTCTCCTGCTCCAGCGCCTGTTTTGCCCAATGTTCCAAAACCGTGGGCATCATCGACCAACAACCTGAAATTGTATTTTTTCTTTAAGGCAACAATTTCTTTTAACTTGCCCTGTTCTCCTCGCATGCCAAAAACACCCTCTGAAATTACCAAAATGCCACCACCGGTCTGTTCGGCCATTTTGGTTGCCCTATCCAAGTTTTTTTCCAAACTTTCAATATCATTGTGCTTAAAGGTAAAACGTTTCCCCATATGCAAGCGTACTCCATCGATGATACAGGCATGGGAGTCAACATCGTAAACAATGATATCATCTTTGGAAACCAAGGCGTCTATGGCCGACATGATCCCCTGATAACCAAAATTCAATAGATAGGCGGCTTCCTTATTTACAAATGAGGCCAATTCCCTTTCCAGTTGTTCATGAAAATCGGTATGCCCGCTCATCATTCTTGCACCCATTGGGTATGCAGCACCGTGCTCTGCCGCTGCTTCCGCATCGACCCGTCTAATTTCGGGCATACTGGCCAAGCCCAAGTAATCGTTGATGCTCCAAGTGATAACGTCCTTGCCTTGAAATTTCATTCTATTGGAGATAGGCCCCTCCAGTTTTGGGAAAACAAAATAGCCTTCAGCCTGTGATGCCCATTTTCCCAAAGGGCCTTTATTTTCTATAATCCTTTCGAACAAATCTCTCATTTGGACAATTTTTGGTTTGTGCAAAAGTATTGATTTTTGCATAATTTTTACAATATTTTAATATTAATGCAAAAAGCAACGACTGAAATTGCCATTGCTTTAAAATGTTCAGAAACGTAATATATATTATCTAATCACTTGGATTTGAGGGGTCTCCTCAACTTTTTGATTGTTCAAAAAGCCTTGGGCCTCCATCCACTGGTCGCTATATATCTTGCTCATATAACGCGATCCATGGTCCGGGAATATGGCTACGACATTACTTTCTTTGCCAAATTTGTTTTCAGCATCCAATTGCTTTATGGCCTGCATCACGGCACCGCAAGTATAGCCTGCAAAAATGCCTTCTTTAAGCGAAATCTCCCTGGCAGTATGTGCGCTTTCTTCATCCGTGACCTTTATGAACTCGTCGATGACGTCGAAATCGGTGGCCCCTGGAATCAAGTTTTTCCCCAATCCCTCAATGCGATAAGGGTATATTTCATTGGCGTCGAATACCCCAGTTTCGTGAAACTTCTTTATCACGCTACCAAAAGCGTCTACCCCGATAATCTTAATATTGGGGTTTTGTTCCTTTAAATACTTTGCCGTACCGGAAATGGTTCCGCCCGTACCGCTACATGCCACCAAATGGGTAATTTGGCCATTGGTTTGATTCCAAATTTCGGGACCGGTCGATCGGTAATGGGCGTCCAAGTTCAACTCATTGAAGTACTGATTGATATAAATACTTCCCTTCGTTTCGGCATGAAGCCTTTTGGCAACTTGATAATATGATCTGGGGTCGTCTGCACTAACGTGTGCCGGACATACATATACCTTTGCGCCCATGGCGCGAAGCATATCAATTTTATCGGGGCTCGATTTTGAACTTACCGCCAAAATGCAGTCATAGCCTTTGATAATACTGACCATGGCTATACTGAATCCGGTATTTCCCGATGTCGTTTCGATAATGGTGTCGCCTGACGAAATAATGCCCTTTCGTTCAGCTTCCTCAATAATGTGCAATGCGATTCTGTCTTTGGAGGAGTGGCCGGGATTAAAAGCTTCCAGTTTGGCGTAAAAATTGCCCTTTAGTCCTTCGGCGATTCTGTTCAATTTGACCAAGGGTGTTTGGCCAATAAGCGCAAGAATATTGTCGTAAGCCTGTACTTTATTTTGCATAAAAGTAGTTTACGTTAATTTTGTAAGCACAAAATTTACACTGCAAAATTACCATTTTTTTTGAATTATCTTATTTTTCCCTCCAAATCTAGCAAAAAAGCATATTCCCTGGCCACCTCCTTAATGGCCTCAAACCGCCCTGAAGCCCCACCATGGCCCGCTTCCATGTTTATTTCGAACAAAAGTAAATTTTGGTCAGTTTTCATTTCCCGAAGTTTGGCCACCCATTTTGCCGGTTCAAAATACTGCACTTGGGAGTCGTGCAAGCCGGTCGTTACCAAAATGTTGGGATATTCTTGTTGGCTCACATTGTCATATGGCGAATACGTTTTCATATAATCGTAATACACTTTTTCATTAGGGTTGCCCCATTCATCATATTCACCCGTGGTCAGAGGGATGGAATCGTCCAACATGGTAGTAATAACGTCTACAAACGGTACCTGAGCCACGACACCATGATAAAGTTCTGGTGCCTGATTTAAAATGGCACCCATTAAAAGACCGCCCGCAGATCCCCCCATGGCATATAAATGCCCCGCACTGCTGTGCCCCTCCGAAATGAGGAACTTTGAACAGTCGATAAAGTCGTTGAAGGTATTTCTCTTATGCAGTAATTTCCCATTTTCATACCAAGGCCTTCCCAAATATTGGCCACCACGGACATGGGCCAAAGCAAATACAAAGCCCCTATCCAATAGGCTTAAACGCACCGTGGAAAAGTATGGGTCTATCGTGGCGCCATAAGAGCCATAGGCATATTGCAATACTGGGGTGTTTTTATCCAATTTCGTTTCTTTACGGTAAACGACCGACATGGGTATTCTTTCGCCATCCCGGGCGGTGGCCCATAGACGTCTTTCTAAATAATTGTTTTTGTTGAAATTGCCTCCCAATACCTCTTGTTCTTTCCTGATCTTTTTTTCCTTGGTGCGCATGTTGAAATCGATCGTTGAGCTGGGCGTGATCATCGAATTGTAACCATATCTTAGCAGTTCGGTATCAAAATCGGGATTGGTGCCCACATAGGCGGTGTACGTTTCGCTCTCAAATGGCATATAATAACTGTCTTTACCGTCCCATCGAGCGATCTTCAATCTGTTCAAGCCGTTTTCCCTTTCAGTGAGTACATAATAATCTTTAAAGATGTCAATGTCCTCAAGCAGCACATTTGCACGATGTGGCAGGAACTCTTGCCATTTATCTGCATCTGTAGCATCTTCTTTGGCCTTCATCAACTTAAAATTGGTGGCACCGTCCTTGTTGGTGAGCACGTAAAAATTGTCGGCATAATGCGCTATGGAATATTCCAATCCCCTTGCTCGTGGCGAAAATATTTTAAACTTTCCATTAGGGTCATCAGCTCTTAATGTTTGATATTCAGATGTTAAGGTGCTATATGAACTTATCACAATAAACTTTTTCGACTTGGTTCTATAGACATAGGTCCCAAACGTTTCGTCCTTTTCATGATATACCAATTCGTCTTTCTCCGAAGGTGTCCCAAGAACATGTTTGTATATCTTTTCTGATCGCAAGGTCACCGGATCTTTGTGGGTATAAAAAAGGGTTTTGTTGTCCTCT
This sequence comes from Maribacter sp., assembly GCA_024643345.1. GTDB lineage: Bacteria > Bacteroidota > Bacteroidia > Flavobacteriales > Flavobacteriaceae > Pelagihabitans. The sequence goes on along the minus strand of JAHENB010000001.1, from coordinate 274,196 downwards.
GCCCATACGGCCCCACCCGAAGTATTTTCAATTTTATCGCTATAGACTTCACCGGTCAACAGGTTCTTTATTTGAAGGGTATACTGCCTTCTGGATACCGTATCTAAAGCATAAGCGGCCATTTCATTGTTCGGGCTCACCGAAAGGCCACCCAAATTAAAGAAATCATGTCCTTTTGCCATGTCGTTGCAATCAAACATAATTTCTTCCTTGCCCCCTAAAGTTCCTTTTTTCCGTGAATAGACTGGGTACTGCTGACCGGTCTCGAATCGGGTAATGTACCAATATCCGTTTTGTTTGTAAGGTACAGATTGATCATCTTCCTTGATACGCCCTTTCATTTCCAAAAACAATTGGTCTTGGAAATCCTTGGTATGCGACGTCAACTGGCGGTAATAAGAATTTTCACGTTCCAGATGGGAAATTACCTCTGGGTCTTCCCTGTCGTTCATCCAATAATAGCTATCAATCCGCACATCACCGTGCTTTTCCAATTTGGTGGGCTGCTTTTTGGCTACCGGGGCCACGGGTTTAATCATCTCTTTTTCTGATTTTTTGCAGGAAACCGCAAAAGTAAGACATAACAATAGAAGAACTTGGGTTTTTTCGTTAAGCGCCAAAAAAGGAAGTTCGAAGTTAATTTACTAATTTTGGATTTGAAATTTGAAAACTTGAAAAATGTTCAATGATATGATGGGTATGATGGGAAAACTCCGAGATACCCAAATCAAGATGGAAGCCACCAAAAAAAGATTGGACACGGTACTATTAATCGAAAAATCTTCAGATGCTTTATTGCAAGTCAAAATCTCCGCAAACAGAGAGTTAAAGGAAATTAGCATAGACGATCGCTTAATGGCCGATAAAGAACAGTTGGAAGACTATCTGATACTCACCTTGAACAAAGCCATCAGGGAAGCTACCAAGGTGAATGAAACCGAACTAGGTGCAGTGGCGAAAGAAGGGCTGCCCAACATTCCAGGGATGGATACACTTTTCAGATAGGCCTAATCAATGCGATGTGCCCTTGGGCGCAAAAAAAACATAGCATTCAAAAAGATATAAATAAAAAGGGCTTTCCATTTTGGAAAGCCCTTTTTTGGTTGGTTAGTTAATCGTTACTTTTAATTGAACCCTTATTAGATTGGCAGTAATGACCAAATCAATAAAAGAACACGCTAATATAATGAAGAAGTTTAAATCTGCTTTATGATAACCTCAAAAAAAATGTTTTTTTCTATGTTTATTTATAATAATGGGGCGAATTACCCTTTATTATCTGTGTTTATCGTAAAAAGTTAACGTTTTTTAATATAAAAAGTATTTTGGTGTGTCTATCTTTAAAAAAAGATTTGATTATGATTGAAATTAGGAAAGAGGCTGATGACCGATATCGCTTTAGACTGAAAAATGCAAATGGCGGCACAATTCTTCGTAGTGTGCCCTTCCAAAACAAAGAAGAAGCAACAAAAACCGTTGCGGAATTATTGCCGCTGATACACAAAAGCGCTGTTTTCGAGCGCAAAACAGATTATGAGGGCAAATTTCTCTTTAACCTTAAAAATTCGAAAGGACATATCATAGGGCAAAGTACCTTATTTGCCTCTGAGGCCGGTATGGAAAACGGTATCCAAATGGTCAAAAATAGGATAGTCTCAATTTCCAATTCGATTGGCAACTTATAGTTTTTTAAGGATTTTCAGAAAAGTATTATGGTGGCTATCGGTATAATCCAAGTGGGTAACAATGCGCAACTTCCCTTGTCCCATTCCAATGATCTGCACATCTTTCTGCTGTAATTTTTCCAAAAAAACTTGTGATGGCATGGAATCTTCATCGAGTTCAAAAATGATGATATTCGTTTCAATCGGTTCCACCTTTCTGATATAGCTCAAACCTTGCAACACTTCGCCAATTTCCCTGGCCCTTTGGTGATCTTCAGCCAATCTGTTGTATTGATGGTCCAAAGCATAAATTCCGGCCGCGGCCATAAATCCAGCCTGGCGCATGCCCCCTCCCAATACTTTTCTTATTCGCAAGGCACGGTTGATAATGGGTTCGCTGCCCACCAGGACAGACCCCACGGGGCATCCCAAACCTTTGCTGAGACAAACGCTGATGCTGTCAAACATTTCGCCATAGATTTTTGGAGATTCCTTTTTTGCCACCATAGCATTCCATAAACGGGCGCCATCAAGATGATAGGCCAACCCATGCTTTTTGCAAACCGCGCGGATCCGTTTTAATTCCTCTAAATCCCAGCAGGCGCCACCGCCCTTATTGGTCGTGTTCTCAATACAAACCAAGCTGGTTAAGGGACTATGGTAAAAATCGGGCGGATTGATGGCAGCTTCAACCTGTTGTGCGGTCATCATGCCACGGAATCCATCGACCAATTTGCAGGAAACGCCACTATTGAAACTGACCCCGCCCCCCTCATAATTGTATACGTGGGCGTATTTATCACAGATGAGTTGATCGCCCGGCTGGGTGTGCAGTTTAATCGCGGTTTGGTTGGTCATGGTACCCGAAGGAAAGAACAGGGCTGCCTGCATACCGAATAATGCGGCGACCTTATCCTCCAATGCGTTCACGCTGGGATCTGCCTTAAAAACGTCGTCGCCCACCTTGGCCGTCATCATCGCATTGAGCATACCCTTTGTTGGCTGGGTGACCGTATCACTAATTAGGTTTATTTTCAAGATGTCGCTGATTTGTTAAAAGTGTTCAATGTTGGTATTGGCAAAACTTAAAATATTAAATCAACCCATTAATCTGCGCAATCCATACCTATGGGGGAACCATCCGGGATGGTAGGGGTTGGAATCACCTTAAATTGATCGGGATGCTTATAAAAATCATCTATGCGCCGCATCATTTCCATTGCATTGGTGTTGTCTAACGAAGTTGAATATTTGGCACTTAGCGATCTTATCTTCATATTGGCTATGGCATTTACCTGCGGATGTACCTTTTCATTGGCTGCCAAGTTCATCAAATGATAGAGCACCCGGAAATTAATGTTTTGTTGCACCTCGTTCAAATAAGTGTCCTTGTGTTTTTTGTCAAGGGTATTTGAGATCACCGCCTCTAAAACTTCCTCCAATCCTATATTGCCATTATCCAAGGCTTTCTGTTGGATGAGCCTTGAGGCCCGCTCCGGATGCAGCAACAGCTCCAGGGTCATATCTGCTGCCGTTTCCGCTGCTGCCAGAGCATCGAAGGATACCCCTGTTCTGCCCTTTAACGATTCCCGTGTGCGGTTATATCCGATGGCACGCGGGGGGAACAAGCCAAGCTTTTCCTTGGGAATGGCTATTTGGGAGGCATCCAATGTTTTTAAAATGCTGCTCAAAGCCTGCTTTTGTATATTTTTATCCACGGTTTTAACCGTAAACTGGCCATCGCCCTTGACGGCATAGTTGTAATCCAATCCTCCCACCACCTTGGCTACGGCTTCGGTTTGATAGCGATGAAAAAAGTAGAGCGGCGCAAAAACATCCTCCAGCACCGCATTGGCCTCATTTTTTCGAATGTTGTCTATCGAAAAATTATTGATGGCCACTTCACGGATTTTCAACACTTCATCCAACTCGTTGCTCACGTTCTTCCCATTGTCCCATAAATGAGCGTAAACGTGGGCGCCGCCCATAGGTCGGGCATCCTGGTCCGTTATGTAACGAAGTCCGGCTTTGCTGGACTCCTCCAGAATGTTGTTTAGGGCCTGCTTTTCTCCGGTTCCTTCCGGAAAATCTGCGTAAGAATATGCCACGGTTACCTTGTCCCAAGCCCCTATGCCAGTCGCATACGCATCGGAAAAATCAATTTTACCATCGACCAAATGAAATTGCGGATGCGGATAATCCATTACCGACGCCCTATTGTTGGTGCTTGCCGCGTAATTATGTGCAAACCCCAAGGTATGGCCTATTTCATGCGCCGAGAGTTGTCTTATTCGGGCCAAAGCCATGGAAAGCATGACTTCATAGTTATCATCGCGGTCTGCGAACGGCCTATCCATGAGTGCCTGCGCTATCAAAAAGTCTTGTCGAATGCGCAAACTTCCCAGGCTTACATGGCCCTTCATGATTTCCCCTGTTCTCGGATCGGTAATACTGCTGCCATAACTCCAGCCCCTAGTCGATCGATGCACCCACTGGATCACATTATAACGCACATCGAGTGGATCGGCATCATCGGGCAACATTTTTAATTGAAATGCATCTTTGTACCCTATGGCTTCAAAAGCCTGGTTCCACCATTTGCCACCCTCGAGAAGTGCAGATCTTACCGGCTCCGGGGTACCGTTGTCCAAATAATATATGATGGGTTTTACCGCCTCGCTTACCGCGGCAGTAGGGTCTTTTTTTTGCAAACGGTGTCGGGTAACGAATTGTTTCAAAATAGGTTCCTGAACTGGGGTGGAATAGTCGTAATAGGAGAAAGGATTGGAACCGCTCCTGGGATCGAAATCTCTTTTTTGATAACCATCATCGGGAAGTTCAATAAAAGAATGGTGCTGGGCCACCGTTAACAAATCGGGATTTGGGGTCACAGATCGAATATAGCTGCCCTTGGCTTCCCCTTTGAAAGTCAGGGTAACGTCGAACTCAATGTTCTTGGGAAATGCTTTGGTACGTTCCATCGCCATGGCGCTTCTATCCTTGTCTAAGCTATAGGTTCCCTGTTCGGCCGTTTTTAATCGCTGTATTACGCCGTGTACATCCTGCATTAAAAAATCGGTAAGGTCAATCACCAATTTACCGTTGCTTTCATCCTCGATCTTAAAGCCGAAAAGTACCGATTTGGCAAAGGCCTGTTCTACTGATTTTTTTTCCAATTCATTTTCCGTCAAGGCCCTAAATTTAAGATTGGGCTGCACCAACAGCACCTTATTTCCTGCTCTTTTAAAAAACACAACTTGCTCATTTCCAAGTTGTCCTCTGTCTAAACCTAAATCATTGCTCCCAATACCGCTGCTTAAAGAATAAACATATAGAAATTCCTTTTCGAGCTGTGGCACTTCCATAAATATTTTGTCGGTCTTGGCGTCGTAATAATAATTGAACAAGCCCTCGAACTTCTTATAGTCTTTGCTTTTTTCGGCAAACTGGCTATTGATTATTTGCATCATGAACAACGAAAGGAACAACAGTTGGGTCTTTTTCATATGGATTTTTAATAGGTGCTAAATTTAGACAAAAATGCACAATCTGAAATCTCTATTCCATTTTTCAAAGGAAAAACTGAATTGGCAGGAAATGCATTGAATTATTAAGGATTTTGTAATTACGCTCTTTTTTTTTGAGGAATTTCCAGCATAAATGCTGCTAAAATCGATTATCTTTTCCCTTAAAGAAAAGGGCATGCAAAAATTGGAAAACCAGATATTTTCGTCATACCTAAGGAACCCCTCGTTATTTGACGAAATTTTTGACAAAAAAGGAGATGTTAAAGCGGTTTACCAGAAACTTTTTGATTTATACGGGGCACATTCCATAAAGGACTATGTAAAACTGAACGAGAAGGCCAAATCTTCCTTTTTTAACCAAGGTATAACTTTTCAGGTGTATGGTGGAAAAGAGAACCAGGAAAAGATTTTTCCATTCGATCTTTTTCCAAGAATCATCGATTCAGAGGAATGGGACATAATAGAACGGGGGGCTATCCAGCGAAGCAAGGCCCTTAATCTATTCCTTTGGGATATTTATCATGATAAAAGAATTATCCGTCAAGGAATCGTTCCGATGGAGTTGATCAATTCCTCGGCCAATTATCTGCATCAGATGATCGGAATCGACCCTCCCGGGGGTATTTACAACCACATTTCGGGCACCGATGTCATTAAACACAAGGACGGCAAATATTATGTGTTGGAAGACAATATACGCTGTCCGTCAGGGGTAAGTTATGTCATTTGTAACCGTACCGCTTTAAAAAGAGCGCTTTTCGGCGTCTTCAACCACTACCAAACCTATACGGTCACCAACTATGCCGAAAATCTTTTGGACCTCCTCGAAACGGTGAAGCCCAAAGGTGTTGATGTGCCCAATTGCGTGGTGATTACCCCGGGAATGTTCAATTCGGCCTTTTATGAGCACTCCTATCTGGCCAAAACCATGGGCGTGGAATTGGTCGAGGGCCGAGATCTTTTTGTTGAAAATGACTTCGTATATATGAAGACCATCAAAGGGGCGGAAAAGGTGGATGTAATCTACAGACGTATTGATGACCTGTTCATCGATCCGTTGGAATTCAAACCCGATTCAAGTTTGGGCGTACCCGGCCTGTTCGCCGCGTACAAAAAAGGAAACGTGACCTTGGCCAATGCACCCGGAACAGGGGTTGCAGATGACAAAGCGGTTTATACGTATATGCCCCAGATCATCAAGTACTACTTAGACGAGGAACCTATACTGAACAATGTGCACACCTACCACTGCAGCAGGCCCGACGAATTAAAATATGTTTTAGACCATGTGCACGAATTGGTCGTCAAGCCCGTTGATGAAGCGGGCGGTTATGGCATCTCCATCGGTAACAGGCTGACTAAGCAAGAAATTGAGACGGTGAAGGCACAGATAAAAGATCATCCCAGAAAGTATGTTGCCCAGCCTATTATGTCGCTATCGGTACACCCTACTTATATTGAGGATACCGAGTCTTTCGAGCAACGGCATGTTGACTTAAGGACCTTTACCGTTTTGGGGAAAGACCGAGAGTTCGTGCTCAAAGGAGGGCTTACCAGAGTGGCGCTACAAAAAGGAAATCTAATCGTAAATTCGTCCCAAGGGGGCGGGTCAAAAGACACTTGGGTGTTAAAAAAATAACCGATCTATGCTTGCAAGAGTAGCCAACAACCTTTTTTGGATGGGCCGTTATATAGAACGCTCAGAACATACCGCCCGATACTTGAACGTCAATTATTTTTCGTCCTTGGACGCTCCCAATGAGCTATCGCAATCAAGGCAGTTCGTCTTACAGTCAATGTTGTTTATGGTCGGTGACCCTGTTAAAGATCCTTCAGAAGTTCTCCTCGAAGAATCGGTGCTATATAAAATTGGCTTGGATCCCCAATTTCCTTTCTCCATCATCAACAATGTCAAATATGCCCGGGAAAATGCAAATAGTGCCAGGGACCTGATCTCTACCGAACTTTATGAATCGATCAACAAATTTTACCATTTTGTATTGAATTACCCTACCGAAGTGTTTGTTAAAAATGGTTTGCACGATTTTACCGTGAACGTTACCGAAATGTCGTCCATACTAAGGGGCAAAATCAGAGGTACCTTATTGCACGACGAAATTTATGCCATCATCATGATGGGCATTAATATGGAAAGGGCCACCCAAGTGATCAGGATGATCAATGCGAAATACCATGATGCCTTGAATGCACAGGGGAGTTATGGTGACAAATTTGGGAATAGCTTTGAATGGACCACCCTTTTGAAATGCGCTGAATCCTATGACATGATGCGCAGGTATTATAAAAAGAAACCCACCAGTATTTCAACCTTGGAATTTTTGATCCTCAATCCCAACTGTCCAAGATCGATCATGAACAGTTTAAACCAGGTATATGACCATATTCAGGTTTTGGACCCAAACAAACGATATAATAAGCATTCAACTGCTTTTTTGGTAGGTAAGGTAAGGGCAGAATACCAATACAAGTTTATCGAAGAAATAGAAGGGGATATCCAAAATTTCATAGACGACATCCTCAATAGGCTGTCCGAGATCAGTCGAAAAATGGAAAAGGAGTTTTTCGACTATTAGCGTTAAGGCAATAGCGTATCTTAGCATATTATGTCGTTAGCATATTCAATTCACTATACCGCCGAAAACAGCTATGAACATTGGGTCCATAAGGCCGATTGGCAGTTTTTGATTATCCCGGAGACCAATGCCACACAGAAATTTGTTAGTGTTGAATTCAGCAATTCGATCAACGCTGTCAATCAATTTTCAATCAATGGTTACGGTTTTCCGACCATTAGGATACACCCTAAACAACAATTCAAGGAAATCTCTTTTGAGGCTTCCTTCAAATTGATTAAAAAGGAGGTGAATCCATACGATTTTAAATCCCATTCAAATACTGCAGAGGCATTTAGGAAAATAGAGGAACTGGACTTTAAGGTAGATTTTGAATCATTTCTATCCCCTACGCCCTATACCGCTATGCCAAGTAAATATCAAGAAATATTTCGCTTCGATTCGCGCATTACAATTTTTGAAAATCTTCAGGAATTGAACCATTGGACTTATTTAAAGATCTATTTTAAAACCGGGGTAACCGATGTGAACACCACGGTCAATGAAATTATAGAAAAGCGACATGGGGTTTGTCAGGATTTTGCGCATCTATTTTGCGCCATCGCAAGACTTAATGGGATTCCTGCAAGATATGTTTCCGGCTTTTTGCATCAGGGCAATGGCTATTTCGGAGATTCGCAGATGCATGCCTGGGTCGAGGCATTCGTTCCTTTTGTGGGATGGCTAGGCTTTGATCCGACCAATGATATCCTTGCCGGAACCAATCATATTAAGGTGAGTCATGGCAAAGACTACAAGGATTGCGCCCCACTTAAAGGTGTGGTGTTTTCCAAGGGCAGCAACGAAACCCGACATACTGTTCAGGTTTTGGGCCAGCTACAGCAATAAACTTTATCGAAAGCCTCTTTAAAACTATAAAAGAATGCTATTTTTACGCCAAATTAAAGATTAGGTTATGGTGACAATAGATCGATCTAAGGGTCTTATTGAGCGTCTTGGTGCGTTAAGGAGGTATCTTTGACATAGATGCCAAGTTGATCGAAATAGAAAACGAGCAGGAAAAAACGCTGGATCCGGGATTTTGGGACAATCCACAAGAGGCACAGGAGCAGATGCGTTTTATCCAATCGAAAAAAAAATGGGTAGACCAATACGAGGAAGCAAACATTTTAGTGGCCGACCTTGAGGTTTTGATGGAATTCAGCAAAGAAGGTGAAGTTTCCGATGACGAGGTTATGGCCCAATATGATCGTGCAGAAAAGGCGATCGAAAATCTCGAATTCCAAAACATGCTATCGGAGGAAGGGGATGAACTCTCGGCAGTCATTCAAATTACTGCGGGTGCAGGCGGTACGGAAAGCTGTGATTGGGCCTCAATGTTGATGCGTATGTACATCATGTGGAGCGAGAAAAATGGTTTTTCGGTTAAAGAGCTCAACTATCAGGAAGGAGATGTTGCCGGTATTAAGACCGTAACCCTGGAAATCGATGGCGACTATGCTTTTGGATGGTTAAAAGGCGAGAACGGGGTACATCGTTTGGTTCGCATTTCCCCTTTCGACAGTAATGCCAAGCGACATACTTCATTTGCCTCGGTCTATGTTTATCCGTTAGTGGATGACAGGATAGAAATTGAGGTCAACCCGGCCGACATAGAGATTACCACTGCCCGTTCAAGCGGAGCTGGAGGCCAAAATGTAAACAAAGTGGAAACCAAAGTGCAATTGCACCACAAACCTTCAGGAATCCAAATTTCATGTTCCGATTCAAGAAGCCAACACGACAATCGGGCGACGGCCCTAAAAATGCTGAAATCTCAATTATATGAAATTGAACTTCGCAAGAAGATGGAAGCCCGCAAGGAAATTGAATCGTCGAAGATGAAAATAGAATGGGGATCGCAAATACGCAATTATACCATGCAGCCCTATAAATTGATCAAGGATGTCCGCACTGGAGAAGAAACGAGCAATGTGGAAGCCGTAATGGATGGGGACATCAATAACTTTTTAAAGGCCTTTTTAATGATGACTGGCCAAAAAGAAGAAGAAAGCTAGTTGTCCCATAAGTTCTAATGTAGAAGGATAACTTTGTTTTCCTTTTGGGCATTTCTTTAAACTTATGAAATGGCATCCCCAAAACTGCGCTTAAACAGATCAAAAAGTGAAAGCGATAGGAAAATTTCAGTGTTTCTTTGACAATAAAGACACAGCTCCAAAAAAAATAAAGAAAGTACATCCAAACCCAATAAAATGATCCAAATATTCCATAATCCTCGATGTCAAAAATCGAGGGATGCCTTAAAGCTCATAGAGCGATCAGAGGAAGAAATACAAGTGATCCATTACTTAAAGGATATCCCTACTAAGGATGAATTGGGTAAATTAATAGATTGTTTGGGCATTACCCCAGAAAAACTGGTCCGTAAAAATGAGGCCTTATGGAAGGAAAATTATAGAGACCGTTCGTTGTCGGGTGAAGAGATTCTAAATCTTATGGTTAAGAACCCCAAATTGATAGAACGACCTATTCTTGTTAAGGATAATTACGCCGTTTTAGGGCGATCCGAAGATAAGGTTCGAGAATTTATGAAAATTTTAGGACTGGAAAAAAACATATAGGGTGGTCATGAGAACTTCCTTTAGACCCCATATTTGCTGGCCTATTTGAAATGTACCCTATAACTGCTTTTTTTCTGTTTACTGTTTTTTTTAATTTAACAAACAATTAACCGGACGCGTTTAAACCTTAGTCTAATTTTGAAGTCTTACGATATGAAAAATAATTTGAACTTGAATTTCAACCGTTTTTTTCCGCTTTTGTTCATTCTTCTGTTCGCTGCGCCGATTGCAAGTGCACAGTATGGTTATGGCAATCGTGGTTATGGTAATGGATATGGTTCTGGCAGTGGATATGGTTACGGATACGGAAATCAACGCAGTGCCATCCCGCAGGCACAAGAGACCCAGGAGGCACCAGAACCTAAAACAGCCGAAGAACTTGTGGATGGTGAAATGCCCGCAATAACGGAGGCGTTGGAGCTGAACGATTTCGAGTCGGCAGTGTTGTCGTCTGTATTGAAAAAATACGTTCAGCAACGTATCGAAATGCAGATCTTAAAATTGAGCCCCGACAAAATGAGGGAGGGAATGGAAAAAATCACGGTAATGCAGGATGAAGAACTGAAAGCCGGACTTCCCTTGGAAAAATATGAGGCTTTTGTGGCCTTGCAGAAAAACGGTATTGAAAAAACCAAAAAGGAAAAGAAGAAACAAAAAAAGAAGAAATCAAAATCATAACATGAAGAAGCTGTTCCCGCTTGCCCTACTCCTCTTTACCATTAATATCACCGCCCAAGGACCACAAGGGCAATCACCGATAAAAATTACGGGAACAATATTAGACAATGAAACCGGAGAGCCGCTTGAATACGCCACTTTGGTTCTGCAAAGTGTTGAAAATCCAGAAAAAGTAACCGGTGGCATATCAGATGCAAAGGGAAGGTTGGAAGTGGAAACCGCGCCAGGCAATTACAATGTAAGCATTGAGTACATATCATATAAGTCGATCAAATTCGACAACAGGGCCTTCAACAGTTCAACAGATCTTGGCACGCTGAAATTAAGTTTGGATGTGGCACAACTGGAAGGTGTGGAAGTCGTGGGGGAGCGAACCACCGTGGAAGTTAGGTTAGATAAAAAGGTCTACAATGTTGGAAAGGACCTTACCAACAGTGGTGCCAATATCAGTGATGCCTTGAACAACATTCCGTCCGTTTCCGTTGACGTCGACGGAGCCATCAGCCTTCGCGGCAACGATAATGTTAGGATACTTATTAATGGAAGGCCCTCAGCCCTTGCTGGTTTCGGCTCTACCGATGCCTTGCGACAGTTACCGGCCGATGCCATTGAAAAGGTCGAGGTCATTACCAGTCCCTCTGCACGATATGATGCCGAGGGAACTGCGGGCATTTTGAATATTGTCTTAAAACAAGAAAAAACATTGGGTTTCAATGGTTCGATCAATACCAGTGTTGGATATCCGATAGCCTCCCAAGTCACATCCAACGTGAATCTTCGAACCGATAAGTTCAATATCTTCAATACCTTGGGCTATACTTTCCGGGAACCTCCGGGAAATGGACTTTTTGATAACAGATACTTTAACGGTGCTTTCGACCGCATCATTGAAGAAAGGGACATTCAGAGAAGGGATAAAGCCTTTAACGTCAACCTCGGAATAGAATATTTCTTAACAAAAAAATCTTCTTTGACCGGAAGCGTTTTTGGCCGTTTCTCAGATGAACAGGACGTTACCGAAAACACCAGTGAGCGCTTTATTCTAGATGATTTGGATAGCAGGACTTTAAGGAGGGAACAACAAAATGAAGATGACAACAATTATCAAGTATCCCTGAATTATAACAATAATTTTAATGATGAAGGTCATAAATTAACGGCCGATTTACAATATTCTTACGGTAAAGAAGTTTCGCCAACAACCATTGTTGAAAACAATACTTTTCCCGATAATCAATTATTGGCAAGTGAAAAGGTGTTCCAAAATGAAATACAAAATGAATATTTAATTCAGGCTGATTATGTCTTGCCCATTGGTGATTCCCAATTTGAGGCCGGATTCAGGGGCGATTATGAACAAACTATCACCGATTTTAAACTGGATACCTTAAACCAAAACACGGGCCAATTTGAGACCAACCAAAATTTGACCAATACCTTTACCTATGACGAAAACGTCACTGCGGTGTATACCCAATACGGAAACAAATTTGGGGGTTTTTCTTTCCTTTTGGGACTACGATTGGAAAACACCCAATTGAAAGGCCAGGTTGATTCTGAATTCGATGAAGATGCTTTGCAGGAAATTTTAGGACCTGAAATTGCCTTAAATTTTGATAAAAATTATTTGGGGCTATTTCCAACCATCAATCTGATATATGAATTGAATGACAAAGAAAATATTTCCTTGGGGTATAACAGAAGAATCAACAGGCCCAGAGGATTCTTCATCAATCCTTTCCCATCACGGGTAAGTAGAACCAATATTTTTCAGGGCAACCCCAACTTAAATCCCGCTTATGCCAATGCATTTGATTTAGGATATTTAAGACGTTGGGATAAACTTACCTTAACCACGTCGGTCTATTATCAAAAAGAAACCGATTCCTTTGAAAGAATCCAGGAAGAAACCGGGCAGAATACTTCGGATGGTATCCCCATTATAAGATCCATTCCGATAAATTTATCTACCAATGAACGCATTGGGGCGGAAGCTGCAGTACTTTACAATCCAAAAAAATGGTTGCGGCTGAATGGCAGTTTCAATTTTTTCAAATTTAAGAAAGAAGGGTTTTTCAATGATGTCGATTACGGTGCGGACAACACCAGTTGGTTCGCCCGATTTAGTTCAAAGGTATCATTGCCCGCCAAGATCGATTGGCAAACCAATGCCTTTTATCGGGGCCCATCACAAAACGCACAAACGGAAAACAAGGGCATCTTTTCATTGGATTTGGCTTTTAGCAAAGATGTTCTGGACGATAAGGCCACCGTATCATTGGGGGTGAGGGATTTATTGAATTCAAGAAAGAGAAGGTCCTTTACGGAAACCCCCTTCTTTACATCAGAGAGTGAATTCCAATGGCGTGAAAGACAATTTACAGCTTCTTTTATCTACAGATTTAACCAGAAAAAGTCTGAGCGAAACAACCAACGTAACAATGGAGGTAATGATGATGGGGAGTTTGAAGGAGGAGGATCTTGATATAAATTAAAAAAGGAGCCTATTGGCTCCTTTTTTTATGCGTTTCTCGCGGCACGTTTAGCTTCGCGTTTCTGTTTGTACATCTCCATCAAATTACCGAACAACCAATAAGGTACCACAAAAGTCAACAAAAATATCATCAGCCAAAAACCTATGGTCAATATGGTCAAGAAGGCGAGAAATCCCAAATACTGATCGAATTCAAACATCTTTTAATAATTTGATTCCACAAATATACTTTGAAAATGGGGAATCAGACAAATCTATTCCTAAAAAATATCAAACGAATTTAGATTTCAAATAGCCCCGTTCATAATTAATCCCTCAAAGCCTTACCTTTGTTTAGCTTAAAAAATGATCGATCATGAACTTTAGAATTGAAAAAGACACTATGGGGACCGTTGAGGTCCCGGCAGACAAATATTGGGGCGCCCAGACGGAACGTTCCAGAAATAATTTTAAGATCGGCCCATCGGCCTCTATGCCCCTGGATATTATCTATGGCTTCGCCTATCTTAAAAAGGCGGCTGCTTATGCCAATTGTGATCTGGGGGTGCTTCCAATAGAAAAGAGGGATTTGATTGCAAAAGTATGCGACGAAATCCTGGACGGAAAATTCGATGACCAATTTCCCCTGGTCATCTGGCAAACGGGATCGGGTACACAGAGCAATATGAACGTGAACGAGGTGATCGCTAACCGTGCCCATGAAATTTACGGGAAGAAAATCGGAGAAGGTGAAAAAACGATACAGCCCAACGATGACGTGAACAAATCGCAATCATCCAACGATACTTTTCCCACTGGAATGCACATTGCCGCCTATAAAAAGATTGTGGACACCACCATCCCAGGCGTGACCCAGCTAAGGAATACCCTGCACAAAAAGTCAAAGGAGTTTAACAAGGTTGTCAAAATAGGTCGTACCCACCTTATGGATGCCACTCCCCTAACCCTGGGACAAGAATTTTCGGGTTATGTGGCACAGCTAGATCACGGCCTTAAAGCCTTAAAGAATACTCTGGATCATTTGAGTGAAATGGCTTTGGGTGGCACTGCGGTAGGAACCGGACTCAATACCCCGAAAGGGTACGATGTTATGGTGGCCAAATATATTTCCCAGTTTACGGGACTTCCGTTAAAGACGGCCGAAAACAAATTCGAGGCCCTGGCCTCTCACGATGCCATTGTGGAAAGTCACGGTGCGCTCAAGCAATTGGCCGTATCGCTGAACAAAATCGCCAACGATATACGCATGATGGCCTCCGGCCCACGTTCGGGCATTGGAGAAATAATCATTCCCGCCAATGAGCCCGGGAGCTCCATTATGCCGGGAAAAGTAAATCCCACACAATGCGAGGCATTGACCATGGTATGCGCACAGGTTATGGGAAATGATGTGGCCGTCACCGTTGGAGGTACCCAAGGCCATTACGAATTGAATGTCTTCAAACCCATGATGGCAGCTAATATTTTGCAATCTGCACAACTCTTGGGCGATGCCTGTGTCAGTTTTGATATCAATTGCGCAGCAGGTATTGAACCAAATTATGAGGTCATTAAGCAACTGCTCAATAATTCCTTAATGCTGGTGACTGCATTGAATACCAAGATCGGCTATTATAAGGCCGCTGAAATTGCTAATACGGCCCATAAAAATGGCACTACTTTAAAGGAAGAGGCAATAAATCTTGGCTATGTGACCGCCGAAGACTATGACGAGTGGGTAAAGCCTGAAGATATGGTCGGCTCCCTTCAATAATGTTCAGGATCTAAGAGGAAATAAAAAAGGGGCAATCGTAATCGATTGCCCCTTTTTAAGTTTAATGGAAAGTGTTTATTTCAAAGTGAACTTAGAAGTACCCAACAACTTCAATTTGTCATCGTACACATTCACCATGTAATTTCCTTTTTGGAATTCCCCAGCAGGTTTGTTGATGTAATCACAAACATCCAAGGAACGGTTCTCATAATAGAAGTTAGTGCCCTTGCTGTAGGTTACCGAAGCACCAGAATCGGTAGATTTCGAATAACTCTCTCCCAAAACATTACCTTGAGGGTCTAAAACTTCCATAAAGAATTCCCTGTCACCGGCTTGGGCGATCACGTTGTCGGCCACGGTAAAACAAATCTTGAATTTATCGGTAGCCTTTGCTCTTTGGGTTGATACCATTTTACCGCTTCCTCTTTCCCTGACCGCATCAACGGTAAATTTTGAAAGGTTCAATGCCGATCCCTTTTCAACCACATCGGCCAATTGGGTGTTCTGTACCACCAATGAATCATTAAAAACGGTTTGCTTTTCCAATTCAACATAGGTGCTGTCGCGTTGCATGGCTATCAAGGTGTTCGATTGTGTCAACGAATCTACCCTTTTCAATAATGACTCACGCTCTTTGGTCAAAACAGCAACTTGTCTTCTGTATCTCGAAAGCGAGGAAATATCGGCCTTCATTGTTTTTACAGAATCGATGTATTTTGCGATGTTATCGCGGGCCGTTACCAACTCTTCGTTGGTGGCATTGCTTTCCAAAATGGCCTTGTCATATTCAGACTTCAAGCTATTAAGGTCATCAACGACCAATTGCTTTTCCTGGGTAAGGGCCATTGTGGTCTTCTTTTTATCTTGGTAAAGGCTTACTGTATAAATGATGGTACCTAATAATACCACCCCTAGTAAACCGGCCAAAACTTTTAATCCGTTATTGTTCTTTGTTTCAGTCATAGTGTAAAAAATTAATTACTTTTTAAAAAATTTGATTGTTTGTATCCCTCTATATACGGTCCGATTTACTTTTTAGATTTTTTTAATTAAAAAATTTCCATAAGTCAAGGTCGATAAGCTCACAAAATCTTAACTTTAATCGTCAAAAATATTCCCCAAATCAATGGTATCGCTGAAAATTATCCCTTTCGCACCCGTGCATGCAGCGTATTTTAGGGACTTAAACCTTGCATGGGTGCAACGCTTTTTTCATATTGAACCCATGGACGAATTTTTGCTCGAAAATTGCAAAACATCTATCCTTGATAAGGGCGGCCATATCTTTATGGCACAGTATGGCGACGAAATTGTAGGTTGTTTTTCGTTTATAAAAATGAACGAGAAAGCATACGAATTGGGAAAAATGGCGGTGGACCCCCATTTTCAAGGACTTAAAATTGGTCAAGCCTTGATGCAATTTGCCATCGATTTCGCCCAGAAGAACGAATGGGAAAAAATTAACCTGTATTCCAATACCAAATTGACCAATGCCATATATATTTACCGTAAGTATGGATTCAAAGAAGTGCCCCTAGAAAAGAATTTGCCTTACGCAAGAAGCAATATTAAAATGGAATTGGATTTAAGAACTTAAATTTTAAAGGAACCTTAGCTTTATAAAAAACCCATGAAAAAATTAAACATTTTCCTATTATTATACGTATTGGTCTCAACATCCTGTCAAGAAACCGACAAAAAAAATAATGCGATGCCCAACGATACAAATTCGATTTCGGAATTGGCATCTCGATCAACTCAGGAAATTTCCCCGCCAACCATTAAAATTGTGCCCATTGAGCATGCGTCTGCTGTGCTCGAATGGGACGGGGTTACCATTTATGTCGATCCTGTAGGGGGCGCTGGGGCCTTCATGGGCGAAAAGCAGCCCGATCTTATTCTGATCACCGATATACATGGTGACCATTTTAGCCTGGAAACCTTACAGGAATTAAATACGACCCAGGCAAAAATTATGATGCCGCAAGCGGTAGCAGACCAAATGCCCTCCGAATTCACCCCTAAAATCGATGTGCTGAACAATGGGGATAGTAAAGAACGTTACGGAATTACCGTAGAAGCGATACCCATGTACAATTTAAGGGAGGAAGCCAAGGATTTCCATGTCAAGGGCAGGGGCAACGGTTATGTATTGAGCAAGGATGGTGAACGAATATATTTTTCAGGCGATACCGAAGACATTCCCGAAATGCGTGCCCTTCAAAACATAGATAAGGCTTTTGTATGTATGAACCTACCCTATACGATGACCGAAGAAAGCGCGGCCGATGCCGTTTTGGCATTCAAGCCTAATGAGGTGTATCCTTATCATTATAGGGGAAGGCCAGATGTCAGTGATGTCTCCAAGTTTAAGTCATTGGTGAATTCCGCCAATTCCAATATCAAGGTAATTCAATTGGATTGGTACCCTAAAGAAAGTTATTGATCATTGTAACAAATCGCTCACCCATTTGTCATGGCAGAAGTGAATGTGTAAACCAATAACTAAAATGAAATTCGGTACTTTATATATGTGATTCTTATCAACGAATCTATTATTTTTGGGATGTAACCGCAGTGAAGTCTTAAAAAAATCAAAGAGCCTATAAAACGATAAAAATGGTTCCATAAATAAAAACTCCCGTTGATTTCGGGAGTTACTTTTCATGTTTCTTAACGAATCAATTTTTTGTATTTGAGCCTTTTAGGAATCATATCGCCACCCAATCTTTTCTTTTTATTGTCTTCATAATCGGAAAATGATCCCTCGAAAAAGTAGACTTGGGAATCGCCTTCAAAGGAAAGGATGTGGGTACATATCCTATCCAAAAACCATCTGTCGTGGGAAATGACCACGGCGCATCCCGCAAAATTTTCCAATCCTTCTTCCAGAGCACGGAGCGTATTCACATCAAGATCGTTTGTGGGCTCGTCGAGCAGCAGCACGTTGCCTTCCTCTTTTAAGGTCATGGCCAAATGCAACCGATTGCGTTCGCCTCCAGAAAGCATGTTCACCTTTTTGTTCTGTTCACTTCCTGAAAAATTGAACCGGCTCAAATAGGCCCTGGAGTTTACCTGCCGCCCACCCATCAGGATCAAATCCTGTTCGTCACTGAAGTTTTGCCAAATGGTCTTTTCAGGGTCGATGTTCGAGTGGCTCTGGTCTACATAGGCAATCTTTACGGTATCGCCGATCTCAAAAGTACCGCTATCGGGTTGCTCCTCTCCCATGATCATCCTGAAAATCGTAGTTTTCCCAGCGCCATTGGGACCTATTACCCCTACAATACCAGCTTGCGGTAATTTGAAATTCAGATTTTCATAGAGCAATTTATCACCATAGGCTTTGCTAACCCCTTTGGCTTCGATTACATTGGTGCCCAATCTCGGCCCATTGGGTATATAGATTTCCAGTTTTTCATCGAGCTGTTTTTGGTCCTGGCTCAATAATTTGTCATAATTGTTCAAACGCGCCTTTTGCTTGGTCTGTCTTCCCTTTGCCCCTTGTCGTACCCATTCGAGTTCCCGCTCCAGGGTTTTTTGGCGTTTGGAAGCGACCTTGCTCTCCTGAGCCAGACGTTTTGCCTTTTGGTCGAGCCAACTTGAATAATTGCCTTTCCAAGGAATGCCCTCGCCACGATCCAATTCTAAGATCCACCCAGCGACATTGTCCAAAAAGTACCTGTCATGTGTCACGGCGATCACCGTACCTTGATAATTTGCCAAGTGATGTTCCAACCAGTGTACCGATTCAGCATCCAAATGGTTGGTAGGTTCGTCCAATAATAGTATCTGGGGCTGCTGCAGCAAAAGTCGGCATAGGGCCACACGTCTGCGTTCCCCTCCCGACAAAATCGCTATTTTTTTATCAGGTTCTGGGGTGCGCAGGGCATCCATGGCAATTTCCAACTTGGTATCCAACTCCCAAGCATTAGACGCATCGATCTTATCCTGAAGTTCTGCCTGCTTGTCCATCAATTTCTGCATCTTTTCAGGATTCTCATAAACCTCCGGTAAGCCGAACATATCATTGATCTTGTTGTATTCATCCAAGATGGCCACAGTTTCCGATACGCCCTCTTTAACGACCTCCAAAACCGTTTTATTTTCGTCCAATTGCGGTTCCTGTTCAAGATAGCCTACCTGATATCCGGGCGAAAAGACCACATCGCCCTGGTAGTTCTTGTCGACCCCGGCAATAATTCTGAGCAAAGTTGATTTACCGGAACCATTAAGGCCCAGTATCCCAATCTTGGCGCCATAGAAAAAACTGAGGTAAATATTTTTTAGGACGGGCGTATTGGCATTTTTGTAGGTCTTGGTAACCCCGGTCATTGAAAAAATAACTTTCTTATCGTCGGACATAAAATAAATTGTAGGTTTCGATTGATAAAGGCCTATCGGTATGCTAAATAATGGAAGATATCTGGCGAAAATCGGCTATACCCTACCCTTCAGGGCATTGAATACCCAGGATATCGCGAAAAAACCAATACCCACTGCAGCAAAGCCCCAACCTGCAACATCGTCATATCGAAAGGCTCCAAGTGCAATTAATCCACAGCCCACGACAATCATGATAAAGGTGGCCCAAGCGAGTACTGTATTTTTGTTCATTCCCATTTTTATATTGATTTATTAGTGGCTGGTCGTATTTCCAAATATCGGAAATTTTCCAATAAATGTCGGCTTCATGCCAAAACTTTATGTTTCAAATGGGAAAACGATTCCGGCCCGCTGCCGCACCGTATCCATCAGCTGCATCAGATCGATGCTCTGTTGATGGCCCCAAAGCGCACTTTGCAGTTTTCCGCTTTGAAGGCATTCATGTACTTCCGCAATTTCATGGGCGTATCCCTTACCGATGGGAGGAAGTTCATATCTTTCCTCATTGTCCTCAATAGTCAAGGTCAAGCCATGGGCTTCATGCCATCTGGGATCTATAAAAATAGAGCCTTTACTACCGGAAATTTCGGCTTTCATCCCTGAATTGCTGGTGAGCCCACTATAAAGAATGGCCTGTGCCTTGGGATAATTGAATATCATCGAAGTCTGTACCTCGGCCCCTGTCTTATGGAAATTGGAAACAGCATAAATTTCTTCGGGCATGCCTAAAATGAGATAGGCCAAAAAAATGGGATAAATTCCGATATCCAAGACCGAACCACCCGCCAAGTCGGGATTCAGCAACCTGCCTTTCTCATCCCGGTCGAGTGCATAAAAAGCAAAATCGGCATGTACATAACCTATCTCCCCTATTTTTCCGCTTTGGATCAGTTCCTTTGTTTTTAATATTGCCGGATTAAATCGGCTCCACATGGCTTCCATGAGAAAAACCCGGTTCTTTTGGGCCGCATCGATGATTTTTTCCACCTGGAACATATTAATGCCCAGGGGTTTTTCGCAGAGCACGTGCTTGCCATGCTCCATCGCCTTGATGGCCCATTCAAAATGACCTGTATGCGGCGTAGCGATGTATATCACGTCTACATGTTTCGATTCCAGCATTTCTCCATAACTGCCATAGGCATGTTCCGCTCCATATAGCGTGGCAAATTCCTTGGCGCGATCAAGGTTTCTTGAAGCGACCGCCACCAACTTACCACCATTGACCAACTTCAAATCTTTAACGAAACTATGTGCAATTTTACCGGGACCGAGAATGCCCCATCGTATTATTTCCTTCATCCCAAGCTACAAATTTCCCAAATGTAATCAATTTTACTGCTTATCTTTATGCACAATACTGAAACCAAGGCCAAGATGGATATCAACTTCAATAAAAATGAAGACCAAAATAAAATGCAACTTTCCGACCTTCGAAAGCGATTTGCAAAGGTAAAACTGGGGGGTGGAAAATTGCGTTTGGAAAAACAACGGGCCGAAGGAAAGATGACGGCCAGGGAGCGCATCGATTACCTACTGGACCATGAAAGGGATGCCATTGAAATAGGGGCCTTTGCCGGGGACGGCATGTACGAGGCACATGGGGGCTGTCCCTCGGGTGGCGTGATCGTAAAAATTGGATATGTCAAAGGCAAACAGTGTATCGTAGTGGCAAACGATGCCACAGTAAAGGCCGGAGCCTGGTTCCCTATTACTGCGAAGAAAAATCTCAGGGCTCAAGAAATTGCCATGGAAAACTGTTTGCCCATTATTTATCTGGTCGATAGCGCTGGTGTATACCTTCCCATGCAAGATGAAATATTCCCCGACAAGGAGCATTTTGGTCGTATTTTTAGGAACAACGCCCTTATGAGCAGTAGGGGCATTACCCAAATTGCCGCAGTAATGGGCAGTTGTGTTGCAGGTGGGGCCTATTTGCCCATTATGAGCGATGAAGCTTTGATCGTCGACAAGACGGGCAGTATTTTCCTTGCCGGAAGTTATCTTGTGAAAGCGGCCATCGGTGAGCAGGTCGACAATGAAACCTTGGGCGGGGCCACGACCCATTGCGAAATCAGTGGTGTCACCGATTATAAGGCAAAAGACGACAAGGATGCGTTGGACAAGATCAAAAACATTGTTGACAAAATAGGTGATTTTGACAAGGCAGGCTACAATAGGATAGCAGCCGAAAAGCCCAAGCAAGATCCAGAGGCCATTTTCGGTCTTCTGCCGGCATCACGTACCGACCAATATGATATGCTGGAAATTATCGGTCGGCTGGTCGATAATTCAGAATTTGAGCAATATAAGGAAGGTTTTGGCAAAACCATTCTTACCGGTTATGCGAGGATCGATGGTTGGGCCGTGGGTATCGTTGCCAACCAGCGAAAAGTGGTAAAGACCGCAAAAGGCGAAATGCAGTTCGGGGGAGTAATCTACTCAGATTCAGCTGATAAAGCGACTCGATTTATTGCCAACTGCAATCAAAAAAAGATTCCTTTGGTATTTCTGCAAGATGTAACCGGCTTTATGGTGGGCAGTAAAAGTGAACATGGTGGCATCATTAAAGACGGTGCGAAGATGGTCAATGCGGTCAGCAATTCAGTGGTTCCCAAATTTACCATTATTATTGGAAACAGCTATGGGGCCGGCAATTATGCCATGTGTGGAAAAGCCTATGACCCTAGGTTGATCGTGTCATGGCCCAGCGCCGAACTGGCGGTAATGAGCGGTAACTCGGCGGCCAAGGTTTTGCTGCAAATCGAGAAAGCTTCCTTAAAAAAGAAAGGGGCGACCCTTACCGATACCAATGAAAAAGCACTGTTCGATAAGATCAAAAAACGTTACGACCAACAAATCTCACCCTATTATGCAGCCGCTAGGTTATGGACGGATGGCGTGATCGACCCAATGGAAACCCGTACATGGATATCTATGGGAATTGAAGCCGCCAATCATGCTCCGATTGAAAAACCTTTTAATATGGGGGTGTTACAAGTTTAGGCAAGAATTCCTAAACCGCTCATGGATTCACTATTGAAAAAAGTTCTCGATTTACATTCAACTCTGAAAAATCGAAAACCTTGATCACCCTTCGTTGTGCAGGCGTACCATAATCATAATAAACCGTTGCCTTAAAAGAGGTAGGTTCATAGCTCTTATTTCCATAATACTTGAGATTGATGCGCCACCTGCCCGGAAGGCTTCGGTCGATCAAAAACTGCTCACTGGAATAACCCTTGGTTTTCTCGTCCATAATCAGTGCTTCATTGCTCTCCAAAGTATGGCTCCATATCGAATACTGGTGCTCTGGGTTCACGAACTGCAAATCGAACTCCGCTTCACTGTTGTTCCATTCGATCAAGATCCGAATCCCGGCATAGTCGCCGGTCTTGGCCTGCACCTCTGCACCGCCCAATGTCGTGGCCTTCACTGCCATCAAATTGTCCGATTCGGTTCTGATGATCGCATCAATGCCCTGTAAAAAACCCGTCACGGTATCCAATCTCCTAGAGGTTTGGTACCTGGCATACAATCCCAAGGCCTTGGTATAATTTTCGGTAAGGGTATACATGTTCGCCAGATCTCGATACGATTGGGCGTATCTGGGCCGCATTTTAAAAATATCTATGTACACAGCCAAGGCTTCTTGCAATTGATCGGTTTCTTCCAAAGTATAGGCCAATGCCTTCAAAGCAACCGGATTATCTGCATATTTAACGTTCATTTCTTTCAATATGGCCCTATCTTTTCCTGCCGAATTCCACTTTTCCTTAAAGTAATCCGCAGACTCGAGATAAAAATAAGGTGAACTTCCATACAATTTTTTTTGATTCCCGTAGATGGCCTCTGCCTTTGTTAAGGTCTTGGCCGCTTCCATATCCCTAATATATTTAGGCGGTTCTCTTTCCACATATGATTGAACCGACCGTTCATCAAAAACGTTGTTGCGCAACTTTGCCTGATCATAGGCCTTATTGGTTCCCGGTTCACGTATGATATTATTCCCTTTGGTATTGATGATGATGACGCCTCCCGCCGCAATATTTCCATATCGCACCACCGCTGCCAGACCTGGGAGTACCGCCACCCTGTCGATATTATCGATAATCAAAAAATCGGGTGCCGAAGTGAAAATAGTCCCATCTACCTCAAAAATAGCCGGTTTGGGATTGTTGACCGATCCCCCTCCCCTGATAAGGATACCTTTTCCAGTGGCGCCGCCACCGGTTTGTGAACCACTGCCAAAGTCCACTACCCGTGTACCGGGGAGTTTTGCTTGTAAGGCCGATATGATATCAATAGCGGCAGGATTTAGTTCGGATCCATCGATTACATTCACGGCGTACCCAGCATTTTCAGTATCCAGATACCCATAAGCGGTTCGAATAATGTTCTTGTTGCTACCATAGTCCAATACCAATTGTTCTTGGTTCTCCCGCTTTTTTTGCTGTACGACTACCTCGTCCAACTCCTCAATTTTTGGAACCATGGCAATATTCAGGGTTGAGGTAACATCTTCAACGATAATCTCTATCGTCTTCATCCCAACATAACTGAAAACCAAAACATCTCCCGGATTTGCATTGATACTGTATTTGCCCTGAGCATCGGTTTGGATACCTTCCATCGTGCCTTTGATGGAAATGTTTACATTGGCCTTTGGCTGCCCATAATCCGTTACCAAGCCACTAATTGTATTTTTAGTGGTTTGTGCATTTATACTACAGACAAGGGTAATTGAGAGAATAAGAAATACATATCTGAACATGCTATTTATAATTTGGGGGGAAGGAACTGCGTAAATATAAACTTCAGGATATTGTCGGCAAAATCAAAGAAAGTCGAAATTAGCATGTGCACGAAATTAATATCCGAGATTGGTGTTGCTAATATTCAATGAAAACAAATTTTGGTTCACGCCCTTGGTCTGTAATTTGAAAACCTTTACTTCCTTCCTTTGTGATGCCTTTCCATAATTATAGTGAATGGTAGCCTTGAGAAAGGTGGGGGTAAGACTTTTATTCCCCAAATACTTGACGTTGATCTGCCAATTCCCTTTTAAAGACTCATCGATCAAATATTCCTTTGTTGAATATCCTTTTGATTTTTCGTCCTTGATCAATGTCTCATTTGCGTACAAACTATGTTCCCAAAGAAAATAATGTTTTTCTGGGTTTACAAATTGTAGATCGAATTCTGCTTCACTGTCACTCCATTCAAAGACCAGCCTAGTGCCCTCAAAATCGTCCTCCATGACATAGTTTTTAGGTTGGGATTCCGGAAGGATGCTTTTACCCTGTAAGGTAACCAGATTGTTCAGCTCCCTTTCATAAAGCAAGGAAAATTCGTCCTCTGCCTTGCCCAAAATTCCTTCCTCGACCAGATGACCGTATCTCATATAAAGAGCAGTTGCCTTTTGAAGTTCATCTACGTCCCGATAACTTTTTGCTAAATCTAAATAGGACTGTGCATAGGATGGCCTCAATGAAAATACCTTTTTGTAGATATCAACGGCCTTCTTTGTTTGGCCATAGGCTTCATAATAAAAGGCCAATGCCTTCATGGCAATCGGATTTTCTTCAAAAGAACCAAAGTTTGCTTCAATAAGCGAATTGGAGAAATCGACATTCCTCCATTGGGATGCAAAATAGTCGTAAGCATCCAAATAGAAAATATAATTGCCATTGTATTGGGGCCGATAGAATTCAAACACCTGTTCGGCCTCTTCAAAGGAAGCGCTTGCATAAAACTTTTGGTAATAGGTCGGCATGTCGGCCATCAATTCCTTTTGGGTAAGTGCGGGACCTTTGAAGATATTGTCCCTTAACTTGGCTTTATCCCTTAATTCATTTGATTTCTCATAGCCATTGCCCACATTGGTATTGATCACCACTACCCCGCCCGAAGCGATGGAACCGTATAAATTCCTTGCCGCCAATCCCGACATTACGGCAATCCTTTCCATATTGCCAGGGGACAACCATATCGGGGTATTCGTAAATATCTGACCATCCACATCATAAATTGCAGGCTGAACATAGGAGATAGAACTTACACCCCTGACAAAAATAGAGCCGCCATTGATGCAATCCCCGAATACGGCCACACCAGGGAAGTCCGCCCTGACAACATCCAAAATACATAATCCAACGGTGCTGATACTGTTCTCTGGGAGTACCCGAATTTGAAAGGCTGAAGTTTCCGGATCGATGATGCCGTAGGCCGACCGAATCAAATAAGGATTTGAATTATATTCTACTTCCAGCTCTTGTTGTGAACGCCTTTTGCTTTTTGTGACCACTACTTCATTCAGTTCCTCAATCTGGGGGAACATACTTAAGTTTACGATCCTGGTCACATCTTCCACCAAAATTTCCAAAGTACGAAGCCCGGTATAGGAAAACACCAAAACATCTTCAACCGAGGCCTCTATTATATATTTTCCATTGGTATCCGTAAAAACAGAGGTTTCGGCATCTTTAATTGTTATCTGAACATTTTTAATGGGGTTTTGACCATCGGTCACCATTCCGGAGATAACTTTCTGTGTTTCCTGTGAAATGCCGGAATAAAACATCAGCAATGCCACTAAAAATGGCAAGTAAAATCTTGTTTTCATAAAGCAGTTTTTATTCGTTTAGCCACAAAAACTGTACCGTACTAATTGCCTTGATGGACTTTGATTCTTGGAATTAAAAGTAGCTCGGATTGACGACCGTTTACATATCGAAACCCATCTTTACCAAAGAAACCAGGTTCTTCGAGCATGATCCTGATATCCCTTTTCCATTCAGGAATGGTTATTGTCGTGTTCAGTTCTATCGCATATACGGTGTTCGGGTTTAACGGATATCGCTCCCCATCGTCTTTCATCACCCCTTCCTGGGAATCCCACATCCCTATGGTAGTGCCCGCCGAGTGGCCATAGTAACCTAATGGGTGTGTATAGATTGAGGGACGTAAACCAGCTGCCTTTGCTTCTTGTAATGATTTCGCCAAGATTTCGTTTCCTGTTCTTCCGGCGATCATATTCCTTGTCAAAAAATCCTGCAAGCGATTCCCGTCTTTGAGTCCGTCTCGGAGAAATTTCGGGGCTTCGGTTTCCTCCGGATGCAGTACATAGGCCAATTCTTGACAGTCGGTATTGAGTCTCAGGTACGTGATTCCAAAATCACAGTGCAATAAATCACCCGGCAAAATGGTCATGTCATCGGGCCTCCCGGAAAAGGAATACAGATGGCTTACCAGTGTTTCGCTGCTGCGTTGCACATCTACTGTGGGATGGAACCAGGTCTCCAGTCCTAAATCTGTTACCTTTTGGCGCATCCACCACTCTATATCTGTGGTGGTGGTCACCCCTGGGGTAATGACTTTTTCGGAAAATGCCTCAGCGACTATGTCGTGCGTGATGTCGACTAGTTGGTCGTATATCACCATTTCACGAGGGGTGCGCGTCTCGATCCAGCGCACGGCCAATTGCTCTGCCGATACCACTTTGTTATGGAATTTATTAGGCAGTTTTTCCATGAACTCATCATAATCGGTCTTGTCCAAACCATCTGCTATATTATGGTCCTTGGAATAATTGAGTCCTATTTTTTTGGGATTGCGTTCTTCTATAAGTTGCATCAATCTGTTCCATTGATCCGGTTCTTTATCCTTATCCCAGGCCGACTTAATGTTTTCGCCCACATCATAACGGGCGACCGCCAATTTTTCAATGGTGTTTTTGGCTTTATCCCTATAAAAAAGAAGAATGGTCCTTCTGCGCGCATTCAACCAAGTGGAGGGCAACATGGTCTTGAGCACGGGGTCTTCGTTATATTCTCTGGAAATAACGATCCACATGTCAATTGTAGCGGCATCCATCAATGATGGCAATAGATTGTCAAATCGATCGGCCAAGATTTCGTCCACAAGTTTTGCCCTATCCTTTTCAGGCATGATTTGCTGGGCCCAAATTGTGGAACAAGTGCAAAACAAAATCAGGAAGTATACGTTTTTCATTTTTTATGATTTGGTCGCAAAATATATAATAATATCGACAATAAAATATGCGTATCAGGCTGGTTTCGAAAAAATTTGCTGAATGGTCGTGTTCCTTTGTATTTTCCCATTTCTAGTTTCCACAAAATGTTTTAGGTAATGTATTTCTTTTGGAATTTGATATTTACCAATACCTGGTATACTAGCGATCTTATGAAGCGATATTTTATCCTCTTCGCAACCTTCTATGATAAGGATCAATTTTTGACCCAATTGTCTGTCGGGCAATCCTGCCACTAGAAAGCGCCCGCTTAGATAAGGCGCTATCTTTACTTCAATCTGCTCGGGAATCAATTTCACACCACCTGAATTAATAACATTGTCAATTCTACCCAACCATTCGAACGCTGTGTCAGATATCAAATTTATCAGATCGTTGGTCACTACCGGGGCATCACAAATTTCAGGGGCAGTAATGATCAAGCACCCTCGTTGATCCTTTGAAAAGCTAATATTCCGCAAAGCGCGGAAGCAATCCTTTTCGCTTTTGGTTTCTTCTCCCGCTTCGTATGGACCAACGGGGTCTATAGCTCCAGGGAAAGGGTTCACTCTTTTTACCGCCACATGGCTAAGGGTCTCTGTCATCCCATAAGTCTCATAAACATGGCTGGTTTTATCTAGAAGTTGTTCTTTCACTGGGGCAGGCAGAGGTGCTCCGCCAATAATCATGATTTTGATCCATTCCAAATCGTTCAATGAATTTTGCACCTGTAAAGGAACCATGCCACAAAAATCATATTTTTTCCGAATCCCTGCTAAAGGACTTGATGAGGGTTCGATACAGTCTAGATGAAGACCAATGACCAAGGCCCTCACCAACATCATTTTTCCTGCCACAAATTCTGCCGGCAGGCACAATAAAGCGGAATCATTAGGCTGGAGTCCAAAAAAATCTGCAGTAGCCAAGGCAGAATTCACCATTTTTTCTTTCTGAATCAAAACGGTCTTGGGTTCCCCTGTAGAACCGGAAGTACGCATCGCTATGTGGTCCTTCGCGTTCAACCAGTCCATTAAAAAATCCCCGATCTGTTGTTCATAAGGGAAGCCTTCCTTAACCAAACTATAGGCCACTTCCTTCAGTTCTTCCTTATTGAATGCGTGGCCATTAAACCTAAATTTCGGATGTATTTTATGGTAGGCCATCGGTATCGTTATTCTGCGGAAGAAGGGTGTCCTCAGAAACCGATTCTTTCGTTATTGGTGGAATCAATTTACCGGTGAGCTTACCCTTCCAATCGTGCCATCCATATTTTTTTGCGAATATGAACAGGAGAACGGGGTATATAACCAAGACGGGAACCATGACGTCCCATCCCAGGACTGGTTCTGAAATGTCTTTATAGATCGAATGCGTTTGAAAGGCAGACCAGTCGGAAGTCAACAACAAAGCCCCGGTAAGATTATTGGCGGCATGAAAGCCAAGCGCCAGCTCCAGTCCATCGTCCATTAGAGTGAGTATTCCTAAGAAAAGGCCGGTTCCGATGTAATAGATCATAATTCCGTAACCCAACTTTTCTACCTCTGGATTGGCCAAATGCAATAATCCAAAAACAACAGAGGTGACCAATAAGGGTACCCATCGATTTTTGGCCAATATCCCGATTCCCTGCATCGAATAGCCTCTTAAAAAAAATTCCTCGAAACTGGTCTGAAAAGGTATCAAGGTCACTGCAATGGCCGTAAGGATCAAAAAAGGCATCAGTTCAAAATTGAGTACATAATCCTCCGGGGAAAGAAAAACATCAAGCAGCGTAAGGGCAATTGAAACTCCCGACCAAATCCCAAAGGAATACCCTATTCGTTTCCAATCGATCTTTTCCCTGGAGGTGGTCAAGGAAACGATTCTTTGGCCATGGATCAATCTACTGGTAATAAAAGTCGCGACCAAAGCAATCGCAAAAGCGATCAGCATTAGGAACAAGAAAGTGTTGGAGCCCAAAAGATCGGACATTTCGGTGATATCTTTTGGTAGGTCGGCCAAATTATCCACTTTCAAAATAATGGCTATCATAAGGGGAATCATACCCAACAGTTGCCAGCCGATAAAAATCAACACCCAGCCCAAGATATACCTCCAAAAATCGTACTTTCCCTTATAAGCTTCCTCTATGTACATAGTTCCTCGATCAAATTAGATTTCCACTTTTTATGATTTTGATAATAGAGTTTGCCATGTTCAACGGTAAGTGGGCAATCAAAATTATTTGAGTACAGTGCGCCCGTCCCCAGTCCTTGCGGCATCAAATTGCCCAAACTAAAGGTGTATTGTGCAATGGCGTTCAGGCCAATATTGCTTTCTAGGGCACTTGTTACCCACCAGCCGATTTGATGTTTTTTTGCAAGCATGATCCATTCCGCACAGCCTTTAAAGCCGCCCAACAGACTCGGTTTTAAAATAATAAAACGGGGCCTTATGGTTTGTAGCAATTTTTCCTTTTCCGTTACATCCGCAATGCCGATCAATTCTTCATCTAGGGCGATGGGCAATGGCGATGTTTCGCAAAGCCGGGCCATTTTATCGATTTGGCCTTGTTTTATCGGTTGTTCTATGGAATGAAGATCATAATTCGCCAATTGCTCCAGTTTTGACAAAGCCGCTTCAGCTTCAAAAGCACCATTGGCATCGACCCTTAGTTCCACTGTATCGGACCCGTATTTTTGGCGGATTGATTTTAAGATGGACAGTTCGGTTTCAAAGTCGATAGCACCGATCTTCATTTTGATACAGTTGAATCCGTTCGCCAACTTCTCACGAACCTGTTCAAGCATAAAGGCTTCATCACCCATCCAAATAAGTCCGTTGATTGTAATGGGCGCTACTTTAAGGGTGAAATCGGAAGGGAAGATCTGGAACGGATCTGAAGCCTGCAGTGATAAAAAGGCCTGTTCAACACCGAATTGTATGCTGGGGTATGCTTTCAGTTTTTCCCAGAGCTTTGCCTTACCCAATTGGATATGCTCACAGGTCCATTGAAGACGATCTTCATAATCGGCCACATCGTCTACCGACAGGCCCCGAAAGAGCCCACATTCCCCTATTCCCAATTTTCCTTCGGCCTTCAATATCAGAAACCAGGTTTCTTTATGTCTTAAGACTCCCCTAGAGGTACCGCTCGGACGTTTAAAATCTAAAATATATTTTTTATAATTGGCTTTCATCTAAACCTACAAATTTAACCATATTTTAGTCGTTAAAAGCAAGTGATGGCACAGATTGAAAATAAAACCGTTTGGATAACCGGCGCGTCCTCCGGAATTGGTGAAGCCTTGGCTTATTTGTTAGGGCAAAAAAATTGCAATCTTATTTTGTCTTCAAGAAAGGAATCATCATTGCAGGCGGTAAAAGAAAAATGCAAGTATCCCGACAAAGTGTTCATCTTACCTTTGGAGCTGGGGGCATACGATTCGTTTGAACAAAAAACAAAGGTGGCCGTTTCCGCATTTGGGTCGATTGATCTTTTGATCAACAATGCCGGTATCAGCCAACGTTCATTGATCATAAATACCGATTTTTCGGTATACCGAAAACTGATAGACATCGACTATTTGGGAACGGTTGCCCTCACTAAAGCCCTTCTACCCCATTTTATTGATAGGAAAAACGGTCATTTTGTGACCGTAAGCAGTTTGATGGGAAAATTTGGATCTCCCTATCGTTCTGGTTATTGTGGTGCGAAGCATGCGCTGCATGGTTTTTTTGACGTCTTGCGGATGGAGCATGCCAAAGATGGTATCCTAGTGACCATAATATGCCCGGGATTTGTTCAGACGAATGTAGCCAAAAATGCTTTGACCGCAGATGGCAGCATCCAGGACAAAGATGACGTGGCAACAAAAAATGGCATCCCTGTATCCCTTTTTGCCAAAAAGATGGTCAAGGCCATAGAAAAGGAAAAATATGAAGCTTACATCGCGGGAAGGGAGTTGATCGGAATTTATCTCAAGCGATTTTTTCCCAGGCTTCTGCACAAGGTCGTGCTGCGAAGCCGTGTCAGATAGGGAACCCCTATTTGAAGTTGAACCAAAAGCGCACGCCCTCGGTGGTTTTATCAACATTTAATTTGGTCTGTAGTTGATTGGCCAAACGATTCATCAGTCGAATGCCCATGGAAGAATTGGCGCGTTCCTCGGTATCTTCAGGAAGTCCCACCCCATTATCGGTATACTCGAAGAATCCTTCCTGATTCCCGATTTTTTGAATATGAATGTATATTTTGCCGTTTTCATCATCGGTAGGAAAGGCATATTTAAAAGAGTTCGATACCAGTTCATTGAGAATCAACCCAAAAGGAATCGCACGATCAATGTCGAGTTCAACATTCTCGGCATCAATGGTAATATTGATATTGTGACCCCCTTTTTTGTAAACCGATTGTACGCTATTGATCAGACTTTCGATATAACCTTGCATTTCGATGACCGAAAGGTCCTCGTTTTGATACAATTTTTGGTGAATCAGGGCCATGGCCTTTACCCTGCTCTTTCCCTCCTCCAGGGCTTCTATTGCGGCTTTGCTCCTAGTGTTTTTGGTCTGCAGACTCAACAGGCTCGATACCATTTGTAAATTGTTCTTTACCCTATGGTGTATTTCTTTCAACAGCGAATCTTTCTCCACAAGCGCATTTTCAATGATATATTTCTGCTCAGCGATCAACCTTTGGTTCTTTATGCTCCTGAGGTAGGCATAAACCATGGCAGCAAACCCCAGCAGGGTAAA
This sequence comes from Maribacter sp., assembly GCA_024643345.1. Taxonomy (GTDB): domain Bacteria; phylum Bacteroidota; class Bacteroidia; order Flavobacteriales; family Flavobacteriaceae; genus Pelagihabitans. Next base: position 241,710 of record JAHENB010000001.1, on the reverse strand, counting down.
AACCAAGGAGATAAATACCAAATTGTTGCGCTCATCCTTGGCGATCATTTCATTTTGTGAGGCTTCCAAGGCTTGGCGTTGTTCCTGGACCATGGTGCGCGTATTTTCGAAATCTTCCCCCACAACGACCCTTAATTGTTGCAGTTTTATGGAAGATTCGCCCGACCCCAACGAATCTATGATCCTTTGGTTTTTTTTCAGATAAAAAACCGCATTGACATAATCTTGGGTCTTGTCATAGTATGACGCAAAAAGGCTGTTCTTTTTAATGACATTCTCGATCTTTTCCGGATTTATGTTATCGCTCAAATAATCGGTGGCCTTTTGAAAATCGTTCAGTTGTAGATAGCAGTATGCAATTTCCAAACTGTTTTCTACCAAATCTGATGAAAACTTGCCCTTGCTGAATTCTTTGATGTTGGCGATACTGCTTTCAAGGTAGGGTAAGGCTTCTTCATATTGCTTTAATTGGGTATGACATTTTCCTATGTTTCCCTCAATGATGCCTTTGAGCAGTTGTGCTTCCGAAAGCCTATTGTCGGTCTTTGTTTTGGTAACGTCGTTGAGGTATACATTCAAAAATCCCTCTGCTTTTTTATAAGTGCTTAGGGCCGTTGGTGTAGACTTATCCAATCTCAAAAAGTCGCCCACATTGTTATAGAAAACGGCCTGACCATAAAAATCGCCATCATCCACATTTTTTTTCTCATCAATATAATAGTCATCCATTGCCTTTCGATAAAATCCAAGGCTGGCATAGATGTCATAAAAGGAGACCTTTTTGGTAATGCCCAGTTTTCGTTTTTCTTTTCTGATTTCTATTTGTTCCGCGTAAAACTTTAACTTGGCATAACTGCTATCCATGAGATCCAAAAGAATAGACTTGGCTTTTAAGTTGAGTAAGTCCTTTATTTGGTAAAGTTCTTTTGAAATGGTCAGGCTTTTATCATAGTCTCCAAGATCATGATATACCTGGGACTGCATCAGCATATAATTGAGGATGTCGAGCGAGTCTTTTTGTTTCTTGGCTTCCACAAGATAAAGGTTTACCTTATCTAACCAATCATAGGCAGAATTTTCTCTGTACCGGTTATGGGTATCAAAAAAGAAATTGAGACGACTTTCAGAGTTGGACTCCTGCAGAAAGGTATTAAAGATATTTTCGGTTGAAGTGCCCGATTCTTGTGACCTGACCGAAACAGAAGTTAAGGTCATCAATAGCAAGAAAATAGTCTTGAAAAGTAATTTTTTCATATCATGTTGCCATCACCACGACCAAAACGTCGCAATCATGAGAATTTACTCAGGCCCAATATGGGCCAACCCCGGCCGTTCGGCCTTAAGTGTTTCAAAAATATCGTATTCACCCCAAATCATTTTATAATTGTTGTGTAACGGCCAATTTTTGTGGTGAAAAGTGCTTTTTATCGATCAGGGCCTGTCAGTTATTGCCTCAGAAGTTTTAGGAAATATGCTTTGCAATAGGTTCTAGGGCTATGTAACCTACTTTATTCAGGGTCGATATTTGAATGGCCTAACTGGCTTAAATAAAAATAATGCTTTGCCTCGTTATCGATTTTTTAAATATACAGGCTTAATTGAGGTGCCTTTGATTCCTCAAAAGCAATAATCAACATTAAGAGTTCATAGCAGAAATGATAAATTCCTTAAATTCCTTGGAGATTGGAATCAAAGTATTGTTGATCAAAATATCCTTGGAATTGATCGCGTCGATATGGTCAACATTAACTATATAAGATTTATGTGCCCGGTAAAATTTATTTTTGGGAAGTTTTTCCAAATAGTCCTTTAACGGAGATCTCACCAAGAATTTTTTATCAATGGTATTCACTTCCAGATACACATTATCCGCTTTGATAAATTGTATATCGCCAAATTGAATTCGATAATAGAGGTGTTGTTTCTTAACAAAAATGGAATCTTTCAAAACCGAGTTGGAAACGGCAATATCCTCTTCCTCCATTTCATCTCTACCGGTTGATCTGGCATTATGGCTGAAATTTGAAAGCGCTATTTCGATTGAGGTATACAAGTCTTGTTGTTCAAATGGCTTTACAAGATATCCATTGGGCTTTACGGTCTTGGCATTTTCCACTGTCGCCCTGTCAGAATTAGAGGTCACAAAAATAAACGGGATATTATAATTTTCCCGAATGTGTTTGCCCAAATCAATTCCTGTTTTCTCCGAAGCGAGGATAATATCGATCAATACGAGATCTACTTCCTGTGTCTTTAATACTTCTTCGGCCTGTTCATAAACTATGACATTGTCTACGATCTCATAGCCGATTTCCTCTAGCATCGATTGCATGTCATCAGCTATGATTACATTATCCTCTACGATAAGTATTCTGATAGGTTGTTCCAAAGTAAGTACGGTTTTGGTGAATTGTAATCAAAATTACAAAAATATATTATAACTCATTAACATTAATATGGACAACAGAAAAGTGCTCAAAGCCAATTTTTTAAGCTCAGGGTCGAAAGCTTCGGGACGATCAATGCCCACGACCTTTTTTAAATGTAAAAAAACGGGAATAAAAGCAACCAAGGGAGAATATTGGTAGATATGGCTCGCCGTTAGGATTAAAAAAAATAAGATGCATAGGAACGCACCAATCAAAAGCGCATAATGATAGCGTTTTCCATTGGTAGGTCCGATAAGGACAACAATGGTTTTTTTAGAAGCCTTTTGATCGGATACATAGTCCCGCATGTTGTTCAGGTTAAGTACGGCCGTGCTCAAAGCACCAATGGCAATGGCTGGCAAAAGCGCCGACGGTGCTAAAAATTTGGTATAAAGGAACATACTGCCCATTACGGCCAATAACCCGAAAAAAATGAATACGAAGAAATCTCCCCATCCCCTGTAGCCATATGCCGATTTGCCAATCGTATAATTTATCGATGCCCAAATACTTAGGATACCGAGCGCAAAAAATAAAAGAAGCAGACCTATGTTCTTAAACCCAAAAGCCACGTATACCAAGGCTACGATTAAAGCCAAGTTGATCAATATGCTAACGATGATACCTGATTTCAGCTCTTTTCTAGATAGCAGTCCGCTTTGAAGCATCCTCGAGGGCCCTACCCTATCTTCGTTGTCGGTTCCTTTCACGCCATCGCCATAGTCATTGGCGAAATTGGAAGTCACCTGAAATCCGATGGTAGTCAAAATCGCCAAAAATAAGATGGCAATATCGTTTTTGCCATAGAGGTTGGCCAATGCCGTACCTGTGATGATCCCAGATACCGAAAGGGGAAGGGTTCTTAACCTAGCGGCAGAGCGCCAAGCTTTAATTTTCGACACTAAAAAGGATCTTCGATTTGAACGCGTTTCCCGTCTTTGTAAGAAGCAACAAAGGCGTCTTTAAACCCAATATCAACCAATTGCTTTCTGAAACGCTGGGCTTCCTGAAGGGTTTCGAAATTTCCTAAAGAATAAGAATAAAAAGGATTGGTTTTAACAAACATCGTATTGGTCAAAGCCTCTGAGGCCAGGGTTATGTTGTTGTCAACAAACGACTTCACCTGTACCGAATAAATTTTCTCTTTTTCCAGGAATTCCTTGGCCAAGTAGAACTCTTTGACCAAACTTAATTCCTCATTTTGCTGCTTTAAATTATCGATACGAGATTTAATGGCATCCAAACTATCTATGGAAACCAAGAGATTACTAGGCTTCTCAAATTTATTGGAGCTGCTCAGTCCAGCCGAAAATGAGGTTATTGCCAAGGTTCCTATGAGAAAAATTCCTGTTATCCCTGCGAGCACATTACGCTGTATTTTACTGCGTTTTAATTCTTTGTTCTTGAATTTGATCTGATCTAAAAGTCGCTCATTGATAATTTGGGCCTTATCAATGTCTTTGTGCAATTCCAACAAATCACTTTCTTCTATAAATGGCATGGGCAGTGCGTATTAGGGGGATTATCGCTTTAAAGTTAACCAATAACTTGATTACTTTAAATATAAAAATCTGAATTGTTGCAAAAATAGCTTTTTAAGTGGTTTGCCCAAGACAAAACGATGTTAAAAATAAGCATAGATTTGATTTTCATCAGATTAACTATTGATCTGAAATGAGGTATATCCCATCTTCTTTAATATCGATCTTTCTGGCCTTATAGAGTGTCCCGCAACCCTTTTTAAATGTTTTTTTACTCATTTCAAGTTGTTTGGTAATCTCTTTGGGGTCCGATTTATCGTGCAGGGGCAAAAACCCGCCATGGTGTTTTAACGTATGGTATATTTTTTCTGCAGCAGGCTCCAGAATCTTTTGACCAATAGGTTCTAGGCTTATATCGATCTTGTTGTCGGGCCTAATGGTTTTAATGTATCCTTTCAATTTGTTCCCTACCGCAATCCTTTTAAATATTTCGTTCGAATACACCAGTCCCCTATGCTTGTCGTTAATGATGACTTCCCATCCTAAATCGGTCAATCGGGTCACCATAAGGTCTACCTCTTCCCGCGGCTTAACGGTTAGGTTTTCATTGCTCAAAAAACGATCGATCTTGTTCGATCCCACCAAGCGAAACGATTGCTCATCCATATAGCAATAGATTACATACCATTGCCCTTCCTTCATTTTATCTCGCTGTTCCCTAAACGGAACAAAAAGATGTTTTTCCAATCCCCAATCCAAAAATGCCCCTATCTTATTAACTTCGACCACTTTTAAAAATCCAAAGGTATTCCTTTTCACAAAAGGGATCAAGGTGGTAGCCACCGGCCTTTCTTCATGGTCCAAATAACAAAAAACGTTCAGCGAGTTCCCAATCTCATAAGTTTTGGGCACGTACTTATTGGGCAATAAAATTTCTGCCCCCGTATCACTCGACAAAAAAAGGCCTACACTGGTGTCCCTTACAATTTCAAGTGTGTTATAATTTCCTAGTTCGATCATTCGGTAAAGGTAATTCTAAAATAAGAGGAAAGGCAATAATGTACAACACTAGTTTATGGATAGTAGTACTGTGAAAGATAACTAAAAGCAAATTCGCAATGCATAAGTGTTCCCATTTGACTACTACCTAAACCCACAACCTACCGGTCATAAAAAAACCATTCAACAATGGAATGGCCCTTTTATATAGCTTTAACCATTTTATTTGTAAACAGCAGCCTTTTTGAAGTGCTTACACAACATATAGTATACCACTGCCCTCTGTTTGTTTCTATTGGAACTACCATATTTATCCAATACGGTTTTAATTGCCGACATTAATTCAGGCCCATCTTTCAAACCCAATTTCTTGATGAGGTAATTTTTCTTTACCGTCTCCAATTCTCTGTCATCCGTACCCGATACTTTGGAAGAGTCCGCATTATAAATCGCAGGGCCTAAGCCAACCACAACTTTTGTCAACAGTGTCATATCTGCGGCCTCCCCAAATTTGGATTTGATATCTTCTGCGTACAGTTTGATTAAATCGTCTCGCTTACTCATAACATTCTAAATATTTAGGGTTAATGTTGGCTTAAAACGAAGATATAAAATCAAAATAAGCAAGCAAAATTTTATTGTTCACTAATCTAGGGGTATTAATTTCAAGGAGTTGGGGCCTGATGGAAGGTTTATAAAAATCACCAAATAAATCTTCCAATTCGCTTTCATTTGATGCCACAAGATAATCCAATCCATGCATTTTGCATAGTTGGGATGCGTCTAAATGGTGCGTTGTCTCAAAGAATGTTTCGAATTTTTCGGTATTCTCATTCCCCGGTAATATTCTGAAAATACCTCCTCCCCCATTATTGACCAAGATGATACGGAAATCGGGGCGGATATAGCTGTTCCATAGAGCATTGCTGTCATAAAAAAAACTGAGGTCACCGGTTATCAGCAAAGTAGGTTCTTTGCAATAATAAGCCGCGCCTATTGCCGTGGAGGTACTTCCATCAATACCACTCGTGCCCCTGTTCGAAAATACCTTTAAAGAAGGGTGTAACTTAAAGAGTTGCGAATAACGCACCGTGGAACTGTTCGCGAGCTGTACATGTAGGTTTTCGGGAATGCCTTTAAATATATGATGAAATGCCAACAGGTCTGAAAATGGAATTTCATTCAAATAAGTTTCCCGTTTTAATTCCCCATCCAATTTAATGGCATTCCAAAAACGAAAATATTCGCCTTTTGCAGGTATCGTGGAAGGGGCAAGCCCTGCAAAAAATTCATTGGCACTACATTTAAAATGATGGGATAAACAGAAAAATGTGTCGAAAGCCCTTAACGGGTCGATGTGCCAATGGTGTTTTGGTGCGTACTGCCGTAGAAACGCCTTAATTTTTTTGGAGATGACCATTCCGCCAAAAGTGACCAAAACATCGGGGCGTAGTTTTTCAAATAACTCGTCTTTGATTTCCGATTTTTCGATAGGTGCGATAATGCTATCGATGCTCGGGAAAAAATCGGTATGGTACATATTAGAGGTCGTCTCGGTAAAAACAACTACCGTAGGATCCTTGGCAAGCCGTTCCAAAAATGCTTGTTCCATGCTGTTCGGCGGGTTGACCCCTACCAATACCATTTTTTTGGACGCCTGATTCCATATTTCACCAAAAACGGTTAATGTGTCTGACCCCTTCATGCTTTCTTTTAACAATGGTTTTATCGTGGCATGAACGGATAGGTTTGTGGCAAAACCATAAAGTGGCTCCTCAAAAGGCACGTTGATATGTATCGGTAAATCGAGGGCCAAAAGCGTATGAAAGGCCCTGTTCAATTCAGAATCATTGTAGTGTTGCACGTCTTGCTGAGCCTCTGCCAGGCTTTTGTTCTCGAGCCAATTCGGTCTGTATTTTTTTATCCTATCGGTCGCGTGAAGGATGTCCTGTTTCAAATTTGCCGAATAACCAATATGCCGGTCAAATACGTGATCCTGTCGTATTGTCTGTCCGTCGCCCACATCGATTTTGTATTCAGGTCGGTCTGCAGATATGACCACCAAGGGGATTTGACTGTAATAGGCTTCGGCTATTGCCGGATAATAGTTTAATAGTGCGCTTCCGGAGGTGCATAGGACGGCCACCGGTTCTCGAAGGCATTGGGCAATCCCCAAACCAAAGAATGCAGCAGTACGCTCATCCACAATGCTAAAACATTTAAAATATGGGTCTTCTGAAAAACCGATGATCAACGGGGCATTTCGGGATCCAGGGGATATCACTATGTTCTTAATCCCCCTTGCCTTGCAATGCAGAACTACGGTTTGTGCAGAGGGGATATTGGAGTGCTTCATCATTACAAAAATACGACGCAAAGTGCTGGCAAACCAATCTTGGCAAAAAAACTATGTTTCGAATAGTACTTTGATCATGGTAAGGCTTTTATTGACGGTTTCTTCCCACTCTTTCTCCGGATCCGAATCTTTGGTAATTCCACCGCCGATGTATATAATGGCCTCATTCAAAGTCAATTGCATACAGCGCAGGTTCACATAGAATTCGGTCATGGGCCTTACCGTTCTATAGGACTTGTTTTCTATATTTTTTCCATTGGGCGACCTATTTTTTTCCTGTAGCATGTTCAGCTCCCCTAAATAGCCGGTATAATAGGCCCTATCGTACGTTTCGTTTTTCAGTATAAATTTTTTGGCCTTTGACAAAGGTAAGCCACAAACGGCGGGTGTCGGATGCAGTGCCAAGAGTACTTCCCTCAAATTATTATCGAGACGACCTGTAATCTTGGTTCGGAGGTGCCATAAATTGCCGGCAAGAATCGATTCCAAATCGAAGGTTTTCAAGTTGACAACCTTGTCTGCCAACGCCCTTTTTATATATTCGGTGACTAGGGCCTGTTCGTCCAATTCCTTTTTGCCCCAATCGGGTCTTTCCCGACTTTCCATAGTTTTGGTGCCTGCCAACGACATTGTGGTGAATTGATTGTTGTGCAACTTGAGCAATATTTCAGGGGTGGCTCCCATCCACATGCCAATTTTCGGATGAAACCATAGATAACAAAATGCGGTGGCATATTGATCGATCAAGGTTTTAAAAAGTTGCAGGGGTTCTGCCATATTTGGCACTATGAGTCGTCTCGATAGCACCAATTTGTCGACGACACCACTTTCTACGGCAGTCAATCCTTTGTTCACCAATGCAATATGTGCATCCCTATCGCGGTTTTGGTCGTATTGCATTGTTTGTGCTACCGGTACTTTCGGCAGTTTTAAGGGTTGCGCTATTTTTATTTTTTCGTCCGGAGGCAATAATATGGTGGGGCGTTCCCCATTGAAAGGCGCGAACACAAAGCCACTTTCGGTATAATCGGCAACCAAATATTCTTTGTCGTTATGCTGCAAAATAGCCTGCACGTCTGTTTCGTTGGGCTTTCTATAAAGTACAAATGGAAGTTGTTTGGCCATATGGCCTGACATTTTTTCCAGGAACGCTTCAAACATCTATTTTTTCGGTAAGGAGATGGTAGTAAGTTTACAGACTGAAATGAGGTTATTTTCAGAATCGGTTATTTTGATATCCCATAATTGAGTGGTACGGCCTTTATGCAAAATGATCGCCTTTGCAAAGACCTCGCCCTCCCGTATGCTGCGAACATGGTTGGCCGATATTTCAATTCCTCTTATCGTGTTGTGTGCCGCATCCAAAAAAATATAGGATGCCATGCTGCCTACACTTTCGGCCAAGGCCACCATGGCCCCACCATGTAATACCCCGTCGGGCTGGTGTACCTTTGCATTCACCGGCATCTTGCCCACCAAAAAGTTTTCGCCCACCTCAATATATTCGATCGATAAGGTCTCCATCAAGGTGTTTTCCGAAGAATTGTTGCATACCGTTAAGATTTTCTCTTGAATTTCATCCATGGATATATTTTTTTGTAAAATTAAACATTCCCCAAAAAACTAAAGCACTTATCTTTGGATAGGGCGATAGGATTGATTTTTAAGAAAAAGAAGGCGACATCAAAAACCTTCCCAAGAAAACTTTAAGTTAAAAAAGGACGGCACATCGATATATGAAAACATCGGAACATCAGGTAAATTACCGAACAACCAATACCTATTCTACATTGAATGCCCTTACCCCAATGACCGAACATGTTTGGGTGGTTTTTCATGGAATCGGATATCTAAGCCGCTATTTTTTAAAATATTTTGACAACTTGCCGGCAAATACCAATTATATTATTGCCCCACAGGCTCCTTCCAAATATTACCTGAATAACATGTACAAAAATGTAGGTGCCAGTTGGCTTACCAAAGAAAACACGGTTGCGGAGACCAAAAATGATATGGCATATTTAAAAGCCATTATGGAAATCGAAAAAATTCCGGATCGCTGCAAGTTGATCGTTTTGGGCTTTTCGCAGGGGGTATCCATCGCCATGCGATGGGTGGCCCAGCGCAAGTTACCTTGCCATCACTTGGTGCTTTATGCCGGCGGCATCCCGAATGAACTGCAAGCTTCGGATTTCAAATTTTTGCTGGAAGCCAATGGTAAAATCACCTATATTTTTGGCGATTCCGATGAGTTTTTGACCCCAGAACGTCGTGATGGGGAATTGGAAAAATTGCATCGATTATTTGAGGGGAACGCAAATCCTCTTATTTTTAAAGGGGGGCATGAAATAAAAAAGGAACTTTTACCTGCATTGATATGATGGAATTAGAAGTAACCTTGGAGAACGACCTAGTGCGGCTTTCGCCCCTAAACCTGGACAATTACGAAAACCTCCTTTCCATTGCCGCCGAAGACCGCTTGGTGCAATACTCTCCCTCTGATATTGCAACCCCCCACGCCCTTAAGGCATACGTTGAAATGGCGATGGCCCAACAAAGACAGAAAACCGCCCTACCGTTCATTGTTTATGACAAACGCAATCTTTGTTTTGCTGGTTCAACAAGATATATGAACATTGGATGGCATCACAAGGTTTTGGAGATTGGATCTACATGGATCGGCAGGGAATTTCAGGGAACGGGGCTCAATACCCAGATGAAATTGTTGATGATAGACCATGCCTTTAATACGATGGGTTTTGAAAAATTGGAATTCCGTATCGACGAGCGGAACGACCGTTCCCGAAGGGCCGTGGAAAAATTAGGGGCCGTGTTGGAAGGTATTTTAAGGAGGAATGTCTATTTATTGGATGGATACAAACGAAACACCTGCTGCTACGGTATCTTGAAAGAAGAGTGGATAGGTAAAACCTCAGTAAAATAAACATCCTATATGCTTCAAATCGAAAAAATAAGTTTGATTGTCAGGGATTATGATGAAGCGATCACTTATTACACGCAAAAATTGGATTTTGAGCTTTTGGAAGACACCCCATTGGACCAAACAAAGCGCTGGGTGGTGGTGAGGCCTAAAAACAGCGATGGGGCATCGTTATTATTGGCCAAGGCGGCCAATGAACATCAATTGGGCGCTATTGGCAATCAGACGGGGGGACGGGTTTTCCTTTTCCTGCATTCCGATAATTTTGAGAAAGATTACCAGCGCATGTTGAATCATGGGGTTGAATTCGTGGAAATCCCAAGGAAAGAAGCCTATGGCACCGTTGTCGTATTTAAGGATTTGTATGGCAACTTATGGGATCTCATAGGGCCGTAATCCAGTAATGACCGATAATATCTCCTAAAATCGGTCAATAATCAGTGTTCGACCGCAACCTTATCATTTTCATAATAAATGATTTTCCTTGAGGTATATGAATTCTCAGGTTTGATGATCTGCTTCACCCAGTTCCCGGATTTTTCGTTATCGAATTGGTAAATGTATTCCTTTACCTCGATATGCTTGCCATTTTTTGTTTCGCTCTTGATTAAATCCCCATCTTCATTATAGGTGTATTTTGAAATTGAGTTGGGGGCAAATTGTCCTGTCTTCGAATCGAAAACGTACCGTGTAATTTCGATTCGTTTTTCCCTAGGGTCAAAAACTTCTTCGTTGGCAATATTGGGGGCACCATTAAGATATTCTTTGGTCAACACTACCTTTTCCTTTGTTTTATTTTTGGCAGTTCTTTCTGAGGTTCGTACCGATTTTTGCAGCACCCCGTTCAGAATAAAGTTGATGGTGTTTTCGTTTTTCAAACTGCTGTATTCCAATATGGTTTCATCGTTACCATTATTATTACTTCTTATAATATTTGCCACTTTATTATCTGCATCATACAGGTATTGGTACTGGTCAAGAAATACCTTATCATAGGAAATTATTTTTTCGGTAACCAATTTGTTTTCCGTGGTGTCAATGGTATAGAAATTTGCAATGCTGGTCGATCGATCGAGCTCTTTATTCCTATAATTCTCAAGGCGTTTTTCCGTTAACTCCCCATCGTCGTAAAAATAGTAGGTGATGTCATAATCCCCTTCATTGTATCGGGTAACCGATTTGGTAAGTCGGCCTTCCTTATCAAAGTCATATTCCTCTTTACCATAATCAGTGCTTATCAAGCATGTCTTGACCTCCCCTTTCAGGTCAAAGTCTGTAGTGGTGAAAATCCTGATTTCTTGCGACAGGCATTTCAAGGGGTTAATCGCTAAAAGGCAAAAAAGTAAGATGTGGTAGTTTCTTATCATGAAACAAAATTACCTTTTATTCAACCAACCTGAAAACAAAATAGATGCCAAAAACAAAAAGGGACAGTTGAAACTGTCCCTTTTCGATAAAATACCATGTAACGATAGTCAAAGACTACTTCACTTCCTCAAAATCAACATCTTCAACATTATCGCCTTCCTTACCTCCTTCAGCCGTTGATTCTTCACCATTTGAAGTCGGTCCGCCCGGTTGTCCTTCGGCTTGTGCCTTGTACATTTCTTCTGAAGCTACCTTCCAGGCTTCGTTGATATTTTCCAAAGCGGGAGTGATCAAGGCCAGATCCTTACTTTCGTAAGCCTTTTTTAATTCCTCCAATGCGGCTTCTATCGGTTTTTTCTTGTCTTCTGACAATTTCTCGCCGAATTCCTTCAATTGCTTTTCGGTCTGGAATATCATGCTATCCGCTTCGTTCAATTTATCAGCGGTCTCTTTAGCCTTTTTATCGGCCTCGGCGTTAGCTTCTGCATCCGCTTTCATCTTTTTGATTTCTTCTTCGGTCAAGCCTGAAGAAGCCTCAATTCGGATATCCTGTGATTTGTTCGTTGCCTTATCGGTAGCAGAAACCTTAATGATCCCATTCGCATCGATATCAAAGGTAACTTCAATTTGTGGTACGCCCCTTTGTGAAGGAGGTAGGCCATCTAAATGAAATCGACCAATGGTTTTATTGTCCGCTGCCATGGGCCGCTCACCTTGCAATACATGTATTTCGACCGAAGGTTGATTGTCCGCGGCGGTAGAGAATATCTGAGACTTTTTTGTTGGGATCGTTGTATTCGCATCGATTAATTTGGTCATGACCCTTCCCATGGTCTCGATACCCAACGATAAGGGTGTTACATCCAATAAAAGTACATCTTTCACATCTCCTGTAAGTACACCACCTTGAATGGCGGCACCTACGGCCACTACTTCATCAGGGTTAACACCCTTTGAAGGCTTTTTGCCAAAAAACTTCTCAACAGCCTGCACCACTGCAGGAATCCTGGTAGAACCGCCTACCAATATAATTTCATCGATATCGCTTTTTGATAGTCCTGCGGCTTTTAAGGCGGTCTGACAAGGCGCTATGGTTCTTTTAACCAAATCTTCTATCAATTGTTCAAACTTGGCCAGGGTCAGCGTACGCACCAAATGCTTGGGGCCAGACGCCGTTGCGGTCACATAGGGCAGATTGATTTCGGTCTGGGCAGATGAAGACAATTCAATTTTGGCTTTTTCCGCTGCCTCACGCAAACGCTGTAAAGCCATGGCGTCATCTCTTAAATCGATACCCTCGTCTTTCTTGAATTCATCAGCCAACCAATCGATGATTTTCTGATCCACATCGTCACCTCCCAAGTGGGTGTCACCATCCGTGGCCAAAACTTCAAAAACCCCGTCTCCCAATTCCAAAATGGAGACATCATGTGTACCACCACCAAAGTCGAACACAACTATTTTTTGATCAACGCTCTTTTTATCAAGACCATATGCCAAAGAAGCCGCTGTTGGTTCATTGATTATCCGTTCCACTACCAAACCGGCGATCTCCCCTGCTTCTTTGGTTGCCTGCCGTTGGGCGTCATTAAAATATGCGGGAACTGTAATTACCGCCCTTGTGACGGTCTGTCCCAAGTAATCCTCTGCAGTCTTCTTCATTTTCTGAAGAATCATGGCAGAAAGTTCCTGAGGGGTATACAGGCGGCCATCAATATCTACCCTAGGGGTGTCATTATCGCCTTTGACCACTTTATAAGGAACCCGATCGGCTTCCTTTTTGGATTCGGAATATTTATTCCCCATAAATCGTTTAATGGAGTAGATTGTTTTGGTGGGATTGGTCACCGCCTGTCTTTTGGCCGGATCACCCACTTTAATTTCCCCACCTTCAACAAATGCGATTACCGAGGGGGTTGTTCTTTTACCTTCGGCATTCGGAATAACGACTGGCTCGTTACCTTCCATCACCGAAACACAGGAATTGGTCGTTCCTAAATCTATACCTATAATTTTGCTCATGCTATATAATTTATATTAGTGCCTATAATTTAGTGTCGACTAGTAAATGACAAACAACATGCCAAGAGACAAAAACTGACAGGATGTCATTTACAGGTCCTGCAGCGCTTGCCCATCATCCTTTGAAGTGCATATTTTAAAGGAAAATCCATGAAAGTTCATTTTTTCTATTAAGAAAACACCATAGCTCACATTAGATATAAAATGAACCACCACAAATACTTCGTAACTTAGGCACGAATAAGAAAAGGAATTTATTAAGGCATGGAGTGTATCAGTATTTTTGATATGTTAAAGATTGGCGTGGGCCCTTCAAGTTCCCATACCTTAGGTCCTTGGCGGGCGGCCGAACGGTGGATATCAGAATTAAGGGCCTCCAAAATATTTGAAGAGGTTCAGGGGATCAAAGTACACATGTATGGCTCATTATCATTGACAGGTAAAGGCCATGCGACCGATTACGCGGTTATGCTTGGACTTTCTGGAGCAGACCCGGAACATATTCCCGTAGGGGAAATATACACAACCGTAGGGAAGATAATCGACAGTAATTTCATTCGCTTTGACAATGAACGGGAATTGCCTTTTCACCCTTCTTCGAATATTATTTTCCACAAAAAGTTTTTACCTTTTCATGCCAACGGCTTAACCTTTGAAGCCATTTTAAAATCCGGGGTTTCAAAGTCGAAGACGTATTATTCCATAGGTGGCGGTTTTGTAGTGGTGGAAGAACGAAAAAACGCCAAACGCAATTTACAGAATTTCAAGACTTTTCCTTTTCCGATCGAAAAAGGCACAGAACTGCTTGCCTTTTGCCTGCAAGAAGGAAAATGTATATCCGATATTGTTTTGGAAAACGAAAGGTCTTTACGTGATGACCTGGAAATAGACGCCCGAATCAACCGCATATGGGATACCATGCTTGAATGCATGTATATCGGTTGCCATACCCAAGGTAAATTGCCGGGAGGCCTCAACGTAAATCGTCGTGCCTATGAAATGAACAGAAGTCTTTTGGGCGGTGACCATACCTATGGCAGCCCAAGAGAATGGTTGGAGACCATTAGGGGAACCGAAGTGAAATTCAGGCAAATTTTAAAATGGGTCAGCTGTTTCGCGCTGGCGGTAAACGAGGTCAATGCTTCCCTTGGTCGTGTGGTGACCGCCCCAACAAATGGAAGTGCGGGCGTAATACCGGCCGTACTCATGTATTATATGGTGATTGAAAACCATGAAGCAGGCTTTGAACACATTAAAAGATTTCTTCTGGTGGCGGGGGAAATTGGAAGTATCTTCAAAAAAGGCGCCACCATTTCGGCCGCTATGGGCGGTTGCCAGGCCGAAATCGGGGTATCTTCCGCAATGGCCGCCGCCGCTTTGACCGAGCTTTTAGGCGGTACTACAGATCAGGTACTCATGGCTGCCGAAATTGCGATGGAACATCATTTGGGCCTTACCTGCGATCCCATTGGGGGGTTGGTACAAATACCCTGTATTGAACGCAACAGCATGGGTGCGATCAAAGCGATCAATGCTGCCGAATTGGCCATGGGTTCAGACCCGAAGGATGCGATAGTACCCTTGGACAAGGTGGTACAGACCATGTGGGAAACCGCAAAGGACATGAACTCCAAATACAAAGAAACTTCAGAAGGGGGTTTGGCCGTTGGCGTCTACTTGAGCGATTGCTGATCGATGAACATGATTGGCCAAATATTGATAAATTTGATTGGCCTGAATTAATTTGGTGCTAATCGCACAATTATTGTTAATTTTAGAAAATACAAAATATCCAACTCAATCCCGTTTTTATTATGAGCAAACCAAAAGCAATCAAAACAATTTCTTCCCGAAGGGACTTTCTAAAAAAAGGAGCCATTGCATCCACCATTTTTATCGTGCCAAGACATGTGCTGGGCGGGGTTGGATACTTGGCCCCAAGTGATAGGCTAAATCTGGCTGCCATAGGCGCCGGGGGCAAAGGCGCAAGTGACATTATGAATGCATCGGTAAATGGCAGGGAGCAAGTGGCGGCCCTTTGCGATGTCGATTTTTCAGGAAGTGCAAAACGATCTGTGGAAAGTTTTCCAAAGGCGAAATTATACAACGATTTCCGAGAGATGCTCGATAAGGAAAAAGGTATTGATGCCGTGACCATTTCCACTCCCGATCATGTTCACGGACCAGCTGCCGTGTATGCGATGGAGAGGGGAATACACGTATACGTTCAAAAACCGATGACCCATAACATCAGGGAAGCACGCATGCTCACCGAAATGGCCAGAAGCAAAAAAATTGTCACTCAAATGGGCAATCAAGGAGGTTCTAACGCGCTTTTGGGAATCGTTCAAAAATGGGTCGATTCAGGGGTATTGGGCAATATATCCAAAGTGCAGATATGGACAAACCGTCCTGTCTGGCCCCAAGGATATGCCATGCCCGAGCCCGATGAAAGTTTAAAACCAAAAGACCTGTATTGGGACCTTTGGCTAGGGCCGGCGCCCGCAAGGCCTTACACTCCCAAACTGCATCCTTTCAATTGGAGGGGATGGTGGGATTATGGTACCGGTGCTTTAGGCGATGTAGGTTGTCATTTGATCGATATCCCTTTTAGGACACTTGGACTAAAATACCCTACCGATGCCGAGTGCAGTGTGGGTTCTGTGTATACTCAGATGTGGAATGCAGATTATCATCCCGAAGGCTGTCCACCATCTTCGTACACCACCTTGCATTTTGGGGCAACGGAAAAAAGCAAATCGCCCATTGAAATGACCTGGAGCGATGGCGGCATTCGTCCTGCACATCCCGACATTATACCAGCGGATAGTGATATCGGTGGAAGGGACAGCGCCAATGGCGTTTTGATGATCGGGGAGAAAGGAATCATCTCCACCAACATCAACGACAGTTCACCCCTGATGCCCAAATTATATCTTAACGACGGAACCACCGATTTCGGTCCCGAAACCGAAGATGACAAAGAACCTGAATATGGCCATCAAAGGAAATGGGTCGATGCCTGTAAGGCCGGTTTTGGCAGTACGGAGCACCTGGGCCTTACCTCATCCTTTGATTATGCAGGACCTATGACCGAAACTGTTCTCATGGGCAATTTGGCCATTCGCAGTTATATGCTGCAAAGGGAAAACAGCCAAGGAAAAATGGAATTCTTCGCCCGTAAAAAATTATTGTGGGATGGTGAGAACACCCGTATCACCAATTTAGAGGAAGCAAACCAGTTTGTGACCCGGACCTACCGTGAAGGCTGGAAAATCTAATTCAACCAGACGTTAAAACCAAATGGCCACCCTATTCCATTTTAAAAGGAAAGGGTGGCCATTGTGTTTTCGTGAAAATCTTGGTTTACGTACTTGCATCAAGGCAAGTTCCCAATTATACTTTCGATGTCAATCCGAGTGCCTCGACAACCTTGGTGAAGAGATCTTATTCGGTAACCCTTGGGGTGATCACGATATTCCTGAATTCTATGGGACCATGATCGCCTTGAATCATTAGGGGTCCAGGCATTCCTTCTTTACTGTCCAATGCCCCCCCAGTGATTCCCGGGATGATTTGGTCGTTGATGATGGCCGACCCATTGGCCACTATGGATACCCTATTCCCGATCAGGGTAACATCGAATACCTGCCAATCGCCCGCTTTTTTGGCGACCATTTCATTGGGGGTCAGAAAACCATAGATTCCACCAAATTCAACATCTAGAGGTTCTGGTGCGTTGCCATCCATAATCTGCAGCTCATAACGGCCACGGAGGTAAATCCCGCTATTGCTCCCTTCGGGATACCGAAATTCTACATGCAGTTTAAAATCGGTGAACGATTCGTCCGAAACCAGATTGGAGCCCGATTTGGGACTTTTTAAGATGCCGGAGTCAACGATCCACTGGTTCTCTCCCATCGCATGCCAACCGTTAAGGTCCTTGCCATTGAAAAGCGCGATGGGGTTGCCCCACTTTGGATTTTTTTCATAAGGGAGTACCGGTGCACGCGATGCCATCCAATTATAACTTTTGCCATCTGTAAATCGCATGGTTCCTTTTAGTACATCCCCGTCCATCATACCTTCAAACTCCATATTTTTCTCTCCTGGCTCCCATTGGGGCGGGATGGAAAAATTGAAACCGCCGCCGGTCAACTTTATTTCGGAAACTGGTCTGGCACTTCCGGAAGCATAGACAAATCGACCTACCAAGGTGTGGGTCCCTGAATGACGAACTTCCAACCACGACGGCAATTCTTTGCCTTCATAATTGATGACCATATCCCACCGCCCTTCCAAGGGACTGATTTGTTGTGCGTTCACCGGGGCAATGGTGATGGCCATAAAAAATGCAATGGAACTTAAAATTTTAATAGTGTTCTTTTTCATGATAATCCTTTGTTTTAAAATTTGATTGTGTTAAATATATGTCTATTCAATGGCTCGCAAAAAAGCAATCTCTTTTTTATACGGTTGCCACCTATTGTTCAATCGAATTATTTTGAGAGTCATTCACAGCCATCCTTACGACGGGTATCGATAAGATAAATAATATTCCATTGTTCATGATCTTTCACCAATTGGAAGGAATTGACCCCACAGTGGTGAAAACTACCATTTAGCATGAAATCATATGGCGTCCAGGCGTTGGCCATTGGTCCGTCTACCTGAATGGAAAAACTTTTGATGACCTCTTGGAATAGAGTCGAATCTGGGATGCCTACAATCGATTTCAGAAAATCGGAAAACACTTCGGTATGTACAATGACATTTCCCAGGGAATCATTCCCAATTGTCTGCAAAATGATATTTTGATCGACGGTTTGCCTGATCATCACCGAATCCTGTCGATGGAAGCCTTCAAAAAATGTTTCAATGGTTTTTTTAACGGCCTCTTTCTCAGATTCCTGTGCTGACCCTTGGGAAACCCAAAATACAAGAAAGATGGTAAATGCGATTTTCATTGGTTTGGCTTTCTTCAAATGTAAAATAAATTAAGAAGTTTGTCGGTAATTATAAAGATAACCAAGGCATTGACCGGAAAAAATTTGCAATTTCAACGATTGTTATCGAACATCAATGTACAAATGGAAAAGCCTAAAACAATTTCCTTACTTTTATCGCACTTAAAAAAGAGTAAATGTCAACTGCCAAAAAAGAATACAAAAGAGTCACCGTGAAGTCGTTGGTGGAAATGAAAAAGAACAAGGAAAAAATTTCCATGCTAACGGCCTACGATTATTCCATGGCAAAAATAGTAGACTCCGCCAATATGGATGTCATCCTCGTTGGGGATTCGGCCAGTAACGTAATGGCCGGACACGAAACGACCTTGCCCATTACCTTAGATCAAATAATCTACCATGCCGCGTCTGTAATAAGGGCCGTTGATAGGGCTTTGGTGGTAGTCGACCTCCCTTTTGGAAGTTACCAAAGCGATCCCAAGGAAGCGTTACGTTCTGCGATACGTATCATGAAGGAAAGCGGGGCACATGCCGTAAAACTAGAAGGGGGCCTTGAAATTAAGGAATCTGTAAAGCGAATCCTCAATGCTGGAATTCCCGTGATGGGCCATTTGGGCTTGACGCCACAGTCGATCTATAAATTCGGCACCTATTCAGTACGTGCCAAGGAAGAGACCGAGGCCGAAAAACTGATGCAAGATGCCAGTATGCTTGAGAAATTGGGTTGTTTCGCCATCGTCCTTGAAAAAATCCCAGCTAGCTTGACCAAAAAGGTTTCAGAGAGTATTTCAATCCCCACGATCGGTATCGGGGCCGGTAAATATGCCGACGGACAAGTGCTGGTAATCCATGATCTCTTAGGGATGACACATGAGTTCAATCCCCGTTTTTTGCGCCGATATATGAATTTATACGAAGATATGGGAAATGCCATTTCAAGATATGTGTCCGACGTGAAAAGCAAGGATTTTCCCAGTGATGAAGAACAGTATTGAAGGTTTTTTAGAATATTCGGGAATGGACTTTCAACCTGCACAAGGGCATGCCATCGGTTCGGTTTTGGCCCAGTTCATAGGCGCCATTGAGCATGACCTCTTTTAATTAATCCTGAGGTGCGACCCTAGTCGTTTTATTAACATTCAGACTTAAAACCGGCTTATAAGTGGAGTCAAAAATAATTTCAAATCACGAAAATCTTTTGGTGCTCTATGAAGACAACCACCTCATTGCCATCAATAAACGGCCAGGTGATATCGTTCAGGGCGATAAAACGGGAGATGCTCCTTTAAGCGAGGTCGTTAAGGCTTTCCTCAAGGATAAGTACGACAAACCGGGCAATGTTTATTTGGGCGTGGCCCATCGACTGGACAGGCCCACCTCAGGCATTGTGATTTTTGCAAAGACTTCGAAGGCATTGCCAAGGCTCAATCGGCTATTTTCCGAAAAAGAGGCCTTAAAAACCTATTGGGCCATAGTAAAGAAGAGACCTGACAAAGAAAACGACAGGCTCATCCATTGGCTGAAGCGCAATCCGAAGCAGAATAAATCATATGCGTACCCGAATGAAATACCGGAAAGTAAAAAAGCGATCATGGAATACAGGGTCGTCAAAAAACTAGATCGTTATTTCTTATTGGAAATCGATCTGTTTACGGGAAGGCACCACCAAATAAGGGCACAACTGGCGGCGATAGGTTGTCCGATCAAAGGGGATCTTAAATATGGCTATGACCGTAGTAACAAAGACGGAAGCATTCATTTACATGCGAGGCGCTTGTTCTTTATACATCCCGTAAAAAAAGAACCCTTGGATTTCATTGCGGCACCTCCAAAAGATCCAATTTGGGATGCCTGCTGAAGCAATGCGAAGGGAAACAAAGCCTTTTAGCTATACGTTTTTCACATCAAGGCTAGATTTATTTTCGATAAGCATTCACGCTCTCGATGACCACCGATATCAGAATTAAGGCCCCTCCGAACAGGGTCGACCATGAAGGGACTTCGGAAAGGAACAATACCCCTATCAGAATCCCATATACCGGCTGTATCCCGCTGATGATGCTAATGGCGGTGATGGAGAAGTGCTTAAAGGTATTGATGAACATAGTGTGCCCCAAAGCGGTCGTAATTAGGGCTACCCCTATGAGTCCTTTCCATTGGAACTGCATGGGGCCAAGATCATAGATGAAATAAGCCGGCAACAATATGATACATACCACGACCATCTGATATCCCATCAGGAGGGACCCTTGGTAGCGGTCAACCTTGATTTTTAGAATCAGATTTCGCAGGGCGTAACAAAGAGCAGAGAATATTCCAAAACCAATGGCCAAATTATACGAATGGCCCGAACCTGACTTTGGGGCCAAAAACCAGATTCCCGTTAACACCAAAAGGGCCAATACCAAATGCATTCTCTGAAATCTGGTCTTTAAGAACAGTGGCTCCAAAAATGCGGTGATGACCGGGTAGGTAAATAATGATAGCATTCCGATGGCAACGTTCGATAATTGTAACGCCTTAAAATAGGCCAGCCAATGAAAGCACATCAACAGCCCCGCAAGGGCAATGGGAAGCACATCCTTTTTTTGTAGGGAGAAAGAAATTTTACGCCATTTGCAGTATGCCAACAATAATAGCAGCGCCAGAATGGCCCGAACGGCAATGGTCAGCGGAATCGGAAGGGTGATAAACTTTCCGAAAGGCCCGGAAGTACCAAGGAACAACATGGCCACATTGAGCTCAATTAAATTTCTTGCGGTGAAAGCGGGTCTGGTCTCCAAGGATTATCTGGTATGTGCCATGGCCTTTTCCCTAATAATTTGAGCCACCGGTTTATTCTCTAGATGACTTTCCAACCAAGAAATAATATCGAGATATAAAAACGCCCGTTTTTCATAGGGGTGATCTTCATATTTTTTGAGTTCTGTATGTAATTTCTGGAATTCATTTTGAAGTTCATGGGGGTATATGTTCCCTAAATTCCTTAAAAATTTAATCATTTCCTTTTGAACCGCATGAAGGTCGTTCATTTTCAATAAGAACTTATAGGTACTTCGCAACTGAACTTCCAAATGATAATCCATGCCAGCCTCGTAATGTGCGACCAAACTCAAAACCCTTGCGAAACAAAGAAGATCTTCCCTCATTTTCAGGTTCTTGTTATTGATGATTTTTTTCAAATAGACAATACAAGTCTTATTGTCGCCGGTGCCAAAATACAAACACGCGATCTTATAGTACAGCACCATGATATGATGGGCATCGATCCGCTCTTTATGCTTATTAATGCCATATTCGATAATCTTTACCAGGTACAGTCCTTTTTGAAAGGTACCTTCCAAGAAGTGTAGATTTAACTTATTCGCATTGAGGTAGAGAAAGGTCAGGGAGGCAATATTGTCGTTTTTAGGAAAATCGCTACTGCCCACTACTTTTTCCAATTTTTCAAGGGTCTGTCTGAATTGGGAACTGTATTTGACATAGAAAAGTGATTCCAATAAATAATGGTTTCCCTTGAGAAAGAAAACGGGGTTCAAATAAATCTGTTCCTTGTTTTCATAGAAAAGATCAACCCATTTACTGGCATATCTAAAGGATGAAAGAAAATCCTGAACTAAAAAACTATACCACAAATGGGCCTTGTACAACCAAAGTTTTTCGCGAAATCCCAGTTCCTGAAGATTGTATTTTGGCAGGTGGCTTTCAAAATAATCCTTTACCTTTTTGTAATCCTCATCGCTTTGCACATAGCCTACTTTTAACATAATACCATACAATTGCAAAGATAGGTTAGAGAGCTTACTGGTCATTACGTTCATCGCAGAGAGTTCTTTGGCCTGTATCGCAAGTTCGTCGGCCCTATCGGGTATGCTGCGGGTAATGAATTGGGTCTCTATGATTTTTTCCAGTTCAACGATTTCATAAGCGATGTTCTTCTCTTCATTTTCAATGGCAGTGGCCTTTGCCTTGTCCAAGATTTTTAAGCTCTGTTTATATAAACCTTTTTGATATAGGATGGTGGCAAAATCGAGTTGTTCACGAATTTGAAGCCTGATGGTCTGGTTTACCGGGTTAAGCCTTAAACTAACCAATATCTGTTTGTAGAGATGCGCCTTTAGGTTCGATAATTGCGCCTTTTTCACAATACCACTTTCCAATATGGCTTTCTCATCATATTTTTTGACCTTGTCCATCAGGTTAAAAAGCGCCAAAAACTTCGCATCGGTATTGACGCCCAACCTGCCTACGTAAAGTTTAAACTGTCTCTTTTCAGACTTGGAGAGCGATTTCACCAATACAAACAGGGCATCTTTATGGGTATTTGTCATCGTAATAAATAGCGTTTAACCATTTGTAAATCAATTCATTGAAATACCATGTAACTAATTTAACGTTGTAAATGTTTTTTCGTAATTTCGAACGTTGTGGCCTCTTAGACCTAAATTCGTAGAGGGTACCTAAAACTACATAAATATAATGAGCAAAGATAAGGTAGATATTTTTGATACTACATTGAGGGATGGTGAGCAAGTACCGGGCTGCAAATTGGATACCGAACAGAAATTGATCATTGCAGAACGATTGGATTATCTTGGGGTCGATATCATTGAGGCGGGATTTCCCATTTCGAGCCCCGGCGATTTCAAATCTGTAGACCAGATTTCAAGATTGATCAAAAATGCCACCGTTTGCGGATTGACCCGTGCGGTAAAAAAAGATATTGAGGTAGCTGCCGAAGCCTTAAAACATGCCAAACGACCAAGAATACATACAGGTATCGGCACTTCCGATTCCCATATCAAATACAAATTCAATTCAAATAAGGAGACCATAATAGAACGGGCAGTCGCCGCGGTGGCCTACGCCAAGACTTTTGTGGAAGACGTTGAATTTTATGCAGAAGATGCCGGACGTACTGAAAACGATTTTCTTGCAAGGGTATGTGAAGCGGTCATAAGGGCCGGGGCAACGGTTTTGAACATTCCGGACACCACGGGGTACTGCCTTCCCGATGAATACGGGGCTAAAATGAAGTATTTGAAAGAGAATGTCAAGGGCATAGATAAAGCGAAGTTATCGTGTCATTGTCACAATGACTTGGGACTTGCAACGGCAAACTCAATTGCAGGCGTTATTAATGGCGCCCGACAGATCGAATGTACCATTAACGGCATTGGCGAACGGGCCGGTAATACGGCCTTGGAAGAGGTGGTGATGATCTTGCGGCAACACCCCTATTTGGGCCTTGACACCAATATTAACAGCAAATTATTATTCGATACCAGTCAAATGGTATCCCAAAATATGGGCATGATGGTACAGCCCAATAAGGCCATTGTCGGTGCGAATGCATTTGCCCACAGTTCCGGCATCCATCAAGACGGGGTGATCAAAAACAGGGAAACTTATGAAATAATCGATCCCGCTGATGTCGGGGTAAATGAATCCTCCATCGTACTGACCGCCAGAAGCGGAAGGGCAGCGCTAGCTTATAGGGCCAAATTGGTTGGCTATGAATTGACCAAATTACAGCTCGATGAGGTATACCAAGAGTTCCTTAAATTTGCCGATCGCAAAAAAGAAGTATTGGACGATGATATTCATTTTATCATTGAAGCCACGGGACTGAATATCGAAAGTGTGTCATAATGCAATTGCGACTAGCCGTTTTAGGCGGAGATGGTATAGGGCCCGAAGTAGTGGGGCAAGCCTTGAAATGTCTCAAGGCCGTTGAAGAGACTTTCAATCACCGATTTATATACAAAAAAGCATTGGTCGGTGGCGTTGCGATGCAAAAATATGGGACACCCTTACCTGAACAAACACTTCAGCTTTGTAAGGATTCAGATGCCGTTCTCTACGGCACGAGTGGTCTGCCCAAATATGACAATGACCCAAATGCCAAAATAAGACCGGAACAGGGATTACTTCAATTACGGAAAGAACTTGGTCTTTTTGCCAACATTCGACCGGTAAAAATGTTCGCCGAAGTCTTAAGCCATTCACCTTTAAGAAAAGACATCGTATCGGGCACCGACTTTGTGATATTCCGTGAACTGACCGGTGGGATTTATTTTGGTGAGAAAAAATTGAGTGATGACGGTACTGTAGCATCCGATCTTTGTCAATATTCAGAACATGAAATCAGCCGCATCGCCCATTTGGCCTTTAAAGCGGCAAAAAAAAGACGGAAAAAGCTTACCCTGGTCGATAAGGCGAATGTTCTCGAAACGTCAAGACTTTGGCGCAGGGTGGTCACCGCAATAGGGCAAAGTTACCCCGAAGTAGCGCTGGAGTGCCTTTTCATAGATAATGCGGCGGTACAATTGCTTTTGCGACCATCAAATTTCGATGTGGTTTTGGCAGACAATATGTTTGGCGATATGCTTTCGGACCAAGGAAGCGTGATCATTGGATCCCAAGGGCTGCTGCCTTCCGCTTCAATCGGCGAAGACTATAGTATGTTCGAACCGGTTCATGGCTCCTTTCTCCAGGCAAAAGGCAAAAACAAGGCCAATCCCGTAGCATCGATATTCAGTGCGGTCATGTTATTGGATCATTTTGGCTTAAAGGAAGAATCGAATGCCGTTTATGCCGCCATCCGTAAATCGTTCAAGAAAAAAATCGTCACACCCGATATTTTGGGTAGTAGTAAATACGGCACCGATTACGTTGGCGATTTTATTGCCAGCCAAATTACCGACTCCGATGACAACACTAATATCAATGAATACAATATCGGTTTAGGAAAGTCGACCATTATATGACCGCGCTTCTCTTATCCTTCCAATAGCTGCTTCACATGGCTGTCGAATTCCGATTTGAACGCTTCATTTGGTTCACCGGTCACAGGACCATTGAATCCACCACGCGTTTTTCTGACCGTTCCTTTTTTATCAAGATACATAGTGGCGGGATAGCATTATACATGGTACGGCACAGGTAATTTTACAGAGCATTAACCTTATCGGAAAAACAAAATTGGACCATTAAAATCGGATTAGATGCCCCTGTGTGATCCGATAATCCAAAGAAATTCATGTGCACCGTTAAATTTCCGTTGTGGAGCTATCGATTTGGTTGTCCCGCAGGCCGTTAAAACCAATAAAAACAAAAAGACAGCACTTATTTTGAACATCGATTTTGTTGTAAATAAATTTCCAATCATTGATAAATATCCTTCCCTAAAAAATTAAAGTAAATCGGAAGTAAAGCTGTTGACGTTCTAATCGCATTGTTTTATCTTTACGGGCTTTAAAACCGACCAATGAACATTTCGTATAACTGGTTAAAACAGTTTCTGCATATCGATTGGCCTGCCAAAAAAACTGCGGAACTGTTGACCGATCTTGGCCTTGAGGTAGAAGGCATTACCACTTTTGAATCGGTACCAGGGGGCCTTGAAGGGGTGGTTGTTGGCCACGTACTAAGCTGTGAAAAACATCCCAATGCCGATAAATTGAAGTTGACCTTGGTTGATATAGGACAAGACGAACCCCTACAAATCGTTTGTGGTGCACCGAACGTCGCGAAAGGCCAAAAAGTCCCGGTTGCCACCATCGGAACGACCCTCCATCCCAAATTGGGCGATCCACTAACCATTAAAAAAGGAAAGATCCGGGGGGAGGAAAGCCATGGAATGATATGTGCCGAGGATGAACTTGGTTTGGGTGGAGACCATAGTGGCATCATGGTACTTCCTGAATCCCTGATGGCAGGAACTCCATGTTCAAAGGTCTTTGAAATTGAAACTGACGAGGTCTTCGAGATAGGCCTCACGCCAAACAGGGCTGATGCAATGAGCCATTATGGGGTGGCCCGCGATTTACGCGCAGGATTGAAACAGAGGGAAATTGTCAAAGAGCTGATTACTCCTTCCGTTAGCAAATTCAATGTCGACAACCGTTCGCTTCGCATGGAGGTCGAAGTTGAAAACAAAGCACTGGCCCCTCGTTATTGCGGTGTTACCCTGAAGAACCTGATTGTTGAGCCTTCGCCCGATTGGCTTAAAAACAGGTTAAGAGCCATTGGAATAACACCAAAGAACAATTTGGTGGATGCCACCAACTACGTATTGCATGAATTGGGACAACCACTACATGCTTTTGATGCCGACCGAATCTACGGCAAGAAAATTGTGGTTAAAACCGTTCCTGCCGGCACTAAGTTCATGACTTTGGATGGTGAGGAAAGGATACTGCACGAAGAAGACCTTATGATATGTGATGGCGAGAAACCCATGTGCATTGCCGGGGTTTTCGGCGGTATCAATACAGGGGTCACTGAAAACACCACTTCGATTTTTTTGGAAAGCGCCTACTTCGACCCCATAGCCATTCGAAAAACGGCAAAACGACACGGACTCAATACCGATGCTTCTTTTCGTTTTGAGCGAGGAATAGATATCGATACTGTAGAATATGCCCTTAAACGTGCGGCCCTCTTGATCAAAGAAATTGCCGGAGGCAATATTAGCTCAGATGTAGTTGACCTCTATCCCATCAAACAAAGTGGACACCAGGTATTTTTGTCATTTGCTAAAATCAATAAGCTTGTCGGCCAAGAAATTCCCCCGGATACCATTAAATCCATCTTGGCATCCTTGGAAATTCAGGTAAAGAACGTGACCGAAAGTGGACTGGGGCTCACCATTCCCCCTTATCGCGTTGATGTGCAAAGGGAAGTGGACGTCATCGAGGAAATTTTGCGGATTTATGGCTACAACAATATTGAATTTCAAGAGAAGCTGCATGCTTCAATTGCGCCCATCTCAAATCTTGAGGACCATAGGCTACAATCGATAATAGGGGCCCAACTTGCTTCTGTCGGCTATTTTGAAATTTTGACCAATAGCCTCACTTCCCCTAAATATTTGACAGGGGCAAGCGATATCAAAACCGAAGAATCAATCCTCATCTTAAATCCCCTCAGTGAAGAATTATCGGTGTTGCGACAGTCGATGCTCTTCAATGGCCTTGAAGCCGTTTCTTTCAACAGTAATCGTAGAAAACAGAACCTAAAGCTTTTCGAATTTGGCAACACCTATCACCGCTTCAATACGGTGAGGGAGGAACGCAAACATTTGAGCCTTATCGTCACTGGGAATAGAACCGAGGATAGTTGGGCAGTGGTGAACCGTAGATCCGATTTCTTTTATCTCAAATCAATTGTCGAAAGTGTTTTGCTTCGACTCGGGATTGGGGTAACCGCTTCATTTCCGGTTGACAACAAAATTTTTGCCGAAGGATTGGTGTTGCAGGCCCAAAATAGAAATTTAGTCGAATTTGGGACCGTTCAAAATACGATATTAAAAATGTTCGACCTCAAACATGAGGTCCTGTTCGCCGACTTCGACTGGGATAATGTAAAGGCACTTGCCGGGAACAATGATATCGTTTACAAGGATATAACCAAGTACCCAGAGGTAAAAAGAGACTTTGCACTTTTGTTAGATGATTCGGTCACTTATAAAGAAGTATATGAACTCGCATTGCAAACCGAACGAAAGTACCTTAAGGATATGAGCCTTTTCGATGTTTATACTGGAGATACCTTGCAGAAGGGCAAAAAATCATACGCGATCAGCTTCACCCTAGGGGACGAAAAGAACACCCTTACCGACAAGCAGATCGATAAAATAATGAAAAACTTACAAGGTCGGTACGAGCAGGTATTGAAGGCCGAACTGCGATAAATATTTTAAATCTTTCCGGGCAAGATCACGGAATCAATTTCATGGATCACCCCGTTGCATTGGTTGGCATCCGCGGTGGTTATGATGGCAGAGTTACCATTGTTGTCTGTCAAAACGATATCTATCCCTTTCATTGTTGCTATGATCTCTTCACCTTGCACCGTTGTAAAACTGGCTTTGCCCTCTCCCCTACACATGGCCTTTAAGATAGTGGCGGCAGAAAGACTTCCCGCAACGATGTGGTATGTGAGCAATGATTGTAACTCTCTTTTGCTCTCGGGCTGTAGGAGTTGTGCCACAATTTCTTTTGACAATTTTCCGAAAGCTTGATCTGATGGCGCAAAGACTGTAAATGGCCCGTCCTCGTTCAAAATCTTATCAAGGTCGGCCGCTTTGAAAGCTGAAAGTAAAGTTTTGTAATGGCCGTTACTTTCGGTGTAAGCGGTAATTGATTTTTGTGGATTTGAAAACTTGCCTTGTGAATTGGCTTTTTGACCTATAGTTACTATAAAGAAAAGTAACAAAAGCAGGCACGTGGGGCGTGTTGTACGATTCATGGATAACGGATTGTGGGGTTATGGGCAAAGAAACCATCGGCGAACCGTCGATTTGTTCGACAAGATACAATAACTGATGATTTATGATGTTAAAGGCCGCACCCGCTGTTAGAGTTTAACATATTTTTAACATTTCGCGGTCTTTCAAAAAATAAACGACATTTTCATTTTAAGTAACTTTGACTTCATTGCTAAAGAAAAGAAAATGTTATTGAAAAAAACAAACATCGAGGAAATGCTCGAGCGTTCAAAATCCAGGGATGCCGAATCCCATTTAATACTTGAAACGGTCGAAAAAATCCTTAAAGAGGATGCAAATAATCGTGACCGCATCGAAAAAAACCTCAGTGGATCAAATACAAAACTCACAAACGCCTTCAAATTTGATTTTTTGGAAACGGACAAAATCTATCACTTGAACCAAATCAAGAACATTTGTATTGACTATAGATTGAGATTTTTGGATTCTAGATATTTCAAGGGTAAAATACCCCATGAGGCTATTTCCAAAATCAAGAACCTCGAAAAAACACATAATCTGGAGTTAAAAGGCTTTAAAATCGTCGCACCCTCCAAATTGTTCAAATTGGAGGATAAAGACGATCCCTTATTGTTCGCCCCAATCGGTAATGATTACTTTTATCTTGTGCACAAGTGGGGAAATGACCTTCATCCCTTGAGAAGGGCTTTGGTGTGGCCGTTTAAGAACATTGTCAATTTGGCGCTACTGGTAATGGCAATCAGCTATTTGTTCACCGCCTTAATACCAGCTGGCCTGTTTTCAAAAGGAGGCTCCACCATTGAATTTTGGATCATCTATTTCTTTATGTTCAAAAGCATTGCCGCTGTGGTCATTTTTTATGGATTTGCATTGGGGAAAAACTTCAATCCGGCAATCTGGAATAGTAAATATTTCAACGTTTAAGATATTAAAGTGAAAAAATAAGCATTCCGATACATCGGGATGCTTATTTAATTATTTTATATCCTTAATTGACATAAACATCGTAGGGTATCCCGTCGAGAGCCAAATGGTCGATCAATGCCGGTTCGGGTGCTGGCTTAATGCGGAGAAGCCCTCCCTTTCCAGAACCATCGGATTTTGAATAGCCCACCAATAAATAGCCATTTTTCTCATCGAAGCCAACCATAGTAGTGGTTTCAATTTTATACTCTGCCGTGCGCTGCGCTTCGGTCAAAAAATTTTCATAAGCATATAGGACCGTCAGGTTTTTACTGAAATCATAAACGGCTGGGACCAAAGGATATACACTGTTCGTTCCTGGGGGCATCTCATAATATAGTCTTCCCTGAACATCAAAATAGTTAAAACTGGAATCTGCAAATTTAGGCTCCTTGCCACTCTGGTAATTCACATATTGCACGGCCAGGGATTCACTGTTCAAAAGGGTGTGAAGTTCCTCGTAAGCAACGATCAAATTGCCCGCTCTGTTTTTAAAGATACTTTGGGCATTATATCCCAAATTCAGCTCCATGACCAGACCATTGGTAGTGGCGTCGTACACCATCAGCGCATTTTCATCCGTGATTTCCTCGTCAAGGACCAGCACAAACAAACGGTTGTTGGAAAAAGTGAGTCCGACCGGTTTTTTAAACAGTGGAATATCCACAGTGACCGCTTCCGCGTTCCTGTCGATTACACGTACAAAGTAACTGGTCAAGTTTGGGGAAACTTCCAGTGTATATGCAATATAAAAAGAAGCGCCAGAGGCCGCGACCGAATTTACCTGCAGGCTACAGGCGCCCAAATCTGAAAAAATCGCCTTTTCGGTATAGCTATCGGTTTGGTAATTAAAGTTGATCAGGATCCCATTGCAGTCCCCGGAACTTTGGTATAGCGTAATTTCATTTCCATCTTTAAAGTCGAGTTGGGGAAGCGCGGTGGTTTCGAAGTTATTTCCAGAAGTATTGACCAACATCGTTTCGTTGTTTGCCTTTAACGACAAATCTGTAAGTGTACCTTCAGAGTTTAGCAGTAGATGATAAGCTGCCTCTTCTCCCGGACCAACAATGATGTTGTCTTCCGTTGCCCCTTCGGATTTACTACAGGAAATCACAACTAAGCATACCCATAACAGGCAACATATATTGTAGGCTTTCATGATGTAAAAATTTGGGTGCCCGATGAACTACACGGGAATGGCGTACATTTTTTCTCGCAATTCCTTGATGGAACGATCAGACATATAATCATCAAACGTTAAATACCGATCAATGTTGCCTTTAGGGGTCAATTCTATGATCCTGTCTGCCACCGTTTGTGCAAATTCATGATCATGGGTGGTTAGAAGAACTGTACCTTTAAAATTCTTCAATGAATTATTGAATGCGGTAATACTTTCAAGGTCCAAATGGTTCGTAGGTTCGTCGAGCATGAGTACATTGGCACGGAGCATCATCATACGGCTAAGCATGCACCTTACCTTCTCCCCGCCCGAAAGCACGGTACACTTTTTAAGCGCCTCTTCCCCACTAAAAAGCATTTTGCCCAAGAATCCCCTGATGTATACTTCTTCCCGTTCCTCTTCGGTCTTGGCCCATTGACGTAACCAATCGACCAAATTGATGTTTTGGGTAAAAAAATCCGCATTATCGGCCGGCAAATAGGATTGGGAGGTTGTCACGCCCCATTGATATGTCCCACTATCCGCTTTTTGGTTTCCATTGATAATTTCATAAAAGGCCGTTGTGGCCCTTGAATCCCTCGAAATAACGGCTACCTTATCACCTTTGGCAAGGTTGAGGTCAATGTTCTGGAACAACACTTCCCCGTCTTCCGAAGAAGCACTGAGCGCAGCAATATTCAATATTTGGTCTCCCGCTTCGCGATCCCTATCAAAAATGATGGCCGGATACCTACGGCTAGAGGGTTTAATGTCTTCGATTTTAAGTTTAGACAACATCTTTTTTCGGCTGGTGGCCTGTTTGCTCTTGGCCACGTTAGCACTGAACCTCATGATGAATTCCTGCAATTCCTTGGCCTTTTCCTCAGATTTTTTATTCTGTTGGGCCCGCTGCCTTGCAGCCAACTGACTGCTCTCATACCAAAAAGTATAGTTGCCGCTATAGAGGTTCATTTTGCCAAAATCGATGTCGGCAATATGGGTACAGACCGCATCTAAAAAATGCCGGTCATGGCTAACAACAATAACGGTATTGTCATAATTGGCCAAGAAGTTTTCCAGCCAACCGATGGTCTCATAATCGAGGTCATTAGTAGGTTCGTCCATGATCAAGACATCTGGATTGCCAAATAGTGCTTGGGCAAGGAGCACCCTTACCTTCAGTTTCGCATCTATGTCGCCCATCAGGTTGTAATGCATTTCTTCCGAAATCCCAAGATTTGACAACAGGGCTGCGGCATCACTATCGGCGTTCCAACCGTTCATTTCTTCGAATTTGACTTGTAGTTCACCTATCCTGTCTGCATTGGCATCGGAATAATCGGCATAAAGGGCATCGATTTCCTGTTTGATGGTAAACAATGGCTTATTGCCCATCACCACGGTCTCCAGTACCGTGGTATCATCATAGGCATTGTGGTTCTGCTCAAGAATGGACATGCGTTTGCCGGGCTCTAAGTGTACATGCCCCGAAGTAGGGTCCTGTTGCCCTGAGATGATTTTAAGGAATGTCGATTTACCGGCACCATTGGCGCCGATTACCCCATAACAATTGCCCTGGGTAAAAGTCACGTTTACCTCGTCGAACAAAACCCTTTTTCCGAACTGTACCGACAAATTGGATACCGACAACATACTTCTCTATTTTAAAATTCGTGCAAAAATAAGTAAAATTAGTTCCTTAGACCAATAATCTTATATTCCGCACAGGCTATCGAAAGATTAACGAAGTCGACCAATTTTTAACTTGCCATTAACAGCGATGGGCATCATGCTTCCTTAATTTTGTGAGCTATCTGGTTGATATTCTTATATGAATAGATATTTACTTTTTTTCTTTCTTGTTTGGCTAGTGGGTTGTGACAAGGTGGATAAAAATTCCAAAAACATTTTCTTTGCAGGAGAAATCGTCAATCCTACAAGTTCGCACATCGTGCTCTTCAACGGTGACAAGGTTATAGATTCGGCTTTGCTCGACGATCAAAACAGGTTTTCATTCACTTTGGATTCTCTGCAACAGGGGCTTTATCATTTTAGCCATGCCCCTGAATTTCAATATGTTTACCTAGAGCAAGGCGACAGCCTGATGATTCGGTTGAACACCGCTGCTTTTGATGAATCCCTTATTTTTACGGGAAAAGGGGAAGAAATCAACAATTTCCTTTTAGAGTTGTTCCTTGCCAATGAAGAGGAAGCGCCCCTGATAGATTCTTATTTTGTTCTGGAGGCAAAGGATTTCGCTCATAAATTAGACTCCCTTAATAAAACCAAGCATGAACTGCTTGCCGAACTTGATAAGGACGGATTGATCACTGGTAAAGAACAAGCCATTGCCATTGCCAGCATTGATTATAATTACAATACCTTCAAGGAAGTTTATCCTTTTAAACATAAAAAATTATCCCATAATGGGATGATGGAAGCCCTGCCGGACGATTTTTACAATTACCGGAAAGAAATTGATTTTGGCAACAAAGAGTTCACCTATTTGCGGCCATACTATAGCTTTATGTTGAACCATATACAGAATTTATCATATATGGATTGTTCTAAAGACTGTACCACAGAGGGCAATGGTACAAAAAACCAATTGCATTTTAATGAGCATAAGATGCATTTGATCGATAGTTTGATCACCGAAAAAGAGTTGAAGGACAATCTATTTCGTTATGTTGCCTTCGACTATTTATTGCATGTGCACGATTCTGAAGAAAATATCGGCAATTTCATCAACACCTTCCGTGAACTTTCAAAAAACAATAGGCACGTTGATGAAATCGACAATCTCTTCAAGAGCATAGAAAATATACAGCCGAGCAAATCATTACCGGAATTTTACGTATCCAAGGTCGATAACGATACCGTTTCGTTACGTGAGATTTCGAAAAACGGTAAAACGGTATTCTACTTTTGGTCGGGAAATGAGAGGAGCCATTTCGATAAAATTTCAAAAAGGATCGCAGACCTTTCTGCTTCGAAACCAAATTATAGGTTTGTGGGCATCAATATCAGGACCTCGGAAGGGATGTGGAAAAATTTATTGGAAACCTCAAAATTGGATCCTGACAACCAGTTCAGGGCGGTCAATTTCGACGCCTTGAGAAATGCCTTGATCATCAATAAGCTCAACAAATGCGTGATTACCGAAAATGGTCAGATAGTAGATGCTTTTTCAGACATCTATAGCGCATTTTGAGCACTATCCTTGTGATTCCTTCCCCAAGATATTCCACTATAGGTTTAAAATCTTTTACTTCCTAGTTTCCTTTTTTGTAGTCTGCCAAAAATTGGGCCAGGCCACTATCGGTCAAAGGATGCTTCAAGAGGCCTTCAATGGCCGACAAAGGTCCGGTCATTACATCGGCTCCCAATTTGGCGCAATCGATGATATGCATGGTGTGCCTCACCGAAGCCGCTAAAATCTGCGTTTCAAAAGCATAATTATCATATATCAACCGGATCTCGGCGATCAGATTCAATCCATCAGTGGAAATATCGTCCAATCGTCCAATAAATGGAGAGACATAGGTGGCTCCCGCCTTTGCCGCCAGTAAGGCTTGCCCTGGAGAAAAAACCAAAGTACAATTGGTACGTATGCCCTTATCTGTAAAGTATTTCAGTGCCTTCACTCCATCTTTGATCATAGGAACCTTCACCACGATCTGTTCGTGCAATTCGGCCAATTCTTCCCCCTCCTTAATCATGGCCTTGAATTCGGTACCGATCACCTCGGCCGAGACATCGCCCTCCACAATGTTACAAATATCAACATAGTGTTTTAAGATATTGTTGCGACCGGTAATGCCTTCCTTTGCCATTAGTGATGGGTTGGTGGTAACCCCATCTAAAACACCCAAAGCTTGGGCTTCACGAATTTGATCTAAGTTGGCTGTATCTATAAAAAATTTCATCTCTTTACTGTATTAGGTTTTGGCTATAAATGGATGGCCTATAAGGTCGTTCCTTGAAACAAAACTACAACTTATAATGGTTTAACAAGATTTTCTCGAATACTTTCTGTGGCAAAAATTTCTTTAAAAAAATAGATAATTTTTGATTGATTGCCCCTACCCTATAATGAATATCCGGGTTCCTATTGTTGATGATCTTTGAAACCTTCAGGGCCACTTCAATTGGGTCTTCCCCATTTTCGACACTTTCATCGATACCTCTCAAAGTATTTCGATATTGGGCGCCATATGGAGAATGCGTATCGATTTCCACATGATATCGGCCCGCTGCGATGTTGGTGGCAAAAGCACCTGGTGCCAAATTCGTGATTTGTATCCCAAACGCTTTGGTTTCCATTCTCAGCGCCTCGGTAAGGACTTCCAAAGCTGCTTTCGTGGCGCTATATACCCCCCTGTAAGGCAAACCCATATAAGCGGCTATCGAAGTAATGTTGATGACCAGTCCGCCTCCTTGCTTCCGCATTTGTGGCAAAACCGCTTTTATGACCCGTATTGGTCCATGAAAATTGGTGTCAAAAGCGTTCATGATTTCTTCTTCCGGAGTCTCTTCCAGGGGTCCGGTTATCCCTACCCCGGCATTGTTGATCAAAACATCCAGTCTGCCTTCTTGCGCGATCAAGGCGGCAATGGCCTTCTTGATATCCACAGGGGAACGAACATCCATCTCCAATAAGGGAAAGGCATCAAAGTTTGGATATTTACTTGCACTTCTTGTGGTCCCGTAGACCTTGTGCCCTTTCGAGCTCAAATAGGTCCCAATGGTTTTGCCAATACCGGAAGACCCCCCTGTAATAAGAACCACTTTGGTTTCCATAAGGTCACAAATTAACAAATTAATCCATGAATTGGTGTAGCGATAAAAAGGTTTATGCTCACAAAAGGGCATAAAAAAATGGCAAGCTACCTACATCGCACCGCTACGACCATATACCCTTGCTGCGTTCCCGCCCTGGGGGATTCTACAGGAGCTGGTCGTGTAGGACTTGCCACGCACAAAGATACAACCTTTTTTAAATCTAGGAAGTTCGTTTTACATTCTTAATTTTATGGATTAACTTGCCCATTTTATTGCATAAATAACAAGCAGAGATTACAGTCATGGTAGTGCTCTGCGACCTATTTATAGATTAAAATAAAGCAAGGAACATGAATTTGATGAAACTTTTTGTCCTGAATTCACTCGTCATTATGGCAATGTCTTGTGGTGATACTGCGGGAAAATCAAATACGCTCTTCGAGATTCAACTCGGTGGCAGCGAATTCAAAAAAGGCGAGACCATCCCGGTGTCTATCAAAAATAAGGAGAATCGGAATATTGATGCCGTGACCTACTCTATTGAGGGTCATGATTTTCCACAGAGCAATGGCAATATAGTTTTGGACATTGACCATTTGGGCAATAAAATATTAAAGGCACAAATAGACTACGAAGGTACTACGACCGAAGTTTCTAAAAACCTACGCGTGCTGGCACCCATGGCCCCGGAAATTTATACCTATGAAATTCTCAATGAATTTCCCCACGATATCAAAGCCTACACCCAAGGATTGGAATTCCATGATGGGATACTCTATGAAAGTACTGGTCAGAAGGGTAAATCCTCCTTGCGCAAGCTAGACTTTGCCACTGGCAAGGTGCTTCAAAAAGTAGATTTAGACCCTGCCTATTTCGGGGAAGGCCTGACCATTTTAAATGAAAAGGTATACCAATTGACCTGGCAAAATGGCACTGGTTTTATTTACGATCTTCAAGACCTTCAAAAAATCGACAATTTTAAATACGGTAACAGCAAGGAAGGTTGGGGTTTGGCAAATGATGGCGAAAATTTATATAAGAGCGATGGTACCGAGAAGATATGGCTTCTAGACCCTGCTACCTTGGTTGAAAAGGAATTTATTGAGACGGTCACAGATAAATCGATCTTCAATAAAGCCAATGAACTGGAATACGTAGACGGCAAGCTGTATGCCAACGTGTATCAAAAGGAAAGTATGATGATCATCGATGCAAAAAGCGGTGCCATCGAAGGGGTGATCAATTTTGGAGGCCTAAAGGATAAAGTGACCCAACACGAATTACTCGATGTACTGAACGGCGTTGCCTACCATCCCGAACGAAAGACCTTTTTTGTCACGGGAAAAAATTGGGATAAAATGTTCGAGGTCAACATTGTGAAAAAGAAATAATGCCCGATTTTGAACAAACCATTATGGTCAGGGAAGAAGACCTTGACGATTTGAACCATGTGAACAATGTGCGCTATGTACAGTGGATTCAGGATATTGCGAAAGCACATTGGCAAAGTTTGGCTCCAGAAGCACTGCGAAAATCGGTGGCCTGGGTCGTGATGCATCACGACATCACCTATAAAAGTGCCGCAAAACTGAACGACGAGCTCCGATTGGTCACTTATATCGAGAAAAATCGAGGAGCGGTTTCGGTGCGGATCGTAGAGATATTTGATGGCAATACCAATGCGCTTTTGGTACGATCGAGCACCAAATGGTGTCTTTTGAATGCAGAAACCTTCAAGCCCATGCGCATTCCGGAAGCTATAATGACTATTTTTAAAAGAAATTAGAGGCTTAAAACCCGGTCTATCCGTTTAAGCCAAGTAATCCCGAATCCTACAAAAACAGATGCGGCGCCAATATATCTCTGTTATCAGCCTACTGGTCATTATCTTATGGAGTTCATGCCGTAAGGATTTTGAATATGACCCCAGTAATGGGAACCTTTCCTTTTCCAAGGATACCGTTTTTTTGGATACTGTTTTTACCAATATCGGTAGCGGTACTTATGCCTTGACCGTATACAACAGGACCGGAGTCGATTTGGAGATACCTTCCATCCGCTTGGGGCAAGGCCCGTTGAGCAATTATCGGTTGAACGTCGATGGAATGCCGGGAAAGGAATTTCAAGGCATTCCCATACGGGCAAGGGACAGCCTTTTTATATTTATCGAGACCACCTTTGATATTTCTCAAGCGAACGGGCCCACCTTTTTGTATACCGATGCCATTCTGTTCGACAGTGGCTTCAACCTGCAGGAAGTTGCCCTGGTCACTTTGGTAAAAGATGCCATATTTCTATTTCCACGGGCAGATTCAAGTGGACAAAAAGAAACCCTGAACCTTGGCCCCGATGGTAATGGAAATGAAATTCTGGTCGAAGGCTTTACATTAGGTCCCGACCAACTGGATTTTACCAATGAAAAGCCCTATGTGATCTACGGTTATGCCGCTGTTCCGGAAAACGCCACCTTGGTCATGGAGGCGGGAACCCGAGTGCATTTCCATCAAAATTCCGGCATTTGGGTGCAGCCTTCGGCAAGTTTGCAGATCAATGGGGCGCTCAGTACCGATACGCTTTTATTGGAGAAAGAGGTGATTTTTGAGGGCGATCGTTTAGAACCCGAATTTGATAATATTCCTGGCCAATGGGGCACCCTTTGGATGGCAAGGGGAAGCGTAAACAATCGAATCGACCATCTTACGCTAAAAAATGCAACGGTCGGTTTGTTGGTAGAAGGCGATGGCACCCTCGAAACCCCAACCCTCACCATTCGGAATTCCCAAATTTATGACGCCGTGAGCGTAAACCTATGGGCGAAAACAGCTTGGGTCGATGCGGAAAATTTGGTTTTGGGCAGTGCCGGAAGCACATCGCTATACTGTAATTTGGGTGGAAAGTATGCTTTTGTGCACTCCACGATCGCCAACTACTGGAACAGAGGGCTTCGGAACGGTGCCGCAGTTCAAATCGATAATCAGACAAACCTGCCCTCAGGGGAGTTAGCGGTTGGGAACCTTGAAGAGGCCAACTTCGTGAATTCGATCATTGATGGTAATGGTATGTTTGAACTGGAATTGATCGGCAACCAAACCAATACCTTTAACTTTTCGTTTCAGAACTGTTTGATCAAGATCAACGATCAAGCTGCCGGAGTTTCAGGTAACCCGCTTTATGATTTTCAGGATCCCGCCCTGTATGCGGAGGTATTGCTCAATCAATCGGCCCGGTTTACCGATACTGCCAAAAATGACTTCAGTCTCGGACCGGATTCCCCCGTCCTTGGTGCGGCACAGGAAGCGGCCGCCCTTAGGGTGCCTTTTGATATTTTGGGATACGACCGAACCCTTATGCCCGATATGGGGGCGTACCAATTTATCTCCAACGATTAATTCCCATAAAATATACCTAATGGAAGTTTAGGTGCTATCTTTTTGAAATATTTGGTTTTCAATCCGGGCCTATCATTTGCAACACTTACACCAATAATTGTTTTTAATTTACTTTTTGCAGGAAAATACGCTCAAAAATGCTTATTTTCAATGAATTACTATAAAAAACCATAGTTTTTCTATGGGAAATCTCTAACCCCAATTCACGAACTCTTGCTAATTTGCACTTTAAATGAATGCTTTGATGGAGTACACTTATCTCATCATAGACTCCGACGCCACCTCCAATCTGCAACTGCGGCATTTTTTGGAGGATTATGGCGACTTTCAGTGTGTGCAACTTTCGAAAAACTGTGAAGAAGGCCAGAACGCCATCCTCAAATTTTCGCCCGATTTGGTCTTTGTAAACCTTAATGAGAATGCAAATGAATATTTTCACATGGTTTCGGATTTGCATCAATATGTGAAGGATATCCCTTTGATCATTGGTATTTCCAAAAGCAAGGAATATGCCTACCAGGCCATAAAAAATAATTTTTTTGATTATTGGCTGCTCCCCTATAATGAGTTCGACATTCGAAAATCACTTTTGAAACTCAAAAAGCGGGTACCCAAAGAAGTCGAATCCCATACCCTTTGTTTACAGTCGTATCGCGATTACCAATATGTAAACACCAACGATATTCTTTACCTTCAGGCCGACAACAATAACACCGAATTCGTAATGGCCGACGGTTCTGTGATCAGTACCTATAAAACCTTGAAGTCGTTTGAACAACAATTGCCCAAAAACTTCGTTAGAATACACCAGAGCTACATTTTGAACACCAATTTTGTGGCCAGGATCAATTATGGCAAGGCCATTTGCAGCCTAAAGGGCCGTAAGCAGCCCCTTCCCTTCTCCAAATCCTATAAAGGGAATGTAGACTTGCTCAAAAAATTGCTTTCAAAAAACAGTATTTCTGCACAGAATTGATCAAATTCTCACAGAACCCTTCCATCTACCCCGCAAACCCCTTCATTGACCCTTTACTTCCCAAAGGGTTATGACCTTTTTCTTCGGTTGACTAGTTTAGTCCCATAACTAATAATAAACTCAAAATACTCAAATTATGAAAAAGGCAATCTTAGTTTTGGCAGTGATAGCAATGAACATGGGCGTATATTCTTGTACCAATGATTCTGGTTCAGAGGACCAAGCCCTATACGAAAATCTGAACACCAATTCCGGCGATGGGGATCAAGTACCGACAAGAAATGGAAGTGGGGGTAACTAAGAACATCATCCAAAATATCCTTTAGCCTTAAATGAATCCATTTAAGGCTTTTTTTATATCTTGTAATTAACTCTTATTTGATAAACCGCAAGATTGAATAGACCGAACCATTTGCTGGCCATTTGCTGTATATATCTTTTTGGATGCCAAGGAAATCCCAGCAACATGGATCAAGATATGCCGAATTCCCAAGGGGATAGTGTATTGGTATGGATTCATAATGCACAAAATGTCGACATTTCGATAAATAAGCGGATAAAGGCCATAAACAAGGCCAAGGTTTACACCCAAACCATGCCCGATGATTCGATCAAGCTTAAAAATTTGTCCAGGATACAATGGACTTATATGGACCTAAAAGATTCCCTGGCCTTCAGGCAAACCAACAAAGAAACCAGATCGCTTGCCCTCCAATTACAGGATTCCGCTCGTTTGGCCAATACCCATTGGGATTTGGCCTTTTATCTATCCAAAAACGCGGTAGCTTCCAAGGATAGCGCCTATTATCATTATTCACTTGCCCAACAAATCTTTACAGATCAACAAAATAAAAGAAAAGCGGCCTTTATGCTCTATGATATGGCTTCCATACAGGTGGAGTTAAAAGATTTTACCGGAGCCGAAATCAATCTTGTCAAAGCGATTGCGAGATTTAAGACTTTAGATGAAAATTTGAATTTATTCGAATGTTATAATCTTATGGGGATTATCTCCAAGGATTTAAAAGACTATCCCAAGGCGTTGGAAAACTATGGAATGGCCGAACAATACCTGTCCAAAATCGAGGAGAAAGGAGCATTGCAGGAGACCCTGGACAACAATGTCGGCATGGTTTACCAAGATATGAAACAACATCAAAAGGCCATCGTCTATTTTAAAAAAGTATTGGCCAACACAAAATTAGTCCACCAAAACCCAGAGTTATATGCTAGGGCCTTGAACAACCTCGGCTATAGCGAAATGAAAGCGGGTGATTTGGCCGATTTGGAAAATAAATTCCGAAGATCTTTGGCCATACGGGACAGTATCAAAGATGGCACCGGCATCGCCGCAAGCCATTATAATTTGGCGGAGTATTATTTGCTGCAAAAAGATTCCACAAAAGCCCTTGTGGAAGCGAATCAAGCCCGTAGAACAGCGGAACAGAGCATCAGCAATGATCGTATACTCCAATCTTTGGGGCTTTTAGCAAGAGTGGATCCCGAAAATGCGGTCAACTATTCACAGGCTTATATACGCCTTAGTGATAGCCTGGTACTATCGGAGCGTAGGGAACGGGACAAGTTTGCGCGCATCCGTTTCGAGACCAATGAGACCTTGGAGCAAAACAGGCTGCTCGCCAAGCAAAAACAATTGTGGGCGGGCATTGCCCTCACCCTCATGTTATTGGCACTGGCCGCATATATCATTATCGTACAGCGCATTAAAAATCAGCGGTTGCGTTTTCAAAGGGAACAGCAGGCCAGCGACAAAAAAATATTCAATCTTTTGTTGTCCGAGGGCCAAAAACTGGAAGAGGGCAAGAAAATGGAACAGAAACGCATTTCCGAAGAATTGCACGATGGCGTTCAGGGCCGTTTACAAGGGGTTCGCATGGTCTTATTGGGGCTGAACAAGCGAACTACCCCTGAGGCCATCGCCGAAAGGGCCGACGCCATCAAGGAATTGATGGCCATACAAGAAGAAGTGCGCAGCATTTCCCATGAGTTGAGCAATGCCGCTTACCAAAATTTGCCTAACTTTATCAATAGCATTAAAGAACTGTTGAACAAGTTGGAAGTAAGCGCGCAACTCGAGCACAGTTTTGAATACGATCATAAAACCGATTGGGATGCCTTAAGTGGTGATATAAAAATACATTTATACCGGGTATTGCAAGAAAGCCTACAAAATTGCGTTAAACATGCAAAGGCCCAGAATGTATCGCTTCGGTTCGATGTGGATGCTGGAAACGTATTGAAAATTACCCTGGCCGATGACGGTATTGGTTTTGAAGTTTCCAGGGGCAAAAAAGGAATTGGATTAAGGAATATCGCTTCCAGAGTAAGGAAAATGGGGGGCGTTTGGAACATCGAAAGTTCCATTGGCCAAGGCACGGTGGTCAACATAACCATTCCCATTCAGCTATTTGACGAGGAGGCAAGCATCAATATTAAACAAACACTACAGGACGCTTAAGTTAAAGACCGATGGAAAAGATCGTGAAAATATTGACGGTAGATGATCATCGCATGACTGCGCTGGGCTACAAATATATCCTCGAGGATGCTACCTTCGATGATTATGAGGTCATGGTAGATGTGGCCACTAGTTATGAAGAAGGCCAAAAAAAGATCGAAAATTCTCTTCGATCGATGAAGTACGACATAATCTTGCTGGACATTCAGCTGTTTCC
Source organism: Maribacter sp. (assembly GCA_024643345.1). Taxonomy (GTDB): domain Bacteria; phylum Bacteroidota; class Bacteroidia; order Flavobacteriales; family Flavobacteriaceae; genus Pelagihabitans. The sequence continues at coordinate 198,921 of JAHENB010000001.1, read as the reverse complement.
CATGGAGGCCAAAGACCCCAGAACGGGAGAAGACCTGGGCAAATTGGTACGTAAGCTGGTCCCCGAAACCAAAGTGGTTTTCATGTCCTCCTTTAGCGACAGTTATCGCATCAATAGCATTTGCCAAGCGGTAAACCCCGATGGCTATATGGTAAAATCGGAAATCGACGAACCTTCTTTGGTCGATATGGTAAAAACCGTCATGACCAAACCACCTTATTACACCCATTTGGCCCTTGTGGCAGCCCGTAAAAATATAGCACAAACCTTTAAAGTGGACGAATACGACCGTGCCATCCTGTACGAACTGTCGAAGGGGACCAAAACGAAAGACATGACCCATGTGATTCCTTTGTCCTTGGCCACTATAGACAATAGAAAAAGGGCCCTAAAAAGCAATTTTGGCGTTCAGGACAAGAACGACCTTGCCTTGATCGACGAGGCGAGAAATCGTGGCTTTATCTGAATTATTTATACTATTTCATCCAAATCTGGAAAAAAACCTAATAATTATAAGGTTTTTCTCTAGTCACCCCTTGTAATTAACCCCTAATTTTATCATTGGATAACAATTGAACCGCCTTTGTATGCCATCTAATTTAGATAATTTCAAGAACCAGCCGAAAAGTGTCGTCGTGGACGAAAACGATATCGTTGGATTATTGGCATTCAAACTTGAGCTCGAAAAACTATTTTTCTCTGACGTTTTGATTCGAAACAAAGCTTTGGAGGGCCAGCCAGTTCAACTGCTGATCGAGATCTTGTGCAACTTCGATTTTTTGGAAGGGGTTACCCATTTGAATCAAGGACTCTGGGGCAAATCTTTTATTAAACAAACTGATACCAGGGCTTGTTCAAACTTTGGCCAACGCTTCGGACAGCTTCAAACACAAAACAATTTCTATATTGAGATTGAGGAGTGTTGTATCATTTTCAACGATTGCAATATTGTTATCCATAAAATATACGATCAAAGTATTCCCGAACAGTTCGATGAAATTCTATGCAATCTGGCCAAGCATTACAATAAGTTGATCAAAAATATGGGGGAACTTCCCTATGAAATCTTTATCCCGGTCTTGGAAGAAACGAACGATACCGAGGCTTCTGAAAATAATGGGGACAGCTTATCCCAACAGAGAAAGGCAGTACGTAATAATGACTATAACAAATATTGGGGACTCTATTTTTTCTCAGAGGATGATGCCCTAATTTACGATTTGAACCAATCTTCTTTGATTTCGGGCAATCTGTATATGTTGAACCTTTAGGGTTGAAAAGGTTTATCCGTTAAATAATGGCAACCCTTTCATCATCATGTTTACTTTCTTTTTTACCCCATTTAGGATTTCTTCATTATCCGAATGCATTAATACCTCATCAACAAAGCCAACAATCGTAGTCATATCGGCCTCTTTTAAACCCCTAGTGGTAATCGCTGCCGTTCCGAATCGAATACCGGAAGTCACAAAAGGCGATTTGTCGTCAAAAGGAACCATATTCTTATTGGCCGTGATATCTGCTTTTACCAATACACTTTCGGCATCTTTCCCAGTGATATTCTTATTTCTTAAATCAATGAGCATCATGTGGTTATCGGTTCCCCCGGAAATAATGTGATACCCTTTGGCGACGAAAGCTGCCGCCATGGCCTCGGCATTTTTCTTTACCTGCAACATATAGTGCAGAAAATCATCGGTAAGGGCCTCGCCAAAAGCAATGGCCTTGGCCGCTATAATATGTTCCAACGGGCCGCCCTGGTTTCCAGGAAAAACCGCCAAATCTAATAGGGCCGACATTTTTCGTAGGCTTCCGTTTTTTAATGTAATGCCAAAAGGATTGTCAAAATCGGTGCCCATCAAAATGAGTCCGCCCCTTGGGCCCCTCAAGGTTTTATGGGTAGTGGTGGTAACGATATGACAATGGGGAATGGGATCGTTCAAAATACCCTTGGCAATTAAGCCGGCAGGATGCGAAATATCGGCCAAAAGAAGCGCTCCGACACTGTCGGCAATAGTCCGGAACCGCTCAAAGTCCATATCCCTTGAATAGGCGGAAGCCCCGGCAATGATCATTTTGGGTTTCTCCCTAAGGGCGATTTCCTGAATATTATCGTAATTGAGTACTCCTGTTTCCTTTTCTACGCCGTAAAAAACGGGATTATAAAGACGGCCAGAGAAGTTGACCGGAGAACCATGGGTCAAATGCCCTCCATGCGAGAGATCAAAACCCAAAATGGTATCGCCCGGTTGCAGGCATGCATGATAGACCGAAGCGTTTGCCTGAGAACCTGAATGGGGCTGTACATTGGCATAGGCCGCACCAAAAAGCTCCTTGGCCCTGTCAATGGCTATTTGTTCCACCTGGTCCACGATTTCGCAACCTCCGTAGTAGCGCTTCCCCGGGTAACCCTCCGCATATTTATTGGTGAGCACCGATCCCGCAGCTTCCATCACTTGCGGGCTTGTAAAATTTTCAGAAGCGATAAGCTCGATACCCTCGGTTTGGCGTTCCTTTTCTGCGGTAATGAGGTCGAATATTTGTTTGTCGCGGAGCATAGGCCTGGTTTGTGTTAAATGAGGAGCAAAAATACGAATTGAAGGTTGTTAATTGTTATAAAATAATATATTTGGTAATGATTTTATCAAATACAAATTAACAATCCGCATATGCCCAAGATTACCAATGACCCAGACAAAAAAACATGGTTGCCCGTAAAGGTCGATTCTGATTTTCCAATACAGAACATACCGTTCGGCGTTTTCCTGACCCGTGATGATATCGTCACCATCGGGACAAGGATCGGTGATCATGCCATCGATCTGGGCGCTTTGCACCAGCTCGGCTATTTCGAGGGGATTCCGCTTACCGATGATATCTTCTTACAGGACACCCTCAACGATTTTATATCCGATGGGAAGAAAACTTGGCGTTTGGTGCGCAACCGCATCGGTGAAATTTTCGATGCCGAGAATGGTACTTTGAGGGATCGGGAAGATCATAAAAAAATTGTGCTCTTCTCCATGGAAGAAATAGAAATGCAGTTGCCGGTTCAAATCGGTGATTATACCGATTTTTATTCGAGCAAGGAACATGCCACCAATGTAGGTACCATGTTCCGTGACCCTGAAAAAGCCCTAATGCCAAATTGGTTGCACATCCCGGTAGGTTATCATGGCCGGAGTTCCACCATTGTCACCAGTGGCACTCCTGTAAGAAGGCCCATGGGACAGACCCTGCCTCCAGGCGCTGACACTCCTGTTTTCGGACCTTCTAAACGTGTCGATTTTGAATTGGAAATGGCCTTTATCACTACCGATGCCAATGCTTTGGGAGAGCCCGTGCCTGTGGATGAAGCCGAGGATTATATTTTTGGAATGGTTCTTTTTAACGATTGGAGCGCCAGGGATATCCAAAAATGGGAATATGTTCCATTAGGACCGTTTTTGGCCAAAAATTTTGCCTCCAGCATCTCCCCTTGGATCGTTACCATGGATGCCTTGGCCCCTTTCCGGGTGAAAAGTCCGCCACAAGACCCCAAGCCCCTTCCCTATCTGCAGCAAAAGGAAAAGCATACCTTCGACATTCATCTGGAAGTGGAGATCACACCTGAAAATTCAGTGCCCACCGTTGTCACAAAATCCAATTTCAAGTATATGTACTGGACCATGGCGCAGCAACTGGCGCACCATACCGTAAATGGATGTAAGATAAACAGTGGAGATATGTTGGGCAGTGGAACTATTTCAGGGCCTCACCCTGATTCTTACGGTTCTATGTTGGAATTGGCCTGGCAAGGAACGAAACCCTTAGAGCTGACAGGTGGCGAGAAGCGGGCTTTCATTGAAGATAACGACACCGTGACGATGAGGGGTTATTGTGAAAAAGGCGGTTTGAGAATTGGATTCGGCGAAGTCAAGGGGAAACTTCTTCCCGTCTTTCAGCCCAAGAAAAAATCTTAGGGAAAAGGCTTTTTTACCGGATAAATACGATAGTTGAACGTTTTGCGTTATGTAAAAAAACAATTTTGGCATGGCTGTTGAAATTGCATTGGCATAACAATAAAAACTATCGTCATGAAGAAACTGCTACATTTTGGAATAATATCATTTCTATTGGTTGCCTGCGGAGGGGTGAAAAAGACCCAGGAAGCCCTTAATATGGGTAATTATGGCAATGCGATCAACAAATCGATAGTGAACCTGGTCGACAATAAAACCAAAAAAAGCAACCAGCCCTACGTATTGTTATTGGAGGAAGCGTTCAAGAAAAATACGGAGCGTGAACTTCAGAACGTTGCTTTTCTGGAAAAAGATGGGAATCCTGCAAATTACGAGACCATCTTCCAGACCTACAACAATTTAAAAAGCATCCAGGAAAGGATACAGCCCTTGCTGCCCCTTCCCATCTACGAGGAGAACAGGGAGGCCCATTTTTCCTTCAAAAAATACGATGAAAAGCTTTTGACCGCGAAGGTCAAACTTTCGGACTATTTATATGATAATGCTTCTAATTTGTTGGACAATGCTTCAAACAAGCAAGATTTTCGACAGGCCTACGATGATTTCAAATATTTATTGGAAATTAACCCCGGATATTCCGATGCCAAACAAAAAATGGAGTTGGCCTATGAGAGGGGCCTGGATTATGTAAAGGTGGCCATGGTCAACCATACCGACCAAATCGTCCCCGCAAAATTGGAAGAGGAACTACTCAATTTCAACACCTATGGCCTTGATGAATTATGGACAAGGTACCATACCAATCCCTTGCCGAACATCAATTACGACTATGCCATGCAAGTTGCTTTGCGACAGATCAATATTTCCCCTGAACAGGTTAATGAGAAACAAATCATCAAGGAAAAACAGGTAAAAGATGGTTATCAATATGCCATCGACTCCAATGGAAACGTTGTGAGGGACAGCCTTGGCAACGATATCAAAATCGATAAGTTTACTACCGTACGCTGCAATTTCTACCAATTTACCCAATTCAAAACCGCACAGGTTACAGGAGTGGTCAGTTTCACCGACTTGTTGTCGAAACAGGAAATCAGTACCTATCCCTTATCGAGCGAATTCGTTTTTGAACATGTTTATGCCAATTACAATGGTGACAAACGGGCCCTTGAAAACGACCTTGTGGCCATGCTCAATCTCGCCGCAGTTCCATTTCCGACCAATGAACAGATGGTATACGACGCAGGGGAGGATCTGAAGTCGCGGCTAAAGAATATTTTGGTCAGCCAAAGGTTCAATTGATACAAAGGGCCATAAACGAATAGGTTTATGGCCTTTTATTTATAGATATCTCTCCAATTCCATTGCTGTGATGGCACCATGTGAAGCATGGCCCACTACTACCCCATTTCGTATGACCAATAATTGCGGCGATTGGTGCATCACCCCAAATCTATGGGCAACTTCGTTCGACACCGCTCGATAGGCGTGAAGATCCAAATAATGGAGATCTATCTTGGTGGCTTCAAAATCATGGCTACTGCCGAACATGTTCATTACCATTCTACTGATGCCACAACTGGTGGAGTGTTTAAAAATAACCTGCGTTTTTTGGTTTGATGCCGCAATAATATCCTCCAATTGGTCCAAAGAAACGAGCGGAATCCAAGGAACCGATTTAGACTCCTTATTTCCAGCCTCGTTATTTCTTCCAAACATACTATCGAATAAACCCATCTTGTCCTTTTATGATGTAGGTCGGCTTTTCAGCCTTACCTTACTTACTGCCGAAATGTCTTGTTGTGTGAAGTTTTAAGCGCCATTTTGTCGGTCTTTTATTCTTGGTAGGGTTGTTGACCATGTTGATTTAAAATTAAACAATAACGCAAAAATATACCAAATGAACTTAAATAATTTTACCATAAAATCCCAGGAGGCCACACAGCAAGCACAGCAGTTGGCCCAAGCTATGGGGCATCAACAAATTGAGAACGAACATCTCTTTAAAGCCATCCTCGAGGTCGATGACAACGTGGTACCATTCATTCTAAAGAAACTCAACGTAAATCTTGGCTTGCTCACCCAAGTTTTGGATGCAGAAATTGCGCGTTTTCCCAAAGTTTCGGGCGGGGAGCTTATCTTCTCGCGCGAAGCGGGCAAGACCCTTAACGAGGCAAGTATCGTGGCCAAAGCCATGTCCGATGAATATGTGTCAATTGAACACTTATTACTGGCCATATTTAAATCGAAAAGCAAGATCGCCCAAATTCTAAAAGATCAAGGCGTTACCGAAAAAGACTTGAAGGCTGCCATTGCGGAACTCAGAAAAGGTGGAAAAGTAACCTCTCAAAGCGCGGAAGAGAGCTATAACGCCTTAGATAAATATGCAAAAAACCTGAACGAGCTGGCCGATAGCGGGAAACTCGATCCCGTTATAGGCCGGGATGAGGAGATTCGCCGAATCTTACAGATATTGACCCGTAGAACCAAGAACAACCCTATGTTGGTTGGCGAACCCGGTGTGGGCAAAACGGCAATCGCAGAGGGTTTGGCCCATAGGATCGTACAGGGCGACATTCCCGATAACTTAAAAGACAAGGTGATTTACTCCCTGGATATGGGTGCATTGATTGCGGGAGCAAAATATAAAGGGGAGTTTGAGGAAAGATTGAAAGCGGTTATCAAGGAAGTCATTTCATCCGATGGCCAAATTGTGCTGTTCATAGATGAAATACATACTTTGGTCGGAGCCGGAGGGGGACAGGGCGCCATGGACGCAGCCAATATCCTAAAGCCAGCCTTGGCCAGGGGAGAACTGAGGGCCATCGGGGCGACCACTTTGGACGAATACCAAAAATATTTCGAAAAAGACAAGGCGTTGGAGCGTCGTTTCCAAAAAGTGATGGTCGATGAGCCCGATACCGAAAGTGCCATTTCCATTTTGAGGGGCATTAAGGACAAATATGAGGCGCATCATAAGGTACGCATCAAAGATGAAGCGGTGATAGCCGCGGTTGAATTATCACAACGCTATATCACCAATCGGTTTTTACCTGATAAGGCGATCGATTTGATGGATGAAGCGGCTTCCAAACTTCGTATGGAAATCAATTCCAAACCTGAAGAACTCGATGTTTTGGATCGTAAAATAATGCAGCTCGAAATCGAAATAGAAGCTATCAAACGTGAAGAGGACCACGCCAAGTTAAAAATGCTCAATGTTGACCTTGCCAATTTAAAGGAAGAACGCAACCAGGTATTTGCCCAGTGGGACAGTGAAAAATCGGTGGTCGACAATATCCAAAAGACTAAACTGGATATTGAAAATTTCAAATTGGAAGCTGAACGTGCCGAGCGAAACGGAGATTATGGGAAAGTGGCAGAGCTTCGTTATGGAAAAATCAAGGAATCACAGGAAAAATTGGATACTCTTCAAAAAGAACTTCAAGAGCAGCAAAAAACAGGAATTTTGATCAAAGAAGAGGTCACTTATGAGGATGTTGCCGAGGTAGTCGCCAAGTGGACAGGGATTCCGGTCACTAAATTGATCCAAAGTGAAAGAGAAAAACTGTTGCGATTGGAAGAAGTATTGCACCAAAGGGTCGTAGGTCAAGAAGAAGCGATACAGGCGGTTTCAGATGCAATCAGACGAAGTAGGGCCGGGCTACAAGATCCCAAGCGACCCATAGGATCGTTCCTGTTCTTGGGGACCACGGGGGTAGGCAAGACCGAGTTGGCCAAAACGCTCGCTTCTTATCTGTTCGATGACGAAAACGCCATTACCCGTATCGATATGAGCGAATACCAAGAAAGGCATTCGGTCAGTCGATTGGTCGGGGCTCCTCCTGGATATATTGGTTATGAGGAAGGCGGACAGCTTACCGAGGCCGTTAGGAGAAGACCATATTCGGTAATCTTGCTCGATGAAATTGAAAAAGCCCATCCCGATACTTTTAACATCCTCTTACAGGTACTTGATGAAGGTAGGCTTACCGACAATAAAGGCAGGGTGGCCGATTTTAAGAACTCGATCATCATTATGACCAGTAACATGGGAGGCCATATCATTCAGGAAAAATTCGATGCCATAAAGGACATCTACAGTGCAAGCGAGGCTGCTCGGACCGAAGTCATGGAATTGTTGCGCAAAACCATCCGTCCCGAATTCTTGAACAGGATAGATGACATAATCATGTTCACGCCCTTGAGCAAAAAAGATATGACCAAAATTGTAGAACTTCAGTTGGGGCAATTGAAGAAAATGTTAGATAAACAGCATATTACCATCGATGCGACCGAGGAGGCGATTACCTACTTGGCGAATAAGGGATTTGACCCCCAGTATGGGGCAAGGCCCATCAAAAGGGTTATTCAACGCGATGTGCTGAACAAATTATCAAAAGAATTGCTCAGCGGCAACATTAAGGCCGATAGCATCGTCCTGATCGATGCCTTTGATGATGAATTGGTCTTCAGAAATCAATCTGAATTGGTCGAATAACCGTAAGTCCATGGTTTAAGTTGAACTATTGAATCCAAAGGTGGCCTTAAAAGCCACCTTTTTTTATTGATCTTATATACCACACAGTATATAAATTTTTTATATTAGCATAAAACCAACCAACATGTCGACCAAAGCCGAAAGAACCACCGCTTATATTATTGAAACCGTAGCGCCCGTCTTCAATAAGCACGGTTACATTGGAACGAGTATGAGCGACCTTACGGAAGCCACTGGTTTGACCAAAGGGGCCCTATATGGCAATTTTGAAAATAAGGAAGCCTTAGCATTAGCCGCCTTTGAATTTAATCGCAAGCGTTTACTGGCCGCAATAGATCATCAATTGAACATTTCGGGCACTGCCATTGACCGTATTTTTAAATTGACCCATTTTTACCGTACCTATAATGAATTCAATGAGGAGATGGGCGGCTGTCCCATATTGAACGTTGGCGTTGATGCCAGGCACAATAATCATAAACTCAGTGCGGCAGTGAGTGAAACCATAAAGGAAATAGAAGGCAAAATAGCCCTTGTTCTAGAAAACGGGGTTAACAACAATGAGTTAAGGCTGCCGGTGACACCCCTACAGTTCGCCAAACAGTTCTTCACCATGATACAAGGTGCCGTGGCCATGAGCACCATTACCGATGACCGCAAATATCTCCTGAACACGATTGCCTACTTGGATCAACTGGTAAAAAGGGAATTTCAAAAATTGTAAGTAGTGGTTTTGGGCCCATTATTGGCCAACGACCCTAAATACCCAGGTTTTGTCGGGATATTGTCCGTTGAGTTTGCTATCCCTGGCCTTTCTGGCTTCTTCCATGGTATTGTACCGTCCCAAATAAACATAATTGTAATTGTTCAACTTTCTTCGGAACGACTTGGGATCTAAACCTTTGTCGGTCATATTTTTCATAAAAGCCTCATAATATTTCTGTGTTCCAAATACGTTGGCAATCAGATAAAAACCGGGCTGCAGCCCTTCCTCGTTGGCTACCTCCTCGTATTTTTCGTTGGCCAGCGTTTTGACCTTTTCCGGTTGCTGGGCCAATTTCGCCTGTTCCACTTGTTCTTTTTCCAACGCCGCGGCCGCCAATTGGGCTTTGTTAATTGAATCGAGCTTGCGTTGTTGATCCGCCCGTTGTACTAATGCCAAGGCTTCCTCGGCTTGTTTAATGGAATCCATTCTCTTTTGGGCGTTCAATTTTTCCGCCTCGGCAAGGGCTTCTTGTCTTTTGGTCGTTGCAATGGAATCGCGCTTTTTATTCTCTTTTCTTACGGCTTCCTGGGCCAAGGCCTCTTCTTTCTTCGCAAGGTCCAAAGAATCTTTCCGCTGCTGTTTAAGGAGGGCAGCGCCAGCAAGCGCTTCTTCTTTCTGGGCTTTGGCCTTAGCTTCTTCGGCTTTCCTAATTCGATCTTTCTCCGATTTTTCCAATGCTGCCACTTCCTTATCGGAAAGCTTCTCGGCTTCAACGATCAGTTCTTCTTTTTGTTCCAAGGGTTCCACTGGCAATTCGTCCTCGAATTGCGGACCGATATGGTAGGCGAGCATGATTTCAAAAGTTGAGGATTTACCATCGAGTGCGCTATCTGTAGCCAATTCGATCAAAGCGCCAATAGATATTTTTTTGATGAACCTACCCCCTGCCCCCAGCGAAATACCGTAAAAATTGTTGTACCCTGCCTGTCCCCAAAACTTGTCCGTAGAGTATAAGGTACCCAGTCCTATTTGGTTATCTTGGTCCGGTATTGATTTCCAATAGACGGAAGGTCTAAATATTGAAGTTGGATCTGCGCCCAAACGAAAATCATATGACCCGGACATCAAATAAATACGTTCCTGTGCGGTGGACTGTCTTTCGTTTGTGGTAAAATTGTAATCGATCAAGTTCTCTGAGGCAAGTCCGATACCCAATCCGTCCCACATCAAAAACAATCCCGGGGCCGCCTGCACAATAAAATCATCGGTTATCCGAAACGGCGGGAGGGGTTCCGGAAGATTCGTAAAATATCGATCGTCGGCCAATTGCTGTTTAAAACCAAAAAGGTTGATTCCTATGGCCAAACTTAAAGTCGGGCTGAATTCATACGCATAGGCGTAATTCAAAGCGCCTCCGGTGTTATTGTAAACCCCGGTATTGTGCTGAAAAAATGAGGCCCCCATCGCGGAATTTCCATTTAATTTTCTGGTGTAATTCAAAAAAAGGGTCGTAGGATCGGCATCGATTTGTTGCCATTGCCATCGGGTCCAAAGCGAAATCGACTGCGGATTATTTCTGGTAATGGATAACGCGGGATTAAAAATACTGGAATTGTACTCGGTAAGATTATGCTGCCGCAAGTCTATGGGCAGCCGCACTTCTTGGGACCAAGCCGTAACACCCACCAATAAAATAAGAAGTATCTTACCAAATCTTGTCATACGCAAAAAAACAAAAAACAATAGGTTTTACATACTATTTTCGTCTTAATTTTGTTTATTAGTATGAAAAGTCTTCAATTACAGAATAAACAATCATTTAAGGGGAATGGGTCACACCAAAGTCTTTAAATATAAGAAAATCCAATGGATTGAAAACCAACAACCATAACCCATGAAACCAATCAGAATACTGTTCCCGTTTCTTTTGCTCCTTTTATTCGCCAATTGCAAGGAAGATCAAAAAATCGGGGAAATTAACGCACCGGCAGCTGTATCCACTTATTATTTTATCAGACATGCGGAAAAAGACCGGAGCGATCCGGAAAACACAGATCCAGAACTCGATCAAAGCGGTCTGGGCAGGGCCATGCACTGGGCGGAAATATTAAAAGATGTACCGCTCCAAGCCATCTACAGCACCGACTATACCAGAACATCGATGACCGCTGCACCAACATCGGTTAAAATGAATGTCGATGTGCAATACTATGACCCCCAAACCATTGATATTACCCAATTTAAACAAGACAATCTGGGCAGAAGTGTTTTGGTGGTAGGCCATAGCAATACGACCCCCGATTTTGTGAATAAAATGATTGGGGAAGACAAATATGCGCCCATGGACGACGCGGATAACGGTAGCCTTTTCATTGTTCAAATCGTAGGTGGGGTGCCTACCTCCCAAAGGCTGCATTTCAGTTGTAACTGTCCAAAGCGAAAATAATCCGTTGCCGATTCTGTGCGCTATTTATGAACTTATCCTGAATGGTATCCAAAAGGGCATATTAGCTTGAATAATTCCCCAGTACGATAATTGTTGCTATTTTTGCGGGCCATGCAGCAACCGAACATCAATATAAAAAACAAAAGGGCACGATTCGAATTTGAGCTACTGGACCAGTTCAAAGCTGGAATTGTACTATCGGGTACGGAAATAAAATCAATTCGCCTGGGCAAAGCCTCTATTGCCGAGAGTTTTTGTGAATTCAACGAAAAGGGCGAACTGTTCGTAATCAACATGCAGATCGATGAATATTCACATGGGTCCCACTACAACCATAAACCCAAGGCCGAACGAAAACTGTTGCTGAACAAACGGGAACTGCGAAAACTCGAAAAGGAAGTCAAAACTTCAGGACTTACCATTGTTCCTTTGAATGTTTTTTTAGATGAAAGAGGGCGGGCGAAAATGAACATCGCCCTGGCAAAAGGCAAAAAATTGTACGACAAACGAGAAACCATGAAGGATCGCGATAACAAAAGAGAGCTCGATAGGGTTAAAAAGCAGTTCAACAAATAACCTGAGCTACGCTCAATTTTTATCTTCAAGCAAGGGCACAAATCGAAAGGACCCGAACTCTTTTTTTTCAAATTCTTTTTCGGATTTTCTTACGAACATGGTCATTATTTGATCTTCCAGCCCTACCGGAATAACCAGCTTGCCCCCTATTTTAAGTTGTGCCATCAATGGTTTTGGAACCTCCGGGGCCCCTGCCGTAACGATGATGGCATCGAAGGGAGCTTCTTCCGGAAGACCTTTATATCCATCTCCAAATATGATTTTTTTAGGGCGGTAACCCATTTTTTCAAAGAAAATCTTGGTCTTTTTGAACAGTTCCGATTGCCGCTCGATAGTAAAAACCTTTACCTTATAATGCAACAATACAGCCGTTTGATATCCGCTGCCCGTTCCAATTTCAAGGATTTTCTGATTTGGCTTTAACTGTAGCAAGCCGGTTTGAAAAGCCACGGTATAAGGTTGTGAAATGGTTTGATCGGCCCCAATGGGAAAGGCCTTATCTTGATAAGCATGGCCCTCGAAGCCACTATCGATGAACAAGTGTCTCGGGATCGACTTTATCGCTTCCAGCACTTTAAGATCGGTGATTCCTTTCTCGAACAGGACCTCGGCCAATTGGTTTCGCATCCCCCGATGCTTCAATGTATCTTTCATCAGACCCATGGCATTGCGTTTAATACAGGGACAAATTCAGGGAAAGAAATAGTATTTAGGCTTTTATCAGATGGGTAAGCACTCATTTCAACGGTTTGGTTTTGAGGATAAAGTTAGGGAAGTAAATCAATACTTGGAAGCGGTTTTTGGATTCCGATTCAAGAATTCCAATGCGTCGACAATTCAGCTAGCCCTATTCTGAAAATTCGCTTTGAACAAAGAAACAGAAACACCCTGTGGGAAATGGATAAACTCCCAAAGTATCCTTATTTTTGAGCAAAGCAAAAAATTATGTTGAAAGTTGGCGTCCTCGGAGCGGGACATTTGGGAAAAATACACTTACGCCTGCTCAATGAGTCAATGAAATATGAATTGATCGGTTTTTATGACGCCGATGCGATCAATGGCAAAAAAGTTGCTGCCGAGTTCGGGTACGCCTACTATGATAATATCAACAAGCTCATCGATTCAGTGGATGTGGTGGATATCGTTACGCCCACCCTTTCTCATTATGATTGCGCCAAAAAGGCAATGGAAAAAGGCAAGCATGTTTTTATTGAAAAACCCATTACAAATACGCTTGAAGAAGCAGAAGAACTCATTGCGCTTGGCCAAAAGAACAGCGTAAAGGGCCAAGTGGGCCATGTTGAGCGATTCAATCCTGCATTTATGGCAGTCAAGAAAAATATCCATAACCCGATGTTTATTGAAACCCACCGATTGGCAGAATTCAATCCGAGGGGGACCGATGTGCCCGTGGTATTAGATCTAATGATCCACGATATCGATGCCATTTTGAGCGTGGTACATTCCAAGGTGAAAAGAATCAATGCAAGTGGGGTCTCGGTCATCAGCAACTCCCCGGACATAGCCAACGCGAGAATTGAGTTTGAAAATGGGTGCGTGGCCAACCTGACAGCGAGCAGGATATCCTTAAAAAGCATGCGCAAATCACGTTTTTTTCAAAAGGACGCCTACATTTCCGTCGATTTTTTGGAAAAAAAGGTGGAAGTGGTGAAAATGAAGGATGCCCCCGAAAACCCAGGGGATTTCGACATGATATTGCAAAATGCAGAAGGAATCAAAAAACAGATCTATTTTGAAAACCCCGAAATCGTTCAAAACAATGCCATCATGGACGAACTTGATTCGTTTGCAGATGCCATCAACTATAACAAAGTCCCCGTAGTTACCTTGGAACAAGGCACCAATGCACTCAAAGTGGCCTTACAGATAATCGAATCATTTGATAATGAATAACTTCAAGAAAATTGCGGTAATAGGTGCGGGAACCATGGGCAACGGAATTGCCCATGTCTTTGCCCAGCATGGATATAAGGTGAATCTCATCGATATTTCCGAAACGGCCCTTAAAAATGCCCTATCGACCATTTCCAGGAACCTCGACAGGATGTTGGAAAAACAGCAGACCACCTCAAAAGATAAATTGGATACCCTGAAAAACATTACCGGTCACACTATTTTGGCCGAGGGCATCGAAAAAGCAGATTTAGTGATCGAGGCGGCCTCAGAAAATATCGATATTAAAAAAACGATTTTTGAACAACTTGAAGCGCATTGTGCCCCCAAGACCATTTTGGCATCAAATACTTCGTCAATATCCATTACAGCACTCGCTGCGGTCACCAAAAGGCCCGACCGGGTAATCGGCATGCATTTCATGAATCCGGTCCCCCTTATGCCGTTGGTAGAGATCATTCGAGGTTACAGTACCTCAGATGAGACCGCTCTGGCGGTTATCGAATTGGCCAAGACCATAGGTAAATCGCCAACGGAAGTAAACGATTATCCCGGTTTTGTCGCGAATCGAATTTTGATGCCGATGATCAATGAAGCCATTGAAACCTTGTACCATTCTGTGGCCGGGGTAAGGGAAATTGATATGGTGATGAAGTTAGGCATGGCCCACCCAATGGGTCCTTTGCAATTGGCCGACTTTATTGGCCTGGATATTTGCCTATCTATAATGAACGTCCTTTACGAAGGTTTTAAAAATCCAAAATATGCCGCCTGTCCCTTGTTGGTAAATATGGTACAAGCTGGCAAGTTGGGAATTAAATCCGGTGAGGGATTCTATGATTATTCCGAGTCTAAAAAAGCCTTTAAAGTGGCATCAAGATTCGACCCTTCAAACGGCCATAAGAGATAAACGCGATTTTGGGCAAAGGAATGTTTTGCGATTTGGCCATAACCCATTAAGAGCATATTTTGGCACAAATAAAACCTTTTAAAGCAATACGACCCACCAAGGACAAGGCGGCCTTGGTGGCCTCGCGTTCATATCAATCATATCCTCAAAGGGAATTGAACTCGGTATTGTCTTATAATCCTTTTTCGTTTTTACATATCATCAATCCTGGGTATAAATTTTCAAAGAGGGTAAAAGGAAAAGAACGGTTTCAGCTGGTGCACAATAGGTATCTGGAATTTCTGGAAAACAATACTTTTTTGAAGGATGCGCAAAACTGCTTTTACCAATATCAATTGGAGGGGGATCACTTTAGTTGCTGTGGCCTGTTTTGCGCCACAAGTGTCAAAGAATACAGGAGCGATATAATCAAGAAACATGAAGATACCATCGAAAAACGCGAATCGCTTTTCGCTGATTATTTGGAAACCGTCAAATTCAATGCTGAACCGGTTTTAATGACCTATGCCGATAATGCGACGGTGGCGGAAATATTAAGTGAAGTTAGGACAAACGAGCCAGAATACTTTTTCACCACTGCAGACAAGGTCACCCATCGCTTGTGGGTTATTTCGGCACCGGAAACCATAAAAAAGCTTCATGATGCCTTTAAACAAATCGAGCAGCTCTACATTGCCGATGGGCATCATCGGAGCGCTTCCTCCAACCTATTGGCCTCGTACTTTCAAAAAAATAATCCTGGCCATACCGGGGAAGAGCCTTATAACTACTTCATGAGCTATCTCATCCCGGAATCGGAAATCAAAATCTTCGGGTACAACCGATTGGTCAAGGATTTGAACGGATTTTCAAAAGCTGACTTCTTGGTGAAGTTGGATACCACGTACCGAATTGAAAATCAGGGGGGATTGTCCTATGTCCCTACTCAAAAACATCATTTCAGCATGTATCTAGATGGAGAATTCTATTCGCTCTATCTCAGAAAAAATGTATACCGATTTACCGATGCGCTAAGTCGACTCGACACACAAATTTTGTTCAAAACCATATTGGAACCCATACTGGGCATCCGCGATTTACGCAATGACAAAAGAATACAATATGGTTATGGCAAACACACCGCCATTCAAATGAAAAAAAGCATCGACCAAGGGAAATTCACCGTGGGATTTGGAATGGTCCCCATCACTATCGACGAAATCAAGGCCATTGCGGATGCCGGACAAGTAATGCCGCCAAAATCGACCTATATCGAGCCAAAACTGAGAAGTGGATTGACCATTTATGAATTATGATCACTTTAATGTGCGCCCTTTCATCTTGGTTTGCAGAATCTAAAAACGAATCTATAACCGCTTGAATACAATATAATGTCTATCAAAGAAAATCTAGAAAAAATAAAAACTATACTTCCGCCATCGGTCACCTTGGTCGCCGTCTCAAAAACGAAACCTATCGCCGACCTGATGCAAGCCTATAATGCTGGTCAACGTGTATTCGGAGAGAATAAAATACAGGAAATGACACAAAAATGGCAATCGATGCCCAAAGATGTTGAATGGCATATGATCGGGCATGTGCAGCGGAACAAGGTGAAATATATGGCAGAATATGTTGCTCTTATCCATGGTGTCGACAGCCTAAAACTGCTGCGGGAAATAGACAAACAGGCCAATAAATACAACAGGGTCATCGACTGTCTGTTACAAATGCACATCGCGGAAGAAGAAACCAAATTTGGTTTCGATGAAACGGAACTCTTGGAAATGATCAATGCAACGGAATTTGAACTGCTTAAAAACGTAAAAGTCGTTGGGCTGATGGGGATGGCCACTTTTACTACTGACAAAACGAAGATAAGGAGGGAATTCAAAAAATTAAAGACCATTTTTGACACCCTTAGGGCCAAAATGCCCGACCTTCATGTGCTATCGATGGGTATGAGCGGCGATTACGATATCGCCCTGGAAGAAGGAAGTACCATGATACGAATCGGAAGTAGTATCTTTGGGGAACGCAATATGCAATAATACAAACTAGGGAAACTGAGATGTACGCCATACTCGATATCGAAACCACAGGGGGCAAATACAATGAAGAAGGCATTACTGAAATCGCCATCCATAAGTTCAACGGACATCAGGTCGTTGATCAGTTCATCAGTTTGGTCAATCCTGAAAAAGAAATACAACCCTTTGTGGTCAATCTTACGGGAATAAATAACAACATGCTCCGCACGGCCCCAAAATTCCACGAGGTTGCCAAACGCATTATTGAAATAACACAAGATACGGTGTTGGTGGCCCATAATGCCCAATTCGATTATCGAATTCTAAGGACCGAATTCAGAAGGCTGGGCTATAATTTCGAGCGCAAGACCTTGTGCACGGTAGATTTGGCGAAAACCCTGATACCCGATGCCGAATCGCATAGTCTGGGCAAGTTGGTTCGGGCCCTTGGAATCCCGGTAAGCGATCGGCATAGGGCCAACGGGGATGCTATAGCCACCCTGAAATTATTTAAACTTTTACTTTCAAAAGATTCCGATAAGACTATAATAAAGAGCATTATAAGAACAGAAACTACCGGAGAACTATCGCAAAGGCAGTTGGATATTGTGGAGGCCATGCCATCGGAAACCGGCCTTTATTATCTGCACAACAAAGACGGAAATATTATTTTTTTGGGAAAGAGCAGTAATATCAAGAAAAGGGTAAATCAACATTTCACAAAGGACGGCGACCGTGCAAGGCGTTTACAGAAAGATACCAAAAGGGTCAGCTTTGAAAGAACAGGGAGCGAATTGGTCGCGATGCTCAAAGAAAGGGAAGAATTGTTGCGGCACCGACCTGTTTTCAATCAACCATTACGTAAAAACGAATTTTCCCATGCCCTGTTTCAATCGAACAACGAACATGGCTATATAACCTTTGCCATTGGGAAAATCGAAAAATCAAAATCGAATCTTCTATGTTTTAGCAGTGCGGATGCAGCTGAAAACTTTTTAAGGGAAATCAATGATGAATTTCAATTATGCTTAAAGTTAACAGGGCTTTCAGAGGCGAAACAGGCATGCTCGCGGCATATCGAGGGCAGTTGCCTAGGCGGATGTGTCAACAGGGAACCGGCCCAGTCCTATAACATAAGGGCTCAAAAAGCAATGGCGCGCTATACCCTGAGCAACCGAAGTATGGTCATTGTGGATAAAGGTCGCGAGTTGGGTGAACATTCGGCCATCCTCATCAAAAATGGAATCTTTCAGGGTCTCGGCTTTTATGACCTTAACCATCAGATCAATAATATTCATATCTTGGAATCGATCATAACCCCTATGAAGGCGGGTCAATATCCAAGGGAACTCATAGAAGATTACATCAGAAAGAAGAAATATTTAAAAATTTTAGAGCTGCAATAAGACCATTGAACGAAGATCAGCCAAATAAAGGATGGAGGTCTAAACTCCATGAGATCATCTACGGGACCCATACCCCCGCAGGGAAGCTTTTCGATATCATTCTACTGGTATTGATACTGTACAGTATCATTATCGTGATGCTCGAAAGTGTTCCCCGATTTGACAAGAAGTATCACGACTTTTTGGATATTTCAGAATGGGTGGTGACCCTTCTGTTTACGATAGAATACATACTCAGGATCATTTGCATTAAACGCCCCCTAAAATATGTTTTTAGCTTCTTTGGGGTCATTGATCTGCTATCGACCATCCCTAAATATCTATCGTTTTTTATTGGAGGTTCACAGTTCATGACCGCCTTCAGGGCGTTAAGGCTGTTGAGGGTATTTAGGATCCTTAAATTGGTGCGCTTTGTTGGTGAGTCGAACAACTTGATTCGGGCATTAAAAGCGAGTCGAACAAAGATTTTTGTATTCGTCTTTTTTGTGCTGATCGTTTCGGTTTTATTGGGGACCATCATGTATATGATCGAAGGACCCGAACACGGCTTCAACAGCATTCCGCATAGCGTATATTGGACCATCGTAACCTTGACCACGGTGGGATACGGGGATATTTCCCCTGAAACGGCATTGGGACAGTTGATCGCCACCCTGATCATGATCATAGGTTATGGCATCATTGCGGTACCTACGGGCATAGTCTCTGCGGAATATGCGGCCAGCAAGTATGGGGAAAAGGAAGTGGATGATGGTCGCTCCTGCCAAAATTGTGGTGCAGAAATAGTTCGCAGCGATGCAGTATATTGCCGAAAATGCGGGGAAAGACTTAGCGAGGACTAATGGCGAAAAAAGTGCTCATCGCCATTGTTGGCCCAACAGGAATCGGAAAAACACGTCTTGGCGTTGCAATGGCCAAAAATTTTAACACAGAGGTCATTTCCGCCGACTCCCGGCAGTTTTACAAAGAAATGACGATTGGTACCGCGGTCCCCTCAAAAGAGGAACTTAGTGCCGTTCCGCATCATTTCATTCAACATAAAAGCATTTTAGAAAACTATTCCGTCGGGGATTTTGAACGAGATGCAATCCATTTGCTTGAAAATCTCTTTAAGAATAATGAGGTGGTCGTCATGGTCGGCGGTAGCGGCTTGTACGTGGATGCAGTAATCCAGGGGCTTGATACTTTTCCGGATATCGATCCAAAAATTCGTGCTAGCCTAAATGAAGCATTACAATCAAAAGGTTTGACCTATCTACAGGAGCAATTGCTGCGCATGGATCCGGAACATGCCAAAAAGGTCGATATGCAAAACCCGCACAGGGTCATTCGGGCCTTGGAAATATGCGTCGGTACAGGAGCGCCCTATTCTTCCTTTTTGGGCAAAAAGAAATCGGATCGCCCCTTCACGACGTTGATGGTTGGGTTGACCACCAATCGCGAAACGGTCTACGACAGAATCGATCAAAGGGTTGATGATATGGTGGAGCAAGGTCTTTTGGAAGAGGCAAGGTCACTTTTTCCGTTTCGGGATAAAAATGCCCTGCAGACTGTAGGTTACAAGGAAGTTTTTCTTTACATGGAGGGTGCATATGACTTGGATTTCGCTGTTTCCGAAATCAAAAAAAATAGTCGAAGGTTTGCCAAAAGGCAATTGACTTGGTTTAAGAAACGGGGCGATGCCGTTTGGTTGGATGCCATGGAACCCCTGGAGACGAACGTTGAATTAGTGGCTGAAAAGGTAAAGAGCACAAAGGATGGATAAAAAATATCTATTATTCGTAATGGGCGTCTCGGGCTGTGGCAAATCGACCATAGGTAAAATGTTGGCAGAAAGCTTACATTATCCTTTTTTTGATGGGGATGATTACCATCTTGAGGCCAACGTGAAAAAAATGGCCGAAGGTCATCCTCTGACCGACGAAGATCGCTTTGGATGGTTGGCAACTTTAAATCAACTCGCCAAAAAGCATAGCGAAAAAGGGGCGGTCATTACCTGTTCGGCCCTAAAGGAATCTTACAGGGCGCTTCTGGCCCGGCAATTGAATGCGACGGTACGCTTTGTTTACCTGACCGGCAGTTTTGAATTGATCATGCAGAGGTTGCGGCAACGAAAAGGACATTTTATGCCTCCTACCCTTTTAAAATCACAATTTGAGACGCTTGAACCACCCGCAGGTGCCATACAGGTTTCCATAGATGAAAATCCCCAGGAAATTGTCGCACAAATTTTGGCTGGTTTGCAACGGGATTGATTCAAACAAAAAACATCCGCGTGGGCGGATGTTTTTATTTGTAAGGATGGGAGACCTTTTATTCTGGCTTGACTACAAGTCTAAAACCTTCCCCATGGATATTCAATATTTCAACCGTATCGTCACGCTTGAGATATTTTCTCAGTTTGGCAATATACACATCCATGCTCCTGGAAGTGAAATAATTGTCATCGCGCCAAATTTTGGTCAAGGCCAATTCCCTGGGCATCAAATCATTTTCATAAAGAGCCAAAAGGCGCAATAATTCGTTTTCTTTTGGAGAGAGCTTTATCGATTCTTCGTCCTTATACTTGAGGAACCTCAATTTAGAGTTTAGGTGAAAATTTCCGATTTGAAATTCAAATTTCTTACTGTCTACCAAGGTATTGGATGATTTTCTTTGAAGTATCGCTTTCAACTTCATCAGCAAGACTTCAGAGTCGAAGGGCTTGTTCAAATAATCATCGGCCCCTGCCTTATATCCTTTAAGGACATCTTCCTTCATTGTTTTTGCCGTAAGGAAAACAATGGGCACGTTCTCGTTTTTCTCACGAATTTCCTTAGCAAGGGTAAAACCATCCTTGTACGGCATCATCACGTCTAAGATACAGATGTCATAGGTGTCTTTCTTGAACTTTTCGAAACCTTCCATCCCATTTTTGGCCAGGGTCACGTCAAAATCGTTCATCGATAGATAGTCTTTCAGAACGATTCCAAAATTGGGATCGTCTTCCACTAAAAGTATTTTCTTGTTTGCTGTTTCCATAATATTTTTAAATTAAAGGCATTTTTATATAGAAAGTGCTGCCTTTCCCTTTTTCACTTTCTGCATAGACCTCCCCTTGGTGGTCCTCTACGATTTTCTTAACATAGGCCAGTCCGAGACCGTGACCTTTTACATTGTGAATATCGCCCGTTGGTTCCCTATAAAATTTCTCAAAAACCTTTTTTAGCACTGTTTTGCTCATCCCCGCACCCTGGTCTTCAATTTTGATGACTATAAAGTTTTTGGCCACTTCTGTATAAACGTCAATCTTTGGGGCTTCTGGCGAATATTTAATCGCATTATCAAGTATGTTAACGATGACATTGGTAAAATGCATCTCGTTCGCCAAGACCTCGGTTCGTTCCGCATCGAAATGGGCATTGATATAACCTTGACGATCTTTGACAATAAGTTCCACATGATCGATGGCATCTTGAATGATCTCGTGTAGGTTTACCCTATCCTTACTTATATCTAGTTGGTTTTTTTCCAATTTCGAAATGCGAAGCACATTTTCCACCTGTGCGTGCATTCTTTTGTTTTCATCCCTTATCATTTGCAGATAGCGCATTACCTTCTCCTTATCGTCAATAACTTTTGGGTTTCTAATGGCCTCTACCGCCAAATTAATGGTCGCGATGGGCGTCTTGAACTCGTGAGTCATATTGTTGATAAAGTCAGACTTAATTTCCGAGATCTGCTTTTGCCTTATCAGCTGATAGATTGCACTTGAATAAGAGGCCACGATCACCAAGGTAAAAAGCAGGGATAAAATCGCCATGCCCAATATGGATTGGATCAAAAAACGTTTCTTCGTAGGGAACGTCAAAAGCAAAGAAAAGTCAGTGTCCCCATCACTGTCCTCAAATATCGGCGCTTTATATAGCGTACTATTCGCAAATTTAAATTTCGGGGATTTTATTTTGGTAGGAAGTCCCTTGCTATAGATTCCATATTCATACGGAATATCCCAGTTGCGTTCATTTAATTCTCGATTCAGTAACAATTCGATTTCTTGCTTTGAAACCCTTTCATGAATGGGAACTTTTTTTGCATACTCACTGAATACATCCTCAAAAGCCGCTTTATCGATACTTGACAATGTTCCAATTTTCTCCAATTTCTGGATCGGGTTCAGACGATAATTATTGCCATCGATATCGTAATCCTCTTTGAATATCGTTTTCGTACGCTTACTGGTAAAGTTTTTTATGGTAGTGGTGTCTTCTCCAGTACCATTGTCAAAGAACGTCGATGCTATGTTGTAATCCTCCTCCAAAATACCGTGAGAGTAAAATAGTATTTCATTGGAGTTAATGTCCCGATCAATAAAAAAGATGTTTCTAAGACTCGAAGATTTAGGTTCTCCAATACTATCCTTGAGATTCAAATAGCGATCAAAATAATCCCTGGTCTCCCGCTGAGCGATCTTGTCGGTTACTCTGGCCAAAACCTGTGAAACGGCATTGGCAAATTGTTCTTCTTTGTCCTCAACCGATTTTTTTATCCAAAACCCCTGAACAAAAATTATCCCGATTAGGGATAAACTCATCAGCACAACCAAAAGAACAAATAACTTCTTATTCATCTTTTGAGCTAAATTAAAGATTTAACATTTAGCATATTCCACGTTTAACCTAACCTTAACAAATATGTTAAAATTTTACGCTTATACGATATTTTCAAGTATTGCGCGATGCACCTTTTGCACCTGTTTCCAGGTTTTGGGTTTTTCCTTATTTTGGATTACAAAATTCGACAATGGGATTTTTTTTTCATCGGGCCATTGATTTTCCATTCGCATCATTATTTGTTTTTTCGAGGTTAGGTCTCTCTTCATAACACGCTTTAAACGAGTACTTTGTGGCGAAATGACCAAAATGATCGCATCATATGATTCTGCTTTGCCATTTTCAAAAATTATGGCAGCTTCTTGTACCACATAAGGGGCGTCCTGGTTTTCAACCCATGACAAAAAATGATCACGTACGGCAGGATGTACAATCGAATTCAACTTTTTCAATAAAACCTTGTCCTGAAAAATTTGCTCAGAGAGAAGGGTTTTGTTTAACTTATTGTCTTGATAGGCCTTTTTACCGAATAGTGCTATGATTCCATTTTTTACGGTTTTCGACGCCTCCATTATTTTCTTGGCCTCCTCATCTGAATTGTAGACAGGAATCCCTAATTCGGTAAACATTGCCGCTACTGTGGTTTTTCCACTTCCTATCCCGCCGGTTAGTCCAATTACCTTCATTCCCGCTTTAAGATAAAATCTACTTTATTGTCAATGATTTCTGCGCTGTAGACCGATAAAGGCCTTTTTCCGATATAAAGGCCCAGGCTTGTTTGCTCTCCCTTAACGAGCGTTCCGTAATCTGCAAAAACTTGAAAGTCGGTAGGCGATATGTTTTTTAAATCTTCTAATTTGGCTTTGATCAATAGTTTGGCAACATCGGGAAATGTTTGTATTCCAGCGTTTTGGGGCAAGTTTAATACCTCAATGGGCACATTGATGACCATTTCGGAAAACTTGGAGACCTTACCCTTTATTTGCACGGAATTCAGGGAATATTTAGTGTTTTCCAGAGAATCTGGCTTGATCAAGTTGACCTCAATTGAAAAGTCGTCCTTCAGATCCAATAAAGCTTGCGCCTCCGTGCTTATCGATATTAAAGTATCAATCTCATTTTTAGGCCCACTGACGGTAATTTGATCTGGAATGATCTCTAATGGCCCATCCAGCAAATGGTTTGGCGCAAAATTTAAACCTATCGCCGACAGCACGGGCACATTTTTGACCAATACTTTGTAAAACTTAAAAAAAAGAGAATCTCCATCCGTTTCCAACAACTGAACCCCACTAGGCAGTTGTTGTTGCAATTGTCGCTTGGCATCCGCAGGGGTGATATAGAATAGGCCCGCGCCCTTCTCTACATCGGACAGATCTATTTTCAGTTTTTTGTCCCTGAGATTGATGGCCAATAATTGAAAACCCACAGCCTCCAATCTTACCTCCATGCTGTTTTTGGAGGCTTTCCCCATCAACAGACTATCGGGGGGATTTACATAATCTAACCCAAGAACAATCGTATTGGGGAAAGATTCGGAGAGGTTGCTTATGAACCATGCCAATCCGGAGCATATCAAAAACAGAAAGAACAATTGCACCTTTCGTTTTTTGAGCACATTTTTAACTTTTGGTATCAACCCGTTTTCGCTTTTTTAAAAAATAATTTTGGAAAAATTTCTTGTGGCTCCCTATTGCTAAAGTTAAGTAAGATGGTGGACAATAAAAAGCCGTAGCCATAACCCAAAAACTGTGTCGCTACGGCGAACATGGCAAGAAAGGCGATAGAGATCTGCTTTGTTTTGATCAGCGCATCAATAAAGATAATGCCAAAGTACAGCAAATAGGCCAAGATTGGAAGGGTCACTCCAAAAACTGCCAATATTGACGCCAGTATAAAACCCAAACAAAAAAATATGGGAAACCAATAGGTGGGTTTGGCCGTTCCGGGATGCCATCTATTGAGAATGGGGCGAACCATGCCAAACTTGTTCACCTGAATGTAGAACTTTTTCCAATCGATGCGTCTTTTATGAAAGACGTAGGCTTCCGTAATCAACTTGGTGTCGAATCCGTTTTCCCAAATACGAAAGGTGAAGTCTGGATCTTCCCCTGGGTGTATGTTGCCATAGCCCCCTACTTTTTCAAAAGCCTCTTTGGAGATTCCCATGTTAAAACTCCTGGGCTGGAACTTTCCTATTGCCTTTTTATGGCCGCGGATACCCCCCGTTGTAAGTACCGAGGTCATCGCATAGTTAATTGCCTTTTGGACCTTGGAAAACGAAATATGCGCGGCATCGGGTCCGCCAAAACAATGCACAAATTTTTGTCGTAACGACTTATCGACGGATTCCAAATATTGTTCCGGCAAGATACAGTCTGAATCCAAAACAATAAAATAATTACCGCTGCCCCTTTGCATCCCATAATTGCGGGAATCTCCGGGGCCCGTATTTTCCTTTTCCAAATAGGTGATCAATAGTTTATCCTTGAATCTGGCTACTACATCCTTCGCGCTAATGGTGGAACCATCTTCCACGATGACCACCTCGAAGGGCCTGGAATAGGTCTGCAACAAAAGACTTCCAAGCAGTTCCTCGATTTCGTCCGGCCTGTTGTAAACCGGAATGATAAAAGAAAAATTAAGTTCCATCTATTTCTTAATATAAAAGCCATTCCCCAAAGGAAATGGCTTTTGAATCCGTGTTTCCTAATTTACTTCGAAAATTGGTCGATCACTTCCTGACTCACGCCCGTGTTCGAAAAGCCCCCGTCGTGAAATAAATTTTGCATGGTCACTTTTCGGGTAAGGTCGGAAAATAAAGTGACCGTATAATTGGCGCAGTCAGTAGCTGTTGCATTTCCCAAAGGCGACATTTTTTCTGCAAATGAAATGAAACCATCGAAGCCCTTGACGCCTTGTCCGGCAGTGGTGGGCGTCGGCGATTGTGAAATCGTATTCACCCTCACTTTCTTCTCCTTACCAAAGAAATATCCAAAACTGCGCGCTACCGATTCCAAATAAGCTTTGTTGTCGGCCATGTCATTATAATCGGGAAAAACACGTTGTGCGGCCATATAGGTAAGGCCTACGATACTACCCCATTCATTCATGGCATTGGCCTTGTACAAACTCTGCATTACTTTATGGAATGAAAGGGCGGAAACATCCCAGCCTTTGGTCGTGAAATCATATTTCTCATCGGTATAGGACCGTCCTTTGCGCACATTGATCGACATGCCTATTGAATGCAATACAAAATCTAGTTTGCCGCCAAGGATCTCCATCGATTTGGCCACCAAATTGTCAATATCTTCCTCTAAGGTGGCATCTGCTGGAACAACTTGTGAGCCCGTTTGTTTGGCCAGTTCGTCAATTTGTCCCATTCGCATTGCGATCGGTGCATTGGTAAGTACAAAAGTACCTCCCTCTTCGTGTACCTTTTCGGCTGTTTTCCAGGCAATGGAATTCTTATCCAATGCCCCAAAAATGATTCCTCTTTTTCCCTTTAATAAGTTATAGGCCATGCTCAAAATATATTTTATCGGTTAAAAATCAAAGATATTAAAAATTAGCTGCGTTGTTTATGATGTGGCGTTTTAGATCAAAAATGGATTAATATCCCGCCGTTCAAATCGCGAATGTATTGGTATGTCAGCAAGCACATCGGTAGTTGATAAAACCCCTTTTATTTAAATCCGTAGTTTATCGCTAATTTGAAAGTCTCTTTTGAAGACCATATTGTATTAGTTGAGTAATTGTCTTGCATGGGCCATGGCCGAATCTGAAAGTGATTTTCCCCCTAGCATTTCCGCCAATTCCACTACCCTTTCCTCTTGTGATAATTTTTTCATTTGGGTGAGGGTGGTATTACCGATCTCTTCCTTGAATACCTTAAAGTGATGATCGCCCTTGGAAGCTACCTGAGGCAGATGGGTGATTGAGAACACTTGCATGCGATGGCTCATCAATTGCATGATATCGCCCATTTTGTTTGATATTTCACCCGAAACCCCGGAATCGATCTCATCGAACATCATTGTCGGTAGATTTTCGTAGGAGGCCAAAATTGATTTTATGGTGAGCATTATCCGTGATAGCTCACCGCCCGAAGCCACCTTTTTAAGTTCTCCAAAATTGGTGCCCTTGTTGGCCGAGAACAAAAACTGAAGATCGTCTTTTCCGTTGTTTTTGAATTCTTGGGCCTCATTGAGATCGATCTTAAAAGATGCGCTCGGCATTCCCAAATCGGAAAGGTTTGTCAACATGCGGTCTTTTAAAACAGGAATGGCCTTTTGCCTGTTTTTTCTTAATTGCAGTACTATTTTTTCCAGTTCTCCATGTTGCAGCCCCAGCCTTTCTTCCAAAACCTTGATATTGGCTTCCATGTTTTCGGTGACACTGACCTTATCGGAAAGATCATTTTTAATAGCCAACAAGCCGGAAACATCGTGTACAGCGTGTTTTCGTTGAAGGTCATATAACAATTGGAGTTTCGCATTGATTTCCTCCAATTGCTCTGGATTGGCCTCAGCCATGGAATGGAACGATTGCATTTCTTCGGCTAGGTCCGATACTTCAATAAAGACTGACCTTATGCGCTCGTTAAGCGAAGCATATTGGCCTGCAAACTGTGCGAGCTTGTTCGACATCATTTTAAGATCGGTCAACTGATTGACCACCCCTAGCTGTTCGTCATTCAACAACTGATGCCCTTTTGAAAGCAGGTCCAAGATGTTTTCTATGTTGTTGAGCTGCTCGTATTGTGCTTCCAATTCTTCCTGCATACCCGGTTTCAAATTGGCATTTTCCAACTCTTGCAACAAGAAACTATTATAATCATATTCCTTGTTGGCATGCTGTTGAAAATCGATCATGCCTTGCAATTCCTTGGTCGTTTTTTGATAGAGGGCCAGTTTTTCGGCATATTGCCCTAGAAGAGCGTCATTCTCAGCCAGTGCGTCGATGACTTTGAGTTGAAATTCATTTTCGGCAAGCCTCAAGGTTTGGTGTTGAGAATGCACATCGATCAATCGATCTCCAAGTTCGGAAAGAATGTCAAGGGTAACCGGCGAATCATTGATAAAGGCCCTAGATTTTCCGCTTGGTTGTATCTCACGCCTTAGGATTGTCCTGGGCTCATAGTCCAGGTCATTGTCCGAAAAGAAATCCTCTAACCCATAATTGCCCAAATCGAACTCAGCTTCAATGACACATTTCAGGTCTTTGTTACGCAAAGCACCGAGATCAGCGCGTTTTCCCAAGACCAAAGAAAGACCCCCCAACAAGATGGATTTACCAGCTCCGGTCTCTCCGGTGATCACGGTAAAACCGTCGGTAAAAGAGACGCTCAATTGGTCGATAAGGGCGTAATTTCTTATGGCAAGGTTAACGAGCATTCAAAAAGAATTTTGAACGGTAAAGATAACCCATAAGCCCGAAAAAAGTGAGGTCAATATTGAATTTCGTTCCAAGTGCTTGAATACAGAGGGGCGATGCGATTCAAGGTTTCCTTTAACTGCACAATATCCATTTTGGGGCCGTCGGAAAAAATATTCTGGATTTCATCTGATTTTGCATCGAAGAAAGTTTGGATCAAAAAGGCATTGGGCCTGCGATTGATCATGGTCTCGAACAATTTCATGGTACCTGCAATGACCTGTTTGCCCGTACTGTTGTTATCTCCAAGCACATCCATGCCCTTACGGTGGTAATTGTACATGGCAACACGATATTCCCGATAGGTGTTCGACATTAAATTGTCGACCAATTCAAATCGACTTCGGTCAGACGATTGGTTCCAACCCGCGGCGTTGCTCCCTTGGGCTTGGGTAACGATTTTTTGTGCAACCCTATAATAGTCGTTTCCCCCTTCCAAGGAAAAGGTGTCGGCGTCTAAACCTAAAATGACATAGACATAATATGAAATCACACTTACCAAATTGGATTCATAAACGTTTTCATTAAAGACCAAGGGTTGAAATTCGATATATTCAAAATTAAAATCATTGTCTTTATAATTGAAAATAGGGGTTTCATAGGAAGTATTGAAAACGGGACGGGACGATTGTATCTGCAGCGTGCCTTTGAACCTATTGGAATCAAAATCAGTGATGGTGACGAACATTTGGGCGTTAATCTTTTCATTATCTTTGAGGGCCCTGTTCGTCCATTTATTCTTATTGATAAAATCGTTCAGGGAACGCTCCAAAGTCTTGAAAATTTGGCGGTTGGTCAGTGACACCTGATCCGAATTCACCGTTATGGTGCAATTGAGTTCCTGGGCCTTCATAAAAAGGCAGGTCAATAAGAAAAAAATTGTAATTAGGATATTACGCATGTAACCTGCTTATTATCTCTGTCCAAATGTCCGCGGCCACAGCGGCCTTGGTTTTTAAATCAAACGTTTTTATCGCTAAATTCTTATCTATAAATTGAATTTTATTGGTTGGGGTACCAAAACCGGCGCCCACATCATTTAAAGAATTGAGCACAATGGCATCCAAATTTTTTCGATCTAACTTCATTTTCGCATTTTCCACCTCGTTTTCGGTCTCCAATGCAAATCCTACCAAGAATTGCTGCTTTTTTGTGTCCCCCAAAGCGAGAAGTATATCTTTGTTTTTTACCAGCTCTAGTGTAAGGTCCGCCGTATCTTTTTTTATTTTTTGACTGGCCAAGGTCTTCGGTCTGTAATCTGCCACAGCAGCGGCACAAACGGCTATATCCATGGCGGTATAGTGCTGAAGTGTCGCGTGATACATTTCCTCAGCGGAAACGACATTGATCAGGGTGATCGTCTTGTTACGGAGTACCAAATTGGTGGGGCCTGAAATCAAAATCACCTTGGCGCCCATATCGGCGGCGGTTTCCGCAAGCTCGTAGCCCATCATTCCGGTAGAATGGTTCCCGATGAATCGAACGGGGTCGATGGCTTCGTAGGTAGGTCCAGCCGTGATAAGCACGTTCTTCCCACGAAGGGGTAAACCTTCGGAAAGGAAGTCGATTAGTTTCGAAACAATCGCCTCCGGCTCTGCCATTCGGCCTTCCCCATAGAGGCCACTGGCCAGTTCTCCCGAGGTGGCAGGAATTAAAACATTTCCGAATGACTCCAATTTTTTCATGGATGCCTTGGTGGTAGGATGTTGGTACATGTCCAAATCCATGGCCGGCGCAAAGAAAATTGGGCATTTCGCCGAAAGGTAGGTGGCCAACAACAGGTTATCACAGCTTCCATTGGCCATTTTCGACATCGTATTCGCTGTGGCGGGCGCAATCACCATTAGATCGGCCCAGAGTCCGAGGTCGACATGGTTGTTCCAATCGGTTAAATTGCCCTCTGACTTCACAAAGGAGGTCAATACAGGGTTTTTACTTAAAGTCGAAAGGGTTAAAGGAGAAACAAAATCGCTGGCGCTTTCCGTTAAAATAACTTTAACTTGGGCGCCAGCTTTAATAAGTAAACGAACAAGGAAGGTGGTCTTATAAGCGGCAATGCCTCCTGTGATGCCCAAGAGGATATTTTTACCGGCCAACATCGCCTTAAGCGTCTTTGTCGGTATTCCTGAAGTAAATTTTATCGTTCAACCACTCCTCTACCGCCAATGCATGTGGTTTTGGCAATTTTTCATAGAATTTCGAAACTTCGATCTGTTCTTTATTTTCGAATACTTCCTCCAAACTGTCACTGTAGGTGGCGAATTCTTCCAATTTCTCCAACAATTCCTTTTTTATCTCTGAATTGATTTGAACCGCCCTTTTGGCTGTAATCGAAATCGCTTCATAAATATTGTTGGTTTCCTTGTCAAACTTGTTTTTATTGATGGTCACCGTTGAGACCGGTGCTTTTGAACTTTTTAAATCATTCATAATTTTGGTGTCAAATTAGTTTATTTGGCATCCACTGGATACCCTTCCAATTCTTTATTGATTTTTTCCAATAGATCATCTGCCTTACTTGCAAATTTGGTATCGGGAAATTGCTTCTTTAAAACCCCATAGGCCGTTTTAGCTTCTTGGAATCGTTTTGGCTTTAAGCTTTCAAAACTGTTCATCGCCAACGCTGTCGCCGTCTCAAATTTATAATAGAGCGCTTCTTCCCTATATACAGATCCTGGAAAATCGGAAACAAAATTATCGAAAGCTGCCAAGGCAGGCGTCAGGAATGAAAAATCGAATTTTCCGATTTTGTTGAACTGCATGGCAATCTCGAAAGCCTTTTGTTCTTTTTTTGTGGTAAGCTCCTTTGCCATCGCGTTCGCTTCATCGAAATACTCCGATTCTGGATAGGCGTTGATAAAAGTCTGAAGTTTGGCCAGCGCTTTGTCGGTATCGGTCTGGTCTAGGGAATAAACCGGACTCAATTCATAAAAACTCTTTGCCCCCAAAAACGATGCTTCGGCAATCTTATCGCTACTAGGATATGATTTCACGAATCTTTCGAACTGGTAGCCAGACATGTTGAAATCCGCTCTTTGGTAATACGAATCGGCAAGAAAGAACATGACCCGTTCCCCCTGGGGTTTTCCCACGTATTTAGGTGCTATTTGCTCAAGGAGCCGATTCGCCCGTTTCATATCCCCCGCTTCGTAGTACTTTTCAGCCAGGTCGTACTTCGCTTTGATGTCCGCGTTTTTGAGCACTTTTTGATACTCACTGCATGAAGCCATCAAAACAAGCAAAAGAAAACTGATATACCTTCCCACTTTAAAAAACATTTTGCAAAATTAAGGATAATCGGTGGATATAAAAAACAATTTTAAAGATGCTAAAATAAAACTATGGCAAGGTTTTTTAGTATGATTTGGCGCAGATTTAACATGGTTCGGGCAAAGTGCAGCCTGGCCATGGTGGCTGTTTAGATGACTGCCCCTTCCATGCTAGCCTTAAAAGCGGATATTTGATTCTTTAGCCTGGGCGTAGCCTCCACCAAGGGAAGTCGAACCCATGCTTCCCCATAACCTGCGGCCTCCAACATCGCTTTTATACCTGCCGGATTGCCCTCTTTGAAAATCAAGTGCATACCCTCCTCCATCGCTTCATGGAGCTTTTGCGCTTCTGTAGAACGGCCCTCGAGCGCCAATGCGATCATTTTTGAAAACGATTTGGGCAGGCCTTGTCCCAGCACAGAAATGACGCCTGCGCCACCAGCAAGTACCGTGGGCAAAGCGGTAAAGTCGTCTCCCGAAATGACCTGAAATTCTTTCGGCTTGCGATGTATCAATTGTCTTACCTGTTCCATATCGCCACTTGCCTCCTTCACGGCAACGATGTTGTCGCAATCCATAGCCAGCCTTAAAGTGGTTTCGGGCAACATATTACTGCCCGTTCGACCAGGCACATTGTAAACGATCAAGGGCTTTGGTGAAACCTTGGCAATTGCCTTGAAGTGTTGGTAAATTCCCTCTTGCGTGGGTTTATTATAGTAGGGTGAAACCGATAAAATAGCTACAAAATTCGAAAGGTCCCATTCCAAAAGTTCCTCAATGACCGCAGCAGTATTGTTTCCGCCCACCCCCAATACCAATGGCAACCTGCCCGAATTGGCAGCCACAACGGTTGAGACGACCAAACCCTTCTCGGTCTTGTTCAAGGTGACCGATTCGCCGGTCGTGCCCAAAACCACCAAATAATCGACGCCCCCCCCAATACAGTATTCGACGATGCCTTGGAGCGCATTAACGTCTATTGACCCGTCTTCCTTAAAAGGAGTCACCAAAGCAACGCCCGTTCCTATCAATTCTTTCATTCTTACGCTTAAATTTCATCCAGTACCCCCAAATATTTTTTTAATTCTTTTTTAAAAATCGGGAAATCACTCAAAGGAACATCTAAAATCAGGTCGTTAAAATAACTGTCGATTTCTCGGAAACCTACACGAAAGCGTGCCTTTGCCTTTAAACTCATCAGCTGCATCAATAAATTGTCTTCTTTAAAATAGTTAACCAAAAGGTCATAATCCCTGCTCAAAAATTCCAAGGCATAGCTGTTTTCGATAGCTCCTTTCCAACCCAAATCCTTATCCGAAAAAATAGGTGTGGAATAGGGTGAATTCTTATCATAATAACTTTTATACCCAATGATCTTTATGGCATTGGGCCTTAAGGAAAATTCTTCCTGCAACTGATAGAATAGGTCGGTATTCTCAAAATGATCGATGTCCACAATACAACCGATGGAAGAAATACCATGAGTTCTCTCAATGTGCTGAAGTGGTTTTTTTAAAGCGTCCCTTAGGTACCTTGCCCCAGATTTGTGCTTGAGTTTATCTTTTATTCCCTTAAACATGTATTTTTACTATTTGATAACCTACCCCTATCACAAGTTTCGTTAAATCGGCATGGGCGGTTACTACAAATGTAAAGAATATGATCCCATAATGCGGGACTAAGGTAAAAAGGAAAATGAATTTAAAAATACAACATTTTGTTATATTTTTAACAATATTTGGATTGATTTCCTGCACTAAGCAACCGCAGAAGCTGTCTCAAATCTCTGGCAAACGATTGCCCATTGCCAGTTCCCTAAAGGTCGATGACAGCATTGATGCCTTCATCGCACCATACAGAAACAGGTTGAATTCGGTTCTCGACAGCACATTGGCCATTGCGGCCCATAACATTTCTAAAACCGATGGCGCATACAACAGTAGTGCCGGGAATCTGATGGCCGATATCGTGTACGCCGAGGCAAATCCCATCTTTAAGATGCGCACCGGCCATACCATTGATTTCGTTTTTCTCAATTTTGGCGGTATCCGTGCCCCGATCTCAGTCGGAAAGGTGACTACAAGAACAGCTTTTGAGGTCATGCCGTTCGATAACAGTATTGTTGTTGTGAAATTAGACGGGAAGACGGTCATTAAACTGGTTGATTATTTGATCGAATCGAAAAAAGCGCATCCCATTTCGGGAATCCAAATTGCTTTGGATGCCACCAACCGGCCTAGCAAAATCAATATTCAAGGCAAACCTTTCGAAGAAGGAAAGGATTATTTTGTCGCCACATCAGACTACCTGTTGGAGGGTGGTGACAATATGGTTTTCTTCAAAGAGGCGAAGGAACAAACCAATATCGACTATTATGTGCGAAACGCGATGATCGATAACTTTAAAAAAGTGGACACGCTTTCACCCGTGGTTGATGATCGATTTTATAAAATGAATTGAGATGAAACGCAGAACTTTCATTGCCAAAACAACTTCCTCCGCGGCATTTTTGGGCTTAGGAGGACTCCAGGTCGACGCCGGTAGCTCAAAAAGCAGAAAACACCTTACCATTTTGCATACCAATGACGTACATAGCCATATCGATCCTTTTCCGACCGTCCATCAAGAATATCCCAATATGGGTGGATTGGCCAAAAGGGCCAGCTTGGTAGCAAATATTCGAAAAGAAAATCCGAATACCCTTTTGTTCGATGCGGGGGATATTTTTCAAGGCACGCCCTATTTTAATTTTTATGGGGGCGAATTGGAATTTAAACTGATGTCAATGCTCAGATATGACGCTTCTACGATTGGCAACCATGATTTTGACAACGGAATTGATGGACTACTGGCACAAATGCCCCATGCCAAATTCGAATTTCTGAGCGCTAACTATGATTTTAGTGATACGGTTATGAATGGCCATGTAAAACCTTATAAAATATTTTGGGTAGAAGGATTAAAAATTGGGGTTTATGGCCTGGGTATCGCCCTCGACGGGCTTGTATTGCCCAAGTTATCGAAAGAAACCAGGTATTCAGATCCTTACGAAATCGCAACCGACTGCGAATATGAATTAAAAATCAGACAAGCATGCGATTTGGTGATATGCCTTTCCCATTTGGGCTATTCTTACACCGATCAAAAAAGGCCCGACGATTTGGGATTGGCCGCCAGGACAAAATACACCCAATTGATCATAGGGGGGCATACCCACACTTTTTTGGAAAAGCCCACGATTGTCAAAAATGGCATTGGAAATGATATTCTTGTCAATCAAGTGGGTTGTTACGGTATTTATCTGGGCAGAATTGACTTCTATTTTGAAGATGTGGATAAGGTCGGTACCGATGTAGCCCGCATTTCCATATCCTAAAATCGATGTTTATGAGCGCTTTGGTTTTGAAAAGAACAGACTCCCGAAATCCAGATTTTATGGCGCTGGTCGCACTGCTCGATGCTGATTTGGCAGAGCGCGACGGGGAAGACAACAAATTTTACGCACAATATAACGGCATCGATGCCCTTAAGCATGCCGTGGTGGCCTATTGGGATGGCAATGCAATTGCATGCGGGGCCTTAAAGCCCTTTGACCTTAAAGCAATGGAAGTTAAACGCATGTATGTTATGCCGGCATTTAGGGGCAAAGCCATTGCGACAAGAATTCTTATGGAGCTTGAAAATTGGGCACAGGAATTGCATTTTGAACATTGCGTTCTCGAAACCGGGAAACGACAGCCAGAAGCCATCGCCCTTTATCAGAAAAACGGATATATGATCATTCCCAATTACGGGCCATACCAAGGCATAGATAATAGTGTCTGTTTCCAAAAAAACGTATCTTTCTAACCTAAACCGAAATAAAATGAAAAACTTAAGTTTAATCGTACTGGCTTTCGTCTGGTCATTCGCGATATATGCACAGAACACCACAAGAGAATACTATCAATTGAAGACGTATTCATTTACCAGCGACGAACAGGTGAAAATGACCGATGCCTTTTTAGAGAATGCCTTTTTGCCGGCCTTGAAGCGGCTAGGGATAAGTAGTGTGGGCGTTTTTAAACCGAGAACTGTTGATTCTTTGACACCCAAAGTAACCTATGTGTTGATTCCATTCACTACACTGTCCCAGTTTGAAGGTTTGGATGCGGCCCTTGAAAATGATAAGCTTTATAGGAGCTCCGGCAAGGAATATATTGAAGCCAATCATGACAATCCCCCATATCAAAGAATCGAATCGACCCTTTTAAAGGCATTTGTCGATATGCCTCGAATGCAGGCTTCCCAGTTAAAGGGGCCAAGGAAAGATAGGATTTATGAATTGCGCAGTTATGAGTCTGCCACGGAGGCACTTTACAGAAACAAAGTAGATATGTTCAATGCGGGCGGTGAGGTGACCCTTTTCGATAAATTGGGCTTCAATGCCGTTTTTTATGCTGAGGTACTTTCTGGAAGTCAAATGCCTAATCTGATGTACATGACCACTTTCTCAGATCAAGAAAGTCGAGATGAACATTGGAAATCGTTCGTAGAAGCTCCGGAATGGAATACTTTAAAGGAAATGCCAAAATATCAGAACAATGTGTCCCGAAACGATACCAGATTCCTATATCCGACAGAATATTCCGACTATTGATAAAAAATGCATTAAAAAAATCCTTTGCATATTGATATGCCCTTTCAAAGCCATGAATATCACCGAAAATGTTTGGGCACAGGAAAACCGAACTAAATCTGTCTTAAATCTTATGGTTTTGGTAAGCCCATTCGATTCTTTTTTGGATTATATTGGCACGATCAAAAACAGCATCGGTTAAATGGAGATCAAACCAATCGTTCAAAGACTTTATTCCCTTGACGCGTTAAGGGGATTTGATATGTTCTGGATCATCGGTGGTGAGGAAATCTTCCACAGGATGGCAGAAATTACCAAATCGCCTTTTTGGCAAGGAATTTCTGGGCAGTTACAGCATCCGGATTGGCACGGTTTTGCCGCATACGACCTTATTTTTCCATTGTTTTTATTTTTGGCAGGGGTGGCGACACCATATTCTATCGGCCGTAAACTTGAACAGGGCAAC
The DNA here is from genome assembly GCA_024643345.1 of Maribacter sp. Lineage (GTDB taxonomy): Bacteria > Bacteroidota > Bacteroidia > Flavobacteriales > Flavobacteriaceae > Pelagihabitans. The sequence goes on along the minus strand of JAHENB010000001.1, from coordinate 162,107 downwards.
GATCGAAGCAGTTTATTGGTGCGGGTCATCAAAAGAGGGCTCATTCTGGTGCTTTTGGGCGTGATCTACAATAACGGCCTTGAATTGCATGCCTTGAACGAGATTCGTTTCGGAAGTGTACTGGGACGTATCGGACTGGCATACATGTTCGCCAATATCATATACCTATATTCAAACCAACGAATGCAGATTATTTGGTTCATTGGCCTTCTATTGGGGTACTGGGCGCTTTTGGCTTTTGGGTCGGCCCCGGGATTCGCTGCGGGGGATTTGAGCATGGAAGGCAATATGGTCTCCTATCTGGATCGGATGATCATGCCCGGAAAGTTATACCTTGGCATACATGACCCAGAAGGGTTTGTGAGTACCATACCAGCGATCTCCACGGCACTTTTGGGGATTTATATTGGCAATCTCCTTAAAAATACCCTTTTCGAAAACAAACGGAAAACAGTACTGCTCATGGTCGTCATCGGTTCGGGACTATTGATCCTCGCTCAAATTTGGAATCTCTATTTGCCGATAAATAAAAATTTATGGACCAGTTCATTTGTACTGCAATGTGGCGGTATCAGTGTGCTGCTGATGGCCCTCTTTTATCTTATCATCGATGTATTGGGCTATCGGCAATGGGCCTTCTTCTTTAAAGTGATCGGAATGAATTCCATATTGATCTATATGTCGGGCCAGTTCATCGATTGGGAATATACCACCAATGGGTTTTTTAGGTGGTTTGGACAATTGATCGGAGATCCTTGGAACGCTGTGGCAATGGCTTTTCTGATTATTGCGGTAAAATGGGTTTTTCTTTACTTTCTTTATAAAAAGAAGGTGTTTTTAAGGGTTTGAACCCATTTCGGAAAGCAAGGTCATAATGATTTCTTTTTGTTCCGCTTCCAAACCATGGCCCGGAAAGTTCCGTTTCGCCCTTTGGTACCAATATCCAGCATTGAAATCGTCTCCTTCCTTGCGATGTAAATAGGCATGGATCCAACTGCCCTTCTGCGTCTTTAAATCCTGGGCAATGTTATGGGCCGCTTGCCAATTGCCCTTCGCATCGAACCACATTGCCCTTAAACCTTCAGACCAAGTTGCAGGGGGGTGTGAACGTTTCAAGCCTTCATTGAACATCTGCTCATTGCTTTCTTCCGACATGAAGATTATTCCTTTTAAATTGAACCATGGTTGAACGTTACCGTCCCTGCCCCAGAATTTGTATTACCATTGCCAAGAACACAGGCGGGATTCCCAATTGTGATCGTCAAGGCCTTAAATGATAGGCCTTCGGTTGTACAAAGGCCCTTATACCTTGCGAGGACAAGGTTACGCCCTGACCGGAATTCTTTCTGCCCGACCAAGGTACATTTGGACTTACCCGGTCGCAACAATTCCAATATACCGTACCGGTATCCATCTGTTCCAAAACCAGCATGGCCCTTTCCTTGTCCTGTGAAAAAACAGCAGCTGTCAGTCCATAAGCCGTATCGCGCATAAGGTCGATGGCAGCTTGATCGTTATCGACCTTTTGAATGCCGATGATGGGGCCAAATGATTCCTCCATCATTACTTTCATGCCGTGGTGACAATTCATAAGTACTGTTGGCTCAAAATAATTGCCTTTCCCCTTTATTTTATTTCCTCCGGTCAATAGCGTTGCACCCTTTGCCAATGCATCCGCTACCTGATATTCCAGTACCTGAAGCTGTTCTGGCCGTGTGAGAGGGCCTATAAAGGTTTCCGCATTCAAAGGATTCCCAATGGGGTAAGATTTCACCTCAGTGGTAAACGCCGCGACGAAGTCATCATATATCCTTTCGGCAACATATATTCTTTCCACGGCACAGCAGCTTTGTCCATTATTGTAAAATGCTCCTTCCGCCGCATTTATGGCAGCCTGTTTTACATCCAAAACGTCTTCCATCACGTACAAAGGATCTTTACCCCCCAATTCCAATTGGACCGGGACCAATTTATGGGCTACGGACTTTGCTATATGGAGCCCGGTACCATACGATCCCGTAAAGAAATACCCATCAAAGTCTTCCTCTAACAACAATTGACCCACGTCGCCAGAGCCTATGATGCATTGAAAAACATTTTTGGGGACCCCTGCCCGATGCAGATAAAATTCAAATTGTTGGCCTGTCAAGCTGGCAAATTCAGAAGGCTTATAGGCCACCGCATTTCCCGCCGCCAAGGCATATAAAAATACGTTATAGCCTACATTATATGGAAAATTCCATGCCGAAATATTTGCGATCACCCCAAGGGGTTCATAGGTAATCTGCTCATGGGTCCCACCGGAATCGACCATGATTTCTTTTGAAAGCCAATGCCTAGCATGGGCATTCAAATGTTCGATCCTGTTATGGGCGCCCTTGATTTCGTTCAAAGCCTGTTGTATCGGCTTTCCCGTTTCAGAGGTCAATAAAAAGGCCAATTCCTGCAGGTTCTCCTGAATCAACGCTCCGAAACGGACCAAACAAGACATGCGGTCATCTATGGTTTCTTTGGCCCAATCTTTTTGACCAATCTTTAGCATTGCCAATTTTTGACCGATTTCTGCCTTGGAATCGGGTTTCAAAGCTACTATGATTTCGTCGGTGGCAGGGTTCTTAATTTTCATTTTGTTATTTGACATGTTCCAAAAAAGCTTCCAATAAAATATCCGCATCGATTACTTCGTTGCCTAAGGTAGGCGAAAATTCGGGATGCCATTGCACTGCCATCACCTTGCCTTCCGGCTCCTTTATATAACCAAAAGCCTCAATCGTTCCGTCGGGTGCCCGGGCCAATATCTCCAAATCCTTGCCTAAATCCTTGATGGACTGATGGTGTACCGTGTTCACGTAAGGATCAACGGTATCACCATAAAGTCGTTCCAAAAACTTGCCTTTCTCAAAATGCACGGCATGTTTTAAGGTATCGTACCTTTCGGCCGAACGATGATCGATCGCTTTCGGATTTTGGGTCGTTGTATCCTGAAAAAGTGTGCCACCAAAGTACACGTTCATCAACTGAAGACCCCTACAGATGCCCAAAACCGGTTTAGAACGTTTGATCGCATACTCTAAAATACGGAGTTCGTAAGCGTCTCTATAAGCGTCGCCCTTCCAAGGGCCAATAGGTCTTTCACCATAGGTTTCAGGGGCCAGGTCGTTGCCTCCCTGAAATATGAAGGCATCCATTTGGTCAAGTATGTCCGAAAAATAATCTTGCTCCACATCGGGGATCAACACAGGCAGTATGCCTTTTTTGGTTACATATCTGGCCATATCATTTTCCAAATAACTCAGGGATTTTCGGGAAAATACGGGCCGCTGGGAATCCGGATACATAAAACACGCGGAGATACCTAATTTTATCATACTTACAGGCTACAGGGCTTTTTCATAAAGCGATACAAAATCTAGCCTACGCACCGGCTTTGGGTTTGATGGGTGGCAGAAATCTGCTTCCGCTAAAGTTGCAAGTTGGTCGATATTTTCGGCCTTTACCCCAATCCCTGAAAGTCTGGTCGGCAGGCCTAGCCGCTGGTTCAATTGAAACAAGTGGTCGATCAACGCGTTCCCTTTATTGCTGCCCAGACCAAATGCTGAAGCCATATCGCTAAAACGATTTTCGTATCCTTCGTAATTAAATTCCATGCCATAGGGTAAATTCACCGCATTAGCCAAACCGTGGTGCGTATCCAATAAGCTTGAAAGCGGGTGTGCCAAACTATGCACGATACCTAGTCCTTTTTGGAAAGCGACCGCTCCCATAAGGGAGGCCAACAGCATTTTTGACCGTGAAGTCTCATCGGGATTGTGGGTCGCATTTTCCAAGGATTCAGAAATCAGTTTAATGCCCTGCAACGCTATACCGTCGCACATAGGATGGAATCCTTTTGCCAAATAGGCCTCCATATTGTGTGTTAGAGCATCCATACCGGTCGCTGCGGTGATAAAGGGAGGCAATTCCATGGTCAATAAAGGGTCGGCAAAAACAATCTTGGCCAGGAGCTTAGGACTGAAAAGTATTCTTTTTTTCTTTGAAATGTCCTCGGAGATGATAGCGCTCCTACCGACTTCGCTACCCGTACCTGCCGTTGTCGGAACGGTAATAAAATGGGGTACTTCCTCCGTAACAAATTGATCTCCGCCAATGAGGTCGTCGTAATCGAATAGGTCCCGATTATGGTTTACCCTAAGTGCGATGGCCCTAGAGACATCAAGGGCCACCCCTCCCCCAATCCCTACAATACAGTCACTTTGGGTTTGGTGATATCTGTCGCCCCCTTTGATGACATCGGATTTTACCGGATTTTTATGCATGTCCTTGTAGACTTCCACATGGAATCCATTTTTAAGGAGTTCCTTTGTGATCTCTACAAAAAATGGCAAGTCGGCGACCGTGGCGTCGGTGACCAAAAGGGGTCGTTTTAATGCATGGTCCCTAAGATAGGGTACGAGTTCTTTGATCACACCTGCCCCAAAGCGAATGGTGGTAGGGAAATTGTACTGGTATGTTTTATGAAGGTCGAACATATCAAATTTAAATTATTTCAAAATATCTTTTGGTCTCCCAATCGGTCACTTCGGCTGCAAATCGCGTCCACTCCCATTCCCTTGTTTTTGTGAAATGGTCTACAAAGGCAGGGCCAAAAAGTTCTCGGGCAATTTTAGAATTTTTCATCCTGTTCGATGCTTCCATTAAATTGGCGGGAAGTACCCCATTATTTAAATCCTTATAACCATTGCCCATTGTTGGTGGAACCTCGAGTTTTAAATTATGTTTTATGCCGTACAGGCCACTGGCCAAGCAGGCTGTCATAGCCAAATAGGGGTTGACATCAGATCCTACAACCCTATGTTCGATTCGGGTCGATTTTTTTCCTGTGGTCAGGATCCGCAGCGCCGTGGTGCGGTTATCATGCCCCCAAGTTAAGGTTGTCGGTGCCCAAGCCCCTTCTACCAAACGTTTGTAACTGTTGATCGTTGGTGCCAAGAGGGGTAGGATTTCCGGTAGGCAGTGCAATTGGCCTGCAATATAGCTTTTCATTAAACCGCTCATCCTGTCTTTCGAATCGGCATCGTAAAACAAGTTTATCTTTTTGCTATCGTTCCAAAGGCTTTGATGGATATGCCCACTGCATCCTGGAAGTGCGCTGGTCTGTTTGGCCATGAAGCTTGCAATAATGCCGTGTTTCCCTGCAATCTCCTTAACTGCCGACTTAAACAGGGCTGCCCGATCAGCCGATTCGAGTATGTCGCTGAATTGAATGGCCGCCTCGGTGACTCCTGGGCCTGTTTCGGTATGTAACCCCTCCAAAGGAATCTTGAAACTTTCCAAAAGTTCAAAAAGATCTTGGAAATAATCACTGTTCTCAGACATCCTTAATAACGAATAACCGAACATCCCAGGGGTCAGCGGTTGAAGGTTCTGAAAATTCTTGTCTTGGAGCGTACTCGGCGTTTCCCTAAAATTAAACCATTCGAATTCCTGGGAAAACATTGGGGCATAGCCCAAATCTTTTGCCTGCTTGATCGTTTGTTTCAATAAGCTTCGTGGGCAAATTTCGAGTGGTGGGTTGGGACCCCCACCAAAATCTGCCAAAAAAAATGGCGTATCTTCTTCCCAAGGAATGTTTCTGTAAGTATCCAGATCTATGGTCGCCTCCAAATCACCATAGCCCGTATGCCATCCGGTCAGTACGATATTATTGTCATAAGCGCCATCGGCCATATCCCAGCCGAAGACCACGGAGCAAAATCCAAAACCGCTTTCGATGGCCGAAATAAACTTGTCGCGGTGCATAAATTTGCCCCTTAGTATGCCATCCACATCTACAATGGCCACTTTTATCTTGGCATTTTTTCCTTCCTTAAGTCTGGCAATAATCGCATTTTTATCCATCCTGTTAAGGTATTACATTTTTTTGTTTAAGAATATCAAAAAGTAGACATATGAAATCCCTACAATGGCAAAGAAAATCAATGCGAGGCTTTGATTGTAGTAAGTCATGGCGATAAATGCAACCGAAGCAATGACCAAGGCCGTTAACGGAAACAAAGGAAACATGGGCACCTTAAAGGGGCGAACCATGCCGGGCTCTTTATTGCGAAGGGCGAAAAAGGCCAACATTGAAACAATATACAAGGCCAAAGCCCCAAAACAGGCTATGGTAATGATTTCACCCGTTTTTCCCGTAAAAAGGGTGATGATACCTACTATCATATTGGCAAGAAGCGCATTAGTGGGTGTTCTGAACTTCGATTGTACCTTCCCTAAAAAAAGGGGGGCATACCCTACACGGCCAAATTCGAAAGTAGTCCGGCCCCCTGCCAGAATGATGCCGTGAAACGAGGCAATCAAGCCCAGAAGGCCTATTCCTACCAGCAATTTATACAGAATATGTTCGCTGTTGACTACATAGGAAAGCGCAAGCGGGAGGGGAGAATCGGAAGCTATGGTACTGCCTTCGGGATAAACAACGGCCTCCCAACCGGCGACCCCGACTGCCGAGGTAAAAGTGAGGAGGCATAAGATGACCAGGGTCAATATTGCAGAACCGAAGCCAATGAAGATGCTCCGTTGTGGATTTATGGCTTCTTCGGCCACATTCGCCACCCCCTCGATGGCCAAAAAAAACCAGATGGCAAAAGGGATTGCTGCAAAAACCCCTGAGAAACCATGCGGAAGTGGGTTCATTTGCAAATTGCTTACTTCAAATTCGGGCAAGGTTACACCTGCAAAAATCAACAATTCCAATACCGCCAAAATGGTGATCACCAGTTCAAAAGTGGCAGCCAATTTTACCCCTAAGATATTGATGCCCGTAAATATCAAATAGGCGCCGACCGCAAAGAAAATCAAATCGATCGATGGATATACCAAATGTAAATAGGCCCCAATGGCCGCGGCTATGGCGGGCGGGGCAAAAACGAATTCGATATTTTGGGCGATGCCCGCCAAAAAGCCAAGGTGTTTGCCCAGGCCCCGATTCGCGTATTCGAAGGCACCGCCGGCCCTCGGTATGGCACAAGCCATTTCGGTATAGCTGAATGTGAAGGTGACGTACATGATGATGATGAAGAAGGTTGCGATCGCGAGGCCATAGGTACCCCCTTCGGCAAGTCCCAAATTCCATCCGAAATACATGCCCGATATGACATATCCGACCCCGAGACCCCAAAGCATTAAAGGTCCTAAGGCTTTTTTAAGTGCTATCTCCATAATTTATATTAAGCTTAAAATATATTGCCCGCTTCAATCACTGCAGCCTCAGTAAAAAATCCTGTTCCGAAATAATGGGTACTCCCAACGTCTCCGCCTTGACGCGTTTACTCGGGCCCATTTTATCGCCTGCGACCAAGAAATTGGTTTTGGACGAGATGCTGGAGCCCACTTTACCGCCATTGTCTTCGATCAGCTTTTTGAGCTCGTCACGTGACAATGTCTCAAATACACCGGAAACCACAATGGTCTGCCCCTTTAATTTATCGGTCTGGTTTTCCAGTTGTGCCTCGGATAGTGAAAATTGGATTCCATAAGATTTCAAACGGTCGATTATTCCGACATTTACCGGGTTGTGAAAAAATTCCACAACGCTATGCGCGATCCGTTCGCCAATTTCATAAATGGCGATCAAATCTTCTTCGGAAGCGGCCATAAGAAAATCGATATTTTTATAGGCCTTGGCCAATTTTTTAGCGACCGTTTCCCCTACAAATCGAATCCCCAAAGCGTATAAAACCCGTTCAAAAGGAATATTGACCGAGGCAGCAATGCCCTTGATCAGGTTGTCGGCCGATTTTTCCGCCATTCTTTCCAAGGGCAATACCTCTTCTGTGGTCAGTTCATAAAGATCGGCATAGTTTTCTATCAACCCTTCTTTATAGAGCAATTCAACCGTTTCACTGCCCAAGCCTTCGATGTCCATCGCCTTTCGGGAAATAAAATGTTGGATTCTACCTGTGATCTGGGGCGGGCATCCATAGTAATTGGTACAGTAATGTTTGGCATCGCCCTCATTTCGAACCAGTAGCGTATGGCATTCCGGACAGTGGGTAATATATCTGGTGGGAGAAGAATCTAAAGGTCTGTTGCTCAGATCAACCCCAATGATCTTAGGGATGATCTCGCCTCCTTTTTCCACGGAGACCGTATCACCCTCCCGAACATCCAATTTTTCGATCTGATCGGCATTGTGCAACGAAGCCCTTTTTACTATGGTACCGGCCAACAAAACAGGTTCCAGATTGGCGACGGGCGTAATGGCCCCGGTTCGCCCAACCTGATAGGTAATTTCATTCAGTACGGTCGACACCCGTTCGGCCTTGAATTTATAGGCCAAGGCCCACCTCGGGGATTTGGCCGTAAAGCCCAGTTCTTCCTGTTGCCGCAATTCGTTCACCTTTACGACCACCCCATCGGTGTCATAAGGAAGTTCATGTCGGTGCATTTCCCAATAGTCTACAAATTGAAGTACCTCATCGGTAGTTTGGCAGCGTTTCGCCCATTTGGGAATCTTGAAGCCCCATTCCCTTGCCTTTTCCAGCATTTGAAATTGGGAGGCGATCTCCAGCTGCGCTCCCGCCAAACCGTAGGGAAGGCACTCTAAAGGACGTTGTGCGACCAAGGTGCTATCTTGCAATTTTAAACTGCCGGCGGCCGTGTTTCTAGGATTCATATAGGGATCCTCTCCGTTCTCGATACGTTCGGCATTCATTTTTTCAAAACCATCGAAGGGCAACACGATTTCCCCACGAATCTCAAATTTATCGGGATATGTACCCTGTAGCTGTAAGGGAACTGATTTTATCGTCTTCACATTTGCGGTGACATTATCGCCTTGAACACCATCGCCCCTGGTCAGGGCACGTGCCAATTTCCCATGCTCGTACGTAAGGCTTATCGAAGCACCATCATATTTTAACTCGCATGTGAATTCGACCTTTACATCACCAAGGATTCTTTGAATACGTTTCTCCCAATCGATCAAATCTTCCTTGGAGTAGGAATTGTCCAGTGAATACATGGGATAATCATGGGCCTGGGTCTCAAAAATTTTGGTCACCTCACCACCTACCCTAAGGGTAGGCGAGGTTGGATCGTACAACTCGGGATGTTTCGCCTCAAGCGTCTGCAGTTCTTTGAGCTTCATGTCAAATTCATAATCGGAAATGGTCGGCTGATCCAGCACATAGTAGTTATGGTTATGCTGTTGCAATTCATTCCGAAGGTTTTCAATTTGATCCTTCTCATTCATTGTAGATTATCTTTTTTGACCCACTTTGCCAGTGGCTTCGATTAGTTTTGAATCAATTTGGGTGGCCATTCCTGGGATTACTTTAGGCGGCACTTAAGTATACGATCCTTCCCGAAAATATCTTTTCGAAGTTCAATATCCGTAAAATTTCGTTCATCCAAAAGGGCTTTCGTTTCTTCGGCCAAATATTCATTGATTTCCAGGTAAAGGTACCCGCCTTGATGGAGGTGGTGTTTTGAAAACTTGATTATGGCCTTATAAAAAACCAAGGGGTCTTCATCTGAAACGAACAATGCCAAGCCGGGCTCATAATCTTTTACATTCGATTTCATATCGCGCTTTTCGGATTCCCTAACATAGGGCGGATTGGAAACGATCACATCGAAATTATGTGCCCATTGGGGTATTTTTAGTATATCGGCCAGCAGGAATTCGATTTTAACCCCATTGTTAAAGGCATTTCGCCCTGCAATATCCAGGGCCCTTACAGAAATATCCATGGCCAATATCTTAGCACTGGGAAGATTTCGGGCAAGGGCAATGGCAACGCAGCCTGTACCGGTTCCTATATCCAAAATTTTAAACCGCTCTTTTTTTTGCGGCAATTCGCCCAGATCGTTTAAGATTAGACGAACCATATCTTCGGTTTCAGGCCGAGGTATCAAGACCCCTTCGTCAACAAGAAAATCCATTTCCATGAAATGTGCCTTGCCAATGATATATTGAATGGGCTTCTGTAATTTCAAATCACTCAAAGCCTCAAACAAAGGCTGTTCTTCTTCCTTTGAAATGATGAGCAGGGGCTGAAGGGCGAGCACGAAACGCTCTAACCCTAGAAAATGTTTGATCAGTATATAAAAAAAACTGTCGACTTCCTCTTTGGGGTAGGATTCATCCAGTTCTTTGTGGAAAATGGTCTTGATCTCGCTTAAACGCATCTTGGCAACTTTAGGGTTTTGGGGCAATTCGTACGGGTATGGAAAAACGAAAATGATTCTTGATTACGACTACGTTATACAAGGTCTTTAATCATCCAGACGGGACAGGAATAATGTCCGGTATTTCCCATTGGTCGATCTATATAGGTGAATCCAGTTTTAACATACAATCGCTGGGCGGCTTCCATATAGGGCATGGTTTCAAGATAACATTTTTCAAAACCAAAATATTTTGCCCTTTCAAGACATATTGCCATCATTTGACGGCCCAATCCCCTTCCCCTGGTCTCCTCCAAAAAATACATTTTTTGAAGCTCACAAACGTTTCCCTCGTAATTTTCGAGCTGTGCCACGCCCGCACAGCCCAAAATACGGCCGTTTTCTTCGACCACAAAATAAGTTGCTTTGGCTACATCATAGTTCTCGAACATGTGGTCAAGGGCTTTATCGGCATATGCCGTTCCCACTTTGGGAACCCCAAGGTCTTCCATGACCTTTCTGATTACCTTGGCGACCATAGGATTGTCCTCTGGGCATATTTCCCTGATAACGGTCCTATCCATAAGACATAAAAAATATCATGATTAATATTCTATTTTTGTCGCGTGAAGATAAGTGAATTGCCCAAAATGGTAAAATTCTGAATCGATGGAACGAAAGCGCATACCTATACGTTACGATCAGCGAGTAAACCCGGACATTCATGATGCCAACTTCATGTTGCGATGTGTGGAAATCGCTAAAAATGGACTGGGCACCACCGCGCCCAATCCCATGGTAGGATGCGTTATTGTACACCATGGCTATATCATAGGAGAAGGTTATACCAGTGCTTATGGTGGTCCACATGCCGAAGTGAACGCCATAAATGCTGTAAAAGATAAATCGCTTTTAAGCGAGGCCACCTTGTATGTCACCCTTGAACCCTGTTCACATTATGGAAAAACACCTCCTTGTGCCGATTTGATCGCAAAGCACAAAATTCCTAGAGTGGTTATAGGTCTCTTGGATCCGCATAAAAAAGTTGCAGGAAATGGCATCCAAAAATTAATCGATTCTGGTTGTGAGGTATCGGTTGGTCTAATGGAAGATGAATGCAGGGAACTCCACAAACGGTTTTTAACCTTTCACGAAAGGAAGAGGCCTTATATCATTTTGAAGTGGGCCCAGACCCTTGACGGTTTTATCGCTCCCGCCAATGAAAAAAGGGAAAGCGACCCAAAACCCTATTGGATCACCAATACCATCTCAAGGCAAAGGGTACATCAGTGGCGAAGCCAAGAACAGGCCATCTTAGTGGGTACGAACACAGTTTTGGCGGATAACCCAAAATTGGACGTGCGCCAATGGCAGGGCACAAACCCCATCCGTATTGTTGTAGACAAAAATCTGGACATCAATGGCGATTTCCATATATTTGATGGAAGTACCCCAACCTTGCTGATCACGCAAAATGCCAATGCCACTTTGTATAAGAAAGAGGTCGATTACGTTGTGCTGGACTGGGCCGAAAATATGTCCAATGCCATCTGTACCGCATTGCATGAACGTCAGATAACCAGTATGTTGGTAGAAGGTGGCGCAAAGACGCTACAGCACTTCCTCACGGCAGACCTTTGGGATGAAGCCCGGGTATTCATAGGTTCACAGTCCTTTAAAAAAGGGATAGTGGCCCCTAGGTGTCCAGGTATATTGTGTGCATCCCAAAAAATCGGAAAAGACACCCTAAACTATTATAGAAATGATTAAAAACATCATCTTCGATTTTGGCGATATTTTCATAAATCTCGATAAGGAAGTCGTAACCCGTGAAATGGTAAGATATGGCGGAAAATCGGTCCTAGGACCCAAATTGCATGCCCTTAATGAACAGTACGAGGTGGGTGCGATCGACTCGGAAGCTTTTCTTGCCCAATTGGTCTCAGTATATCCGAATGCCTCCATGGCCGAAATAACCAATATTTGGAATTCCATATTGCTCGATTTCCCCGATCATAGGCTCCAATTCATTGAACAATTGGCGCAAGAGGCCCAATACCGGCTTTTCTTGCTCAGCAACACAAATGCCTTGCATATTCCCCATGTGCAAGATATCATGGGAGCACAAAAATTTGATCGGTTCAGAAACAGTTTTGAAAAATTCTACCTATCCCATGAAATCCAACTTCGTAAACCCAGCTTGGAAATTTTTCAATTTGTTCTCGATGAAAACCGATTGGAACCCGAAGAAACTTTCTTTGTAGACGATACCAAAGAAAATACCGATGCCGCTCAAAAACTGGGCATCAAATGTTGGAACCTACAGGTAGGTCGTGAAGATATCGTTGAACTAAAAACACGATTATAGGATGTTGCCACTTAGTATGTGCGTGCTTTTCTCGAGCGCCTTGTTCGTAATATTCAAACTTTTTTCAAGATTCAAGATCCAGACCCTTTACGCTATCATTACCAATTACTTTACCGCCAGTTTGTTCGCCACTTTTTTTTATGACGGGCCGATTCACTATTCCGAGTTACCGGCAAAGCCTTGGTTTATGGGAACATTGACTTTGGGCATGCTATTTATCGTGGTGTTCAACATTACCGCCAAAACTTCTCAAAACCTGGGGGTTTCTGTGGCTTCCGTAGCTGCCAAAATGTCGTTGGTCATTCCGGTCATGATGGGCGTGCTGCTGTATCGGGAAGAATTGGGCACTATAAAGGTCATTGGCATTGTTCTGGCATTGGCCGCGGTCTATTTCTCGTCGATCAAAAACAGGACCATTACGGTAAAAGTTGAAAGTCTGATATTGCCACTCTTGCTTTTTATGGGGTCGGGAATGGTGGATGCCGGCATCAAATACCTACAGACCAATAATATGGTCGCGGCAGATTTCCCATTATTCTCCGCAGTGGTCTTTGGGGCAGCGGGAACTACTGGTCTTTTGTTCATTCTGATCAATTCAAAACGCAAACCCTTAAAAATCAACCTGAAAAATCTTGTTGGCGGCATAATACTAGGTTCTTTCAATTATTTCACCATTCATTTCCTTTTACTGGCACTTGAAAACAAAGCGCTTAACAGTGCCTCGATCTTTACTATTATCAACGTTGGTACGGTATTGTTTTCAACTTTGATGGGGATAATACTGTTCAAGGAACAATTGAGCGCCAAAAACTGGGCTGGCCTTGGTTTGGCGGTCATAAGTATCGTTTTGGTAGCTTTGTTTTGATGGATAACCCTAACTATGTATTTAAAACCGTTGACCAGCCTTCAGAAGTAAGGCAGTACAAAGAGAAGAAGAGCAAATTCTATGGCTACGTTTTTCCCATAAAAACTGATGTTCAGGTAAAAACATACTTGGAACAACTACGGAAAATTCATCCTAAGGCGAATCACATCTGCTATGCATGGCGTTTGGGCTTCGACGAAGCCCACATTCGCACATTTGATGACGGGGAACCCAGAAATACTGCCGGAGCTCCCATTTTAGGGCAACTCAACGCTTTGGGCCTTACGAATGTCCTGGTTGCAGTGGTACGCATATTTGGTGGCACCAAATTGGGAAAGGGCGGGTTGATATTGGCCTACCGTACCACATCGAGAATGGCTCTCGATGCCTCCAATATCGTTATAAGGGAGCATGAAGATCAATACCGGATTACCATCGGCTATCGCGAGTTCGACCAGCTGATGCGCGTCATTAAACAACAAAAGTGGCATCTGATTGCACAGAAAACGGGAACTAAGTGCGAACTGACACTTTCTGTGCGCAAAAGCGATGCCGGCTTGTTACGATCCCAAATGGAGGGCATGGCCGGGGCCCAAATTGCTGTTTTGATATGAAAGTTTGGTAGAGAAGGGCAATGATTGATCGAATTACGATTGCATAGCTATTTTTTCCAGTAAAAATTCAGGACAACGAATAGGGCGTTTGCTCTTCATATCGATGAAAACCAAAACGGTGTTCGCCTCTACCAAAATTTCCCTGGCTTCATTGTAAATTTTATAGTCAAACTCAATCCTTACCGAAGGCGTTTTTTTTAACCTTGTATCGACGAACAACAGGTCGTCATAGGTAGCGGATTTTTTGAAATCCATCCGGAGGGAAATTACTGGAAGCATAATACCATTTTCCTCCATGCTTTTGTAGGAAATTCCGAGCGACCTTAACCACTCTACCCTTCCCATCTCCAAGTATTGCGCATAATTCCCGTGATACACCACGCCCATTTGATCGGTTTCGGAATAGCGCACCCGAAAAGAAAATTCGTTAAAATCCATATTCTTTGTTGTAAAAGATTTATATTTAGAAAAGTACAAATCGATAATCGAACATGGTGAAAAAAAATCTGAAATTCAATGGTATTACATTTTTTTTTTAGTTTTTTTGTTCACATATTTGTCCCAATATGAAAAGCAGGCCCTCTCCAGTCTGATTTCGCCCTACGGACTGTTAAAATACTAACCAAAATAAGAGAATTTTAGAATGAGTGTTACTGCTAATTCCGTATGGAACAATTGTTTGGCTTTTATCCGTGATAATATCCAACCGCAGGCATTCAAAACATGGTTTGAGCCGATTCGGCCCGTTAGGCTGTCGGAAAACGCATTGAGCATTCAGGTGCCCAGCAAATTCTTTTATGAGTGGCTCGAAGAGCATTACGTAAAGTTATTGAAAGTAGCCCTTACCAAGGAATTGGGGGAAACTGCAAAATTGGTGTACATCATAAAAATGGAGAACACCTATGGCAATAAGGAGCCTTTTACTGAAAAGATCCCTAGTTCCAACCGTGGTAGTATGATACCGCAAGAAATGGATGTGCCCATAAAGTCAAAGAACCCTGAACTAAAGAATCCTTTCGTGATTCCGGGTATCAGGAATATTAAAATTGAATCTCAGCTCAACCCCAATTATAATTTTGATAATTTTTTGGAAGGGGACTCCAACCGTTTGGCGCGATCGGCCGGGATGGCGGTGGCCAACAAGCCCGGGGGCACCTCTTTTAACCCTTTGTTGATTTTTGGTGGCGTGGGACTGGGCAAAACCCACTTGGCACATGCCATTGGGGTCGAGATAAAAGATAAATATCCAGAACGCACTGTACTTTATATATCTGCGGAAAAATTTACCCAGCAGTATATTGAATCGGTCAAGAAGAATACCCGCAACGATTTCATCCATTTTTATCAACTTATCGATGTGTTGATCATTGATGACGTGCAGTTCCTTTCAGGTAAATCGGGAACCCAGGATGTGTTTTTCCACATATTCAACCATTTGCACCAAAACGGAAAACAGGTCATCCTAACATCCGACAAGGCTCCCGTGGATATGCAGGATATAGAGCAACGGTTGTTGTCGCGTTTCAAATGGGGCCTATCTGCCGAATTGCAGACACCAGACTATGAAACCAGGGTGTCGATTTTGAAAAACAAATTGTACCGTGATGGGGTTGAGATGCCAGACGATATCATCGATTACGTCGCAAAACACATCAAAACCAATATTAGGGAGCTGGAAGGCGCCATCATTTCATTGATCGCCCAATCATCGTTCAATAAAAAGGAAGTAACCCTGGAATTGGCACAAATGGTGGTCGAGAAGTTTGTAAAGAACACCAAACGTGAGGTTTCCATAGACTATATACAGAAAGTGGTTTCCGATTATTTCGAAATGGATGTAGCCACGCTGCAATCAAAGACCAGAAAAAGACACATTGTACAAGCAAGACAACTGGCCATGTTCTTCGCCAAAAAATTTACAAAGGCCTCTTTGGCGAGCATAGGCTCCCAAATCGGAAAACGAGACCACGCGACCGTACTACATGCGTGCAAGACCGTTGATAACCTGGCTGAAACCGATAAACAATTCAAAAAGTATATAGACGACCTGTCCAAAAAATTCTCGTAAATTTTTATGGTTACGAAAGTTTTAATGGTATGCCTCGGCAATATATGCCGTTCACCGCTTGCCGAAGGCCTATTGCGCAGTAAGGTCGACCCTGATTTGGTACTGGTGGATTCGGCAGGTACGGCCAATTATCATATAGGAAAAAGGCCGGATGAAAGAAGTATTGCTGTTGCCTCCAAATATGGGATAGACATCAGCCATCAGCGTTGTAGAAAAATCGTTCCCTCAGATTTAGAAATATATGATCATATTTATGCGATGGACAAAAGCAACTACCAAAAAATCGTTTCCCTAAGCCAAACGGTAGCGCACCATTGCAAAATAAGGCTTTTGATGGAAGAAACGGCCAGTCAGCCCTGGGAGGTTCCCGATCCTTATTATGGAGGTCCCGATGGTTTCGTTGAGGTCTTTCACATGATCGATCAAGCCTGTGACATCATTGCTCGAAAAATAGCGTTAAACCCAAAGTAAATGGCAAAAAGCATCGGCATAAAGGGCAAATTGTACATGATCCCGACCACTTTGGGCGAAACGGAACCACTTGAAGTATTGCCCATTTCAATCAAACGCACCATTGAAAATATTGATCACTACATCGTTGAAAATGAAAGATCGGCCAGGCATTTCATAAAAAAAATAAGTCCGCGAAAATCACAGCCCGATTTAAGTCTGCAGACGCTCAATAAGTATACAGAGCCGGAGACCATACCCCATTTGTTGAATCCCTGTTTGGAGGGACACGATATTGGGGTCCTATCGGAAGCAGGTTGTCCCGGTATTGCAGATCCCGGTGCAGAAGTGGCAAAAGTAGCGCATCAAATAGGGATACAGGTGGTGCCCCTGGTGGGCCCTTCTTCAATAGTATTGGCCTTAATGGCCAGTGGCATGAACGGTCAAAACTTCGCCTTTAACGGCTACTTGCCCATTGAATCTGTGGATCGAAGAAAAAAGATAAAACAATTGGAACGAATTTCAAAAGAGACCAATCAAAGCCAGGTCTTTATAGAAACCCCCTATAGGAACGACAAATTACTCGGAGAACTCCTCAAAACACTTGCCATGACCACTTTGCTTTGCGTGGCATGCGACCTCACCTTGTCAACGGAATTCATCGCAACCAAAAGCATTGCCGATTGGAAGCATTTCACTCTCGAACTGCACAAAAGACCGTCAATATTCATCATCTCAGCATAAAAAGGCCGCTTTGCTCCTATCCAAAAAAACAAACCCCGACCTTTTGGTGACGGGGTACATTCCTATGCTAATTTTTAGTTCCCATTCTAAAAAGGGAATACCTCTTTCCTACTTTCTATAAGGGACCTTCTTATTTTAGATTTTTGGATTCTTTTTTGGTGACACGTGGGACAAATCATAGCCCGAAAATTTCTTGATATATATGGAAACAGCGGTGCCATAGACATCAATAGTATCCCTTGCTCCCCATGAGCGTAGGTACTTCTTTACATTTCCGGGACCGGCCAAATGCGCGGCCGCAAGCATACCCGACTCGGTTATTTCGACCCCCCCGATTCGTTTGCCGACAAATCTCTGGATATCCCTTCGCAGAATCCATTTGTTGCGCGACATGTTTGTGTAAAATACCTTCTCCTGAAGCACCGGGTCGTTCAAGAAACGGGTAGCGTTATAAACCCCCATAAGCTGCAGTGTCCCAATACCGAATTGATATTTTCCAAGATAGCCCAAAGTGTTCATGCTGAAATAATTACCTCTCGATTCTTTAAAAGCCAGTGCTTCCTTAAAACCGACATACGAGGTGCCCAAAAAGGGCGGTATCGCTAGGTTAGGTTTTAAAACCACTAATTGTTGGGGATAAAGATATTCTGTCTGCTGGGTTACTCTAAGACTTTCCGGAACCCGATAATTTGGCGTACTGAAGCCAAAACTCATTAAAATCAACAAAACTACAAGTGAACAAAAAAAGAAGACACATCTTCCCATATCTTTTGTTTTCTTAAGACTTATGACAAAAAAAAGTCTGCTTAAATTTCACAGGTCAAAGATATGGTCGACTTGGGGTGGGAAGCTACAATGATTCGTTAAAAATACACAATTTTAGTTAACAAGTGCCAAAATTGGGATGAGATGCCTACCTTTTGATCTGCTGGGCATTGATCCATCTGATGTATTGCTCTTTATTACGGTTGTGCTGCACCAAGTCCTTGGCAAATTTGTGATAGCCAAAATTTTCGACATTGGCCACAAAATAGAGATAATCGTGATTTTCCGGATTGAGAACCGCATCTATGGCAGAGATATCGGGCATGGCGATGGGCCCTGGGGGCAATCCAGCGTATTTGTAGGTGTTGTAAGGAGAATCTAATTCAAGGTCTTTATACAAAACCCGTTTGATGACCGTATCGAAATTGCCATTGCTCTTTTTTATGGCATATATCACTGTGGGATCTGCCTGTAACAACATGTTCTTGCGCAACCTGTTCAGATATACCCCTGCCACACGGGGCCTTTCATCTACCTTAGCCGTTTCCTTATGCACAATGGAAGCCAAGCTAATCACCTGGGCAGGGGAAAGATTCAATGCTGTTGCTTTGTTCAATCTCCCTTCGTTCCAAAAACGTTGATATTCCGCGAGCATTCGGTCCCTGAACTTTTCGGCCGAAGTATTCCAGAAAAACTCATAACTGTTCGGGATATAGATGGTCAAGAGGTTCGCTTCATCGAGGCCATTGGCATTCATGAATTGGGAATCTCGCATCGCGTCTAAGAGCGATAAGCTGTCGGCTTCAATCTGGGAGGCAATTCGGCCTGCCAGGTTTTCTGCCCTTTCCTGGTTGTTGAACGACACCTTTATAGGAATATTATTGCTTCGAAGTGCATTGATGATCTCGTTGTTGTTCATTCCCTTTTTTAAGGCATATTTACCCGCTTTTACGTTCAACACATAACCCTTTCGTAACGCAAGCTGCCGAAAGGTGACCCCATCTTTTAAAAAGGGTTCCAACAAACGCGATACATCGCCGAATTCCGCGCTGGAAGGGATATACACGAAGGCTTCTTCCGAAGTGAACTTGGTATTGGGCGAAAAGATGGCATGGTAAACCTTATAGGTGAAAATTCCCCCTGCTATGAGTCCCATTACGATGATGGCGAAAAGTATTTTTTTTAAGTACATTGTTAATCGCGTATTTTTTGGAACAAAATTTCATCCTTATAGGTTCCGTTATAGAAAATCCAATCTTTTTTTATCCCGACTTCCCGAAAGCCCATTTTTTTGAACAGGTATATGCTCGCTTCATTGTCTGCGCCCACATTGGCAAACAATTGTCGAAGATCCAGCGCCGAAAAGGAGTAGTCAATTAAGAGGGCTATCGCTTCCGAACCAACCCCTTTGTTTCGCTTTAGAGGTTCCAAGACAACGATCCCGATTCCGGCACGGTGATTTTTTGGGTCAAAATCAAAAAGATCGATCAGGCCAATCAAGGTGCCGTCATTCATGCAAATGGCCAATCTCAGTTGTTTTACATCATAAATATCTCTATGTGCATTCTCCAGATATTGCCGCAACACGTGTTTCGAAAAAGGCGTTATGGTACCACTGATCTCCCAAATACCGGGGTTGTTTTCCAATTGATACAGAAACTCCAGGTCATTCGGCTCCAATGCCCTTAGGTAAATATGCGCACCTTTTAATTTCTCCATTCGATTTCCCCTTTAAAGACCATTTCTGCCGGGCCGATCAAGCACACATTCTCATAACCATTCGAAACCTTGTTAAAACGCACTTTAAGATCACCTCCCAAGGCGTGAAGCGTAATTTCATTTGATTTGGTTCCCTGAATATGGTGCATGGCCAAGGCCACCGCAGTGACCCCGGTTCCACAGGAAAGTGTTTCATCTTCCACCCCCCGTTCGTAGGTTCTTACCTTAAAGGCGTCAGGACCGCTGGGTTCAACAAAATTTATGTTGCTGCCTTTTTTTCCATAGAGTCCATAACGTAATTTGGCCCCTTCAGCGGGTACGTCCATATCTGCTAGATTTTCAACCAGTTGTACATGATGCGGTGAACCCGTGTCCAAATAAATATAGTTGGGTTTTTGTTTGATTTCCCCAACATCCTGCATTTGAAGGCATACATTTTCCTTTACATCTATAGTTGCTTTGTGGAGGCCATCCACGGCGCGGAAAACGGTACTTTCACCAATGATTCCCAAATGCTTGGCAAAAGCGACCAGGCACCTGCCACCATTACCGCACATGGTACCGGTATTGCCATCTGAATTGTAATAGACCATGTTGAAATCGACACTTTGATCAGACTCCAGCAAAATCAACCCGTCTGCACCGATCCCAAAACGTCTATCACAAAGAAAGGCAACCAATTCGACATTCTTTTTTGGAAATTTTTCGTCCCGGTTGTCGATCAAAATGAAATCGTTACCGGTACCCTGATATTTATAAAACTGTAGCAACATAACACCAAATGAGCTACAAAGATAGGACTTTATTTAAGGTAAAATTGGCCGTTAAAAAGTCGTTAAACTCCAAAATCGAACCCAAAAATCGATTAATTTTACTACTAGCAAACAAAAATGATTTCTACTATGAGAAAAATAGGCAGTTTACTTTTAGTCTCCATTTTTGCCGGCGCAATAACCTTGGGGGCTTATAAATTATTTTATGAGAATCCCAACTATGCACCGATATCCGACAATGGTGGGGCCTCCGTTTTTAATACCAGTATTACCCCTACTTCTGCCAAAGGTGCGGGAATCAATGAAGTTGATTTTACCGTGGCCGCTGAAAACACGGTGAATGCCGTAGTTCACGTGAAAAATGTGACCCTTAATTCCGGCCCAAAGAGCTTAAGTGACTTTTTCTTCGGGTCGCAGGCCGAATCAAGACCTCAGATAGGCATGGGTTCTGGGGTTATCATTTCATCCGATGGTTATATCGTTACCAATAACCATGTGGTGGCAAATGCCAGCCAGCTGCAGGTAACCCTCAACAACAATAAGAGTTATGAAGCGGAATTGGTGGGTACCGACCCGAATACCGATATTGCCCTACTTAAAATAGCTGTCGACGAAAAACTGCCTTACCTGGCCTTTGGCGATTCGGACAATACCAAAATCGGAGAATGGGTATTGGCCGTGGGCAACCCGTTCAACCTTACCTCTACAGTAACCGCGGGCATCATCAGCGCCAAAGCTCGGGATCTTGGAAGGAACCAGTCCTTTATCCAGACCGATGCGGCCGTTAACCCCGGAAATAGTGGGGGGGCCTTGGTAAATACCAATGGGGATCTAGTGGGCATCAATACCGCGATTTCATCCCAAACGGGGTCATATGTGGGATATTCGTTCGCTGTACCCAGCAATATTGCCAAGAAAGTGGTGAACGACATCCTTGAATATGGGAATGTACTAAAAGGAATACTGGGAATAAGCACTCCACAGACCAATACCCCCTACGCCATGGAAAATGGCATTAATGAAATTGAAGGGGTTTATATCAGCGAAATTCAGGAAGAATCGGGTGCTGAAGCTGCGGATCTGCAGGTTGGGGACGTCATTAAAATGGTAGATAATGTAAAAATCAAACGTTTTCCGGATCTAACGGGCTATTTATCGGCCAAAAGACCTGGCGATGTTGTAAGCGTCACCGTAGCCCGTAATGGCGACGAATTCACCATGCCCGTAACTTTGACCGAGTTACAGACCATAGACCTGCCCGTGATGGGTTTAACTGTAAAAAACCTTACGGAAAAAGACCGCAAGCAGTTCAAGATCAAGAAAGGGGTGAAAATCGTGGGCGTACCGGAAACCTATAGAGGGTACGGTCTTGAAAATAAAATTTTGATTTCTGTGGATGATGAGGATATTGATGACATACAGGATGCCAAGGTGCTCTTTGGTAAAATTTCAAAATACGGTAAAACCAGTATTACCATGTTGAATGAAAAAGGGGAACGCGAAAGAATTATTTTTCAATAGACCTTTCAAACAATGAACAAGAACGCTCCAAATGGGAGCGTTTTTTTTAATATTCCATTGAGAATAATTCAATTGAGTATTTTTACAGGACCCCCTTAACCACAAAACCATAGAAAATGACACAGATTCGAACCTACGAAAAAGAATTGGCCTTCCAGACAGACCGTATAAAGGCTACCACCGAATTTATCAAAATCACCAGCGACCTTTGGTACGACAAGTCCATTGAAGTGGTATTGTTCAAAAATCAAGTCATCGACAAAAATGTGAGCGATATTATCAATCTACACGAATATGCCGGGGCATTCGTCCAAAAGCCGATTTCAATATTTGACTCCGTTGAAATACTAAGGGCGATCAACGATATTCCACTTCCCCCTTCAAAATTGGATATCGGAAAATTGACCTATGAATACCATTCAGACGATAATGGTTATGATGAGGTCAAGGGTTTTGTAATAGACAAACTCAAAGGAGCCGCTAAAAGCAAACTCATTGAACCAAAAGATGTGGTACTGTTTGGTTTTGGAAGAATAGGCCGATTGGTGGCGCGCGAACTCATGGCAAAGACCGGTAAGGGAAACCAATTGCGTTTAAGGGCGATCGTTACCCGTGGGCCCATCACCATGGAAACATTGGAAAAACGGGCAAGCCTGCTCCGTACCGACTCCATCCATGGCAAATTCATGGGCACCGTGAATGTAGATATCGACAACCATGCGTTGATCATTAACGGCACAACGGTATATGTATTGAGCACAACGGCCCCTGAGGAACCGGATTATTCAAAATTTGGGATCTCAGAGGCCCTGATCATAGACAATACCGGAGCATTCCGCGACCAGCGCCAACTTTCGAGGCACCTCAAGGCAAAAGGGGCTTCAAAAGTATTGCTTACAGCTCCTGGAAAAGGCATTCCGAATATTGTTCACGGCGTCAACCATAACGAATATGATCCCAATACCACCCATATTTATTCTGCGGCTTCCTGCACCACCAATGCGATCACGCCCATATTAAAAGTGATCGATGATTCCTTGGGTATAGAGAAAGGCCATTTAGAAACGATACATGCCTACACCAACGACCAAAATCTTATGGACAATATGCATGGGAAGCATAGGAGGGGAAGGGCCGCAGCACTGAACATGGTCATCACGGAAACCGGCGCCGGCGAGGCGGTCTCTGAAGCTTTACCTGGTATTAAGGGTAAATTGACTTCGAATGCGATCCGCGTTCCGGTTCCCAATGGCTCTTTAGCCATCTTGAATCTTCAGGTCAACAATAAGACCTCAATTGACGGAGTAAACACCATCTTAAAGAAATACGCTTTGGAAGGCGATCTGGTGGAGCAAATCAAGTATTCCTTGAGCAAGGAAATCGTATCTTCCGATATCGTGGGCACCTCTGCCCCATCGATTTATGATAGTACCGCGACCATTGTGTCCAATAACGGAAAGAATATCATACTCTACATTTGGTACGACAACGAATATGGCTATTCGCACCAAGTGATCCGATTGGCCAAATATATAGCCAAGGTTCGGCGGTTTACCTATTATTAGTCAAACAAAATTTGTGCAATGGATCCTTTCCTATTGATCTGAAAACTGTTCGGTATTTATGCCAAAAAGGGAATTAAATGACAGAAATCTTTCCATGCAGTCAGCTAATGCGCCATTTTTTTTCGTAATTGGTTATAATGCTTTACTTTAGTCCACTCTAAATCCTATTAATTAATACTTAGCACCCACTCAAAAATGAAAGGTTTAAGAATATTATGTATTTTGACCACCTTGTTGACCTTTAACCTACAATTTGCGCAAGAATCTGCAGAATCAGATGAGAATTTATCGCTAGACAATGGCCCCATCAGCGGTCAATTCGATTATCTTGTGAAAAAATCAGGAAACTACAGGGCAGATGGCGTTCGCTACGAAGTAGTGAAAGAAAGCAATCTATATAAATTAAGGAAGAACGTACTCGATACGCTCACCGCTGTAAACAAAATTACGAGCGAACTAAGATCAACTATCTCGGGCCATGAAACCACCATCGTTTCCTTAAATAAAAAACTGGAGGAGACTACGGGCAATCTAGCGGCGGTAAGCGAAGAAAAAGACAGCATGTCGTTTCTGGGAATACAAGTGGCCAAAGCGACCTACAATTTTATCCTCTGGACCATGATCACTGCCTTGCTCTTAATGCTGCTTTTCTTTATTTACAAATTCAGAAACAGCAACATACTGACCCAAGAGGCCAAGACCAGTTTATCTGAGCTGGAATTGGAATATGAAGACCACCGCAGAAGGGCCTTGGAAAGGGAACAAAAGATAAGTAGGCAATTACAGGATGAAATCAACAAGTACAAAAAACCCAAATAAAAACTCCGCAAGGAGTTTTTTCTTTTACAATGGTCAATATACTTAGAGCAAACCCGAAACATCTTCCCTTGGTGTTACCGCTTTTCGATGCTTACAGGGTTTTCTATAAACAGGCATCAGATTTGGAGGCAGCACGGGAATTCTTAAGGCAAAGGATCTCGCGCAACGAATCCGTAATATTTTTAGCCATGGAGGGAGCTAATGCCATTGGATTTACCCAACTGTATCCTATATTCTCATCGGTCTCCATGGCTCCGGTATATCTTTTAAATGATCTATTCGTAAAAGATTCAGAAAGAGGAAAAGGGGTCGGGGAAAGCTTGTTGAACCATGCCAAGAACTTCTGCAAGGAAAGTGGTTTTAAGGGGCTTGCATTGGAAACCGCCATTGACAATCCCGCTCAAAAATTGTACGAAAGATTAGGCTGGTTCAAGGATGTGCATTGTTTTCATTATTTTTGGACTGCCCAATAGCGATCAAATCCCAATTTCCCCATGCGAATCGACATTATTACCGTGCTGCCAGAACTTCTAAGGAGCCCGTTCGAAGCCTCGATATTGAAGCGTGCCATTGAAAAAGGGCTGGTAGAGGTGCATCTTCACAATTTACGCGATTATACCAACAATAGTTATAACCAAGTCGACGACTATCAATTTGGGGGTGGGGCCGGCATGGTACTGATGATCGAACCCATCGATAAATGCATCGATAAACTTAAGTCCGAGCGTCACTATGACGAACTGATATACATGACCCCCGATGGCGAAACCTTAAACCAGAAAATGGCGAACCAGTTATCGCTAAAGGAAAATTTGATCATTTTATGTGGGCATTATAAAGGAGTGGACCAAAGGGTACGGGATTGGTTGATCACTAAAGAAATCTCGATTGGTGACTATGTGTTGTCGGGCGGGGAACTGGGGGCTGCCGTGCTCTGTGATTGTATCATAAGGCTTATTCCCGGAGTGCTCAGTAACGAAACTTCGGCCCTTACCGATAGTTTCCAAGATGATTTATTGGCCCCGCCGGTATACACCAGACCTGCAGAATATAAGGGGATGCGGGTGCCAGAAATATTACTGGGCGGCCATACGGCCAAAATTGAGGCTTGGCGGGAGGAAGAAGCATATAAACGTACGGAAGAAAGACGGCCCGATCTTTTGGGGTAATCCGATGACCGGTAAAGCAAAAATTTATGAAAATCACTTGTCGGTTATAATTTATAAACTATTTTTGCAACCTGTTAAATCAACCTCTGACGAAAATCGTGAATGTTGATATTGACTTACACAGTAAATCAAAACCATGGAATCATTAGTAAGCTTTGTAGAGAACGAATTTGTCACCAAAAAGGAATTTCCGAACTTCTCTGCAGGGGACACCATAACCGTTTATTACGAGATCAAGGAAGGTGAAAAAACGCGGACCCAGTTTTTTAAGGGCGTTGTCATCCAAAGGAGGGGTTCAGGTTCAACGGAAACCTTTACCATTCGCAAAATGTCTGGAACCGTTGGTGTGGAGCGTATTTTTCCAATCAATATGCCCGCCTTACAAAAAATTGAAATCAACAAAAAAGGTAAGGTGCGACGAGCACGGATCTTTTACTTCAGAGGACTTACCGGCAAAAAGGCAAGGATCAAGGAAATTCGATCTTGATGCCAAGAACAGACTCGAACCAAAAACGTCCCTTTTCCAAGGGGCGTTTTTTATTAACAATTGTTCATATGGTGCGTTGACAACATGTTGATTTTAAATTTGTTAAAAATTTTCGTTTTCAAAATGGATTACCTTATCTTTAAATGTGATTAAAAAAGATGCTATTTAAGTTTTTTGTTTAATCGCTATAAAGTTCACGTAATTTATACTGTCGGTTTAGTTTCGTCCAAAACCTTGTGGCAACACAAAATATGGATGTGACGAGCAAAGTACCATGGAGTAAAACCCATAGGGTAAACTTTGTGAAATCAGGATGCCCAAATGAAATTTAGATTTTATGAACGGTAGCCATGTTTTGAGCGATGGGAAGAAGTACATACTTGAACCTTGATTTTAGGATTGGGGTCAAAAGTAGTTCGAACGTGGAGATAGTGGTGTAAATGCAATCAATGGTTGCGGTTTTGCCTCAGGGTAGAACAAACAGTTTACCAGCTATTTCAAAAAAGCCATGTCAATGTATTCGTACAATGATATGGCTTTTGTTTTTGCTACCAGTTCCCCACTTTTGGAAGCCGGAAGCCATTCGCTTTATCCAGGAAATTCTATCTATGGTAAAGTTTGATGGCCACCCCCTTTTTTGTACCATAAATTGTATATTTGCCCCTCATTGAACAAAACAACCGACGTTAATGCCCAAGATTTATTATACCCTGACAGATGAAGCGCCTGCTCTGGCCACCCAATCTTTTTTACCCATCGTAAAGGCCTTCACAAAAACGGCCGGAATAGATATCGAAACCAAGGATATTTCCTTGACCGCTAGGATTATTGCCGCGTTTTCAGATTTTTTGAAGCCAGACCAGAGGCTTACCGATGATTTGTCGATTTTAGGGGAAATGGCCAAAAACCCTGATGCCAATATCATTAAACTCCCCAATATCAGCGCGTCAATACCCCAATTGAAAGAAGCGATAAAAGAACTGCAATCAAAAGGATACCCCATTCCCAATTACCCGGATCAACCGATTGACGAAAATCAAAAAGACATTAGATCCCGTTACGATAAAATAAAGGGCAGTGCTGTAAATCCTGTGTTACGCGAGGGCAATTCAGATCGTCGTGCACCCAGGGCGGTAAAGAATTATGCCAAAAAGAACCCCCATTCCATGGGTACATGGAGTGCGGACTCAAAAACCCATGTTGCCACCATGACATCGGGTGATTTTAAATCGAACGAGAAATCGCTGACCATTGCTAAAGCAACCGCTGTTAAAATCGCCTTGTTCACAAAGGATGGCTCAGAAGAAGTGCTCAAAGGAAAAATTGACCTTTTGCAAGGAGAAATCATCGATGCGACTGTGCTGAGCAAGAAAGCCTTGGTTACTTTTCTGAAAGATCAGGTAGCAGATGCCAAAGCAAAAGGCGTCCTTTTTTCACTCCACTTAAAGGCTACGATGATGAAAGTATCCGATCCGGTCATTTTTGGCCATGCGGTCAAGGCCTACTTCGCAGATGTTTTTGATAACTATGGAAATATTCTTGATCGGGCCGGCATCAATGCCAATGATGGTTTAGAAAACCTATTGAATAAAATCAAGGAACTTCCTACCCATGAAAAAAAGGATGTTGAAGCTGCAATACAAAAAGACTTTAACACCGGGCCTGACCTTGCCATGGTCAATTCTGAAAAGGGGATTACCAACCTTCATGTGCCGAGCGATGTGATCATCGACGCTTCCGTACCTGCCATGATCAGGTCTTCAGGTAAAATGTGGAACAACAAGGGGCAATTGCAAGATACCAAGGTGGTGATACCAGATAGTAGCTATGCCGGCATTTACTCCGCCACCATTGATTTCTGCAAAAAACATGGGGCATTGGACCCTAGGACCATCGGTTCGGTGGCCAATGTGGGGCTTATGGCCCAGAAAGCAGAGGAATATGGGTCTCATGATAAAACGTTCGAAATCAAAAAAAATGGCACCATCAAGGTCATCGACCTGAACACAGGTGAGATCCTCATTGCCCATGAAGTTGAAACAGGAGACATTTGGAGGATGTGCCAAGTAAAGGATGCCCCAATACAAGATTGGATCAAGTTAGCGGTCGCCCGTGCCAGGGCAACCAATGATCCCACCATTTTTTGGCTCGATGAGAATCGCGCCCACGATAGGGAATTGATCAAAAAAGTGAACCAATACCTCCCTGATTTAGACACCAAAGGATTGGATATTCGCATACTATCCCCGATCAAAGCTACCGATTTTACCTTGGAACAGATCACGAAAGGAAAAAATACCATCTCGGTATCAGGAAACGTACTCCGGGATTACCTTACCGACTTATTTCCAATATTGGAAGTGGGCACCAGTGCAAAAATGTTGTCGATCGTGCCGTTGATGAACGGGGGCGGACTTTTTGAGACCGGGGCCGGGGGTTCTGCACCCAAGCATGTGGAACAGTTTCTTGAGGAGGGCCATCTTCGGTGGGATTCGTTGGGCGAATTTTTAGCGCTCGGGGTATCGCTCGAATTCTATGGCGAAAAATATGGCAACGAAAAAGCTCGGATTTTGGGCGACGCCTTGGACAGTGCAACTGAAAAGTTCTTGGACAATAACAAATCTCCCTCGAGAGTGGTGAAAGAATTGGATACCCGGGGAAGCCACTTTTATTTGGCCCTATTTTGGGCCGAAGCCATGGCAGCGCAGAATAAAGATCTGAAACTTAAGGCAATTTTCGAAAAAGTGGCACAAGAAATGAAAGCGAGTGAAAACAAAATCGTCGGAGAACTCGAAAACGCCCAAGGCAAACAACAAGACATCGGTGGCTATTACAAACCTGATATGGCCCTCATGAGCAAGGCCATGAGGCCAAGTAAGACCTTCAATCATATATTGGAACAGATCAAAGGCTAAAACCCTACAAGATAGTATATGATGCCCCCGTTATGCACGGGGGTTTTTCTTTCCCAAAAAATTGTTAAGCTTTTTTATGTACGGCCCAACCCAATTACTTTTATGAAAAATTGCTTTTAATGTCCCGTTGTACAAAAATCACACTGGTTCTAGCCTTATTTTCTTTATTTTTTTCATACGCGCAACAAAAATTCACCATCAGTGGCACGGTTTCCGAAGCCTCGAGCAATGAGACGCTCATAGGGGTCACTATCGCAATTCCGGCGCTTCGTACCGGGGTGACCACCAATGAATATGGGTTTTACTCCCTTACCCTTCCCGAGGGCGAATATCAATTGCAAGTAAGTTATTTGGGATTTCAAACCATTTTACAAAATTTCATCCTTTCCGAGAATCGGCAAGTCGATTTTCAAATGACCGAGCAGGCGGAACAATTAGCGGAAGTGGTGGTCACCGATGATGTGGAGAAAATGGATGTCAGGACACCACAAATGAGCGTTAACGCCCTGTCCGTAGAAACCATTAAAAAAATTCCGGTAATCTTGGGGGAAGCCGATGTAATCAAATCGATCCTGCTATTGCCCGGGGTTACCAGTGCGGGAGAAGGGGCCTCAGGATTCAACGTAAGGGGAGGGTCGGCAGACCAAAACCTTATTTTATTGGATGAAGCCACCATTTTCAACGCTTCGCATCTTTTCGGTTTTTTCTCCGTTTTTAATCCGGATGCCATCAAAGACATCAAACTTTACAAGGGAGGCATCCCCGCACGCTATGGCGGAAGATTATCCTCGGTACTCGACATTTTTCAAAAAGAAGGCAATAGCAAGGCGATAAAAGTGAACGGCGGACTCGGCGCCGTAGCCAGTCGTTTATTGGTCGAAGGTCCCATTATAAAAGACAAGGCCGCCTTTTTGATAGGGGGCCGTGCTTCATATGCCCATTTGTTCCTCCCTTTGTTCAATCTTGACAATACGGCCTATTTCTACGACCTGAATACCAAGATCAATTTCAACCTTAGCGACCGCAACAGCATTTACCTTTCCGGTTATTTCGGGAGAGACGTTTTTGGCATCAGCGACAGTTTCGTAAACACATATGGGAATGCCGTTGGAAATTTTCGATGGAACCATCTGTTTTCCAATAAGTTATTTTCTAACCTCTCCCTGATTTACTCAGATTATTATTACGGTTTGAAATTAGATTTTGTGGGCTTCAATTGGAACTCGGGCATCAGTAATTTTAATATGAAATATGACCTGAAACATTACGTCAACGATAGATTGCAGATCAATTATGGCGTAAACAATATTTACTACCAATTCAATCCTGGAAAAATAGAGCCGAGCAACGATACGTCGGGTATCGTGGAAGACCAATTGGTACGGAAATATGCGAACGAACTCGCCGCATATATCGATATCAAACACGATCTGAGCAATGACTTCAGCCTTGGTTACGGCCTCCGATTTAGCAATTTCATCCGATTGGGTCAAGAAGAAATCAATGTGTACGAAAATAATGAAGCCGTATTTTTTGATCCAACCCTTTTAATTTACCGCGAAGCGGTACCCATTGCAACCGTCAATGCAAAAAACCGCAGGTTGGCCACTTTTAACAACTTGGAGCCAAGGGTTTCACTATCCTATACCCTGAGTTCCGAAAGCTCTGTGAAGGCCAGTTATACCCGTTTGGCCCAGTACCTTCATTTATTGTCCAATACCAATTCACCAACCCCATTGGACGTATGGACACCTAGTGGGCCTTTCGCAAAGCCGCAGTTACTGGACCAGTATGCTTTGGGGTATTTCAAAAACCTGCGAGGTGGGGAATTCTCTTTGGAAACGGAAGTATTTTATAAGGATATCCAAAACCGAATCGATTATATCGATGGGGCAAACCTCATTGCCAACGATGCCATAGAACAGGTCATCCTAAATGGGGAAGCAAGGGCCTATGGCTTGGAGGTATTGTTGCGGAAAAACGAAGGTAGGTTCCAGGGTTGGCTGGCATATACCTTATCGAAATCAGAGCAGCGCACGCCGGGACGAAACCCACAGGAAACCGGCATCAATTTCGGGGAATGGTACAATACGCCCTATGATAAACCACAGGACTTCTCCTTTTTCGGTAGCTATGAACTCAATGAAAAATGGAGCTTCAATTCGAATTTTGTTTATCAAACCGGACAACCTACCAATTACCCCATAGGCCAATTTGAATTCCAGGGATTGAGCATCCCGTATTATGGTTTGCGCAACAGGGAAAGGTTGCCCGCATACCATCGCCTGGATGTGGCGGCCACATTGACCCCAAGAAAGAACATGGGCAGAAAATGGCAGGCAGAATGGGTGTTCAGTATCTATAATCTATACAGCAGAAAAAATGCTGCCTCCATTAATTTTCGAAGAAATCAAGACACAGGAGTTAACGAGGCCGTACGTACCTCTATTTTTGGAATCGTACCGGCAGTGACCTATAATTTTAAATTCTAATGGCATGAACAAACAAATGATATGGATCTTCGTTTTTGGTTTGTTACTGGGATGTGATGATGTTATCGAAGTAACCGTTCCCACCGATCCACCAAGATTGGTCGTAGATGGGCTCGTTCGCTTAGCCGATATTTCGCAACCTACCACAACTATTCAAATAAGGGCCACGCTAAGCAGCTCGTTCTTTGGTCAAGTCGAGCCTGCGATTTTGGAAGAAGCCACCATCACCAATGAACTTAATGCTTCCTCCGAATCGTTACGGGAACAAGACCCAGGTTCGGGCATCTATGAAGTGGAACTTGATACGCGCTTTCTGACAGAAGGTAAACTAACGCTATCGCTCGTTTACAATGGACAGCGCTTTGAAGCTTCAACCCAGTTTGTGCCAACCGTTCCCATTGATTCCCTGCTGCAAGGTGAAGGCGGGTTGTTCGGGGGTGATGAAACGGAGGTCGTTGTTTCTTTTACCGATGTCCCCGATAGGGACGACTTTTATTTGTTCGATTTTGATTTCAATGAATATTTAGTAACCGAAGATACTTTCTACCCGGGACAACGTTTTGAGTTTTCCTATTTTTATGATGACGGACTGAAAGCGGGAAAGGAAATTGAAATTGGAATTATCGGTGTCGATAAGCCCTTTTATAATTATATGAACCAAGTGATCGTCCAAGCCGATGGTGGCGCGCAAGGGCCCTTTCAAACCCCTGCAGCCACCGTGAAGGGGAATTTTGTAAATAGCGAAGATCCCTTAAACTTTGCCCTTGGATATTTTGCCGTATGCCAAAGCTATACCCGGAGATTGGTCATTGAGTAATGGCTTGATCTTTCATTGTTAAAATCGGGAATGGGACGCGTTATCCCTTTATTTTGATCAGATATTCCCCTACTTTCTCCCGGATCAATCGGGCCGCATTGGCCATACTGTATGAAACGGCCATCGTCTTGTCTTGAATTTCAATCACCTCACTGAGGCCCATGGTTCCCCATTCCTGTTCGGAAAGTTCAAGTTTTCCACATACCGCAATTACGGGTACCCCACATCTTTTTCCTAGTGCGGTGACACCTTTGATCAATTTTCCATTCAAGGTCTGTTGGTCGAATTTACCTTCGCCCGTAACGATAAGGTCGAAGGGATGTGACCGCATCCGCTCTTCAATCTTGGCAAGATCCAACATAAAATCAGTTCCGGAAACATAGGTGGCATCACAGAAAACCTTTAAACCATAGGCGGCCCCTCCCGCTGCCCCGGAACCTGGTAGATCTGCAACCATTTTTCCATATTTCTCGGCAACCACTTTGGCCAAATGCACTAACCCTTTATCCAAGAATGCGATATCCTTGTCACTGGCCCCCTTTTGTCGGGCGTAAACATAGGCAGCCCCGTTTTTGCCAAATAAGGGATTATCGACATCATTTACGGCATAAAATTGTACCTGTTTCATTTGTTGGGGCACCCCTGCCCCATCGATAGTTTCGATTTGACTTAAATACCTTCCTATAGGACCCAACAGATTGCCTTTTTCGTCCAAGAATCGATAGCCCAAGGCGCTCGCAATTCCAATGGCCGCTTCATTTGTGGCGCTACCCCCAAGACCTATAAAAATGGCTTTGGCACCTCTTTCCAGGGCGTCTTTCAACTGTAATCCAGTTCCATAAGTGGAAGTGTCCAAAACATTCTGGTCTGCCTGCGCAAGCAGTTCCAGGCCCGAAGCGGAGGCAAGTTCCACGTAAGCGCTCTTCATTGTACCATCGAACAGATACTGGGATTTGATTTCCCGCCCGAGGGGGTCAACCGTATCGCATGAAATCATTTCACAGTTCACGTGTTTGGCAACGGCATTCAAAAAACCATCACCACCATCCGAAGCCAAAATGGAATCAATTTCGGCATTGGGGAAAACATCTTTAATGCCCATTTGTAATGCTAAGGTCACTTCCTCAGCGGTCAAGGAACCTTTAAATTTATCGGGGACAAGTAAAAAACGCTTTACATTGGACATCTTTATCAAGATTATAATTAAAAGAAATATAGGGCTTAATCGCTACTTTTGAAAAAAAAGAAGTCATAATCCGATATGAAGACCAACAAGGAACTGTTATTGAAGGGGGTTAAATTTTTAGGTTATACCATAGCCATGATGTTCACTGCGCCATTAATCATCTATCAGGCCTTCAAGAACCAGGAACATCCCCTTTACATTCCGGTATTGGCCGTGGGATTGGTATTGGCAATCGGTGCCGTGGCGATGGGTTTTAGAGGTATCAAAACCATAGTTGATGCCTTTTTCGGCAAGAAATAACCTTTAAGAACACGGTGGCAATCAAAGCGCGGGATTATCTGGTGGAACCAAGCATTTGTTTAGGTCAAACATCAATTCCTATCGCCTTTGGCACTCCATTTATCGGACAAAGTGGCGTAGTCGTAATCGAGCACCGATTCTTGCCGCTGTAAGCGATCCGAGGCGAAGGCCCTTTGTAGAATATCCTCAATCAGATAATCCTCATGTACACTTTCGGGATGGAATTCTTCTTTGATGCTTATTTTAAACATCTTGGCCGTAGTATTATACCAAAAGGCACGCCATCCGCTCCGAAGTTCCTTCACTAGGTCGAATGCGGTGGTACCGGTTTGGCGATGGATGAGCTTCACCAAGATTTGACCTTCGGTACGCGTTAATCTTTTTAATTCAACCGAAAACTCATCCTCGATATACTTCTGTACTTTTTTGGTATAACGCCTTTGATGCCGTGGCTTATTTATTTTGGAGATACTATCGTTGAGTTCTACCAAACGTTCCGCGGCCAATTTGGCATAAGGATAAACCTTGATGGTTTTGCGCCTTAGAATATAGTACCGCAATTTTGAATTGTAGTCCGAAAATTTCAAGTTTCCAAATACAAAGACCTCTTTTAAGGCAATCGAACTTTGAAAGATAGAGTCGCCTTCGATGATGATCATCGATTCGGCCAAAGAGTCAATAGGTTCCTCTTCGACCTGCGACCACAGGAGATTGCTAAGCAGCAGCACCAACCCAAAAATCAAAAGTTTTTTCATCATCCTCAATACAGCAAAAAGCACACCAAAATTAACGATAAATACGCATGCTTATTATTAAAGATTAGTGAATATTACTAAGTTTGCATTCATAAAAATATGGACATGCCCGAAAAGAAGATACTCACCAAAAAATCACTTGCTTTTTTAGAAAAATACTTGAACAATGCCGCGCCCACGGGCTATGAGTGGGAGGGCCAGAAGTTATGGATGGATTACCTCAAACCCTACGTCGACACCTTTATTACCGATACTTACGGCACTGCCGTTGGCGTAATCAATCCAACGGCCAAATACAAAGTGGTCATTGAAGGCCATTCCGATGAGATTTCATGGTATGTGAACTATATCACCGATGACGGATTGATCTATGTGATCCGAAATGGGGGGAGCGACCACCAGATAGCACCTTCCAAGTGGGTGAACATACACACTAAAAGCGGTATTGTAAAAGGAATTTTTGGTTGGCCTGCCATACATACTAGGGAAACCGCCAAGGAAGAATCCCCGAAATTGGACAATATTTTCATCGATATCGGTGCAAAAGACAAGGCCGAAGTTGCAAAATTGGGCGTTCACGTGGGATGTGTGATCACTTATCCCGATGAATTCCAAGTCTTGAACAAGAATAAATTTGTTTGCAGGGCGATAGACAATCGGGTTGGAGGATTTATGATAGCGGAAGTGGGTAGATTGCTGCATGAGAACAAGAAAAAGCTGCCTTTCGGATTGTACATAACCAATTCGGTACAAGAGGAAATTGGCCTCCGAGGTGCTGAAATGATCACCCAGACGATCAAACCAAATGTGGCCATCGTAACCGATGTATGCCATGATACCTCAACCCCGATGATCGAAAAGAAAAAACAGGGCCTTACGGAAATAGGGGCCGGACCTGTTATTTCTTATGCTCCCGCTGTTCAGAATAAATTGAGGGAAAAGATTTTGGAAGTTGCTGAAAAAAACAAAATTCCGTTCCAGCGAATGGCTTCCTCCCGCTATACCGGAACAGATACCGATGCCTTTGCCTACAGCAATGGTGGCGTAGCGTCCGCATTGATTTCACTTCCTTTGCGTTATATGCATACCACAGTGGAAACAGTACATAAAGACGATGTGGAAAACGTAATCCGTCTGATTTATGAAACCTTGCTTTCCCTTAAAAGTGGGGAAACCTACAGCTATTTTGATCATGTCGCACCAAAGAAATAATATAGCCTAAAGGGTTCTTGCCAAATAAAAATAAGGCGCTCCGTGCAGGTATTTCGAAACGGTCAATGGACATTGGACTGAAAAATCGCCACCATGGATGAATTGGTTGACATCTTGGATGACAAAGGGAATCCCACGGGAGAAACCGCTATGAAGTCGATGGCGCATCGAAAGGCATTATTCCATCCCACCATCCATGTTTGGTTCTATAACAAAAATGGGCAAATACTTCTTCAACAAAGGGGAAAGGACAAAGAAACCCATCCCTTGCTTTGGGATGTTTCCGTAGCGGGGCATGTAGGCGCAGGTGAAAATCTCGAAGCTTCCGCAGTTCGCGAAATTATTGAGGAAATTGGCCTAAGTGTAGAAAAAAAAGATTTGGAAAAAATTGGGGTCTTTAAATCGGTTCAAAGGCTTCGCGACGATCTGACAGATTGTGAATTTCACCATACGTATATATGTGAACTTAAAGTTGACCTGCGCCAGCTCAAAAAACAAGAAAGCGAAGTGGCCGATCTGGCGATGATTCCCATAACCAGATTTGCGGAGGAAACATGGGGTATGGCGAACTTAAAAAAATATGTGCCCCATGGAATTGCCTACTACCAAACCATCGTAAAAGCCGTAACGCGTAGATTACAATAATTGAAGAAATTCTTCCGGGCGGTCCAAACTGTAGGTGGTTTGACTGCCAGCTTTCATGTTTTTGACCACAAAGGACCTATTTTCCAACTCCTCTTCACCGATCAAGATCACGTAGGGCACCTGCCTGTTGTGGGCATATTTCAACTGTTTTTGCATCTTGGCGTCCGTCGGGTACAAATCGGCTTTTATCGCCGCATTTCTTAGGAAACTTACCAATTTTAGTGCGGTTATCGCTTCTTTGGGGCCAAAATTCACACATAAAACATCAAGTGATCGTTCCAATGATTCAGGAAACAGGCCCAACTCTTCCATGACCAGGTAAATTCGGTCCAACCCAAATGAAATCCCTACACCACTAACATCTTTCATTCCAAATATTCCGGTTAAATCATCATATCGCCCTCCACCGCCAATCGAACCCATTTGCACTTCCTCCGGGGAAGCTACTTCAAAAATTGCCCCGGTATAGTAATTGAGCCCCCTGGCCAAGGTCACATCGATGCTTAGTCGACTCGATTTCAATCCCAGGGCTTCCACGGTTGAGCGGATGAATTCCAATTCCGCAATGCCTTTACTGCCCTCTTCCGATTCCTTCAAGAGTGATTTTAAGGCTTCCAATTGTTCAATATTCGTTCCATGAAGCGAAAACAAAGGACTGGCCAATGCAATGGCCGACGCCGGGATGCCCTTTGCCAACATCTCGGTCTTTACGCCCTCCACGCCAATTTTGTCAAGTTTATCCAGTGCAACCGTAAAATCGACCAACAAATCCTTAGCCCCTATAATTTCAGCTAAACCCGAAAGTACTTTTCGGTTATTGAGTTTGATTTGGACCCCTGCCAGGCCCAATTCGGTAAAAACCGTATCATAAAGCTGTATAAGTTCTACTTCCTGTAACAGGGAATTCGCTCCGACCACATCGGCATCACATTGATAAAATTCACGAAAACGGCCTTTTTGTGGCCTATCGGCCCGCCAAACGGGTTGTATTTGATACCTTTTGAACGGAAAGTCTATATCGTTTCGGTGCATCACCACATAGCGGGCAAAAGGAACGGTAAGATCGTATCTGAGGGCCTTTTCTGAAATTTTCCCAGCGAGTGCTGAAGCATCCTTTGATCGATAGGTCTGTTCATCGACCGCACCAATAAAATCGCCCGAGTTTAAAATCCTGAATATCAAACGGTCCCCTTCTTCCCCATACTTGCCCAATAAGGTTTCGGAATTTTCGAAAGAGGGGGTTTCAATGGGCAAAAATCCATAACGTTCAAAGTGTTTTTTAATCACCTCGGTGATATAATTGCGTTTAAATACCTCTGTGGGTGAAAAATCACGGGTACCTTTTGGCAAACTTGGTTTTTGCGCCATT
Organism: Maribacter sp.; assembly: GCA_024643345.1. Lineage (GTDB taxonomy): Bacteria > Bacteroidota > Bacteroidia > Flavobacteriales > Flavobacteriaceae > Pelagihabitans. The sequence continues at coordinate 124,319 of JAHENB010000001.1, read as the reverse complement.
TATTATGAGTCTTAAGCTATTTTAAAGTCGGCCGGTCCTTGGCACAACATTATGAAATTTATGTTGCTGGGCAACCGGTATTCTAGAACAAATATCGGCTTATCCAATCACATTATCAAACCAAGAATACAATTCCCCTTTTGTAATGACGGCACCTTGTTCTATCAGGGTAAACTTATCGATATTTGGCTCTGAGGTATAGGCTTTCGATGCGGTAAGGTATTCGACGAAATCGGATTGCCAATTTTTCTTGAACCAATCGAATCCGGTCTTGGTGGTCAGGTCGATATTGGGATTAGTAACTTTGACCGATATTAGTTTCATTTGCTTTTTGGTGCAATGGAACAGATGCATTTGCTGGGCAGAAAGATTCTCAAGATAATGAACCTTGCTCAGTACTCCTTCCCAAATCAAATCGCTGAAAACGTCAAGTTCCTGCTCGGCCACCTCCGGCTTTTGACTTTTGATGAGCCGCCATTCCTCACCGGTTATCGATTGGGTTGCCAAAAAATTTATGAATTCCTGCTGCAGTTCTTCCAACTGCTGTTTGGTAAGTCTACGATACTTCATTCATAATAAATAACAAGGCCTCACAATGTATACGGCTCTTAGATTCGATCGATCAATAATCAATTAATTGAAGATATAACGCACTCCTATTTGGGCCCTCCATCGTGAGAGCACGCTGGTATTGACCGCAAAGGTTTCCTTTCTGTCGGGATCAAAGGTATAGGTTGGCGTATTGGAATCGTCTACACTGACTCCTAATAATTGGTCAAATGAAGGTTCTTCCACAACGCCCCAATTAGAATTGATCATATTTCCAATGTTCAGTACGTCTATACTTAATTGGATTTTATTCTTATCGCTCAGATTGATGTCCTGCAGAGCCTTAACATCCCAGCTGCTCCTCCATGGCGCAAGCGCCCCGTAACGCTCCGCATAATCACCGCGTCTGTCATTCAAGTAGTTGTCTTGTCGGATAAAGGCCTCAAAGGCCTCTGCCTGTCCGGGACCACTAAAGTTCATTTGGCCCACTTCGCTGGCCGTTGGGATATAAATCAAGTCATTGATACTGGACCCATCATTGTTGATGTCGCCTCCATAGATATAGTTGTATCGTCCACTTTTGGCGTATTCAAAAAACGTGGAAATGGTCGTTCCGGTTTTGAATTCTTTGGAGATCACCCCTATTATCCTGTGGTTGTCTCCATATCTTGAAAAAGAAAGGACATCAGTATTGGCGTTGCCGATGACGGCGTTTCCCGCAAAGGCATCGCCCGTAATCTCAGCATCGATCGAATTCACCTCCTTGGCATTTAAAAAACTATAGGCCAATTGGGCATATAGGCCATTTTCCCATGTTTTTTGGGCTTTTACCGAGGCATTAAAAATCCTGCCCTTATCGGAGTTGGTAAACACAAAGGCATTGGTTGGGGCACCAAAAATCTGAGATTTGTCGGCATCGCTGTAAACGGCCCTATTGTCGACATCGTTCAGGATCGCAGAAGGGTTTTTTAATCCCCAGTTCTGCACATGTGCAGCGTTCACGTCTTTCGTATAGGCCACGTCAGCCGTTAAGATCACTCCATTTTCCAATCGCTTGTCCAAACCTATGTTTGTGCGCCAAACCTGGGGCCATTGAAAATCGGGATCGACCAATTGATAATAGAAGAAATCGACGCCCTGCACCTGATTTCCAAGCCATACAAATGGGAAACGACCCGTAAACAAGCCCGAACCTCCTCTTATTTGAGTGGTTCTGTCATTATTAACATCCCAGTTAAAACCAATCCTGGGGGAAATCAACCAATCGGTACTCGGCAATTTTTCAGAATCCAAGAATATACCTTGATTGGTGGCGGGATCAAAATATTCGATCGTTGGAATATAAGTACCTGAAGCACCTCCTTTACGCTCAATATTTTCCCTTATTTTCTCTGCAGTGTCAAAATATAAGGGCCTATCGAACCGAACACCATATGTTAATTTGAAATTCTCGGTCGCATCCCATTGATCCTGGACATAGAACGAGAGTTGGCCTACATTGGTCTCGGCCAAGGCCCAGCCTCCTGGTTCTCCAACGCCATTGGCCTCTAAGGAATTGCGGGCACCGATGGCATCATTGAACGCCTGTTGTAAAGCACCGGAACTGGCGAACGCAGGAAAATCGGCAATGGTGGTCGTTGGGAAGAATACCCCTTGAGCGCCATAGGCCCCAAGGTTGAAGGAGTTGTCAAATTGAAATTTTTCAAATGAAAAACCAACCGTGAACGTATGGTCTCCTTCATAAAAATTTAAATTATCGGTAATCTGAAATACTTTTTGGTCCAAAGTATTATTGATGGAAAACGGTTCATGACCTGCAATGATATAACTTGAGGCGCCGGAAGCATCCAAAATCTGAATACTGGGTGCCGGACTAGAGAATGGATTCCTGAAATCATCGAAATGGGTATATCCTATTTGCAATTTGTTACTGGCATCATCCGACACTGTGGAATTCAATTCAAGTTGAATGGATTGAATCTTATTATTTATTTCATAGCCTGCATTCTCGAACTGCAATGTTTGGGTATTAGGTCCACGGAAGGCAATTGCATTTCTGTTGGCTGGTTTACCTTTGGAGGCATCAAGGAAATTATAAATAATCGCCAGCCGGTTATTGTCGTTGATGTTCCAATCGAGTTTTACAATTCCCTTGATGGATTCCTGGTTAAAGTTAAATCCCTCATATCGCCCAGGGTTATAAAAAAGATTGTTCCCTTGTACATCTTGCCCTATGATCACTTGTCGCAACAAATTGTCGACCAATTGAAAATCGGATTGTGTTACCCTTGACTCATTAATGGCCCCAGTACCTGTATTGGGCACGAAACCATCTGTTCCCAACTCCGTCAAATCATCTTTTTCAAAGTTCACAAAGAAAAATAGTTTGTTTTTTACGATAGGCCCACCAATACTTAAACCATATTGCTTTTGTTCCAAACCTGTTTTAAATACCTTATCGCCATTTATCTTACCACCTGTAAGGTCATCATTTCTAAAAAATCCATAGGCTGTACCATAGAACTCATTCGTTCCACTTTTGGTCACGGCATTGACCGAAGCGCCCGTAAATCCAGATTGGGTTACATCGTATGGGGCCGTTGTTATTTGGATTTGATCAATGGCGTCCAAAGAAATCGGCTGCGCATTGGTTTGACCCCCAGGGGTGGCCGCATCCAAACCGAAGGGGTTGTTAAAGATGGCTCCATCGAGTGAAAAGTTGTTGTACTGGTCATTGCGTCCTCCAAAAGAAAGTCCTGATGCCCCCGATGACGCCGAAGGGTCCAATCTTATGAAATCGCTCGCCGACCTTGAAATTGTTGGTAACCGTGTCAGCTCCCTTCTTCCAACGCTGGTCTCTGCGCCGGTGCGATCACTTCCAAAAGTCCCTGCCCGATCGGAGGTCACTACGACCTCCTCCAAGGCTTGTGCTTCAGATGCCAAGGTAATTTCGATATTAAACGTCTTGCCCAGTGTTAAGAAAACATCCTGCTGTGTTTCGGTTTTAAAGCCTACATAAGATATGGTGATCTCGTAAGGGCCACCGACTCTCAGGTTCAGTAAATTGAATCGGCCATCCTCGTTGGTAATGGCTCCATATTTGGTGCCCGTGGGGGTATGGACGGCGACAACATTTGCGCCCAATAATGGTTCAGAGTTTTCCTCTAGCACAACACCCTTAATATTAGATGTTGTGGTTTGTGCATGCGCTATTGAGATGGTCATTAGAATTGCCAATATCAAGGGTGAAAATTTCTTCATAACGTTCTCTGTTTACTGGGATTAAAAGGAGTAACAAGATAAATAAAAAAAGAGCTATGCGCGCATAGCTCTTTTTAATTTTTAAATGTTTTTTGGCAGTTAAATTATTTTTCGGCCACCACCTCAAAAGTCATATCGACCAATACCGCTCTGTGAAGTCTGATCTGTGCATTGTAAGGACCGGTGCGCTTAACGGCACCACCTTGAATACTGATAAACTTTTTGTCAATTTCATGACCAGCTGCAAGTAGTGCTTCAGCGAGATTGCCGTTGGTTACAGAACCGAACAATTTATCCCCTGCTCCTGTTTTGGCAGTAATCTTGATTTCCAATTCCTTGATTGCATTGGCCATTTTGGTGGCTGCATCCACAATTTTCTTTTCTTTGTGGGCGCGTTGCTTCAAATTCTCGGCCAGGACCTTTTTGGCAGAAGGGGTTGCCATTGCCGCCATTCCTAGGGGAATTAGAAAGTTTCTGCCGTAACCGTTCTTTACATTGACCACATCGTCTTTAAAACCCAAATGCTCTACGTCTTGTTTTAATATAAGTTCCATGATGTTTTTTATTTATTTAAGTAAATCACCAACATAGGGCATTAAAGCCAAATGACGTGCCCTTTTAACGGCCTGTGCCACTTTTCTTTGATATTTCAATGAGGTTCCTGTAAGTCTTCTTGGAAGTAATTTTCCTTGTTCGTTGACCAACATGATCAAAAAATCCGCATCCTTGTAATCGATGTATTTGATACCCGATTTTTTGAAACGACAGTACTTCTTTTTGGTGTTGGTCTCAATGTTCAACGGGGTCAAATACCTTATTTCCCCGTCTTTCTTTCCTTTTGCTTGTTGTTCTATTGTTGACATCCCTTATGCTTTAGCTTTATTCCTGGTTCTTCTTTTTTCTGCCCACGCAATGGCGTGCTTATCCAATTTTACGGTAAGAAAGCGCATGATGCGCTCGTCCCTTCGAAACTCTTGCTCATAGGGAGCAACGACTTCGCCAGGACCTGAAAATTCGAACAGATGGTAAAAACCACTTTTTTTGTGCTGAATAGGGTATGCCAATTTCTTTAGGCCCCAATTTTCTTTGGAGACCATTTTGGCTCCATTCTTAATTAAGAAATCCTCGAATTTCTTAACTGTTTCCTCTATCTGAACGTCAGATAGAACGGGATTCAAAATGAAAACAGTTTCGTAATGGTTCATATTAAATTTTATTTTTAGGAGTGCAAAAATAGGAATATTTACGACTATTCACAAGAAAACGGAAAATTCTTCGTTATAGCTTCATATAATCTTAAAATCGAACTTAACCTAAACCAAAACTTATGTTCATTGCCATCTACACAGAAAACCAAGCATTGTTTACATCTTTTGTTGCAGTTGCTCGTTCTTTTTCGGAAATTTGACGATGATTTAACCCCACAAATCTACCCTTTTATGAAATTAAGAAGTATAATCGTAGACGATTCGTCAATGCAACGAATGGCAGTCGCGAAGCTGGTGAACAACCACCCAAACCTAGCTATGGTGGCCGAATACAGTAATGCGATCGAAGCCAAAAACGGTATCAAAAACAATGAAATCGATCTTATTTTTCTGGATGTTGAAATGCCCATTATTAGTGGTTTCGACCTACTTGAATCCCTAGAAAACAGTCCACAAGTAATCTTGATCACCGGCAAGCCCGATTACGCCCTTAAAGCTTTCGATTATGATGTGACCGATTATCTGCACAAACCCATTACCATGGCCCGCTTTGATGCATCGGTAAAACGTGCTGTGGCCAAATACGAGCAAATGAACAAGGTCAACGAAGATGAGGAGCATATCTTCGTAAAAAGCAACCTGAAGAAGCGAAAGGTCATCCTTAGTGATATCAAATGGATAGAAGCCCTTGGTGATTACATAAAATTAGTGACCGATGAAGCCAACATCGTAATTTTATCAACAATGAAATCATTCGAGAATCAATTGCCGGAAGATAAATTTTTAAGAATCCATAAGTCATATATTGTCAACTTGGAGAAGATCGAAAAATTCAATAGTAAAAATGTTGAAGTCGGTGGCCGATCGATACCTCTGAGCAGGAATAAGAAGACCGAATTGGCGGAAGCGCTGAGCAACGTCTAAAAATTTACATACGTCATTTAAAAAGACCGCAGTTTTCCATGGAAAACTGCGGTCTTTCGTTTTTCAGCCATTCAAAATCGACTGTTTGTCGCCTAGGTCACCTATAAATCTATGATACAAGCGTTCCTAATATATGGCCTATACGTGATCGACATTATAAATGACCCTGACCGAGCGGTACTGTGAAATGGCATTAAAGGATTTTTCGATTCTTTTGATTCCTTTTTTCGTTTTGGTCACGGATTGATCTTGGCCAATTTTAACGATGACATTTTTCAAGTATTGGTTGCGTATACGGGCTACTGGCGGATATTCGGGCCCTAACACCAAGTTGCCCAACAAATTACGAAGCGCTTGGGCAAACCATTCGGAAGCCTCGTTCAATCGGTTGAATTCCTTATGTTTAAAAGTGATTTTTATAATCCTGTTGGTCGGGGGGTAATGGAACTGTTCCCGCTCATAAAGTTGCTCTTTGTACATCCCATCGTAATCATGATTGGTCACCTGTTGCAAAATCTGATGGTATGGGTTATAGGTTTGTATGATGACCTTACCTCTTTTCTGTGTACGGCCAGCCCTTCCGGCCACTTGTGTCAAAAGCTGGAAACATCGCTCATGGGCTCTGTAATCCGGAAAATTCAGCAATGAATCAGCGTTCATGATTCCTACTAGGCCCACATTGCGAAAATCGAGGCCTTTTGTGAGCATTTGTGTGCCCACTAAAATATCCGTTTCCTGTTGTTCAAATGCGTTTATGATTTTTTCATAACCATGCTTACCACGCGTGGTATCCAAATCCATTCGGCCGACTTTTGCTTCAGGGAAAAGGGTTTCCAACTCTTTTTCAACTTGTTCCGTACCAAATCCCTTGGTATCGAGTGTTGCACTTCCACAGGCCGGGCAGCTTTCGGGCAAGGCCATGTGATGGCCGCAATAATGGCACCTCAATTGCTTTTTACCTTGGTGATAGGTAAGGCTCACATCACAATTGGGGCATTGTGGGGCATGGCCACAAGTGTTACACTCCAAAATTGGCGCATACCCACGACGGTTTTGGAAAAGAATAATTTGCTCCCCCAGCTTTAAGGCGTCGGATATTTCGTCACGCAGTCGCTCGGAGAAATGTCCGTTCATCCTACGTTTCCTCGATTGTTCCTTTATGTCCACCAACTGCATTTCGGGCATTAATACATTTCCGAATCGGTTCTCGATCTGGGCATAGCCATATTTCGCGATTTGTACATTATAAAAACTTTCAATACTAGGCGTGGCCGAACCCAAAAGAACATTAGCATGATGAATATTCCCCAAAACAATGGCCGCGTCACGTGCGTGGTACCGTGGGGCCGGGTCAAATTGTTTGAACGAACCTTCATGTTCCTCATCCACAATGATCAAGCCCAATTCCGAAAATGGCAAGAACATGGCAGAACGGGCCCCAATGATCAACTTTGCCTTACTTTTTTTGTGGAGCACGTTGTTCCAAACTTCCACCCTTTCCTGAACACTGTATTTAGAGTGGTACACTGATATTTTATCCCCAAAATACGCCTGTAACCGGGAAATCAATTGGGTGGTCAGGGCAATTTCAGGCAGTAGATATAGCGCCTGGCGGCCAGAATCGAGGCAAGCCTCCAAAAGCTTAACATATACCTCGGTTTTCCCAGAGGAAGTGACCCCGTGCAACAAGGTAACTTTATGCTGGGCAAAATAATCCTCAATAATTTCCAGTGCGTTCTGTTGGGCTTGGTTCAATGTTTTTAAGTGATCGGGCGGTCCATCCCCATCATAGTTCACGCGATCGGTCTGAAGATGAAACTCCTCCAAGATGCCTTTATCAATCAATGATTTGATCACCGCTGTAGAAACCCCACTTAACTTTTCAAGCTCCGATAGCTTAATCGGCTTGGTCGATACCGTTTTCAATTGAAACCACGATAGCACCACCTGACTCTGTTTTGGAGCCCTTGACAGCGATTTCAGCAAGGCCTCCAATTGGGCCTCGGTTGAAAACGCCTTTCCCATCTGAACGTACCGAACCAATTTTGGCCTGTACTGCTCATGGATCTCTTCCTTGAGCAAGATGATGTTTTTGTTCAAGAGGCGGTTCAAAACAGGTAAAACGTTTTTTCTCTCGATGATGGCACTTACTTCCTGCACCTTTAAAATCGATTGGTGCTGCAATGCCTCATAAATTAGGAATTCATCGTCCTTAAGGTCGTTCTCATCCACTTCGATCTTGTCATTTCTTAAGATCAAAGTTTCGCTTTCCAATAAAAAAGCACCGGGCAAGGCGCTGCGAAATACCTCCCCTACCGTACACATATAATAATCGGCGATCCATTGCCAGAGTTGTAGCTGAAAATTGTTCACGACCGGTTCAACATCAAGGAGCTGGTGTATTTCCTTGGCTTCATAGATATCGGGAGCCGTTGTATGGATTTTAGCAATGAGTGCCGTATAGATTTTTGATTTCCCGAAGGGTACGGCAACCCGCATTCCTGGCGATAATTGGTCGGCTTGGGAAGTGGATACCGCGTAAGTAAATAGTTTTTCTAAAGGAATGGGGAGTATGACATCTACAAAATACTGCATGCTGGTTTACCTTCTATCCATCAACGCGGAGCCAAGTCTGAGTTCGGTAAATAAAAGCAAGGTAACCCCTCACTTTGAGCTCGTTAAGGTTGTCGGGGTTGAGCCATATTTTACATCGAAAGGTCATCGCCTGTTCTGGATCAAAAAGAGTGTCCCCCTTATATACGCCATCGTTTGTTTCACGTGCCGCATCAATAACGGTCATGCCCACAACAGGCATATTCTTTTGTTTTCCATCGCATTTGGTACATAACGAATCTTCTTTACCAAATTCCAGAATTTCCTGGACATGGCCGTACATCAGACCATCTTTTTCATAGATATCGATAATGGCCTTAGGATTGCCCGTGCGGTCATCTATGGTCTTCCATTTCCCAAATATGCTTTGGGAATGGCCAATAAAACTCCACAATACAGCGGTCAAAAATAACGCCCTAATCATCATCTGCATCCTTTCTATAGTTTTTTCTGAGCCAGTTCAACGAAGCGTTCAACTCAAAACCCAGTAGCAAGATATTCGAATTTAACCATATATAGACCATTAATATCAATAATCCGCCCAATGCCCCGTACAATTCGTTATATCGGGCAAATTTTTCAACATATACCCCAAAAAGATAGGAAGTCAACAAAAAAAGCAAAGTGGTCATCAATGCCCCCGCCGAAAAGAACTTGGCCTGTTTTCCTTCCCGGGTTCCAAAATAATAAAGGGTAGCCGTTGTTAAGTAGGAAAGCAAGACAAAGAACAGAAACTTTGCGAGCTGTACGCCTATAATATCTTCCTCGCCTAAAACATAGCCGCCTGTCCTGGCTGCAAATTGATTTAAATAACCCAAAACATAGAACTCAAAATAAATAAAGGCCACAAAACCGACAATAAGCAAAACGGAGAGAATCAAACCCACAAAGAGCGCAAACAAATACTGTTTGAAGATATTTCTGTTCAGGTTCACATGATAGGAATTCTCAAAACCCCCGAAAATGGCATTGACCCCATTGGCCATCAAAAATATTGATAACAAAAAGGTAGAAGACAATAATCCCCCACGTTTTTGGTCTTTGATCTGTTGATATATTTCTCCAAAATAATCCCCGGTGGCAGATGGAAAAAATGACTCTAAAAAAGATTGAAATTGAAAATCAAAATTGGCGTTCTCCAAGCTGATATATGAAACCAAAAATGGAACCAACGTGACCAAGAATATCATTAAGGGAAAAAGTGCCAAAAAAAGACTGAAAGCGATGGCACTGGCCCTGGTCGATAGGGCACCCTCAACGATGCCAAGGATATACATTTCCATGAGGTCGTATATCGACAAGCCCTCGAAACCGGGCAAACGAATATTCTTCAACAACCTTACCAACCAATTGATGATCGGTATTCTCTCTAACTTTTTTTCTATTTCGACAGACATCTAGACCGCTTTTAAACTTAGGTCCATGTTGTACACCGAATGCGTCAATGCCCCTGAGGAAACATAATCAACGCCGCACTCCGCGTACCTCTTCAAGGTTTTTTCATTGATGTTACCGGAAGATTCGGTTTGACAAAAATTCCCGATAAGTTTCACTGCTTCCCGGGTCTGATCAAAATCGAAATTATCGAGTAAAATACGGTAAACAGGTTCCAATTTCATTATTTCCCGCACTTCATCCATGTTTCGGGCCTCCACAATGATTTTCAGATTCATTCCATTGCCCTCCAGGTACCGCCGGGTCTGGGTAATGGCCTTGGTTATGCCCCCGGCGAAATCGATGTGATTGTCCTTTAACATGATCATATCGAAAAGCCCAAATCTATGGTTCGCCCCGCCCCCAATTTTTACCGCCCATTTTTCAAGTGCGCGAATTCCCGGTGTGGTCTTACGGGTATCCAAGACCTTTGTCCCTGTACCTTCCAAGAGTTTTACAAAAGAGGCCGTTTTGGTGGCTATTGCGCTCATACGTTGCATGGCATTCAACACCAATCTTTCCGACTTTAAGATGCTCTGCGACCTTCCTTCCACAAAAAAGGCGATATCCCCATAATCCACCGCAGAACCATCGCCCTTGAACACCTCGATCTTTAAATCCGGGTCAACGTAGGCAAAAACCTGTTTTGCGAAAGAGACCCCTGCGATTACCCCACGAGCTTTGACCAATAACTTGGCCTTTCCCTGGGCAGAGGCAGGGATACAGGCCAAACTACTATGATCGCCATCCCCGACATCTTCCCGGATGGCATTTTTAATGATCAGCGCTATTTCTTGTTGAAACTGTTCCTCGGAAATCATATTTGTTTTATTGATGAAGGCTAAATTACTAAAATGTTTGTGTTTTGGGTTATGGGCCGGGACTTCGTTTCCCTAAATCTTGCCCTCAGGAAAGTAAACTTCACCTAGGGGCCATCCTCAATGCACAAACGTGTTTAAAAGTTTGAAATTGCCGTTTGGTTCCACTTTTGGATTTTCACAATCCAATTATCAAAATTACATTTGCAAGATGACCATAAGACTGATTGCCATAGGAAAAACCGATAGTCGGCATTTGCAAATCTTGATTTCCGAGTATGAAAACAGATTAAAGCATTATATCAATTTTGAATTGGAGCTCATTCCGGACCTTAAAAATTCAAAAAACCTAACAGAAAATCAGCAAAAGGAAAAAGAGGGCGAAATGATATTGAAAAAAATAGGCGCTGCGGAGGTCATTCTGTTATTGGATGAAAGGGGAAAGCACTATACCTCGGTCGATTTTGCAGAATTGATACAGAAAAAAATGAATTCGGGGATCAAACAATTGGTTTTGGTCATTGGAGGGCCTTACGGTTTCAGCGAGGCCGTATACCAAAAGTCGCAAGGATCGATAAGCCTTTCCAAAATGACATTTTCACACCAAATGATACGCCTGTTCGCTGTGGAACAAATATACCGGGCTTTTACCATTTTGAGAAATGAGCCCTACCATCACAGGTGAACAATCAAGTCTATTTGACCTAATAAAGTACCCTGAATTTTATGGTATGGTCTACCCTTTTTAGGGCCTTGATCACATCTTTGTTATATTCTTTGTCCAAATCGGTGATCACGTAGCCCACTTCGTTATCTGTAGATAGATACTGTCCCGTGATGTTCATTTCGTACTTCGCCAGTACTTCGTTGATTTTGGCCATGATACCTGGTACATTATTGTGTATGTGAAGAAAACGGTGGGCCTTTGATTGCTTTGGCAAACGTATATTGGGAAAGTTGACCGCATCCACGGTATCGCCCGCGTTGATGTAGTCCATTATTTTTTTAGGTACAAAATCGGCGATATTGCGTTGGGCCTCTTCGGTACTGCCCCCAACATGGGGAGTTAGGATCACATTCGAAAGCCCTTGAAGTGGGGTTTCAAACTGACCATTACCACTGGGTTCCTCGGGATAAACATCCACTGCCGCTCCTCCAAGTCTTCCGCTTTTCAAAGCGTTCGCAAGCGCCTCCACATCCACCACGAAACCCCTTGACAGGTTAATCAGCATGGCGCCCTGTTTCATTTGATTGATCTCGCGTTCCCCGATAAAATTCTTGTTCGCTTTATTGTCATCAATATGAAGGGTCACAACATCGGAAACCAACAATAAATCCTCAAGGGTATTGCATTTGATCGCATTGCCAAGGGCAAGTTGGTCATTGATGTCGTAGTAGTAAACCCGCATTCCAATAGCTTCGGCGAGCACAGAAAGTTGTTTGCCAATATTTCCATAGCCCACAATGCCCAAGTTTTTGCCCCTTACCTCACGGGAACCAGAAGCGGTTTTTTGCCATTGACCATTATGGATTTCCGTACTTCTCGGAAAGACACTGCGCATGAGCATAATGATTTCCCCAACGGCGAGTTCCACGACAGACCTAGTGTTGCTATAAGGCGCATTAAAGACAACGACACCATTTTTCCTGCAATACTCCAAATCGATCTGGGTGGTACCGATACAAAAAGCGCCCACCACCAAAAGCTTGTTGGCGGCCTCGACCACCTTTTGGGTCACCTGTGTTTTGGAACGGATTCCTAGAACATGAACTCCTTTTATTTTTTCGATCAGCTCCTCCTCCGATAGGCTATTCTTGACCAACTCAACGGAAAAGCCATCTTCCGACAGGTTTTCAAAAGCCGCAGGATGTACGTTTTCAAGCAACAATATCTTGATTCGGTTCTTGGGATAGGAAATATTTCTGGGCAAGTCGTTCACAAATAGAAACTCATCTAAATTAGGGGCCACATGGTCGGCATTATTGGTGGCCTTTTCACGGTGCACATTCTCGGTATAGGCAAAAAACTTATGGGCAATACCAGCTTCCCGCATCACATAATCGCTATAACCATCGCCAATGACCTGTACTTCCCCTTCCAGGTTCAATCGCTTCAAACATTCAATTTTTCCGTTGTGGGAGGCCAGGACGTTCTCAGTATCAAAGCCAATGATATTGTCAGATTCGTCAAATTCAAAGGTATTTGCAAATACCCTTTCCGAAGGAATATTGTATTCCTTGACAATGGGGTCGATGAATTCTTTGAAACCACAGGAAATCACATAGATATCGTCGGAATATTTTTCGAAGAACTCTTTATTTGATTCGATAGATTTGGATATTTTTTGTCGCAATTCGGTCACTAGGCCCGCCAAATCCGATTTTTTCGCCTTCAGGAGTTTGATCCTCCGCTCCAAGGATTCTGTAAAGGAAATGTCACCGTCGATACCCAAATTGGTGATCTTTTGAATCTCGCTTACGATTTCTTCACGGTTGGCTTTGCCCTGTAAGGTCATTTCAGCCAAAACATCAAGGGCCTCGACCCGTGTAAGGGTGCTATCGAAATCGAATACGTACTTTCTGCCCAATTCTGTCATCCTGTTAAAAGAAATTAAGTGGTAAAATTAAAGATTAATTCCGACCGATTTTGTGGAATGTTATTAAAAGTTATTAAATCCGGGCCTTACGGGAAAATTTATCCGGATTTTAGGTTTTTTAGATTCAGGAATCCAAGATCCATATTTAGTATGGTCTACGCTATAGACCCGGCGTTATTTCAAGAAACGCATTATTGAAGAAGAAAAAGCTTTCGTTTTATAAGTGCCGTTATGGTCGCCTTCCACCAAGACCAATCGGCTTTTAGGGATGGCTTTTTGAAGCAAAGATGGATTGCCATTGTCTCGGTCTCTATTCCCGGCGATGACCAAGACATTTGTTTTAAGGGCGGCCAATTGTGCGAGGGTGGTTACCGGTTGGTGCTTTTGCTGTAAATGTAATGAGCGAAAGTCGGCATCGATGGATTTTGCGTAGGCCACTGCCCCCTCTGTAGTCTCGTTTACCTCACCTGCAAAGGCCGCTGAGAACATGAGCTTCCGATTCCAATCTGGATTCGTAAAATCGATTCCCATTCCACCCAAAACAGCCTTTTTAATGCGTTTGTCTACAGTAAGTAGTTTGGCAAGGACAATACTTCCCCGAGAATAGCCGACCGCCTTATATTTTTTTAATTTGAGATGGTCCATCAACAAAATCAGATCCCTAATTTCGGCATCATTGGCATAAGCGGCATCGTTCTGTGGTTTGTCACTATCGCCATTTCCCCTCAGATCCGGCACTATCACTCGGAATCCCTGATGTAAAAGCTCTTGTTTCAAGGCGGTGTTATCCCAATTTTTTCTGGTACCTAAAAAACCATGAAGCAGCAAAACCGGGCTGCCTTTGCCCTCATCTGAATATGCTATTTTTGCACCATCGTAGGAATTGAAATACGATTGGCATTGTATGGATTGGACCATTGTCAGAAGACAAGCGATACAAAGGAGCATCTTTGACATATCATTCGTTTTTTTGGGTCATCTTCTTGATAAAATCGATTTCATCTTGGGAAAAATGAGCGCCGTCAGATCTAAAAATATCGTGGTGCCAAAACTCCAATTGATTGATGGCCGTACTCGGATCAAAGTTCGACCCTACCAACCAGGACCGCATATTGTACCAATCCCAAGCCTTATACCTTGACCAAGGTTCTGCAGTGGCCTGTTCGATCGCATTAGGGGTGGATTCCGTTCTTGGTCCACAGGAAAAAACCAATGCAAATCGCAACGCGAAGCTTATTTTTTCCAACTTTCTATAATTTGACATAGATCAGGCCCGTGAGTATTGCAATTCCGAAGCTCATCAGGGTTCCAATTAATATATATTCGGTGAGTTTTCGATTGTTACTTTCCTTAAGATCATTAAAACGAAATACCGATTTTGCCGTAATCAATAGACCTATAGCCTCCCACCGCCCCAAAACCAAAAAGGTGAGCACAAAAAGACGTTCAATGATACCAATATACTTTCCGGCATTTGAAAGTGATTGGTGATCCAGTTCAATTTGGCCCGACATACCTTCCAAAAGCTTTTCCATAATTATGGCAGCGGGAAAGGTGACAAAAACAGTTGCCGTAACCAAAGCCCAGTCGATTTGCCCCAAAAGCCCCAGGGAATGTCCAATAAGGTCGCCATAATAGGCGCAGCCATAAAGAATGCCAATATGGAGCATTTGATCTATAAAAAAGAGAATATTGCGGTTCTCGAACAAAGGGGTCGCATAAATTTTGGCCAAATCGATCAGATAATGGGAGATGGTGATGATCAGTACCAGCTTCCAGTAAGCCATATCCCAAAGCAATACCATAGCAACCGAAAAATGCAGCAATACATGGAAGTACAGGTATTTTGAGGTGAGTTTTTTTTTCTCCTTCTCCCTAATCCATGATTCGGGTTGCAAGAGGAAATCTCCGATCAAATGAGACAGGAGTATCTTGATAAAAAGGGTCATTCGGTGCTTTCTTTAAAGGTTGTGGTGTAATAATCCATCAACGCTAATACCAGTTCTAATCGTGCTCGTTTTTGGCGCTGGCTTACCGCTGATTGCCGAATACCCAATTTTTGGGCCATCTCTTTCTGGGGTGCATTCGGATAATCCAATGCCAAAGCCACGATTTCCGCGGAAACGGTACTCCATTCATCCATAAAGCCCAAGGCAAGCTTCAACATAAGGTTAAGGGTACGGTCATAAGAATCAATACCCGTGGCAATGCAAATATTTACCTTGTCCTGTTTAAGCGTTTCGAATGTTCGGCCCGAACGCTGGTAGGCCGATCCGTTCGATTCGCTGACACTGTTCCCTTCATAATCGACTCCGCCGATACCGATGCCCATGCGAACGTCGAGGCCCTTTATCGATTTTATGACGGACTTCAGGTGTATGGCCACTTCCAAAGCCATGGTTGGCGCTACTCTGAGCTGAAACTCGTCGCCCCTATAAATTTCCCAATCGGTCGGGGTTTTTCCAAGTTTGGATAGGTACTCTTTTAAACAGACCAACCACTCTGAGGATTTGGAGCCTTCAGAATTGATAATATCTCCGGTAATGATCGCTAACTTCATTTTATAAGCAAAAACGCTAATATATGAATTTATAAGCTAATGTGCTAATATTTTGCCATAATAAGGCGGAAGACTGATAACGGCTCAGGGTGAATTCTAATTTTTCCTTAAAACCATCGACGAACTTTGACACAATATTGTTGGTAGGCCTTTCCAAACAACTTTTCCAGCGCCAGCTCTTCCGCAACGATCTGATACCGGTTCATGTAGCCCACAAATCCTGCTGCGACAACAGTGTTAAAGGCATTTCCCAAGCTAAGGCCCCAGGCCAATAAAATCATCAGCAATGCCAAATACATGGGGTTCCGTGTAAAACTATATATTCCATTGGTCACCAAAGTTGAAGCCTTGTATGGGCGAGAGGGGCCAGCAGTGGTTTTCGCCCTGAAAAATTGAAACAAAGCCAGCAAGGCAATCACCATTGCCATCGCCAATAAAATTATTATCAAATATCTTTGCCCAAAAAATTCGAATTGCCCGACCGGAAGGAATTCCGCGAGCAGGTACATCAAAACCCCGAAACAAATAAAGACCAGAGCAGGCGGTATTTTTAATTCCATGTCCTAAAATTAGTATTTTTGACCATATGCAATTGGTTTTTGCCACCCACAATCAAAATAAAGTCGACGAAGTAAAAAAATTGCTTCCAGCCCATATTCATTTAATCTCGCTCGTTGAGCTCGGCTGTACCGACGAAATTCCAGAAACGGCGCCAACATTGGAAGGGAATGCCAAACTTAAGGCCGATTATATCTCACAAAAATATGCGCTGCCTTGTTTTGCAGATGATACCGGGCTGCTGGTCGACGCCCTTAATGGTGCGCCCGGGGTCTTTTCCGCCCGTTATGCAGGGCAACACAAAAACGCGGATGACAATATGAACAAACTACTTGCCCAATTGGCAACCAAAACCAATCGCAGGGCGAGATTTAAGACTGTGATAGCCCTGAACCTGACTGCCGTGACACAATTTTTCATAGGGACCGTGGAAGGGAGCATCACCGAGGAAAAAAAAGGTACAGAAGGATTTGGTTACGACCCCATTTTTAAGCCATTAGGTTTCGATTCGACCTTCGCGGAACTTTCCACCGAAACAAAAAACCGAATAGGCCATAGGGGAAAAGCCATGGAACAATTGCTGACTTATCTAAATAATGCCTTTCTCGATAAATAGTTGTACCTTTGCCGCTTATTTTAACGCCGCCAGTATGGCAGGTGTTGCGCTGAGTCCAATGGGTTATACACGATAATCGCTCTATGCAACACACATATTTGCGATTAAGTATAACATATTATGACAAAATTTGAAGCACTGGGACTGCAGAAGTCCCTATTGGATGCTGTGTCCGATATGGGGTTCGAAACCCCATCCGAGGTACAGGAAAAAGCAATTCCCATTCTTTTATCGGGTGAAGTGGATTTAGTGGCCCTGGCCCAAACAGGCACGGGCAAAACAGCTGCCTTTGGGTTTCCGTTGATCCAGAAAATCGACAGTAACAGCAGAACCACCCAAGGTCTTATCCTATCCCCTACCCGTGAGCTCTGTTTACAGATTACCAACGAGGTTCAACTGTATGCAAAATACGAGAAGAACATCAATGTGGTGGCCATTTATGGCGGTGCAAGTATCACCGACCAAGCGAGGCAAATCAAAAGAGGGGCACAAATCGTGGTGGCAACGCCAGGGCGAATGAAAGATATGATCGGTCGTGGACTGGTCGACATTTCAAAAATCGACTATTGCATCCTTGATGAGGCCGATGAGATGCTGAATATGGGCTTTTATGAAGACATAAAAGATATCTTATCGAATACCCCGAAGGAAAAATCGACTTGGTTGTTTTCCGCAACCATGCCAGCCGAAGTATCGGTCATCGCCAAAAAATTCATGCACAGTCCGCAGGAAATCACAGTTGGCACCAAAAATTCAGGGGCGACCACCGTTCAGCATGAATATTACGTGGTGGGAGGCAGAGATCGTTATCCCGCTTTGAAAAGACTGGCCGATGCACATCCCGATATTTTTTCGGTAGTGTTCTGCAGAACCAAAAGAGATACGCAAAAGGTCGCCGAAAACTTGATCGAAGACGGCTATAACGCCGGTGCCCTTCATGGTGACTTGAGCCAAAACCAGCGCGATCTGGTGATGAACGCTTTTCGCAAAAAACAAATACAACTATTGGTCGCAACCGATGTGGCCGCAAGAGGCATCGATGTTGATGATATTACGCATGTGATCAATTACCAATTGCCCGATGAAATCGAGACCTATACCCACCGTAGTGGCCGTACGGGCCGAGCAGGTAAATCCGGGATTTCCATGGTGATCGTCACACGAAGCGAAATGCGAAAAATTCAGGCCATTGAAAAAAAGGTCCAGCAAAAGTTCATCAATAAAAATATTCCGACAGGACCTGAAATCTGCGAGATACAACTTTATCATTTGGTCAACAAAATCAAGGACACCAAAATCAATAAGGATGTAGAAAATTATTTGCCGGCAATCAACGACGTTTTACAGGGCATTGACAGGGATCAGCTGATCAAAAAAATTGTATCTGTAGAATTTACCCGTTTCTCGAACTACTACAACAAAACCAAAGATCTGAACAGTGGCGATTCCAGAGATCGTGGCGAAAGGGGCGAAAAAGGAGATCGCAGACGAGATCGTGAAGATTCTAGCGCCTCATCGAGCAATGGCTCGGTGCGCTATTTCATCAATGTGGGTGAAAAGGATGGCTATGACTGGATGTCCCTTAAAGATTTTATTCGCGATACAGCGGCCCTGGGAAGGGAAGATATTTTCAAGGTCGATGTCAAGGACAGCTTTTCTTTCTTCAATTCTGAAGCCGAAGTAACCGATCAGATTTTGACCACCTTTACCGAATTTAAGGTCGACGGGCGCTTTGTCAATGTGGAAGTTTCCAATAGCCCGGGCGGTGGAGGCGGATCACGTCGCAGCGGTGGAGGCGGTGGTGGCAAGGATAAAGGCCGAAGAAGGGATAAAGATCGTGGTGGAAAGTATTCAAAGGGATTTTCAAAAAGCAGCTCAAAGGATTCCGGTAAGAAAAGAAGCAAACGCAGAAGCGATTTCTTTTAAAGCCTACCCATCATAACTCTGTTAATTCTAGATTAAAAAATACGCTTCGGCGTATTTTTTGGTTATGTTTGATATTTTTATCCCGTAGATTCCTCCAATGACCAAATACATAAATTGCATTTTCTTACTGATTTCCTTGGTAGCTTTTTCCCAAGATCCTGAGGTTAAGGTGGAAACAAGGGAAGTGACCGCTACGGTCATCAATGCACAGACCGACGAGCCCTTGGAAAGCGTGCATATAATCAATCTCAACGAGGTTATAGGAACGATAACCAATTCAGAGGGAAGGTTTACCATCCGGGCAGCGGTGAACGATACGCTTTATTTGTCATACCTCGGTTTCAAAACTCAAAAAATAAGGATTACCAATGATATGTTCCGGTTTGAGGATACCAAAATCAGCCTAACGGAACTGGCCTATGCCCTAGAAGAAGTTATCGTGACGCCCTACCAACTTACCGGATATCTTGAGATAGATGTAAAGAACCTGCCCATAAATACCGCCTATCAATATAGCATCTCCGGCCTCTCCGTAGGTTATGAGGCGGGGAACAAAAACCCCAGCGCCGTGACCAAAGTCTTGGGTGCCATCCTAAACCCTGCAGATCTATTGCGAAATTTATTTGGAAAAAAACCGAACCAGATGCGCAAATTGAGACAGATGAAGGAAGATGATGAAATACGTAATCTTTTGGCCACTAAATTCGACAGGGAAGTTCTCACAGAACTGCTGCAGGTGGAAAAGCTCGATATTGAAGATATTCTTAACAATTGTAGTTATTCGAGATCATTTATAACCACGGCAAACGACCTACAGATCTTGGATGCCATTAGCAGTTGTTATGAGGAGTTCAAGGTTTTGAACCGCAAAAAATAAATTTTCTAGTTCCCCTATCATTTTATAGCTTTAACGCAATAATCGAACATACAAAGCTATGTTCTCCCCAAGACCGCATAAAGCCATATTCATGATCAAGACTTTTGCAAGCCTGTTCGCCTTGTTTCTTATGTTTTCCTGTAAGGTTGAAAACAAAGAACCCGTTCAAACTACAAATGCTTTAAACGATAGCATCAGCAAAACGCCGATCAAGAAGGCGCCTTTTTTTTGGGAAGGTGCCAATATATATTTTTTACTTACCGATCGTTTTTACAACGGAAATCCCGAAAATGACCAAAACTTTGACAGGGTCGAGCCCACCGGCATTCTTAGGGGCTTTATGGGAGGTGATATTCAAGGTATTACCCAAAAAATCAATGAAGGCTATTTTACCGATTTGGGGGTCAATGCCATATGGTTTACGCCAGTTGTGGAACAAATTCATGGTGCTACAGACGAGGGAACGGGAAACAGTTATGGTTATCATGGGTATTGGGCCAAAGATTGGACCGCACTCGATCCGAATTTCGGCACCAAAAAAGATTTGGAAGTTTTGGTTAAAACCGCACATGAGCAGGGCATCAGGATTATATTCGATGTGGTTTTGAACCATACCGGCCCGGTAACCGATATCGATCCGGTTTGGCCGGAGGATTGGGTAAGAACAGGTCCCATATGTGATTTTACCACTTATGAAAATACGACCGCGTGCACTTTGGTTGAAAACCTTCCAGATATTCTTACAGAATCTGACAACGACGTTGAATTGCCCGATGCCCTCCTTGCCAAATGGAAGGAGGAAGGCAGGTTGAGCAACGAACTCGACGAACTACAACTCTTTTTTGAAAGGACCGGCTACCCCCGGGCACCGCGATTCTATATCATTAAATGGCTATCAGATTACGTAAACGACCTTGGTATAGACGGCTTTAGGGTAGATACGGTTAAACATGCAGATGAAAAAGCGTGGGGTTCTCTTTACGAGGAGGCTTCTCGCGCTTTTGAAACCTGGAAAAAAAGGAATCCCGATGCCGTTTTGGACGATAATGCCTTTTTTATGGTGGGCGAAGTGTATAATTACGGTATTTCCGGCGGTCGCGAATTCGACTTTGGCGATAAAAAGGTCGATTATTTTTCCAATGGCTTTACAAGCCTTATCAATTTCGAATTGAAAGGGGACGCGCAATTGCCCTATGAGGATATCTTCAACAAATACAGTACGCTTTTGAACACAAAATTAAAGGACAAAAGTGTTCTGAACTATCTGAGTTCCCATGATGATGGTCAGCCTTATGACAAGGAGCGGAAAAATGCCATTCGCGCGGCAAATGTACTTTTGCTTACCCCCGGGGCATCGCAAATTTATTATGGAGACGAGACGTCAAGAAGTCTGGATATTACCGGTTCGGAAGGCGATGCCACGCTAAGATCTTTTATGAATTGGGCCGATTTGGACAGTTTGCCGCAAACCAAACAAATAAATCTGCATTGGAAAAAGCTCGGTCGGTTTCGCAGTAAGCATCCGGCCATAGGTGCGGGAAAACACCTGCGCCTGGCCAAAAAGCCCTATGTTTTTAGCAGGACTTTTGTAAAAGAAGAGTTTAAGGATAAGGTAGTGGTGGGCCTAGATCTGCCCAAAGGCAAAAAATCGCTCTGGGTCAAAGGGTTTTTTGGAGATGGTACCAAGTTATACGATACCTACTCTAGCACGGAAGTGGAGGTGAAAGATGGAAAGGTAATACTTGATAACGATTTCGACGTTGCATTACTGGAACTTGCCCAATAAACTATTATCTCATTAACGATCAAAAACAGCCTTGGAGGGATAATTTTTTACAACAGCAATGGGATTTCAGGCTGATAAGCTCCAAGAGTTAATAAACTAAATCTTAGTAGATTATACCTCGCATTGTCCACTTGAATGAAACTAAGTAGAAGGAATTTCATTGTTACCGCTTTTTTGGGTGTTTTCGGATTGATTTATCTGGATGCTTTTTGGTTTGAGAAATATATTATCAGATGGAATGAGTTTGATAATTCCGAGAGCGACATTGAAAAAATCAAACTTATACAGTTAAGCGACCTGCACTTGACAGCCATTAAATCTTTTCATAAATCCATGGCCGATCGAATAAATAAAGAACTCCCAGATGCAATGCTTATAACCGGTGATGCCATAACTCGAAATCATAGAATTGAACTTTTAAATTCATTCTTGGACCTAATTGACATACGTATACCCATAATTGCGATTTTGGGCAACAAAGAATATAGCGGCCGGGTAGATTTAAAGATGTTGAGCACTGTCTATGAAGCGCATAATGGAATTTTATTGGTCAACGAAACGAAAGTGCTTCAAAAATCTAACCGAAAAATAAATATTATCGGAATTGATGATTTCTTAGGCGGCATGCCAAATGTTATAAAGGCCACTCAAAATATTGATAAGGGTTTAGACAGTATTTTTCTTAGTCATTGTCCTATTTACAAAGAAGAAATAGACCGATTAAGCTGTATACTTCATATAAAACCAAAGCTAATATTGGCGGGTCATACCCATGGGGGGCAAATTACTTTTTTTGGAATTCCGATCTTTAAACCTTTTGGATCTGGAAAGTATCTTAGGGGGTGGTACAGCGATAATGGATCAAAAATGTATGTGTCAAATGGGATAGGCACCACGATTTTACCATTTCGTTTTGGTGCCCGGGCATCCGCGGAGATTTTTTATTTTTAGTTCAGCGTTGTGAATGCAAGGCAATCCTGTTGCCCTCAGAGTCTTTGATCAGCGCCATAAAGCCGTGTCCCCCTCCGATTTCCTTTTTGGGTTGAATGATAAGGCCTCCCGATGCTTCTACCCTACCCAGTTCGATGGCCAAATCGGCGCATGAAAAATACAAAAGGGCCCCAGCTTTATCACTAGGCACGTACATTTCGTGCTGTACCAAAGAACCCGAAGCTCCTTTTTTGTCCGGTGCCATAGGGAACCAGCCCATTTTAAGACCCCCCAAATCATGAATGGAAATCGAAATGTCAAACACCTTATCGTAAAACTTTTTGGCCCGTTGCATATCCGTTACTGGAACCTCGAACCAACCTACCATATTATGATCCATCATTTTTATGTTTAGAATTGCTAGAAAATAGTGCTTTCCAATATTATTACCGCTCCAATATCGACTTCAGGTTCCGCATACCCGCCTCAAAATCCTTACCTACCCTTTTATCCATACTCACAAAGAGGGAAATTAGGCTCATGGGGAATTTATTCTTTCCGGAGCAACCCAAACCACCCTGCTAATGTTATTTCCGGCATCGTAGACCTGAAGATAGCAGTCTGAGATAGACTTCCATGGTTTCAGAAAA
Organism: Maribacter sp.; assembly: GCA_024643345.1. Taxonomy (GTDB): domain Bacteria; phylum Bacteroidota; class Bacteroidia; order Flavobacteriales; family Flavobacteriaceae; genus Pelagihabitans. Next base: position 101,012 of record JAHENB010000001.1, on the reverse strand, counting down.
CCCTGCTCCGCTTCAATACGTTTCCCATCCTTGATCTTTTTGATTTCCTGTTCTCCCTTGCCGAAGTCTCTGTTCCCGTTCCAATAACTTTCCGCCCTAACCTCATCGTCGATACCGCTGAACTTCTTCATCATATTGAGATCTTTTTTCGCCCAGGGAGACCATTCGTTCATTTTCTTCAAGGATTTTGGATGATCAAAAACTTCAGAAGAAGGATAGTCACTTGTTTTTCAATTGGTTATAAACACATTAAAGGTAGCTAATTTATTTATTTCAAACCATGATAACGCGCCAAAACATCATCTATGCTTCGCACCGACTTTTTCGTCCATTCCAGTCTTTTTTTCAATATTTCTGATTCACTGAGGCGCCAGTTTAGATCCGTTTTTCGCAATTCCGTTGCTAAATGTTGCAATATGATCGCCGCCGAAACCGAAATATTAAGGCTATTGGTAAAACCGAACATGGGAATGGTGAGCAAACAATCGGCCTTTTGAAGAATCCCCTCGCTGAGTCCTTCTTTTTCGGTACCAAAAAAAAGGGCTAATTTTCCATCAAACTTAAAATCATTGAGCTTTACTGCTTTTTGGTTTGGGGTGGTGGCCACAATACGATATCCATTATCCCTTAGGGTCTCAAAGCAAGTAAGGGAGCTATTGTAGCGTTTCACGTCAACCCACTGTTGTGCGCCCATCGCAATGTTTTTATCCAATCGCCTTCCGAACCTACCTTCTATAACGTGGGCATCCTGGATTCCAAATACCTCGCAACTGCGAACCACTGCGCTCGTATTATGCATTTGAAAGACATCTTCCATTGCCACCGTGATATAATTGGTCCGCTCTTCCAAAACCGTCAAAATACGGGCTTTGCGTTCCGGTGTTATAAATCCCTCCAAATAGTTCAAAAGATCTAACTCTCCCATGGGACTAAAGTAATAAAAAGTCTATTTTTAGGTGTCAAAAGATGCTATTATGAAAAAAATCGTGGTCTTGACGGGCGCGGGGGTAAGTGCCGAAAGTGGCCTCAATACCTTCAGGGATTCCAATGGTCTCTGGGAAGGACACGATGTAATGGAAGTTGCCTCACCGAAGGGATTTGCCCAAAACCCCACCTTGGTACTGGACTTCTACAATCAAAGAAGAAAACAACTGCAAAAAGCATTGCCCAATGCAGCGCATAAGGCCTTGGCCGACCTGGAACGACATTTTGACGTAACCGTGGTCACCCAAAATGTCGACGACCTTCATGAACGGGCGGGCAGTACCAATGTGATGCATTTGCATGGAGAATTATTGAAGGTACGCAGTACGGGAAATGCACAGGATATTAGAGATTGGCATATAGATCTTCAATTGGGCGATGTATGTGAATCGGGCCATCAACTTAGGCCACATATTGTGTGGTTCGGTGAAATGGTACCTTTACTGGAAGAGGCTGCCCATCTGGTTCAAAAGGCCGACATCCTGATCATTATCGGTACTTCAATGCAAGTCTATCCGGCGGCAAGCTTAGTACACTTTAGGGCTAACGCCATACCTCTCTATTTTATTGATCCGAGGCCAAATATTGCCGCCACTGATTTTGACCGATTGACCATCATCACTTCCACTGCGGTAAAAGGCGTACCCCACTTGGTGCAACAGCTGATCACCGAGAACTGTTCTCCTTAATTAAAACGTTTTTCCCAAGGCTTCAATCACCTTTGGGCTATAATCTTCTATAGGTTTGGGGAAATCCCTTGTCAATTTTTTTAAACTCTACAATTTATTACATTGTAGCATAACAAATCAATTGCCTTGGATACCTTTGATTTCAATCGACTTTTATGTGAAGTTGACCATTCCCGTCAAAAACGCACACAATTGACCACCTTGGTCATCAAAAATCCTCATCTCATAGTTCGATTATTTACAAAAGCCTTTGAGGTGAACGACCCCATGTCGAGCCGGGCCTGCTGGGTTTTGGAATTTATGGCAAAAGAACGTCTGGAATACCTTTTACCCTATTTGGATGATTTCATTCCAAAATTGGCACAGTTCCATTTAGATTCCTCTGTTAGACCTATCGCCAAAATATGCGAATATTTGACCAAATCGTACTTTTCAAAAACCGAAAATGAGACACAAAAGGTATTGAAATCAAGACATTTGGGAGCAATAGCCACGGTCTGTTTTGATTGGTTGATCACGCCACAAAAAGTCGCCGCCAAAGCTTATTCAATGACCTGTTTATATTTGTTAGGACAGGAAATTAATTGGATACATCCAGAACTTAAATTGATATTGGAACAAGGATATCATCTTGGAAGCCCTGCTTACAAGGCCCGGGCAAGGATCATACTGACGAAATTGGCCAAAGAAAGTTCAAAGGTCCAATAAAAAAACTCTTTCCTTTCATTCCATGGTATAGGATTTTTATGCCATTCGCATATAATAAGTATCTTTGGGGCCTATAAAATTTCCAAGCGAACTAGGTATGTCTTTAAATCAATTGAGCGCTATTTCCCCTATTGACGGGCGCTATAGAAACAAAACCGAAAAACTGGCCCTTTATTTCTCCGAAGAAGCGCTTATCAAATACAGGGTGCGGGTGGAAATCGAATATTTCATTGCGCTTTGTGAAATTCCATTGCAGCAATTAGCTTCTTTTGATTCCACAAAGTACGATGCGCTAAGGGATATATTCCTAAAGTTCGATAATGGGGATGCCCAGGCGATCAAAAAAATTGAAAAGACGACCAATCACGATGTAAAGGCAGTAGAGTACTTTATCAAGGAGCGATTCGATGCCCTGGGCCTGCGGTCTTTTAAAGAGTTCATACATTTTGGATTGACCTCCCAAGATATCAACAACACCGCCATACCGCTCTCCTTAAAGGAAGCAATGGATGAAGTATATGAACCTACATTTCTTCAATTATTGGAAAAGATTTCCCAGCTGGCCAATGAATGGGAGGCGATACCGATGCTTGCCAGAACGCATGGGCAGCCCGCTACCCCTACCCGATTGGGCAAAGAAGTGGCCGTCTTCGTTGCTCGTTTGAAGGAACAGCACCACCTTTTGAAGGAAATCCCATACGCTGCGAAATTTGGAGGCGCAACGGGAAATTACAATGCCCACCAAATTGCTTACCCAAAAGTGGATTGGAAGGCTTTCGGCAATAATTTCGTCTCTTCGAATTTGGGATTGCACTTCTCGTTTCCAACCACCCAGATTGAGCATTATGACCATATGGCGGCCTTATTTGATACCCTTAAACGCATCAACAATATTGTTCTTGACTTGAATCGGGACTTTTGGACCTACGTTTCCATGGATTACTTCAAACAAAGGATAAAAAAAGGGGAAGTTGGCTCCTCGGCGATGCCCCATAAAGTGAATCCCATCGATTTTGAGAATTCGGAAGGCAATCTGGGCCTTGCCAACGCCCTATTTGAACATCTTTCTGCAAAATTGCCGATTTCAAGGCTTCAGCGCGATTTGACGGATAGTACGGTACTTCGAAATATAGGCGTTCCTTTTGCCCATACCCTGATCGCCTTTCAATCAACTTTGAAAGGTTTGGACAAATTGCTGCTCAATAAAGAAAAATTGGATCAAGACCTTACCAATAATTGGGCGGTTGTCGCCGAAGCCATCCAAACCATATTAAGAAGGGAAGGCTATCCAAACCCATATGAAGCATTAAAGGGACTCACCCGTACCAATACTGCCATAAACCAAAAGTCAATTTCGGATTTTATCGATTCTTTGGCGGTTTCCGATGCCATCAAATTGGAGCTGAAAGCGATATCACCCCAAAACTATACGGGTATATAAGGGCCTATGCAAGAAAAAAGCCCCATGTCTGAAACATCAGACATGGGGCTTTTCTAATTAAGGTATAATTCAGGTCCTCATCCCTTTAGAAAATCACCGATTTCACCAAGACCCTCTCCCTTATAATCCGATTTTTCGATGGCTTTGAGGAATTGAAGCAAATGGGCCGGGTTCATGTCATTTCCCAAAATCCTAACCAGCATAAAGCCCTTATCATCGCTATCGCCATATATCACTACTTCATCTATGGCATCTTCATTGCCGAGGTATTTAAGGGTCGCCTTGCCGTAAGAGGTATTGATTTTCATCAATTCAGTGAACTTTTCGTTTTTAAGGATGGCTTTTACCTTGTTTTTTTCCGAGGTGAATGCAACGGTATTGTCTGCATTTCGCTTAAATGCCAACACATTGAGTTTTTTTAAGGATTCAAAAGCTTCCCGTTCGTCATTGGTTAAATCGGCCCGATCCATGTTCAATAAACTTACGGGCAGGTCAATGGATAGAAAATTAGGATTCTCCGCGTTGTCAATGTAATATTCCTGTAAACTTTGATTAGATGAACAGGCCGTTAGCACTGCCAAAAGAGATATAGCCAGAATTGATTTTAAAATTTGCATGTTCTTTTTTGTTTTTTGTTGGGTTCTTTTCAACCTCAAATAATATACGTTAAAACTATTATTTTCCGTCTTTTTTGCCCGCCTTGTTCAGTTCCTTGGGAAGGTTCATTTTTTTGGTGAGCGCCCCGATCTTATCCAAATCCAGATCTCCGTTCAACGATACCAAAACCGTCTCGATTTGTCTTCCATGTTCTCCGGTCTCCATATTTTTAATTCCGGAAACGAACATCAAAAGTTCGGTGATATGGTTTTCATCCCTTCCATTTTTCACATAAAACTTTACGTTGGTTCCTTCATCCTTTACACGCATCAATTCTTCCATGGAACCCGACTTTAAATAGCTCTGAACCGTTGATCCCATCTCAGCACCTATACCCTTATCTTCGGTAAAAAAAACCTTGATGCCCTTGAGGCCTTTGGCTATTTCCATAAAATCACGTGATTCCTGGTCATCTTCATCCATGCCCAAAGCACCCACGAGGTCGATCATGCCCTTGTTTATGATTACGGCGCTTACCTGATCCATATTCTCATATTTGTCAAAGACCGATTGTGAAAATCCCATTAGGGGTGCGACTGCGATTGCGATACTCAAGATTACTTTTTTCATGACTGTTGTTTTTTGATTGATTAATATTAATTGATGAATTTGTTTGTTTACACTATTACTGTTATTGACCATTCAATTAGATCAGGGATGGCCACGACCCTTTCGAACGGATTATTTGTTCTTATTTCCTGCTTTGTTCAACTCTTCGGGAAGGTTCATTTTTTTGGTAAGTGAACCGATTTTGTTCAAGTCGATATCGCCTGTAAGGGATAGGAGCACGGTTTCAAATTTTCTACCGTTTACCTCCACGTTCGCATTTTTCATCCCGGTGACGAACATGAGCAACTCACTTACATGATCCTGATCTCTTCCACTTTTGATATAGAACTTCACATTGGTATCCTTATCTTTTACCCGCATCAATTCTTCCAATTTGGCAGATTTCAGATAAGATTCGAACGTTGCCTTCATATCGGCAGCAATCTTGGCATCTTCGGTACTGAACACTTTCAAGCCATTAAGACTTTGGGCGATGCTCATGAATTCTTTCGCCTCGGGATCATCGACATCCACATCTATTTTAGATAAGAGGTTGAACATACTTTTGTTTACCACCACGGCACTCACGTTATCGAGGTCCTCGAACCGATCAAATACCGATTGTGAAAATCCCAGTACGGGCAAAACCGTCATTAATATTATTATTGCTGTCTTTTTCATTGTTTTCATTTTAATTTTCGTTATAAATTTTTTGTTTTGTTTTTTCAAATTGTTTTAAATAGGCCACCTTTTCAGTGCCCTTGCTAAAGTTTTGCGCCAAAAGATCAAGGGCCTTTTTGGTTTCGGCATATGCATATTCCGCGTCCTTTCTTTCCTGGTATTCCCTGCCGAAATAGACCCCGAAAAGAAGCACGGCGACCGCTGCGACGGAAATCCATCTATATATGGCTTGTTTGTGCCAAATGGGTTTTGGGGTGGGTACCTTTTTGGTGAACCGTTCTTCCTTGGCTTTTGAAAAATATTGGAACATGGGAGCGTACTGTTCAAGATGCGGTGCTATCGCATGCCCGGAGAAATAGGTCCTTAAGCTTTCTTCCTCGGCGACAGTAGATGTAGCCTCAAAATACTTTTCCAATAATGTTTCGATCTTATCCGATTCCATAACTATGTTTTTGTAATAATTTTTCCCTTACTGCTTTTCTTGCCCTTGATAGCGTTACCCTTACCGCGGTAGGCTGCATGTTGAGCATTTCCGAAATCTCTTCAAAGTCATAATCCTCCACATCTCGCAACTGCAATACCATTTTTTGTTGTTCGGGCAAATCCTCCATTATTTTTTGAACCCATCCGATACTATCTTTTGTCTCCAGTTGTCTTTGCAAGGATGTATTTTCATCCTGATAATTGCTATGGACCAATTTTAGGTTACCGGCTTGTTTCGACTTTAAGCGATCTAAACAAAAATTCTTGGTCATGGTCATCGCAAAAGCCTCAACATTCTTATAGGACTCGAAATCCTTATTCTTCGTCCACAATTTCAATAGGATCTCCTGGGTGGCATCTTCCGCCTCCTCGGTAGAGACCAGTAATCTTTTTGCCATCCTATAGAGCTTGTCCTTAAAGGGCATCACCACTTTTAAAAAGTCCGACTGTTGCATTCCGGTTGGGTTGTTTTGTAAACCTCTTTCTTATTCGTTTACAATAGCAAGACGAAGTACATCGAAAATTGTTACAAAATATTTATTAATCCTTTTTATGTTAGTAAATTAGGCATCCATTTAGCGATTAATGTACGTATATAATGTGCTTGTTTTTACAAATTCCCGAACTGCACTATAATTTTGGAACAATTATTGCTGTGTTGACCTAAAAAATTGTCTCCAAAAAAGATAGCCAGAGTCTAAGCGATTGTTGTTAATTGAGCTTTTTGGTATTTGTGAGATTAGGATTGCTATTAAAAAAAGAAAAATGAAAAAGCTTGTGTTGCCGTTCCTCACCTTGGGACTACTATTGACCAATTGCCAAAAGAACGATGATGTAATCATACCTCCCGCCCCGATTACAAAAGAAGAACCTCAAGTGACGGTTGACATTGTCGTCCAGGATTTCATGTGGCAAACCATGAATGCCTTCTATTTATGGCAAGAAGACGTTTTAGATTTGGCCGATGATCGTTTTGGTTCACAAGAAGAATATGAGGTCTTTTTGGCGGAATCACCAAACCCGGAAGATTTTTTTTATGACCAACTACTCATTCCGGATGATCGCTTTAGTATAACTGTTGAAAACTACAAAGATTTAGTGAATTCATTTGCTGGGATCTTTACCAGCAATGGTCTTGAATTTGGCTTGGTTCGATTCTCGGGCAGTGATGACATTTTCGGATATGTGCGTTATGTGATCGCAGGTTCAGATGCCTCGACAAAAACGATAGGTAGAGGGGATATATTTACAGGAGTGGACGGGCAGACCTTGAATATCAACAATTACATCGACTTATTATTTGGCAGCAACAACTCCTATACGCTGAACATGGCCGATATAGTTGATAATACCATTACGCCAAATGGAATAGAAGTTCCACTAACCAAACAGGAAAACCTCGTTGAAAACCCGGTACTGATATCAAAAGTACTTGATGTGGGCGGACAAAATGTTGGCTATTTAATGTACAATCAATTTACAGGGGAATCAAGTGATCAATTGAATCAAGTGTTCGGTGAATTTAAGGCCGCCAATATTACAGATTTGGTTTTAGATCTAAGATATAACCCCGGTGGCAATGGATCTACGGTCCAGGTTTTAGCGAGTTTGATTTATGATACAAATACCGAAAATCTGTTGTGGAAAGACAGATACAATGCCAAAATTGAATCTGCTTTTGGCGAAGGGGATTTGGATAACAATTTCGTGAATACAACGGGCACCGCTTTTGGTAATATGAATGCGCCGCTGAACAATTTAAACCTTAATAGGGTATATGTGCTGGCTACCAGGGGATCGGCTTCGGCAAGTGAATTGGTCATGGTAGGCTTGGAACCTTACATCAATGTGGTACATATAGGAGAGACCACAGTAGGAAAAAATCAGGGTTCCAACACCTTTGTGGATGATCCTGAGAACAATAACTTTTATCAGCCCGATAGGGAGGATCAAATTAATCCGGATAATCAGTGGGCCATTCAACCCATCATCGTTACAGTGGAAAATTCTGCCGGTTTTTCGGATTACTCAAATGGGTTGATCCCGGATATTGCATTGGAGGAAGACCTCACCAACTTGGGAATTCTTGGAGACCCCAATGAGCCACTCCTGGCAAGAGCTATCCAAGAAATTACCGGTATAAGCGCTAAAGTCAGCTTTGATGTACAGTATCCGGTAGATTTAATGACCAGTTCAAAAATGTTCACTCCCTCCAAGGACAACTTGATCATAGATAGGTTACCAGCCTCTATGAACCAAATGAAAAAATTAAACAAGTAAAAAACGAATAGTCTCTCATCAATATAAGTTAGTCCCCAAAAAAAATCCAAATGAAAAAATTCATAGGTATAATCGTATTTTTCTTATTGTTATCCTGTTCCAAGGATAACGACCTGAATATCCCAAAAACCGTTAATCCTGACCCCTCTGCCGGTGCCGAGGTGCAAGACTTCATGTGGAAAGCAATGAATTACTGGTACTTTTGGCAAGCCGACGTTCCTGACTTAGCTGACGACAGGTTTCAAATAAGCGAAGAAGGCACCAAACTTTATACAGAATTTTTGACCTCCGAGGAAGATCCAGGCGCTTTTTTTGACAATAAACTACTTTTTAGCGAGGATCGTTTCAGTTATTATCGCAGTGATTATAAAATACTGACCCAATCGCTCTCAGGGGTTTCAAAAAGCAACGGAATGGAATTCGGGCTCGTCCGTTTATCCGGAACTGATGATCTATTCGGTTACGTGCGCTATATCGTACCCGGATCTGATGCAGCCACCAAAACGATACAAAGGGGAGATCTTTTCACAGGCGTCGATGGCCAAACCTTGAACACCACCAACTATATCGACTTGCTTTTTGGTGACAATGACAGCTATGTTCTGGATATGGCCACCTTTCAAAACAATACCGTGAGTCCGAATGGGGAACTTATCGAGTTGACCAAGACACCCAACTTAAAGGAAAATCCCATTTTTTTGGACAAGATCTTTGAAATCAACGGGCAAAAAATAGGGTATTTGATGTATAATCAATTTGTCATTGAATATGATGAAGACCTGAACGAAGTTTTTGGTCGTTTTAAGGCCGGTGGGGTAACGGACCTGGTCATTGACCTGCGATATAATCCCGGTGGTTTTGTAAGTTCGGCGATTGTTTTGTCAAGTATGGTCCATGGCCCCAATACCAATGATCTTTTTCTTAGATACCGCTATAACACAAAAGTGCAACCGCTATATTCAGATAGCCAATTGAATCGTTATTTTGTCGCTAAAACCGGGGCAGGCAGCAATCTCAATTCTTTAAATCTAAGCAAAGTCTATATTCTTGCCACAACCAGCTCCGCCTCGGCGAGCGAATTGGTGATCAATTGCCTTGCACCCTATATGGATGTGGTTCAAATAGGGGAAGCCACTCGAGGAAAGAATGAATTTTCGATTACCATGGTAGATGATCCGGAAAGTA
>JAHENB010000001.1:26855-91255 GCA_024643345.1 Maribacter sp. | reverse complement strand
GCCTCGGCGAGCGAATTGGTGATCAATTGCCTTGCACCCTATATGGATGTGGTTCAAATAGGGGAAGCCACTCGAGGAAAGAATGAATTTTCGATTACCATGGTAGATGATCCGGAAAGTAACTTTGGACCATGGGTCTACAGTCCGGAACGGGAAAGCAAGATCAATCCCAAAAACCAATGGGGCATTCAGCCCTTGGTGGGAAGAAGCGAAAATGCGGATGGTTTTTCAGATTATACTTCGGGTTTGCTTCCCGATATCGCATTGGAGGAAGATTTAGGAAATCTGGGTATTTTGGGCGACCAAAACGAACCCATGTTGGCCAGGGCCATCCAAGAGATAACGGGCGTCACTGCAAAGTTCGATTTTACCGTGGCCATGCCCGCAAAAATAATGACAAGTTCCAAAATGTTCACCCCAATTAAAGACAACATGGTTGAGGACAATCCTTTAAATATTAAGATGGAATAATCTAAGATATCCATAAAAAAACCACCGAACAAAGTCGGTGGTTTTTTTGTATCAATGATTGCCAATTTATAGCGATAATGATAGCCCAACCGCTATATTTCTTCCCCTTGAAGTATAACCAAGAACCTCTATATAGTTTTCATTGAGAAGGTTATCGGCCCTCATAAAAACCTTTAATTTATCGATGACCAACTCCTTGGAAAAATATAGCCCGAACAAAGAAAATAGAGGTAGTTCAACATTTTCAGAGGTACTGAAATTGGTATCCGATCGAGATCCAGTAAGGGCATAATTACCTGATATATAGACTGTTTCGGAGATACTATAGCCCAAATCAAGGTTTGCCTTATGTTTGGGAATTCGTATCGCAGTATCGCCTTTGCGTTCGGTATATGAATAATTGCCGGTAAGTCGAATTCTTTCGATGATTTTCCAATCAACTTCTACCTCAAAACCATGAGCCCGAGTTGGATTGGCCGCATTTTCATAAACGTTGTTTTGGTTATCATAAAATACGAAATTATTTTCTTTCCTATTAAAATATAGGGTACTGAACCGCAAACCAGTGGAGGCCAATTCAAGACCAGTTTCGATGGTTTGATTGGTCTCGGGCTCTAGTGCCGAATTCGCCCCGAAAAAACCAAACAATTGGTTTAATGAAGGTGTAATATAGGAAGTGGCTAATGAGCCCATGAATTTACCATAGCCATTTTTGGTTTTTACGGTAAACGATGGGTTGAAGTTATAGACCATATGTGAACCATATGCTGAATGGTTGTTCAGTCGGATTCCTACATTAAGATTGAGCCCAAGTTTAGAGATAAAGACCATATTGGCATATGGGTCTATGATGGTGATATCTTGGGAAGATCCAAATAGGGCGCTATCATTGATATAGTTTAGACCTACAATCGAATACCACATGCCATTCATATCATATTTATGATATAAGTCAGCCACCAGATTCTTGCCATTGAAAGTATTGGGAAAGTCACTAATATTTTCTGACCGATAGTCGGTAAAGGCAAAGTTCAAGTTTAACGATGTTTTCGAAATGGGAAATGTGCTATGGAGTCCTACCCTTTTTTGTGCACTTTTAAATTCAAATGGGGCATCGGTGAACCCAAAAGCATCATCATAACCCGTTTTCAAATGGGATTCGTTGCCATAAACAAACAGACTGATACCTTTAGGCGTTTGATACCCCAACTTGAAATCGATGTTGTGGGATGAAAAAGGATCTTCTTGGTTTTCTGGGGTAATCACTGCTGAAAGCCCCTCTGTATATCTATTGGCAAATACCGTATGATAGGTGAATCTTCCCAATGTCCCCCCAAAACTAACATTGTTATTGGCATCGGACAGGTTATAATTTTGATTTTCTGAAGTCTGGTTGGTGCCCCAAATGGTATTGACTTGTAAAGCAGCGTTGGCCTTTGACGCTTTTTTTGTGATCACATTGATGACTGCAGTGGCCGCATTCGCACCATAAAGCGTACTGGACGACCCTTTAATGATTTCTATCGACTCGATATTGGAAATAGATAACAAACGCAAATCGTATTCCGAAGAAGAGGAAGCGGGGTCGGAAACACGAACCCCATCAATGACGACCAAAACCTGTCTCCCCCTTCCACCTCTGGCAAATACCCCAAGAACGGCCCCTGGCCTGCCCCTGCTCCCATTAATTTCTATACCGCTTTTGGCATTGATGATCTCTGCGACATTTTGCCCTTGGTGGCGCTTCAGTTCCTCGTCGGTAATCTTGATCACTGTCTTCCCCGAATGCTCCCTTTTCAGGGCAAAGCGCGAATCGCTCACTACTACCTCATCCAAGACTTGGAGATTGGTCGAATCGTTTTGTTGCTGTGCTGTGCCGCTAAATAAAATAGCGGCAGCACAAAGGCGAATAAGAATTTTGTTCATATAGTTCAATGAATTGAACGGGCATACGATATGCTGGTCACCATACCTAAACTTTTATCCCGAAAGTTTAATAACGACTTTTGAATTTGGCAGGTCTCCTGACTTGCGTACCGACATCGACCTTCCCATCTGGCAAACAAGGTTCTGCCCAAACAGTGGTATTCGAAGAAAATGGCGGCCATCCCTACTTTTTTAGGGACAGAGCTCACAGTTGCGGGAACAGTTCCAGAATTTTTGCCTTTTAATCTATGTAATGGTTACGAACCACCAATGTTAAAATCAAATCACTGGATTCCCTTTTAATTCCAATCCACTTATAATAGGGGATAGAAACCAAGATTCGGCGCCAAATTAAACATTTATTGCTTTAGTCAAGGGTAAACATGAAATAATACTACTTTTGGAATACAATCAGATTTGACCTTTGAAAAAAATAGTATGCTTCATCTTGTTGGTTCCTTTTTTAGCCTGCCAAAGGAACGTAAAGGCCGTTTCGTCAATGGCCAAACCACAAAATCATTCTGAAATAAACCATGCTAAAGGTTTTATGATAGAACGATTGGATTCAGGAATCACCCTCCTTAAAATTACTTCTCCGTGGTCCGATGCCAGTTCGGCACTTATCTATGCTTTGATCCCCAAAGATAAAATGGAGCGTTTGATGCCCATTGCAAAAGGATATGATGCCATTGTTCCGGTTCCGGTAGATCGCATAGTGGTCACCTCTACCACCCATATTCCTGCTTTGGAAGCGCTGGGCGTGGCAGATCGATTGGTAGGTTTTCCCGACACCAAATACGTGTCCTCCGAACAAACGAGAAAACGGATCGATACCCAATTGGTAAAAGAACTCGGCAACAATGAAGCCATCAATACCGAAATGGTCTTGTCTTTGAATCCGGAATTGGTCGTAGGGTTCGGTATAGATGGGCGTAATAAGGCCTATGAAACCATTGAACGTGCAGGTATTCCCGTGGTATACAATGGCGACTGGACCGAAGAAACCCCCTTGGGCAAGGCGGAATGGATTAAATTTTTTGCTGCTTTTTTTCAAAAAGAAGAGTTGGCAATTCGCATTTTTAACGAAATTGAAAGTTCCTATTCCGAAGTAAAGGCTTTGGCGGCCGAAGCCATATACCGACCTACGGTGATGAGCGGTGCCCTTTACAAAGATATTTGGTACCTGCCGGGAGGCGACAGTTGGGCAGCCGCATTTCTGAAAGATGCGAACAGCAACTATTTATGGGCAGACCAACAAAGCAATGGAAGCCTGTCACTCAGCTGGGAATCTGTTTTGGAAAAAGCGCAAGACGCCGATTTCTGGGTTTCCCCCGCACAATATACTTCTTACAATGACTTGGAAGAGGGCAGTAGGCACTATGTAAGGTTCAGACCTTACCAGAACAAAAAGATATATACCGTTGCCAAAACCTTAGGGCCCACAGGAGGGATGATCTATTATGAACTTGCCCCACAACGGCCCGATTTGGTGCTTAAAGATTTGATTGCTATTTTACATCCCGAACTGCTGCCCAACCATCAACTTTACTTTTTTAAACCCTTGGAATAATTGAACGCATCGGGAACATATCGATTATCGTTTCTTTTATTGTTGATCGCTTTATTACTGGCGTTGGTCATGAACATCAGTCTTGGGTCGGTGACCATTCCTTTTGGAGATACCCTAAAATCGATTTTTGGTGGTACATTGGAAAACCGTACATGGGCGTATATTATCTGGAACTACCGGATTCCAAAAGCCCTTACCGCCGTTTTGGTAGGCAGTGGCCTGGCCTTGAGCGGCCTCTTGATGCAGACCCTTTTCAGAAATCCTTTGGCAGGCCCTTTTGTTCTTGGTATCAGCTCAGGGGCAAGTTTAGGGGCTGCGCTACTGATTATGGGCGGTTCTCTTGTTGCAGGCATATGGACCCTGGATTTGGTGAACGACATGACACTTGCACTGGCATCGAGCATCGGGAGTTTTCTGGTGCTGATGGCGGTAATGATCGTTGCTTCAAAGGTAAAGGATACCATGGCCCTTTTGATCATTGGCTTGATGTTCGGTAGCATCACGGCGGCGATTGTGAGCGTACTTTCGTATTTTACAAATGCCGAAAAGTTGCGGCAATATATCTTTTGGTCTTTCGGCAGCATTGGCAATCTTTCATGGACACAGCTCTTGATGCTCATGGGTATACTATTCTTGGGAAGCGCTTTGGGCATCCTTTCGATCAAGGCCTTGAACGCGCTACTTTTAGGAGAAAACTATGCCAAAAGTTTGGGTGTCGACCTAAAAAAGGCAAAATATATCATTATCATCGCCACGGGATTGTTGGCGGGGGGCATAACCGCCTTTGCAGGTCCCATAGCCTTCGTAGGGTTGGCGGTTCCGCATCTGGCCCGTCAAATCTTCAATACCACCGACCATAGCATCCTATTGCCAGCGGTTTTGGTATATGGCGCCATTTTGATGCTGCTCTGCGACACGGTGGCGCAAATGCCCAATTCGGCAAATGTGTTGCCCATCAATGCCATCACAAGTATCTTAGGGGCCCCAGTGGTCATTTGGTTGCTGGTCAGAAAACGGAAAATGATATTTTAGAAATAAACAAACGCAAAAGCATAATGAGCGGGCAGAACCATGATCAAACTATATTGCTGGCTAGGGACCTAGCTATTGGTTATCCCGACCATATGGTGGCCAAGACCATCAATTTCGACCTCCATCAAGGGGAGTTCATGGCCATAGTAGGCATAAACGGAATTGGCAAATCGACCCTATTGCGAACCTTGGGCAACGTACAATCAAAAATTTCGGGGACCATCGAAATCAATGAAAAGTCTTTGGAAAAATTGCCGCCAAAAGAATTGGCCTTAGAAATCAGTATGGTGCTGACCGAACCCGTTGCCTCCAAAAATTTAACCGTTTTTGAACTGGTCGCTTTGGGAAGACAACCCTATACCAATTGGTTGGGTTCTTTGACCAAGGAGGATCGCGAAAAAATAAACCATGCCCTTGTGATATTGGAATTGCTTCCTTTAAAAAACCAAAAGTGTTTTGAACTTAGTGATGGTCAGTTGCAACGTGTGATGATTGCAAGGGCATTCGCTCAAGATACTTCTCTTATTTTATTGGATGAACCCACTACCCACCTTGACCTGTATCATAAAGTTAAAATCTTGAAGCTATTAAAATCAATTTCCAGGCAAACCCTTAAAACCATTGTTTTCACCAGTCATGAGATCGAATTGGCCATTCAGCTCTGTGATAGTATGCTGCTTCTTGATGGGGTTGAGAACCCCTTCGGGCCACCCTGTACCTTGATAGAACAAAAGGCCTTTGATCAGCTCTTTCCTTCGGACACGGTTTCCTTTGACGCGAATACGGGCTCTTTCCGTATCGAAAAGTAAAAACAGTAGGTCTTATAATTTTAATGTCAAACTCGTATCTTTACTTTTAGGATTTCAGAAAGAGGATGAACGAATATTTGATTTTTTTAGGGGTAGGATTGCTTTGTTCGGCGGTCGGTTACGTTATGGGCAATTACATACAAGGGCTCAAGACCAAATCGGGATTGAGCAAGCTCGAAGCGGAAGAACGTCAGCTTCTTTACCGGGTTTCCGACCTTGAAGCACGGTTGGCTCTCATGGAAGACCTAAAAAACAAACTCCAGACCGAAAAGGAACTCTTGGGCAACCAAATCGTGCGCTATGAGGCCGATATGGAAAATTTACATCGTAAGAACGAATCACAGAAAGAGGAAGTTGAAAAATTACAGGAGAAGTTCACCATGGCGTTCGAAAACCTTGCCAACAAGATCCTCGATGAAAAAAGCACCAAATTCACGGAACAGAACCAGTTGAACATAAAAAACATATTGAATCCTTTACAGGATAAGATACTTTTGTTCGAAAAGAAAGTAGAGGAAAGTCAAAAAGAAAACATCAGCATTCATTCCGCTTTAAAGGAACAACTGTTGAACTTACAGAGCCAAAACCTTAAAATAACGCAGGAGGCCGAAAACCTCACAAAGGCCCTGAAAGGTGATAGCAAAATGCAGGGCAATTGGGGAGAATTGGTATTGGAACGCGTTTTGGAAAAATCGGGTCTTGAAAAAGATCGGGAATATAGCGTACAGCAGAGTTTTACCCTTAGCGATGGTTCAAGGGTGCTCCCCGATGTGATCATTCACCTGCCCGACGGTAAAAAAATGGTTGTTGATTCTAAGGTTTCCCTTACCGATTATGAACGCTTTGTAAATTCGGATGATGACGGATTAAAGGACAAATTTTTGAAAGATCATGTCAATTCCCTCAACAAACACGTCGATCAACTTTCCGCTAAAAAATATGAAGACCTTTATGAAATGGAAAGTCCGGATTTTGTGTTGATGTTCATCCCTATAGAACCGGCATTTGCCATAGCGCTGAACAGTGACAGTTCCCTCTACAACAAAGCCTTTGAAAAAAATATTGTTATTGTCACCCCATCGACACTGTTGGCCACGCTCCGCACCATTGACAGTATGTGGAACAATGAAAAACAACAACGCAACGCGATTGAGATCGCCCGTCAGGCCGGCGCCCTTTATGATAAATTTGAAGGCTTCGTTGGCGATCTTACCAGGGTGGGCAAAAAAATGGATGAAGCAAAATCTGAATATAAGGGAGCGATGAACAAATTGGTGGATGGGCGTGGCAATATTATTACTAGTATTGAAAAATTAAAAAAAATGGGCGCAAAAACGAAAAAATCCCTTCCCGAATCGATTTTGAAACGCGCCACTGAGGTCGATTTGGAAGAAGAACCAAAACTGGAATTATAGTATGAAAAAAATATTGTTTTATGGATTGGCCATTATTATGGCAATCATCATTGCGGTTTATGCCTTTATTTATTTTGTGCCCTATAGCGATGGCATCCGTTCGGGCGAACTAATCAAAATTAGCCATAAAGGAGTGCTCATCAAAACTTGGGAAGGGGAACTAAGCCAAGGCATTTCCGGGGCCCAGATCTTCACTTTTTCGGTTTTGGACAAGGATAAGGAGGTCATAGAACAATTGAAGGATTTCCAGGGCCAGTACGTAAAATTGAATTATATAGAACGTTATGCCACTTTTGCCTGGTTGGGCGACACCAAATATTTCATCACCAAAGTGGAGAAGGAAAAAAGTCCTTTCAAAAATTGACAATGAAAACCTTTAAATCGGCAAAGGAGTCGCGAATCTCGATTACGGAATTAATGCTTCCCTCCCACTCCAATTTCGGGGGAAAGGTACATGGTGGCCACATCCTTAACTTGATGGATCAAATCGCATTTGCTTGCGCTTCCAAACATTCAAGGAGCTATTGCGTCACCGCTTCGGTAAATCGCGTCGATTTCCTCCATCCCATAGAAGTAGGCGAATTGGTCACATTGAAGGCATCTGTTAACTATACAGGTTCGACCTCCATGGTAATAGGAGTTCGGGTAGAATCGGAAAACATAACCACAGGCAAAAAAAAGCATTGCAATTCTTCTTACTTCACCATGGTAGCCAAGAACGAAGAAGGTAATAACCTGGCAGTACCGGGCCTTTTGGTGATAGATGCACAAGGCATCAGGCGATTTGCAAGAAGCAAATTCAGAAAGGAAGCGTCATCCCAGCGCGACAGCCGATTCGATGAGGCCAATTTTGACGCCATGGCCCACCTTAAGTTTCTCGAAAATGAGAACATCAAGGTATCGCTCTAGTAATGTCCTTGGCGGCATCACCATCCAAATACCAAAGTAAATTTCCGGAAATAGGGGCCACCAAACTGGCGGGCAACTTTTCAAAACCGGGTTCCCGTTGTAAAATTTGCCGTACTCTCCCCGATTTATTCGCTCCTGTAACCAAAAAGGCAACTGTTTTAGCATTGTTGATAACCCTTCCGGTAATCGTGATGCGTCGTTGTCCCGAATCGGGATGGATTGCCACTTCACAGAAATTTTGAGAATCCCAGAGGTCGATCTCATTTGGAAATATTGAAGCGGTATGGCCGTCATCGCCCAATCCCAGGATCACCAGGTCGAATTGGGGAAGACCATTCACTATGGGCAAGGTATCTTTCAAAGCTTGGGCATAACGTTTGGCTTCCTTTTCGGGCTCCTCCTCGCCTTTGATCCTATGGATACTGGTTTCCGGTAGTTTTATTTTGGACAATAGGTGGTTTTGTGTCATTTTATAGTTGCTCTCATCGTCGGTTGGGGTCACACAGCGCTCATCGCCCCAATAAAATTGCACATTTTGCCATGCTTCCAAATCGCGATAGTTTTGGGACAGTTCATCAAAAACGGTTTTGGGGGTACTGCCTCCAGATAGAGCGATATGCAACGTTTCGTTCGATTTGATCAGGGAGACCAAAAATGTGGCGAAGTTTTTGGCGACTTCTGCTTTATTTTTTGAGATATTCAATGTCATGGTTTGTTCAGTAAATGACTTCAAGTTTTGGGTCAGGTCGCTGATAGGGAAAATCAGCTGATGACGCAAAAGCCGGGATCATCGGCCAAGTTTTCGCCTGGGTTGCGCCAGATAGAATTGCCCTCAAGCAGGTCGTCTGCGTTCGCGGGACCCCAAACACCGGCGGAATATCCATATATCTTAACGCCTTCTCCATTTTTCCAATAATTCAAAATGGGATCCACGAATGCCCAAGCCGCTTCGACCTCATCTGCGCGGGCGTATAGGGTTGCATCGCCCTGCATGGCATCCAGGAGCAAGCGTTCGTAGGCCTGCATCACATGGGTTTCGGTAAGGCTCGAATAATAGAAATCGAGGTTTGCGCGTTCCACTATAAACCCCTGGCCCGGTACCTTTACTCCAAATTTGATCAATATCCCTTCATCGGGTTGTATGCGGATGATCAGTTTGTTATCCTTGCTATCCATTCCCGAGTTTTTAAAAATCTGATGATGGGGCGATTTGAAATGGATAACCACTTCAGTGACCTTGGTCGGCATGCGTTTTGCAGTGCGCACATAGAAGGGAACATCTGCCCATCGCCAATTATCGACAAAAAACTTGACGGCCGCATAGGTTTCTGTAGTCGATTCCGGATCTACACCTTCCTCTTCCCTATAGCCCGGTATTTTTTTGCCATCGATAATCGACGACACGTATTGGGCCCTAATGGTATTTCGATGAAGGGTTTCATGATCGTTCATGATGCGAAGCGATTTGAGCGCTTTGAGCTTTTCATTCCTTATTTCATCGGCGTTCGCGCTCAACGGAGGCTCCATGACCACCAAGGCCACGATCTGGAGCAGGTGACTTTGGAACATATCACGAAGGGCCCCGGATTTATCATAATACCCACCTCGTTTTTCCACTCCCCCACTTTCGGCATTGGTGATTTCGACATGGTGAATATAATTCCGGTTCCAAAGGGGTTCAAAAATACTGTTCGCAAAGCGCGTGACCAATAAATTCTGGACCGTCTCTTTGCCCAAATAATGATCGATACGGTAAATCTGTGATTCTTTAAAATAACGATGTAAACCCTCGTTTAAGGCCTTTGCACTTTCCAGACTATACCCAAAAGGTTTTTCCACGATCAAGCGTTTCCAACCCACTTTCTCGTTCGCTAGGCCTTGATCGGAAATGTTCTTGGCAATGGCTTCGTACAAACTGGGAGGGGTTGACAGGTAAAAAATATAATTTTGTTCAGTATTATGCTTTGTATCCAATTCCCCAATTCTTTGAGCAAGTTTGCCATAGTCGGTATCATAGTCTTTTCCCAGGTCTGCATAAAATATTTTCTCGGAAAATGCCTTAACACGGCTTTTGGTTTGATCCAAATCCCTTTCTTTCAAAAACCCACTTTCCAGGACCACTTTTTTCCGAAAGGCCTCATCGCTCAGGTCCGATCTGCTCGCCCCGAGCACAACAAAATTATCCGGAAGGTGGCCTTCCCTGAACAAATTGGAAAGGGCTGGAACCAGCTTTCGGGCGGTTAAATCACCAGATGCCCCAAAGATGATGAGCATTTGATTTGCTGTTTTGGCCATATTACAGTCTTGTCTAAATTAAGAGGTATGAATATATTAAAGCTAATTGAGTTTATCGATCGATAACCGATAAAACTCGGTAATTTGATTTATTTTTGATTCTTTCGGTAACTAGAACATAACAAATGGAGCGGAAATACGATTTTGGATTGATTGGTTTGGGCGTCATGGGGCGAAATTTCATTTTAAATGTGGCCGATAACGGATTTACCGCATTTGGCCACGATACCGATCCCGAAAAAGTGAACGCCTTAAAGGGAGAAGGTGGCGATCTGACCAAAGTAGATGCCAGTACAAGTATTAAAACCTTTGTAAATTCCCTGAAACAGCCAAGAAAGATCATGTTGTTGGTACCTGCCGGAAAAATAGTGGATACGGTCATTGAAAACCTTTTGCCCCAAATAGACCGTGGCGATATGATCATCGATGGCGGCAATTCTTTTTTTACCGATACCGATCGTAGGGAGGCCCATCTCGAAACCCGAGGTATCTTTTTCTTTGGTGCCGGCGTTTCAGGGGGCGCTGAAGGGGCAAGAAAAGGACCCAGTATCATGCCAGGGGGTTCAAAAAGTGCCTATAAAGTGGTTCAGCCCATTTTTGAGGCCGTGGCGGCGAAATACCAAGGCGAGCCCTGTGTAGCCTATTTGGGACCCAAATCGGCGGGTAATTATGTGAAAATGGTACACAACGGCATCGAATATGGATTGATGCAGTTGACCTCGGAAATCTATGACCTGCTCCAAAAAGGGGGCAATTACAACAATGACCAGCTGCACCATTTATTCAAAAAATGGAACGAGGGCCGATTGCAATCATTTTTGATAGAAATCAGTTCGGAAATATTTTTGCAAAAAGATGACCAGGGCGAGGGCAGGTTGATCGATAAGATATTGGACAAGGCAAAACAAAAAGGTACCGGAAAATGGACGTCCCAAAATGCCATGGATCTTGGGATACCCATTCCCACTATCGATATGGCGGTAAGCATGCGGGAGATATCCGCACTAAAAGACGAACGCATCAAGGCAGATGGGCTATACGACCGTCCACAAATCGAATCGATGGCCCAGGAAGAACTTGAAAAACTGACCGAATCGGCATTATATTTTGCCTTCATCATCACCTATGCCCAAGGCCTGCACCAACTTTCAGAGGCCTCTAAAGACTATGCCTACCAGCTCAACATGGCGGTAATCGCAAAGATATGGCGGGCGGGATGTATCATCAGGGCAGGCCTCTTGGCCGATATCGCCACCGCTTTTGAAGCCGACCCAGCCGTTCCCAATCTATTGCTATCCCCTGCCTTCATTGAAAAAGTACAGGGCACGGTCGCTTCTGCCCGAACTTTGGTGGCCTATGCGGCCAAAAACGGGATTCCACTGCCGGGCCTAGCTGCCTCCCTTACCTATTTCGATGCTTACACAGCGTCGCGTTTGCCGTTGAACCTGATACAGGCCCAACGCGACTATTTTGGCTCGCATACGTATGAAAGATTGGATAAGGAAGGTATTTTCCATACCGAGTGGTAATTTCTTGCCTATAGGCTAAAGATGAAAGCTTCAAGGGGCATGGAATATCGAAAAGCCGACCAAAAGATTACAAGAAAAGTGTAGCGCAACTTTTGGTGCTGCACTTGAGGCCAAGTGTACCTATCCTAGCATTTCGCTATTTGATAAAATTGTCCTTTTCTTGGGTAAATTTCAATTGAGCGCCCTTATTTACTCAAATACATCTTCCTGCGCCCATAAAGGTTATAAAATTCGTCGTCCTTTAAACTATCGATGAACAGAATACTTTCACCAGTGCTCTTCATTTCCGGTCCCAGATTTTTGTTGACGTTGGGGAACTTGTTAAAGGAAAACACGGGTTGTTTGATGGCATAGCCCTCCAATTGCGGGTTAAAGTTGAAATCCCTAACCTTTTTCTCACCGAGCATCACTTTGGTGGCATAATTCACATAGGGCTCCTTATATGCCTTGGAAATAAAAGGTACGGTACGGGAAGCCCTTGGATTCGCTTCTATAATGTAAACGATGTCGTCCTTGATGGCAAACTGTATATTGATCAGCCCTACCGTATTGAGTGCAAGGGCAATTTTATGGGTGTGGTCTTTGATCTGTTGCATCACGAACTCGCCCAGGTTAAACGGTGGCAAGGTGGCATTGGAATCTCCTGAATGTATACCGCAGGGTTCAATATGTTCCATGATGCCTATGATATAAACCTCTTCCCCATCACATATGGCATCGGCCTCCGCTTCAATGGCACCATCTAAATAGTGGTCGAGCAATAATTTGTTGTTGGGTATTTTTCTTAGAAGGTCCACTACATGGGCTTCCAATTCTTCCTTATTGATGACGATTTTCATCCCTTGCCCTCCCAATACATAGGAAGGTCTCACCAGAAGCGGAAAGCCCAGTTGATCGGCAAGGGATAGGGCCTCATCAGCGGTTTCCGCCACACCGAAACGGGGATAGGGTATGTTATTGTCTTTCAGGAGATTCGAAAAGCTTCCACGATCTTCGGCAAGATCGAGCGATTTGAAACTGGTGCCAATAATCTTAATGCCATATTTATCGAGTTTTTCGGCCAGTTTCAAGGCCGTTTGCCCTCCCAATTGAACAATAACGCCCTCGGGCTTTTCATGTCGAATGATATCATAGATGTGCTCCCAAAATACGGGTTCGAAATACAATTTGTCCGCCGTATCGAAATCGGTAGAGACCGTTTCGGGGTTGCAGTTGATCATGATCGTTTCGTATCCGCATTCCGATGCGGCCAAAACCCCATGTACGCAGCAATAGTCAAATTCGATACCCTGTCCGATACGGTTGGGCCCCGAACCCAAGACCACGATTTTCTTTCGGTCGGTGACCACGCTGTCGTTCTCCACAAATCGGTTGCCGTCTTCGGTTTCGATCTCTGCCTCGAAGGTAGAGTAATAATAAGGTGTCATCGCCTTAAACTCAGCGGCACAGGTGTCGACCAGCTTGTATACCCTATTGATATTGAGCTCAATCCTCTTATTGTAAACTTCGCTTTCATAGCAATCCAGCATATGTGCGATCTGCCGATCCGCGAAACCCTTTTGTTTGGCCTCGAGCAACAATTCCCTCGAAAGACTGGCGATAGTATACTTCGATATTTCCTTTTCCAATTGGTACAGCTCTTCATACTGCTTCAGGAACCACATATCGATCTTCGTGATTTCATGTATCCTGCTCAAAGGAATGCCTATTTGTATGGCGTCGTAGATCACGAAAACCCTATCCCAGCTGGGAATGGTAAGTTTACTGATGATTTGGTCATAATCGCGGTAACCTTTGCCATCTGCGCCCAGACCATTTCTTTTGATTTCGAGCGACTGGGTCGCCTTGTGCAATGCTTCTTGGAAAGAACGTCCGATGCCCATGACCTCTCCAACCGATTTCATCTGTAGCCCAAGCGTACGGTCCGATCCTTCGAACTTATCGAAATTCCATCGCGGTATTTTAACGATTACATAATCCAAGGTAGGTTCAAAAAGGGCCGAAGTAGATTTGGTAATCTGGTTCTCCAACTCATCAAGGTTGTAACCGATGGCCAATTTGGCGGCGATCTTTGCGATGGGATATCCGGTCGCCTTTGAAGCAAGGGCCGATGACCTGGAAACCCTTGGATTGATTTCTATGGCGATGATATCTTCCTTTTCATCAGGGCTTACGGCAAACTGAACGTTACAGCCACCTGCAAAATCCCCGATACTCCGCATCATCTTGATGGCCATATCGCGCATTCTCTGGTAAGTTTTATCGGATAGGGTCATCGCCGGGGCCACGGTAATGGAGTCCCCTGTATGGATGCCCATGGGGTCCATGTTTTCAATGGCGCAGATGATCACCACATTGTCGTTATGGTCCCGCAACAATTCCAATTCAAATTCCTTCCAGCCCATCATCGCCTTATCGATCATCACCTCGTGGATCGGAGAAATCTCAAGCCCCCGACTTAAGAGTTCATCGAACTCTTCCGGTTTGTATACGATGGAAGCGCCAGCGCCCCCTAGGGTAAAAGAGGCTCGAATTACTAATGGAAAACCGTATTCTTGGGCGATTTCCTTCCCTTTCAAAAAAGAAGTGGCCGTGGTTTGCGGGGCCATGCCGATTCCTATTTTCAACATCAGTTCCCGAAACTTTTCACGGTCTTCCGTAATGTTTATCGCATCGATATCGACCCCTATGATCTCTACGTTAAAATCGTCCCATATCCCTTTTTCACCCGCTTCGATGCAGAGGTTGAGTGCGGTCTGGCCACCCATGGTCGGCAATACCGCATCAATTTGGGGATGTTCCTTCAATATTTCAATGATCGATTTGGTCGTCAGTGGTTTCAAGTAAATATGGTCGGCCATGGAAGGGTCGGTCATGATGGTCGCTGGGTTGCTATTGATCAAAATGGTCTCGATACCATCTTCCCTTAATGAACGCAACGCTTGCGAACCGGAATAATCGAATTCACAGGCCTGTCCTATCACGATGGGTCCGGAACCGATGATCAAAATCGACTTTAAATCTTCTCTTTTTGGCATTTATCCTCTTTTAAATAACTATTAGACAAAAAAAAGGTGCTACTTTCGGAAAAGTAACACCAAAATATTTTAAAAAATACGTCATTATTTTTTGTGTCTCGGGTCTGACGATACGGTTAACTTCTTTCTTCCCTTGGCCCTTCTCCTTGCCAAAACCTTTCGTCCGTTCGCGGTTGCCATGCGTTCCCTAAAACCATGTTTATTTCTTCTCTTCCTTTTGGATGGCTGATATGTTCTCTTTTGTCCGGGCATTTTCTAAACCTTTTTGTTATTTCGTTTTGTTGCAGGCTCACCCGCAAAACTGGGCGCAAATATACAAAGAGTTTTTGCTTTGGCAAATCCATTTAAAAAAATGTTTCGAATTGTTTTTGTTACTTTTGCAGCATTCAAAAAAATCGAGAGATTGTGGCTATGAAAATCACCATGTACATCGTATTTTTCCTCTTTTCGGCGCTTGTGGGTTTTGGCCAAACCACCTTGTCCTATCACCTAGAAAAAAACGAAGTTTTTATGATAAGGCAGAAAGCCCATCAAGTGATCACACAAAACTTGGATGGTGCCGAACACGAAATAACGAACGATATTGATGGTCTATTGGAATTTAAGGTAATGGGGGAAAAAGAAGGCAATTATGAAATTACCCTTACTTTTAAAGACCTCAACATGAAGATGATCTCCAGTCTCCAAGGTGAAATGATGAATGTACGGGCGAAGGAAGTTAAAAAGGACGATATGCAGTCCCAGATATTCAATAGCCTGCTCGATAGTCCCATTGAAATTACGCTGGCAAAAACCGGGGACATACTTTCGGTGATGGGCGGGGACAGTTTGGTGGCTAAAATGGCCAAAGCCTCAGGTCTTACCGACGAATTTTCATTACATCTGATGAAAAAATCGCTCAGCGATGAATTTGGGTCCGAAGCGTTGTCGAACAGCTATGAACAGATGACTTTTATTTATCCAGAGAAAGCCCTAAAGGTCGGGGACAGCTGGGAAAATGTTTATGAAGGCAAACTCACGGCAAAAAATAAATGGGTCTTGAACGCGCTGAACAATAGCCATGTCGAAATAAGTGGTCGGGGCCAGGTTGGCATGGATGTGACAGAACCCGGTACGACCATGAAATTGGAAGGTACCCATGTCACCGAAATCACTGCAGACCTAAATTCCGGTTTTATAGAATTCATGAAGGTCGAGGGCCTGTCAGATGGTATTGCCACCATGGAGCAATTAGGGAAACAGGTAATACCTACCACGATAAAAACAAGTATCAGCTATCAATTAATAAAATAACACAATGTTTAACAAAAACTTCAAATTGGTCATCACGGGGCTTATCATCGCCTATGCGGTTTACCAGTTCATTGAGGGCAACATAGGCAACGGCATATTCCTGATCTTACTGTCGCTTATTTTCGTTTTCCTCTATTTTAGAAATGAAATGATATTACTTGCCTTTCTTAGAATGCGAAAACAGGATATGATCGGCACCCAAAAATGGTTGGATAAGATCAATAACCCCGCCGCCGCTCTAACCCAAAAGCAGCAGGGATACTTCAATTACCTTCATGGTATCATCTATTCGCAAAAAAACCTTACCGAGGCCGAAAAGTATTTTAAGAAGGCGCTGAAATTCGGGTTGACCATGGATTACGATGTGGCCATGGCCAAATTAAGCCTAGCTGGTATAGCCATGCAGAAACGTCGAAAGCGCGAGGCAACCACCTTATTGCAGGAAGCAAAAAAATTGGATAAAAACAATATGCTCACCGAGCAGATCAAAATGATGCAGCAACAGATGAAAAAAATCTGATGTGCGCTTACTTCCCTATGTGGTAATACCCTTTATTGGGAATTTCCAAAGTATAGGTTTTCTTGGATTGATTTGCCAAATGTGGCTCACGGAGCCATGGATTATGCCTTTTCAAAATCTTGTAGTTGATTTCATATTTATGGGCGAAATCGGCAAAACTGAGCACAGGTTCGGAGACCTCGACCTTAAAGGTTGGCACGGCCGAATACATGTCTTTGGAATCTAGGTGAAAACCATATTTTTCAGGATTGTTCAAAATTTCCTTGATTGCCATGATTCGAAATACATAACGGCCAGTCTCCTCACCCAATAGCAAGTCATAATAGTTTTCGGCCTTCTGAATTCCCATAAATTTATTGATAGATCCTGGACCGGCATTATAAGAAGCCGCGGCAAGTGTCCAGGTGCCGAACTTTTCCTTCGAATTTAAAATATACCTGCAGGCCACTTCGGTAGCTTTTTCCAGATGGTACCGCTCATCCACGTTTTCGTTCACTTCAAGACCATAATCCCTGCCGGTACCCTTCATGATTTGCCAGAAACCCGTCGCCCCTGCAGGGCTAACCACATTTTGAAGCCCACTTTCTGCCAATGCAAGGTATTTAAAATCGTCTGGGACGCCATTTTTGGCCAGAATGGGCTCGATCACAGGGAAATATTTATGTGCCCTTTTCATCAATAAGAGGGCATTCGACTGCCAATAGGTATTGACCAAAAATTCCCTATCTACCCGTTCCATAACCTCTGGATCTTCAAGTGGTACCGATTCCCCTGCGAAGTTCAGATTTTCAGGGATTTCAATGGCAGTGATCCGATAACTTGTATTGGATTCGGTCGCAACATCGTTCTCCGCTACATCGGCGGCATCGACATCACCACTCTGCACGGCAAAAACCAGCGTACTTATGACAAAAAATACGCCTAAGAGCATCAATATGTTTTTTATGGTCTTCATGATTTTATATTTCTTTTATGGTAAAGGTATTAATACAACTGACTTATTGCAAAATAATTGTGGGCAGATGTTCATTGAACCATTTTGCCCGATGAATGATCATTGTATGGGTCCCATTTTTGATGATGATACAGTCTTTTATATTTCCGACCGGAAACACGGCATCCTTTTCACCGTGGATATGTACCAGAACTTCAGGCATTTTGGTTTGCCTCCAGTTGACCATTTGGTCAATAGACCAATCGATATAATATTTATCACGAATAGAAAGGTATTCCTCATAAAGTTTGAGGCGCTTGGTCACAATCTCACCAAATGCATATTTGGTCAATAGCTCAATATTGTTAATTAAACCGGTGGGAAGAAGCTTATGTACCTGTGTATATTTGGCAAAAATCATGCGTTTAGGCAATTCCGATTCATGCTTAATGCTCGAAACCACAATAATCTTCTTGGTCGGAATAAATCGTCCCATCTCTTGTACCAAAATCCCCCCAAACGAAACCCCGACCAGAACAGGATTTTCGTGTTTGATTTTTTTTGACATTTCATAGGCGTAGTCCTTGATATCCATTCCTTCCGTGGGTATGAACCACTCCAGTAAATGCTTCTCGAATTGTAATTTGGGAAGTTTGATGTTTTTAAAAATAGATGGATTGGCAGCCATTCCAGGCATAAAATAAACATGGATTTTATCCTCTGCCATTATTTAAGGTGCTTCCTATTTGGTTAGGAAATTAGCAATTTTTTTACTACTTTTGTATAAGATTGCCAAAATACACTCATGTTTTAACAATGTGAGCTCAAATCAGAAATTACGATAAGGGAACGTCGTAATTTTTTTGTCTAAGACCAATTTTAAACTCAACTATATGAATGAAGTAGAAATTAAGGACAACAGTTTCTTGCGCCAATTTGAAACTAGGGTAGACGGCCATTTAGCAAAGATTGAATATTCTTCCCAAGAAAGAAAGGTGTTTTTAACCAAGTTGGTGATTCCAGAAGAGATTATTGTTGAAGGCTTTAAGGAACAATTCATTAAGTCGGTCCTGAACCATATTCAGGAAAAGAACTTAAGAGTGGTTCCCACAAGTCCACAAATCGCCGGGTTTTTAAGGAAGAACAGGCAATACAAAGAGATGCTACCGGTAGGCATCCGGATCTGATCAAAGGTTAGACCTCCCAAAAAGGGAGGTTTTTTTATGCCTTAACTTTCTGGTCTGTATGTTCAAAACGAACCAAACCGTCCTCATCTATATGGTTCAGTATCACCCGTTGCATGGTGTTTGCTAAATCTGGATTCCAAGGTGCTTTTACCCTGACATAATTTTCGGTGAATCCAAGAATATAGCCTTCCCTATTCTCACCTTCAAAAAGCACGGTTCGAGAACTCCCCAATTGCTGCTCATAGAAGGCCCTTCTTTTTTTGACCGAAAGCGCCCTAAGCATCTTGCTTCTTTTGTTGCGAACCTTCATTGGCACCACTCCCGTCATCTTGGCCGCCAAGGTATTGTCCCGTTCTGAATAAGTGAACACATGCAGATAGGCAATGTCCAAATTGTTCAAGAAATGGTAGGTTTCCATAAAATGTTCCTCGGTTTCCCCAGGAAAACCTACGATCACATCGACCCCGATACAGGCTTGGGGCATGGTTTTTTTAATGCGTGCCACTCTTTCGGTATAAAGCTCACTTAGGTAGCGCCTTCTCATCAATTTGAGGATGGCGTCACTACCACTTTGCAATGGGAGGTGGAAATGGGGCACAAACGCGTTGCTACCGGCCACAAAATCGATGGTTTCGTTTTGCAACAGATTGGGTTCGATCGATGAAATCCGCAAGCGATGGATCCCCTCTACATTATCTAACGCTTTAATCAAATCGAGGAAAGTGTGTTCATGCTTTTTGTCCCCAAACTCCCCTTTGCCATAGTCTCCGATGTTCACACCGGTCAAAACGATTTCCTTAATGTCCTGGGCCGCGATTTCTTGGGCATTATGAAGTATATTTTCCAAGGCATCGCTTCGGGATATGCCCCTGGCCAATGGAATGGTGCAATAGGTACATTTGTAGTCACAACCATCCTGGACCTTCAAAAAGGCCCTCGTTCGCTCTCCTATGGCATAGCTTCCGACATAAAAATCGGCTTCCGAAATTTCACAGGAGTGTACTTCTCCGAAATCGTTTTTGCTGAGGTCATTGAGATAATCGGTGATCTTGAATTTTTCTGTCGCCCCCAATACCAGATCCACGCCGTCAACAGCAGCCAATTCTTCGGGTTTTAACTGTGCGTAGCAACCTATGGCCGCTATAAAGGCCATGGGATTTTCTTTTAAGGCCTGCCTTACGATGGTCTTGAAACGTTTATCGGCATTTTCGGTCACCGAACAGGTATTGATTACATACATGTCCGCCCACTCCGAAAAGTCAACACGTTCAAAACCCTTTTCCTGGAATCCTCTAGCAATGGTAGAAGTTTCCGAATAATTGAGCTTACAGCCAAGGGTATGGAATGCCACCTTCTTTTTCATGAGTCGCCAAGTATGTTTTAGGGAATGCAAAGATACGCAGTTTCGGCGGCAGATTTGTAGCGAGCGACAAGCATTTTGGACGATAAGGGCATTTGTACCACGTTTTTTGATATTCAAAAGGGCCTGATCCCAACTCATGAAAAGGATAGCTCAACCTTCAAAACCCCAATACGAATCCTGAAAATGGACTTGCTACGATCAATAATTTCGCCATTTTTGGGTTAATTCAAAGACCGCTTCCAATATCCTTGCTTCCATATCGTTAAAATCAACGCCCCGCCTTGCCATCATTACCTTTGCCGCCTCAAATGCCTTCGCAGTAGGATATGTAGAAAAACCCGAGGCGCCTCCCCAACTAAAGCTGGGCACGAAATTTCTAGGGAATCCCGGTACATAAATATTGCAATTGACGCCGATTACCGTTCCGGTATTGAACATGGTATTGATCGCTGTTTTGCTATGATCGCCCATCATCAGGCCACAGAACTGCAGGCCCGTTTGCTCAAATCGTTCAGTGGCATAATCCCACATGCGTACCTTGGCGTAATTGTTCTTGAGGTTGGAGTTGTTGGAATCGGCCCCGATATTGCACCATTCCCCTAAAACCGCGTTTCCCAAATAGCCTTCGTGGCCTTTGCTGGAATAACCAAAGATGACCGAGTTGCTGATCTCGCCGCATACCTTGCTAAATGGACCAACCGTTGTGGCACCGTAAATTTTTGCGCCCATTTTAACGATGGCGTGCTCACATAGGGCAAAGGCACCGCGAATGAGATTGCCTTCCCAGACCTCCGAATCCTTACCCAGATAAATGGGGCCATCTGTGGCATTCAGTATACTGTGTTCGACCTTGGCCCCCTCTTCCAAGAAAATATTTTCGGGATGGATCAAGTGGTTGGTCTTGGAAATTGGGGCACTTTTCCTGCCTGAGGTAATCAAATCAAAATCGGCCTGAAGGGCCTCGCCATTCAACGAAAAAATATCCCAAGTATGCGCGATATGCAATAGTTCGCCAACGAAATCGATGGCCTTGTACTTCAAAAAATCAACCTCCTCCTGGGTGTCTTTGGCAAAGAAGGCAATAACGTCTTCCCCATGAAAAATCGCTTCGTTTTCGTTAAGCCCTTCTACCATATCCACCAATACCCTATTCGGCAAATAAGAGGCGTTGATCAGGACATTTTCTTCCATTTCCACCATTGGGAATTTTTCAGAAAGGTAATCTTCGGTAATCGTGGTCGTGGTGTTGCCCAAATAAAACTCCCACTTTTCACGAATGGTCATTATGCCCACTCTGATGTCTGCTACCGGTCTGGTAAATGTAAAAGGGAGCAAGTGGTTCCTGGCGGTCCCATCGAAAAGAATATAGTTCATGCCCAAATGATTTATGTCAAAAATAGCCAATCCAAAGAGAAGCTGGAGGAGAATTCCAATTAATTGGTCAGTTCAAATAAACAAAATAAATCTTTGCTACAATGGGTCCGTAATGTGGGTAGGTCCAAAAAAAAAGCCCCCGAATATCGGAGGCCTAAGTCTTTTGTAAAGAATACTATTATTTTTCTTCTTTGCCCGCTTTGTCGTTACTCTTAACTTCTGGCGCCTGTATAGGCTCCTCTTTGGCGGCAACGGGAGCTGCTTTCTTAAATTTGTCGTATTTGCTCTTGAACTTGTCGATACGTCCGGCTGTATCCAAGAATTTTGCCTTCCCGGTATAAAAAGGGTGCGAAGTCCTTGAAATCTCCAATTTAACCAATGGATATTCCACTCCGTCAACTTCAAGGGTTTCTTTGGTGTCTGCGGTAGATTTGGTAAGAAAGACATCGTCATTCGACATGTCCTTAAAGGCTACCAATCTAAAATTTTCTGGGTGTATGTTTTTTCTCATCGCCGAACGCTTTAATTCTTCTGGAATTCAGGCTGCAAATTTAAGCAAATTTCACAAACCGACAATTTTATACCTGAAAAAAAAAGAAACAAATTATCGTATCTTTATTTGTGACAAAAAATTGTGAAATTCAACTAACCTTTCAAACAATTAAAAACTTATTTAAAATGGAACAAAATCAACCTAAAGTTGGAAAATTTTCATGGACCTTCGGCCTCATTCTCGGTCTGGCGAGCGTGGCCTTCTCGTTCATGCTATTTACAATGGAAATGCATTACGAACAAAGCTGGCCCGTTCAAGCCATTGGAATTTTAATGACCGCCATAGTTATTGTTATTGCCACTTCACAATTCAAAAAGGCAAATTCAGGGTACCTAAAGGTTTCGGAAGCATTGAAACTTGGAATGGGCATCGGTCTTGTCTCTGCCATCATAGGCCTTATGTATTACGCCATATTAACCAATGTCATGGAACCCGATTTTATGGATAAAGCCATGGACATAGCGAAGGTAAAAGCCTTGGAAGATAATCCGAGAATTACTGATGAACAATGGCAGCAGGGTGCGGATATGCAAAAAAAATTCGCTTGGTTGGCCTATCCTTTCATTTTAATATTCAGTATTATTCTTGGTTTGGTTATCGGTTGGATTACCGGATTGATCATGAAAAAACAAAAACCGGACGCTTAAATTTACTTACTTTTGAAAATATTTCAGCAGTAACGCATGAACCTGTCCATCGTAATTCCTCTGCTCAACGAGGAAGAATCCTTAAAAGAACTTCATGATTGGATCGCAGCGGTAATGCGTTCCAATCTATTCTCTTATGAGATCGTGTTTATCGATGATGGCAGTAGCGACAGTTCTTGGGAACTC
Source organism: Maribacter sp. (assembly GCA_024643345.1). Classification (GTDB taxonomy): domain Bacteria; phylum Bacteroidota; class Bacteroidia; order Flavobacteriales; family Flavobacteriaceae; genus Pelagihabitans. The sequence goes on along the minus strand of JAHENB010000001.1, from coordinate 68,204 downwards.
ATTACGGCACTATCGCTTGAAAACCCGAACGTAAAGGGTATCCGTTTCCAAAAAAATTATGGCAAGTCGCAAGCCTTGCATGCCGGTTTTAAGGCCGCAGAGGGCGAAGTCATCATCACCATGGATGCCGATCTGCAAGACGATCCCAAGGAAATTCCCGAATTGTACAGGATGATCAAAGAAGAAGGTTTTGATCTGGTTTCGGGTTGGAAAAAGAAAAGATACGATTCGCTATTGTTCAAGAATATGCCCTCCAAGCTATTCAATTGGGCCGCACGAAAGACCTCCGGTGTTCGATTGAACGATTTCAATTGTGGATTGAAGGCCTATCGAAAATCGGTCATAAAGACGATAGAGGTCTCCGGTGAAATGCACCGATACATACCCGTTCTGGCAAAGAACGCAGGATTTGCCAAAATAGGCGAAAAGGTGGTACGGCACCAGGCAAGAAAATACGGAAAAACAAAGTTTGGCATGGAACGATTTATCAATGGTTTTTTGGATTTGATCACGATTTGGTTCGTTTCCAAATTCGGTCGTAGGCCCATGCACCTGTTCGGAGCCCTAGGGGTGTTGATGTTCATCATCGGCTTGGGATTTGCACTGTATCTAGGTATTGATAAATTATTCCTAAACCCTTCGGGCCGATTGATTACGGATCGCCCTCAATTCTTTATCGCGTTGACCGCGATGATCATTGGGACCCAATTGTTTTTGGCCGGCTTTTTAGGTGAAATTCTGATCCGTTCGCGAAAAAATGAAGCGCGCTATACCATCGCCGAGGAGCGGAACCTTCCCCAAAAACAAAAAGAATATTCTTCGTAATTTTATCTTATAAAGAAAGTTGAATACTATGGATGATACGCTTCAAACCGCAAAGGGCTGGCTCACTGATTTTTTTGACCCGAAGACCAAAAGCGAAGTCGAAAACCTGATCAAAAACGATCCGGAAGACCTCAATGACCGTTTTTACAAGAATTTGGAATTTGGCACAGGGGGCATGCGGGGTATAATGGGCGTGGGCACCAACCGTATCAACAAATACACCTTGGGCAAAAGCACCCAAGGCTTGAGCAATTTTCTTAAAAAAACATATCCGGGATTGCAGATCAAAGTGGTCATCGCCTATGATTGCCGCCACAACAGCGATTCTTTGGCCAGAACAGTGGCAGAGGTCTTTTCCGCCAATGGTATCAAGGTTTTCCTGTTCTCGGCCATGCGTACTACCCCTGAACTTTCTTTCTCGGTCAAATATTTGAATTGCCATGCCGGTATTGTCTTAACGGCTTCCCATAATCCGCCCGAATACAACGGATATAAGGTATATTGGACCGATGGTGGTCAAATCGTTCCCCCGCAAGACGGTGAAATCATCTCGGAAATAAATCGCCTCTCCTTTGAAGATATCAACTTTAAGGCTTCGGAATCCCTGATCCAATTGATCGATAAGGAAGTTGATGAAGCTTTTATCGAAGCTTCGGTATCCAATGGTAATTTCAATGCCGATGGAAAAGATCAATTTAAAATTGTTTTTACTTCCCTTCACGGCACTTCAATCACTGCCATTCCAGAAGTTTTGCGGCTTGCCGGATACAAAAATGTAAACATCATAGCCGCCCAGGCCGTGCCCGATGGCAACTTCCCAACGGTAAAATCCCCAAACCCGGAAGAACCTGAAGCGCTCTCCATGGCCATCAAGGAGGCGGAGGCCATTGGGGCAGATATGGTGGTCGGCACCGATCCCGATAGCGATCGTTTTGGCATAGCGGTAAGAAATCTCGAAGGAAAATTGGAACTTCTCAATGGCAATCAGACCATGATCATGATGACCAAATTTCTTTTGGAACAACGGAAGAAAAAGGGATTATCGGGGAATGAGTTCATCGCTTCTACAATAGTCTCTACGCCCATGATAGGGAAATTGGCAGATGCATATGGCGTTGAATGTAAAATTGCCCTTACCGGATTTAAGTGGATCGCTAAAATGATCAAGGATTTCCCAAATCAATATTTTGTGGGAGGCGGCGAAGAGAGCTTCGGTTATATGGTCGGGGATTTTGTGCGCGATAAAGATGCCGTAACCTCAACCCTACTCGCCTGTGAAATCGGTGCCCAGGCCAAAGCGCATGGCAGCTCCTTTTATAAAGACTTGATCGGCTGTTATGTGAAATATGGATTTTATAAGGAAAAACTGATTTCCCTTACCAAAAAAGGAATCTCCGGCGCCGAAGAAATAAAACAGATGATGGTAGATTTCAAGCAACATCCCATAAAACAGCTTGACGGTTCTCCGGTAATCATTGTGGATGATTACAATACTTCCACCTCCAAGAATTTAATCTCTGGTGAGACCAGCAGTATCGATATACCAAAATCGAACGTGTTGATCTATACTACCAATGATGGAACGCGAATGGCGGCAAGACCTAGCGGCACAGAACCCAAAATTAAATTCTATTTCAGCGTCAATGGCTTACTGGAAAAAGCCGAAGACTTCCAAAAAGTGGAAGCGGAACTCGATTCGAAAATCGATCGTATCCTTAAGGAACTCAAACTCAATTAATGGATTATTTCAAAAAAATCCTTCGTTTTGCGAAACCCTATCGCAAATACGGTTACCTGAACATTTTATTCAATATCCTTTATGCGCTGTTCAGCGCCCTTTCGTTCGCTGCACTTATACCAATGCTGGAGGTCTTGTTCGACAAAACCAAACAAATCAAATCAGCTCCAAATTTTGAAGGTATCGGCAAGCTCAAGGATTACTACCTTGACTACATGAACTATCAGGTTGGTCGGCTTTCCCAAGATGACCCAATGAACGGGCTCATTCTGGTCATTGGCCTGGTTTTGGTGCTTTTTTTAATGAAAAACATCTTCAACTATTTGGCCATGTACTTCATCACCTTTCTCAGAAACGGTGTATTGATGGATATCAGGAACAAATTGTACCAAAAAATCACCGAATTGCCCATCGCCTATTATTCTGAGAAACGCAAGGGCGATATCATTGCCCGAATCACGTCGGACGTTTTGGAAATCCAGCATTCCTTCCTTTCGGTACTCGAACTGATCGTCAGGGAACCACTCACAATTTTGTTTACCATATTGATCATGTTTTTAATCAGTGTGAAACTCACCATTTTTGTGTTCATCTTCATTCCCGTTTCAGGGATGATCATTTCATCCATAGGCAAATCACTTAAGCGACAGTCAGATAATGTACAGCGCGAACAAGGCCATTTTTTATCGATTGTGGAAGAAACCCTAGGAGGTCTCCGCGTGGTGAAGGCCTTCAATGCCGAGTCCCATTTCTATCAAATCTTTAAAGCTTCGACCAAGCGATTCTTCGACTTTTCGAACAAATTGTTGAACCGTCAAAATTTGGCCGTGCCATCGGGCGAGTTTTTGGGAATATTGGTCATCGGTGTTCTACTCTGGTTCGGGGGGAAAATGGTTTTGGTGGAGGGTTCCCTGGATGCCTCCTCCTTTATTGCATATATGGGCTTGGCCTATAACATACTTACACCGGCCAAAGCGATCAGTAAAGCGGCTTATGGGGTTAGAAAGGGAAATGCGGCCGCGGAACGCGTGTTGGAAGTTTTGGAAACCGAAAATCCGATACGGGATGTAGCCAATGCGATTGAAAAACTGGGCTTCGAGACCGAGGTACATATAGCTGACATTACATTTGGATATGATGAGGATCCTGTCCTGAAAAACTTCAGCTTGATCGTACCAAAAGGGCATACCGTAGCACTGGTGGGCCAATCGGGAAGCGGGAAAAGCACGATTGCCAATTTGGCGACCCGCTTTTACGATGTGAACGAAGGGAAAATTTTCATCGATGGAATCAATATCAAGGAAATCTCCAAGGCATCGCTTCGCAACCTGATCGGACTCGTATCCCAAGATTCGATTTTGTTCAACGATACGGTCAAGAACAATATAGGTCTGGGCAAACCAAATGCTAGTATTGAAGAAATTATGGCTGCCGCAAAAATTGCCAATGCCCATGAATTCATTTCGGAACTTCCAGAGGGCTACGACACGAATATTGGAGACAGCGGCAATAAATTGAGCGGCGGGCAAAAGCAACGGCTTTCGATCGCAAGGGCCGTCCTAAAAAACCCCCCGATCATGATTTTGGATGAAGCCACTTCGGCTCTCGATACTGAAAGCGAGCGCTTGGTACAGGATGCGCTAGAAAAAATGATGCGCAACCGAACTTCAATTGTCATTGCCCACAGACTATCGACCATACAGGGCGCCAATAACATCGTGGTGCTCCAAAAAGGGGAAATCGTGGAACAGGGTTCACATGCCGACCTTTTGGCCAAAAATGGGGTCTACAAAAAGTTGGTGGAAATGCAATCTTTTTAGCGATATGGCCACCTCCAATTTTCCTTATGGGAAGTTGGATTTAAATCAGTTTTGAGGATCTTAAGGCATGCAACACCTCAAAATTGCATTTGGGGTTCGTTAAACCTTTCGGTAATTTTATGGTCTTAACAACAACCTTACTGCCAAATCATTGTTAACGGAAGAAACATTAGTATACGAACTAAAAGATGGGAATACCAGGGCTTCGGCTTTTGAGGTATTGGTCAATACTTACAAAAAACCGTTATATTGGCATATCCGCCGCATTGTTTTGGACCATGATGATACCGATGATGTGCTTCAAAATACTTTTATTAAGGTCTTTAGAAATATAGAAGGCTTTAAAGGAGACAGCAAATTATACTCTTGGATGTATCGCATAGCGACCAATGAGGCCCTTAGTTTCATAAAATCAAAATCGAAAATATTGGGTCAGGATTTGCAGGGCTATCAAGAAACCATGGCCAACAATTTAGAGGCCGATATTTATTTTGAAGGCGATGCGATACAGCTCAAGTTGCAAAAAGCGATCGGCACGCTTCCAGAAAAACAGAAATTGGTTTTTAATATGAAATATTTCGAAGCAATGAAGTATGAAGAGATTTCGGAAATATTGGAAACCTCGGTAGGTGGACTAAAGGCCTCTTACCATTTGGCGGTGAAGAAAATTGAAGCTTATTTAAGGTCAAATTAAACCATTTGCACTGAACGAAGTCAAATACATAAATGAAGGAATTGAATAACAAGAATCCCTTTAAGACCCCGGAAGATTACTTTGAGGATTTTACGGGACGACTTATGGGTCAAATCTCCGAAGAAGTCCCCCGTATAAAGAAATCGGAAGGTTTTACGGTTCCCGATGGTTATTTCGATGATCTGCACAGCAATATTGAAAATAAATTGGCCGGTCCCCAAGTCAAGGTAATCGCACTACATCGGTATCGTAAATATTATTTTGCAGCGGCAGCCGTTGCGGCAGCAATGGTGCTCTACCTCGGTGTCCAATGGAATGCACCCCAAGAAGTGCGATTTGAGGATTTGGCAAACTCCGATATCGAAAAATATTTTGAAACCAATGAATTTGGCCTGTCTACAATGGAAATCGCGGAAGTTATTCCGGTGGATGAACTGGAAATAAGCGATATTTTGGAAAATAGGCTGAATGAAGAAAATGTTATTGATTATCTGAATAACAATACAGATGAATTCGAAGAATTAAATTTGAACACTGATGAATAATATCAAACGCATGATGTTTATGGCTTGTTTTCTGTCCAGTATGGCTTTTTACGGACAGGATAGACCAGACGGCGATAAGATCAAGGCATTAAAAGTGGCCTTCCTCACTGAAAAACTGAATCTCAGCAGTAAAGAGGCGCAAGCTTTTTGGCCGGTTTATAATGAATATGAGCAAGACCGGGAGGCACTGCGTCGCAAAGAACGCGTTCAAATCCGTGAAAAAATAAGGAACGCAGACGCACTTTCTGAGAAAGAGGCCTCGGATTTATTGAGCCAATACAGCGACTTGGAAAAGGAAGAAGAATTGCTCGAACAAGATTTCCTCAAAAAGATGTCAAAATTGATCTCCGCCAAAAAAACCTTGGTATTGCTGCGCTCCGAAGAGGAATTTAAACGTCAATTGATAAGGCAGTACCGTCAGAAGAACGGTGGTCATCCCTAAAATCAGCAATTACTCTTTTCGAAAAGTTAGTTTTGCAATGCGATTCTTGCCTGCCGCAATGGCCATGGAATCATTGATCGTCCTAAAAGTGTAAAAGGGTTCCTCCGATAGCTTTTTCCAATGGTTTCCGAAGTCGTTTGAATAATATATTCCCGTAAAACCTAAACTCACCAGTTCCTTGCCATCGGAATTTGGCAAAAACCGAACACAACTTTGATACCCGGGATCCGAATCCCCTGCCATGACCTGCCATGATTTGCCGCCATCGATAGTCCCAACTTTGTTCGCATTGTTTTTCTCAGGATCCGTATAGTCCCCACCTATCGCGAAACCTATATTTTGATCGTAAAAATCAATGGAATAGATACCTTCGGTGGGCTTTTCATTGATGATAGGCGTTGTAAAGACTTCCCAATGAAGTCCCTTGTCGGACGAGTGCAGCACGCGCCCGGTCGTGGTGCCTATCCAAACCTGGTCATCAATGATCTTAATATTGGTATTGCTGGCGGCGAATGCCCCTTCGCCTTCCAAAGCCTCGGGCAGGTCTGAACAGGGCAGTTTTAACCAATTCAAACCCCCATCCCTTGTGATGATAACGCTTAAACAACCATTTGTGCTATCTCCAAAAGCGATACCTTCGCTATCGTTCCAAAAAGCCATGGCATCGTAAAATACCCCTTCGCCCTCTTCTTTATAAACCAACGCCATACCTCCATTGTCGCCCGTTTTATACAATAAAGCAGGGTTACCTATCGAAAGCATAAAAAAATCGGTCGAGGTATGGGCCACAGAACGGAATTCGGGAACAAGGGTGTCAAATCGCTGCACTTTTGAGCGCAGCTTCCCGTTTTGAAGATCGATCGTTCCAAAAACACCTTTGTTCGCCGCAAATGCCAAACTATTGCCCATTATTTCAATGGCCCTGATGCTCAGTGAATCCTCATAAATGATTTCTATTTCAACCGAAGCGATCGGGCTTCGTTTGTCTTTGGTGTTGCAAGAAATTATAAAAACAAAAAACAATGAAAGAGCGGTAGCTCGCATGGGCATAAAGTTTTTCAAAAGTAAACGGATTCTTTTTGAATACCATACCTTTGCTGCCTTAATTTTTATGATGAGATTACATAGAAACCTGGTCTTTGCGGTAGTCGACGCACTTAATTTCATCTTCAACGAAGGGGAATATGCCGATAAAGTAGTGGAAAAGGTGCTCAAATACGATAAACGATGGGGCGCGAGAGATCGTGGTTTTATTGCAGAAACCACATACGATATGGTGCGTTACAAAAGACTTTATGCCGAAATAGCGGAAGTAAAATCGCCCTATACCAGACCCAAGTTGTTTAGGATGTTCGCCGTTTGGGCAGTTCTTAGGGGTATAGAGCTTCCCGACTGGAAGCAACTGGAACCCGTTCCGGCCAGAAAAATTAAAGGGCGGTTCGACGAGCTTTCGAAAATCAGAAAATTCAAGGAATCCATTCCCGACTGGCTCGATGAACTTGGGGAAAAGGCACTTGGCAATAAACTATGGTCTGCAGAAATCACCGCACTAAATCAACAGGCCGAAGTGGTGTTGCGCACCAATACGCTAAAAACGACCCGGGAGCATTTATGCAAGAACTTATTGGATGAGGGCATCGTTGCCGAACCTATAAAAGGGCATGTCGATGCGTTAAAGCTGGAAGAAAGGGCCAATGTGTTCATTACCGGCGCTTTTAAAAATGGTTATTTTGAAGTTCAGGATGCCAATTCCCAATCGGTGTCCGAATTCTTGGAAGTAAAACCAGGTCAAAGGGTCATCGATACCTGTGCGGGAGCAGGCGGAAAAACACTCCATTTGGCGGCCCTAATGGAAAATAAAGGCCAACTTATCGCGCTCGACATTTATGGAAACAAATTAAAGGAGCTCAAGAGAAGGGCCAAAAGAAACGGGGCGCATAATATTGAACCCCGCGAAATTGATTCCACCAAAATAATCAAAAAACTCTATGGCACCGCAGACCGTGTCCTTATCGACGCACCTTGTACCGGGCTTGGGGTACTCAGGAGAAATCCGGATGCCAAGTGGAAACTGCAACCCGAATTTTTGGAAAAAGTAATGCAGACCCAGCAGGAAATCCTCTTAAGCTATAGTAAAATGGTCAAATCCGGAGGTAAAATGGTTTATGCCACCTGTTCAATCCTCCCCCAAGAAAACAACGAACAGATCCAGAAATTTTTGGCTTCCGAAGAAGGCAGGGATTTTTGTTTGGAAGATGAACGTAAATTATATGCCTCCAAAAGCGGTTACGATGGGTTTTATATGGCAAGATTGTCAAAGAAGTAATCAACAATTACGTTAGAAATCTGTTAACTATTCACCAAAAATCATTGGGTAAAAAGATGTAAATTTGTGCTTTCTTAAACCTAACACCCATACGGTTCATGATTCACTTTTTCGGGGATGCGAGCACCAAGGTATTTGCGGTACAGACCGTGAATGACCTGTCACAGGAAGACAATAACAAACTCAGCTGGTTGTTCGGCAACCAACCTAAATTAAATAGGGCGTCAATCGACGCCTTTTTTGTTGGTCCACGTGCAGCGATGGTTACGCCTTGGAGTACCAATGCCACTGAAATTACCCAGAATATGGGCATTTCCGGAATCATTCGTATTGAGTCTTTTCAAGAGACACATGCCGATGATACTGCTTTTGATCCAATGCTTTTCCAAAAATACCCCCATCTGACCCAAAATATTTTCAGGGTAGATGCGGTGCCCCAACCCATTTTGGAAATTGAAGATATATCGGCCTATAACCTAAAGGAGGGACTGTCATTAAGCGATGACGAAGTGGTGTATTTAGAACTTCTCGCCAAAAAAATGAAGCGCAAGTTGACCGATTCGGAAGTGTTTGGCTTTAGCCAGGTCAACTCGGAACATTGCCGGCATAAAATCTTCAATGGCACGTTTGTGATCGATGGCAAGGAAATGACCAATTCCTTGTTTCAAATGATCAAAAAAACCGCCAAAGCCAATCCAAATACCATTATCTCTGCCTATAAAGACAATGTGGCCTTCCTCAAAGGACCAAGAGTGGTTCAATTTGCCCCAAAAAGAGCCGATAAGCCCGATTATTATGAGGAAAATGAATTTGATTCGGTGATTTCACTGAAAGCGGAAACCCATAATTTTCCTACCACCGTTGAACCCTTCAATGGTGCGGCGACCGGTTCGGGAGGTGAAATCCGTGATCGTTTGGCTGGAGGAAAGGGATCTTTGCCCTTGGCGGGGACTGCGGTTTACATGACGGCCTATTCGCGTTTGGAAGCAAACCGTGCCTGGGAAAAAGCCTTGCCCGAACGCAAATGGCTGTACCAGACCCCAATGGATATTTTGATCAAAGCATCGAATGGCGCTTCTGATTTTGGCAATAAATTTGGCCAACCCTTGATTACGGGCTCCGTTTTTACCTTTGAACATAAGGAAGCCTCAAGACGACTGGGCTACGACAAAGTGATCATGCAAGCTGGCGGTATTGGATATGGCAAAGCGGAGCAAGCCCTAAAAGATACTCCGAAAGTTGGAGACAGTATTGTGATTTTGGGTGGCGACAATTATCGCATCGGAATGGGCGGTGCGGCGGTTTCCAGTGCGGATACCGGTGAATTCAGTGCTGCTATTGAACTCAATGCGGTGCAGCGGTCCAATCCCGAAATGCAGAAAAGGGCCGCCAATGCCATCCGGGGTTTGGTGGAAAGTGATCACAACCCCATCGTTTCAATCCATGACCACGGTGCGGGCGGACACCTCAATTGTCTTTCCGAATTGGTAGAGGACACCGGGGGCAAAATCGATTTGGATAAGCTGCCCATTGGAGATCCTACTTTATCGGCCAAGGAAATCATTGGAAATGAGTCCCAAGAGCGCATGGGGCTGGTTATGGGAAAAAAAGACATGGCACTTCTAGAACGGATCGCTGAAAGGGAGCGCGCTCCACTATATGACGTGGGCAAAGTCACCGGTGATCACAGATTTACCTTTCAGTCGGTCAGTACCGGTGAAAAGCCCATGGACATCGATTTGGAAGATATGTTCGGAAGTTCTCCCAAAACGGTGATGACCGATGTGACCATTGACCGTGATTATGGCCCCTTACATTATTCCTTAGAACATTTTCATGTCTATCTGGAACAGCTCTTGCAATTGGAGGCGGTGGGCTGTAAAGATTGGCTCACTAATAAAGTAGACCGTTGTGTGGGCGGACGTGTGGCCAAGCAACAATGCGCTGGGCCTTTGCAGCTTCCATTGAACAATTGTGGCGTTATGGCGTTGGATTTTAATGGAAAGGAAGGAATAGCGACGAGTATTGGCCATTCCCCCATTTCTGGTTTGATCGACCCGGTCTCAGGTAGTAGAAACAGCATCGCGGAAGCCTTGACCAATATTGTTTGGGCCCCTTTAAAAGAGGGCCTGAAATCGGTTTCCCTCTCTGCCAATTGGATGTGGCCCTGTAAAAATGAAGGCGAAGATGCCCGATTGTTCCGAGCGGTAGAGGCAGTTTCCGATTTTTCGATAGCCCTTGGCATCAACGTGCCTACCGGAAAGGATTCCCTTTCCATGAAACAAAAATATCAAGATGGGGATGTGATTTCTCCAGGAACCGTAATCATTTCCGCGGCAGGTAATTGTTCGGATATCACCAAAGTGGTGGAACCGGTTTTTAAAAGGAATGGCGGAGCCATATTTTATATCAACCTTTCCAAGGACGATTATAAATTGGGCGGATCGTCTTTTGCGCAAATTTTGAAAGGTATAGGAAATGAAGCGCCCACCATTGTCGACACCGTTTATTTTGGCAAGGTCTTCAACGCCATGCAGGAATTGATCAAGAAAGGGCAAATTGAAGCGGGCCATGATGTGGCATCGGGCGGGTTGATCACCACTTTATTGGAAATGTGTTTTGCCGATAATAATCTGGGAGCTGAATTGGATTTGTCAACATTAGGGGAGGCCGATACCATGAAAATACTGTTCTCCGAAAATGTCGGTATTGTTTTTCAATCGGCTGCCCCTGAATTGGAAAGATTTTTAACGGATACGGGAATCGATTTTAAGAAAATTGGAAAGGTGGTATCCCAAAATACCCTGATCATTAAGAACGGGAGCGTAGAATTAGGCTTGAACATCAAATCCCTGCGCGATACTTGGTTCAAGACATCTTATCTGTTAGATCGTGAGCAAACCACAACTGGCTTGGCAAAGAAAAGGTTCGAGAATTATAAGCAACAGCCATTGCAATACCAGTTCCCGGCCCATTTTACGGGACATCTTTCACCTCGACCGACCGGTCAAAAACCCAAGGCAGCGATCCTGCGCGAAAAAGGCAGTAATTCTGAGCGCGAAATGGCAAACGCAATGTTTCTTGCCGGTTTTGAGGTAAAAGACGTACATATGACCGACCTGATTTCGGGAAGGGAAACCTTGGAGGAAATTCAATTTCTAGGCGCTGTGGGCGGATTCTCCAATTCAGATGTCTTGGGCAGTGCCAAAGGGTGGGCAGGGGCAATCAAATACAATAAAAAGGCCAATGAAGCCTTAAAACGGTTTTTCGCAAGGCCCGACACGCTGTCTGTAGGGATCTGCAACGGTTGCCAGCTATTCATGGAACTTGATCTGATCAATCCCGAACACGAAACCCATGGCAGGATGACCTATAATGATTCCCATAAACATGAGAGCAACTTTACCTCCGTCACCGTTCAGAAAAACAAATCCGTAATGCTATCAACACTTGCGGGAACTACTTTGGGGGTTTGGATCTCCCATGGAGAAGGAAAATTTAAATTGCCGCAAACCGAAGATCTTTACCATATCGTCGCCAAATATGGTTATGCGGAATACCCTGCAAATCCTAACGGGAGTGACTATAATACGGCCATGCTTTGCGACGGTACCGGTCGCCATTTGGTGACCATGCCACATATCGAGCGATCTACCTTTCCATGGAACTGGGCCCACTACCCCACTGAGCGCCAAGATAAAGTCTCGCCATGGTTGGAGGCCTTTGTGAATGCCCGGCTTTGGATTGAAAAACACCCTCAAAAATAAATTTGTACTTATTGAATAAGTATTGATGCCCTGAGGAAAACAAGACTTCCGGATAGCATGCTGCCATCCTATCGTTGCTGTCGTTAATGTTATGGGTCATCAATCTTAGATTATCATATTTCCAAGAAATAAGGAGTTCCCTTCATGACATCATAATGAGGGTTACTTTTTATTGATGTTTCCATTTTATTATACCGTTCCCTTTTCTTATTTTGCAGTGATCAGATAGAATGACAGTATGCAAAATATTACCCGCCTTTTCGACTTCCCTTATTACCAATTAGAGCAATACGATCTCAAAGCATGCCTTGTGACGAAATACGGGGACAAATGGATCGCCACTTCCACCAAGGAATATTTGGACAAGGCCAATGCGATCAGTCGGGCCCTGCTGCGGCTAGGGGTAAAAGCCAACGATAAAATCGCGTTGATCTCAATGACCAACCGAACCGAGTGGAATATCATGGATATTGGTATCCTTCAGCTGGGGGCGCAAAACGTTCCCATCTATCCTACCATCTCCCAGGAAGACTATGCCTATGTGCTCAACCATTCCGAATCGAAATACTGTTTTGTATCGTGCAGTGAGATCTATGAAAAAGTAAAGGCCGTACAAGATCAGGTGCCTTCCCTAAAAGGGGTGTATTCCTTCGATCAGCTTTCCAATTGCAAGAACTGGGAAGAATTGCTCGAATTAGGGGCCGATACCACAAACCAAAACGAAGTTGAAAAACTGAAGGAGGCAGTAAATCCAGAAGCTTTGGCCACTTTGATCTATACCTCGGGCACGACCGGAAAACCAAAAGGGGTTATGCTGTCCCATCACAATGTGGTAGGCAATGTTTTGGCTTGTAGCAAACGTCTGGACATTGAACATGGCAAGTCCAAATGTCTCAGTTTTTTGCCTGTCTGTCATATTTATGAACGCATGATGATATACCTCTATCAATATACTGGAGTGTCTATTTATTACGCGGAGTCTATGGACAAGATCAGCGAAAACCTCAAAGAGGTGTCGCCGTATTTAATGACCGCCGTGCCCCGCTTATTGGAAAAGGTATATGACAAAATCATCGCCAAGGGTTCCGAACTTACCGGAATAAAAAAGAAGTTGTTCTTTTGGGCGATAGAAATAGGAATGAAATATGAACCCTATGGCCAAAACGGCTGGTGGTACGAACAGCAATTGGCCTTGGCCCGTAAACTTATTTTTAGCAAATGGAAGGAAGGCCTGGGCGGAAATCTGTCGCTGATCGGCTCGGGAAGTGCCGCATTGCAGCCCCGTTTGGCGCGAATTTTTAACGCCGCAGAATTAGGGGTCATGGAAGGTTACGGCCTTACGGAAACTGCTCCCGTCATCTCTATCAATGATATGAAAAATGGTGGTTTTCGAATCGGGTCAGTGGGTAGGATAATTGAAAACACAGAGGTTAAAATTGCTTCCGATGGGGAAATATGTGTCAAGGGCCCACAAGTGATGATGGGCTATTATAAAGATCCAGAGAAAACTGCGGAAGTGATGATCGATGGCTACTTCCACACGGGTGATATTGGGGAAATCGATGCCGATGGCTTTTTGAAGATCACCGATAGAAAAAAGGAGATGTTCAAAACTTCCGGCGGGAAATATGTTGCCCCGCAATTACTGGAAAACCGTTTCAAACAATCGCGCTTCATAGAACAGATCATGGTGGTCGGGGAGGGCGAAAAAATGCCGGCTGCCCTTATTCAACCCGATTTTATGTTTTTGAAGGACTGGGCAAAAAGGCATCAACTGACCTTTTCGTCCGATGCCGAAATGATCAAAGACCCAAAGGTTTTGGCACGTTTCCAAGAAGATGTTGATTCGGCCAACGAACATTTCGCCAAATGGGAAAAGGTAAAACAGTTTCGATTAACCCAAGATGTATGGAGCATCGCAGGTGGCCACCTGACCCCTACCATGAAACTAAAACGAAAAGTCATCAAAGAAATCTATATCGATCTCTACAACTCGATCTATCAACATTCTTAAGTTTTATTTCCATTTGATTCCGGGTAGAACAAGACGTTAATAGATGTGAACGGGCATTCTTAGGTCCTGTTTCTATAACGGATTCCATTGCGTTCGATAGTCCCTAAAAAATTTATTATTTATTATGCATGCATAATATATTTTTGGTATATTTGAGAGCCCACAACAAAAAGTATGAAGGATATTACAATAGATTATGCCTTGCGTGCCACTTGGCAAGCAGTGGCCCGAATGTACAACGAGGAAGCCAAAATCTTTGATACAACCATGGCGGTCGGTTTTACCCTATTGAGCATCGATCCCAAGACGGGCACGCCATCAACGGCCTTGGGGCCTAAAATGGGAATGGAAGCCACGAGCCTCAGTCGTATCTTGAAGAGTATGGAGGTAAAAGGGTTGATCGAACGAAAGCCAAATCCAAACGATGGCAGGGGTGTCTTGATCCATTTAACCCCTTTTGGTTTGGAAAAAAGATCGGACTCCAAAGCGGTGGTTCTTCAATTCAACGAAGTGGTCAAAGCGAGCGTATCCAAAGAAAAATTGGACTGTTTTTTTGAAGTCATGGAAACGATCAATCAACTGATCGCCGAAAAAAGCATCTATAATAAGGTTACAAAAACAAATTAACCCAATACATTAATGAACAAGCACATCAATAAGGTAGCTGTAATCGGTTCTGGTATCATGGGAAGCGGTATTGCCTGCCATTTCGCCAATATCGGGGTCGAAGTACTGTTACTCGACATCGTTCCACGGGAACTTACCGAGAAGGAAAAGACAAAAGGGCTTACCATGGAAAACAAAGGAGTAAGGAACCGAATTGTTAACGAATCCCTGGCCAATGCACTTAAATCAAAGCCCTCCCCTATTTACCATCAAGATTTTGCACAAAGGATCAGCACCGGAAATCTTGAGGACGATATTGCAAAAGTTTCGACCGCGGATTGGATCATTGAGGTGGTCGTAGAGCGATTGGACATCAAAAAAATCGTTTTTGAAAATCTTGACAAACATAGAAAACCCGGTACCCTGATCACCTCCAATACATCGGGGATTCCTATAAAATTTATGAGTGAAGGTCGAAGTGATGACTTTCAGGAACACTTCTGCGGGACCCACTTTTTCAACCCGGCGAGATACTTGAAATTATTTGAAATCATCCCGGGGCCTAAAACCTCCAAGGAAGTACTGGATTTTCTTAATGGTTACGGGGAAAAGTTTTTGGGCAAAACATCAGTGGTCGCCAAAGATACACCGGCCTTTATAGGCAACCGTATCGGAATATTCAGTATCCAGAGTCTTTTTCATATGGTCAAGGAATTGGGTCTTACCGTGGAGGAAGTTGACAAATTAACCGGGCCTGTCATTGGAAGACCTAAGTCTGCCACCTTCAGAACCGTCGATGTAGTCGGCCTGGATACTTTGGTGCACGTGGCCAATGGAATTTACGGGAACTGCAAGGACGATGAACGCCACGAACTTTTTAAACTGCCCGACTTCATCGATACCATGATGGAAAAAAAATGGTTGGGCAGCAAATCGGGACAGGGATTTTACAAGAAAATAACCACAGCTGGAGGTAAGAGTGAAATATTGACCTTGGATCTTAATACACTAGACTATCGTGCCAACAAAAAAGCTGGTTTTTCTACCCTTGAAGGTACCAAAACCATTGAAAAGGTCATCGATCGTTTTAAGGTTTTGATCAATGGAAAAGACAAAGCCGGGGACTTCTATAGAAAAAGTTTTGGAGCCCTGTTTGCCTATGTATCGCACCGTATCCCCGAAATTACCGAGGAGCCCTATAAAATAGATGATGCCATGAAAGCTGGCTTTGGATGGGAACACGGCCCCTTTCAGATTTGGGATGCCATCGGTTTGGACAAGGGATTGGAACTGATCAAAAACGAGGGCTTGAAAGCGGCCGATTGGATAGAAGCCATGAAAACTGCCGGGGTCAGCTCATTTTATAGCATAAAGGAAGGGGCCAGCTACTATTATGACATTCCAAAGAAATCGTTCCAAAAAATCCCCGGACAGGATGCCTTTATCATTTTGGACAACATCCGGAAATCCAAGGAAGTTTTCAAAAACAGTGGGGTTGTTGTTGAGGATTTGGGCGATGGTATTTTAAATGTTGAATTCCAATCGAAGATGAACACCATCGGCGGTGACGTCTTGGCGGGCCTAAATAAGGCCATCAGTATGGCCGAGAAAGACTTTCAAGGTCTTGTTGTGGGCAATCAGGCGGCCAATTTTTCAGTCGGTGCAAATATCGGAATGATTTTTATGATGGCCGTTGAACAAGAATACGATGAGCTGAATATGGCGATCAAAATGTTCCAAGACACCATGATGCGCATGCGCTACTCCAGTATTCCCACGGTTTCCGCACCTCACGGCATGTGCTTGGGCGGAGGCTGTGAATTGTCGATGCATGCCGACAAGGTGGTCGCGGCCGCAGAAACCTATATCGGTTTGGTCGAATTTGGCGTAGGCGTGATTCCGGGCGGTGGGGGTTCCAAGGAAATGGCTTTGAGGGCCCAAGACACCTTTAAAAAGAACGACGTCGAGCTCAATGTTCTACAGGAATATTTTTTGACGATAGGAATGGCAAAGGTTTCTACCTCTGCCTATGAAGCCTTTGATTTGGGTATTCTGCAAAAAGGCAAAGATCTGGTAGTGGTTAACAAAGACCGCCAAATTGCCACTGCAAAGGCCTATGCAAAATTAATGGCCGAATCGGGTTATACGCAACCTGTTAGGCGCAAAGATGTGAAAGTGTTGGGAAAACAAGCCTTGGGTATGTTCCTTGTGGGAACCGATTCGATGGAAGCCAGCCATTATATCAGCGAACACGACAAGAAAATTGCCAATAAATTGGCCTATGTCATGGCCGGCGGCGATCTTTCGGAACCGACCTTGGTAGATGAGCAATATTTGTTGGATCTGGAGCGGGAGGCCTTCCTATCGCTTTGTACCGAGAAAAAGACCTTGGAACGAATCCAGCACATGCTGAAGACCGGAAAACCACTAAGAAATTAGAGTAAAGACAACAAAAAATTATGAGCAAAACAGCATATATAGTCAAGGGCTACAGAACCGCCGTGGGCAAAGCCCCAAAAGGCGTCTTTAGATTTAAAAGAACCGACGAACTCGCTGCTGAGACGATCCAATACATGATGAAGGAGTTACCCATGTTGGATAAAAAACGTATCGATGACGTCATCGTGGGCAACGCAATGCCTGAAGGCGCACAAGGCCTTAATATGGCTCGATTGATTTCTTTGATGGGGTTGAATATCATAGATGTACCGGGAGTGACCGTGAACAGGTTTTGCTCTTCAGGTATTGAAACCATAGGCATCGCTACGGCGAAAATTCAGGCAGGCATGGCCGATTGTATTATTGCAGGGGGTGCGGAAAGCATGAGTTCGGTGCCCATGACAGGTTTCAAAACCGAACTGAACTACGATTTGGTCAAATCGGGTCATGAAGATTATTATTGGGGAATGGGAAATACGGCCGAGGCCGTAGCCGAGCAATTCAAGGTCTCCAGGGAAGATCAGGATGAATTTGCCTATAATTCGCACATGAAAGCATTGAAAGCCCAGGCAGAAGACCGTTTTCAAAGTCAGATCGTGCCCATTGAAGTGGAGCAGAACTATATTGATGAAAGCGGAAAGAAGGCCACAAAAAAATATACCGTAACCAAAGACGAAGGTCCTAGAAAGGGGACGAGCCTAGAAGCGTTGGCAGGACTGCGGCCCGTCTTTGCAGCCGGAGGCAGTGTTACTGCCGGAAATTCATCCCAAATGAGCGATGGTGCCGCTTTCGTTATGGTAATGAGCGAAGAAATGGTGAAAGAACTGAAGCTGGAGCCTATTGCGCGTTTGGTGAATTACGCCGCTGCAGGAGTAGAACCCAGAATCATGGGGATCGGTCCGGTAAAAGCGGTTCCCAAGGCATTAAAGCAAGCGGGGTTGAGACAAGATGACATCGAATTGATTGAATTGAACGAAGCCTTTGCATCACAGTCCCTTGCGGTGATTAGAGAATTGAAACTCAACCCTGATATCATAAATGTGAACGGCGGGGCCATTGCCTTGGGCCACCCCTTGGGATGTACGGGGGCCAAATTATCGGTCCAGCTCTTTGATGAAATGAGAAAGCGTAAAATGAAGGGAAAATACGGCATGGTCACCATGTGCGTCGGAACCGGTCAGGGCGCAGCAGGAATATTTGAATTTTTGAATTAGTAAATTAAAAGTATATGAGTACCACAACTATTAACAAAGAAATCATACGGGGTGGACAGTTTCTCGTAAAGGAATCCAAGTGTGAAGATGTTTTTACATTGGAAGATCTATCGGAAGAACAAAAAATGATGCGGGAAAGTACCAAAGAATTCGTGGATCGCGAACTTTGGGCGCACTGGGAGCGATTCGAGAAAAAAGATTATGCCTATACCGAGGCCTGTATGAAAAAAGCCGGGGAACTGGGACTTTTGAGCGTGGCCGTACCTGAGGCCTATGGGGGAATGGGAATGGGATTTGTGTCGACCATGTTGGTTTGTGATTATATCTCCGGTGCAACGGGATCTTTCAGTACTGCTTTCGGTGCGCACACGGGAATCGGCACCATGCCAATTACCTTATATGGCACAGAAGCACAAAAACAAAAATATGTACCCAAATTGGCTACTGGAGCATGGTTTGGCGCTTATTGCCTAACCGAACCCGGTGCTGGATCTGATGCAAATTCAGGAAAAACAAAGGCGGTGTTGAGCGCAGATAAAAAATTCTATAGCATTACAGGGCAAAAAATGTGGATTTCAAATGCGGGTTTCTGTAATATGTTCATCGTATTTGCCCGTATTGAAGACGATAAAAATATCACCGGCTTTATTGTAGAAAATAATCCGGAAAACGGCATCACCCTTGGGGAGGAAGAAAAAAAACTAGGCATCCATTCCTCCTCTACCCGACAGGTTTTTTTCAATGAAACCAAGGTACCGGTAGAGAACATGTTGTCAGAACGGGGCAATGGCTTCAAGATAGCGATGAACGCCTTGAACATTGGCCGCATCAAATTGGCAGCTGCTTGTTTGGAGGCACAGCGAAGGGTACTCACCGAAGCGGTTCGATATGCAAACGAAAGGATCCAGTTCAAGACACCGATCATCAACTTTGGGGCCATTAAGGCCAAAATAGCGATCATGGCCACCAATGCCTATGTTGGGGAATCTGCCAGTTATAGGGCAGCCAAAAATATTGAAGATCGAATTGCAATTAGGGAGGCGGAAGGCAACACCCATCAAGAAGCCGAATTGAAAGGTGTCGAGGAATATGCCATCGAATGCTCGATTCTTAAAGTGGCCGTTTCAGAAGATTGTCAGATCACCACCGACGAAGGTATCCAGATTTTTGGCGGTATGGGCTTCAGTGCAGACACGCCCATGGAATCGGCATGGAGGGACAGCCGGATAGCGCGGATCTATGAAGGCACCAATGAAATCAACAGGATGCTGGCCGTAGGGATGTTGATCAAGAAGGCTATGAAAGGACATGTTGATTTGCTGGGACCCGCCACAAAGGTCGGAGAAGAACTAATGGGAATACCCTCTTTTGAAACTCCTGATTTTTCAGCGCTTTTTGCCGAGGAAAAAGATTTGGTCGCACGTCTTAAAAAGGTGTTTCTGATGGTAGCCGGTAGTGCCGTTCAAAAATTCGGGCCCGAATTGGAAAAACACCAACAATTGATGTTGGCAGCAGCCGATATCCTGATCGAAGTGTATATGGCCGAATCGGCCATCTTAAGGACCGAAAAGAACGCCAAGCGCTTTGGGGAGTCTGCGCAATCCACCCAAATCGCAATGACAAGACTCTACCTTTACGATGCCGTGGACACGATTATCCGCAAAGGGAAAGAAGCCATCGTTTCGTTCGCGGAGGGCGACGAACAGCGTATGATGCTAATGGGACTGAAACGCTTCACAAAATATACCAATAACCCCAACGTCGCAGCCCTAAGGGAGCAGATAGCCGATAAAGTAGCTGCGGAAAAAGGTTACACCTTTGACTAATTCAGATTGATTCCTTTTTTACAGAAGGAAAACCATCCGCTTGGCGGATGGTTTTTTATTTGTTTTAATGTTTCCAACCCCATAATTTTATCAAATGAAGAACGAATTCTTAAAGCAGGTCTATTCCCCGGATGACTTCAGGAAACGCGGACATCGTTTGGTCGATGAATTGGCAGACCACCTGTCAAAACAATTGAATGATCCGAAAGCGCCCGCTTTATGCTGGTCTCCACCTTCGGAAGCGCTGGAATACTGGACGGACTTCCTGGCCCATGGGGACGAGCGTAAGCTGTTCCCTGAAATCGTTAAACGCACCACCAACATTCACAATCCCAAATATGTGGGCCACCAAGTGGCCCCAACCGCTCCGATAACCGCGCTCTCGGCAATGACCGGATCCCTGTTGAACAATGGCATGGCCGTTTATGAAATGGGCATGGCCCCCTCGGCCATTGAAAGGGTCATCACAGATTGGTTGTGCTCCAAATTGGGATATGATGCCCAATCAAGGGGGTTTTTAACGTCGGGAGGTACCCTGGCGAACCTCACCGCTTTGCTTTCGGCAAGAAAGGCCAAATTAACGGATGATGTCTGGAACAACGGCCACTCAAATGCATTGGGGATCATGGTTTGCGAAGAAGCACATTACTGCATCGATCGTGCCGCTAAAATTATGGGCCTCGGTGAGAAGGGTATTATCAAGATCCCGGCAATGTCCAATTATGCCATGGATATCTCCCTACTGCAAGACCATTATCAAAAAGCACAGGAAAAAGGCATCCAAATCTTTGCCATTGTGGGAAGCGCACCATCCACGGCTACCGGTATTTACGATAATCTAAGGGCCATAGCCGATTTTGCCAAAAAACACGACCTATGGTTCCATGTTGATGGTGCCCACGGTGGGGCCGCCATTTTTTCTGAGAAATATCGCCATTTGCTCAACGGGATACAAGATTCAGATTCAGTGGTCATCGATGGCCATAAAATGATGATGATGCCCATTATTACCACAGCTCTATTGTTCAGGAATGGCAAAAACGCTGCAGCTACCTTCAGTCAGAAAGCTGACTATTTATTGACCCAATCGGATGATGAAGATTGGTACAATTCGGGCAAACGCACCTTTGAGTGCACCAAGACCATGATGAGCATCCATTGGTATACGCTTCTCAAAACCTATGGTGAAGGTATTTTTGATCAATACCTGACCCCGCTATTCGATCTGGGCAGGGCATTTGGCGCACGCATAGAAAGTAATCCCCGTTTTGAACTGGCGGTACGTCCGGTATCAAACATCGTCTGTTTTCGATTTGTCGATGAAACGCTCGACAACATGGCCTTAAACGCCATCAATGTCCAAATAAGGTTACAGCTTTTAGAAGAAGGAAAGTTCTATTTGGTGCAGACACAATTAAGGGGCAAACACTATCTACGCACTACTTTAATGAATCCTTTTACGACCATGGCCGATCTGGAGGCGTTGTTGCATGCTATCGTAGCAAAGGCCGAACTGATGTTCCCGGGCAATACATAACCATACCACAGATAAAATAGCGCACAGAGGTGGTTCACACCTTTATGGATTCCATAATCCGTGCCTCACTTTCTTTCCTGGAAAAATTAATGGCACATTCGATCAAGGCAAGATGGGAATAGGCCTGCGGGAAATTCCCTAAAAGTCGCTTTGACTTAAAATCGATGTCCTCGCTAAAAAGGCCCAAATGGTTACCATAGCCAAGGAGCCTATCAAAATAGGCCTTGGCCTTCTCCTCCTCCCCAATTTTAAAAAGGCTGTTGATAAACCAAAAGGTACAAATGGTGAAAGAAGAAGATGGCAAACCAAAGTCGTCCTCGTTTTTGTAACGGTATAGCAGCCCGTCATGGCTCAAGTCTTTTTCAATGGCTTTCACGGTACGCACATATTTAGGATCTTTTGCGTGGATAAATCCATAAGATTCCATCAAAAGCACCGAAGCATCCAAATAATTTGACCCATAGGATTGGGTAAATGCACCCACTTCGGTATTCCAGGCATTGGCATGGATGTCTTTCTTAATTTCCTGTTCGAGTACCGTCCATTTTTCCAATTTTCCCGTTTTGCGGAGAATACGGGCCACTTTAATTGCACGATCGATGGCAACCCAACAAAGCACTTTAGAAAAGGTAAAATGCCGGTCTTCGGTCCGAAATTCCCAAATGCCCTTATCGGCTTCCTTCCAGTGGTTCGATACGATCCATACAATACCCTTGGTGATGCCCCATAGTTCTTCCCCGTTCTCAATATCGTTGCTGTACTTGGCCAGTTGTTCATAGATCACGTCCATCAAAATACCATAGATATCGTTCTGTTTCTGTTTATAGGCCGCATTGCCGATTCGAACTGGCTTCGAACCCTTATATCCACTGAGATGGTCAAGCGTTTTCTCCGTAAGTTGCTTTTCTTTGTTGATACCGTACATGATCTGCAATTTTTCATCCTTATCGGGAATCAGGTCCACGATAAATTGGAGGTACCTTCGTGCCACATTTTTATGGCCCAATTCACCTATGACCCTGATTGCCATTGAGGCATCACGAATCCAGCAAAAACGGTAGTCCCAATTGCGAACCTCGCCTATGGTTTCCGGCAGGGAGGTGGTGGCGGCGGCCAATACGGCCCCAGTTTTGTCATAGCTCAATAATTTCAGGGTGATGGCGCTGCGACTTATTTGCGAATTGTATTTTCTGTAATTTGGGGTTTTGCTGCTCCAGTTGAGCCAATATACTTTGGTACGCTCAAACTCATTGTACACTTTTCGACGTGACGGTTGCAAAATTTTCTCGTTGTAGCCCAAAAGAAAATAACCATCCTCTGAAAGTATGATTTCCCGACCCTCAACCACGGCATTTTTATTAAAAGAGGTATAAAGGAAAACGGTATCGAATTTTTGGCCTTGGGTGAGGCTTACCACGAAGTTTCTTTTGACAAAGGTTTCGGTTTTACCCGAGGCATATTCCAATTTTGGGTCGTATAAAATCTTAAATTTCGGTTTCCCCGATAGGTGTTTAAAATATCGGATGATTTCTGGGGGGGAATTGTATCCTCCGCCTTCCTTTCGATATCGAGGCATAAAATCCCTTATTTCAAAAGCATTCTGACCGTCGGAGAAGTGGGTTATCAAAATGGCGGTGTGTTTTTTGTATCGTTGTTTGATGGTATAACCGTCCCCCACCAAAACTTCAAAACTTCCACCGATTTTTTCATCCAACAATTTTGCAAACACCGAAGAAGAGTCAAATTCGGGCAAACAGCACCATTCCAATGATCCGGTTTCGGAAATCAACGCAGCACTCCTGCAATTTCCTATTATTCCATAGTTTAAATTATCCATTTCGCAATATTCTTAAAGTATGACGGTGATCAATTGCTTTTACCCTCGATTTTGTCGAAATTTAGAGAAATAATGTTCAAAACAAAGGAAAACTGCAAATAAATGGGTAAAACTATCATAATCTCAAATAGACTACCGGTTCAATTGCAAATTAGCAACGGAAGCATCACCGCCGTACCTAGTGTTGGAGGCCTTGCAACGGGAATGAAATCGGTGCATAAAGGGGGTGATAGTCTATGGATTGGATGGAGCGGACTCACCGACGAGGAAATACCGAACGAATTGGTAAAAGACATCGATAAGGCACTGGCGGCACATGGAGCAGCGAAGGTAAACCTATCGGATAAAGAGGTGGAGGGTTTTTATTACGGATTTAGCAACCGTACCATATGGCCTTTATTCCATTACTTTTTGGAATATTCCGAATTTGAGCTAGAAAGTTGGAATACTTATAAGACGGTAAACCAAAAGTTTGCCGATGCCATTTTGGAACATGCCGATAATAATGATACCATATGGGTCCACGACTATCAACTGATGTTGGTGCCGCAAATGGTAAGGCAAAAGAGGCTAGACATTTCCATTGGGTTTTTCTTGCACATTCCCTTTCCCTCTTTTGAAATATTCCGTACCCTGCCCTGGCGAAAGGAGATTTTGGAGGGCCTTTTGGGCGCCGACCTGATCGGTTTTCATATCTATGATTATGAACGTCATTTTTTGAGCTCCGTAAGGCGATTGTTGGGTCTTGAAGTGAGCTTTAATGAAATCTATTTGGAGAATCGCGTGATAAAGGTCGATTCGTTCCCCATGGGCATCGATTATAAAAAGTTCCACGATGCGGCGAAAGTCCATGAAAACACCGATTCAAACCAGCAATCAGAACTGCAACAACGCCTCAATCAGCATAAGAAAAATGACCCTGAGGCCAAATTCTTATTGTCGATAGACCGGTTGGATTATTCCAAAGGCATTGCCAAACGGCTCAACGCTTTTGAGTATTTTTTGAACAAATATCCTCAGTATAAGGAAAAGGTCCGCCTTGTGATCTTGGCTGTGCCCTCAAGATCTAACGTTCCGCAATACCAATTGCTGAAAAAAGAAGTGGATGAATTGGTCGGTAGAATAAACGGGGAATTCTCCACGGTAAGCTGGACACCGATTTGGTACTTCTATCGATCCATGCCCTTTGAAAATCTGATCGACCTATATACTTCCAGCGATATCGCCTGGCTGACCCCGTTGAGGGATGGGATGAATCTGGTCGCCAAGGAATATATCGCCACGAGAACCCATAAAACGGGCGTTCTGATCTTGAGCGAAATGGCGGGTTCGGCCAATGAAATGAACGAAGCTCTCCTGATAAACCCAAATAACTTTGAACAGATAGCCGATGCGCTGAACGAAGCCATCAATATGCCGATAGAGGAGCAAAAGGCCCGCAATGAGGTCTTGCAGCGGCGCTTGGAGCGGTACAATGTCGAAAAATGGGCGAACAGCTTTATGAATTCCCTCCAGGCGCAAAAGAACCGTGAGGCCTACAATATTTCCAAAAAATTGACGGATAGCCTTTTGGCCCCTATTCTTAAAAAATTTGAAAAGGCCCAAAAACGATTGTTATTTTTAGATTATGACGGCACTTTGGCCGGTTTCCATGTTGACCCCAAAAAGGCCTCTCCCGATGAAGATCTTTATAGATTGCTCGATGAACTAAGCCAACAAAAAAATATGGAGTTGTTCCTGGTCAGTGGCCGTGATAAGGACACTTTTGAAGATTGGTTCCTTCATAAAAAATACAATATGATCGTAGAACATGGGGTTTGGATCTCGAGAAAGGGAGAAAAGTTCAGAATGTTGGAAAACATTAAAAATGATTGGATGGAAAACATTAGACCCGTTTTAGAATCTTTTGTAGACCGAACCCCAGGAAGTTTTATAGAGGAAAAAAATTATTCGCTGGCCTGGCACTACCGCAAAACCGATCCCGATTTTGGAAATCTGCGGGCCTCTGAATTGAATACGGTACTGACCAGTCTGATCGCCAATGACGATCTTAGTGTACTCAATGGCAATAAAGTAATGGAAATAAAAAGTAGCAACGTGAACAAAGGCCGCGCCACGGCTCGCGTTTTAGGGGAAGGTGATTATGATTTTGTTTTTGCTATCGGTGACGATTGGACCGATGAATTTATGTTCCAGGAGCTACCGGACGAGACGGTCACCGTCAAGGTGGGCCGACAAAAAACTCAAGCCCGATATTTCCTGGACAGTATTGGGGAAGTGCGTGGCCTGCTCCAAAAATTCGTTGAATAGCAATTAATTCCTATGGAGACATGAAAAAAACATTGGCCCTGAGTATCGTTCTAGGCTTTTCCCATCTGCAGGCCCAAACCGATACCGATGTTTATCTTCTCGATATCTATGCGAGCGCAAATGGAATTGAATTGGGAAGTCCGAAAAATATTTCCAATAATATCGGCTACGACAATCAACCCTCGTTTTACAATGATAATATAGTGCTGTTCTCCTCCAACCGCATTGGGCAGACCGATATCGCAAAATATAATGTCAGGGATTCTGCACGCTCCTGGCTTACCGATACGCCCGAGGGAGGTGAGTATTCCCCTTTAAAAATTCCAGGTAAAAATGAAGTTTCCGCTATTCGATTGGATAAAGACGGATTGCAGCGCCTTTACCGATACGACTTTGAGACCGGAAAATCTACCTTGCTCTTAGAAGATCTAAAGGTTGGATACCACGTTTGGTTCAATAAAGACATACTTGTTTCGGCGGTATTGATCGAGGATAGAATGGATTTGGTCGTCTCCAATTTAAAAGACCGAACCCATTACACCTTTCAAAGAAATGTGGGGCGGTCATTGCACAGAATTCCGAATACCGAACTGGTCAGTTATATCAGCAAAGAGAACGAAGACTGGGAAATAAGATCTTTAAACCCCATTTCCGGTGCTTCCCAAACCCTCTGCAAGACCATCCCCCAAAGGGAAGACATGTGTTGGCTGAGCAATGGCACCATTTTGATGGGTAATGGGAATATCCTATCGCAATTCGATCCTAAAAATGATAAGCAATGGAAGTCGCTCAAAACCTTTGGGAAGAAAAACATCAACAATATCACAAGACTGCGGGCGAACGCAATTTCCACGAAACTTTTAATGGTGGCCGATGAAACTGCCCCGTCCCTAAAAAAACAATAGTTGACAAACCCATAGGTTGAAACCAAAACTCCATATTCTGCCGGTTATTATCATTTCCCAATTCGCCTGTACCAGTTTATGGTTTGCCGGAAATGCCATTATCGAGCCGCTCATGCTCAAGACCGGAATGGGGCTGGAAATCATTGGCTATGCACTTTCCTCTGTGCAACTTGGATTCATCGTGGGGACTTTGGTTTTCGCCCTTTTAATGATCGCCGATCGATATCCCCCTGCACGGGTGTTCATGTTCTGTGCCTTACTGGCCTCTTTTTGCAACTTTATTTTGCTGTCAGCATCACTATCAAAGGGGTTGCTCCTTATGGCGCGTTTTGGAACCGGTTTCTTTCTGGCCGGCATTTATCCTGTGGGGATGAAGATTGCCGCCGATTACTATGAAAAAGGCCTGGGAAAGGCTTTGGGCTTTTTGGTTAGTGCTTTGGTTTTGGGAAGTGCTTTTCCATTTCTGATAAACGGTTTGGAATGGGGACGGGATTACGGAGCCGTCATTATGATCACCTCGGGATTGGCGGTCTTGGGTGGTTTTATGCTTTGGGCTCTGGTACCGAACGGGCCTTATCGTAAGCACAGTACAAAATTGGTCTTGCGCGCCGGGCCGGATCTATTTAAAATAAAGGGTTTTCGAAGTGCTGCCTTTGGTTATTTTGGGCACATGTGGGAATTGTATGCCTTTTGGGCGTTTACCCCTCTGGCCATAGAAACCTACAATGGTATTCACCACACGGCCATGCCCGTAGCACTGACCACTTTTGGTATCATTGCTACTGGAGGCATATCCTGCGTGCTGGGTGGGCTTATTTCTCTCAGACATGGCAGCAAAAATGTAGCTTTGATCAGTTTGGCCCTTTCAGGCAGTTTATGTCTGGCCTCACCCTTTTTATTTTGGTTGGCGGCACCGCTTTTTATCGCCGGCTGGATTCTATGGAGTATGGCGGTAATTGCCGATTCCCCTCAATTTTCAAGGCTTGTGGCAGATAGTGTGCCTATAGAATTAAAAGGAACAGCGCTCACCCTGGTCAATTGTATTGGTTTTGCCATCAGTATTGTTAGCATTCAACTACTTGCTTATTTGGTGGACCGAATGAACGTGAACTATCTTTTCTTGTTTTTGGTCTTGGGTCCGGTTCTTGGATTGGCCGGACTTAAAGGAAAGATCCCTTAACATATTTTTAAGAATATATCCTGAATGATCGCTGTACTTTAGGCAGCATAAAAAAATTTAAAATGAAAAAGATTCTTTTCCTAGTACTGCTCTTATTCACATGTACTACCTTTTCCCAGACCGATACCCGTATTTACGACATTATCGATGCCGTATCTTCCGAACATATTCAAAGCGATGTGACCACCCTGGCCAACTTTGGCACCCGACATACCCTAAGCGACACGCTTTCCCAGACTCGTGGAATAGGTGCCGCAAGAAGATGGATCAAGGCCGAATTTGAAAAAACTTCCAAAGCCTGTAATGGCTGCCTGGACGTCTTGTATCAAAAAAACCTGGTGAAAAAGGGCGATAATGACCGTATTACCAAAGATGTTTGGGTCGTGAACGTCTTGGCCATACAGCGTGGCACCAAATATCCGAATCGATTTATCATCATGAGTGGCGATATCGACTCAAGGGTGAGCGATCCCAACAATAATACTTCAGACGCCCCCGGTGCCAATGACAATGCCAGTGGCATGGCAGGCACTTTAGAGGCAGCAAGGGTATTATCGAAATACAGATTTGAAAACAGTATTATTTATACCGGGCTTTCCGGGGAAGAACAAGGTCTTTTTGGCGGTAAAGGCTTGGCGGCCCATGCCAAGGAGCAAGGTTGGGAAATCATTGGTATCCTCAATAACGATATGATCGGTAATACCAGTGGTGTTGATGGTATTGTGAGCAATGTAGATTTTAGGATATTTTCAGAACCGGTTCCCCCTACCGAAACGGAAAAAGAGCGAATGGCAAGAAGATTTTATGGGGGTGAGGTCGATGGTATCTCAAGACAATTGGCACGATACGTGCACCACAATGTAAAGACCTATATGCCCGAAATGAACCCGATGATGGTGTACCGTTTAGATCGATTTGGGCGTGGTGGCCACCATCGACCCTTTAACGATGCCGGTTTTGCCGGTATCCGTATCATGGAGGCCCATGAAAACTACACCCAACAACACCAGGATATTCGAACAGAAAATGGAATCGACTATGGTGATGTGCTGGAGCATGTCAATTTCGGGTACGCCAGAAAGCTTACCGCGGTCAATGCCATCAATTTGGCTTCCATTGCCTGGGCGCCTCCAGCACCCAAAGAAGTTAAGATCGGTGGGATTGTGGAAGCCTCGGCCAAATTTCAGTGGAGCAAGGTCGATGGCGCCAAGGGGTATAAAATATATTGGAGAGATACCACTTCCCCTACCTGGGACCATAGCCGTTTTGTGGGCGATGTTGATCAATTTACCTTGGAGGGCATTGTCATCGATAACTTCTTTTTTGGAATCGCTGCAGTCGGTGAAAATGGCTTTGAAAGTCCGGTCGTTTTTCCAAATGCCATCCTTAGATAATCTTATAAAACCCAGCCCATGAATTCCAAGTTTCTATTATTAGCGCCCTTTTTGGCCATTGCAACGCTTTGTCAGAGCCAAGAATTTACCCAACAAGACAGCTTACGTGGCAGTATCACCCCCGAAAGGAGCTGGTGGGATCTCAACTATTATCATTTGGACATCAAGGTAGATCCGGAACAGAAATTCATTTCAGGTAGCAATACCGTTCGCTATAAGGTCTTGGAAGAAAAACAATTGCTACAAATTGATCTGCAACCCCCCTTAAAAATAGAAAAGGTAACCCAAGATGGCCAAGCGCTCTCCGTGATGGATAACGGAAATGCCCATTTCGTCACTTTGAACAAACCACAGAAAAAAGGGGAATTCAATGAAGTGGTCGTAACCTATTCCGGCCATCCAAAAGTGGCCAAGAACGCCCCATGGGATGGCGGTTTCTCTTGGTCAAAAGACAGTAACGGCCAAGCTTTCGTTGCCACTTCGTGCCAAGGCCTGGGTGCCAGTGTCTGGTGGCCCAATAAAGATCATATGTACGATGAGGTCGATAGCATGCTGATCAGTGTCACGGTGCCCAAAGGTTTAATGGATGTTTCCAACGGGCGTCTCCGTAAAATAGAGGAACAGACCGATACCAACACCTACCACTGGTTCGTGGCGAACCCTATCAACAATTACGGAGTCAATGTCAATATAGGCGATTATGCACATTTCGGGGAAACATATCAAGGCGAGCAAGGACCTTTGACCATGGACTACTACGTACTTAGGGACAATCTGGAAAAGGCCAAGGAACAATTCAAGCAAGCCCCCATGATGATGGAGGCCTTCGAACATTGGTTCGGCCCCTACCCCTTCTATAAAGATGGTTTTAAACTGGTGGAAGTGCCTTATCTGGGCATGGAGCACCAAAGTTCGGTTACCTATGGCAATCAATATCAAAACGGATATTTGGGGCGGGATCTATCGGGCAGTGGCTGGGGTCTGAAATTCGATTATATCATAATCCATGAAGCCGGTCACGAATGGTTCGCCAATAATATCACCTATAAGGATATTGCCGATATGTGGGTACACGAGGGTTTCACTTCCTATAGTGAGAATTTGTACGTAGAGTATCATTTCGGCAAGGAAGCGGGCCATGAATATCAAGTAGGATTAAGGAATAACATACGGAATGATCGCCCCGTCATCGGTTATTACAATGTAAACAAAGAAGGCAGTGGCGACATGTATTCTAAAGGATCCAGTATGCTGCATACCATTCGGCAAGTCGTAAACGATGATGAAAAATGGCGTCAGATCCTACGCGGTTTGAACAAAGATTTTTACCACCAGACCGTCACCACCCAACAAATCGAAAACTATATCAGCGAAAAATCGGGACTGAACCTTTCCAGAGTTTTTGACCAATACCTTCGAACTACCATGATTCCTGTTTTTGAATATAAAATAGAAGATGGCAACGTGCTCAAATATCGTTATACCCATGTGGTCGATGGTTTTGAGATGCCACTACGTGTTTTTATAGATGATGGGGCGCAATGGCTTTATCCAACGGCAGAATGGAAAACGGAAAACGCCGACCCAAATGCCAGTACTTTTAAAGTCGATCGGAATTTTTATGTTGAAAAGGAAGAGATTAAATGAAACCCGTTCCAAGAAAGGTGTTTTAAATATCTGATTAATTATAATGGTCAGGTTTGATCATTCAACTGAGAACGCCTTCTATTCGATCTTCCGTCCCGGCGTATAGGGTGCCCCGGCGGCCTCCATGGCGGCCTCAAAGGATTCGAGTTGATTAAAATAGTCGACCAAATCTTCTTTGAAGGTTTTAAAATCAGCTTGGCCGATTTCGATGTTCATTTTTTGGGTTTCTGTTGGGTTTTGGCGTGTTTGCCAATGGCTACTTGCTACAATTCCAACACGCGATTGAATGGAAGGTACCGTAGCTTCATTGAATCTTTGGCGAATAGGGTCGCCGTATAAACGTGCTCGTAAACCCGATAGTTTTTTGTCCAACCCCTCTAACCCTTCAAAAAGTGAGGTTGTCGCTTTTGGAGTTTCCAGTAGTGCTGCCTTCATGTGTTGTAACCGATTGCCCGCCTCGCCCATTTTTCTCCCGGCAGTCGAAATCTGCCTAGAAAGCGCACTGGTTCTTTGTTGGAATTCGGCCACCGCATTATAATCTGTGCCCTCAACCATATTTGCTACGGGCCTGACCATAAACTCTTGCGCGGCTCCCTGGGATTGTAATTTTCCATTTTGGACAACAAATAGTTCTACCGTGT
The DNA here is from genome assembly GCA_024643345.1 of Maribacter sp. Classification (GTDB taxonomy): domain Bacteria; phylum Bacteroidota; class Bacteroidia; order Flavobacteriales; family Flavobacteriaceae; genus Pelagihabitans. Next base: position 36,497 of record JAHENB010000001.1, on the reverse strand, counting down.
ATTTTCCAGGGGCAGCCAAGGGACCTTCGGCATCACTGGCCCATGGCGGTTTGAAATCGGGCTCGGTCAAGTCGACCGGATCGGGTGCTGGAAGTCTTAAATCCCAATTCGTACGGTGCAATCCCTTCTTGGCCGTACCTTTTATCCATCGAATTGCATTGCCATTGGCATCACGGACCAAGAGCAATAACTGGGGTTCATTTTCATTGGATTCTTCTTTCAGACGCTCCCAACCGGGAAAAGGAATGCTCATATTCTTTTCCCGCAACGCTTTTTCGGAATCCTTGCGTTGTTCCTTCGCCGTGGTGGGCAATTCGTTTAAATAATAGGTGAAAACAGCCCCAAAAGGTGGATTATCGGTAACAAAACTTGTGGTACCCTGACTAGGCATCCCTTTGGCCTGCATCGGTACGCTGGGAATATACCACCAAGCGTCCCTTACAGAAAAAAGCGTGTTCGCCTTTTTGTTTATTGCATTACTGAGCTCCCTCAATGGGGAGTAATCATCCAATACATAAAAACCACGGCCAAAAGAGGCCCCTACCAAATCGTTGTCCCTTTGGTGCAATTCCAGATCTCGAAAGGAGATGGTAGGCACTCCACCATCCAACTTAATCCAGTTCTGTCCCATATTGGGAGAAAAATAAATGCCATATTCGGTTCCTATTAAAAGTAGGTTTTCATTGATATGATCCTGTTTCAAAACCCACACAATAGTACCGGAAGGCAAATCGCCGGAAATCGATTTCCAAGTGTTTCCACGATCCCTGCTCATAAAGATATACGGACTGAAATCGCCGAACTTATGTGAATCCGCAATGGCAAAAAGCGTACTGGCATCATGACGCGACGCCTCAATATCATTGATAAAGGAACGTGCCCGTACATTGGGAAGTGCGCCACTCTTTCGCCAATTCTGGCCACCATCCTCGCTTACATGAATCATCCCATCATCCGAACCGGTGTAGAGCAGCCCTTCGACTTTTGGGGATTCCTCGATGGAGGTCAGTGTCGCATATTTAGACATAGCGCCCGTATCGTATAAAGCATCGGAACTCCAGACCCGACCGTCCATGGTTTCCAACTCGTAGCGGTTCGTATCGGTCGTTAGGTCTTGGCTTATGGGCGCCCATGAATTACCCTTATTCTCACTACGCCATACCCGTTGGGATCCAAAATACAGGCGATCGTTGTTATGCGGACTGATCAATATGGGGCTGTCCCAATTCCATCTATCGGGCGCCTCACCGGGCACCGCTTGGGGTTGGATATTCAATACCTCTTCACTGCGCCTGTCCAAACGATGTAGCAGCCCTTGTTGAATTTCCATATAAACGATATTTGGATCTTTGGGGTCAAAGGCCGCGTCGTAACCGTCGGCCCCTAATGGTACATACCAATCCTGATTTCGTACTCCCTCGGTATTCATGGTCCGTGAAGGACCGATCAATGTGCCGAGATCTTGTGCCCCGCCTACAATATTGTAAAATGGTTCGGCATTGTCGAGTCCCAGCTTGTAGAACTGCGATATGGGAAGGTTCGGAAAATGTCGCCACGTGGTGCCCTCGTCAAAAGATTCATATAGTCCGCCATCGGTCCCTGCCAGTAGATGCTTGCCGTTTTCAGCATCGATCCACAGTGCATGATTATCACTGTGTTTTTCACGACCCGTTCCCAAAATCCGGAATTGCTTACCCCCATCTCGCGTAACCTGGATAAAAACATCCATCTGATACACCAAATCGGGATTTTCAGGGGACGCCTCGATTTCTTGGTAGTAGTGGGGGCCGGTTCCTCCGGAAATATAACTGTTTTGTTTCTCCCAACTTTCCCCTTTGTCCAATGAGCGATAAAAACCCTTTTCCTCATCGCTTGCCTCAATGGTGGCATAGACCAAATAAGGATTGGCCGGAGTTACCGCCAGACCTATTTTTCCGATATCTCCCTTTGGCAAACCCGTTTTGATCTGTCGCCAGGTGGCCCCATTATCGGTTGATTTGTAAATTCCTGATTTGGGGCCCCCTGCCAAAAGCGACCAAGTCTGTCTTCGGCGCTGATAAGCCGCTGCATAGAGTACATCGGGATTTGATGGGTCGAATTCCACATCGGTTACACCGGTATTTTTATCGATTTCAAGAACCAGTCCCCATGTTTTGCCACCATCCTTTGACTTATATAATCCGCGTTCGCCACCGGAAGCCCACAACGGCCCTTCTGCAGCGACAAATATCACATCGCTATTTCTAGGGTCTACCAAAATTTTACCAATGTGTTCCGATGTTGTAAGTCCCATTTGCTGCCACGTACTGCCCCCATCAACACTGCGATATACCCCGTCGCCCCAAGCCACATGACGGCCACTTACGTTTTCTCCAGTTCCTACCCAAACCACATCCGTATTGTTTGGGTCAATCGTTATCGAACCAATGGAATACGAGGGTTGGTCGTCAAAAATGGGGTTCCAAGAGATACCGCTATTGATGGTTTTCCATAAGCCCCCAGAGCCTACGGCCACATACCATGTGCTTCGATCATTCGGGTTTACCGCAATATCAGCGATACGGCCGCCCATAAGCGCTGGGCCGATGCCACGCAATTGCAAACCGGACGCTGCTTCCGATAGTGCTTTTGTTTTTTGGGTTTGCGCACTGGTAAGGGGAATATTAAAAAAACAGGCGACAATAAGTGTCACGAGGGCGGTGATAGTGTTCTTTGGCATATTCATATTTTTTGATAAATAATTTTCTGTCCAGTTATGTTATCGTGGTAAATATTCTAAGGAGTAATTTAGGCAATCTAGACACCTTTTTGAAATGTATGATTGAATTTTTATAGGATATTTTTGATGTAGTTCGAGCCGTTTTAGCCAATATCCAGGAACGCTCTTATTCCTGTATTTGAATATAATAGTATGCCAACCAAATCACCTATCGGTTCGGCAATAGGGACAAGGGTTTGGAATTGCCCTTACAACTTCATTTTTAGAAAAAGAATTTGTGTATCGGCCCTACTTTGGAATGGTAAATGAAAATCTTAAAAAGGCATACCGCAAAGCTTAATGTCGATCGTGATTTTTATATCGGAAGCAAAAAATTGGATAAGATTTGTTACCTTCCAAATAAACGCATCGATGAAAGTGGGAATATTAAAAAATGTAAATACATTGGTCTTCATTTTAATATTGCTGCCTTTGTTTGCCCAAAAAAAAATGATTATCGATCGGATCGAGCCAGGTTCCTGGTGGACAGGGATGCACCACCCTCATCTTCAGCTTTTGGTGCATGGCGACCACATTCAAGATCTTTCTCCCTCGATCGAGCACGAGAGCGTTTTTCTCGAAGGCGTCATCACTGTTGAAAATGCTAATTACTTGTTCTTAAATCTGAGCATTGCCCCTGATGCCCGGCCGGGTATTTTTACCATTGAATTCAATCGAAATGGGGAAACCGTTTTTACCTATGCCTACGAACTGAGGCAAAGGGAACCTGAATCCCGGATTCGTGATGGGTTTTCGAATAAGGATATCATGTATTTGATCACGCCCGACCGATTTGCCAACGGGGATGATACCAATAATCTTAGTAGGGGGATGCGGGAAAAACCAAATCGCAAGGCAAAAGGGGGCCGGCATGGGGGAGACATACAAGGCATCATCGATCATCTGGATTATCTTGAAGACATGGGCTTCACGGCACTATGGATCAACCCCGTTCTGGAAAACGATATGCCAAACTATTCGTACCATGGCTACGCCACTACCGATTACTACAAGGTAGACCCTCGTTTTGGCACAAATGAAGATTATCTTAGGCTTTCTGCCGAAGCAAAAAAAAGGGGCATCAAGATCATCATGGATTTGATCGTCAACCATTGTGGCCTCTACCATTGGTGGACAGGGGACGAACCTACCCCGGATTGGTATAACTTTCAAGGCGACCAGGATAAACCACTGACTTCCCATAAAAGGGTAAGCTTATCCGATCCCTACGCCACAAAATCGGATATCGAATTGCTTTCCGATGGGTGGTTTGTGCCCACTATGCCCGATCTGAACCAAAAAAATCCGCTTCTGGCGAACTATTTGATCCAAAATTCGATTTGGTGGATTGAATATGCCGATTTGGGCGGCATAAGACAGGATACATACACCTATCCCGATCCTGGATTCATGACCGAATGGTCGAAGCGCATCATGGAGGAATATCCCCATTTTAATATTGTGGGCGAAGAATGGTCGATTAATCCGGCTATTGTCTCAAGATGGCAGGCGGGAAAACGTAATAAGAACGGTTACGTGTCCCATTTGCCTTCGTTGTTCGATTTTCCATTGCAATTTGCTTTAACCGAATCGCTCAACAAAGAAATACAACCACAGCTAGAGTCGCTCGACCCAATTTATGAAATGTTGGCGAATGACTTTCTTTATCCAGATCCCTTTAATTTGGTAGTGTTCTTGGACAATCATGATATGCCCCGCTTCATCGATCAGGTACATGGCAAGATCGATCGCTTCAAAATGGGCCTCGTGTATTTATTCACGACAAGGGGTATCCCACAGATTTTCTATGGCACGGAAGTTTTAATGGGCAACAAAATAAACAGCAGCGATCATGGGCTGATACGCTCTGATATGCCCGGGGGCTGGAAAGGGGATTTGGCCAATGCTTTTACGGGGAAAGGACTAAACGAGGAACAACGGACGGTCAAGAATATGGTCAGGAAACTGGCCCAATTCAGAAAAAAAACAACGGCCTTGCAGAACGGTACTTTACGACATTACGCACCGTTGAAGGAGGTCTACACCATGTTCCGATACGATGCGACGACTACCGTAATGTCTATTTTTAACAAGAACCCCAAGAGCGTCAAAATAGATTTGGATCGTTTTGCCGAACAGCTTCGGGATGCCAAGGTTGGTCTGGATGTACTGACCGAAAAAACGGTCGACCTATCAAATGGGTTTCTGGAGATGCCCGGGGATTCCGCCATTATGCTGACCATTGATCGATAGTGCTTTTATTTGAAAAATTTCCAAGAACTGAGATAATATCCGAACATTATACCATGAGAGCAGCCGTATTCGAAGCTTTTAAAGGAGCCATATCCGTAAAGAATGTCAAGGATCCCGAACCGAAATCCCATGGCGTTGTTGTGAAGGTGGAAGCTACGGGCCTATGCCGCAGCGACTGGCATGGCTGGATGGGCCATGACACTGATATTGTTTTGCCGCACGTACCCGGCCATGAATTGGCCGGCACCATAAATGCGATCGGGAAAGCGGTAAGGAATTTCAAGATAGGCGATCGGGTAACCGTGCCTTTTGTCTGTGGCTGTGGCACTTGCCCCCAGTGTGCTTCCGGCAACCATCAGGTATGTGACCATCAATCCCAACCCGGTTTTACCCATTGGGGCTCTTTTGCGGAATACGTCGCTTTGGACCATGCCGATGTCAATTTGGTGATACTGCCCGAAGAGATGAGCAGTGTTACGGCAGCATCGCTGGGATGCCGCTTCATTACCGCATATAGGGCCATCGTTGCACAAGGGAGGGTTTGTGAAGGCGAGTATGTTGCCGTCCATGGATGTGGCGGTGTCGGGTTATCCGCGATAATGATCGCGAATGCCATGGGAGCCAAAGCAATAGCGGTCGACATCAAGCAGGATAATTTAGAGCTCGCTATGAAGCTTGGGGCTTTCGCCACGGTCAATGCTGCCGAAAATGATGACGTTATCGGCCAGGTCAAAGAATTGACCCAGGGTGGCGTACAGGTATCGTTGGACGCCTTGGGAAGTGCGACCACCTGTTATAATTCCATTTCCAACCTGCGAAAAAGAGGGAAACATATTCAAGTTGGCTTGATGACAGGCGACCATAGGCACCCCAAAGTTCCTATGGATCGAATTTTGGCCGACGAACTCGAAATTCTGGGAAGCCATGGCATGCAGTCCTATAAATATCCAGAAATTTTCGAAATGATCAAGGCGGGCAGATTGAACCCCGGCAAATTGATAAGTGGGACCCTTTCCCTAGAAGAATCGGTGATCGCATTGCCCAATATGGACCGTTTTGAACACCAAGGAATCTTGGTGATCGACAAATTCTAGTAGGGGTGTCGTAATTTTAGGTTTTATGGTATGCCAGTCCAAAAAAAAAGGCTCACCATAATTGGTAAGCCTTTGTTGATCCGATTTTTTTTGATAGGCACACTATTTCCCATTGAACTTCACGTTACTCAGTGCTATTGTTCCGGGTGCTTCCCCTTCTTTCGGGGTATAGACAAAATAGATTTCCCTGGCCTTTACATCCATTGGTTTATCTAAATTGATCGTCACCATTCCCCCGGTCTGTCCTGCCACTGGGGTCGGCATGCTGCCCCTTCCCAACAATTCCCCATCAGGGGCGTTCAAGCGCATTTCAAAATCAACGCCCGCTATGGGCGCCGTTCTCCAACTTGCGGTGATCATGGCCGAGTTTACCCCTTTTAAATCGATATCGTCCATGGCAAACCAACCGCCTGTATCGGGTAAAAGCAATAAATTCATTCCCCCAAATGAGACAGGTGAAAATCCTTGGGCTTTGGTAGCACTGGAAAACGGTACGGTACTGCCCCTTAAATTGATGGAGTTTACCCCAGTCAATGGGCGGACCCCATTATTGCCCTGATCGGTATAGCTCGCCGTGAGCACCATAACATTATCTGTAGGTGAGGGCTGTGGCACCAACGTTCCGGCCAATGGCAGCGATTTCTGTTTGACCCCGGTATCGGCCAAAGACCTAATATAAAGGGCTATTTGCCTAGCTTCATCCATGGTGACTTTCGGATGGGCCGGCATTACCACATCTCCCCATACACCGGAACCTCCGTTGATGATTTTCCTTTGCAGATAGCCGGTGGCCCTTCGGTCATCTTTGTACTTTTGGGCGACATCGGTATAATTGGGCCCAATGGAGGCCTCCGCTTCCTTATGGCAGGTTTTGCAATCTAACCCTAAGGTCAGTGCTTTGCCTGTCACTGCAGCCGATACCTGTTGGTGCCCCAAGGATTTGTTCACCTCATCCATCCCTTCCAAATAATCGACGGAGACAAAAATATTGGCGGGGTCTATGTCCTCATTTCCATCGGGATCGGTTACCGTGACCTTATATTTTACGGGTACACCAGCAATGAAGAAGGAAGAATTTCCACCTTGAAGGTCAATAGCGATTTCCGGTCTGCTGTTGCCAACCACAATAGGGGTTGCATTGCTATTAGCCGCCGCATTTTTATCATCCTTGGCCTCAACGGCCAGATTATATTCTCCTGCATTATTGTAGGTATAGGATATTTCAGGTTCTGTCGTTTCTTTGGTTTCCCCATTACCAAGATCCCATACATAACTAACCGGGTCATTTTCCAAGTCCACGGCCACAACCTTAGCGTTTACGGTCATTGGAAATTTACCGGTGGTCTTATCCACGATCATATTATCGATAACCGGGGGCCTGTTGCCTCCGTTATATTCGATATAGCTTAGACCCGAATCGTCGTTTTTAGAGAACCATCCACTCCCATATTCCAATAGGTATACCCTTCCATCAGGGCCCATTTCCATATCGATCAAATTGTTCAATTTGATATCGGAGGCAAAGGGTTCCATTTTATTGAATGTACCATCTTCAAACAGGGTAACGGCCATCATCCAACCGCGCATCCAGTCATAAATGATCACCTTGCCATCATAATAAGAAGGTAGCCCGCCACCATTGGGATACATATCGGAATAATAGGTAGGGCCGGCCATCGCGTTCCTACTTCCAGATCCCACTTGGGGAAAATCCTGGGTATCTACATAGGGGTAGTAAACATAGGCGGGTTGGGCCGGGGGTAACTCCCTTAAGCCTGTATTGTTCCTTGAATCATTGATGGGTTTTTCGGGATCGAACGAGGGACCGTTTTCACCGGTTTCATAATTATAGGCATGGTAAGGCTTGTTGTTCCCGATGAACAATGGCCATCCAAAGTTACCCGCCGCACGGGCCTGGTTCATTTCATCATAGCCTCTTGGTCCACGGGTGGCCAAAGAATCATCACGGGCATCCGGACCCACTTCGCCCCAGTACAGATATCCTTTTTTGGGATCTACCGAAATACGGTAGGGATTTCGATGGCCCATGGTATAAATTTCCGGACGCGTTTTTTCCATCCCTACAGGAAATAGATTGCCTTCGGGTATATCATAGCTGCCATCTTCGTTCACCTTGATCCTCATGATTTTACCGCGAAGATCGTTGGTATTGCCCGAGGAACGCCGTGCATCGAATTGCTCATGGCCGGGAGTATCGTTCAATGGTGCATAGCCGTTATTGACATATTTCTCGCCTTTCTCATTAAAAGGCGTTGAATTGTCCCCTGCCGACAGATACAATAGGTTCCCGGGGCCAAATGCGATCGATCCACCCGTATGGCAGCAAATTTCCCTTTGGCTCGCTACATCCAGGATCACCTGTTCCGATGCCAAGTCAAAAACACCGTTCTCATATTTAAATCTTGATAATCGGTTCACCCATTCATCTCCGGTTGGGGCATAGTATACATAGATCCAATGGTTGGTCGCATAATCGGGATCTTTTTGAAGGCCCATAACCCCTTCCTCGGCATTCACGCCAGGGGTATTGAGGGTTTTTGAATAGACATCCAAAGCGGCCACCTGGGTAAGCTCCTTGCTATCTGCTTTGTACAACATGATCTCTCCCCTTCGTTGGGCGATCAGCACATCGTTGTTCGGCAATATGGTCATTTCCGTGGGCTCAAAAAATTCACCGCCCACCAAAGGAACCTTGGAAAACCGGTTCATATCGGGAGGAATCTGGGTAACGGCCTTCGAATAGTCCAAATTTTCGTTCTTCCCTATGGCGTATTCGATACCTCCCAATAAATGTTTTAAGAACAAATCTTCGGTATAGCTGGCATCGGTATGTCCCGCTCCGGTATAGAAGGCCCTCCCTCCATCAAAATCGTGGTACCAGGCAATCGGGTGGAAATCCCCATTGGTGCCTCCCTGGTATGTTGATTCGTCAAGGGTCATCAGCACATGAACGTCTGGATTGATATTTTTGTAATTGTACAGTTCATCGGTGCGGTGCCATACGGTATCGGTAAAAAATTTTGTAGCGATAAAATTTTTATCCTTAATGATGAAATCGGCTTCCGGGGTACCGGAAGGATGGCTTTGAAACTGTGCACCGACCAACTTGTTGTACCAGCCCCAATCGTATTCGGTATCCGCAGCGGCATGAATGCCCACAAAACCGCCGCCGGCCTGGATATATCGTTCAAATGCCGCTTCTTGTTTGGCATCCAAAATGTTCCCTGTGGTACTCAAAAATATGATGGCGGAATACTGTTTCAGGCTATCTTCATTGAACATTTCGGGGCTCTTGGTCGTATCTACTTCAAAACCGTTTTCATCTCCCAATTTCTGGACGGCCGCCATTCCGGCAGGAATGGAAGCATGTTTAAAGCCCATAGTATTCGAAAAAACCAATACTTTGGGATTACCTTCCCTTTTATTACTGCAGGAAACGATCAAAAGTCCAAAGACCAGGGTTACTAACAAATAAATCTTTTTCATGTGTGCATTAAATTAAAAATTCAAAAAAAA
>JAHENB010000001.1:0-26755 GCA_024643345.1 Maribacter sp. | reverse complement strand
TTCGATCACATGTCCAAATTACCGAAAGAATATCAATTTCTAGACCTGTCAGATTATGGCAGACCCTTTGGAAAAGCAATCGCCAAATCCTTAAAAAATACGGCTGCAACCCCGGTTCACGTGACCCTTGCCTTTGTGGTCACTGGATTGATCGCCATAGTTTGCATGGTAAATCAATATTATTGGGCCACAGCATTTTTTTTAGTGCTGAAATCTATATTGGATGCCGCTGACGGCGAGTTGGCCCGTATCAAAAATACGCCCTCCTATACAGGTAGATACTTGGATTCGGTCGCGGACATCTTTTTGAACCTTCTTATATTACTTGCCGTATGGCATGTCACCATGGGATCTATCGCGCATACCCTATTGGCCTTTCTTGGATTACAGTTGCAGGGTACCCTTTATAATTATTACTACCTGATCTTGAGAAACAAATATAATGGGGATACCACGAGTAGAATTTTTGAACAGGGGACGCCTAAAGCCATGGAAGGGGAACAACAGCGCACGGTCAACTTCCTTTTTAACCTGTATAAGGTATGTTATGGCACTTTTGACAGTGTTATCCATAAAATGGACCGGAACGCGGTCAACAGCGAGAACATACCCAAATGGTTGATGACCGCGGTCTCCACTTTCGGACTTGGCTTTCAATTATTGATCATTGGATTGATGCTGGCCCTGAATCTAAAGCAATATATCATTCCTTTCTTTATAGGCTACTCCATCTTCATCATCATTTTTATTGTATTGAGGAAACTGGTGGATCGATAAAAATTGATTACTTTTCTTAGGCCTGTCCTCATCTGGTCGCATAATGGGCATATAGCGAAGCCCTTAACAATAATCGAAATGAAAAAAATTGCGGTATTACTTGGTTTACTGGTGGGTTTCTCCTGCTCCCTGCCAAAGGACAACATAAGCCCAACGGCCCAATTGATTTCAAATGTTTCCATTGTGGATGTGCAAACGGGAACCATTTGGGAAAATCGGCAAGTGGTCGTCGATTCCGGTATAATTGTTCATATTACCGACATTGTAGAGAATGCCAAATCTTATCCCCTGCAAATCGATGGGAAAGGAAAATACCTGGTGCCTGGCCTTGCCGAAATGCATGCCCATATCCCCCCGCCTACCACCGATCCCCAAAGAATTGAAGAAACTTTGTTCCTTTACCTGTCCAATGGCATTACGACCATTCGGGGCATGCTTGGTGACCCTGCCCATTTGATCTTGCGTGAAAAAGCGAAAAATGGGGAAATTCTGAGCCCACGGATATTTACCTCAAGTCCGTCATTGAATGGGAACACGGTGACTTCCAAGACGGAGGCGATAGAAAAGGTTACCGCTTATCAAAAAGAAGGTTATGATTTTTTGAAGATACATCCCGGGGTGCCATTGGAAGCCTTTGATCAAATGGTTATCACGGCCAATGAAGTCGGTATACGCTTTGCGGGCCATGTTCCCGTAGCGGTAGGCATACGTCACGCCCTTGAAAGCAAATATGCCTCCATTGACCACGTTGATGGCTTTTTGGAGGGCCTTGTCCCGAAATCTGCAGGGGTCGATCCTTCCGATAACGGTTTTTTCGGTTATGCCTTCACCCCCTTGGCCGATACCACCGGAATTGACGAATTGGTGCAAATGGCAAAAACAAACAAAGTATGGATCGTGCCTACCCAAAGTCTCTTTGAAAGATGGTATGCCCCGATTTCGGTCGAAGTACTGCTGGCCCAGCCCGAAATGAAATATATGCCCAAGACTACACTGGCCAATTGGGAGCGCATAAAAAAGGAAGATATGGCAGACGAAAATTTTACGGAAGCGCAATGGCGGCAATTTGATGCCATCCGTAAAAAACTCATCCATAAACTACAGCAAAACGGTCATGGCATGTTACTGGGTTCAGACGCGCCCCAGCTGTTCAATGTGCCAGGATTTTCCATCCAACATGAAATGCAGGGACTACTGGATGCGGGACTAACGCCTTTGGAAATCCTTCAATCTGGCACCATTAATCCTGCGGCCTATTTCGATATGTCGGAAACGTTCGGTGCAATCAAGGAAGGGATGCAGGCCGACCTCATTTTAATAGATGGTAATCCGCTCGAAGATCTTTCGGCCCTTCAAAACATACAAGGCGTAATGGTGAAGGGTATATGGCTTGACAGAAAAACCATTGATGATAAATTGGAGGAGATTGCCAAACATGCCGAACAAGAATAAAATATTTTTTACCTTTCCAACCCATATGTAACACTTTTGACCATTACTGAATATAAACGATACTTAAAAATCAAATCATTAAAATTCAATTAACGCCAAACATCGTCATACCTATGCTAAAAAAGATTTTAATCGGCCTTGGAGCGGTATTGCTCCTCATCCAGTTCATTCGTCCGGAAAAAAATGAATCCAACGATTTAACCTACGACATTTCAAAAAAATATCCGGTTTCTGAGGAACTCGACCAACTTTTAAAGGTGGCTTGCAACGATTGCCATTCGAACAAGACAGAATATCCATGGTATGCCAACGTACAGCCGGTTGCATGGTGGCTGAACGATCATGTCAAAGATGGAAAACGGCATCTTAATTTCTCTACTTTTACCAAGCTCCCGATAGCGGTACAGAACCATAAATTAGAGGAAACGATAGAAATGGTTGAAAAAAAGGAAATGCCGTTATCGTCCTACACCAATTTTGGCCTACACGCAGAGGCCAACCTTTCAGAGGAACAAAGAGCCATGGTCATCGATTGGGCGAAAGCTCAAATGAACTATCTTAAGGAAAATTATCCCGCGGATAGTTTGATCATGAAACGACGTTCCCCTCCCCCTTCAAAACCCTAAAAAAACGGATCGTGAGGTCGCGGGGCATAATGCCCTGTGGTTTTATAAAAAGTTCGAACCGCTATTGAAGTGCAACCCATTTACCAAACCATGAATCTTAAAAATAACCTTATGAAAAAATTATTCTTTTTTTTAAGCCTCATTATCGCTTTCTCTATGAACGCCCAGTTGAATTGGAAAGCCGATAAGGCCCATTCCAATGTCAACTTTTCAGTTTCCCATTTATTGATTTCCGAAGTCACTGGTAGGTTTGGGGAATTTGATATTGAAGCCATTGCCGATAAGGATTTCAATGCCCCTTCCTTCACGGTCAGTATTGCAACGAAAAGTGTCTTTACCGCAGTGGAGCCACGGGACAATCACCTTAGGAGCGATGATTTTTTTGCGGTGGAAACCTATCCAACCATGTCATTTACAACCACTTCATTTGAAAAAACAGGAGATAAGACCTTTATTCTCCATGGCGATTTCACATTAAGGGGAACCACAAAACCCGTGCGAATGAACGGAACCCTTAATGGCATCATCACAGATGAGCGAAGCAAAAAACTAAAGGCGGGTTTAAAATTAGTGGGCGCTATAAACAGAAAGGATTTTGGCGTAGGGATGGAGCAATCTTCCCCAGGGGATATCGTGGATTTGGTCATCAATCTCGAGATGTCAGAACAATAAAATCGATATTTTGACCTCAATTCGAAGATACCGTCCCATTAAGCCTGATCAGTAAAGTTACGATGAAAAACATAGTCCTCTTTTTTTTACTGCTTAGCACCTCAATAGGGCATGCCCAAATGCTTTTTAAACCAGACCGCGTCTTTGACGGGACCGCGGTTCACGCCAATTGGGTGGTTCTGGTAGAAGGTGATATGATCCGTTATGCAGGACCGCCTACAGAATTGAAAATACCCCAAGGTACCCGAGAAATACCTTTAAAGAATATGACCCTAATGCCCGGGATTATCGAAGGGCATTCACATTTGTTGCTACACCCCTATAACGAGACGGATTGGAATGACCAAGTGCTGAAGGAATCTCCTGTAGAACGGGCGATTCGAGGCACCGTACATGCCAAGAACACCTTGATGGCGGGCATTACCACGGTTCGCGATCTGGGATCTGAGGGAGCGGGTTATGCCGATGTCTCCCTGAAAAAGACCATTGATCAGGGTATTATACCCGGACCCCGAATGCTGGTAGCGGGCCCTGCCATTGTGGCGACCGGGGCTTACGGGCCAAAAGGATTCCATGATGGGGTATCGGTGCCCCTTGGCGCCGAACCCGTAAGTGGTGTCGACGAAGCGATAGCCACTGTACGACGGCAATTGGGAAACGGAGCTGATTTTATTAAAATCTACGCCGATTACCGCTGGGGTGCCGGGGAACCTTCCCAGCCCACATTTCTGCCCAACGAAATTGAAGCCATGGTCTCGGCGGCAACCAGTGCTGGAAGATATGTGGTGGCCCATGCCAGCACCCCTGAAGGCATGCATCGGGCAATAATGGGCGGTGTTGAGACCATTGAACATGGTGATGGCGGGACTACTGAAATCTTTACGTTGATGAAACAGCGGGGCGTGGCCCTTTGCCCTACCCTGGCCGCAGGAGATGCCATTGCCCGGTATGGAGGGTGGAAAAAAGGAAATGGTATGGAACCCGATCGTATCACTGCAAAGAAGGCATCTTTCAAATTGGCATTGGATTCGGGAGTATCCATTGTTTTTGGCGGAGACGTTGGTGTGTTTTCCCATGGCGAGAACTTTAGGGAAATGGAACTCATGGTCGATTACGGAATGTCGCCATTGGAGGTCTTAAAGTCGGCCACCTCGATCAATGCTAAAGTCTTCCATTTGAAACACTTGGGAAAACTGGAAAAAGATTATTTTGCCGATATCATTGCCGTGTCAGGTGATCCCACAAAAGATATTACTGCCCTTCGCGAGGTGAAATTGGTCGTCAAGAATGGGGTGATGTATAAAAATGATGTCGAAAATTAATCGTACATGGGCGAAAACGACGACCATTTATATTGGACCCAACGCTATAGGGACGGGAACATAGGTTGGAATATCGGATACCCATCGACCCCCATTAAAAAATATATCGACCAACTATCGGACAAAGCCATCTCTATCTTAATGCCAGGGGCAGGAAATGCTTATGAAGCCGAATATCTTTGGGAAAGGGGTTTCCGGAATATCGATGTGCTCGATATCTCGCAGCTGCCTTTGGATAGTTTCAGGCAAAGGAACCCGGGCTTTCCGAAAGCCCAATTGCTCACAAACGATTTTTTTTTGCACCAGGGCCAATATGACCTGATCTTGGAACAGACCTTTTTCTGTTCCCTGTTGCCCACCGATCTAAATAGGTTCGCATATGCCGAAAAAATGGCCCATCTGCTCAGACCGGAAGGCAAATTGGCAGGGGTCTGGTTCGACTTTCCCTTGACCGGGGATTTAAACAAAAGGCCTTTTGGCGGCGACAAAGCATTGTATCTTAAATATTTGGATCCCTACTTTTCGGCAAAAACCTTTGAGCGCTGTTATAACTCCATTCCGCCAAGACAAGGCAATGAGCTATTTGGGATCTTTGAAAAAAAAGCCCCAGAACGGCAAATGTAACCAAGTGTTTTTGCAGCAGCGGACAGTGATACATGCGGGCCCGCTATCGGTTATTCGATAAAAGTTTTTGTATATTTCGAGCTTCTAATTCATAACGTTACCAATGTTCAGTAAATTTTATCCCCTCGCGTTGTTACTGGTATCCCTTACCACTTTTTCCCAAGATTTTAAAATGGAGTTATTGCAAGACCTTAAGCCCAGAAATATTGGGCCCGGTGGGATGAGCGGTCGTGTCACGGCAATTGATGCCGTAAATGACAATCCAGATGTGATGTACGTTGGTACGGCTTCTGGAGGGCTTTGGAAATCGACCTCTGGCGGTATTAAGTGGGACCCTATTTTTGATAAGGAAGTTACGGCCTCCATCGGAGCCGTGGCCATTCAACAGTCGAACCCGTCGGTCATCTGGGTGGGTACCGGCGAAGGCAACCCAAGGAACAGTCTAAATGGCGGATATGGGGTATACAAATCGGTGGATGGCGGCAAAAGTTGGAAATCGATGGGACTTGAAAAAACCAGGCACATCCATCGTATCAAGATCGATCCGATGAACCCCAATACGGTATACGTTGGGGCCATAGGTTCGCCCTGGGGCGAACATCCCGAACGGGGCGTTTTCAAGACCACGGATGGTGGCGAAACCTGGGAAAAGATACTTTTTGTAAATAATAACACCGGCGTTGCCGATTTGATCATGGATCCAACCAATCCCAACAAATTGATCGCTGCCCTGTGGGAACACAAACGGGAACCATGGTTCTTTAAATCGGGAGGCCCCGGTAGCGGGCTCTATATGACGCACGATGGGGGTAAAAATTGGAAAAAATTGACCGAAGATGACGGACTTCCCAAAGGGGAACTGGGTAGGATCGGGGTGGCCATTGCCGCCAACAAACCCAATATTGTCTATGCCCTGATCGAAGCCAAAAAGAATGCCCTGTACAAATCCGAAGATGGTGGTTTTAGCTGGAAGAAAATTAATGAGAAGGCAGATATTGGGAACAGGCCCTTCTACTATTCTGAAATTTATGTAGATCCCCAAAATGAAAATCGGGTCTATTCGGTTTTTACCTATATCAACGTTTCAGAGGATGGTGGTAAGAATTTTACGGAATTGATGCCCGCCTATCGGGCAAACAATGGCGTGCACCCCGACCACCATGCCTGGTGGATACATCCCGAAAATGGTCAGTTTATGATGGATGGCAATGATGGGGGCATGAACATCACCAAAGATGGCGGAAAGTCTTGGCGATTTATTGGCAATATCCCAGTGGCCCAGTTTTACCACATCAATACCGATAACGAGTTCCCCTACAATGTCTATGGTGGTTTGCAGGACAACGGATCATGGCGCGGGCCCGCCTATGTTTGGAAAGCCCAAGGCATTCGCAACAGTTATTGGCAGGAAATCGCCTTTGGCGATGGTTTTGATGTGGTTCCGGATCTTGAAAATTCACAATTCGGCTATGCCATGAGCCAGCAGGGCAATGTATCAAGATACGACCATATTACGGGCAATAATTACATCGTACGCCCTACCCCTCCAGATACCGAAACCAAGTTGCGGTTCAATTGGAATGCCGCCATCGGGCAGGATCCATTTGAACCGGGGACCGTTTATTTCGGGAGTCAATTTGTGCATAAAAGCATCGATAAAGGTTTGACCTGGGAGGTGATTTCCCCCGATTTGACGACAAACGATCCGGAAAAACAAAAACAAAGCGAAAGCGGTGGCCTAAGCATGGATGCTACCGGTGCGGAAAACCATTGCACCCTTTTGGTCATTGAGCCCTCCCCGATCGAAAAAGATATGCTCTGGGTCGCTTCAGATGATGGCCGCGTGCATTTTACCCAGAACGGGGGCACGAATTGGACAGAAGTAACCCAAAACATAAAAGGCTTGCCAACAGGTAGTTGGATACCACAAATTAAAGCATCAAATAAAAACAAAGGAGAAGCTTTGTTGGTGGCCAACAACTACCGTCGATTTGATTATACCCCTTATGCCTATCGTACCAAAAACTATGGCAAAACATGGGAACGAATTGTGGATGCAGGTGATGTGGGCAATTACACGCTGTCCATCGTTGAAGATCTGGAAAACCCCAATTTGATGTTTTTAGGAACCGATGACGGGCTATATATTTCATTCGATGCTGGCGTGAAGTGGCAAAAATGGACAGAAGGCTTTCCCACGGTATCCACCAAAGACCTGGTCATCCAGCCCAGGGAACATGATTTGGTGATCGCGACTTTTGGCCGTGCCGTTTGGGTCTTGGATGACATCCGGCCTTTAAGGGCCCTGGCTTCGGACCGATCGATCCTCCAAAAAGAGATCAAGCTTTTTACCCCTCCCATCGCGTATCAGGCGGCCTATCAGCAACCTACCGGAAGTAGGTTCGGCGCAGATGCCGAATACAATGCCGAAAATAGAAAATCGGGGGCCATGATCACCTATTATTTGAAAGAGGGGCAGAATAAAAAAGAGGGGGATGCCAAAAAGGAAATCAATGTGGACGATATCGCCGACGAAGGGATCGAAGCGGAGGGCAATCCAAAAGAAGAAAAAGCGGCTGCTGACCAAGCCACAAACGGTTCGGAGACCAAGCCCAAAAGCAAAGACTCTCTTTCTTTGATGATATATGACGGGGAAAGATTGATGCGGACCATGAAATTCAAAACTCCTGAAAAGGCGGGATTTCATAGAATTTATTGGGAAATGGAAGAAAAAGGTCCCGACCGTCCTTCAAGAAAATTGAGCAAGAACAATCGGGAGTCGGGAGGCAGAAAAGTAAAGCCAGGCAAATACAAGGTGAAAATCGAATTGGGCGAAACCACCGATGAGACCATCATAGAAGTACAACCAGATCCCAGATTGGTGGTTTCAGCGAACAACATCGATGAAGTATACGATAGTTCCAAAAAATTGGATGGTTTTACGCAACTTGCCGCAGATGCCACAAAACAATTGGTGGAAAGCAAAGGTATTGCAGAACAATATCAGAAAGACCTTAAAGCGTTGGATGAAAAGAAATTCAAGGATCAGATCAAGGCTTCCAAAGATATGGTGAAGGAAATTGATTCACTGATAGACCTATACTTGGGCAAGGAAGACAAGAGGCAGGGCATCACCCGTAACCCTGAAATTACCGTAATGCAGCGTATAGGGGAAGCCAACAGGTATGTGGGCAGCCGACAATCGGGCCTCACCGAAACGGAAAAAAGACTGCTTCGGTTTGCCGAAGAAGAACTCAAGAACGCCCTGCAAAAAACCAATGCTTTCTTTAACGAACCATGGAAGGATTATAGGGAAAATATGGAAAAATTAAGTGCTTCACCCTTTAAGGAGGTGAAGACCTTTAATGCCAATTAGTTCATACCTTGTTTGAAAATATCTCGGTATTCGAATTTCAAATTACATTTTATTTTGGGAGCCTTCAACAAAACCCATTCATCAAGTGCACATATGCTATACTTCAAAAATTTTGCTTAAAAGGTTTTGGTTTGCGGTGATGCTCATTAGCACCGTGGAGGCCTACCCTCAAAAATCGGCTGATGAGGTATTCGGTTATTGGTACATGTTTTCGGGCACTGGACGCATCTCGGAACATAGCGGTATTCAAGCAGTCTTCAATATTAGGTATTACGATCAAATCAAAGACTTCAACCAGATGATCCTTCGGGCCGGATACAACTACCAAATCAACCCTCGTGCCCTATTTGCCTTGGGCTATGGTTATATTATTACCGATACCAAATTGGGCAATGCGACCGATGAAGTAAATCGCAAGGAACATCAAATCGCGGAACAGTTGAGCTTTAGACATTATATTTGGAAATTTCAGTTGGAACATAGGCCAAGATTGGAACAACGTTTTGTGGAATCCGGACAAGAAAATCAACTTTTGCATCGGGCACGTTATCGCTTACAGGCAAAAATACCGGCCTCAACGCCACTATATCTCGTTTTAAGTGAAGAGATTTTTCTGAATTTGCAGGAGCATGTATTTGGTCAGAACCGGTTATATGGTGGCATGGGGGTCAAGTTGGTACAAGACCTCGACATACAACTTGGTTTGGTAAGAGCTTCTTCAAACGGCATCTATATTGACCGATTGCAATTGGCCTTTTTTTACTCGCCAGATCTCCGCAGAAAAGCGAAAGTCAATATTTGACGGAGTATCCCATTAAGGGATTTGACTTCTAAATTTCTCATTGGGTGTCATTTTGGAACATCGGAACCATGAATCTTTAAAAGGCAGTTTTAAGAAAAAAATCTGTTGCTTACCTTCGTAAAATGAAACATTTAAAAAAGTACTTTCCCCCGATCATCTTTTTGATGGCCACGCTCGCGATACAAGCACAAGAAACCGGGGAAAATAAATTGGGTTCCTGGTTCATGTACTTCGGCACCAATAAGATTGCCGAAAAATGGAGCGTTCATACCGAGATACAGCAGCGTTATTACCAACAGGCAAAAAACTTCAATCAGCTGCTCTTAAGAACGGGCCTGAACTACCACCTTAGCGGCAATGCCATTGCCACCATGGGTTATGCCTACATTACCACCGATGGTACTTTTGAGGATATTGAAACCGAAACCGATGCCAGGGAACACCGTATTTTTGGGCAATTTATACTTAAAGACCGAGTAGGCAAACTCGCCTTTGAACATCGATATCGCTTGGAACAGCGTTTTTTGGATCTCGGAACCCGAAACAGTACCGAATACCGCGCACGCTATCGAATTCAGATCACGTTGCCCTTGTCGAAAGTTTTATTTCTCAACTTTTATGATGAGATTTTTCTGAACCTACAAGATAATCCCTTTGGGCAAAACCGACTTTACGGGGCCTTGGGCATAAAAATCAATACTGCCTTAAGCATCCAGGCCGGTTACTTGAAAAATCATTTTGCCAAAGCGCACTTTGATCGGCTGCAGTTGGGTGTCTTCTATAATCCCGACCTGAGGGGTATATTCCAAAAAAAAGCGAATGGGACTCCTAGAGCTAAACTTTAAAAACATATTGGGCCATACCTAGGTCGGGCGATTGGAATTGCCCGCCGATAGACATCCCCATAACGAGGTGGTCTTTGCCCATTGCTTCCCCCATAATAAGAACTTTACGGCCGTAAAGAACATCACTAAAGCCCTTTCTTTAGGCAGGTTTGGTGCTCTGCGTCTCGATATTCGCAGCCTGTGCTACAGATCCTGGATTTTTTCCGAGACCCAGACCTTGTTGATCGGCCATCCACATGCGTTTTGCCCCGACTTTGGATAGGCGTTTACGGCCAACCGTAAAAATAGGGCGTTCAAGAGGTCCAATGCGATACTCAAATCAAATATAGAATTGATTGACAAGGCCATGAATATTGCTTAACTTTACCACTTACTAAAATTGGAACCTATGAAAAAAATAAAAGCTTTGGCGATCGGTATCATTATCATTGCCTCATACAACTGCAAGGAAGTAAAAAAGGAAGCCCAGGAAGCCAGTGAAGAAGTGGAGCAAGCGGTAAAGGAAATGAAAGAGGTGAAGGTAGAGACCATAAAATTCGCCATGGAGCCCAAAAGTGACAGCAATGTAAAAGGGGAAGTAACCTTTACCGAGGAAAGTGGGGTCGTGAAAATGACTGCAAACTTCTCAGGACTTACCCCGGGGGAGCATGCGATACATATTCATGAAAAAGCCGATTGCTCGGCTGCCGATGGGACATCGACCGGGGGCCATTGGAACCCGACCAACCAACCCCATGGCAAATGGGGCGCTGCTGAAGGTTACCATAAAGGGGATATCGGTAATTTTCTGGCGAATGCCGATGGTACAGGCACCGTTGAATTTGCCACCGAGGAGTGGTGTCTTGGCTGTAGTGACCCGAATAAGGATTTAATCGGCAAAGGGGTGATCGTACATCAAGGGGTCGACGACTTTACCACACAACCCACCGGGAATGCCGGAGGTCGTATTAGCTGTACCGGGATCATTCAATAATTTCATTAGCAGATGTGGAGGACCGTCCTAAAGGAGGGTCCTTTTTAATGTCAACTCGTTTCCAACAGGCAATTCGTATCGTTAGCGCCTCGGATCGAACGTTTTTAAAAAATAATATTCCAAAATGATCCCCTTCACAAAAATCCCTTAGGTTGGATTTCTTATTTGGGATAGAAAGTAAAGGTATTGCCTATGCCAACCTATCATTGGACAAGTATATTGAACTTTAGCGTGGCGCCGTAATGCAGCTTCATGTTTCCACAATGTCGAGCCCAAGGGCTATGAGGTAAATTGGCGTTAAGTTTCGGCCATGGTGCAACCCCTGATCATCAAGGGCCCGGTAGTGAAACCTATTTCTTGCTGTCAAAGGTTTTTTTCAAGGCTTTCCAAGCGGCAAACACTTTGTACAGCAAGAAACACATAATGGCCATCCAAAGAAAAAAGAGAAGGTATTCCATAGCGTTCTTGGGAATATGATAAAGGTTAAATAAATATTCAACTAGAATTCAGTAACACTTGGGGCGTCAGAATTAGTTTTATGCTCGTTATCCAGTAAATATAGTGATTCACCGAAGATTATCCTAAAAGCCCCGAACCAATTGATTTGGCATAAAAAAAATTACCGTTACCTAAGGGGCGGCAGTACATTGAAAAAAGGCAGTTTACCTATATTACCTGTGCCATATTTAGAAGTCAGTTGGTGCATTAAGTTTAGGCGGATGTTAGAATTATTGTGTTTTTGCCGTATTTTCGCCCCTTAAAAAATAAGGACGACATGAACCCATCCGCGGTTGGTTGGATTGAAAAATTCGGATCCCTGACAAAAGATCATCACCATACCTATGCCGATTTTCGGGATTTGTATGCCGGACTGAAAAAGACTGGATTCATATACGGCCTCAATACCAAGATTCCCCGGTTTATAAAGGTGGAACACAGCCTGTCGGAAGATGAAAAAGCAAAAATAAATCTGCTCACCGCACTGTATTACACCTACCGGTTAGAAGTTGACCAAACCGATTTTACGGTTTTCATGAATAAGGTCTTTGCCTTTTACAAAGACTTGAACCGAAATCAAATTTCATTTATTACCCAGTTGTTTACAGGAAAAAAAACTTCCGCCCAATTGGAAAAATTGATCGACTCAAGGGTATATCTGGAAGATAACGTCATCAGCAAAACCTTTAACAGCATTATTACCAATTCCCTCTTGTTTATCGATGTGCTGCTTTTTAAGCGCTACTTAAAGGAGGTTAAGGACATTCAGGAGCATGCACAAATACTTGAATATATTACCATAAATATCACCTATCATGCCCTGAACTCCAAGGAAAAAAACAGAAGTGATGAAAGATTGGCCCAGCTTTTTGCCTCTTCCCTCACCTATATCGATAGTGAAGCCAAAAACTTTGATGGATCATACCGGCAAATGTTGCTCAAAAACCATTCAATTTGGGAAAATCATTATTTTCTTGATGTTGCCTGTTTAACGGTCTGGGAAGACCAATCTTTAGATTACAAGGAATCCGGATTTATATTCGGAATCGGCAAAGATCTCGGTTTCGACGAAAAGCAGATTATCCTCGCATTGGATGAAATCACCTCTTTTTTTGAAGGGAACGTTAAGTTGATTCCCTTTTTGAAAGATAAAAATCTGGCGGTTCAAATTTACGACAGCATGTCGAAAATTGTTAAAAAATTAATTTTACGCAATAGCAAACGACTGCAAAAAGAGTTATCCGACAGCAAGGAACTCGTCTCCCTAATTTCCAAATCGGCCACCAAAGACCTGAGTCTTGAAGAAAAGAAAAAAGTTCAAATGCAGCTGATCGACATCTTTAAAAGCATTCCCTCACTCGCCATTTTTATTTTGCCCGGAGGTGCGGTTTTGTTACCTATTTTCATTAAATTGATACCAAAGTTATTGCCTTCTTCTTTTGATGACAACCGTATTGAAAAATAAGATTTTACTTACAATTTTTACACTATAAGAAATATCTATAGGTACTGTTATTATTTTGTATTCCAGATATTTAAGTGCCTTTACTCTAACCATAACTTAAAATCACGGACCCTTTCCCTACTCACGATCATTTCGTGCTCAGAAAACCGGTTCAACTTAATTTTCAGTCGTGAATTGGTGTAAGAAACGATGTCTTTGATGTGGTTGATATTGATGAAATATTTACGACTGATACGGAAGAAATTTTTGGGTTCCAATTCTATTTCAAGATTTTCCAAAGTGGTCTCCAACAAATAATTTCTTCCATCGGCCGTCGCGGCATAGGTGCCTTTATTTTCACTATAGAAACACTCGACTTCTTCGGCATTGATAATTTTTAGGTGCTGCCCTACCCTCACGGTAAATCTCTTTTTATATTCCCTTTCCAAAGGGTTCACCAATAATTTTTTGATGTCTTCAAAATCCAATGCCAATTTTTGTGAAGGCCGTTTCAAACTGCGGAATTTTTTTACGGCAACTCCCAATTCTTCATCATCGATGGGTTTCAACAAATAGTCAACGCTGTTCAATTTAAATGCCTGTAAGGCGTACTCGTCATAGGCCGTAGTAAAAATGATGGCACTGCGAACCTCCACCCGTTCAAAAATCTCGAAAGAGAGACCGTCAGAAAGTTGTATGTCCAAAAATATTAGGTCGGGGTGTTGGTTATTCCGGAACCAATCTACCGATTCTTCCACCGAATGCAGGAGGGCGGTTACTTCCAAGCCCAAATCTTCCAATAGGCGGGCCAAACGTCTTGCAGCCGGTTTCTCGTCCTCAATGATGATCGTTTTCATAGTTTTGGTTTGTTTCGGAATCTCGTCTGTGGGTTATTGCTCCTCTTCCATGAACTTGCGGATTTGCCGTTCTTCCCATCGTTTAAAATAGTTAGATCTGCCCTTGAACACAAAAAAAGCGGACACCAATACTATAAAACCCCAAATAATGGGAATTAAGATTATGTTCCACTCGAACCAAGTCAATGCTTCCGGATCCTTGATCCCCTTCGATTCGATCCATAGCAAGGCGCTGTCCTTGAGAGACAATATCAAACCGCTCCCTAAAAAAAATAGAATCACATGGGCATAATAATCTTTGATCCTCTCAACCTTTTTCCGTGCTCTGATAAAGCTTTCCATCTCTTTTGATTGGTTTGCCATTATTTGAATTTTTCCGTTTCCTTGCGTTCTTCCTCCATAAACTTCCGAATCTGGCGCTCTTCCCAGTCCCTATTAAAAAATGGGTTGTATGAAAATGTTTTTGCTGCATGAAAAGCTAGTCCGATGCCCCAAAAAACCCAAACTGCAAAAGTTCCGAAATCGAACAACGCATCTGTAAAGGCTTCCCCATTTCCGACATTTTGAATGATCTTGGCAATACTGATCACTGAATTCACGACCAAATAAACGGCCAGATGCCGATAAAAGCCCTTCAATTCCTCGACCCTTTTCTTCGCCCTGTTTTGTTTTTCCTTGTTCGCTGTTTCCATTTTATTTCGATTATATGTTTCCATTTTAACCAAATCGCGAGGGTTACTCCCGGCGATTTAGTTTATCATCGTCGTTCATAAATTCTTTGATCTTGCGCTCCTCCCAGCTTCTACCAAAAAAAGGATTGAGTCCGAAAGTCCTGATGGCCTGAAAAATAAGCCCCAGGCCCCAGCCAAAAGCGGCCCATAAAAACCACGGATAGCGCCATTCATTAGTATAGTAATTAATGCCTGCCAAAAAGGAAATGACCACAACATAAGAGATCAGGCTGGTATAAAACTTTTTTACACATGCTACACGCTCCTTGGCGCGCATGTATTTGTTTTCATTGTCTGAATAGTCCATTTTGTTTGATTTTATTTGTTAGATCAAATTTCCGAATATTTAAATGTCCCTCTAAAAATGAATTCCCGAAATGTTCATTTTAAGGGATGGATCGTACCTTTTTGGCCCCAGATCACTTTTATTGGAACTTCATATGGCGAAGCCCAAAACAATCAAGCCCTCGAAAAGGGTCCTAGAAGCGATCATCCTCCATATATTGCCGCATCTTCCGTTCCTGCCAACGTTTGCCCCAAATAGGGTGGTATCCGAATGCCTCCATGCCTTGGGAAAGCACCCCAAATCCCCAACCTAGGGCAGGGAAGATGACCCAGGGAAAATCGGAGGTTCGCATATTTACCGCCACCAGAATCGGGATGACGATACAATAAGAAATAAGGTTCCCGTAAAAGCCCTTGATCGCTTCCACCTTCTTCTTGGCCCTTTCATACCTTTTGTCTTCGATAAAACGCTTTTGCGACTCCATAACTGAGACTTCCTTCATCAATATGGGGAGCAGTACACTGAATTCAGAGTCCGTTTTCAAGATCCGTACCTTTTTGTCACTCAAGATGCCGTACCGTTCCCGTATGTTCTGCAAACCCACACCGCTACTTTTATTGACCACCTGTTTTTCCTGCAGGTTGTTTTTGACCACCAATACCCCTTCCTGTTCGAATACCTTAATATGCAGGGGCTTCCGTTTCGTGACCACATTATGTTTCACGGCATTTTCCAAAAGCAACTGTAAGGACAGCGGAACGATTTTGGCTTCTGGATTGCTGCTTTTATCGGGAATTTCAAATATAATGCCGTCTTCAAAACGCATTTTCAACAGGCGAACATAGGTCCGGGCGAATTCAAGCTCCTCGTCCACTGAGACCAGATCTTTGTTTTTTTGTTCGAGCACGTAGCGGTATACCTTTGAAAGGGAGGTGGTGAATTTTTGGGCCTGATGGGGGTCTTCCTCGATAAGGCTTGTCAAAACGTTTAAACTATTGAAAAGGAAATGGGGATCTAATTGGTTTTTTAAGGCATCGAACTTTGCCGCAGCCGTCCCTGCGATAATTTTTTGCTCCTTGACCTTGTTTTCCTGAAGATGCTTAAAATACCAAATCCCATAAAAGATCAAAGAAAGGACCAGGGCAATGACCATCGAACTCGTATAATAAGTGGCGTGCTCATTGTGCAAGAAGACCTGAACCGGTTTATTATAAAGGAAAACGAACAGGATAAGGCGTGAAAGGAATATGCCCAAAAGGGAAATAACGACATTTCCGGAAATTGCGATCAAAAATCGTTTAGCGGTAAAAAGGTCCCTGCGAAAACGGGTCAAAAGATACTGGATCCAATAGGCGTTTGCAAAATAGAGGATTACGGAGAAAATCATGGTCTCATAATACTCACGCCAAGCAATGGACAGGTCAAAGCCATCTACGAATTGATCCGAGAAATAGAGTATGGCGATGACCACAAAGTAAATCAAGGTGCCTATGGCCAAGGCCCTGATGAGGTGTTTTTTAAGATCTTGCATACAATGCCATTATTTTTCGACAGTTTTCCAAGGCTGTTCAGGCCTTATCCATTCTCCAATTAAGGCAAAAGGGACTCTCAGGTTTAAAGTTAGCAAAAAGATGTATGGCCCGTTCCAAATCATTGCAAGAGGGCGAGGTAGCCTGTCCAAAATATTGGGCCGATCCCATATCCTGCGAGGTTTTCGAATGGACCATCCTTGGGTTGTAGGGCGCCTCAGCGGTATTGCCTTCCTCCCAAAATATAAATGCCGTTTGCATTCCTTTGGTATAGGAGTCCTGCGCAATTGTAAATGTAATGACCTGCAATAGTGCAAATTGGATCAGGTTTTCCATAATAGATCGGCTTTGAACCGATAGGTCAAAGCTAGCGCATTGACCATTACCTATAAAAAACTTGCTACCGAAGCGTCGTTTTTTAGGGATGGATCGTAACGATCCTCTGGAAATGGCTTAATTTTTCAGCAAAGCCAAAAGAATAGCCTCTGCGGGAAATCATCGCTTACGACAGGGTAAATTTGGGCAGTTCCATCAAGGCGCCACCTTTCATTGCCGATTCATGCGCCAGTATGCCCACACAGGTAATATTGGCAGATTGTTTGGCATTCGGATAGGGAGATTGATTTTTGATCAGGGCGTTGACAAAGGCATGTACCAGATGGGGATGTGAACCTCCATGGCCTCCCCCTTGGGTAAAGGAAAGGTGTTGGTGTTCCTCTGAATCATAAACGCCCTGGGTGGTGAAATGCTGTATTTCCTTCGGTAATAGTTTAGCGAAATCGGGGCATTCCACTTCTTCCGGAATTTCAGGTTCCGGCCTTTTGGCGGTATGCATCACCAACGGATGGCCTTCTATCAATGGCCATTCCACAGATTTCTTCGATCCGTAGACTTCAAAACTCTCCCGGTACTGACGTGCCACATCAAAAAGAGATCGGTACACCTGGGCGCTCAAATCGGAATTGCGGAACTTGATATGGGTCGTTTCCACAGCGAAAGGTGAATTGTAATATGCAATAAGTTCTTCCCGAATGGTTCCCGAACCAAAACAGGAAACATACTCGGCCTCACCTTGGGTGAGTCCCAAAACAGGGCCAACACAATGGGTGGCATAATGCATCGGCGGTAATCCGGGCCAATAATTGGGCCATCCGTCCATATCTTGTTGGTGGCTCGCTTTTAAAAACTGGATTTTTCCCAGTTCGCCCTTTTCGTAGCATTCTTTCATGAACAAGAACTCACGGGCGTAGACCACAGTCTCCATCATCATATAAGTTAAGCCTGTTTCCTCGGTAAGTCTTACGATTTCTTCACATTCGGCCACCGTGGTGGCCATGGGCACCGTGCAGGCCACATGTTTGCCTGCCTTTAGGGCTAAGATCGATTGTCTTCCGTGATCGGGAATGGGGGTGTTGATATGTACCGCATCGATTTCTGGATCTTGCAAGAGCGTCTCAAAGGAGGTATATCTTTTTTTGATCTTGAAAGCATCGGCCAGGGCATTCAATTTATCTTCATTTCGCTGTGAAACAGCTACTAAATTGGCATTCGGATGCTTTTGGTAGATGGGAATGAATTCGGCACCAAATCCCAATCCCACGATGGCTATGTTAATTTTTTTTTGATCGGTCATTTTTTAAGCTTAAGTATTGAACGTGTTTTTTAAAAATTTTAGTCCTTCGGTGGCAAATTCATCTTGGTTGTTGGCCAAGTTTTTCCAAATGCAGACCGCCGCGGCCAATTCCTTGATTTCCGGGGTAAAGCTTTCGATGACGATGCCCCCTTTATATCCGATTGCCGCAAGCCCTGTTTTAAATTCATTCCAAGGGGTAAGTCCTGTACCTGGAATGCCCCTGTGATTTTCCGATACCTGCACATGTATCAATCTTTCGCCCACGGTTCGGATGGCCTCGGCTATATTCTTCTCTTCAATGGTCATATGAAACCCATCCAACAAAACACCTGCAGCTGGGTGGTTGATGTCGGTTATCAAACGCATCACGTCCTCCGCCGTATTGACCAAATCCGATTCGAACCTGTTCAAGGGTTCGATGGCAATCGAAAGGCCGTGTTTCTTCGCCATGACACAAGCTTTGCCAAGATTGTGTACGGCCCTTTCCCATTCTATCTTTCTTTGTTCGCTGGGGACCATTCTTGCCTTACCCACCGCCGAATACATGGGTCCCGCCAAAAAATGGGACTCCCAAATGTTGCAAAACCTGAAACACTTTTCAATATAATCAAAACAATTGTCATGAACGGCGGTATCGTCGTGCGTCAAATCTTTGGTGTCGCCAAAAACACCGCACACCACTGCCTGCAGCTCATTTTCAATCAGTGCGGTCCTAACGGCGTGGGGGTCGATCAATGCGGGGTCTTCTACCGGAATTTCGACCAAATCGAAACCCATGCCCTTGATTTTAGGAAACAAAGCAATGGAGGCCGTGGTAAAAGGGGATTGCCATAACCAAGTACTTACCCCAAAGTGCAACGATCCAGATTTCTTTGGCTTGTTCATCATACCCATTTCTTTTATAAGGAAGTACCAACAACTTTCATGTTCCCCTGCATAATGCGCCAATGTCCCGGAAAGGTGCAGATAAAAGGATATATGCCCGGTTGGCTGGGCGCGGTAAATTTTAGAATTGCCGTTTGATCCGGATTCACCAAAACCGTGGCGAAAAGTACCTCACCCATTCTTGGGACATAGTTCATGTCGGCACCGTTGGGATCTGCCGCGAGTTTATCGGCCGCTGCACCTACTTTGTCTTTAGTGCCCGGTTTTACGATCACTAGGTTGTGTTGCATAAAATCGACATTCTCCAATCGCAGTTCTATGGGCTTTCCTGCTTGCACAACAAACTCGGAAAGGTCGTACTTCATCTCATTTTTGACCGTTTTTATTGTGACGACCATAGCCTTCTCACCGGTATCTTCTGTAATACCATCTGATGACATCCCCCGATTCCAGTAGTTTTTGGCGAAAACTTCCGCAATCGATGTGCCGCCAAATGTAAAGCTCGCACTTTTGGCGAAATCGGTTTCCACTTCGTATTTCCACGGTCCTGCAAGGGAAAGACTTTTATCCCCGGAGCGTATGTACATTTGTTCAGGTCGCCCGTAGACCCCGCCCCTACCTCCAATATCTTCTACCTGAATGGCTATGGTATTCATTCCATTTTTAAGCAACCCCTTGGGAATATCGTAATACCGGTTCTTGCTATAGTCCTGCTCCGTAACCCCGACTTGGCTGCCGTTCATATACACCACATCGGAGTCGTTAATAGGTCCCAATGAAATAAAAGTATTGCCCGTACCATTGAAGTTGAAATCTTTTCGAAACCAAATTACCCCGTCTATATCAAGTCCGGCATCTTCTATATATTGGGGAAGCTCCATGGTTTTCCAATTGTTGTCGTCAAAAGCGACCGCTTGTCGTTGGGCAATGGTTGCCGAGACCATTTTAAGGCCTGGATTGGCCTGAGCATATGACTCCATAAACCCGTTGCTGTGCTTACTCGCCGCGGCATAAAGTGCTTTTGACAACCAATTGTCGCCCGATATGCCCTTATCCAGGCTCAATTCATAAAGCATCCTTCCCGTAGATTTAGATTCGGTCCTTTCAGTAAAATAGAGTAATGCTGCCAGCCGAACAGAGGGATCCCTATCATATAATACTTTCGCCCTGATCATCGCGGCATCGGTAGTTTCGTTTTTGGGCAGTATTTGTAAGGCGGCTTTTCGAACGGAGGCCGCAGGGTGGTATAAAGCACCCGTTACCACAGGTATCGCTTCGGCTTCCTTACTGAGGGCTCCGATACCTTCCAGGGTCCATAGCGCATGCAGGGCAGCTGGATTCAATCCAAGTGCATCCACAGTAGTGGTGTTGGCCAACTTGTATAGTTCGTTGACGATGTCGGTCGTACCGCGTTCCACCAATAATCGTTGGGCGGTCAACCGCCAGAACATATTGTCGTTCGTGAGCGCGTGTACCAATTCGTCGGGTCTGTCTTTACTTAAATTCAGATTCTCGGATTGCCCATGGTTTTTAGGAACCACACGCCATATCCGCCCACGGGATTTGTCCCTTAGCGGATTTTCATAGGCATTCCCTTTGCCATTTATGGCATCGTACCCGCCTCGTGTAGCAGTAGGCGTAGGATTATGTTGCACGATAAAATTGTACCAATCGGCCACCCAAACATTGCCGTCCGGGCCTACTTTCGCGGCCACCGGGGAAACCCATTCGTCGGAACTGGCAAAAAGGTTGCCGCCGTCCTTTTCCGAATAGCCCGCCCCATTATTTTCGATTTTGGCAATATGGACAAGGCCTCCCGTAGGTTCACAGACCAAAGCAACCCTGTTCCAATAAGAACTCGGATAGTTGCGTGCCGTATAGAAATGATGCCCCGCCGCCGCCGTAAAACCTCCAAAAACATCTACTTGCCGCACATGGTTGGTAATCGGTTGCATGGCATAGTGCCCATCGATCTTAAGACTTCCCTGAGCAGGAATACCCTCCATACCGACCATGTTTTTATTGGGGATTCCCAAAAAGACACTATGGGTATTATTGGCCGTTGAGGCAAACAACGAATTGTCTTCGGTTATCCCCAAGCCCCAGGTATTGTTACTGGTATTGGTCAATACCTCAAAGGATTTCTTCTTGGGGTCAAACCGATACATGTTCTGTGAAAAGTCAAAATCTTGGCCATAAATGGTTCCTTTAAAGCCTGAATACCCTACAACGCCATAAATCGAATTGTCAATGCCATTTTGCAGGTTCGATGCCACGGCATGGGTGTCAAAGGTTCCCCAACCGTCCATGATAATTTCCTTTACATCGGCCTTGTCATCCCCATCGGTATCCTTTAGGAATAAAAAATAGGGTGCTTCAGATACGACAATTCCACCGTTCCAAAAGGTAAAACTGGTGGGCAGGTTGAGCTTTTCCGCAAAAATGGTCACCTTATCGGCCCTCCCATCCTGATCGGTGTCCTCCAATATTTTTATAACATCGTCTCCGGTACTTTTATCTTCCCGCACGGTATTGGGGTAATCGACGGTTTCGATGACCCATAACCTTCCCCTTTCGTCCCAGTTGAGGTCTATCGGATTGATGATATCGGGTTCGGAGGCAAACAGCTCCAGATCAAATCCTGAAGGCACCTGAATCAATTTTTTGGAGTCTTCGGGCGATAACGGCATTTGATATTTGGGCGCGGGATCCCGCTTTTCATAATTGGGAATATTGGGCCTTTCTTCATAGACCAGTTTTGGAATATCCTTTGAAAATGCTTCCCAATTTTTCTTCACTACAGGATCGATCGCCCAAAGAATCCCAGCCTTGACCAAGTTTTGGAAGCCCGGTTGGTTCCAGGTACGTTCGTCATGGCCGTAGGCCGTATAAAAAACCTTGCCTTTGCCGTATTCCTTAACCCAGGTCCATGGCTCATGGTGATCGCCTTCCACCCGTTCCATTAAAACCGTGATATCATCGGCAAATTGATCGTGCACATAGGTTTCGTCCCAGGTGGTGAACGCTTCGACCTGCTGCATCGCGGGATGGGATGTATCTATAATATTGGTCTTGAAGGTTGCCGTATCATGGGTGGCAAATTGCGCCCCCACCAATTCGATATATTCAGGGGAATTTTTAAAACAGAAACTCGCGGAGTGGATGGGTATAAAAGCATGTCCCTCTGAAACATAATTCAACAGCGCCTTTTTATGATTTGGTGCTATGGTCTCATGGTTGGCATAAACGATCAAGCCGTCGTACAGGTCCAAATTGGCTTCGTTGAGATCATTCAAATCCTCGGAATAGGTGATATTGATGCCACTTTGGGTCAAAGCGGTCGCGAGAATAGGCATATAGGCCCTTGAATTGTGGTGTTCCTGGGCATGGCCCAAAAACAGGAGTTCAATTCTTCGCGGAGAATCGTCGGCCAATTGTTTTTCGGAAGAATTACAACCGATCAAGAATCCCATCGGCAAAAGCAAAGAGAAAAATATTTTAAGGAAAGCTTTCATAACTGAAGTGATAAATATTTTACTCAAGTTTAATCAAAAATTGGAACAAAAATGAACTATGATTTATCCCATACTGATATTATTATATCATAAAATCTATTTTTACTTAACTTTAAGGATAAATTAATGTATTAGCATAAGGTTTTACACCAGTGCTGATGCCCATTAATGCTACGGTAAATTTTGAAATCAGCCTTACAAAAATCACCGATTCCACATTCACGCGCCTATGTGGCAAAGGTTCTGAAACAGCCCATATTCGATCCAAACTGGCATTTTCATTCAGAATATCAGTTATTTCTTGTTCTTAAAGGAAGTGGCACACGTTTTATTGGTGACAACATCAAGCCTTTTAAAGCCGGTGATATTACTTTCACCGGTCCTAATCTGCCCCATTTATGGCGAAGCGGTCAGGAAACCGAGCCCATAGCGGATAGTACTGCCACCGGCATCGTGGTCTATTTTCATGAAGATTTAGTTGGCGAGCATCTTTTGCACAAGGAAGAGGCCATTAGGTTAAAGCAACTTTTTAACATGAGCCTTCGAGGAATCGATGTTCATGGAAAAACTGCGCAAACCATATCGCAAATGCTTTTTAATCTCACCTCTTTAGATGGCTTTGAAGCGATTATTGTATTATTGAAAATATTGAACTGTATTTCCCAGTCCGATGAATTACAGCTGCTTGCAAGTCCCGGATATACCAATTCTTTAAAAGAAGGCGATACCCAGCGCATGAATAAGGTCTATGCCTATGTCATGAAAAATTTTCAAAAAAAGATTTCCATTTCGCAAATGGCGGAACTTACAAATTTGACGCCAACTTCCTTTAGCCGGTACTTCAAGGCCCATGCAAATAAGACCTTCACCGAATTCGTTACCGAAATACGTATCGGGCATGCCTGTAAGCTCCTTATAGAAAATAAAATGGACGTTTCCCAGAGCTGTTACGAAAGTGGTTTTCAATCCCTGTCCAATTTCAACCGACATTTTAAACTTATTACCAAAAGAACACCAATGTTATATAAAAGGGAGTATACGAATCACTGATTTATTGATCCAATTGCCCTAATTTTGTCCGATGGTCAGAAACCTTCAATTGAGATTGTCTTTGGAAGAAGAAGGGCAAAAAGGGAGCTTGGAAAGAAAAGTCGCGCAGCTCTTAGGCCTGTCCAGGGATGAATTTACCATAAAAACACTCCGGAAATCAATCGATGCCCGCAAACCAAAGATTATGTTCAATTATAAACTGGCCGTTTATATAGGGCAAGATCTTCCCGAACGATCCGACTATAAATTTGAGTACAGGGAGGTTTCCAAGGCCAAGCCTGTGCACATTATAGGATTTGGACCCGCGGGCATGTGGGCAGCGCTCCGCTGTCTGGAATTGGGATTTAGGCCCATTGTTTTGGAAAGGGGCAAAAACGTACAGGAACGACGCAGAGACCTCAAGGCGATCAATCAGGACCATATCGTAAATGAAGACAGTAATTATTGCTTTGGGGAAGGGGGAGCCGGCACCTATTCCGACGGTAAACTGTATACCAGAAGCTTAAAACGGGGCGATGTACGCAGAATCTTTGAAAGTTTGGTCTTCCATGGGGCCAATACCGATATATTGATAGAAGCCCATCCGCATATCGGCACCAACAAACTGCCCAAAATCGTACAGAACATTCGGGAGACCATTTTAAAATACGGGGGGGAGGTACATTTCAATACTAAAGTAATAGATTTTATTATTAAGGATAACCAATTGAAATCCATTTTGTTACAGAATAAAAATGAAATGGAAGTACAGCGGGTTATTTTGGCCACTGGCCATTCTGCAAGGGATATCTTTTATCTTTTACATCGCAAAAAGCTGGCGCTCCAGGCGAAGTCCTTCGCCATGGGCGTAAGGGTAGAACACCCACAGCATATCATCGATTCCATCCAATACCACTGTCCGGGTACCCGCGACGAACTCCTGCCTGCCGCCGCCTATAGTTTGGTGCAACAAGTAAAAAATAGAGGGGTCTATTCGTTTTGCATGTGTCCCGGCGGCTTCATCGTTCCTGCGGCAACGGCACCGGGCGAGGTAGTGGTGAACGGCATGTCGCCATCGAAACGGAACAGTGTATATGCCAATTCGGGCATTGTGGTCGAGATCAATGTAGACGCCGATCTTCCGAAATATGAACATTACGGGCCACTAAAGGGCCTTGAATATCAAAAAGACCTCGAACGCTTGGCCTTCACTTCGGGTGGAAGGAGCCAAGTGGCACCGGCCCAGCGCCTCACCGATTTCGTTGAAGGCAAACTTTCGCAAGACCTTAACCCTACCTCCTACCAGCCCGGCCTGAAATCGGCACCCTTACATTCGCTGCTGCCCAGTCTTATCGGTAGTAGATTACGGTCGGGGTTTGCCGAATTTGGCAAGAAAATGAGGGGATACCATACCGCAGAGGCCAATGTGGTCGGGGTAGAATCGCGAACCTCCTCCCCTGTGACCATTCCCAGAAATGACCATTTGGAGCATCCTGAAATCAAAGGGCTGTTCCCCTGCGGGGAAGGGGGCGGCTATGCGGGGGGAATCGTCTCCGCTGCCATGGACGGGGAACGCTGTGCAGAAGCGGCCGTGATTGGACTATAAAAAACATGGGGTCACTATTAAATTATCCCTTTAACCGCCTTATCACTTTATCCAAACATTAGGCGTACCTTTGCCGCTTATTATTCAAAAACATGACATTCAAAGACTTAGGCATAATTGAACCCATCCTGAAAGCACTTCAGTCAGAAGGGTATACCGTTCCCACTCCAATACAAAAACAGGCCATTCCCATTTTGCTCAAGGGC
Organism: Maribacter sp.; assembly: GCA_024643345.1. Classification (GTDB taxonomy): domain Bacteria; phylum Bacteroidota; class Bacteroidia; order Flavobacteriales; family Flavobacteriaceae; genus Pelagihabitans. Next base: position 1,067 of record JAHENB010000001.1, on the reverse strand, counting down.
AAAGATCTTTTGGGCGTGGCCCAAACCGGTACTGGAAAAACGGCAGCTTTTGCCATCCCAATCCTACAGCAACTGTATCAAGCCAAAACCGATCAGAAAATGGGCCGGGGCATCAAGGCGTTGATCGTTACCCCTACCCGTGAATTGGCCATTCAAATCGGGGAAAGTTTTAAGGTGTACGGCCAATATACCGGAATACGAAATACCGTCATTTTTGGCGGTGTGAAGCAGGGCAAACAAACCCAAGCCCTGCAAAGGGGGGTGGAAATCCTGATTGCCACTCCTGGGCGTTTGTTGGATTTGATGAACCAAGGATTCGTTTCTTTAAGGGACATCGAATTCGCGGTCTTGGATGAAGCCGATCAGATGTTGGACATGGGCTTTATCCACGACATCAAAAAAATCATCGCAAAACTGCCCGCCAAAAGGCAATCTTTGTTCTTTTCGGCCACCATGCCCAAGGATATTGTGGCGTTATCCCGAAAAATCCTTGGGGATTTTGAACAGGTCACGGTAAAACCCGAACAGACCACTGCAGAAAAAGTGGAGCAGGGCGTTTACTTTGTGAGCAAGAAAAACAAACCCAAACTCTTGGTTCAGATGCTCACGGAAAAACCTGCCGATTCTGTTTTGGTCTTTTCAAGGACCAAGCACGGTGCGAACAAAATAGTGAAGGTGTTGGACAAGGCAGATATCCGTTCGGCGGCCATCCACGGGAACAAATCGCAGACCGCAAGGCAAAAAGCCCTTGGTGACTTCAAGGACGGTAAATTGAAAGTGCTTATCGCTACCGATATCGCGGCCCGTGGCATCGATGTGGAAGAATTATCCCTAGTGGTAAATTACGACCTTCCCAACGTTCCCGAGACCTATGTTCACCGTATTGGCAGAACCGGTCGCGCCAGTGCCAGTGGTATTGCCGTTTCGTTCTGCGATAAGGAAGAAAGGCCCTATTTAAGCGATATCGAAAAACTGATCAAGCAAGCAGTACCCCGCATGCCCGAACATCAGTTTATGGATGATGGTACTGAAGAGGAAACGGAAATCGAGCGCAGGCCGCAAAGTTC
>JAHENB010000022.1 GCA_024643345.1 Maribacter sp. | reverse complement strand
ACCGACGACCAGAACATTAGCGGATCTGGACTTTCGGGCACCGACCTGACCATCGGCATCGAGAACGGGACTTCGGAGACCATCGACCTTTCCAGCTTGGTGGGAACCGACGATCAATACGACGACGAGGTTCTTTTAAGAACACCTATCGATGTAGACGAAGGGGGAATAGGGTCGCCGACTTTGGAAAATAATGTCCAGGAAGTCATCAACGCAATTGCTCCGATCACCTCCAAGGCAGCAAGGATATTCTATCCACCCTCCATTGCCGTTGATGCTTCGGTAGTAGTTAGTGGTGCTACAATAGACCTCTATCAGCAGTATTTGGATCAGTATGGCATGACCTTGCCCTCATCGGCAAAAAGCACCAGTGCCCCTGCTGCCATACCAACCTATACCAGAGCGGAGTTATATTACTATGTAACTTTTTATGATCCTACGGTCTTTAGTGGTGTATTGATAAGTGATACAGGAGTCATGACATATAATGTGGATGCCCCGCCTTCCGATTACAACTCCTTGATCAATGTGGTCTTCGTGGTTAAATAAGAAAAGCATAAAAAATCAACCATAGAATTGAAGTTCGGTACATCATATAAATCACTCGTCCTTAGCTCTGTTTTTACATTGTTAGGACTTGTTGTTTCCAATGCACAGTATCTTTTACAGGCGCCAAACGGCGGTGACGAAAGCAATTATCGTTGGTATGAGGCACAGGATACGGGCACTGTTTTGAGTACGGATTTCTTTTTGGAAGTGACGCAACAGGGCGTCTATTTTGCGACCTATGACGGCACGCTCTGCGGTAAAAATGCCACAAGTTATTTTATCGTTACCAATTGCAATGCTCCCTATAACCAAGTTACCCTCGATATTACAGATAATACCGACGCCTTGGCGCCAGGGGCCACGCTCAGTTGGAGTCCTCCCGTGTCGGGAGATCAGACCAGGCCGATCGTTACCGCAACCCAGACCATCGTAGCATATACCGCGACGATAACCAAAGTCGGAAATAGTTTCGATTTACCCAGTTTTACCGTCGTTTGTATTGTTGAGGCCGCCACCTTGGTCGATGATCTGGTCACCACCAATGAAGATGTCTCTGTCATTGTAGATTTATATGGCAATGACACGGATCTGCCTACAACGGGAACTTTGACCACGACTAACCCGACCCATGGAATAATAAATATCAATGACAACGGTACACCCAATGATCCAACCGACGATACGGTGACCTATATTCCATTACCCGATTACAACGGACCCGATTCTTTTGATTATACGGTGTGCAATACCTTCGGGGATTGCAGTACCGCTACCGTGACCATCGATGTAATCCCATTGGTCGATGCCCTGGACGATTCAATTGCAACCAGTCAAAATACACCGGTCAATATCGACATCTTGGCCAATGACAATGATGTCCCAACACTTGGAGCCTTGACCACGACCATTCCAGCTTCAGGCACCCTGATATTCAATAACAATGGCACTCCCAACAACCCATCCGATGACTCCGTGATTTACACCCCAAACAATGGTTTCCTGGGTACAGATTCGTTCAACTACACCCTTTGTGATAACATGGGCAATTGTAGCACGGCAACGGTCATTATTATTGTAAATCCAATGGGTACCGATCTCGACAGCGATGATGACGGCATTGTAGACAGTTTTGAGGACCTGAACCTTGATGCAGATAATGACCCTTCGACCAATCCTACGGATTCTGATGGGGATGGATTCCCAGATTATCTCGATATCGATAGTGATAACGATGGCATACCCGATAACGTAGAGGCTCAGTCCACTTCTGGATATTTGGCGCCAAGTGGACAGGATACCAATGGTAACGGCTTGGATGACATCTATGAAAATAATGGCAACTTGGGCATATTCCCTGTAGATACCGATAATGATAGTTTGCCTGATTATTTGGATGAGGATAGCGATGATGACGGAATACCTGACAATATTGAAGGTCATGATCACGACCATGACGGGATTGCGGATTTTGTATTTGTCGGCTCCGATAAGGACAATGATGGCCTTGATGATGGCTACGAAGGATATACCCTCATTGATGTAGACGTGAATGACGAGATCGATGATCCTTACGACAACCTCCCCAATACCGATGGGGACAGTGAATCCGATTATAGGGATACCGATGACGATAATGACGGCATCGCTTCAAAAGATGAGGATATGAACGGTAATGGCGATTTTGCCGATGATGATATGGATGGCAATGGTGTTCCGGAATATTTGGAACCCAATATTTTAGAAGATGCCGTTGAAGTTTTCAATGTGCTTACCCCAAATGGTGATGGCGTTCATGATGTATTGACCATCACAGGCCTCGAAAATTATCCTGATAATTCGATCAATATCTATAACCGCTGGGGCGTTTTGGTCTACACAACAAAAGCCTACAACACACAGGGAAATGTGTTCGATGGAACTTCTCAAGGGCGGGTAACCGTAGATGCCGATAGAAAGCTGCCAGTGGGCACCTATTTCTACATCCTTGACTATGTAAATGTCGCTGGCACTAAAAAATCGATGTCGGGGTACCTATATATAAACAGATAATGGAACAGTCAAAACAGAACCAATTTAGAAGTAGACCCACCCATTTATTGGTGTGTTTGGCCATTATACTGATAACGGCAACCCATGGTTTATGGGCACAACAGGATGCCCAGTATACCCAATACATGTATAATACCGTTAGTGTTAATCCGGGATACACTGGATCTAGGGGCCATTTGAGCATAGCGGCCCTCCATCGTTCTCAGTGGTTGGGTTTGGACGGCGCTCCAAAAACGCAAACCTTGAACGTCCATTCACCGATAGGTTACAGAGGGGTTGGACTCGGATTTTCAATCATCAACGATAAGATAGGGCCCACTTCGGAGACCAATTTAGATCTCGATTTCTCCTATACGATCTGGACCTCCACGGAAGGCAGATTGAGCTTTGGCCTTAAAGCAAGTGCCAATCTTTTAGATGTCCGATTTTCCGAATTGAACCAATTTGCCCCGGATCAAACCCTGCAGCAGGACATCGATAATAGATTTACGCCTAATATCGGCGCAGGGATTTATTATCATAATGAGCATTTTTATACAGGATTGTCGGTTCCCCGATTTTTGGAGACCTCCCATTTCGAATCGACCACCCTCTCGACGGCGAGCGAACAAATGAATATCTACTTTATTACCGGATACGTTTGGGACATCAACAAGTTTGTCAAATTCAAACCTACCCTTTTGACCAAAGTCGTGTTCGGTGCACCGATCCAGGTAGATCTTTCTGCAAACGTGATGTTGAACGAAAAGTTTATTCTAGGTGCCGCTTATCGTTGGGATGCCGCCCTTAGCGCAATGGTGGGCTTCAACATTTCTAATGAAGTTCTGATCGGCATGGCATATGATCGGGAGATTACTGAACTCGGTAACGCCGCATTCAACAATGGCTCTTTTGAGGTCATATTGCGGTACGATTTCATAAAAACAAAGGGTAAAGTAAAATCCCCTAGATTCTTTTAGGCCTATGCTTCCATATACTTTCTATCGGTGCGCAATTGATGGTACTATAGCAAGATTTTATCATTTCCTTACGCCACGAGTTATGTAAAGGTGCTATTTTTGTAGAGATGCTGACATTCAGTTTCATTTTTGCTACGAAAAAAGAAAAGCCTTGAAAGAAGATCACGTAATTCTGGTCAATACCCAAGATGTTCAAATTGGCACCATGCCTAAAATGGAAGCCCATGAAAAAGCCCAGTTGCACAGGGCCTTTTCCGTTTTTGTCATGAACGATCGAGGGGAGACCATGTTACAGCAGCGCGCTCCACATAAATACCATTCCCCTTTATTATGGACCAATACCTGTTGTAGCCATCAACGGGTGGGTGAAAATAATATAGAGGCTGGCAAAAGACGACTTCAGGAAGAAATGGGCTTCGTGACCGACTTGAAAGAGCTATTTTCCTTTATCTATAAAGCCCCATTTGATAACGGCCTAACCGAGCACGAACTCGACCATGTTATGATTGGCACATATAATGAAGCACCTGTCATCAACCGCGAGGAAGTGGCCGATTGGAAATGGATGCGACCCAAGGATATTCAAGAAGATATCGCCTTAAATCCAAGGCGTTACACCGTATGGTTTAAGATCATTTTTGAAAAATTTTATAATCACCTCATTCAAAACCAATCCTAAGCATGAAAGCAAAAGTCAGTAGGAAGGCCCATTTTAATGCTGCGCATAGATTGTACAGAAAGGATTGGAGTTTTGAAGAAAATGAGAGGATTTTCGGCAAATGCAACAACCCTGAATTTCATGGTCATAATTACGAATTGATTGTAAGCGTAACCGGAGAAATCGATCCAGAAACCGGCTTTGTTATCGATGTTAAAGTTTTGAAAGATTTGATAAAAAGTGAAATCGAAGATGCCTTTGACCACAAAAATCTAAATGTTCAAGTACCGGAATTTAAAAACTTGAACCCTACCGCCGAAAATATTGCAATGGTCATCTGGAACAAACTACGCCCGCATTTCAATGCCAAAGATGCTTTGGAAGTGGTGCTTTATGAAACGCCTAGGAACTTCGTTACCTATATAGGATAGCCATGGGTTTAAAAGTAGGAGATCGAATCCCCCCTTTTACGTTGAAAGACCAGTTCGGCAAAGTATTCAATAGTGAAGACCATGTTGGCAAAAAACCATTGGTGATTTATTTCTATCCCAAAGACAATACGCCTGGCTGCACTAAAGAGGCCTGTCAGTTTAAAGACAGTTATGAGGAATTCACCGACCTTGGGGCGGAAGTCGTCGGAATTAGTGCAGATTCGGAGAAATCGCACCGTGATTTTGCTTTAAAATATGACCTGCCATTTATTTTGCTTGCCGACACCCAAAAAAAGGTGAAACGTCTATTTAAGGTAGAAAACAGTCTCATGGTGCTCCCTGGAAGGGAAACCTACGTGGTAGATAATGAGGGTACGGTGGTGATGGTTTTCAACAGCGTAAATGCTGCGGAACATATGCGAAGGGCGCTCAGGGCAATAAAAGCGTTAAAGTAAAACTGAAAAGCCGAGCATCTGGCGTGGGGCATGAAATAGCGGAGAAGGAAATTCAATAATTTAATCGATAACCCGGAACCAATGGAACTTTACCCTTTAAAATTCGAACCTATTCTGAAAGAACGCCTTTGGGGCGGAGTCAAACTGAAATCGGTACTCGGAAAACCTATAGAAAGTGAGATTACCGGGGAAAGTTGGGAACTATCTGGAGTGGCGGGAGACGTTTCCATTGTGGCCAACGGCGATTTGGCAGGGACCTCGCTCAAGCAATTGTTGGACACCCATGCTGAGGCCCTTCTGGGTAAAGAGGTGGTAGCCCGCTTTGGAAAGGAATTCCCTATTTTGATCAAGTTTATCGATGCCAAGCAAGATTTATCCATACAATTACATCCCAACGATGCGTTGGCTAAAATAAGGCACAATTCGTTGGGCAAGACCGAAATGTGGTACATCATGGATGCCGATCCCGGTGCCAAATTGATCGTCGGATTCAATAAAGAGGTAGACAGGGAAGAATATTCAGCGCATTTACAAAAAGATACGCTTCCCGAATTATTGAATTATGAAAATGTAAAGCGCGGCGATACTTTTTTTATCAATACGGGAAAAATTCATGCCATTGGTGCAGGAGTACTATTGGCAGAAATACAGCAGACTTCCGATGTTACCTATCGGGTCTTTGATTTTAATCGCAGGGACAAAACAGGCAACCTTCGCGAGCTGCACACCGAACTGGCATTGGATGCGATCGATTACGAAAAAAAAGACGATTTTAAAGTGACTTATGCAGATGAACCCGACAAGGTGAACGCCATGGTCGATTGCCCATATTTCAAAACCAATTTCATTCATCTGACCAGGGATTTTGAGCAAGTGCTGTCGATGCGGGATTCCTTCACTATCTACCTGTGCGTGGAAGGTAAAGCATCGGTTGTTAACGAACATGGATCGGTGACCCTTAAAAAAGGCGAGACCGCTTTAATACCTGCAAATTCAAAATACATTCATTTTAAAACAAGCGGGGCCAAGTTATTGGAGGTTACCATTTGATCGATTGTCCCTAAAACCTTGCCTTTTGATTTTTCTTCCTCAATTGCTTTCAAAAGCCTACTTTTGCAAAAAAAATATTCATAATGGCAAGTATAAAGGATTTAAAGAAAGAAGTGAACAATGTATTGGGCGATTTGATCGAGGCAGTTTATATCGTTGATGCCGCCAACGGCACTAACAATTCGAAAGAAGGCGCAAAAATTATCGACAGTGCCATTGAGACCTTCGATGATCTTATCGTAAAGATCAACGACAAAAAAGTAAAAAACAAACAAAAACATTTTAAGGCAGTACGCGCCGAATTGGAAACCAAGGCCCATAAACTTGTAGAACAGATCAACAAATTGGGATAATACCAAAATCTTTAACAAAGCAATGCCTTGGTCTTAAGACCAAGGCATTTTTTTATCTACTGTGCCAAAAATACTTTCAAAGCCTTCCCATATTTGGAATCGGCTACTTCAGGAGTCAGGGACCTGCTGATGGAATCGAGATAAATACGGTTCGCATCGGGTACCTCATACAAAGCGATATAGGGGGCAATGTAAGAGTTACTGTTATTAAGGGCAAAATTAAGGGCATAAGCGTAGCCGCGCTGTACATTTTTGTCGCCAACCTTGGCAATCGAATCCAGTTGCAAAGAATCCAAGGGATTTTCTGTATTCGTGGCACTTTGCATCAAGGCCATGTTTCTTAGATTGATGGTCGACATTACCTTTCTGTATTCCTCCAATTTTTTTTGGGTTTCCGAACCTTCTATCTTAACATTGGTATCGAAGGTATTCCAGTTGGTGGTAATCGTAATACTGCCCGGTTCCCCAAAAAATGTGATTCGGTCGTTGATGTCGTTGTTGTCTTTTTTATTCAGGTAGAGATAAAAAATTTCCGGACTATCCAATTCAGTCTTGAAAGTAAAATTGCCATCACCCGAAATCGACAGTGAATCTACTGTGACCAAAACCGAATCGGGAATGTGCTGAAGGTATAAGGTTCCTTTTTTGAGCCCTTTTATATTTCCGGTTAAAATCATCGTCTTTTCCGTGTCACCCTTGCCACAGGACATTAAAAGGGCGGTGGTCAAGGCTGCTATGAAGAACTTTTTCATCGTACTTTTTTTCAAATTCGTTTTACTATTTATTATTTGGGCATCGATAGGGTATGGGTATGCCACAATGGGCTACTTTAAATTGTACCAACAAAATTACCCAATTGAAGTAGCGCGGCAAATATCAATAAACTTTATCGAATCTTAAACTTTTGAGGCGATTTCCATAAGATAGGCACAAAGTAGGGCACCGCCCGTACCTACCACGTAGCCTAAAACCGCCAGCAAAACGCCCACAGAGGTCAAAGAAGGATGAAATTCGGCTGCGACCACGGGCGCAGATGCAGCACCGCCCACATTAGCTTGGCTTCCGACCGCTAGGAAAAAATAGGGCGCTTTGATCAGTTTGGCCACCAAAATGAGAAGAGCCCCATGAATGGCGATCCAAATAAAACCGATCGCGATCAAACCTGGATTCTCAAGAACCTGACTTAGATCCATTTTCATACCAATGGTAGCTACCAGAATATAGATGAAAACACCGCCTATTTTACTTGCCCCCGTGCCCTCATAATTTTTGGCCTTCGTAAAGGATAAACCTATACCTGCCAATGTGGCAAGAACCACCATCCAAAAAAAACCGGACCCCAAAAAACTCAAAAAGCTCTTGGGATCTCTGACACTTTCGAAGGAACCGGTCAAGAAATCACTGAGGGAATCACCAAAAAAATGGGCAGCGCCCACTGAAGTAAAGGCTAGGAAAAGCATGATCATATAATCGTTCAGGGTGGGGACCTTGGTGATCCGGGCCGTAAATTCGATCACTTTTTGCTTCAACGTTTCAATATCGGAGGTATCGGCTTTGAGCCAACGATCTATTTGCTTGCTACGGCCCACTCCGAACAAAATTACCGCCATCCAAATGTTGGCCACCACAATGTCAACCAGCACCATTGCACCGTACTTTTCCGGAGTATATTTGAAAATTTCAAACATGGCCGCTTGGTTGGCGCCACCGCCGATCCAGCTTCCCGCAATGGTTGACAGGCCCCTCCATATGGCATCAAAATCATTTCCGCCTACCGTTTCGGGCGAGAATATTGAAACGAGCAATATAGCAATGGGCCCCCCAATAATGATTCCCACCGAACCTGTCAAGAACATGATCAATGCCTTGGCCCCTAAATTGGCAATGGCCTTCAGGTCTATGCTCAGGGTCATCAATACCAGGGCAGCGGGCAACAAATAGCGACTGCTTACAAAATAAAGATTGGATTCGTGCTCAACCACTTCACCCAGACTGTTTAGCGTCTGCCACTTTTCGGCGATAATTCCCAAGGAGGTCAAAATCCCCGGTAATAGATAACACATTAAAACAGCGGGCACGATACCGTAGAACTTGCTCCAAAATCCGGTATTGCGGGAGGAAGTATAAAAAATGAACCCTAGGCAAAGCGTCAATATGCCAAACACGACAACATCGTTGGTGATCAAAGGTTCAGGTAAAAGGGTCTCGGTCATTGAACTGATTTGGCATCGACCCCAAATATAATCAAATAAGTAGATGTTGTTTGATGAAGTGGGCCACGCCGTCTTCCGTGTTTTTGAGGGTGATGTGGTTTGCGATCGCTTTTACTTCCTCCCTGGCATTGGCCACTGCGACACCCAATCCCGCCTTTTGGAGCATTTCCATATCGTTATAATTGTCTCCAAAAGCAATGACCTCTTCCAGGGATTCCCCGGTTTCCAAAAGTTGTGTTATGGCAGAGAGTTTGGAAACACTGTTGGGCGAAATTTCTATTAAAGTGTCATTGGATCGGTATAGGTTCAATGCGGTACCGAAATGTTCCATAAGTTGTGGGAATACCATATCCACTGATGTTTTGGTGCCCATCAACATGATCTTGTGGGCACCAATGTTACGCAGGCCCCAATCGATTAATGTGTGTTCGGTCTCCATGAATACGGGGTTTGCCTTGGTATATAGAATTTCTTTTTGCACCCGCTCCGAGTCCTCTGGCACGTACCATTCGTCTTTGTGGTACAGACCTAAATGTATTCCCAACGCTTTTGACAATGCTAAAATGCCGGACACAAGATCAAGCTCAATTTCAGTGGAGGCCAATACTTTATCGCCATGCAAAATATAGGCGCCGTTATAGCAGATCATGGGTTCTTTCATAAGGCCCAAGCGTTTTTGAAGATATACCATAGCTTTCGGCATACGGGCCGAGACCAGGATTACCCTGATATGTTCCTTGATTCGCCCAACTTCTGAAATCGTAAAATCGGATACATCGCTTTTGGTCGAAAGGAGCGTGCCATCAAGATCGGTGCAAAGCAGTTTGTAATTCATGCTCGGGATCGTTCACAGGATTGTTATGGTGTTTAAAGCGGAAAACCGTTGATCTTTCTGAAAAACTTCAAAATCCGCTGTTATATGTTCAACCAATAGGTAAGCTTCAAATTGATCGATCGGTAGCGCGGTGCTATCTGGCTTACGAAATAATTGTCGTTATATACCAGAAACAGGTCTGAAAGGGGCGCAAAACGCCACTGCAGCCTCGAATTGACCCCAAAATTATCGCGTTGGTTGCTGTATTGGATCAAAGTGGACCAGAAGACCGACTTGGTAAATGTAATGTCGATCTTAGGACTAACAAGCCATATCTCCGCACTGGAATAGGGTTCGGGTAAATTGATCTGGTCGTAGTTCACGATCAACGAAAGAAAGGCTTTGGGTTGGAAACGCATAGTCATCCTTCCTTGGAGAGAAAACTTATCTCCATTGTAAAATTGACCTAAATTGGAGGTTGCTTCAAAGGCGAATATTTTTCTTCGATCGGATTGATAGCCCAGCTCTGCGCTGTTGTATGTATACCCGACATCGGCTGGCAAGGGAACTGCGCCATCTGTGCCGGTGGGGTCGAATGTGTCGAACAGGTAAGTATAGTCACGCCTTACGCCCAATTTTATTTCCGATTGGTCCCTGAATTTGGCTTCCCAACCGCCTCTAAGGGTATAATCGGTGTTCAAGTAGTCGCTTGCCGGACTCCATATAAATACGGGGGCAAACTCAAAACTATGGGTTTGAATGAAACCCCCTACCGGCCAAAACACTCTTTGGAAGCTCGTAAATGTCTTAACAATATCGGTTCTGCGGATATAACCCAGATCGGACCTGAAATCTTCTCCCAGATAAACCCCTTTCGCGCGAAGATTAAATTTTCTTGAATTATATTCAACCGTGGCACCCGCCGACAAATCTTTGCCATCTCCCTCTGGTTGAAAAGATTTATGTAAATAAGCCTTCCCGTTCCAAAGGTTGTCTTCTGAAATCAGGTTGTAATCTATCCCTGCAACCCTATTGTATTTATCTGAGGATGAAAGGAAATCATAGTCTTTGAACGATTCCCTGTTGATAAAGAACAATCCGATGTTCGACCGGGAAAAAACCTGTTGCTGAAGGGCCAGCATGGTATTGTTATTGGAGGGGATTTCATTGTCAACGTCCTCGGCGGTTTGCAGGTTCAGAAAACCCAGCCGCAGTTTGCTGTTGACCTTTCCGCTCAATCGAACGCCCCCAAGAATCTTGTTTTCTATAGTATTGCCTGCGGTATCGGTCGCAATGCCGATTCTCCGAGAAAAGAAAGGGGTCCCGTCCCTTGGGTCCCCGAAACTGGCAAAAAGGTCACTGTTGTCGACAAAAAACTGTCTTTTTTCAGGCAGGGAAACTTCAAATCGCGTCAGATTGGTAATCTGATCATCGACCTCCACCTGGGAAAAATCGGGGTTGACGGTAACATCTAAATTCATGCTGTTGCCGATGGAAATCTTGGCATCGCCTCCAACTTTGAAATTATTGTTGGCCTCGGAGCTCTCAAAATTCTTCTCGGATAATGCATTGACATAAGGGATGAGGGCCAATGGGGTCCTTGATTTGCCCAAAGGTTTTTCGAAGATCATATCGCCCATAAAGGTCAGTCCAAAGACATTCTGATTTTGTGGAATTTTCATCCATGTACTGGTTTCATTCGATTGGGTATCGAAACGATAACTATTGAATCGCCATTTGGTGACGCCTTCCTTGAATTTAAAAGAGGTAAGGGGAATGATCAATTCAGAAGTGTAATGGTCATCATAAATTTTCGATTCGCCCTTCCATTTTACGTCCCAAGAAATCGTAAAGCCCCTGAGATCGAGCCCACCACCGGATACCAGACCTTCCCTTTGAACGCCATATGGGTTGATCCCAAATAGAAAAGCGTTATTGCCATCGTTGAAGGTGTCGAACAGCAGACTAATGTTATCGCTGTTGCCCGCCCTGAAATCGCGTTGCAAGGTCTGTATGGCATAGTTCCTTCCTTCCGCATTGACCCTGATCCCAACATAGAGGTTTTTATCGTCGTACAACATTTTAATATCCGACTGCTGACGGGCCTGTATGGAGTCGTAAGGAAAATACTCCCAAAACCCGTGGGCACTTTCTGCAGTTTCCCAAATGGGTTCATCCAAAACTCCATCCAATACAATGGACTCGGAAATGTGTTTGACAACAAAAGATTTGTTGGGAAATTGTGCGAAAGATCGAAATGTAAATAAAAGAAAGATAATTACATAGATGATTCGATGCATGGGTTTTTGATTGGATAGGCCAAATTTAAGGCTTTAATCTCAAAAAAAATCCTAAACAAAACTTAAGAATTGGCCTTTCTTTTAGGCTCACGTTTGGCCTCTTTCAGGCTTTTCTGTAATAGGTATTCGATTTGCCCATTGGTACTTCGAAACTCATCCGTCGCCCATTTCTCAATGGCCTTCAAAACCTCTTGGTTCAAACGTAGTGCAAAAGCTTTTTTTTGGGCCATTTTTAACTTTTATTGAATGAGGCCATCTCCGTGACCATTACACGGGAAAACGAAAAATTTTCGTCCATGTAATACTTTTGATTTTCCGTCATGGAACAAACTTATTTTTTCACCCACCATCCGCAGGGAAATCAGCAATTGGCGCTTCAACGATATCCATAATAAGCTTTGGCCGATGGGATGGATTTTAAGGAAAAGGTTTTTCAATGGCTCAATGATTTAGGGTTCCTGTATTTACGATTGGCGTGGCATCTTTATCCGAACAAAGCACCACCATTAAATTGCTGACCATGGCAGCCCTGCGCTCCTCATCCAAATCTACCAGGTTTTTCTTGCTCAATTGGCCCAGCGCCATTTCCACCATGCTTACCGCACCTTCCACGATTTTATGTCTCGCGGCCACTATTGCGGTGGCTTGTTGCCTTTTCAACATGGCGTTCGCGATTTCCTGGGCATAGGCCAAATAGCCGATCCTAGCTTCCAAGACTTCAATGCCCGCCATGGCCAAACGTTCCTGGACCTCAGTTTCCAGGGCTTCGCTCACTTCGTTCACGCTGGAGCGCAAGGTGATGTCTTCATCCAGGCCCTCGTCGGCAAAGTTGTCATAAGGGTACATGCTTGCCAATTTCCGTACGGCCGCATCGGTCTGTACCCGCACGAAATTTTGGTAGTCATCAACATCGAAGGCCGCTTTGTAGGTATCGGTGACACGCCATACCAATATGGTGCTGATCATGATGGGGTTGCCCAGTTTGTCGTTCACTTTTAAACGTTCGCTATCGAAATTGCTGGCGCGAAGCGATATCTTTCTTTTGGAATAGAATGGGTTGACCCAGAACAGGCCATTTTTTTTGATGGTACCCATATATTTTCCAAAAAGAAGCAAAACCCTGGAAGAATTCGGGTTGACCAATACAAAGCCCGGGAGGATCAAAAAGGCTATGAGAAGGAGCAATGCCCCGATTAACGGAATCCTGATTAGCAGGAACCCTCCTCCAAAGATGAGGAACACAAAAAGCAGCAACATGGTATAGCCATTGATCGGCTCTGAATTTTTTTCATTTGTCATAACAAGAAGTATTAGATATTAAAATGATATCATAAATATATCAAAATAAATTATATTGGCCAAATTTATTGGGGAAGAATGATAAAGGGCACTAGTTCTTGGTATCGCGTGTTTTGAAATTCCTGCTCTTTTTATTGGAGGGGCTTTTGAACAATCGTTTGAAGAAACCATCGCGTTTGATCGGTTCACAATCCATTTGTTCCAAAATAGACAGGGGCGTTTCGTCGAATTTCGCACGGGTGAGGTAGTCGAAAGCCCGGTCGGCATTCATTTTTTGTAGCCACAGGGCAAAAATGGGCAAAGCGGCATTGGCCCCTTGGCCTACTGCCGTACTGCTGAAGCCAATTTCATGGTCATCGGCCCCGACCCAAGTTACATGAACCAATCCCGGTAACAGTCCTACGAACCAGGCATCTTTATTGTTTTGGGTGGTCCCCGTTTTACCGGCCAGGTCATTGTTCAATTTATAGGTCGATCGCATTCGCGAAGCGGTTCCGCTGTTAATGGTCGATTTCAACATTTCAAGCATAATTTGCCCCGTTTCTTTCGAAAACGCACTGGTTGTTGCCCGTTTGGGCTCAAAAGAGGCCAATAAAGAATCGTTTTGATCGGTAATGCGGTTGATCAAAAAAGGAAATACCGCCTTGCCCTCATTGAGAAAACTGGCATATGCCCCGGCAAGTTCATTCACATAAATTTCCCCAGTTCCCAATGCCAGGGAAGGCTGGTTTGGCAATTCCGAGAATATTCCCATATTTTTTGCCTGTACCAATACGTTTTCAATGCCCGTTCTTTCAAGAACCTTCACGGCCACCGTGTTTACCGATTTGCTCAGGCCCTCTTCCATGGAATAGTTCAGGAATGTTTCATCTTTTTTGCCCGAATTACTGGGCGTCCAACCTTTTAAATTTTCGTATTCCACTTCCTGCGCTGAGAAATAGGTACATGGGGCTATGCCCATTTCCAAAGCCGCTGTATACACAAAAGGTTTGAATGTTGACCCCACCTGTCGTCTGCTCTGGGCCACATGATCAAATTTAAAATATTTGAAGTCGATACCGCCTATCCATGTTTTTACGGCTCCGGTGTGGGGGTCTATCGAAATAGATCCGGTATTGAGGAATTTCAAATAATGCTTTATGCTGTCCAAAGGGCTTGCCATAACCGTTTTTTCACCGTTCCAATCAACGAGTACCATACTGCGCTTGGTCTGTAGGGAATCCCATGCTTGTTGGGGGTTCAATCCTTTTTTCAGCAAGTTTTTATAATGTGCTGTACTGTGAACCGCCCTTTCAAGGATACGCTTTCTGTTCCAAGGGGCATTTTTTCCATAGCCCGCCTCAAATTGTTTTTGTAGTGATTTCATATGAACCTTCATGGCCGCCTCGGCCATGAGTTGCATCTTATGGTTTAGGGTAGTGTATATTTTGAGTCCATCCGTATATATATTATAATTTTTGCCTTTTTCACTTTGCTCCTCGCTCCATCGAATCAGTTGCTTTCTTACCTCCTCTCTGAAATAGGGGGCTACTCCCGAATTATAATCAAATTCCTTATAGTCGATCACCAAGGGCAAAGTCTTCAAACTATCCATTTCGGCAGATGAAATGAAGTCATTGTTTTCCATGGATTGCAGCACCAGATTTCTTCGAGCCAGACTGTTTTTTGGAAACAGTCGTGGATTGTAGGTGTAGGTAGCTTTGAGCATGCCGACAAGGGTGGCGGCCTCCTCAATTTTTAGTTGTGAAGCATGCTTGTCAAAAAATCGTAACGAAGCACTTTCCACTCCGAAAGTATTGTCCCCAAAGGAAACCGTGTTGAGATAGTGCATAATAATCTCTTCTTTCGAAAAATGATCCTCCAACCGTTTGGCAATAAACATTTCCTTGATCTTATCGACCACCAGATTCGTTTTTTTTCTTTCGTTTCGGGGATAGAGGTTTTTGGCCAATTGCTGGGTCAGGGTACTGCCACCACCGGCCGATTGTTCCTGAAGTAGAATGGTTTTGAAGGCCACCCTGAACAAACTCGGATAATCGATTCCCGAATGCCTGTAAAAGCGTTCATCTTCGATGGCTATGAGTGACTGAATCAGTGGAGGTGCCAATTCTGAATACCCGATCGGCTGTCGGTCGAACAAATAATACTTTCCGATCAGCACACTGTCTGCCGTGTACACTTCAGATGCCCTTTGGTATCGAAAATTGGAAAGTGCTTCTTTGCTGGGCAATTTGCCCCATGCCCCTGCATAGATGCTCACCAAAAACAAGAACAGAAGGCCGGCAAGAGTGATCAATCCCAAGAGCGCGTATCTTAGGGGAGCAGATTTTATACGTCCGAATAATGATAGCAAATTTTTCATCGTCGCAATATCACTATTTTATCATAATGGAATGGGTTTTTAACAATACCTTAATTTGGCTTTCCCTATTTTGAAAATCACTGCATTTGATGAAAAAGTTGGTTTTTCTTCTGCTATTTTTAGGCTTCTATCGCTACGATTTTGGCATAACTTTTGAATTGAATTTACTGGATTAAGTGCAAGGACATTGCTCCGGCTGACCATCTGGACAAAGGCAGTGCTTGGTCGCATACTTAGGTTAAAAAAATTCGGTTTTCGAGCCGATTTTTTTATTGAATGACACGAAAGGTCAAATTGATGCGCGGTGCACAGGGTTTAGCGGTCTTTGCAATTTGGTGGAGCCAATGGTGCTGGGTACCGCCCTTCATCAAAAGCAGGCTGCCGTGTTCCAATGGAAGTTTAAGTTTCAAGGTACGATTTTGCTTGTGTTTTAAATGAAAAAATCGTTCTTGGCCCAAACTGATGGAGGCGATGACGGGGTTGGTTCCCAATTCTTTTTCATCATCGGCATGCCAACCGTTACTGTCCTGCCCGTCCCGGTACAAGTTTAAAAGACAGCTGGTAAAGTGTACATCGGTATGGGTTTCGATCAGTCGTTTTAAATCAAGGAGTTCCTTGGTGAATTCATGGGGTTGCATGGTGAGGCCCGAATAGGTATAGGGCTTTTTGTTATTGCCATAAAGGGCGGTCAAACGCGGTTGTGCATATACTTTTCCAAAAACCTTGATATCGTCTTGTTGCCAAGGTACGGTTTCAAGAAAAACCTTGAAATAATGGTCTGCCTTTTCAATAGACAAAAATTCGGGGAAATAGCTGATATCGCCATCTGGTAAATTTAAATGCCGTACGTCTGGAAACAACCTTGCCATTATTGGAGTACGGTTTTCAGTTGGTTCCGATATTCTGACGGGTTTTGTCCGGTAAAGGCCTTGAACGATTTATTGAAATGGGAAAAATTATTAAACCCGCTCTCGAAACATACCTCAGTGATGCTCAGCGGTTGCTCGGCCAATAACTTGGAAGCATGCACCAAGCGATATTCGTTCACGAACTGTACAAAGGTCTTGTTCGTGATTTTTTTGAAGTACCTGCAAAAAGAAGGAATGGTCATACTTACCATATCCGCGATGGCTTCCAAAGGGATCTCCTCCCTAAAATTCGATTTCACATAATTGAAGACGATATTGATCCGGTCGTTGTCTTTGACTTCGGCTTCCATCGAGTACCCGGTGGCGTTCAGTACCTTGAATTCCTGTGAATGGCCCAGTTCATTAAGTATGTTCAAAATCGACATCAAACGTTGAAAATCGGTTTGGTACTCGAGGATTTCCATTTTTTCCCCTATTTTTCTTTTGGTATTTCCAGTGAAGACAATACCCCCCTTGGCCTTTTGAAAGAGGGTCTGAATTTTGCTCATTTCCGGGATATCGAAAAAATCGTTCCCGAGGAAATCGGTTTTCATCTGCACCACGGTCTCACTTTTATTACCGGTCAACTTATCGGTAAAACCACAATGCGGCAGATCGCTTCCGATCAAAATCAGCTCCCCCTTCGTGAAATAGGAAACATGGCTACCAACCTGGGTTTTTCCCGAACCACCGTTGACATAAACCAATTCTATTTCAGGGTGATAGTGCCAAATCGTATTTTTGTTCATTCTTTCCTCGTCGAACCTTTGATAGGTGAACGAATGGCCAAAATCGGGTTCTATGGCCTCGAAAGTGGGTTTGTGTTTCATCTTAAGCTGTTTATTTAATCCCTCTCAAAATTACTACCGCCTAATTGATGGATGTGATGCAAAATTACCCATAATATGTTCAATATTACCCATTAACAGAAATTTAACCTTAAAGTCGGTTAAAATAGCATAGATATTGGAAAATACCGTGGTGTTTTTACGAAATAATCGACCGTAGATTTGTGGTGTTATTAATTTAAAACCCAAAGTCATGAAAAATTATTTAAAATTAGTTACGCTAAGTACCTTATTGTTCTTTGCATTGATCACCGAAGCTAAAGAGCCCAAAATTGTCACTGAAATCGATTCCAAAAGCATGGTTTTCGAACTGGAGGCCCCATCGAAGGGTACATCGGTTAAATTATACGATAACCAGGGTAATATCATCTACTTTGAATCGGTTTCAGGAGGGGAAGCCTTTGCCAAAAGATTTGACCTGAACAAACTTGAACTTGGCAATTATTATTTGAAAGTAGACGACTCGGTAAAGGAAATCACCTATACGCTGTTGTTGAACGCAACGGATGTGGCCGTTATCGGTCGAAATGAAAATCACAAACCGGTTTTCGTAAGGGAAGAGGGCAAGCTGCTCATGAACCTCTTAAATTTAGAAGGCAATGCAGTGACAGTAAGTGTTCTGGATGGTGAAAATAGAACTTTGTTTTCCCAGAACATTGATGGGAACACGGTCATAGAAAAGGCTTTCAATTTTGAGAATGCCTTGAAAGATAGCTATACCGTCGTGGTTAAGTATGGTAAAGACACCTTCTATGAGACCGTGGTTGTAGAATAAAGTTTGTTGTTGTGAGGTTAATTTGGAGACCCCTTGGCCGTAAAAGCCGAGGGGTTTTTTTGTTCAAAGATAACAGTGGGCCCAATACATCAGTCCAAATTGAACTGGAATCCGCAGTAGCAAAACCCATCTTGGGATTCCGGCAGCGGCTTTTTCACTGGAAAGCATGTAAAAATGGACCAAAAGGAATATGATTAGCATCGCAATGATTCCGTAAATGGCCCAGTTCATCAATAATGGCACACAGAGCGCAAGCCCTAAAATCACTTCGGCCACCCCGCTCCATAGAACCAATGCTCTGTGGTACGGGAGATAACGGGGCATGATGCGCAAATAGATTCCGGGTCTGATAAAATGCATAATTCCGGCAAGAATGTAAAGGCCGGCCATTAGATAAAGATGCCAAGGGCCCTGCATATGTTTTTTTTATGGGATTCGTTTACATGTACTTTTTAAGTTGCTCCCTTTTGTATTCGGGCAAGGCCATATTTTCCGACGCCTGATGCAGGAGTTCCCTGTTTTTTTCACGTCCCATCAGCAACTGAAAAATTTGTTTTACGGTAAGTGGATGGCGAGACTGTTCCACCATCAAGACATCGTCTCCCATTTTTACCGAACCCTCCTCCAAAATCCTTACATAACAACCCGGGTAGCCATACTCTATAAATTGTTTCAATACATTTTTATTGCCAAAACGGACCCCTAATTTATAGCAGGGTTCCCGGGGCTGTGATACCTGAACCAAGGCCGAACCAATCCTATAGATATCCCCGATTCGTATCGCCGATTCATCCAGCCCTGAAATGGTAAGGTTTTCACCAAACATGCCCCAATTCCATGGTAGTTCAGGATAAAGACCTTTCCAAAAAGGATAATGATCTGCAGAAAAAAGGTAACAGGCCTTGTTCAGGCCTCCATGGTGTTTTCTGTCGATGATCGTATCGGTACGAACTTCGGTAGTTTCCAAATAAAGGGATTCATCGACGGGATACTTGTAGATTCCGGTTTGTTCTTCTCGGCCGTTCCATAAAAATGCGGTAGGATTTCCTTTGTTGGTAGCGATGACATTCATTCCTTAAAGATAAAAAACCATCGCGGTTTTGCGATGGTTTTTTCTTTATTCTTGCCGAACAAGTCCAATATTTAGACTGTTGAATGGGCAAGGAGAAAGCGGGGGAACTAGGTGCAGATAATTTATATATCTGTATTATTGTTCAATTCGTAGGTGAAACGATTCAATGTTCTAAATTCTATGATGTTCAAAATGAGGGTCTCATCGCCAATATTTTCCATGTCTTCCAGCGGATCCGTGCACTCGTGCCTTATCACTTCAGTGGCACCCTTTTTAAAACGCCTCAGATGCATTGCACCACAACCACATCTTGAGATGAGCAACCCATCGGTATGTGCGACCAAACTATAATCACCTTGTATCTTTCGAAACGGAAGGCGTTCATTGGGGAAAAGGATCACTTCCCAAATGCGTGTGTACTGGTTCTCCAACAAGAGTTTTTGTCCCAAGGAAGCGCTAGGCGCACCTGTTTGCAATTCCTGCAACCTTGATGGGGACCAGTTCTCGAAACTGCCGGTCGGATTTATTTGTGCACATTCCATGGCTAACTTTTTTTGGTCTCTTTTTTCTTGATCAAAACGTACACTACATAGCCCGTAAAAAACACCAATATGGGCAAAATCAAAAGGTCATACCTTACGATGGGATACTGAACATGGTTCAGTGTATTTTGAATGGTATATTCCCATGCCATGAAACAGTTCCATAGCAGTAGGAGAAACAGGGTCAAATACTTATTAGAATCCATCAGGCTTATTTTTGACAAAGGTGAGGTTACATGGGCAACTGCCCAAAACGAGTGGTATTAAAGAAGTACTGAATTCTGAATTCAGAACCAATTTTTAGAAATATAAGCTTAGATGACCGATTCAGAGGTAATCATGCACGTTGAAAGTGCCAAACAGACCTGGGCCATTTCTAAGAACAAAATGAATGATAGGCCCATAAAGGAGAATCCCGAAACCAGATGGCCGCCCTTATTATAGCAATTGATTTTTGAATTGACTTGGCGTGGTTCCGGTCTGCTTTTTGAACGCGGAGTAAAAGGCACTCTTACTGTTGAAGCCCGATTCCGTTCCTATTCCATCCATGCTCAAATTTGCTTCCTTTTGCCCTTTCAATAGATTTTCCGCTTTTTGGATTCGGAATCGGTTCACATAGGTGTTGAAGTTTTGTTCGCTTTGGCTATTGATGGCTTTGGATATTTGCCTTGGATGCACTTGCATGCCTTTCGCCAAATCCACTATGGTAAGATTAGGGTCTGTAAAACATTCGGAAGCCGCCATGAAATCGTCAATTTTGGCCATAAGTTCTTCCAGCCGTTGCGAATCGATGTCCTGGGACTGTTTTTGATCTACGGGCTTATCGGGCAGCACCTCGGAATCCCATTCTTGGGTAAGTACGGAAATCACATTCCGCTGTAAAATACCGCGATAGGCGACCCAATAAATGGCAAATAGATCCATTAAAGAAAAAACGGTATTACTAACAAAAAAATTATTTAGGAAACCATGGGCTATAAGATGGCTGAGGATCGAAATGGCCAATAGGCAGATCAGAAAAGCCCGGGCCCATTGCAGTTCTTTGAAAGTCAAATAAGAATAAGTGTTACGCACCTCTATTCTATGTTTAGAGAGCAACAGCAAATTCCATATGCCGACGATCCAGGAATAGTAATCGCCAAGGTCCCAAAAAAAAAGCCGGTGCCAGCCGCTTTCGGAAATAAGCTGTTTGGTCTCGAAGGGAAGCCAAAAAATGATCAATTGGGCGAAAAAAGAAATGATGCCAGGAAAAAGCAACCAATACTTGGTCTTTTCTTTGGAAAGCACCGAAACCTGTTGGGTGTAAACAAAGAATAGCGGAAAAAGAAGCCATGAAAAATTGAACGGCAGAAGCAACAGATCGGGATAACTTTGGGCCACTTCAGGATTTTTGAAAATCCAATAAACCAATTCTAGGGAAAAGAAAAATAGAAAAAATCCAAGAAAAATGGTGCTTCTATAATTGTTTCGGTTTAATATTATCAACAAAATGCCCAATGTCACTCCTTGTACCGAGCCTATCGCATCCAAGACGACCTGCATATCAAAATTAAATCCAACCATCCCGTCCATTTAGACTTAAATATAACGATTTTTAAGGCGCTCAATTTGATTTTGAGGTACAGATTGATAACAAAATTCTGATTTTTTCTTATTCTTTTAATCTTCGTTAGCAGATATTCTATAAAGAAAAACCGGGACTTTCGCCCCGGTACATGATGTTCTATTTTTACTGATCTTTGCTTTTAACCTTCCTTGTCAAATTTTTTGGTCAAAAAGAAGCCTGCCAAAAGCCCGGCCCCGGCCATCAGAAAAATAGATCCCGGATAGGCCACTTCCTCTTCTACGCCCATACTGTGGACCATGATCGAGGCAACAAAGATCGCCAAACCAATGCCGATCAGTAATAATGCCACGTTAAGAATAAAGACCTTCCAAAAAGGAGCGGTCCCCTCCCGTTTGCCCTTAACAAAAATACTGGCGTCGGCACCCTTTTCGATGAGGGCCATTCGCTCCTTGTTACGGGTCGAGTAATAAAGATAGCTAATCGCGAAAACGACTAGGAAAAAACTGATTGGAATTAAGATTGCTGCTGCCATGTGATTGTTTTTTAATTGATAAATAAACTCGTTCGTTTGGTATGACCGCACTTTTTGATGGGAGGTTACACTTTTTTAGTGATTATTTCAAAAACCCGTAACCAAATGTGTAATTTAAACGTCATATCATTGAAATGAGCCGGCAACAAGACCAATATTGGATCGATGAGACCATCAAGGGGAATATGAATGCCTATTCCTCGTTGATTGACGCTTATAAGCACATGGTCTTTACCTTGGCGGTCAAAATGCTTCGTAATAGGGAAGAGGCCGAAGAGGTGGCGCAAGATGTTTTTGTTAAGGTGTACCAGTCTTTAAATACATTTAAAGGGGATTCGAAGTTTTCGACTTGGTTGTACAAGATAGCCTATCATCGCAGTTTGGATTATCTGAAAAAACAGGGCAGGCACCTTAAGACCTCAGCCATTGAAGAATTTACCGGGCAGCAGTTGCCCTCTTATGAAAATACCATGGAGGCATTGGACGCCTCTGACCGCAGAACCATCATTAAAAAAGCCATTGAAGAACTGCCACAGGACGACGCCATTGTGATTACCCTCCATTATTTCGAAGAGCTGTCGTTAAAGGAGATTTCCGAGGTTATGGGGATAGCCGCGGATACGGTAAAAGTGCGGCTTTTCAGAAGCAGAAAACGTTTGGAAGGGATATTGATCAATATTATGGAACCCGAAATTATCAAAGGTTATGGAAAAAGATAAAAAAAAGAACATGGAAGTTTTGTTGAAAAATACCATCCAAGAAATTGGATTGGAAACACCGTCCATAAAATTTACGGAACAATTACTTTCTAGGATTCAACTTGCCGGACAAAAAAGGAGTATACCAGAAAAACCTTTGATTTCAAAAAGAACTTGGGGGCTGTTATTGTTTGTTGTTATGGGCATTTCCGCCTACCTTATTTTAGGGAACGGCAAAATGGAAACAACATGGGGCCCGTCTTATGCCCAAAATGTTGATAGGTTGGCAAATTATTTGGATTTTGCATCAAGCTTACACTTGTCGAATACCGTAACCTATGGCTTGGTGGGTCTTACCCTTTTTGTCTGTATTCAGGTATTTGTATTGAAACACCATTTTAACAAAAGGTATTCGTTCTAATATTTTTTTTGAACAGATCCCGGGAATGTCGCTTGGAATTCCAATAATGTTTACATTTACCCATAATGGCTCTGATTACCTTTCTACTATTTACCGGTTTCGTGGCTTTCTATGCTACATGGAGGCTGAGGCGCGACAAGCTCGATACCCAGGATGGATACTTCTTAGGGGGGCGATCGCTTACAGGCATTGTTATTGCGGGGTCGCTCTTGTTGACCAATATATCAACGGAACACCTTGTGGGCATGAACGGTTCTGCCTATAGAAACGGCGCCATCATTGTTGCTTGGGAGGTGACCTCGGCCTTGGCCTTGGTGGTCGCGGCACTCTATTTTGCTCCTCGATATTTAAAAATGGGACTGACCACCATCCCCGAATTTTTGGAAAAACGTTTCGACGGCCTTACCCGAACCTTGGTAGCGCTCCTCCTTATCATCTCTTTTGTTGCGACGCTATTGCCAATCGTT
Source organism: Maribacter sp. (assembly GCA_024643345.1). GTDB lineage: Bacteria > Bacteroidota > Bacteroidia > Flavobacteriales > Flavobacteriaceae > Pelagihabitans. The sequence goes on along the minus strand of JAHENB010000022.1, from coordinate 27,505 downwards.
CTTTATACCGGTGCCCTTAACATAGAGGCCATTTTTGGGATTTCCAGCGCTTTGAAAGTAAGCCAAAGCGAAGGGATATGGATCACCATTCTGATCGTGGGAATTATTGGCGCGGTGTATGCCATCTTTGGAGGTTTGAAGATGGTGGCGCTAACAGATACCATTAATGGCTTCGGTTTATTGGTGGCAGGACTTTTGGTCCCGATATTGGCCTTGCTCAGTATCGGTGAGGGAAATGTGATAGAAGGTTTGGGAAAGGTTTTTGAGAACAGTCCGGAAAAGTTCAATGTAGTGAGCAAGGAATCGGGCGTAGGCGTTGGTTCGCGAACTGCCATCCTGCCCTTTGAGGTATTGTTTACAGGATTGATGATCAATCAAATTTATTTTTGGGCCATGCACCAATCGATCATCCAAAGGGTGCTGGGCGCGGTAAACTTGAAAGAGGCCCAGAAGGGGTTGCTCTATACCGGACTTTTAAAAATTTTAGTGCCTTTGATCATAGTCTTGCCAGGCCTTATCGGTTTCTATTATTTTGGGGATAGCCTGTACGATACCCCTGACAATGTGTATCCTATTTTGGTAAAGAAGGTGCTCCCCTTATGGCTCACAGGCTTTTTTGTTGCCGTGATGATGGGTGCCATTTTAAGTACCTTCAATAGTGCATTGAACAGTGCGGCAACGGTTTTTAGCCTAGGTATTTTTAAGCGCTATATCAATAGGAACGCCAGTGAAAAACGTCTGGTCAATATGGGGAAATGGACTTCTTCGATATTGGCCATTTTCGCCATCGGCATTGCCCCGTTTGTTGCCAATGCCCCAGCCGGTCTCTACCAACTTTTACAACAACTGAACGGCATATTTTTTGTACCCATTGCGAGTGTCATCATCGCTGGCTTTTTATTTCCGAAGGTATCTGCCTCAGGCGCAAAAATAGGTCTGTTGTTCGGGCTGCTTTTTTATGTCATCACTTATTTTGTGCTGCAATTGGAATTGCACTTTGTTCATATTTGGGGTATTGAGTTTGTGCTCAACATATTGGTGATGCACATCGCTTCCGCCATGTTGCCCAGGGAGGAACGTTTTGTGATGGAGGACTCTGGAAAATTAGACCTCAAACCATGGCGATATGCCAAGGCTTTCAGTATTTTTTTGGTGGTGTTTACGATTATTTTGTACCTTTTCTTAGGAAATGTTTAATTATGGAGAAGACTTTTAGAAATTATGATCATTCGGATATCACGGCTGCGGTGCGTGAACATTACCGTAAAATGCGTCAGAACCAGACATTGGGTTATGTGCAAAGCATGCAAAAGAAATATTTGACCTTCGATAAGCCCATGCCGCTTTGGGAGGCGATGGAACATCTGAACAGCCTGATCGATGTAAGCGATCCAGACCTTGATCTTCCCAATGTGCAGCACCTGATACAAAGTGCCGAGGCAATCCGAGGAGACGGGAGGCCCGATTGGATGCAATTGACCGGTCTCATCCACGATTTGGGCAAGGTGATGTTTCTTTGGGGCAGCGACGAGGATGGCACCAGCCAGGCCGAGCAATGGGGTATGGTCGGCGATGTCTTTGTCGTGGGATGCGCGCTGCCCGATACCTGTGTCTATCCCGAATTCAATACGTTGAATCCCGATATGCATAATTCATCTTACAATACGACTTTGGGAATCTATGAGAAGGGATGTGGCCTTGATAAGCTGAACCTGGCTTGGGGCCATGATGAATATTTATATCAGGTACTGTCGAACCATAAGGAAAACAGACTGCCCGAAGAGGCCATGACCATGATACGGTACCATTCGTTCTACCCTTGGCATACCGGTGGCAGTTATACCGATTTGCTCAATAAAAAAGACCAAGCCTATTTGGAAACCATACGCGACTTCAATCGTTACGACCTGTACACCAAGAGCCAAAAAATATATGAGTTAGAGGATGTCAGGGCGTATTACCAACCCATTGCTGAGAAATATCTCGGCAGCGGTCCCATTTATTGGTGAGTTGCCCCATCCCTACCGAAAATAAAAATGCCGCTCCAAAAAAGGAAGCGGCATTTTCAATCTTTACCGTGAAAGAATAAGTGTAACCGAGTTAAATTGAACTGACGATCGGCTTACTTCACCATTTCATAGCTGCGTTTGATAAATTCGGTCAATTCCTTTCCTTTCAGCAGCCCTTTTGAAAGTCGCGCCAAATCGATGGACTGGTTGATCAAACGTTCCCTTTTCTTCTCGGTTTTTGTATTGAGGATTTCACCGACCAGTTCATGGTTGGTGTTCACGATCAAGTTGTACATTTCGGGCATATTGCCCATGCCGAACATCCCACCGCCACCGGTTTGTTGCATTTCTTTCATCCTTCTCATGAATTCGGGTTCTGTAACGATAAAGGGTGAGGCAGCGCTATCCATGGCTTCCAATTGAACGGTATAGCCTTCATTGCCAATGGTCTTTTCCAAAAACGTTTTTAATTTTTCCTTTTCTTCGTCCGAAAGTTTGGAGATTTGGGTCTCCTCTTTTTGGATGAGCTTGTCAATTGGATCGGCATCAACACGGGCAAATGATAATTTATCTTTGCTCTGTTCCAATTTCTGTATCAAATGGCCCACTATCGGGGAGTCCATCAATAATACTTCATACCCCTTAGCTTTGGCCGCTTCGATATAACTGTGCTGGGCCTCCTTGTCGGAAGCGTAAAGCACCACCAATTTTCCATCTTTATCGGTTTGCGAACCCTTTATCTTCTCCTCCAGTTCTTCAAAGGTATAATACTTGCCATCCACGGTAGGGTAAAGCGCGAACTTGTCGGCTTTTTCGAAAAATTTATCTTCCGAAAGCATACCGTATTCAATAACGATTTTGATATCGTTCCATTTCTTCTCAAAATCTTCACGGTTACTTTTGAACAGCGATTGAAGTTTATCGGCGACCTTTCTCGTAATGTAGCTCGATATTTTTTTAACCGCCCCATCGGCTTGTAAATAAGATCGTGATACATTCAACGGAATGTCTGGAGAATCAATGACTCCGCGCAACATAGTGAGGAACTCGGGTACGATACCCTCCACATTATCAGTTACAAAGACCTGGTTTTGGTATAATTGTATCCTGTCTTTTTGAATGTTGAGGTCCTTGGTCAACTTAGGGAAATACAGAATTCCGGTTAAATTAAACGGATAGTCGACATTGAGATGGATATGGAACAAGGGTTCTTCAAATTGCATCGGATAGAGTTCCCTGTAAAATGATTTATAATCTTCATCCTTAAGATCCGTAGGTTGTTTGGTCCAGGCCGGATTGGGGTTGTTGATGAAATTGTCAACTTCCCGGGTCGGGGCAGGATCTTCTTTCTTCGCGCCTTCGGGTTTGGGCAAGGTCTCCGTTTTGGTACCGAATTTGATCGGTATCGGCATAAATTTGTTATACTTTCGCAAGAGTTCGGAAATACGGTGATCTTCCAAAAATTCGGTGGAATCGTCCGCTATGTGTAAAATAATTTCGGTACCGCGCTCGGTCTTTGTATGAGCTTTAATGGTAAATTTCGGGGATCCATCACAGGTCCAATGTACGGCCGGGGCATCTTGATAACTCTTGGTGATGATCTCTACTTTTTTTGACACCATGAAGGCAGAATAGAATCCTAGCCCAAAGTGCCCGATGATTCCGGTTTCCTTGGCGCCATCTTCGTATTTGTGCAAAAATTCCTCTGCCCCGGAGAAAGCGATCTCGTTGATATATTTTTTTACTTCTTCAGTGGTCATTCCGATTCCCTGATCGATGATATGGAGCTTTTTCCCCTTTTTATCCACCTTAACCTCGATGATCGGGTTACCATAATCCAACTTCGCTTCACCGATCGAGGTCAAATGTTTTAATTTAAGTGTCGCATCGGTAGCATTGGAAATCAGTTCCCGCAGAAAGATTTCGTGGTCACTGTACAAGAACTTTTTAATAAGTGGAAAAATATTATCGACTGAAACATTAATCTTGCCTGAGGCCATGGTTCTAAATTTTATGTTAGCAATTTCTTTCATTCAAAAAAAATACCATAATGGCATCAAGTGACAAACTGACACCTTAAATGGCAGCTTGCTCCAAATTTTTGGAGATATAGTTACTAACCGCCCGAATCAGCACCAAAATTTTTGATGGAAAAAGTTTAACATATATTTTTGTTTAATTTATCTTTTAAAAGATTAAACATTATTATCTTTGCCTTGGTTATGGATGAAAAGTTGCTATGAAAAAGATTTTGAACCCATAATCACGTTTGATTATTTATTGGTTAGGTTGTTTGAAAACGTGTCTCCACCCCTGGAGGCACGTTTTTGTTAAAATTGACATTCCTTTAGCGATTGGTTAACAAATAGGGGGCATCAAGAAGCGTATCTTTAACGTTGTAAACGAAAAATAACGACAATAACATGGCTACAAAGAGTAAAACAAATCAGGTTACCGAAGACCAAATCATTACGGCCTATATGGATTATGTTTTGGAACATGAAGCGGTTCCCAAATCGATTTACAAATTTTGTAAAGCAACCCAAATCGGGGAGGCCGATTTTTACCGTTTTTTTGGTTCGTTCGTTGTACTGCGCAAGGGTATTTGGATCAAATTCTTTACCAATACGGAAAACCTGTTGTTCAAAAACAAGGAGTATGAGGGCTATACCAACAAAGATAAATTGCTCACACTTTTTTATGCTTTTTTTGAGCTTTTGACCTTGAATCGGAGCTACGTGCTCTTTTCCTTAGAGAACGAAAAGTCGATATTGGGAAAATTGGATGAGTTAACAGGTTTGCGAAAACAGATAAAGCGTTTCGCCAAAGAATTGATTGAGGAGGGGAATGCCCAAAAGACCTATAAGATCAGTAAACGCAATCCCGCTTTGTTCGCGGAAGGCGCCTGGTTGGAATTGTTGTTTATTCTAAAGTTTTGGATGGATGATGATTCGGCCGGATTTGAAAAGACCGATATGGCCATTGAAAAATCGATCAATACCATCTTTGATATTTTTGACAATACACCTCTGGACAATATCATCGACTTCGGCAAGTTTCTTTTCAAGGAAAAAATGTAATCCCCGGAAGACATCCAAGCAAATATCTTATCATGAAGACCCTCGACAGTATTCCTACTGGAAAAATTGAACGCGCCGGTAAACTCCTAAAGACCGGTGTCAAGATCGGGGGTAATTATGTAAAGTATTACGGCAAGAAGTTGGTGAATCCCGAGTTGAACCGTGACGAGCTGAACGAGGATAATGCCGGGGATATTTACGACGGACTCAAAACCCTAAAGGGGAGTGCCTTAAAGGTGGCGCAAATGTTGAGCATGGAAAAAAACATGCTTCCCAACGCCTATGTGGAAAAATTCTCCCTATCCCAATTTTCCGTGCCTCCGCTTTCAGCGCCCCTGGTGCGAAAGACTTTTAAAACCTATTTGAACAAATATCCGGAAGAGCTGTTCGATTCTTTTGAACGCAATTCGATTAATGCGGCCAGCATTGGCCAAGTACATAGGGCTTCCAAAAATGGCAAACAACTGGCCGTTAAAATTCAATATCCCGGGGTGGCACAAAGTATAGGGAGTGACCTGGCATTGGTAAAACCCATTGCCCTTAAACTTTTTAACATTAAGGGCAAAGACTCTGATAAGTATTTTAAGGAAGTGGAGCACAAGCTCATGGAAGAAACGAATTACCATCTTGAATTGGAGCAGAGCAAGGAAATATCACTAGCGTGCGGCCATATTGAAAACCTGGTATTTCCAGTGTATTATGAAGAATGGTCCAGTGAAAAGATCATTACTATGGATTGGATGGAGGGCATGCACCTTAGCGAGTTTGCCAAAACCGATTTTTCACCAGCGCTGGGCAACAGGATAGGGCAAACCCTTTGGGATTTTTATATGTTCCAGATCCACGGATTAAGGAAAGTACATGCCGACCCCCACCCAGGAAATTTTTTGGTAAGTACCAAAGGAAGTTTGATCGCTATCGATTTTGGGTGTATCAAAGAAGTTCCCGATGCGTTTTATGGCCCATATTTTGAATTGGCCAAAAAAGAGACCTTCGACAATGAAACCCTTTTTACCGAGAAATTATATGAACTGGAAATATTGAACCATAACGACACAGTTGACGAACTTAAATTCTTCAAACAATTGTTTCGGGAGATGTTGACCCTTTTCACGGCCCCTTTCAACCAAGAAAGTTTCGATTTTGGATCCAACGAATTTTGGTCGCAAATTGCCGATCTTGGGCAACGTTTTGCCAATGACGACCAAATCAGAAAAATGAATGCAAATAGGGGTTCAAAGCATTTCATTTATATGAACCGCACCTTTTTTGGCCTGTTTAACCTCTTGCACGATCTTAAGGCAAAGGTAGCGGTGAACCACTTCCAGCGATATATACGCTAACGTTAAAAGCTTGCAATAGCAGCTGCTTTTTTTTGTCTATCTTAGTAAATACCAATTATAATCGACCGCCCCTTCAGCGGCATCAAAACGCATTAACATGTACAACTCGAAAATCAAAGGTTTGGGCTATTTTGTTCCCGAACATGTGGTCACCAATGACGAACTTTCAAAGGTGATGGACACCAATGATGCATGGATTCAGGAGCGAACGGGAATCATGGAAAGAAGGCATGTATCAAAGGGCGACGGCAATACCACCACCACCATGGGCGTAAAGGCAGCCAAGATCGCCATTGAACGCGCCGGGATCGACAAGGATGATATCGATTTCATCGTTTTCGCCACCCTCAGTCCGGATTACTATTTTCCAGGTCCAGGCGTGTTGGTACAGCGCGATCTAGGTATTAAAACGGTTGGGGCGCTTGATGTCAGAAACCAGTGTTCTGGATTTGTCTATGCGATTTCGGTGGCCGATCAGTATATCAAAAGTGGCATGTACAAAAACGTACTGGTCATTGGTTCGGAGCTCCATTCTCATGGGTTGGACATGAGTACCAGGGGCAGAGGCGTTTCGGTAATTTTTGGAGATGGCGCAGGGGCAGCGGTTTTGGGCAGGGAGGAAGATTCCACCAAAGGGATTTTATCGACCCATTTGCATTCCGAGGGGCAGCATGCCGAGGAATTATCGTTGATCGCACCTGGTATGGGCAAGCGATGGGTGACCGATATTATTGCCGATAACGACCCGAACGATGAGTCGTATTACCCTTATATGAATGGGCAATTTGTTTTCAAAAATGCGGTAGTGCGATTTAGTGAAGTGATTATGGAAGGCCTTGCTGCCAATGGCCTGCAGCCATCGGATATCGATATGCTGATTCCGCACCAGGCTAATTTGCGCATCTCCCAATTCATTCAGAAGAAATTCGGATTAAGCGACGATCAGGTCTACAACAATATTATGAAATATGGCAATACCACTGCTGCCTCTATCCCGATCGCCCTGACGGAAGCTTGGGAACAAGGCAAGATAAAATCTGGTGAACTGGTGGTTTTGGCAGCTTTCGGTAGTGGTTTTACCTGGGGGAGCGTTATCATCAGATGGTGATACGTATTGATACCGGTTCAAATACAAAGCCCCGATGGAAACATCGGGGCTTTTCAAATCGACCCGCCTAAAATTGGGTATACCAACCCATTTCCCCAATTTGTCGGCAGGGTCAATTCGTTCTAAAGTATACCGCCACCTCCTTGTTTGGTATTGTCGTCCCTTCTTTTTCGTTGGGCGGCCTTGTTTTTTCCGCTTCCGAACATATAGGACAATCCCGCAAAAACGGTACTGCTTTCCCAATTGAACTGTCCGTTCTGTACAAAAGGCCTATCGGCACTAAAGGCAAACCGCATGGTATTGAAAACGTCGTTGAAATTAAGGCTAAAGGTACCCTTGCCCTGGGCAAAACTGTATCTGGCACCGGCATTCAAGAAGTACATCGGTTTTACCAAAAATTGAATGTTTTGATTTTCTCCCCGATAATATCCGAACAGTTGAAAGGTCAAATTTTTGGTGGCCTTGAGGCTATTGTTCAATCGAAGATTCCATGCGGTGTTTTTCACTTGCACCTCTTCCACAACAATATCATCAAGTGATGCGCTGGAATTACTGCCCTCCAAACGCTCGGTACTGCCGCGTTGGGTCTGGGAATAAATGTCGAAACTGCCATTGATGCTCCACCATTTGGTAAACTTGTAATTAGAGGATATCTCCAAGCCATAGGCCGAAGTATCCTCAAAGTTATCATATGACAGTATAAGTTTGTTCAGATCGAGCCGGTCTACATAAACCGCTCGGTTGATTTCTTCCTTGATCGTCCTATAGAATAAACCCGTGGTAATACTCCCGTTTTCAAATCTTCTTGTGTAGTTCGTTTCATAGGAATTGGTGAATTGGGGCACCAAACTCGGGTTTCCGATGGACGAGATCAGCGGGGTGGAAAATTCCCGGATTGGATTAACCTGTTGCAGCCCCGGCCTATCTACCCTTCGGCTATAGCTCAACTGGAACTGGTTCTTTTCGGTGGGGGAGTAGGTCAAAAATCCAGAGGGATACACTCGGGTGTATTTATCGGTGAAGGCGCTGATGTTGTTGGTATCGGCTTTTACGGTAACGTCTTCTGCCCGAACCCCCAACTGATAAGACCATTTCTTATAGTCCTGACCAAAAGTGGCATAGGCCGAATAGATGTCCATTCCATAAACGAATTTGGTATTCCCGGTAGGGACCAACATGCCGTTCGCGTTATAGGACAGGCCGGTAGAGGCATAATCCACATTGGTTTCAAAATTTCTGCTTTCCAAGCCGATTTCCAATTTTGAAATGGAATCCAAAGGATTTACATAATCAATATTGGCAATGGACTGGGTGCGTCGGGTATTCACGAAATCCATGTAATCGGGAAACAACGTTGCCCCAGTAGATCGGAAATCGGCATCCTCATCATCGGTGAACCGGTTAAGGTCTACTTCCAATTCGATCTGATGGCCTTCTTTTTTGAATAGGTGCTTGTAGTCAAAATTATATTGTTCACTGGAATTGTTCTGGATACTATTAAAAAACTGGGTGGTATTTTGGATGGCATCATCGTAGTAGAAAACATTGGTGATGCCTTTGAATTTTCCGTCATACGTATTCTGATTGGTAAAAAATGAAACGGTATTGCCATCATTTATAAAAAAGTCGATCCCCAATTTGTATAGGTACGATTTGTTGTTGTCAAAAAAATCGAAGATCTGCTCTGAGTTTTCGACATCTCTATAAATAAAGCCATCATTGACATACTTGCCAATATTATTGCCAAAGTTGCCGTACAGATTAAATTTCCCGTTGCGGTAATTCATGTCTATTGAACTGTTGAATTTGGCTTCCTGACCAACGGTCAGGCCGGTATTGAGGGTGCCATTAAAGCCGATGTTGGCATTTTTGTGCAAGACGATATTGATAATACCACTCATGCCCTCGGGATTATATTTTGCCGAAGGGTTGGTGATCAGTTCGATCGATTTGATGGAGGTGGAGGGTATTTGGCGCAATAATTGGGCAACCGGCACATTGGATAGTTTGCCATCGACCATGACCCGTACGTTGGCATTTCCCCTCAAGGTCAGCTCCCCTGTCTGCTGATCAACGTTTACTGAGGGAATATTGTTCATAATATCGGATGCCGTGGCGCCTGCCGTGGTAAGGTCTTTTCCGATGTTGATTACCTTTCGGTCTATTTTTTGTTCTATTGTGGTTCGTTCCCCAACAACTTCGACCCCGCTTAACTCATTGGCCTGTTCTACCATAACAATTTCTCCAAGTTCTATCTTACGTTGGTCTTTGGAAATGGTAATTTTTTGGGAATAGGTTTGAAATCCAATGAACTGTACCTCTACGATCAGCGCCTCTTCTGGCAGGGATTTCAGTTCAAAACTACCATCTTCTTGTGTAATGCCCCCAGATATAGTTTTAGTGCCATCTTGAGATTTGATTACGATCGCGGCATAGGCCATGGGCAGCTCAGATTGGTCGATTACCCTACCGGTGACAACGCCCTCTTTAAGTTCTTTGGTCGTTGGATCGTAATTCGCCTGAGTTGTGGATACACAAAACAGTACAAAAAGTAAGATTACTTTTTTCATGGGACCTTCGTTTTTTGATTGATTGATTGATGATGAAAGTATGACGAATGTGTTTGTGATTATGTTACATCATAGGACGATTTTAACAGTTTAAATCCAGTTGGGCGATTGCCCATGGTTAGTGTAGTAAAGGTGAAAAATGAATTATCTTTGGATAAAATCAACTCAATATGGAAGAAAAAAACCCTGACATTGCTGCCAGGGTTTCTGCTATCGACTTTACTATAATAAACACTAACCATTAACTATAAACCCATAGCATTGTCGATAACCATTTTTTGAAAATGCTGCGATAGATCTTCATAGAATAGACCCTAAATTAGCCGAATAGTTACAGAAAATCACAAACTTTAACCCCCAATTAACAAATGTGCAAGACCTTGGTGTTCGGCGCTTCCTTAAAACCTTTCCGTTATAGTAATATAGTGGTGAAACGCCTGATAGACCATGAAATAGAGACACAGGCCTATGGACCAAAGACCGGTAAAATAGGAAAAGTTCAGGTATTGGATAGTTTCGATGATTTCCAAGACATCCATACGATTACGCTTTACTTGGGCCCTTCCCACCAACCCCAATATTATCAGGACATCATTCGGCTAAAACCCAAAAGGGTCATCTTTAATCCAGGAACCGAAAACCCCGAATTCTATGGCTTATTGAAGGAACAGGGTATTGAGGCCATGGAAGCCTGTACTTTGGTATTATTGGCAACCGGCCAATATAAAACTAGGGGACGATAGATAAATTTGGAAAGGGTTTATTGGTCCCCCTTATCTTGCCCCACTATTCTTTTATCCCGAATCAACCACAGGCCAAGGAAAGTCAGCAGGCCATTTACGGGCAACAGTTCATAACCGATTTGATAACCCCCAAAATATACCATCGGAATTTGTGAAATACCATATATCAAAGCAACAGATAAAAGGGCCACCAACCAGACATAGCGATCTTTTACTTTTTGCTTTGTAAATATGCCAAAGGTGAACAAACCGAGAAGAGGACCATAGGTATAAGTTGCCACGGTAAGCACCCCATCGATGACATTTCTTTCCAATACGTATTTGAAGAGGATGATCACCACGATCAATAATGCCCCCATGGCCACATGTACTTTTTTACGGAGTGCTTTTTGTTCTGTTTCCGGTTTTTTTTCAATATCCAAAACATCGACACAAAAAGAGGTGGTCAAAGAGGTGAGGGCACTGTCGGCACTACTATAGGCCGCTGCAATAAGGCCCAATAGAAAGGTAATCGCTACCACCGGGCCCAAACCACTGTTGATGGCAATTTCAGGGAACAGCAGGTCGGTTTTTGGCACGCCGTCCATGGTCGGCACCCCGATGTTCATTTTTTGGGCATATATGAAAAGCAGGGCGCCCAACAAGAGGAAAAAAAAATTCACCATGACCAGTACAATGCTAAAAGAGATCATATTTTTCTGCGCGTCTTTCAAGCTCCTGCAAGTGAGGTTCTTCTGCATCATGTCTTGGTCCAACCCGGTCATGCAAATGGCGATGAACATACCGCCAAGAAAGGATTTGACAAAATGGTTCCGGGCAAAGAAATCATCAACAAAAAATATTTTGTTATAGGCTTTCAATTCCTCCGAGGCCAAAAATTGGCCCAAATCCCACCCCAGTCTCTGGTTGATGAAATAAATGCTCAATGCGACCGAAACCAACATAAAGGCAGTTTGCAAAGAATCGGTCCATATGATGGTCTTTACGCCCCCTTTATAGGTATATACCCATATAAGGAAGATAGATATCGTTACCGTAACCTCAAAACGAATGCCCATGGCATCAAAAATGAACTGCTGTAGTACGATGGCCACCAAAAAAAGCCGGAAAGAGGCGCCGAGCACTTTGGAAATAAAAAAGAAAAAGGCCCCGGTCTTGTAACTCACCTTGCCAAAACGCTCTTCGAGATACTCATAAATGGAGGTGACGTTCAGGCGATAGTAGATGGGCATCAAAAGAAAGGCAATGACGATATATCCCACAAGATAACCGAACACCACCTGCATATAGCCGAAACTTTCGGCCTTTACCCCTCCGGGAACTGAAATAAAAGTGACCCCGGAGAGTGAGGCCCCGATCATACCAAAGGCTACCAAGAACCAAGGAGATTGATTCCCCGCCCTAAAGAAATCAAGGTTGGAATCGTTTTTACCGGTAAAATAGGAAATCAGCATCAGTAGCAGAAAATAACCGATGATCAAGAGCAGGATATGGGTTGGTGTCATTCAAATTATTATTGGAAGCCAAAGTACAAAAAGTAAAAATAGTATGTAATTTTGCCCAGTAAAGTGTTCAAATGGATTTTTCATCAAAATTATTGGAAAAGGCGGTCAATGAAACGTCACAGTTGCCGGGCATAGGAAAGCGTACCGCATTGCGGCTGGTGCTGCACTTGTTGAAGCAGCCCACTGAACAAACCACCCGTTTGACCGCTGCTTTGGAACAATTGCGAAATACCGTAAAGTTTTGTAGCAGTTGCCATAATATTTCAGATGTGGCGCTGTGCGAGATTTGTGCCAGTCCGAAACGAGACCGAAGCCTGGTCTGTGTGGTGGAGGATATCCGCGATGTAATGGCCATTGAGAATACGGGTCAATATATGGGCCTATACCATGTTTTGGGCGGTAAGATATCTCCAATGGAAGGTGTGGGTCCTCGGGAACTTACCATAACATCTTTGATCAACAAAGCCAAATTGGGTGAAATCAGGGAACTAATTTTTGCCCTTAGCTCCACGATGGAAGGGGATACCACCAATTTTTATATTTATAAACAGCTTGCGGGGCTCGACATAAATACCTCTACCATCGCAAGGGGTATCGCGGTGGGCGATGAACTCGAATATGCCGATGAGGTAACCCTTGGAAGAAGTATTCTGAACCGTATTCCGTTCGAGGGCTCCCTAAAAGCGAACTAGGAAAGGTACTTGATGTAATAAGTTCAAATTAAACTTCGAATATTTAGTATTTTTGCAACGAAAATTTCATTTAGTACATATAAAATAAGGATATGTCAAAGTTTGAATTGAAATTGCCCCGAATGGGAGAAAGTGTTGCCGAGGCCACCATAACCTCATGGCTCAAGGAGGTTGGCGATGCCATTGCCCTCGATGAGCCGGTTTTGGAAATTGCCACCGATAAGGTCGATTCGGAGGTCCCCAGCGAAGTGGAAGGCGTTTTGGTTGAAAAATTTTTTAAGGTTGATGATGTCATTAAAGTAGGGGAGACCATAGCCATCATCGAAATCAACGGCAATGGTCAAAAGGAACATAAACCAGAAGTCGCAAGAGAAAGGCAGCCAATTGCGGTTCAGGATATCGAATCGGATCTCGAGCAGCCTTCGGTGCAATTGGAAGAGGGTATTAAAATGACAAAGGAAAAGCTGGTGGCCCCCATTTTCGAAGCCCAATCCTCAGACCGTTTTTATTCACCCCTTGTGCGAAATATTGCAAAGGAAGAGGGCATAACCATGGCAGAACTGGAAACCATTGCAGGTACCGGAAAAGAGGGTCGTGTTACCAAAAACGATATATTGGACTATGTTGCCGGAGCTAAGGTTGGTCATCAAACCACAAAACAACCCGCAAAAGAAATTGCCCCAGTTACTGTCGCTTCCCAAGCGCCAAGAACTGAAACGGAAAAAGAGCGTGTCGCTACGGTTTCCATAGCCGGAAAAGATGAGGTCATCGAAATGACCAGGATGGGGAAATTAGTCGCCCAACATATGGTATCGAGCGTTTCTACATCCGCCCATGTACAGAGTTTTATAGAAGTCGACGTCACCAAGGTCGTACAATGGCGCAACAGGGTCAAGGATAGTTTTGAAAAACGAGAAGGTGAAAAATTGACCTTTACCCCTATATTTATGGAGGCGGTCGCCATAGCGTTGAAAAAATACCCGATGATCAATATTTCGGTCGATGGGGACAAAATCATCAAGAAAAAAAGCATCAATATAGGAATGGCCGCGGCCCTGCCGGATGGCAACCTTATTGTTCCGGTAATCAAAAATGCTGATCAATTGAATATGGTGGGCATGGCCAAGGTAGTGAACGATCTTGCGGAACGCGCACGCAAAAACCAGTTAAAGCCCGACGAAGTGAAAGACGGCACTTATACCGTAACCAATGTCGGAACCTTCGGCAGTGTTTTCGGCACACCGATCATCAACCAGCCACAAGTAGGCATCCTTGCTTTGGGCGCCATACGAAAAACACCTGCTGTCATAGAAACCAGTGAGGGCGATTTTATCGGTATCCGCAGTAAAATGTACCTGTCGCACAGCTATGACCACAGGGTGGTCAACGGGGCGTTGGGCAGTATGTTCGCCAAGTCCGTGGCCGACTATTTGGAAGCTTGGGACGTAAATAGGGAAATCTAGGTGCAGATAATAAAACTAATGGTTCAGTTTGTTGCTAAAGGACAAGTTGCATGGGTTTGACCGCAGAATTGTCTCCTTGTTTGGGGTCCCAAAAATAAAAGGCCTCCACGTGATATTCTGATGTACCTTTGCGGAAAAATTTATGTCCATAGCCCGCAGGGTAAGGTCGGTTGAATTGCTATATACACGACTTGACAAGGAAATCGCCCAATTTCAATCAACAACAAAACTTCATTGCATCGCTGGCTGCGGGAAATGTTGTACCAAACCCGATGTCGAGGCCTCCCCATTGGAATTTTTACCATGGGCGTACCACCAATTTTTACAGGGCCGGGCCCTCGAGGCACTAGATCGATTAAAACGATCTCCAAGCTCTGTTTGCATTCTTTATAGTCCTTTGTCATTGGGAGATATGGGTAAAGGCAAGTGTTCGGAATATGCGCATCGAGGGCTGATATGCCGTCTTTTCGGCTATGGGGCGGGGCGCGATAAAATAGGACAGCTCCGCTTGGCCACCTGTAATATCATCAAGGAAAATCAGAAAGACAGCTACCAAGACACCGTAAATGCCATCAATAATGGGCTATCAATCCCCATTTTTTCGGACCAATACAAAAGATTGGCCCAGATCGATTTTAAATTGGGCAATACCATCGTACCCATCAACAAAGCCTTACAAATGGCGTTGGAAGAAGTACTGCACTATTATGCCTATCGGCCCTTTCCCTCCAAATTTAAAAGATCGGCCTAGACCATAAGTAGAGGTAGGTTTCGGACAAAGCGGTATCAACGGCTAAATATCTTACGATATCGTTTCGCCGAACTTCTCGAAAAAGTATCTTTGTGGAAACCCTTCGGCATGGAATTAAAGCTTACGAGACCTATTTGTTTTTTTGATCTGGAAACCACTGGAACCAATGTGGCCAAGGATAAAATCGTGGAAATTTCCATTTTAAAAATATTTCCCAATGGCAACAGGGAATCCAAGACATGGTTGGTCAATCCTGAGATGCCCATTCCCGAAGCCTCGACCGCTGTGCACGGCATCACTGATGAAAAAGTGGCAAATGAGCCTACCTTCGGGCAAATTTCAAAGGAAATATATAAAATGGTCAAGGACAGCGATTTGGGAGGGTTCAATTCTGACCGTTTCGATATTCCGTTATTGGCGGAAGAACTACTGCGCGTCGAAATCGACTTTGATATGAAAAATACGGTCTCCATAGATGTACAGACGATTTTTCACAAAATGGAAAAAAGAACACTCGAAGCCGCCTACAAATTTTACTGTGATAAGGATTTGAACAACGCCCATAGCGCAGAGGCCGACACCATGGCCACCTATGAAGTGCTTCTTGGGCAGTTAAAGCGTTATCCCGAACTGGAAAACAACGTCAAAAAACTGGCGGAATTTTCTACCCACCGACAGTTCGTCGATTTTGCTGGATTTATCGCTTTGGATGAAGAAAATAATGAAATTTTTGCCTTTGGCAAGCACAAGGGCAAAAAGGTCCTTGAAGTGCTCGACAGCGAGCCAGGTTATTTTGGATGGATTATGAACGCAGACTTTCCCCTATATACCAAAAAAGTATTGACTCAAATTAAATTGAGCAAACTCAACAACAAATTGGGATAGCCAATTGGGGTTCCCGTTATTTTCCATATTGGAACAGATCAATTAACGAACAATCCAGGAAAAAGATAAAAATGAAAATCATTTGCATTGGCCGTAACTATACGGAGCACATCAAAGAACTGGCCAACGAAAGACCTTCCGATCCTGTGGTTTTTATCAAACCCGACTCGGCCATTTTACCCAAGGAACAGGATTTCTTTATCCCCGAGTTTACCGAAGACGTGCATTACGAAGTGGAAATATTGGTAAAGATCAAAAAGGTGGGCAAACATATAGACCCAAAATTTGCCCACACCTATTATGACGAAATAGGACTGGGCATCGATTTTACCGCAAGGGATGTTCAGGCACAATTGAAGGAGAAGGGCCTGCCTTGGGAAAAGGCAAAAGGTTTTGACGGCTCTGCGGTGATTGGAAATTGGCTTCCGAAGTCCGACTTCAAAGATTTGAACCATTTAGCATTTTCCCTTTTAAAAAACGGGGTAACGGTGCAAAAAGGGAATACATGTCATATGATATGGAAGATAGATCCTTTGGTGGCCTATGTCTCAAAATATTTTACCTTAAAAAAGGGTGATATTCTTTTTACCGGTACCCCTGCGGGTGTTGGTAAAATAATGCCAAATGACTATCTTTCGGGCGTATTGGAAGGGCACGAAATGTTTTTTGTAAAAATAAAGTGATGATCTATAGTTTGATGAAAATTAATGAGATGGCCGAAGGTGATGAAGAATTCGTCCATTCGGTAATCTCGGTCTTCTTGGAAGAGGTGCCCCACGATTTACAACAATTGGAAAGCGCTTTGGAAGCAAAAGACTTCGAACAAGTGTATAAACTTGCGCACAAGATAAAGCCGAATGTTGACCTATTGGGCATGGAACAGACAAGGGCGGCGGCCTTGGAAATTGAGACGCTTGGGAAAAATGAGGCCAATTTCGCCGAAATACAAAGAATATTTCCCATACTTAAAAAGGATATTGCCCAGGTAGTATCGGAGCTCAAAAAGGATTTCGATCTATAATGCTGGCTGAAATCATCACCATTGGCGATGAGATTCTCATAGGCCAAGTAATTGACACCAACTCGGCATTTATTGCCAAGCAGCTCAATGGCATAGGTATTTCCGTTTATCAGATCACTTCGGTACAGGACGAAGAACAACATATTTTAAAGGCGCTGGAAGAAGCTGGAAGAAATGTCGACCTGGTTATATGTACCGGGGGCTTGGGTCCTACCAAAGATGATATTACCAAACATACTTTTTGCACTTTCTTTGACGATGTACTGGTAGAGAACAAAGATGTTTTACAACATGTGGAACAGTTGTTTTCAAAATATATCACCACCCCCATTTCCGAGGTGAACAGAAAGCAGGCCATGGTACCTTCGAAGGCAACGGTGCTGCACAATGCAAACGGAACCGCTCCCGGAATGTGGTTCTCCCAAGGGGATACCGTTTATGTTTCACTTCCAGGGGTACCCTATGAAATGATGGCACTGATGACCGATCAGGTCATCCCGAAAATCACAGAGGCGTTCGAACGGCCTTATATTATACACAAGACCTTGATCACCTATGGCCTGGGGGAGAGCGCCATTGCAGAAAGGATCGAGTACTGGGAGGAGCGATTGCCAGATTTTTTAAAACTGGCCTATTTGCCCAGTTTTGGAAAAGTAAGGTTGCGGCTAAGTGCCAAAGGACCTAGCAGACAAGTTCTGGAAACGGCCATCACCGAGGCGAGCGCTGCCCTATATCCTTTAATAGAAGACGTACTATTTGGCATTGAAGATGATGAAACTCTTGAGGTCCTGATCGGCAAATTGCTCACCGTGAAACGGATGACCTTGTCTACCGCTGAAAGCTTCACCGGCGGTAAGATCGCGGAGCTCATTACCTCCGTTCCCGGTGCTTCTGCTTATTTCAAAGGAAGTTTGGTGGCCTATGCCACCCAAACAAAGATTGAACTGTTGGAAGTGCCATTTAGTTTAATTGAAAAATACTCGGTGGTGAGTGAAGAAGTGGCCAAGGAGATGGCTCAAAATGCAAGGCGATTGCTCAAGACCGATTTTTCAATAGCCACTACGGGCAACGCTGGCCCTACCAAGGGTGATTCCGATGCGGAAGTGGGCACGGTATTTATTGCCATCTCGTCCCCGTTGGGCACCATTTCACAGCGTTTTGTCATGGGATCTAATCGGGAACGGATCGTGCAGAAAGCGGTTCATAAAGCACTTGAACTCCTTCAAAAAGAAATTTCAAAAATCTGAAGCAGAATTTTGCCCGTCACACAAAAATGATATAAATTTGCATCCTGTTTAAAAAAATCAGCGCAATGTCAAAAGTTTGTGAAATTACGGGTAAAAGGGCGATGTTCGGCAACAACGTTTCGTTTTCCATCAATAAGACCAGAAGGAGATTTGACGTCAATCTTTCCAAAAAGCGTTTTTTTATTCCTGAGGAAGACCGTTGGGTTACTTTGAAGGTTTCCGCCAAAGGGCTAAAAATAATCAACAAGAAAGGTATTGCCGCTGTTTTAAAGGAGGCAAAAGCACAAGGATTGGTAAAATAATCCTTAAAAAGCAACAATAATGGCAAAGAAAGGGAATAGGGTTCAGGTAATTTTGGAGTGTACAGAGCACAAAGACTCTGGCGTGGGAGGTACTTCCCGTTACATCACCACCAAAAATAAAAAAAATACTCCAGAGCGATTGGAAATCAAAAAGTATAATCCGGTACTTAGAAGGGTGACCGTACACAAAGAAATAAAGTAATACGTCATGGCAAAGAAAACGGTAGCAAGTTTACAGACAAGTTCAAAAAGGTTGACCAAGGCCATCAAAATGGTAAAGTCGCCCAAGACAGGTGCCTATACCTTCACTGAAGCGGTTATGCCGCCTGAGTTGGTCGACGCTTGGTTGTCAAAAAAATAAGTAATTAATGTTTACTTTTAAAAGCTACTCTCGTAAGAAAGTAGCTTTTTTTATTTTATATATCTTTAAAGGCAATAAAATATTAGGGAACACATGAGCCTATTCAAAAATATTTTTTCTTCAAAGAAAAAGGAAAATCTTGATAAGGGTCTGGAGAAAACGAAAACCAACTTTTTTTCCAAGCTCAACAAGGCAGTTGCCGGAAAGTCCAAGGTCGACGACGAGGTACTCGACAATCTTGAAGAAGTGTTGGTATCCTCGGATGTGGGGGTAGATACCACCTTAAAAATCATAGGGCGAATTGAGGCCAGAGTAGCCAAGGACAAGTATTTGGGCACCGAGGAACTCAATCAAATACTAAGGGAAGAAATTGCCGGCCTGCTTTCTGAGACCAATGTTGGGGAGGCGACCGATGTACAGGTGCCTACAGGTTTAAAGCCCTACGTAATCATGGTCGTTGGGGTAAACGGAGTGGGCAAGACTACCACGATCGGTAAATTGGCCCACCAATATAAAAATCAAGGTTATAAGGTAGTTTTAGGCGCCGCCGATACCTTTCGTGCCGCCGCCATTGACCAGCTGCAGGTTTGGGCCAATAGGGTCGATGTACCTATAATCAAGCAAAAAATGGGAAGTGACCCAGCTTCTGTGGCATTCGATACTTTAAATTCGGCGTTAACCCAGGGGGCCGACGTGGTTATAATCGATACCGCAGGTCGCCTTCACAATAAGGTGAATCTAATGAACGAATTGAGCAAGGTAAAGCGGGTGATGCAAAAGGTGGTGCCGAATACCCCACATGAAGTTCTTTTGGTGTTGGACGGGTCGACCGGACAAAATGCTTTTGAACAGGCCAAGCAGTTTACCAAGGCCACGGAAGTGACCTCCTTGGCCGTTACCAAGCTGGACGGCACCGCCAAAGGGGGCGTGGTCATCGGGATTTCCGATCAATTTCAGATTCCTGTAAAATATATCGGGGTGGGTGAGGGCATTGAAGACCTGCAAGTATTCAACAAGTACGAATTCGTGGATTCATTTTTCAGCAACCGAACTTGAAGCACATCCCGCTCATAGTATTGTTTGTGTTGCCTTACTTTGTTCTTGGCCAATTGATACACCCAAAAGCGAGCCCGTTTTCGGTGACCATTCAAGAAGTAGGCCTTGACACCCTCAAAGTGCAATATTCACGTCCAGCGGTACAGGGCCGAAAAATATTTGGTGATCTGGTTCCTTACGGCCGAATTTGGCGGGTAGGTGCCAATGAGTCAACCAAGTTAAGCACCAGCACCACTTTAAGCATTCTGGGCCATGCTCTCCCTAAAGGAACCTATGCCCTCTATGCCTTTCCAGAAGAAACCGAATGGCAAATCGCCTTTCATAAAAATACCGAACATTGGGGCGATGGCCGTAAAGCTTATAACCCAGATGAGGACGTCTTTAGGATAACTGTCAAACCCGAACCAATTCTTTACCATCAGGAAAATTTTTTGATCTCATTTGAAGATATTGACCACCAATCGGTCAAGCTAGTGCTCTGTTGGGAAAAAACGAAAATTGAGATTCCGATTACCTTGGATACGCATGCTAGAATGCTGGGGCTGATTGCCGATCAAATCAAAAATAACCCGACCGCACAGACCTATTATGAAGCAGCAAGATATTTACAGGAGAAGGGAGAAGACTATCCCATCGCTTTGAACTATGTGAAGAAGGCTTTGGAATTGGGCGATGAGACTTATTATTTCCATCGTGTTAAATCATTGCTGGAAGCGGGGATGACAGATTATAAGGCTGCCATTGTCTCCGCCAAAAAATCTTTGTCACTTGCCGCCACTGAAGGGAAGGATGAATTTGTGCGCATGAATCAAAAAAATATTGCATTGTGGGAAACCAAGTTACTGCAAACCAATGAATAAATACTTGGCAATTGTGTTCATGGCTTTTTAAAGGGCAAAAAACCGGAAAAAATGCCCATAGCCAATAATTATTCGATCAAAACGTTGATTTTTTCCCAAAGTTCATTGTCGAAGGTGGTCGGTCCCAGTTCATCACTATTGGCCGAATCTCCGAATCTGACAATGACGAGCCCCTTGCTGGGCACAATATGGAGTTTCTGGTCAAAGGCGCCCAATCCGGCATAAAGATCATCAGGTGCTGCAGGCATTAATTTGCCCGGAAACGATTCTTCCGATCCAGGAATCTTAAAGTTGTCCTTACCGTTCAGCCAATACAGAAAACCATAGGCTTTGTTTAGGTCTTGTGAGGTCGTCGTCGCCATGTTGAAATAGGCTTGATCTTCCAAGATTGGCGTTTGGTCCCAGATGCCTTTGTTGAGGTTCAATAGTCCGAATCTGGCCATACTTCGGGCGTTGCTAAAATAGAGGTTCAGGTAGCCGGTCTTGATCCATGCGCCTTGCATACCTATTCTGTCCCGAATTTTAAGGTTAAAATAATCGGAGAAATCTTGTTGTACGGCTCCCGAAACAATATTGTCGAGCAAGGTATAGGCCGCCTGATGATAAAACCAATAGGTGCCCGGAGCATTCTTATACATTAAACATTCCTTGTCGGTGCAGCCGTTGTTGGGCACCGTATAATCCAAACCTGTGGTCATGGTGAGATGGTGCCTTACCGTTATGGCCTGTTCTTGTTCCTGGGTCAGGGAAGACCAACCGGGCCCCATATAATCTGATGACGGACGGTCGATGTCAAGAAATCCTTCGTATTGCGCGATTCCGGTCGTCATTGCGGTCAAGGTCTTGGCCGCGGAATTCCACGAA
Organism: Maribacter sp.; assembly: GCA_024643345.1. Taxonomy (GTDB): domain Bacteria; phylum Bacteroidota; class Bacteroidia; order Flavobacteriales; family Flavobacteriaceae; genus Pelagihabitans. The sequence goes on along the minus strand of JAHENB010000022.1, from coordinate 5,645 downwards.
TGGTTTTGTGCGGCATCAAAAGTGCCAAAATATTTTTCCAACGCGATGCGCCCATCCTTTAAAATGATAAAGGCGTCGGTATTGTTCTCCTCAAGGAAGGTGTAGAGCGGTTGTTCGGCAGCTGCGTTCCAACCCAAATCTGAGATGGAGATGGTTTCCCAGGTATCACCGTTTATAGGGGGAAAATAAAGATCCGACACTTCCGGATCTGGATTGCCCGGCAGATCATCGGTTTTATCATTGGAACACCCGACAATGATCAATAGTATCCATATAGGGGCAAATTTTGATCGCATTTTCATAACGCTATTTTTCGTTCCACCTTAATCTGATCTAGTGGTTCAATACCACCGATGGCTAAGGGAACTATAATAACGTGGAAAATTGAACGAATGGTATGGCTTGGCTTACACTTTTTTTCTTGTTATGTGCCAACCATTGGTAAGCCCAATGGGAAATCCCTATAAACGATTTTTGGGTTTAGACATCGCAAATGGTCACCCCTTCCTTAAGTGCCGCTATCTTGTCTTCCCAAGTAGGTATGAATTCCTGAGCCACATGGCCCTTAAACCCGGTTTCCAGTATGGCTTGCATAATGGCGGGATAATAAAGTTCTTGGGTCTGATTGATTTCGTGACGTCCGGGATTTCCCCCGGTATGGTAATGGCCAAAATAGGGATGGTAGTTTTGGATGGTGCGGATAACGTCGCCTTCCATGATCTGCATATGGTAGATGTCATAAAGAAGTTTAAAATTTTCTGAACCAAGCCTTCTACAGAGTTCCACCCCCCAGTCGGAATGATCGCACATATAGTCTTTATGATCTATTTTTGAATTCAGCAGTTCCATTTGTATCACCACCCCATGTTCCGCTGCCAAAGGCAATATTTGCTTTAGCCCGGTGACACAGTTTTCCAGGCCCACAAAATCGCTCATGCCCGCTCGGTTCCCACTGAAACAGATCAGGTTGGTATAACCCGCTTCGGCCACTTTTGGGATTATTTGCAAATAATCCTTGATCAGATCTTCATGATATTTAGGTTCGTTCCAACCTTTTTCAATGCCCATTCCGGCCCCCCAGCACATCGAAGCATGGATATCGTATTTTTTCATCATGGGCCAATCTTCAGGACCGGTCAGATCCATTGATTTGATTCCCAAAGTATTGAGGCTCTTAAGGAAATCTTCCATGGGAATGGAGCTATAGCACCAACGACAGACACTATGGTTAACATTGTTTTTGAGTTCTGCGAAGGGCGTGGTCACTGTTGTTCGGGCATTCGCGGTTTGAGAGACCAAAAGCCCGACCGAAGCGGCAGCAGAACTGCCTATAAAAGATCTTCTTTTCATCATTCGATTTTTAATATATTAGGTAACGGTTTAAAAAGCCCAATAAATGGGTATGTTTGGGTGTCAAAAAGAATTGGACGAAGCTTAACAAAGCTATCATAACTTCATAAAGATAACATAATAAACCATATCCATGGAACTGGTGCCAGACAAAGAACGACTCATTGAACTTGCCCATTACCGCATGCCCTTTGGAAAATTCAAGGGCCGATATCTGCTCGATTTGCCCGAACCCTATTTGATTTGGTTTAAGCAAAAAGGATTCCCCCCGGGTAAACTTGGCGATTTGTTGCAATCTATGACCGAAATCAAGATAAACGGACTTGAACCATTGATCCGAAAAATACAAAAAGAATTTCCCATGCATTAACGGTGATTTCTTCCGGCAATTTGTATTTTTGCTTGCGTTACGAATTCAACCGAACGCTTCATGTCTCAGACCAAATATATATTTGTAACCGGCGGGGTTACCTCCTCGCTGGGAAAAGGTATCATTGCCGCTTCCCTGGCCAAACTTCTTCAGGCCCGCGGCTATAAGACGACCATACAAAAATTGGATCCCTATATCAACGTGGATCCCGGTACCTTAAACCCATATGAGCACGGTGAGTGTTATGTGACCAATGATGGTGCCGAAACCGATTTGGATTTAGGGCACTATGAACGTTTTTTAAACGTGAAGACCTCGCAGGCCAATAATGTGACCACCGGTCGCATTTATCAAAGTGTCATTGAAAAGGAGCGCCGTGGTGAATTTTTGGGAAAAACGGTTCAGGTAGTACCCCACATTACCAATGAGATCAAAGAGCGGGTGCAACTTTTGGGCAACAGTGGGGAATACGATATTGTAATTACCGAAATAGGGGGTACGGTGGGCGACATTGAATCTTTGCCCTATATCGAGGCCGTTCGCCAACTACTTTGGGAACTGGGCGATAATAATGGGATTGTGATCCACCTCACTTTGGTGCCCTATCTATCGGCTGCAGGGGAACTCAAGACCAAACCTACCCAGCATTCAGTAAAGACTTTGATGGAAAGCGGTATCAAAGCCGATATTTTGGTCTGTAGGACCGAGCATGAAATATCAGATGAAATAAAGGACAAACTGGCGCTTTTTTGCAACGTAAAAAGGGAGGCGGTCATTCAATCGATCGATGCCTCCACCATTTATGATGTTCCCATAATGATGCAGCAGGAAGGGTTGGATACGGTTGTTCTTCAGAAACTGGCATTATCCGATGAACAGAAACCGGACCTGGCACAATGGAACGAGTTTTTGAACAAACATAAAAATCCCCAACACGAAATCACCGTTGGGTTGATTGGCAAGTATGTAGAGTTGCAGGACTCTTATAAATCCATACTGGAATCTTTTATCCATGCAGGGGCAGTCAATGAAGTAAAGGTAAAGGTACGATCCATACATTCCGAGCATATTACCTTGAACAACCTGGCCAAGAAAATGGCGGGTCTTAATGGCATTTTAGTGGCGCCAGGTTTCGGGGAAAGGGGTATTGAAGGCAAGATCAAGGCCGTGCAGCATGCCAGGGAAAACGGTATCCCGTTTTTAGGGGTCTGCTTGGGCATGCAAATGGCGGTGATCGAATATGCCAGAAATGTTTTGGGCCTGCCCGACGCCAATTCCACAGAAATGGACGAAAAAACGGAAAACCCTGTCATTGGTTTAATGGAAGAACAGAAAAGCATAACCAACAAAGGAGGTACCATGCGATTGGGCGCTTGGGATTGCGAACTTGAAGAAGGCAGTCTGGCGCAAAAAATTTATGGAGGGGTAAAGTCCATTTCCGAAAGGCACCGGCACAGATATGAATTCAACAATGACTATAAGGCACGATTGGAAGCTGCCGGTCTGATCGCTTCGGGTATCAATACCGCTACCGGATTGGTGGAAATCGTTGAATTGCCCAACCACCCATGGTTCATAGGGGTGCAATACCACCCAGAGTACAAAAGTACAGTGGCGAATCCCCACCCTTTATTTGTGGGGTTTATAAAAGCTGCTTTAAAGCACAAAAAGAAACAAACTAATGCCAGTTTGGCATAAATCCACACATTTGGACATATATTTGCCCCTTCAAAATTAATTTGGTTCAAGGCACAGTATTTCAAATAAACAGATCTAGATGGAAGAAAAAAAACTCGATATCAATACCATTATTGGCTTTGTGCTCATTTTTGGCATATTGATATTCATGTTTTACCAAAATAGGCCTACTCCCGAGGAGCTGGAGGCCCAAAAGGCAAAGCAGGAACAGGTGACGGAAGAGCAGGAACAAGCGGATGTGCAGAGCCCTTCGGTAATCATGGAACCGGTAAAAATAGACCTTCATGATTCCACGGCGGTGGCCGATTATAAAAGCACCATTGGCGCTTTTGGCTTCACCGAACCCAAAGAAGGAAATACCATACTGGAAAACGATCTGGTCTTGCTCAAAATCAGCAATAAGGGCGGTCAAATTGTGGAAGCCACGATGAAACAATTCAAGACCTATGATTCTATTCCGGTATACTTGGTAAAAGATGGTAATGCATCCTTTGGCTTAAATTTCACAACTTCCGATAATAGGCTATTGCATTCCGCCGATTTGTTTTTTGAACCTTCCCTGGATAAAAAAGCGGATAACCAGGTCCTTTCCATGAAGGCGAAGGTGGGTCCGGATAAATACCTGGAATTCCGCTACGAGATGAAGCCCGATGACTATTTGGTCGATTTTACGATTCGTTCTCAAGGCCTCAATGGCGTTTTCAATGCCAGCCAGCCCATTGCCATCGATTGGAAGATGAAAGCCATAAGGCATTCAAAAAGTGTGCAATATGAAAATAGGTATACCCGATTGACCTATAGCCATGAGGATAACAAGCTCAGTAAACTTTCGGAAAGTAGCGATGATCAGGAAACCGAGATAGATGTCAAATGGTTATCTTACCGGCAACATTTTTTCAGTGCCATTCTGGCTACCGAAAAGAATTTTGAAACCGCCGATCTGGTATCTAAAAACCTTATCAAGGAAGAAAGTAAGACCGCAGGTTTCACCAAGGAATATGCGTCCGTGCTCCCTTTAAAAATGGAAAATGGAGAACTGTCTCAGAACATGCATTGGTACTATGGCCCTACCGACGTCAAGGTATTGGCACAATACAAACAATTGGGATTGGAAGACTCAATTCCATTTGGATGGGGCATTTTTGGATGGATCAACCGTTATATTTTCACACCTTTTTATACTTTCCTCAGCTCGTTTTTGCCCTATGGTTTAGCGATTGTGGTGATGACCATTCTAGTGCGTTTGGCCATGTCGCCGGTAACCTACAAATCGTATCTTTCACAGGCCAAGATGAAGGTTTTAAAACCTGAAATCACTGAACTTGGAGAAAAGTTCAAAGACAATGCCATGAAAAAGCAGCAGGAGACCATGAAGCTTTATAACAAGGCCGGGGTTAGCCCAATGAGCGGATGTATCCCAGCAGTGCTGCAGATGCCCATTTTCTATGCGCTGTTCATGTTTTTTCCTACCTCTTTTGCACTAAGGCAGAAAGCGTTTCTATGGGCCGATGACCTTTCATCATATGACACCATCGCCCAGTTGCCGTTCAGTATTCCTTTTTATGGCGACCATGTGAGCCTATTTCCCATTTTGGCATCCATAGCCATTTTCTTCTATATGATGATGACCACGGGCCAGAACATGCCTACACAACCGGGAATGCCCAATATGAAATTCATCATGTATTTGATGCCGGTGATGATGTTGTTCTTTTTCAACAATTACGCCAGTGGTTTAAGTTTATATTATTTTGTTTCAAACTTGATTACCATCGGAATTATGCTCGTCATTAAGAATTTCATTCTTGACGATGAAAAAATACATGCCCAAATTCAGGAAAATAAGGCCAAGCCCAAGAAGGAAAACAAATTTCAGCGCAAAATGCGAGAAATGATGGAACAGGCCGAAGATCAAAAGAAAGCGGGCCGCCGATAGCATGGGAATAATTTTAGTTGAAAGTGCGGGAAACGTGTGCTGCACTTTTTTCATTTAAGGCATCAATAAAATAGTGCAATCATAAGATTGACAAACAAAAAACCCCGGCCGTAAGGTCAGGGTTTTTGCATTTATCGGGTTGGTTTGGTAAGATTTGGGACTGTAAAAATGACCTTTATTTTTCAGGCTGCGAAAATGAAGTTGTAAAGTGGTTCGATTTGTATGTTAAAGCACGCTGAATTGTGGTCTGAAGTCGTGGGACTTCCAAAAACCAAAAAACTTCCTTGTTTC
>JAHENB010000021.1:21058-52527 GCA_024643345.1 Maribacter sp. | reverse complement strand
CAACTTCTTCCCGTCGAACACCTTCGACATCACCGATACGGGGGCCGTGCAGAACATCACCGTCACCGTGAGGGACGCCAACGGATGTACCGATACCGATATCGTGACCATTAGCCCGTTGCCGAAGATCACGGCCGTGGACGTGGCCCAGATCGCCGCGATCACCTGTGCCAACGACGAGACCGTAAGGATCACCGTGACCGGCGGGTCCGGGGACTTTACCTACGAGCAACTTCCGGGAGGACCGTCACAGAGCCTTGTGGCCAATACCGCGGATTTCGACCTGGCGGCGCCGGGGAACTATACCTTCAGGGTCACCGACAACACCACGGGCTGTTATTTCGTTACGGCCCCCTATACCGTCGCGCCCTACGACCTGATCGACGTGGTGGCCACGGCCGTTACCCCCGTGACATGCTTCGGGGACTCCGATGGGCAACTGTCGATCCAAGTGAACAATTATCTTGGCAACTATACCTACCAGGTGTTCGATAGCGCCGCGGCGCCGGTCACCGGCGTGGTGGCCGCCGATACCTCGGTAAACCCTTTGACGATCTCAGGGCTTCCCGCAGGCAATTTCCATGTGCAGGTGATCGCCACCGATACGCCCTTCTGCGACGACATGTCCAATACCGTCACCATAGGATCGCCAAATGCTGCGGTGAACCTTGTGGAGGTGGACAACATCAACGCCAATTGCAACATCGGGGCCCAGGTGAGCGTACAGGCCAGCGGGGGGACCCCGGGCTATACCTATGCCTTCGTAAGGGACGGCGTGGCGCCATTGGCGGGGAATTACACTGCCAGTGCCAGTGCGACCCTGGACCCGGCCACCGACCTTGATTGGGACGTATGGGTACGGGATTCCAGGGGATGTACCTTCATGATCGATGTGGCCATCGCCCTAGATCCCATGCCGACCGTGACCGCACCGGCCTATGCGGCCGACCAGTGTACCTCCACGGGCACCTCCTACAGCTTTACGGTACTGGGTACCGGAGTGGCGCCATTGGCCTACAGCGCGGGCGCAGGGTTCCAGTCCTCCAGCACTTTGACCGTTTCCGCCCCGGGCACCTATACCGTGACCGTCAGGGACGCCAACGGATGTACCGCGACCGACACCATCGACATACTGCCCCCGCTCGGGCTCACGCCACAGGCAACGGTACAGCCCAGCTGTGCCCTGAACGACGGGGAGATCGCCATTACGGCCAACGGAGGTTCGGGAAGCTATGAGTACGACCTGTTGGACGGCGTGGGCACGAGCTTGACCGCCGGGGCCCACCAGGCATCCAACGTGTTCCCAGGCCTTGCCCCGGGCAACTATACCGCCATCGTTTACGACATCTCGGGCTCGGGCTGCGACGCACAGGCGCCGGTCTCCCTGGAGGCCCCGACACCGGTACTGTTCACCTTCACCAAGGAGGACGTGTCCTGCAGCGGCGGCGCAGACGGTTCTATCCAAGTGGTGATGGACCCCTCCAACGACAACCCGCCCTATACCTACACCTTGGATGACGGGACCAACCCGCCCACGGTGCAGAACAACGGCCTGTTCACAGGCCTGGCCGCGGGATCATACGACATCACGGTGACCTCGGGCAGGGCGTGCAGCGACACCCAGACCGTTACCATCTCGGAACCTTTGCCCGTCAGCGTTAGCGCCTCGGCGACCGATTTCGCCTGTAATGTGGACAACACCGTGGCACGGGCCGTGATCACGGCCGTGGCCACCGATGGCACCGCGCCCTATACCTACAGCATCAACGGGACCAACTTCTTCCCGTCGAACACCTTCGACATCACCGATACGGGGGCCGTGCAGAACATCACCGTCACCGTGAGGGACGCCAACGGATGTACCGATACCGATATCGTGACCATTAGCCCGTTGAATAAATTTACGGCGGCTGTGTCCCAAAATACGGCCATTTCCTGTGCAGGACCAGAGCAGGTAACCATTACGGTAACCGATGATGGGAATCCCGCAAATGTGTACAGTATTGAATTATTGCCCATTGGCAACGTTAACGGAATCCAAACGGGGACCCCGGCATATAACACGGCTACCTATGACCTTAATGCGGTTGGCAGCTATGTGTTCAGAATTACCGATACCGCTACTGGATGTTACGTCAACACGGCCCCCTATACCGTCGCGCCCTACGACCTGATCGACGTGGTGGCCACAGCGGTCACTCCTGTGACTTGTTTCGGGGATGCTTCCGGAGTTATGGAAATCGACCTAAGTGGCTATTCAGGCCCTTATGATTACGAAGTATTTACACAGACCGGAACCAGTGTACTGATAGGTTCGGGCAATACCACTACCAATCCGTTATCCATTACCGGGTTATCAGGTGGAAATTACTTTGTAAGGATCACAGAAACTGCACTGCCTTTGTGTGGAGAGAATTCCAATATGATCACTATTCTTTCCCCTGATATGCCTTTGACTGCCGCCGTAAATGCTGTAGCCGATGTGACCTGTACTTATGATCAGGGAGAGATATTGGTTGATCCGAGTGGAGGTTATGCCCCTTATGATATTGTTTTGACCAATACCACGTCTGGCCAGGCATATAATGCCAATAATGTTCAGAGCTTTGTATTTACCGGACTTTCCGCAGGCAATTTCAATGTTGTGATCACTGATGCGAACGGGTGTGTCCTGAATGACTCGGAAGTCTTGGTGGCGCCGATACCGATTACCGCCAATGCAACCCCATTGGTCACCGCTTTGTCATGTTATGGGGATACCAATGGAAGTGTTTCTGCGGTGAATGTAGTGGGAGGAAGTGGTTCTTATCAATACCAGTTGAATTTCTATGACCCTACGGGATCTGTCATAGACTTTACTTCCGGAGTGCAAACCAATGCTACCTTCAACAATTTAGGTGCGGGCATCTATAGCATCACCGTGTCGGATGGATGGAATTGCGATATGGAAACCAATCAGGTAACCATAACCGAGCCTACCGGGGTTAACGCTTCACTGATAAGGACCAGTGCCTTGACCTGTTCCGTTCAGGCCGGATTATTGCTGACCGCTTCAGGCGGTACCGGGCCCTATACCTATAGCGTCGATGGCATCACCTATTTCCCAATGTCTGGTGGAAACACGCATACCTTCAGTGTCGGGGCAGGTTCTTATCGATATTATGTTAGGGATGCGTTCAATTGCGCCTCAATTCGATCGAACGAAATTACCGAAGATCCGATCATGCCATTGGTCCTAAACATCGATTCATCGGCTGCGGTCATCAATTGTACGGGAGAAAATACGGCAATTATCTATGCCTCGGCAGATGGTGGCTTAGGCAACTACAGATATGAATTGTTCACAGATGTTTCCCTAAGTGCGGGATCAAGGATTGCTGGCCCACAAAGGCTAGGACGGTTCAATAATTTACTTGCCGGGACCTATTATGTAACCGTTACCAGTATTGACTGTACGGCACCACCGGTAGAAGTGATCATTAACGAACCAACGCCTTTAACCTATACCGATTTGGTGACCAACGTAAGCTGCAGTGGAGAGGACAACGGAAGCATTACAGTGACCCTATCCGGTGGTTCCGGTAATTATCAATATGCCATTTCGCCGAATTTGAACCAGTTCGATGATATAAATACCTTTACAGATCTACCAGGCAGCGTAACGGGCATCACTTATACGGTTATTGCACAAGATCAGAAAGGCTGTTTTATAGAGCTTCAATATACCATCTTTGCACCTGAAGCCTTGGGCGCTACCGCGACCTCAACACCTGAGGTTTGCATCGGGGAAGCCGATGGAACCATAAGTGTTTCCATTGCAGGTGGTACAGCGCCATATTCGACCAGTCTTAACGACGACAGTAACTATGTATTGGATCGTGTCGCCTTTACCGATCTGGCTGCAGGAACCTACTTCGTATTTGTAAAAGACACCAATGATTGCGAATTTATTGTGCCCATTGATGTGGCGCCAGGGGTCAACCTCAACGCAACCGTTGAGCCCATTTATGAGTGTACTGGAGATATTCCAAGCAATTATGTGAACATTTCCATGGAAGATGATTCTGTCTTGGGTGACATCATGTATGCGTTGGATTCTACCGATCCGGCCGATTTCCAGTTGAATCCCGATTTTAGAAACAGCGCCCCAGGGCCCCATTTCATCGCCATCGCTTCAACGACCAGCGGATGTTTGAAAACCTATGACTTTGAGATCGAGTTCTTTGAACCTTTGACCTTGGTCTTGGAACAGAACAACATCAATGAGATCACCGCAGTCGTGACTGGAGGAAAAGAGGACTATACCTTCTACTTTGGTGATGTGAACAACGGCACAGACAATACCTACTACATCAATAGAACCGATACCTATGTGGTAACCGTAGTCGACGAGAATGGATGTGAGGTGACCGCAAGTATCTTTATGGAGTTCATAGATATCGACATTCCAAACTTCTTCAGTCCGAATGGAGATGGGCAAAATGATACCTGGAGACCGAAGAACGATGAGGGCTTTCCCGAGATACTAACAATCATTTTTGATCGTTATGGTAGAGAGGTTTACAGAATGCGTTTAAATGATGCCGGCTGGAATGGCATATACCATGGAAAGGAACTTCCAAGTGGTGATTACTGGTACATCATTAAGCTGCGGGGAGAGAATGACGATCGTGAATTCGTTGGACATTTTACCCTATATCGATAACATATAACCTACTTGAACATGCGTAACAAAATATTCATTCTCGCCTTTCTTTTTTGCGCCTTTTTGGCCAAGGGGCAAGAACTGAATTCTCCCCAATTGTCTCAATATTTGGCCGATAACCCTTTCGTGCTATCACCGGTATATGCCGGAATCGGAGACCACGTCAAAATAAGGCTCAATGGTCTTTCACAATGGGTCGGCATCAAGGATGCGCCACAGACCCAATCTTTGGCAGCAGATATGCGGATTGGGGAACAATCGGGCATTGGGATATTCCTTTATAATGATAGTAATGGATACACCAAGCAACAAGGCGCCAGGGTATCGTTCGCCCACCATTTGACCCTTGACAAATATGAGGATGAGTTTTTATCCTTGGGACTGTCCTATAATTTCAACCAATTTCGAATCGATATCGATGAGTTCAATCTGGCCGGGTTTCCCGATATCGGGGTAATCAACAACAGACAGACTTCGAACCATAATTTTGATATCGGGGCCCTTTATCGATACGGTACCTTCTATTTTAGTGCCAACGCCTCGAACCTGCTGAACAAAGACCCACAAAACCTTACTTTTGATGCTGATGAACCTAACGCCTTACGAAATTATTATGTGTACACGGGATATCGCTATAAAAAGAACAAGAACAGTAATTTGGAAATAGAACCCTCTCTGCTGTTCAAAATATTTGAAAGTGATGGGCGTTCGGAAACCGATTTAAATCTCAAGTTTCGATGGTACGATTTTGATGATTACTATTATGCGGGAATCAACTATCGTTTTTTAAATGATCAAATAGGCGATCCATTATACATTGCGCCATTTGGGGGCCTTAAAAAAGGTAATTTCTATTTTGGGTACTCTTACCAGATCATTTTGAACGAAATCATCACCTATAGTACCGGAACACATGTCATTACGATTGGTGTCGATCTTTTCCAGGGCATCAGCAACTGTAGGTGTACGTATTGATAAATTAAGCCCTTAATCAGCGCATTGTCCTATTTCGGGCGAATGCCCAATAACCATTTGTTTATTTACTTTTCCATCGCAATCCGATATTATTGTCAATCGTTTCAATTAAGTTTGCAAAAATTCAAATGGCTTGGGACAAGTAAAACTTGAAAACATTAAGGTGTACGCCCATCACGGGTGTTTGGAGGAAGAAACCATCATAGGAAGCCATTACAGAGTCGATGTTTCTCTTTCGGCCGATCTTTCAAAACCCATGTTTTCCGATCGGCTTACCGATACCATAGACTATGTGCATATCAATCACATCGTAAAGGAAGAAATGAAGATTTCTTCAAAACTTTTGGAACATGTGGCACATCGTATTATCGAGCGCATCTTTTCCGAAATCGATTTGGTAAGAAAAGTGAAGGTATCTGTGTCAAAAATTAATCCCCCAATTGGTGGTGATGTCGAAATGGTAACGATTATCCTTTCGCAAAAAAAAGATGTTTCTTAAAATTATAGTATCTTTGCCCGTCAAAAAGGCATCGTGGCCGAGTGGCTAGGCAAGGCTCTGCAAAAGCTTGTACAGCGGTTCGAATCCGCTCGATGCCTCAAAAAAACCTCCAAAATTTGGAGGTTTTTCTTTTAGGTGCACTGCTATCCGATATTTTCGATCTGCTCCAAACCTTTTTCCAAATTGAACTTGTCCTTTGGTAAAAATCCTTTGGTGATCAAGACAAGGCCACAAATTACCAAGATGACCCCGATCACTTTCTTCACCAAACGTATTCTTTTCGCGGTCAACTTTTGTTTGAGCTGTTTGGCCAACAATATCTTGAATATATCCGTGACCAGGTAGGCCATGATCATAGAAGCAAAGAAAGTGACCATTCTATGTGAATCATTATCTAAATTTGGACCCACTACGAGGATTACGCCCAACCAAAAGACCAAAACGCCTATGTTGATGAAATTCAGCAAAAAACCCTTTATAAAGAGCCCCAAATAACCTCTTTTGGTCTTGATCTTCAACTGCCCCTGCTTCGCTTCGTTCTTGTTTACCCTTTTGGCCAAGATTATGATGCCATAAACGAGTAAGATACCTCCCCCAAAAACATAAAGACCCGGTTGATTGCTCAAGTTTCTCAATAACTGAAAACTACTGAAATAGGCAACCGATATAAACAAAACATCCGATAAAATGACCCCAAAATCAAATACCAAAGCCGCGCGAAAACCTTTTAAAACACTGGTTTCAAGAAGAACAAAAAAAACCGGACCAATCATGAAGCTAAGAAAAAATCCCAAGGGTATGGCCGCATGTATATCTTCCCACATTCGTTAAAGTTCCTTTAAAATTGTATTATTATCAAGATTTTTTTGCCTTTTGCGGCACAATACCGTAAATCGCCGCCGGGGTAACCATTCCTATGGCAAAACTTGATCACATTCGCCTAATTTTTCCGCCAAATACCGTTTTTTCTTCCATTTTTGCCGGATCGCCATAGACCAAAACCTCGCCACCTGCCTTCACCGAGGCCTTGACGTAATCGGAAGCATTGATTTCCGCCCTTGATCCCGCATTCACATTTACGGTCGTAAACTTGGTTTTAAAATCCTTGCCGTTATAAACCCCTCCGGTATTAATGACAACGTCTTGAAGGTTTGAAGATCCCCTTGCCTCAATGATGCCTCCGGTAACGGTTTTTATTAGGAGCTGTTCTACTTTGGCATTGATGACCAATTCCCCGCCCTCTTGGGCTTTAAGCTCTAAAATTTCCTGTGTCATCACCTCGCTTGAAGTAATTCGGGCATCCTCATTGACATCTATTACCACTAAATTTTCGGTATAATAAACATCGACAAATGTACGGTAGCCGCTAAAAATCTTATCGAGCTGCATTCGAAGTTTGAGAACCCCTTCATTACTGACAATGGACACCTTGTTCGTATTTGCCCCAGTAATAACTGCCTTATTCTCATTTGATCTGATCAGGTTCACCGATAGCCCATCAAAGGCCTTGACTTCACTGAATTTATCCAGGGTAATGGTAATCGTGGCGTTTTGGGCAACCATCTGCTGGACACAGACCAAAACAACTGCAAGCAAGAGTATCTTCTGTTTCATAAGGTTGCTTAACATACTGTTACTTTTCTTCCTATCATGATAATACCAAAAAGAAATTGCAACAAAATTTGATTAACAATACTCAAAATACAAACATTATTCCAAAAAGCGCAGAACCCAAAAGTTTAAAGTATCATACTTCGTTCAATATCCGGTAAAAGGCTTGTCAGAAGCACATTCATTCATGTTTCCCGAGCAAGGAAAAATCGAGATGGCGTTTCACCAAATCTGTGCTCTTTACCATCACCACCACCTCATCGCCCAAGGTGTACGTTTTTTTGGTACGTTCCCCAACAATGGCATATTGCTTTTCATCAAAGATATAATAATCCCCCTTGATATCTCTAATTCGCACCATGCCCTCACATTTGTTCTCAATGATCTCTACATATATTCCCCATTCGGTAACGCCTGAGATCACACCCACAAACTCACGGTCCTGATGGTCTTGCATAAATTTGATCTGCATATATTTTACAGAATCGCGTTCGGCATTTGCCGCAAGATTTTCCATGTCGGACGAATGTTTGCATTTTTGTTCGAAAAGATCCGCTTTGGGCGATTGGCCATGGTCGAGATAATGTTGTAACAAGCGATGTACCAAAACGTCGGGATAACGACGGATCGGGGAAGTAAAATGGGTGTAATAATCGAAGGCAAGCCCATAATGCCCAATATTTTCCGTCGTATAAATGGCTTTACTCATGCTTCGTATCGCCAGGGTATCCACCAAATTCTGTTCCTTTTGACCTTTCACGTCCTCTAATAACTGGTTGAGTGAAGCGCTAATCGATTTTTTATCCTTAAAATCAATTTTATGCCCAAACCTAGAAATTATTGCATTCAATGCCTGAAGTTTTTCCTCATTGGGATTGTCGTGAACGCGATATACGAATGTTTTCTTTGGCTTTTGTTTGCCTATGAACTCGGCGACCTTTTGGTTGGCGAGCAACATAAACTCTTCTATCAATTTGTTGGCATCCTTGGCTTCCTTGAAATAAACGCTTTCAGGTTCACTTTTATCGTTCAAATTAAAACGAACTTCAACTTTATCAAAAGAAATGGCGCCCTGTTTCATGCGTCTTTCCCGCATGATTTTGGCCAGGCGATCCATGGTAAGCGTGGCTTCCACAATTTCCTTGCCTACTGAAAAAGAATCCGCCCTGATCGATATGTCCAGTGGAATATTACCATTTTCGTTTTCTATGATGTACTGTGCTTCCTCATAGGCAAAACGTTCATTCGAATTGATCACCGTTCGTCCGAACCACTGATGTTTTACCGTTGCTTTTTGGTCTAATTCGAAGATGGCCGAAAAAGTATATTTCTCTTCATTGGGTCTAAGGGAACAAACATTATTGGACAACACTTCAGGAAGCATGGGGACTACCCTATCCACCAAATAAACCGATGTTGCCCGATTATAAGCTTCGTCATCAAGTATGGTATCGGTTTTCAGGTAATGCGATACATCCGCGATATGAATACCTATTGAATAATTTCCATTTTCCAAAATTTCGAAGGAAAGGGCATCATCAAAATCCTTTGCATCTTTAGGATCAATGGTAAAAGTCAAAACGTTGCGCAAATCCCTTCTTTTCGAAATTTCCTCGGGTGTAATACGAACATCCAACTGATCCGCATAGCGCTCTACCTCCAAAGGAAATTGGTAGGGCAGCCCGTATTCGGCCAAAATAGAGTGTATTTCGGTATCATGCTCCCCAGGTTTGCCCAATACTTCTGTTATCTTCCCAAAAGGAGAATCTGCATGTTCGGGCCACTCGGTAATTTCAACGATAACTTTGTCTCCATCATTGGCAGTACCAATATTATTTTTAGAGACAAAAACATCGGTGTACATTCTAAAGTCCGATGGTCTGACAAATGCAAAATTCTTTTGCATATCCAGAATACCTACAAAACTGTTTTTCTTGCGTTCGATGATTTTGGTAATCTCACCTTCCAGTTTTTTACCATTTCTTCTGGGATATACATATACTTCAACCGTGTCTTTGTGAAACGCCTTTTTCAACTTGTTGAACGGAACAAAGATATCATCATCGATACCCTCAACGACAATGTAAGCATTCCCCCGTCCTGTAATATCCACTATACCAGTATGGTGGGTTCTTACAGCACCTGCAGCTTTATAATTACCCCTACTTTCTTCTGAAATTCGCTTTTTCTCCTTCAACTCCACCAGCCTCTTTATTAACTGGTTCCTATCTTGTGCATCGGTAACTCCTATTTTCGCGGCAATTTGTTTATAGTTAAAAGCTTTTTTAGGTTCTTTCTCAAGTACCGTAAAAATGCCTTTTGTAATTTCATTATTTCTATGGTTGTTTGCCTTCTTCTTTTTCTTCGACATCAATTGATTATTTGGGCGCAAAATTACAAATTATAATCCATAGACATCAGATATACAGTTATCTTAAGGAAACAAAACAATTTAAGATGTTATCAACAGTACTATTATTTATATTATTTTTTTATTGAATTTAAAAATAGAATGGTGATGATGATGGGGTGTTGATAGTTGTTATAAAAAATGAGTGTATTACTTGTTTTGAACCATCATTAATTTTTATTGACAAACTTTACAATGATAACAATGTTGATTTTTAAAGGATTGAACCGGTTATCAACGAATCTTGATAACCGATTTGAACATTTAATTTTTGATAAGTTAAAGTTAAATGATTGTTAAACGATATTACTTTTGCCTTGATAACCTATCATTAAAAAAAGAAAATTAAATTTTTAGTTTAGGGAAAGGTTTTGTAATACATTTTTATCCAAGTTAAAGTAGTTTTATTAGTTATTATTTGTATCAGGTTTATGAACAATAGAACCACCCTTTTTTAAATAATAATAAACAACCCGTTAAGTCATGTACATAAAACTGTAGACTAAGGTTTCCTATATGGTTTTTTAACCCCAACAATTTGTATTTTTGTGGTTCTAACCCAAAACATCATTGTGTCATGAAAATTGCAATAGGAAACGACCATGCGGGTACGGAATACAAATTAGCTGTCATTGGCCTTTTAAAATCAATGGGCATTGAAGCGGCCAATTACGGCACCGACGGCACCGATAGTGTTGATTATCCTGATTTTGTTCACCCTGTGGCAAAGGACGTCGAGGAAGGAAAGGTCCAATATGGCATTATTATATGTGGTAGCGGTAATGGTGCCTCTATGACAGCCAATAAGCATCAGAAAGTGAGATGCGCTCTATGCTGGAACAAGGAAATAGTTGCCTTGGCCAGAGAACATAACGATGCAAATATATTAAGTCTACCTGCTAGATTCATATCATTACCACAAGCGCTCGATATGGTCAAAACCTTTATTGAAACCCAATTTGCAGGAGGCAGGCACGAAAGACGCATCGAAAAGATACCCTGTACGTAATCCGCATATCCTATTTTCAAAAAAGATTTGGGATTAAGCGCCCTTTGAAATGATTAAGATAGAAACCAAACGTTTTAAAGAACTCAGTTTAGATGAATTGTATTCGATATTGCAATTGAGAAGTGCGGTGTTTGTGGTGGAACAGGATTGCGTTTATCAAGATTTGGACGGAAAAGATACCACTGCAATTCATATTTTGGGAAAGAAAGATGGCCAAGTGGTAGCCTATACCAGAATATTTGCTCCTGGCGATTATTTTAAGGAAGCAAGTATTGGCAGGGTGGCGGTCAAGAAAGCCGAACGCAAATTTGGTTATGGACGGGAAATCATGCTTGCGTCGATTAAAGCCGTACAGGACTACTATAATGAATCAAAAATCCATTTGTCGGCACAGACCTACTTGACCAAGTTTTATACCTCCTTGGGATTTGTTCATCACGGAGAAGGTTATTTGGAAGATGGCATCCCGCATATTGCCATGATCAAAACCAGATAAATTGCGATCACCTATATCTTAATAGGTTTTTTGTTCCCTAGATTTAGGTCTTCCAACATAGTATCGGTAAACTTGTAATGTCCCTTGGTGGTGATGATACGAAACCCATGTGAATTCATCCTACTGATGGTATCCAAAAAAAGCCATTTCGATTTTAACAGTCTAGGTTTCTCTGATTTCAAACTAATTTCAAAGTAATATTTCTTACCATTTTTATAGGCTACAATATCGGGCGTAATAAGGGATTTGTTTTGTTTTCTCAAATACGATTTTGGGGTTTCATAACCCTCCAAGTCGGCCTTGATATCTTCAAAACCGGAAGATTCCAAATGCTGGATGGACCTTGCTAAAAAATCACTGTTGTCTTGTTTTTCAATTTTTATCATACCTTACAAGATAACCTAAATTAAGAGATATCCAAATTATTTGGCCTGATTAACAAAGGTTTATCAATTATAACAACTCAAATGGGCGTTGAAAAACCAGCTTTTATTTAACGGTATTTTTGGATAGCTCTTGAAAAAGTTCCGTCCCGATTTTTTCAACGATGCCCACAACAAGGGCGTTGCCCATAAAGAAGGCCCTTTTACGATCACTGATTCCTTGAAGTTGGGTGTGGTCGTCAGGAAACATATTGAGCCGCTCAAGTTCAATAGGCGTCAAACGCCTCAGACCCTTTTTGGTTTGCACCACATGTTTAAAACGTGACGGAGATTTACCGCCTTCACCGGTTATAATGGTACGGGAGGCCTTATCCAAAGCATCGGGAAATACCATTTTTCCCTCGGCATAACGATATTCAAATCCGTTTTTCGAATTTCGAATTTCCTTTTTGGACCCTTTGAGATAGGTCCATTTCGAAAGACTTTCGGAGGTTAAATAAAAGTCGTCCGTTACTTCACCGTTTTGTAACACATCGCCCAAAACCATCCGATTCCCAGAGTACTGGGGCAGTGTTTTCAAGGTATATGCCTTTCCGCCAACAAAAGTCCCGGAATTCAAAAACGGAGACTGGCCCTCCTTTGCGTTGAAATTTTCCGAAAGCCCCACTAAATCTTCATCTATGGCAAAACTATGAGCCTTATCATTTGAATCGACCACTGGAAATGCCCTCGCGAAGATTCCCGATTCATACATCCAATCAGCCTTGTCGGCTTTGACAAGGGAACCATATAGACTGGAAGAGCTGTGGTAAGCAAGAATAAAAACGCGCCTTCTTCGCTGGGGCATTCCATAATCGGCCGCATTGATAACGCGCCACTCCACCGCGTAACCCAAATCGAAAAGACTTTTAAGAATTATGGCAAAATCCCTTCCCCGTTGTGAGGCAGGAGATTTTAAAAGACGGTCTACATTTTCAAGCAATACATAACGTGGCCTTGATTTCTTTTCAGACAGTATTTTGTGAACAGACCACCAAAGAACGCCCTTCTTCCCAATGAGTCCTTTCGCATTCTGCAAGGTACTGGCCACAGAATAGTCCTGGCAAGGAAAACCTCCCACCAACAGGTCAGCATCGGGAATTTCAGGTGTAGGCACCTCAGAAATATCGCGATTGGTGTGGTTATCGGCTCCAAACCGGGCCGTGTAGACATCGGAGGCATGCTGGTTTTTGGTTGAAGGCTCCCATTGGTTGCTCCATACCACCTCATAATGTCCCGTACGCTCTAGCCCCAGACGAAAACCGCCCACACCTGCAAAAAGTTCTATAACTTTGAGTTTTTCCATGAGCACTCTAAATTACATAATTCTCAAAAGAACACGTACCATTAATTTTTTCTTAAATGATCAGGAAACAGCTATTGTTCTATATTATAGTGACCGTGCCCTTGCTTTTTGGATGCTGCAAATCCAATAATGCTGGAGAAGCATCCGTAGAGGAACAGCTATTGCGGATCAAAAAACAATTTGCCCCCGATAAACGAACCGCATTGTTTGCCGTGCAGGCAACCTTTATGAATAAAGTATTTATTTTAAAGGGAGAAAGCAACCTTCCTGAGGCCGTGACCGCGTTAAAACGTCATTTGGAATCGGAAAACATTCAATACATAGATAGTATCCAACTGCTTCCGGGGTCCGATTTGAGGGGTAAAACCAAAGGGCTTGTCACCATTTCGGTGGCTAATCTGCGCAGCCAACCGGCCCATTCGGCAGAGCTTGCCACCCAGGCCACCTTGGGGACCCCGTTGAATATCCTTAAAAAGCAAGGAGACTGGTCCCTTGTGCAGACCCCAGACCAATATTTGGCCTGGGTAGATTCTGGCGGCATCGTAGATTTATCGGAGACAGACTTCTTAAAATGGAAATCGGCGGCAAAAGTAATCTACACCTGGCCCGTCGGATATGCCTACAGCGAAATGGATGCGAATTCCATGGTGGTTTCCGATATGGTGGCAGGCGCCATTTTACAGAAAATGGGAGAAACGCAAGATTTTTTTTCCGTGCAATTTCCGGATGGCAGAAACGCCTATGTTTTAAAAGGGCAATCCCAAGATTATGATTATTGGACCAACACCTTGGAACCTACGGAAGAATCCCTGGTAAATACCGCACACATGTTTATGGGGCTTCCCTATTTGTGGGGAGGGACCTCTTCCAAAGGCGTTGATTGCAGTGGCTTTACCAAAACGATTTATTTTTTGAACGGCCATATCATTCCAAGGGACGCCTCGCAACAAGTAACTACCGGAATACCTATCGATTCTACCCGAATCTTCGAACAGCTCCATAAAGGAGATTTACTCTTTTTTGGAAGAAAAGCAACGGATACGACTTCTGAAAAAGTGGTTCACGTAGGCATGTGGATCGGCAACAAGGAGTTCATCCATGCTTCGGGAAGGGTTAGGATAAGCAGTATGGACAAAAACGCGGAAAACTATGACGCTTTCAATGATAATCGTTATTTGAGAACCAAGCGAATACTTCGAGTGCAAGATCCGGCACTGATCAACCTTGATCAAACCAAAGTATTCAAAGATTGACCCCAACGCCATAGCATGGTAAGCGGCATCATTTTTTCCCAAATACCAGGTTCAGGTGTTCCTCATCTGGCCTTCGTTTGGCACTTAAACGACTCACCAATACGTAAGTGAGCATTGAAAAGACAAAGGCCGGGATAACTTCATGGATGTCCCGTAGCCCCTCGAAATCGAACCTGAAACCGAAACGCCAGACCACATTTACTACCATGCCCACGACCATAGAGGCCATGGCCCCAAGGTCGGTGCCCCATTTAAGATAGAGGCCGCCGAAAATCGCAGGAAAAAAACTTGCCGCAAATACAGCTCCAGCAAAGGCTGTGAGCTCTACAATTCCCGCCATGGGATAAAGTGTCATTACAAATACGATCAAACAATAGGCAGCCATGAACCATTTGGTGCGAAGAATTATTTTTGAATCGGGCATGGGCCGTACCACATGCCAAATATCTTTTACAAATGCGGTTCCGATAATGATGATGACCGATGCCAAGGAAGACATCCCCGCCGCGAACAATCCCGCCACACAAATCCCATTCACCCATTTGTTATCGAATTTGTCGAGCATAAACCCGATCACTTCGTCGGTGTTTTTGATGAGGTAGGCCGCTTCATCAGGGGTGGCCATCCCATGCACCAAAGCGCCCAGCCCCATGACACACACCAAGGACACCCCTAGAAATATGGGGGTCCAGATCATTGCAAAGCGCATGCTTTTGGCGTTGTTGATAGAATAAAAACGGATAAGGTTCTTCGGTTCCGAGATCTGTTTCATGCCAACGGAGAGCCCTATCCCTAAAATATAGAGGAAGGAAACCAGTTCACCGAAGGTGACCAATCCCGACTGAATCGGCCTCCCCGATTCGGTCAAGTGATCCGTATTGCGGATCGTCTCCCAAAGGTTATCGATGCCTCCGGCATACATGAACGGAATGGCCAGCATCAACATGGCTACCCCGAACATGATGATGCCCTGAATCGCATCGGTCCAGAGGACACTGTACATGCCGCCCCAAATGGTATAGGCACAAGTAATTGCGATGATGGCAAAGGCCCCATATTCATATGGAATGTCCAAAACGGAGGTCAGTACATGGGCACAGCCTTTGGCGATGCCGATCATATACCAGAGCGTTGCGAATAAAATGATGATCGCAGAAAGCATCCTAATGCTCCTTGCCAAATTGCTCTTGTATCTTAGGTGGAAGTAATCGGGAATGGTAAAGGATTTTAATCGGGCAGTCTGAAACCGCATTTTTGGACCTAAAAGCTGCCATGAGATAATACAGAACAGTGTCCAAATAAAACCCATCCATGCCCAGGAAAGGCCATATTGAAATGAAAGCCCTGCCTGCCCGATGTAAGTGTTCGTACTGGCAGAGGTAGAGAAAAAAGCCAAAGATATCACCCATCCTGGAATTTCCCTTTTGGCGACATAGTAACCTTCCACGCCTTCTGCCGCCTTCTTTTTAAAGTACCAACCCACATAAAGGCAACCCCCGACATAGATTGTGGTCAGGATAAGGGTCACATAATGTGCTTCAAAATAATCCATTAATGTTCGGGCTTATGATCTTGATCATCTACCGTGATTTCCCGTCCCAAAACCAGGATGGTATTTATAACGACCAGGACGATGATGCCGATGTACGGAAAAAGGGTAAGGAAATCCATAAGCATTTTATAAATTGATGGTAAGCTGCTCACGGCCCAAAGCAGTCCATGTGTGAGCGGATAAAACCCAACTGCACCAAGATTTTTTGGGACAGGGAACTAAAATTGATTTTTCACTTCATTCTTGGTCACTTTGCCCAATACGTTTCTGGGCAATTCTTTTGTAAAGATAAATTTTCTTGGAATTTTATAGGATGGCAGACGTGCCTTTAACCATTGCGATAAAGCGATTTCCTCAATGTTGGGATCTTTTGTCACAAGGCAGGCCGCAATGATTTCGCCCCACTCCTCATCGGGAAGCCCCACCACGGCACAATCATCGATGGCAGTATGGCCACGCAAAACATCCTCAATTTCAAGGGCCGAAATCTTATAGCCTCCCGACTTTATGATGTCTACACTGTCCCTGCCCAATATTTTGTACAATCCGTTGTTGTGCATGGCAATGTCGCCGGTCTTGAACCATCCGTCATGGGTAAAAGCATTTTTTGTAGCTTCTGGTTTGCCCCAATATTCCTTAAACACACTTGGTCCTTTTATCTGTATCTCACCTGCTTCATTTCGTCCTACCGGATTATGATCTGCATTCACCAAACGTATATGGACACTTGGTAAAGGAAGGCCTACATGTCCCGGTCTACGTTCGCCAGAATAGGAGTTGGAAAGGCCCATTCCTATTTCGGTCATCCCATAGCGTTCCAACAATGTTTGTCCCGTAATGTCGCGCCATTTTTCCAAAACGGGCACGGGCAATGCGGCCGAACCCGAGACCATCAGTCTTAGTTTGGAGGCCGATTCGGCCATCTTTTTCTGTTCCTCTTCAGGCGCTTGTTCCCAAAGGGCAATCAATTTGTAATAAATGGTGGGCACCGCCATAAAAACGGTAAGGCGGCCCGATCCAATGATCTCCCAAACGACTTGGGCATCAAACTTGGGCAAAAACTCACAACAGGCGCCACTCCATAGCGCACAGCTCATAACGTTGATGATTCCATGGACATGGTGCAAGGGCAAAATATTCAAAATATAATCGTCTTTCTGCCATTCCCATGACGATACCAAAGCCGTAATTTGCGCCTCAATATTGGCGTGTGTGGTGACCACCCCTTTGGGTTTGTTGGTGGTACCACTGGTATACAAGATCATGGCCCTTCTTTCTTTATCGATATCAGGCAAGGGGGTGGTTTGCTCCCTTAAAATGGTTTCCAAAGGAACAATAGGCACGCCGCTTACAGATTCGAGAGGTGCGAGAAACCCGGCAAAATCAGGATGCACGATGACCATCGTTGCTTGGGTATCTTCTATCACATATTGGATCGAAGGCAAAGGGTGGAGCACACAGAGCGGCACGGCAATGCCCCCCGCAGCCCAAATTCCCCATTGTACGGCGGTATATTCAAAGGAAGGAGGCACCAAAAATGCAATCCTTGCCTCTTTAAGATCGGACTTCCCGTTCAGGACAGCGGACGCAACGTTCCTTGAAGCCGTCCCCAAGGTATTATAGGAATAGGCCCTGCCATTGGAAACCAGTGCCGTGCGTTCCTTAAAGTCTTTTGCCCTTTCCAGTAGGTTTATCATCTTTTGCAGCTTGGCTATTAATTAAAGCATCACCGTTTTTCCCGTACGATACGATTCGTCGGCTGCCAAAACAATTCGAAGGCTGTTCACCGCGTCACGTAAATGACCTTCTAAATCTATATCATTGGAAATGGCATCCAAAAAATATTGCTGTTCCAACAAACAGAGTCCGTCGTGGTCGGGCTCGTCCGAGGTATTGATAATATGGTCGGGGAAGGTGAATTTCCCATTTTCATCCATATTGCTGCGGTGCAGTTTTAGTCCGCCTGTCTTGGTATGGCCCTCCACATCATCCGATTCGCCCTTGGCCTCATCCACAATGGAAACGCAGCCTTTAGGGCCTATGACATCCTTGATGAAAAATGCGGTCTCGCTCATCATCGGCCCCCAACCGGCTTCGTACCAGCCCACCGAACCGTCTTTAAAACGCACTTGCAACTGCCCATAGTTATACATTTGGGCATCTATTTCGTTTGAAAGACGCGCCCCTATGGCGCTTACACTTATCGGAATTGATTTGGTCATTAGGCACATAATGTCCACATAATGTACCCCGCAGTCAACGATCGGCGACATAGAATGCATCAACTGTTTGTGGGTATACCATTGTTCCCCGGAACTTTGTTGGTTGAGGTTCATCCGCATTACCAAGGGTTTACCGAGGGTCTGTGCGATTTCAACAAATTTTGACCAGGCAGGATGAACGCGAAGAATATACCCCACTACCATTTTCCTGTTCTTTTCCTTGGCCAGATCGACCAGGCTTTGGGCTTCTTGTACCGTAAGGGCGAGCGGTTTCTCTACAAATACATGGGCATCGGCCTCCAAAGCGGCCCTGACAAAAGCAGCATGGGTATCGGGATAGGTATTGATCGAAACCGCATCGGGCCGGGTCTTTTTTAAGGCCGTATGAAAGTCGCCAAAAGTGGGCAAGCCCCCCAAAGAGATCGATAATTTTTCCCGGCTTTCGGCTTTTCTGCTGACCAGTCCAACGATTTCGAACCCTTGCAGTTGTTGATAGGCACGCGCATGTGAAGCGCCCATATTCCCGCAGCCCACCACCAGTACTTTGATTTTATGCATGTTTTGAAATTTTTATTCCAGCGCAAACGCAATAATTTGATTGCCTTTTTCGGTCCCCAGCTTTTCTCCGCCACAGGCTATGGCAATATACTGTTTCCCGTTCACTTGATACATGGCAGGGGTGGCGAAGGCTGCCGCGGGAAGCTTATATTCCCAAAGTATTTTGCCGTTGCTCTTGTCGAACACCCTAAAATAACCATCTCTCGTTGCGCCAATAAAAAGCAGTCCGTTTTCGGTTACAACGGGCCCTCCATAATTTTCCGTTCCCGTTCCTTTGATTCCTTGGCTTAACAGTTCAGGCGTTTCTCCGAAAGGGACAGACCAAACATATTCCCCGGTATTGAGATTAATGGCATGCAGTGTGCCCCAAGGCGGGGCAATGGCCGGGAGTCCCTTATTGTCCAAAAATTTGTTGTACCCTTTGTGTTTATAAGGCATTTGTGGTACTTCCGAAGCCGTTTCGCCCAAAGCGACATCGTGCTTCACCTCTTCACCGAACAAGAATTTCAGAAGCGCCTCTTTTTCATCTTTTTGAATTTGTGGAAACCCGGTCATCATGCCTTTTCCCTGCGAAACGATCATGGCGACCTCGTTTTTGGTCCTGGTTGATTTTATATTGATCAGGGCGGGAAAACCGCTTGTAGGCAGCCCTTTTCTGTCGGCTTGATGGCAAGTTGCACAATATTTTGAATAAGCGAATGCGCCAGGGGGAGCATTTACATTAACACTATCATTTTTTTCCATTTGCAGGAACCAGGCCATTTCATTTGAATTCACATAAATGATCCCGTTATCCGGATCGGCTGCCGTACCGCCCCATTCTGCGGCACCGTCATAACCGGGCAATAAAAGCACTGGATCTAAGCTCGGAGGGGCATAGATGCGTTTATCGGCTTTGAGAAACTGAGCAATCAATTCCTCCCGATTTTCGGCATAGTGGCTGATGTCGGCCGTGGTGAGTTGGTCGGACTGCCTGGCAAATGGTTTGGGTTTTACGGGTATGGGCTGGGTTGCCCATGCTTTTTCTCCTTCAAGGTCTGATTGGGGAAAGGGCATTTCTTCAATGTCAAATAAAGGCACGCCGGTTTTTCGATCAAAGAGAAATACGTACCCCTGTTTGGTGACCTGTGCCACTGCCGGAATCTTTTTCCCGTCCCTTTGCACGGTAATCAGGTTGGGTGGGGCGGGGGGATCCCGGTCCCAAATATCGTGATGGGTGAACTGAAAGTGCCAGAGGCGCTGTCCGGTCTTTGCATCCAAAGCCAATAAACAGTTGCTGTACAAATCTTTTCCTTTGCGAAATCCACCATAGAAATCCGGAGCGGCTGATCCGGTGGGCACATAAAGAATCCCTGTTTCCTCGTCAAGTGCCATCCCCGCCCAATTGTTGGCCGCTCCTGTTATTCCATCTATATAGGCTTCCCCATTTTCCCAGGTCTCGTTTCCTTCTTCTCCCGGACGGGGGATGGTATGGAAAGTCCATTCTACCGCTCCCGTAATCACATTAAAGGCCATAATATCCCCTGGGGCGGCACCTGCACCTTCAGACAACCGTATCGGCATCACGATGAGATCTTCAAATACGGTACCGGGGGTATTTGATATCACGAAGTTGTCCTTGGCGAATTCTGGCAATCCGGAACGCAGATCAATTTTGCCTTGGTTTCCAAAACTAAGAATGGGCTTACCGCTCAAGGCATTCAACGCATAGAGTTCTGGCCCCACGGTATACAAGATGCGCTTGTCTTCCCCCTTTTCCCAATAGGCAACCCCCCGACTGGTGGAATGCCAAACCTTTAATGAATCTCCGAAACGCCAAATTTCCTTCCCTGTGACGGCATGGATCGCAAAAGCGCGCAAAGCAGCCGAAACGCCGTACAAAATAGTGTCCACAACGATGGGGTTCATCTGCATTTGTCCATAATCCGGGGAAGCATAAGACCAGGCCACTTTTAAATCTTTAACATTGTCAAGATTGATCTGCGCTAGGGTGGAGTAGTGGTTACGATCGGCCCCGCCGAGATAGGAAGACCATGTTGTATAGTCGCCAGCAGATTTGGAACCTTTTTCTGAAGGAGCACAACCCATCAAAAGAAGGAGACCGATTGAAATTACCGTACTTACAGTTTTAAAAAGCATTTTATCGGAGGCATTAATTCTTAAAAGTAATTAAAACAAGACAATTTTTAATCATTGTCAAATTTGAACGCCCTAAAATAATCGTCTACCCAAAGCGCAGCAGCATACTCGGCATTCCGCCCATAAATTTTTGAGGCCTTTACCAGCCCCTGTATGATGTGATGTCGCCCCTGAAATCGTTACACTTCGATCAACGCCTCCCGTCGAAGTTCCGGAGCCGTATGGTAATTTGTTCTCTAGGGAAAAACGCGGGAAGCAGGCGGTAGAGCCTTATGGATTCAACATCAAAAGTCTTTGAAGATTTGAAACCGCGTTGTTGTCATCATCTGTTTAAGGGAAAATTCATTGTATCATGATGGCCATAAAAATGCAATTTTTTATGAGCTTAAGGGCAGGTGAAATCTCAAAATATTTAACTACATTGTATTGCTATACTTAATTTGACGTCATAGATCGGGCTTCAAGCTGAAGAGCCCAGTCAAAAGACGATGTTCTAACCAACTTAAAATCAAACCACCATGTCACAATTTGCCTCCACGGTATCGAAACGTTTATTTTCCTTGGATGTATTCCGGGGATTGACCATGTTCTTGCTGGTTGCGGAAGCAGCTGGTTTCCACCATAATTTTATTGAACTTACCGAAGGCACCGCTTTTTCTGGTTTGGCCATTCAGTTGGAGCACCATCCTTGGAACGGACTTCGTTTTTGGGATCTCATCCAGCCCTTTTTTATGTTCATCGTTGGCGTGGCGATGCCTTTTTCAATGCGCAAGCGATTGGAGTCGGGCTCTCGGTCAGCGGTCACCAAACATATTCTAAGACGTTGTTTTCTTTTGTTCAGCTTTGGGGCACTGCTGCACTGCGTTTATGCCCATGCGCTGGTTTGGGAATTGTGGAACGTACTGGTACAATTGGCGTTTACCATCTTGATTGCGTATGCCATCATGAACACTTCCCATAAAGTTCAGATAGGGGTATCTATCGGCCTTTTGATATTGACCGAGATTTTATACCGCGCTTATAATCCTGGAAGTCCATACGCTCAGGGACATGAAAGCTTCGGTTCTTTTGTAGATATGCTGGTCATGGGACAGACCAACAATGGATATTGGGTGTTCGTTAATTTCATCCCAACCGCGGCCCATACCATTTGGGGGGTAATTTGCGGACAAATATTGCTGTCGCACGGTTCGGCCCAAGAAAAACTGAAGCCGTTTTTAATATGGGGCACGATCATTTTGGTTCTTGGTTTTGCGATGGATCTTTTAAACATTACCCCGATCATCAAGCGAATCGCTACCTCTTCATTTACTTTGGCATCCGGGGGCATCGCCATACTTACCTTGACATTATTTTACTGGTTGATCGATGTGAAGGACAATCACAAAAAATGGCTGAAAGTATTCTCCGTGGTGGGCACCAATTCAATTTTTATCTATCTTTTTGCTGAAACTGTTGGAAATCAATGGTTTACGGGATTTGGACAAATTTGGACCGAAGGCCTATTGGCCCCATTGGGGGTTTCCGAGAAAGTGATCATGGTAATCAATGCCCTTTTTGTACTGTACATCTTTTGGTACATCACTTATTTTCTTGATAAACATAAGGTGTACTTTAAAGTGTAGGGTTTCAAACCATGAAACGGTTAAAAATAAGCACAATCAAACTGGTTCTTTTGTTCGGCACGGTCTGGATGGGCACCATTGCCAGCGCACAGCGGCAATCATCGCAACACGATGGTTGGGAGTCCCTGTTCAATGGAAAGGATTTAAATGGGTGGACCGCAAAAGTACACCATTACGAAGTGGGGGAAAATTATGGCAATACCTTTCGCGTGGCCGATGGGATGATTAAAGTGCGTTACGATCAATATGAGGGGGATTTCAACGATCGATTCGGACATTTATATTACGATAAGCCCTATGCGTACTATCATTTGGTGGTAGAATATCGTTTTGTGGGCGAATTGCATCCAGGGGCGCCGGAGTATACCTTAAAAAATAGTGGGGTCATGTTCCATTCCCAAGACCCCAGGACCATGCCCAAAGAGCAAGACTGGCCCATTTCGGTGGAAATGCAATTTTTGGCCGGCATAGAAAAAGGCAAGCCTCGACCAACAGGAAATATGTGTTCCCCGGGTACCGATGTGGTTTATGAGGGCAGGATCGATCCAAGGCACTGCATCGACTCAAGTTCCGATACCTATTATGGCGATCAGTGGGTCAGGGCAGAAGTCATAGTCTTAGGGGATTCATTGGTTACCCATATTATCAATGGCAAAAAGGTTTTGGAATATACAAAACCGCAGATAGGCGGAGGGGTGACCAATGGTTTTGACCCCGCCCAAAAAGTCGATGGAAAATTATTGAAAGAAGGCTTTATTGCCTTGCAGAGCGAAGGCCAGCCCATAGATTTTCGAAACGTGAAACTTCTGAATTTAAAGGGCTGTAGGGATCCCAAAGCGAAAAACTACGCAGCCCATTACGTGAAGTCGGACCCAGTTGATTGTACCTACTGAATCGTTCCATTGGATTCTCTACCAAGCATCAAGCATAGTCGGAGATGGACAGAGCGCTTATTTCTCGTAGAGTTCCAAGGGTAGACCATCCGGATCTTCAAAAAAGGTAAATCGCTTTTGGGTTCCCGCATCGATTCGGACCGCTTCGGTCTCAACCCCTTTTTGATTGAGATGGGCAATGGTCTTACCAATATCATCGACCTCGAACGCCAAATGTCGAAGCCCTACCGCTTCTGGCCTTGAGGGCCGTTCCGGAGGGCTGGGGAATGAAAAAAGCTCGATTATGTATTGGCCGTTGAGGCTAAGGTCCAATTTATGCGAATCCCTGTCCTTGCGAAAGGTTTCCGAAATAATCTTCAGGCCCAACACTTCCACATAAAAGCGCTTTGACACTTCATAGTTGGAGCAAATGATGGCGATATGGTGTACATTTTTTAAAAACATGCCCGTAAGGGAT
This sequence comes from Maribacter sp., assembly GCA_024643345.1. Taxonomy (GTDB): domain Bacteria; phylum Bacteroidota; class Bacteroidia; order Flavobacteriales; family Flavobacteriaceae; genus Pelagihabitans. Next base: position 28,395 of record JAHENB010000021.1, on the reverse strand, counting down.
AACCCGATCGTTTTATACTATATCCTCCGGATATTTCCCGGCCACCGTCCACCCGCCGTCAACGGGAATGGTTTGCCCATTGATATGCGCGGCCTCCCCCGATAAAAGAAAAAGACAGACTTTAGCGATATCTTCCGGTTTTCCGACCACGCCCCTTGGAATTAACCTGCCCCAGATTCCCTCATAATCGGGCTGTTCTTTTTTGGTGCGCTCGGTCAAGGTGGCGCCAGGGGCCACCGCGTTCACGGTAATCTGGTAAGGGCCCAATTCATAGGCGAGATTACGGGCAAGCATTTGCAGGGCCGCCTTGGTCATCGAATAAGCGGTAAGTCTGTGATAGGCTTGTATGCCTACCTGTGAAGACATCATGACCATTCGCCCGCCACTGCCCTGTTTGATCATTTCCTTGGCCGCACGTTGTGCCAAAAAAAAGGCCCCCTGTAGGTTTACCTTCATTACCTTTTGGAACGATTCCGGGCTGAACTCCAAAAAATTTCCGAAGAGTGTAATGCCGGCATTAGGGACCACAATATCGATCTTGCCAAAATGGGACAAGGTAAAATCGACCATTTTGTTTATGGTACCGACCTCTCCCGCATCGCCCCAGAATGAAAGGCAACTGCCGGGATACCGTCTGTCCAGTTCCGACGCGGCCAAGTTCGCCCGCTCCTCATCGATGTCATTGAGGATAACGTTGGCGCCCGATTTTAGCAACAGCTCCACTATCGCAAATCCGATACCCTCACCGGCACCGGTCACAATGGCCACTTTATTCTTTAATCCCGAGTACCTCATTAAAAATATATTATTGGTGTTCCAGAAACCCTGGGCCGAAAAACGAACAAACCACCACTTAGGGGAAATTGCTTCAATTTTGTTTTGTTCAACCCGCTTCTTGCTGTTGTAATATACAACGATTCGAGGTTTTTACCGCCAAAACAACAGGAAGTTACATGCGGAGCATCAACTTGTACACCCTCCAGGACATCCCCCGTATCAGGATCCCAGCGCCGCACCTGATTACCGCCCCAATGGGCAATCCATAACTTGTTTTCGGCATCGATGCACATTCCATCCGGACTTCCATGGTTTTTCGGTACCGTAAAGGCCACACGTTGATTCGAGATGGTATCGGTCGCTGCATCAAAATCATAGGCCAATACCTGAAATGTAGGGGAATCGATGTAATAGAATATTTTGAGGTCAGAGGTCCAGGCCATACCATTGGAGATGGCCGTTTCGCGGATCAAGATCGAAATAGGGCCGTTTTTTGGCACACGATACAGGTTTCCCGATTTGGGATAAAATTTTTTATGCATGCTGCCGATCCAAAAATGCCCATTGGGGCTCACCTTCCCATCGTTAAACCGCATCTCCGGATCGCTATTTTCCAATAGCCCGAGCCATGTCAATTGCCCTGATTCTAAATTGAATTCGGCCATGCCCGATTCCAAGGCCAACAATAGGTTGCCATTTTTCATGGGCACGGCGGCACCGACCATATCTTCAAAAGACCAATTCGTGTTTTTTCCGGTAGATGGGTTATGCCGGTATAACCGTTTCCCCTCGATATCGACCCAGAATAACCACTGCCGCTTCCAATCCCAAACCGGGCCTTCTCCCAAAGTGGCTTGGGCATCATATAGTATTTTGGCATGGCTGATCCTTATTTCCGACATATACGGTGGACGAATTGTATTTTGAAGGCGTTATTTTACGATCTGGATTTATGTGATTTCAAAGGGATGACCTATCTCGTCTTATTTTAAAATGCCCGAATACTTGGTTTGGTTTGCCAGCAGCTCGGCAGCCGCCAATATCGCCTCATCATTCTTAAGATTATATTCATAAAGCCCTTCACGATAAAAATAGCGCTTTACGATTTCATCTTTCAATTTTGACTGTATTTCATTTTGATAAGTTTCCAGTGCCGTAAACTTACTTTTTTCAAGATCGGACAATAAGGATTTGATATCATTTTTTATGGCTTCGTTAAAAGTTACCTCTTGCTGGTTGCCAAGTGCTTCTTTCAGGGTCTTTTCCGTTTTGGTTTCGAACGTAAAATTGCTTTGGGACACAAATCCCTTGAATTGCTGGAAATCGTCTTCCGCAAATTTAAAGGCATTGATATCCTGAAACTGATTTTTGTAATAAAATGAGGTAGCGTAATCAAAGATCACATTACTGTTCATCAAGGCATTGGTAAGTTCATTGGCTTTGGTAGCATCGATCTCGATATCGGGCAGAACGCCCCCCCCGTCCTGTACCTTGCGGCCATTGCGCGTTGCGAAATCGTTGAAGGTGTTGGTTCTGACGGCATTTCCTTCTTCATCCCTGTTCCAATAATCCAGCGATTGTATGCAGCGTCCGGAAGGGGTATAATAACGGCTTATCGTTACTTTGAGCTGGGTGCCATAGGTTAGTTTTAAAGGACGTTGCACCAATCCTTTGCCAAAGGTACGTGCCCCCATGATCACTGCACGATCGAGATCCTGAAGACTACCCGATACGATTTCACTGGCGGAGGCACTTCCCCCATCGACCAGAACCACTAAAGGGATTTCGGCGTCATCGGGGCTGTTCCTTGTCTTATATTCCTGGTTGAATTTCTTTACCTTAGACTTAGTGGTGACGATCAGCTCCCCTTTGGGAATAAAGATATTGGTAACGTTTATAGCTTCTGTAAGCAGCCCGCCAGGGTTGCCACGAAGATCGAGGATGATGCTTTGGGCGCCTTTGCCTTTCAAGTCATTGAGCGCCTCCTTGGTTTGCCCAGATGCCTTGGCATTGAATTTGTTGAGAACGATATATCCGGTCTTGGCATCGACCATGTGGTAATAGGGTACGGCATCGACCTCTACCGCGGACCTTGTAATGACCGTGGTTCTGGTTTCACCCTGACGTTTATAGGTAACGTTCACCGTGGTATTATTGGCCCCCTTCAGCAGTTCACTGGCATTATCATCAAAAGCGGACACCATGATATCCCCAATTTTTATGATCTCGTCTCCCGCCTTTAGACCCGCTTTGTCGGCAGGGTAGTCTTTATAGGGCTCAATGATCAAAAGTTTATCCTTGAAAGAACGTACCAACGCCCCGATACCTGAGTATTCGCCGGCATTGTTGATTTTATATTCCTCCACGTCCTGTTCGTTCAAAAACTTGGTATAAGGGTCTAGATCATCCAACATATTCTTGATGGCGGTATCCATGAGCTCCGCAGGGTTGGTCTCATCCACATAGTTCATGTTGAGTTCTTTGAACAAGGTGGTAAAGATTTCTATCTGCTTGGCAATTTCGAAGAAATCACTTTTAAAACTACTTCCGGCAACTAAAAGGCAGACGGCAAGGAGAGGGACAATTATCTTTTTTTTAATCGAGCTTTTCATCGTCAACTTGGTTTATGAATTTCTGTAGAAGTTTTTTAACATGGGCCTCAATGGATTGGTATTGCGGCATTTCCTTCCCAAGGTATAAAAATAGGAACGCAAAGTTTCCCTCACTATTGTTAAAAAGAATGGGTTTGTTCAATCGATAGGCCTCGCGCAGCAACCTCTTTATCCGATTGCGCTTCACGGCACTTTTGAATTTTTTTTTTGGAACGGTGACCCCGGTTTGAAACCTCACCTTTTCCATTGCCCCCGTTTGGATATAAATCAGCTTTATGGGATAGGAGGTCATGGCCTTCCCTTCCGCAAATAACCGATCGATCAGTTTTTTGCTTTTTAGCTTTTCTTTTTTTGGGAAAGTTAATGGCATAATGGCACAAAAGTAAACATTATACGCTTCTTCCGGATTATGATAATTGTCATAGTTGTCCTTATGTACCCTTGGTAAATTAGCCCAAAGTACCCAAAATCCATTAAAAGCATATTCATGGGCGAATTAAAAGTCGAAAAGTTGGCGGGCGGTGCCGCAAAAACAAAATACATCAATCATTTATTGAGCGACATTGCGTCCTTGGAGCAGATGCTGGAACAGGGGAAATTCGAAAAATCGCCCTTAAGAATAGGGGCAGAACAGGAATTCTGTTTGGTCAATGAGTCGTGGGAGCCAGCAAATACCGCCATGGAAATCCTAAAAATCCTCGATGACCCCAAATTTACCAATGAACTGGCCCTTTATAATTTGGAGGTGAACCTGGACCCACTGGAGCTGACCGGGGACTGCTTTTCCAAAATGCACGACCAATTGAACGGGCTATTGGACAAAGTTAGGGGCGTAGCCGAAAAATACAAATCAAAAGTGCTCCTAACGGGCATACTTCCCACGATCGACCACCGCCATTTGACCGAGGCCTCCATGACCCCTCTGAAAAGATATCAGATACTCGATAAAACCATAAAAGATTTGAGGGGAGACAAAATTGAACTGCACATCAAAGGGGTAGATGAAATAAACCTGCATCACGATTCCATACTTTTCGAAGGGTGCAACACCAGTTTTCAGTCGCATTTGCAGATCGATGTGGATGATTTTGAAGACACCTATAATTGGGCGCAGACCATTGCTGGTCCGGTACTTTCCATTTGTGCCAATTCCCCAATATTATTGGGCCGGGAATTATGGCAGGAAACAAGAATTGCCCTTTTTACGCAAAGCGTCGATTCCAGGGCAAGTACCAATCTGCTCAACGAAAGGGAGGCCCGTGTCAATTTTGGCAGGGATTGGGCAAAAGGCTCGGTTGCCGATTTTTATAAGGAAAGCGTGGTGCGCTTCAGGAGTTTGTTGAATGCCGATTTCGGGACCAACAGCTTTTCAGAACTGGAAAAGGGCTTGGTGCCCAAGCTAAAGGCACTTCACCTGCACAATGGCACGGTTTACAAATGGAATCGGGTCTGTTATGGAATCACAGGGGGAAAACCCCATATTCGCATCGAAAATCGTTACATGCCTTCCGGACCGACCACCATGGATGAAATAGCCAATATGATGTTTTGGGTGGGACTGATGCGGGGAAGACCCAAGCAATACAAGGATATCCGTAATAAGATCGACTTTAAGGATGTAAAAAGTAATTTTTACAATGCGGCACGTTACGGGACCGCGGCGCAATTCTATTGGGAGGGCCGGCTGGTGCCCTGTAAGGAGCTCTTGCTAGATGAATTGCTGCCGATGGCCTATCGCGGTCTGTACGCGATGAACGTATTGCCCGAAGATGCCGAAAAATATCTTTCGGTTATAGAAAACAGGATCAAGACCAGAAATGGGGCCAGATGGATCGTTGAGAGCTTTCGCAAACTGAAAAAGGAACACAAGACCCATGACGTGCTTCACCTGCTCACTTCGGCCATGTACCAACATGAACGCAAAGGATATACCATAGATGCATGGGAATTGGCCCGCGGTAATGAATTCAGTTGGGATGCCAACACGCGAAAAGTAAGACAATTGATGAATACGGATATTATTTCCGCCCAAGAGGATGACAGCGCCGAAATGGTGCTCAAAATCATGTATTGGAAACATATCCACCATCTTCCCATAATGAATTCTAAAATGGATCTGGTTGGACTTCTTAGCTGGACAGATGTCAAACATTTTATGGCGAACCCAAAAAGTGCGGAAAGAAGTATCAACAAGATCATGAGAACCGAATTGATCACGATCGATGCCGATGCGAGGGCCAGTGAGGCCAAAGCATTGATGGAGGCCAAACATATCAATTGTTTGCCCGTCATGGGAAATCATAAACTTTTGGGCATCCTCACCTCAAAGGATGTATAGTGGTAGCTTCATTCCATGACAGTAATCACTAAGCATACGCCACAAACCAAACGGCCAGACCGTTTAATCGGCCAATTCGAAGGTAAAGAAAACGGACCAACCATGCTTTTTTTTGGAGGGATACACGGGAACGAAATTTCCGGGGTAAAGGCGATCGAAAACGTATTTCAAGGCCTTAGATCTCACGCCGATCGGGTCAAAGGATCTATTTATGGGATTCGGGGCAATATACCTGCACAGCTGAGACGGAAAAGATTTTTGGACGAAGACCTCAATCGACTTTGGACTACCGAAAGGGTCGCGAACATCATGGGCAAGCCAGTGGCGGAACGAAACGTTGAGGAAACCGAAATGTTCGAAATCAATGCCCTGATCAAGGAAGTGATCCGAACAGCATCGCCCCCTTTCTATTTTATTGATTTTCACACCACTTCGGGCAAGACAAAACCTTTTATTACCATCAACGATGCTATGATCAACCGAAAGTTTTCGCTTCTATTTCCCGTACCCATCGTTTTGGGAATCGAAGAATACCTTGAAGGGCCGCTGCTCAGCCTAATGAATGAGATGGGATATGTCTCTTTAGGATTTGAATCGGGCCAACATAACGAATTGAGCGCCATAAACAATAGTATGGCCTTTATGAGGTTGAGTATGGTCTTTGCGGGCTGTCTCCCAAAGACCGAAGTTCCCGAATTCGAAATGATTTTTGCGCAGCTCAAAAAGGCCGCAATGGGCGATTCTGGTTTTTACGAGGTATTATATCGTCGAGAATTGTCAAAAGGCACCGATTTTAAGATGCTGCCCGGCTTTAAAAATTTTCAATTAGTTGGCAAAGGCACCGTGCTGGCCGTTCAGGACGGTGTGGAAATCAAGACCAAAAAAAATAGCACCCTTTTTATGCCGCTCTATCAGGACCAAGGCAATGAAGGGTTCTTTTTAATAGGTCCCGTGCCCAAATGGGCCTTATTGGTTTCGGCCATCGCAAGAAACCTCAAGATCGACAGTTGGCTAACGCTATTGCCCGGAATCTCATGGAGCGATGAAACGAAGGAACGCCTTTTGGTAAATACCAAGGTAGCCCGATTTTTTACAAAATCGTTTTTCCATGTATTGGGTTATCGGAACAGGACCCTTGGCCGATCGCAAATGATGATGCACAACCGTGAACGTACTGCGAAAAATGAGCTCTATAAGAACGAATGGTGGTTCAAAAGCAACGGTAAGGATTAGGGGTTCGCTTGCCAAATATTGTTTTCGGAATTGATATCGGCCATCAGTTGGGACGGGTCTATTAGTACGGCCTTGATCTGTTGCAAAGGTTTATCAATCACAAATCCATAGGATTTGGAGGCCCATGGCCAATCTTCCAATACGGTCTGCTTCAATTGGGGGTACGGATTTTGCTTTTCGCCCCGCATCATTCTCAAAGGCGCATAAAAGATTTCCTGGCTTCCGTCCTGATAGACCACCAATAGATCGATCGGCATTGGCATCAATCCGATACGTACCAAATCGACCTTGGTTTGATCCCCCACGGCAGAAACGTTTTGAATACCATAATCAATGGTATTGGTGGTTTGTGTCCAATCGGTGAGATACCAGTCGAG
>JAHENB010000021.1:0-20958 GCA_024643345.1 Maribacter sp. | reverse complement strand
ACCACATAGCTTTTATCAAGGGTCAATTTCACGTCGAAATCGCCCCAAACCCCATGAAATTCACGCGCGATATATGGGTCGGCATGCCACCCTTCAAAATCGTATTCTGCCAATTTGGGATACCATTGGCTCATTGAAAGGGCCACCCCTTCCGAATTGTTACGTCCCGAACGCCTGATCTGTACGGGCACCTGTCCGTTGAACACCATTTCAAAAGTGGTCTTGCTCCCCGGTGGTATGGGTTGGGCAAGGTCTACCACCAAAACGGTACCTTCTTCCACCGCAGAAACCGTATTGCCATCTTGCTTCAGGGAGGTGGCGTGTAAATACCCTATTTCCGTATCGGTCAAGGCCGCGATACGGCTCTTTTTGTCTTTTGTGGTCATGCGCCCATCGGGATCTGCGACGTTCTGTAGGCGCATGTCCATCTCACTGCCCGGTTGAAAGGCATTGAAATAAAGATGGAAATAAACCCGCTCCAAGGTTTCAGGGGAGTTATTGGTATACACCAGCTTTTGGGTACCGTTGTACCGGAAATTGTCGACGTCTATGGAGACTTCCATGGTATAGTCGACATGTTGCTGCCAATAGCACGCATTGTTCTGGGCATGGCCTATTTTGGCCATGCCCAATAGGGCGAATAGTATGGTAAAGCGCTTTTCAATAAGATATTTCATGGGAGTAATTAAACTTTTATTTTTCCACTGTTCACCTGATCGGCCAAAATCAAGGCGTTATAGGCATTGACCATTTTACCTGAGGTAGAAATTTGATCCATAGTGTCCGTTTTGGAATCATCGCCACCTAAAATCACCTTTGCCCTGGGGGCCAAGCCCGATTGCATCAAAATGTGCTTCACTTGTGCCGCGCTTAATTTTGGGTATTGCGACCGGATCAATGCTGCCACCCCTGCCACGGCCGGGGCCGCCATGGAAGTACCGGGCGAAAATTCATAGGTATTGCTGGGATAGGAAGAATAGATATCGGTTCCCGGGGCAAAAACATCCACATTTATTTTCCCATAATTGGAATAGGAAGCCACTAAATCTGAGCCATATTCTGGGTTCAGGGCACCAACGGTAATCACATTGTCGGAAAATTCGGGACCATTGTCCTTTTGGTCGTTCGGAAAATTGGCATTCGAAGGGTCATCTAGATCGGCACCATCATTCCCGGCGGCATGAACGAAGAGCACATCGTTATCCGCGGCATATTTAAGGGCATCATAAACCCATTTTGCGTTGGGAGAATACGATTTTCCGAAACTTCCGTTGATGATCTTTGCTCCGTTATCCACTGCATATCGAATGCCCAGGGCAATATCCTTGTCGTATTCGTCACCATTGGGTACCGCCCGAACGCTCATGATCTCGACATTATTGGCCACCCCGTTTGCCCCTTTGCCATTGTTGCGTTCGGCTGCAATGATGCCCGCAACATGGGTGCCGTGACTTTCATCCTGGAACCTGCTCATTGGATTCCCATTACCGTAATTGGTGTCCAAAAGATCATAGGGTTTGTCGCCCACCACTTGGCGACCGTCAAAGGTCATGTTATAGTTGTAGTTCAACTGATCCGAAAAGTGCTTAATACCATCGCTCAGCTCCGCAATCACCTCTGGAATGGTATCTTTGATGCTGAACATTTGCATCAAAACACTTATATTTCTCTGCATGGCCTCATCCTTGGGCGTTATGCCCAGGAGTTCTTTTTTGGTGTAGGTTTCTTTTCCGAGTTCCTTCTTTACCGCGTCATCGGCATTTTTTACGGCTTGAAGAATCATTTCGTACTGCTGTTTGTTCTGCATGGCTTCGCTATAGCCTTTGTCAACATCGGCCTTGGCCTTGGCCTGCATGGCCGCATCCCCCAGTTTTAGCCTAACGATGCGAGCGCTCTCCAATTGTTCATTATACGCTTCCCCAAGAAAATTATAGCCATGGACATCATCGATGAAACCATTTTGGTCATCATCTTTACCATTATTGGGGATTTCCCCTTTGTTGGTCCATAGTACATCATCCAAGTCTTCGTGTTTCAGATCAATGCCCGAGTCCAACACCGCAACAATTACTTTTTGGCCTTTTCTATTGCCGATGATTTCTGCATAGGCTTTATCAACGCTCATCCCAGGAATGGTGTCGGAGACAAGATCCAAGTGCCCCCAATTCTTTTTCTCCGTATCGGTAAGTTCGGAGATTTTAATCGGTGTGGTATCGATATTTTCAATGGGCGTCAAGACCAAGGTCGTTGCCCCGCACCCTACAAGGAGGACGGCTGTAAAAACCGCTAAAAAAAGTTTGGATAAAATGCGTCTCATTTTGTTTAATTGGATTAAAAAGTTATTGAAAATGGGCTCCTGGGTACAGGGCCTTAAAGCTTTCGAAACAGCCTCTATCGGCCATGGTCACATAACAGGTTTTTCCTTTTTTGCCCCCAAATGTAATGTTTGAAGGCTTTTTTCCTTTAAGTTGAACCTCTTTTATGATTTTTTTATCAGGGGAGACGATGACCACCGTCCCCTTATCATAACGGGTGATGTACAAATTTCCTTTGTTATCACAACGCATGCCATCCATCCCAAAATCTGCAAAAGTGATGAAGCTGCTTTTGTTGGAAAGGCTCCCATCGCTGTTGATATCATATTGCCAAACCTGGCGTTGTAGTGATTCGTTCACATAAAGTTTCGTGCCATCCGGACTTACTTCGATGCCGTTGGCAGTGCCCATATTTTCCTCTAAAAGCACGATTTCCCTAGCGGAATTGACCCTCCAAATCCTTCCGGTTCCTTCCTTCCAGTTGGGATCGCTCAGGTATATCTGTCCATTGGGCGCAATGGCAAGGTCATTGGGTTGGCTCATATTCTGGTTATGGGCATATACTTCCGGAATTTTCGCACCTTTCTTAACCAGAAAAATGTTGTGGCCCACATAGTCTGCGATGTACATGTTTCCTTCCCGATCGAATCGAATACCGTTCCCAATGCTTTTTCCGGGAAGTTTTAGGAACACATCCCCTTCCCCTTGGCGGTTTACGATACCGATGGTACCTTCTTCCATGAAGTTGACCGCATAAAGATTTCCCTCGCTATCGACCGCTGGACCCTCAATCCCTTTTGTGAAGGAAAATTCTTTTGTAAAATCTTTGCTTTGAATTTGTTGGGCCTTGCAAGAAGTAAAAAGAAGGGCCGTGGAAAGAACAAAATTCAATGAATAAAAAGCATTTCTAAAATACTTCATCGAAGGTGTAAATTTGGTTAAGTCTGACTCCTTTTTCAGTTCGTTGCAAGGTACAAATTTCATGATGTGCATCATGCTCGAAAAACAAATGGTAATCATTTTCTACCGCGTCGTTCAAAAAGACTTCCTTTTCCGTTAAGGTCAACAATGGCCTGGTATCATAACCCATTACGTAAGGTAAGGGGATATGACCCACCGTAGGGATGAGGTCGGCTACAAAAACCACCGTCTTTCCCTTGTATCGGATTAGGGGCAACATCTGCTTTTCGGTATGCCCATCTGCAAAAAAGATACCGAAGCCCAATTCAGATTTTTTGAGGTATGGTGATTCGCTTCTGGTTACGAATCGCAATTGACCACTTTGCTGCATCGGCAGCAAGTTCTCTGTTAAAAAGGAAGCTTTTTCGCGAACATTGGGCTGGGTCGCCCAGTCCCAGTGGGCCTCATTCGTCCAAAATATGGCATTTTCGAAGGCAGGTTCGTATCCCGTTCGGTCGCGGTTCCATTGGACGCTTCCCCCGCAGTGGTCAAAATGCAGGTGGGTCATGAAGACGTCGGTAATATCATTGCTATGGAAACCCAATTTTTGCAACGATTGCTCCAATGTATGGTCGCCCCAACGGTAATAATAGCTAAAAAACTTTTCGGACTGTTTGTTGCCCAAACCGGTATCGATCAAGATCAACCGATCCCCATCCTCGACCAATAGGCTGCGCGCAGCGATATCGATCATGTTGTTGGCATCCGCGGGGTTGGTTTTGTTCCAAATAGATTTGGGTACCACCCCGAACATGGCACCACCGTCCAACTTAAAATTTCCGGTTTCTATGGGATATAGCGTCATGTCTGGACCTAAAGATGCTGCAAAATAACAAAACCAATTTCGAATAGTTCACATATAACCCCAATTTTGCCATTGTTCCACAACGAAAATGAATTTATGCTATTTTCTATGATCGGACAGATCGAATTCACAAAATAGCGTGTATCTTCAAGTTTGGTTTCGTCCGTAATCATCGCAACAGAATATATCACAATGGATCGGTTTCAAGAACATTTCGAACTTCCCTTGGAAAATCCAGTCTTGGTTTTTGCCCTTATACTTTTCATTATTTTATTGGTTCCCATCCTGCTGAACAAAATTAAAATTCCGGGGATTATCGGGCTTATCCTAGCGGGTGTCCTTATTGGGCCGAATGGGCTTCATTTACTCGACAAAAGCCTATTTGTTGAGGTATTCTCAACCATTGGCTTGTTGTATATCATGTTCATTGCCGGTCTTGAGCTCGATCTTAATGAATTTAAATCAAATCGGAATAAGAGTGTTCTTTTCGGCATATTTACCTTTATCATACCACTTGCCATCGGATTTCCCATATTTCATTTGTTTCTGGGATACGATGTGTTTGCAAGTCTTTTGGTGGCCAGCATGTTCTCTACCCACACCCTGGTTACTTATCCCATTGTCAGTAAGCTCAATCTGGCAAAAAACCAAGCTGTGGCCATAACCGTGGGCGGAACGATTCTGACCGATACTGCGGTATTGATTATGTTGGCCGTAATTGTAGGAGCCCATCATGGAAACCTAACATTCACTTTCTGGATTCGTCTGGTGGCCTTGCTCGCGCTCTTTTTGGCTTTTATGGTCTTGGTCGTGCCGAGGGTGGCCAAATGGTTCTTTAAAAAAATGCCCACCGAAAAGTATTCTCATTTTATTTTTATTCTCTCAGTGGTCTTCTTTGCGGCTTTTTTGGCACAAATTTCAGGCGTAGAGTCGATTATAGGGGCTTTTGTCGCGGGGCTGGTTCTCAACAGGGTCATTTTACCTTCTTCGGTGTTGATGAACAGGATAGAATTTTTTGGCAATGCGCTTTTTATCCCATTCTTTCTGATCAGTGTGGGCATGTTGGTTGACGTTTCTGTCATATTGGATGGTCCTGCGGCCTTTTTTGTGGCAGTATTCCTTACTACGGTCGCCATAAGCGGAAAGTGGTTGGCATCGCTAATTACGCAATTGATTTTTAGGTACAGTCGTTTGCAACGGCGGTTGATCTTCGGCTTGAGCACTTCCCACGCGGCGGCTACCCTTGCGATCATATTAGTAGGATTTAGGGAAGGAATTATCGACATCACGGTTTTGAACGGAACGATCCTATTGATACTTATCACCTGCATCGTTGCATCCTTGGTAACCGAAAGAGCCGCAAAACGCCTTGTGGTGATGTCCGGGGCGGACTATAATCCAATGGATTCCCAGTTGAGCGGCAAGGAACATATTTTATTGCCTATAGTCAATACGCTCAACCTTGATCGAATTCTTGAATTCGCGATGCTCATCAAGGAGAAAAAATCGGCATTTCCAATTTCCATACTTACCGTGGTGCCGAACGATAGGGAAGCGGAAAAGAATATTGCCATCGCCAAACACAAATTGGAACATTTGGTCACCGACACGGTTGTGCAGGCATCTTCTGTTGAGGTTATCGCAAGCATCGATTATAATCCATCCAGTGGAATTACTCGGACAGCACGTGAGATCATGGCCGACATCATTATTTTGGGGTGGCCTCAAAAAACTGGATTCATAGAAAAGATCATAGGTGAAAAAATGGAAATCATTAGCGCCTTGACCACAAAGACACTTTTTATTGGTACTTTCTTAAAACCCCTGATCGACCATCATAATATTGTGGTGGCACTACCTCCCTTGGTATACCAGGAGGGAGGTTTTCCGTTAATGATGTCCAAGGTAACGCTGCTTTCAACGGCATTGAACCTCCCCCTGATTTTTAGCTGTGACATGCAAAGCCAAAAGATGATCGATCGGTTTGTGGCACTGCATAAAATCAAAAATGTACGAACTCAGCCGTCCCCAATACAAGACGACAGTTATTATCTGCCACTTGCCTTGGTAGACAGGGACAGCTTATACATCGTGGTTTCGGCGCGAAAGGATTCGGTATCGTATCGGCCCGTAATGGATAAGCTTCCCGAAAAGGTAACGGATCATTTTTCGAATGTCAGCAAGATCATTATTTATCCATAAAGGATCCCTCCTTTTCTGTTTAAGGTACTTCGGTTTAAAAAACCTATTTTTAGGCCTTATCAAAAGCAATTGAAAAAACTTGAACGCAGTTTATCCCTGACTTCGGTCATTGCCATCAGTATCGGTGGCATGCTGGGCAGTGGCATATTTGTTCTCCCCGGCCTTGCCGCCGCAAAGACCGGTTCCTCGGTATGGCTTGCCTATCTCTTGGCAGCGATATGCATCTTGCCGGCCGCCCTGTCAAAATCTGAATTGGCGACCGCCATGCCCAGCTCGGGAGGCACCTATGTGTATATCGAAAGGGCATTCGGACCTATTTTGGGAACCATTGCGGGCATAGGCCTTTGGCTTTCGTTATTGCTCAAAAGCGCTTTCGCCCTGGTCGGCTTTGGGGCGTATTTGTCGATTTTGGTCAATATTGAAATGGGCCTCACCAAGTATGTGGCCGTTTTCTTTCTGATCCTCATACTTTTCCTCAATATTTTGGGAGTCAAAAAAGTGGGGAAGGTACAGATCTTTGTCGTTTCCGTGAGTATTGTTGGCCTTGCATTGGTACTTCTTTTTGGCCTTCCAAAGGTAGACCCAGACTTGTTAAAACCATTTTTGTCTGAAGGGAAGATGGGCCTTTTTACAACCGTTGCCTTTGTTTACATTTCCTATGCAGGGGTTACCAAAGTGGCCGCAATAGCGGGGGAAATTAAAAATCCAAGCAAAAACCTCCCCTTGGGCATGATTTTGTCTTTGCTGATCATGACCACCATCTACGTTTTCACCGCTTTTGTACTGGTGGGAAACATTCCGCTTCACTTTCTAAGCACCGATATTAAACCCATCTATACCGTTGCCAAAAGTTTGGGCGGTGTTTATATCGGATATATTGCGGCACTTGTGGGCGTCATCACCCTTATTTCCATGGCCAATTCAGGGGTTTTGGCCGCTTCCCGATTTCCTTTTGCCATGGCAATCGACAAGCTTCTGCCCGATTTTATGGGGAAGATCCATGCCAGATATTTGACTCCTGTGGTGACCATTGTAATGACCTGTTTCGTGATGGCGCTGGTAATCCTGTTTCTCGATGTCGAGAAAATCGCAAAATTGGCCAGTGCCTTTATGGTGATGATGTTTGTTTTGGTAAACGCCTGCGTCATTGTTTTAAGGGAAACCGCGGCCCAGTGGTACAATCCCCCATATCGCTCTCCCTTATACCCTTTTGTGCAGTTGTTCGGTATTGGCAGCGGGATCGCCCTCATGGTGTTTTTGGGTTTCATGCCATTTTTGGCGGTCCTCTCCATTTTTATCTTGGGCTTCCTCATTTACTTCAAGTTCGGTAAAAATGCCACAAGGACCGGTATCCTGAAAAAATACGGCCATCGCCCCGCCCTTTACCTGTTCTATAAAAAAAAGGATAGGAACCTGATTTCCTACCGCAAGAGCCAGTCGATCCAATCGCAAAACCTCGATGGCAACCTGATGTCCGATGCAGGGGTCGTGGTGCCTTTGCTCGGCAATGAAAGATCGCCCGAAATGTTGGTCGAAATCGCTGCAGCAATCAATAAAAGAGATAAAATTCAGGTGGTGAATATCACCGAGGTGCCCAATCAGACCTTTTTGGATGCCATGGTAGACGATAACCCCAATATCATTTCTTTGGAAAGAAGGATTTCCCGGCTCGCCGATTCCAGGGATGCCCATATCGATTTTGAATCGGCGGTCACCCATGAAATATCCGATACCATCCATGAGCTCAGCGACCAGACCCATTGCGACTGGTTGGTCATGGGATGGAACGGCCGTGCCCATAGCGGTATTCTGGTGGGCAATCCCATAGGATGGCTGTTGACCCACATCAATTCAGACTTTGCCCTGTTCAAGGATAATGGGGTAAGGCATATCGGAAAGGTGTTATTGGCCCTACGCCCTGGTCGAAAGGATAAGAATTTCATCGCCGTTGCTGAAAGGATCTGTCTTTTTTACAAAGCCTCCCTTACCCTGCTTCATGTGGTACCTTTGGACATGGACCCCAATGCGCTTATGGCGATGGAAAAGCACTCTACAGCGCTATTAAAAAAAGTAACTCCGGATAGCCAGCTGGAAATTATCGCCAATGACGATTCCATTGCCACCATTTCCAATATTTCGGCAAGCTATGATCTACTTATTCTGGGCACCCCCCAGAAAGACAACTGGATCAGTGTTCTTTTTGGAACGGGCAAAGACAAGTATACCGAAAAATCGGCCTGTTCGGTCTTGCGACTGACCATGAAAGAGCATTGAATTTTTTGTGATTATAAGGCAGATACCCCTTATATTTAGACATAATTAAAATCAAAATCAACGAGATGGTCGAACTAGCTGGCATCATTATTCTAGGAATCATCGCGCAATGGATGGCCTGGCGGTTAAAATTGCCCGCGATTTTGCCGCTGATTTTGATAGGCTTGTTGGTAGGGCCTTTTTCCACCCTTTTCACCGATGACGGCACTAAGATCATAGAGCCCATATGGAATGGCAAAAAAGGACTATTTCCGGGCGATGGCCTCTATTATTTTGTCTCCTTGGCCATCAGTATCATCCTTTTTGAAGGCGGGTTGACCTTGAAACGATCTGAGATCAGAAATGTTGGTCCGGTCATCACCAAGTTGATCACCATAGGGTCATTGGTCACCTTTTTTGGGGCCGGTTTGGCGGCACACTATATTTTTGGCCTGAGCTGGCAAATTTCATTCCTGTTCTCTGCCTTGATCATTGTCACCGGACCCACTGTGATCACGCCCATTCTAAGGAATATTCCATTAAAGAAAGATGTTTCCGCCGTATTGAAATGGGAAGGCATCTTGATCGATCCCATAGGCGCTTTGGCAGCGGTTCTTGTATTTGAATTTATCAGTGTCGGAGAAAGTGTTGGGTATACTCAAACCGCCCTGATCGAGTTCGGGAAGATTCTCCTTTTTGGCACTACCTTCGGCTTTACCTTTGCCCATGGGCTCGCTTTCGCCATTAAGAAAAAATTGATACCCCACTATCTGCTCAATGTGGTTTCCTTATCCGTGGTGCTTTTGGTTTTTGTCGAATCGGATGTATTTGCGCACGAATCTGGACTTTTGGCGGTAGTGGTCATGGGCATGGTCATGGGGAATATGAACCTCCCCAACATCAAAGAGCTGCTCTACTTCAAAGAATCGCTTAGCGTGCTCCTGATTTCCATCCTTTTTATTCTTTTGGCCGCCAATATCAATCTATCCGATTTGGAGTTGATCTATAATTGGGAAACCCTTTACATTTTCCTGATCATCGTCTTCGTCATCAGGCCTTTGGGCGTTTTTATATCCACTGCCGGCTCCACCTTGAAATTCAATGAAAAATTGTTCATCAGCTGGGTCGGGCCAAGGGGAATCGTAGCAGCGGGCATCGCCTCGCTTTTTGGGTCCAAGCTATTGACGCGGAACGAACCTGGGGCCGAATACATCACGCCGCTGGTTTTTGTGATCGTTTTGGGCACGGTGCTGCTCAATGCCACAACCGCGAGGGTTTTCGCCAAGGTTGCCGGGGTTTTTCTAAAAAACTCCCAGGGCATATTGATCGTGGGAGCCTCCAGGTTGTCGAGGATCATTGGGGAATATCTTCATAAGCACAATCGCCATGTGGTGTTGATAGACAACAATGCGACGAATATTGAAAAGGCGAAAAAATTGGGTCTTGAAGCCTTCGATGCCAATATCTATTCCGATGCGCTTTCCGATAATATCGAGCTGAACGATGTGGGGTATCTCATGTCTTTGACAGGCAATCCGGATATCAATGAATTCGCAATCGATAAATTTGGGGACCAATTCGGTGAAAACGGAGCTTTCAGATTGATCAACTCTCAAGAGATGAACGATCCCCAGAACAATCCGAAGGAAGGACTGTTTTCCCATACCGACGATTTCATCAAACTCATGGAAACCACCAAGAAATACCCATCGATCCACGAAATCGACCTGAAGGATAGGGCACATTATGAGCAACTGATCGAAATGACGAATGCAGATGACGACATCATCCCCATTTTCTTAAAGGCTCCCGATGGCGACCTGAAGATCATCTCTTCATACAGTACCGATTTCAATGATATCAAGAAAGGATATAGCTTGGTGTATTTGGGCAAAATGTTCGATAACGAAAAAGGGAAAGGAAAAACGCAAGCGAAGAAGGAATCCTGACCTATCGTACGATCAATAAAATTGGGGAATTTGTATCGGGTGCTGCGAATTGAACCTCAGACATATTTCCCAATTATTTCTGTGTCAGGTATGGTTGGCGAACCGATTATAATCGTGGACTTTGAACGGGTCCTTGGTAAAGATTTTCCAATACTTGGGAGGATATTTAATAAAGATTCACCTCGCTTATGCCATCAAAGGGCTTGCATGGGCACGTGACGAGGGAACAAGTGGAACTAGCCATTGAAGGGCATGGTTTTCCAGACAGAAACCGTAATATCGCCTAGTGAAATTGGGTAGTTGTTTCCCGCCATCAGTTCATAAAAATGCACTGCTGATTCCCTTTTGATCTTGCCTTCCAATAGGGAGGTATCGATATCGCCGCTCTCTTGGTGCCAGATAAATATTGAATTCTGTTCGACCTGGATAATTCTGTGCTTGGCGGTAAACTGGGCAATATATGTAGTCATCGATCGGAGAAAGGGTTACTGGTCCAAGAGAAACACCCGCCTCAACAAAAAATTGTGCAGAGGCGGTTCAAAAATAAAAAAAAATTACACTTTTTGTAAGAAAAACATAACGATTCAAAACCTCTGTAACCCTCTTTAATCGTTGAGCTTCAATACCGCCATAAAGGCCTGTTGCGGTATTTCAACGTTGCCCACTTGGCGCATCCGTTTTTTTCCTTTTTTCTGTTTTTCCAACAGTTTTCGCTTACGGGAGATGTCACCGCCATAGCACTTGGCCGTCACATCTTTTCTCAGGGCCTTGATGGTCTCACGGGAAATGATTTTTGCGCCTATGGCCGCCTGTATGGGGATATCGAACTGTTGCCTTGGGATAAGCTCTTTCAGTTTTTCACACATTCTTTTACCGATGTTCGCGGCATTGTCGAAGTGGATCAGGGCCGAAAGTGCGTCAACGGGCTGGGCGTTCAAAAGAATATCTACCCTGACCAATTTGGAGGTACGCATGCCGATCGGGGAATAATCAAAAGACGCATAGCCTTTTGAAACCGTTTTCAAACGGTCATAAAAATCAAAAACGATTTCGGCCAAGGGCATATCAAAGCTCAATTCGACACGATCGGTGGTAAGGTAGGTTTGGTTGGTGATCTGCCCGCGTTTTTCAATGCAGAGCGACATCACATTGCCCACAAAATCTGACTTGGTAATAATGGTCGCCTTAATGTAGGGCTCCTCTACATGGTCCAAGGTAGAAGGATCGGGCAAATCGGTAGGGTTGTTGACGATCAAGGGCACCTCCGGGTCTTTTCTGGTAAAGGCATGGTAGCTCACGTTGGGCACCGTGGTGATCACCGTCATATCGAACTCCCGTTCTAAGCGCTCCTGAATGATTTCCATATGCAGCATCCCAAGAAACCCGCAACGAAACCCAAAACCCAGGGCAGCACTGCTCTCGGGCGTAAATACCAAGGAGGCATCGTTGAGCTGCAATTTTTCCATGGAGGAGCGCAACTCCTCGAAATCTTCCGTGTCTACAGGATAGATGCCCGCAAAAACCATGGGTTTTACATCCTCAAAACCGGCAATGGGGTTTTTGGTGGGGTTCACTGCATCGGTAATGGTATCGCCCACCTTCACTTCCCGGGCCTCTTTGATGCCCGTGATCAGGTAGCCCACATCACCTGCTTTAACACTTTGCTTCGGATGTTGTGTGAGCTTCAAGGTGCCCACTTCATCTGCGTAATAGCTTTTATCGGTGGCGACGAACTTTATTTTTTGCCCTTTTTTGATCTCCCCGTTGATGACCCTGAAATAGGTCTCGACCCCTCTGAAGGGATTATATACCGAATCAAACACGAGCGCCTGTAAAGGTTCGTCGACATTTCCCTTTGGGGGCGGAACGCGCTCTATGATCGCGGAAAGGATGGCCTCGATACCGAGCCCCGTCTTGGCACTTGCCGGGATCACTTCTTCCCTTTGGCAGCCCAACAGGTCAATAATATCATCGGTGACTTCCTCCGGGTTGGCGCTCGGCAGATCTACCTTGTTGAGCACGGGGATGATTTCCAGGTCGTTCTCCAGGGCCAAATAAAGGTTGCTTATGGTCTGGGCCTGGATACTCTGCGCCGCATCGACCACCAAAAGGGCCCCTTCACAGGCGGCAATTGATCGGGAGACCTCATAGGAAAAATCTACATGGCCCGGGGTATCGATCAAATTGAGCACATATTGTTCGCCTTTATAAGTGTAGTCCATCTGAATGGCGTGGCTCTTGATGGTAATGCCGCGCTCGCGTTCGAGGTCCATGCTGTCGAGCAACTGGTTCTTTTTTTCACGTTCGGTCACCGATCCGGTAAAGTCTAACAAACGGTCGGCCAGGGTGCTTTTCCCATGGTCTATATGTGCGATGATACAGAAGTTCCTAATATTTTTCATCCAGGTCGTTCCCGATGCTTCGGGCAGGTTCAAGTAAAACGGTCAGGGCAAAGGCCCTATGCGCTTAAGATCAATTCTTGAGCAGTTGCAAATATAGCCTAATTAATTGACCCCGTTCCATGGCCATGATGCAATTTCTCTGCGGGATGATCAGGCCTAACCCTAATTAAAGTTTACCGGATTAGTAAGTAGAAGTGTTCATATTTTGTTAGATTTGAGGTTCAACCCAAATGTGAAGTGAGACTTTTATATCCGCTTTTGATATTGTCTTTGCTCAGTTCAATTCCCCTATTATCCCAAACCTTACAGGTTTCCGGTGCGGTAAAGGATGGGACGGACGAAAGCATTCCGTTTGCCAGTATATTTCTGCTTCAAGTTTCGGACACCTCTGTGGTAAAAGGCGCATCCGCGGATGAAAACGGGATTTTCATCATTGAAAACGTCTTGCCAAATCTCTATTTTATAAGAGCCAGTTATATTGGCAAAACTTCCAAATTGATAGCCATAGACATCAGCCGAGACGTTAAAATCGGGACCCTGATCATAGACCAGGCCGTCGAAATATTGGATGAGGTGGTGGTCAATTCTACAAGGCCCATCATCGAGCGAAAGGCCGACCGTTTGGTTTTCAATGTGGAGAACAGTGTGGTTTCCCAAGGCAGTTCCTGGGAAGTGCTGAAACGCACCCCGGGGGTTATCGCGGTTGAGGATAATCTAAGGGTGCAGAACCAATCGGCCACTTTGTACATCAACGATCGCAAGGTACAGCTTTCCCCTCAAGAGGTGCGCAGCCTACTGGAAAACCTTTCCGGGGAGCAGATAAAGATGATCGAGGTCATCAAAAACCCGCCCGCCAAATACGATGCGGAAGGTGGCCCGGTGCTTAATATTGTGACGGCCAAAAACATCGCTTTGGGCTATAAGGGCAATGTGAACAGCACCTATACCCAAGCCATTTTTCCGAAGTACACTTTTGGAACCTCCCACTTTTACAAGACCTCAAAATTAAATGCTTTCGCATCCTATACCTATGGTCCGAACAAGGAATTCAAGAACGTGAAAAGCGAGACCAATTTTATCGATCAAACCGGTGTCTTTTCAAAATGGAGGACCAATTTTGACAAAACCTCCAGGGCCAAAACCCATAATGGCCAATTGAATCTCGATTACGATTTCGACGACAGGAACCAACTCAGCCTGGCCTCCAATATCCTGTTATCGCCCGATAAGACCTTCGACCAATTTCAGGATACCGAAATGCGGAACGGACTCAACGTTTTGGATTCTACTTTTACCACTGGCAGTGATCTTTTGGAAGACAAGAAGAACCTTTCGGCAGACCTTACCTATACCCATAAGTTCAAAGAAGACGGGAATTTAAGCCTGAACGGGCAGTACACCAAGTTCAATTACGACCGCACCCAAGACGCGGTATCGAATTATTTTGACCCTCAAGATCAATTCATACGGTCTTTTGCGTTTTATACCGATGCCGCCCAAGAGGTCGATATTTATACTGCCCAGCTCGATATCTCCTCGAGCCTTGGGAGCGTTTCTTATGAGACTGGGCTCAAGGGATCTTTCATCGATTCGAGGAGCGGGCTCGAATATTTTAATGTTTTGGGTTCAGGGCGGGTGTTCAATGCAGCCCTGTCCGACGATTATCGTTACGAAGAAGCGGTGTACGCGGGCTACTTCAGCCTTTCCAAAGTAACTGAGAAATTGAGAATAAAGGCCGGCCTTAGGGCAGAACAAACCTTTAGTAAAGGGTCGTCGATATCGCTTTCAGCCATCAATGACCTGCGTTATTTTGAATTGTTCCCTACCTTTTATATCCAGCATGATCTCAATGAGGACCATAGCCTGTCTTTCGATTATTCCCGAAAATTGGGGCGGCCCAGATATGATGACCTGAATCCGTTCAGGGTGTACATCAATGAAAACAATTATGTGGAGGGCAACCCCAATTTGGTGCCCTATTTCAGCCATAATTTCAACCTTAACTATACGCTAAAGGGCGAATATTTCTTTGATTTTTATTATCGAGACAATGGCGATTACATCTCTGATCTTGCCTTTCAAGACAACGTAAATTTCACTTTAAGGGATATCACGCAGAACGTTTTGGAAAGCATTTCTTATGGGTTCGATTTTAATTATGGGAAAGCCGCTACCCCTTGGTGGTCAATCTACACCTATATTTCGATCTTTCACGAGGAGGAAACTTTTTTGGCCCTTGAGAGCAACAATCAAAGGGTGACCAATGCGGTCGATGGCGTCTACATCGATTTTTCCAATTACATCACCTTATCCAAAGACGGCTCTTTCAGGGGCGAACTGGGCTTGACCTATTTATCGGGCTTTTTGAACGGCTCTTATAAGCGAGACGAATCCACCAACCTCACCCTGGGGTTCAGAAAATCGTTTTGGAACAAAAGGGCCCTGTTCAGCGTGCAGGCCAACGACCTCTTGAACAAGGTCAACAGTTGGATCACTTCCAGATATTTGAACCAGGACAACTCCTATTTATCGCGGCCCGAAACCCAATATGTGCGTATGGGCCTTACCGTGAATTTCGGTAACTTCAGGTTGGCAGACAACGAACGCGCCATCGAAAAGATCGAACGGGAACGGCTCGAGCCCAAATAAGATCCTTTAGCTTGTAAATACCCCTATTTTCCCCATATTTATTCCTGCCACTCGGCGATGAACAAATTCGTATCCCTGGTACCGCCGTTGTTGCGGTTGCTTGAAAAGGCCAGGTACTTGCCGTCGTTCGAAAACACGGGAAAGGCATCGAAAGTCTCCCCATGGGTCACCCGCTCCAAATTTTTACCATCGACATCGATAAAATAGAGATTGAAGGGAAAGCCTTTTTCGGCCTCAAAATTGCTCGAAAAGAGTATTTTTTTACCAGAGGGATGAAAAAACGGGCTCCAGTTGGCATTGCCCAAAAAGGTGAGCTGTCTGAGGTCGCTGCCGTCGGCATTACAGATGAACAGTTCCATTTCGGTGGGCTGCACGAGGCCTTGCGCCAAAAGGTCTTTATATTCCTTGATGGCCGCCTCGGTCTTCGGCCGGGAAGCCCTGAAGATCAACTGGGTGCCATCGGGAGAGAAAAAAGCGCCGCCGTCATAACCGAGTTCGTCGGTGATCTGTTTTACGTCGCTGCCGTCGAGGTTCATGGTATACAGTTCCAAATCGCCACTTCTGTCCGAGGTAAAAACAATTTTATCGCCCTTGGGCGACACGGTGGCCTCTGCGTCATAACCTGGGGTATCGGTGAGCCGCCCCGTGATATTGCCCTGAAGGTCGGCCACAAAAATGTCGAAGGTATCATAAACGGGCCATACATATTTGCCATTGCTCCGCAAGGGCACTTCCGGGCATTCCTTATCGGCAAGGTGGGTAGAACCGTAGACGATATGCTGGTTGTCGGGCAGGAAATAAGCGCAGGTGGTACGGCCCATTCCGGTACTGATCATGGGCGGCTTAATATCTTTGAAATCTTCGCCTACCTCCATCAAGAACATTTGGTCGCATTGCAGGCCCCAATCGGCATTGTTCGACTGGAATATCATTTTTTTGTCATCAAAACTCCAATAGGCTTCGGCATTGTCGCCCCCAAAGGTGATCTGCCGGATCGACTTGAAGTATTTCTCTTCGGGATAGATAAGGGTATCGCTCCCGGCCATAAGAGATTTCGTACTTTCCTGTGGGGCTTCCGCTTTTTTGGCCTCCGGTTTGCAGTTCGCCAGAACGATTATTGCCGCTAACATTAAAAATTTCCTCATAGGATGCTTAATTTTGGACAAAATTACATCCAAAAATGAAGAAATATACCTACTTAGCCCTGTTTTTATGCTTTGCCCTTGCCTGTAAAAACGAAAAGCCCAAGCCCGTAAGCCTTCAGGAAGATGTCGCCTTTCTTGCCAGCGATGCCCTTAGCGGCAGGGAAACCGGCTCAGCGGGCGAGCTCTTGGCCGCCGAATACCTCAAGGGAAGAATGGCCGATCTGGGCCTGGCGCCCAAAGGAAATGCGGGCACTTTTTACCAGACCTTTACCTTTAAGCCCAAGAAAGACCCCCATTCCGAAATACAATATGCCGCAGGGGACAGTACCATTACCGGAACCAATGTCATAGGCTATTTAGATAATAAGGCAGCGAACACCATAGTGATCGGGGCGCATTATGACCATTTGGGCATGGGGGGCGAAGGCTCGCTGTACCGCGAGGGCACCGCCATACACAACGGGGCCGACGACAATGCCAGCGGGGTGGGCCTGCTGCTCCGTTTGGCCGATACGTTGCAGGGCATCGATCGGGGCAATAATTATCTGTTCATCGCCTTTTCCGGAGAGGAGATGGGGCTGCTCGGCAGCAATTATTTCGTGAAGAACCCGACCATAGACCTTGCCAAGGTAGATTATATGCTGAACATGGACATGGTGGGCAGGCTGCGCGAAGACCAGACCTTGGCCGTCAGTGGCACCGGGACCTCCCCGATCTGGGGGCAGGTGCTCAATGCCACCAACCCCGGCTTTAAACTGGTGCTCGACGAATCGGGGGTAGGGCCCTCGGACCACACCTCGTTCTATTTGCAGGACATCCCGGTGCTTCATTTTTTTACCGGACAGCACGAAGACTACCACAAACCATCCGATGATTCCGAGAAATTGAATTATGAGGGGATGCAAAAGATCGGCGCCTATATCGTCGCGGTCATCGGGGAACTCGATGACGACCCCAAGCTGACCTTCAAAAAGACCAAGAACGCAAGCGAGGAGGTGCCCCGTTTCAAGGTCGCCCTTGGGGTGGTCCCCGATTATCTATTCGATGGGAAGGGCATGCGCATCGACGGCATCAGTGAAGGCAAGGCCGCGCAAAAGGCAGGCCTTCAGAAAGGCGATATCGTACTGCAGCTGGGCGACAGTGCCGTGGTCGACATGATGTCGTATATGCGGGCGCTCTCCACTTTTGAGGAAGGGAACAGCACCAATGTGATCGTGGATCGGAAGGGCGAAAAGATGCTCGTGCCCGTTACCTTTTAAATTTTCCTTAATTTTGCCCCCTGAAACGATTTAAATAGCGCCCTTGCCAAAAATAGGAGACATACCACTGCCCGATTTCCCCTTGTTGCTCGCCCCCATGGAAGATGTGAGCGATCCGCCCTTTCGTGCCCTGTGCAAGGAGCAGGGGGCCGATGTGGTCTATACCGAATTCATTTCCTCGGAAGGCCTGATCCGCGATGCGGCCAAAAGCGTGATGAAGCTCGACATCTATGAAAAAGAACGCCCCGTGGGCATACAGATTTTTGGGGCCAACCTCGACTCGATGCTGCAAACGGTCGAAATCGTCGAAAAATCGAATCCCGATATCATCGATATCAATTTTGGCTGCCCCGTAAAAAAGGTGGTCAGCAAAGGCGCAGGGGCGGGCATCCTGAAAGACATCGATCTGATGGTCTCGCTCACCGAGGCCATGGTAAGGCATACCCATTTGCCCATCACCGTAAAGACGCGCTTGGGCTGGGACCACGATTCTATCAAGATCGTGGAGGTGGCCGAACGCTTGCAGGACGTGGGCTGCAAGGCCATTTCGATCCATGGGCGTACCCGTGCCCAAATGTACAAGGGCGATGCCGACTGGGCGCCCATCGCCGAGGTGAAGAACAATCCCAGAATGCATATTCCCGTTTTTGGCAACGGGGATGTCGATACGCCGGAGGCCGCGATGAAAATGCGCGATCAATACGGATTGGACGGGGCCATGATAGGCCGTGCCAGTATCGGATATCCCTGGTTCTTTAGGGAGGTGAAGCACTTTTTCAAAACGGGCACGCATTTGGCGCCCCCCACCATGGAAGAAAGGGTAGCGGTGGCCAGGCGGCATTTACAGATGGCCATCGATTGGAAGGGCGAACAGTTGGGCGTTTTTGAGACCCGTCGCCATTATACCAATTATTTCAAGGGGATTCCCGATTTTAAGGCGTATCGGATGAAAATGGTCACCAGCGACAGCGCCAGCGACGTTTTTGAGGCTTTCGATATGGTTTTGGAAAACTTTGCCGACCACGAATTCGTCCTCTCCTAAAGGTCGGCTGTCTTTGCTTAAGCCAATAATTTACGGTTTACCCTGCCACTGGCGATCTTGGCCGCGATGACGCCCAGCACTACTATGGTGGCCAGTACGATGAGCACGTTCATGGGCTGGTACTCCACAGGGTAGGCCAGGGATGGCGTGATCCTCAGCCAGCCGAAGGCCAATTGGGAGAGAATGAGCACAGATCCCAGCAGCACGCCTATCAGTCCGCCAAAACCCGTCACCAGCACCCCTTGTACAAAATAGATGCGGCGCAGCTCCCTTAGGGTGGTGCCCAGGGCAAAGAGCGTCTTCGAATTTTGTTGCTTGTCGAGGATCATCATGGTAATGGCCCCCACCACGTTGAAGAGCGCGATCACGAGCACCAGGGTAAAGATCAGATAGGTGGCGAGGTTTTCGGTGTTCAGCATGCGGTACAGGGTGTTGTTGAGCGCCCTCCGGTCTTTTACGATCACCTTGCCGCCAAAGAGGGTCTCGATCCGGTCTTTTATGGCGGGGATATCGGCCGCTTCCCGCAATTTGAAATCAATGCCCGAGATCTGGGTACTGTCTTTTTCCAATAGGGCCTGCACCAGGGGCAATTCGGCGAAAACGTATTTTTTGTCCAGGTTTTCTTCAAGGGTATAGACCCCGCTGAGCACCAACGGCATTTGGTTGTAGGGTTTCCGTTCCTGGGAAATGGATCCCTTGCCCGGTTTGGGCGCATATACGATCATGGGGTTACGGAACTGGTTGGTGGCCAGGCCCAAGAGGTTGGCGATCTCTAGGCCCGCCACGCCCTGTAGCGCATTGAGCGTCCAATTGCCGTAGCGTACGATGCTGTCCACGCCGGTCACTTTGATATAGTTCGTATCGACGCCCTTGATAAAGGCGATATGGCTCTTTTGCTGGTAGGTGAGGTATACTTTTTCTTCGAGTTCCTTGGAAAAGGCCGTGATGTCGTAAATGTTTTTTAGGGACTCCTCCTGTTCGGGGGAGATCGAAAAAAACTTGCCCGTGGCGGGCAGGGCCTTCAGGTCGGGATCGAAGGAATTGCTGAAGGAGAGGCTGAAGGTTTTTAGGCCCGCAAAACCCGAGAGCACTATGAAGAGGGCCGCCGAACCGATGACGATCACGAGAAAGGTGATCCCGTTGATGATGTTCACCGCATTCTGACTGCTTTTCGAACGCAGGTAGCGTTTGGCGATATAGAGCGGGAAATTCAAAGTTTACAGCTTTTTTCTTTTGGCCAGCAGATCCCGGTTTTCGATGGGGTTTTCCTTCCCTTTGAGCGACTGTTCTATGTTCTCGATATAATCGAGCGAATCGTCGAGATAGAAGTGGAGTTCGGGGACCCTGCGCAACTGGTGCTTGGTGCGCTGCGCCAGTTCGTGCTTGATCAGGGGCTGGTTCGATTTGATGCCGGCCATGAGTTCCTGGGCCTGTTGGGTGGGAAAGATGCTCAGGTATACCTTGGCGATGGAAAGATCGGTGGGCACCGTTACCTTGGAGACCGAGATGATGACGCTTCGCAGCCCGCCGTCGATGGCGGCGCGCTGTAATATATCGACGATGTCTTTTTGGATGACGCCCGCAATCTTTTTCTGTCGTTGTGTTTCCATAGGGCAAAAATACGGAGAATTAACTGTAAATTGTGGCAGATAAACCCATTAACCCCTGATTTGAAGAAAATTGAGCACATCGGCATCGCCGTAAAAGACCTTGAGGCCTCCAATGCCCTGTTCGAGAAGCTGTTGGGCGCCCCGGCCTATAAGACCGAAACGGTGGCCTCTGAGGGGGTGCGTACCTCCTTTTTTGGGGCGGGCCCCAATAAGGTGGAACTGTTGGAGGCCCTTCACGACGCCAGTCCCATCGCCAAGTTTCTGGAGAAACGGGGGGAGGGTGTACACCATATCGCCTTTCTGGTCAGCGATATCGTCGCGGAACTTGCCCGATTGAAGCAAGAGGGGTTCACCCTTTTGGACGAAA
>JAHENB010000057.1 GCA_024643345.1 Maribacter sp. | reverse complement strand
CAGCACAGCCGCAGCAGTGGCGGGGTCAAAGAACCCACCGATATCAACGCGCTCTGCGACGAATACCTGCGCCTGAGCTACCATGGCCTCCGGGCCAAGGACAAAGCGTTCAATGCTGCCCTTATTACCGATTTTGATCCTTCGATCGGCAACATCAATGCCGTTCCCCAGGATATTGGCCGCGTGGTCCTGAACCTGCTCACCAATGCCTTTTATGCCGTCAATGAAAAGAAAAAGCAGCGACCGGAAGGATATGAACCCACCGTTACAATAGGCACCAAAAAAACAGGGGACAAAGTGGAGATCAGGGTAAGCGACAATGGCAACGGCATGCCCGAATCGGTCAAGGACAAGATATTCCAGCCCTTCTTTACGACCAAACCGACCGGGCAGGGAACGGGATTGGGATTATCCTTATCTTATGATATCGTAAAGGCGCATGGCGGGGAGCTGAAGGTCATTACAGGTCCGGGAGACGGCAGTACCTTTATCATCATGATACCAAACTAAAAGAAATTATCTAATTTATGAATCTAAAATCGCATCCTTCCCTATCACGGTTTCTCTGTACTGTTTTTTTGGTCTTGGCCATTTTTTCCTGTAATAAAAAAAACGGGTCCGTTTCTTTTCCTTTGGATGAAACCGAATTTTCCAGCCCCACCTCCGCCCCCTTGCAATTTAGCGAACCAAAAAAAATAGAATGGCTGGTCAATGACAGCGTTGATTTCAAACCGGCTTTGGCAAAAAAGGTGGATTTGGAAAATCTGCCTGCCAAACCCTTTTATCCCGATGGTTTTGTGCCCCTCGGGACCCCGATGGAAGAAATGGACCTTGATTTCGATCGGCCTCACGACACTTTGATCAATTTTAAGGACCTTCCTTCAAAAGCCATCGAATTTAAAACGTCGATCATCGAACCCCCTTTACAGGTAAAAGCGGGTTTGCCAAAAATAAAAAAGAATGCCGCTCTCGGAATTTTAGAATTTGGGGAGGACCAGGGATTTCCGGGATACTTGGTAACCTCGATGATGGAGGATAGTCACGGCATGATGTGGATCGCCACCGACAAAGGGCTCTGCAGGTTCAATGGCGAATACCTCGAAACATACAATTTCATCGATCCCATTTTTACCGGGGCCTTGGCTACCATAAACGATATGGTTGAGGATAGAAAAGGTAGAATATGGATCTATACCAGCGAAAAAGGAATCTATGTGCTCGACCTGAAGGCCGGAGTGGTCAGCAATGCCAATTTTGCAAGTCAAGAGTTCAATTTTAATACCGACTGCACGATGATCATAGACGGTAAGGGCTTGTTATGGCTTGGTACCCAGAGGGATGGCATCTATATTATCGACCCAAATGATGACACCTTCAGGCATACACCCGAACTAAGGTCAGAGGACAAGGGGAATACTCAAAATCTTGCAGCGGACGGTACCGGAAATATCTGGGTAGGCTCTGCCACAGGGCTTTCTGTGCTGGATTACGATACCGGGAAGATCCAAACTTTAAAAGATAAGCAAGGGCGTTCCTTTGATTATGTGACCGGCCTGCATAGGGATAGCAACAACAGGATATGGGTCGGTACCGAGGAAGAGGGCATATCCATAATTGACGTGGGCCATGGAAAGATGCAACATTTGGGACTTGCACAAGGGATCACAAACAGCGTTCATCATTTTACCGAAGGCAATGATAAAAAAATATGGATGTCCTCCAAGAACGGAGTCCATGTTTTTGACCCTGCAAAACAAGCGTTTAAATCCATGAATGCGGCTAATGGATTGAGCGATGATCTGGTGATCACTACCTATTTAGACCATCAAGGGCAAATCTGGATGGCTACCGGCAAGGCACTTAACCTCATGGATACCGAAGGTCTCATGCCAAATTTTCTTACGGCCGCCGATGGCTTGAGCGGTCCTGACGTATGGAGTTTTTTTGAGGATAAACAAGGTCATTTATGGATCGGTTCCAGACAGGGAATCGATATTTATGATCCGGAAAAGAAACATATCAAAAAAGTCGATAAGGGACTTCAATTGATCAAAGGTAGAGGGATTTCTTATAAGGTTCAGCAACTGCCCAACGGGGATTATCTGATCATTGCCCCGAGGCTTGGATTGGTTATCTATAAACCCGGGCAACAAACGATTACCACGATCACCCAAGAACATGGGCTGAACAACCCCTTCCCGGCATCTAGTTTGGTAGACCGGGCAGGTAAGGTCTGGACCGGCACCTTTCAAAATGGAGGTGTGGAATATATCGATCTTGAAAACAATACGTTTAAACGGATTACCAACCAAAATGGGTTGATCGGAAATATCGTCTGGGAACTTGTAGAAGACGATCTAGGCCAAATTTGGGTAGCTACCGATAAGGGCATCAACATTATCAATGTAACCGAAAATACGATCTCCCAGCTGATGGAGGGCGGTAAAATAAGCGAAAGAAATGGAGGCGCATTTTTGCAGGACGCACAGCAAAGGATTTGGATCGGCAGCCGAACGGGCCTTTTGATCGCCGATCAGAAAAAGGGGCTTTTGACGACCATCTCGCCAGAAAATGGACTGATCGATCCAGCGGTCTATACCTTGTATGAAAACAAGGGGGAAATTTATGCCGGCACAGGAAACGGATTGACCGTTTTTAAACCGAAACCGGATAAAAGCAATACCGGCCAATTTTCCTTTGATATTAAATCGTATGGGAAGCAACAGGGCTTTGTTTATACCGATTTTAATGCAGGTGCCGCAATGGCTTATGAAAATAAATTATGGTGGGGCATTGAAACC
This sequence comes from Maribacter sp., assembly GCA_024643345.1. Classification (GTDB taxonomy): domain Bacteria; phylum Bacteroidota; class Bacteroidia; order Flavobacteriales; family Flavobacteriaceae; genus Pelagihabitans. Next base: position 918 of record JAHENB010000057.1, on the reverse strand, counting down.
CAAGCACTTACCATTACGAATATTCCAAGGCGCGACACTACCCAAAGCGTCACCCATATTTCAGGCATAACGATTTCAGACCGACCTCAAAACTTTTATGACCAAAAGGCCATCCTCAGCAACTATCCCGAAATGGATACCTTGTACAGTGCCCAAAAGGACACTTTTTATCTTGCTGGAAAACTTCCCAAGGAAACCGGATGGTTAAAGGAAAATAAAATCCAATGGGAGGGTTTGAACGGTTATTTTAACCTGCCCGTGAACTTAAGGATTCCTTTTGAACAGAATTTTTTGAGTTTCCAATTTACCGGAACACAGCTGACCAATAGGGATAAAACACGTTATAGCTATTTTTTAGAGGGCTTTGACACCCAATGGAGCGATATCACCAACAATCCTTTTAGCGAAAATTACCGCAATCTGCCCGCAGGCAATTATACCTTTAAAGTCAGAAGTAGAACATTTGATGGCATTTGGAGCCAGCCTTCGGAATTCAGTTTCACGATTCTGCCCCACTGGACCAATACTTGGTGGGCTTGGATATTGTACACCATAGCGTTCATGATCGTCGTGGGAAGCATCGTTCAATACCGTGCCCGCATGCTCAAGAAAGAAAATGTCATTTTAGAGGAAAAAGTAAAACACCGTACAGCGCAATTGAACAAATCGGTCGAGGATCTTAAAGCCACACAAACCCAGCTCATCCAATCCGAAAAAATGGCGAGCCTCGGCGAGCTCACCGCCGGCATCGCCCATGAGATCCAGAACCCCCTGAACTTCGTCAATAATTTTAGTGAAGTCAGTAACGAGTTGATCGACGAAATGAATGACGAACTCGAAAAGGGCGATGTGGACGAAGCTCGGAAAATTGCCCTGGACCTCAAGCAAAACCTCGTAAAGATCAACCACCATGGCAAA
>JAHENB010000036.1 GCA_024643345.1 Maribacter sp. | reverse complement strand
CCCCAAATATGCACTTCTTTATTGGGATTGAACAAAGGTTTGCAAAAAGCCAAGCCCTGTATATGATCCATGTGCAAGTGGGTCAACAAGATATCTATCCGGTCCGATTTGTAGTGGGAATCAAAATCAATTCCCAAAATTCCCGTACCCGCATCCACGATCAAGCGATCTTCACCCTCGATGATCTCAATGCAAGGGGTATTTCCCCCATACGTTTGGTTGGTGATGGAAGAAGTTGGGTATGCGCCACGGGTACCATGCAACTTTACCTTCATAGAGTCTTTTCGTTGTCCCAAAAAATAGCCATCGCCCCTGAAAATTCATTCGAACGTCCGATAATTGGAATTGAGGTCACCGATATCTTCGTTGATTTACCGCTTAGGCTATTGATCCAAAATGTTTTGTGCGCAGGCTCCTTATTGTTAATGGTCTGTACCAGTGGAAGTTCCGAAGGAGGAATATGGTTGCCCTCCCCGTCATGGGGGAAAAAAGTTGTGCCCCAATCACCCACCGGCATAGCCCCGGTGTCTTGAAACTTCTGTCCAAGTATCCCTTCGGCCGGAGCATTATAAAACAGCAAAGTGCCTTCGGGATCCACTATAAAAACGGGTACCGAAAGGCAATCTGCCAACTGCCTACTTAATATGATTTCTATAGCGTGTCCGGCCATTTCAAGGCGAAATAACATGTTAATACTCTCTTAAATATAACAAAAATGAATCAAGGGGCACGAAGTTTTCGACAATTAATCTAGAAACATGATTTTTAATGGAAAAAAATAGGCCATTTTTCCATGGTTAAAAGCGTTATAAAGGACAACATAGGCAATTGATCTCTTTTGACCTTACACTAAGATTTCCCAATGTCCTTCGATCAAAAATGGTCATCCATTGGAAGCCAACGAGAATCTTTGCGCAAGGCCACGTTGAACCCATATTTTACATTTTTCCATTTTAAGCTTGTACGTACAAGTTTTATGGCCTATATTTAGTTTACGGGCTTGGGAGGGAAATACATCCTGAAATGGTACATTAGAATAATAATTCCCAAATTCATGTCCGAAAGATTTATTACAGGAGGGTCGGTAAATAATTTCCGAGGAAATGGGCCCAACTTTTTGGAGGCAAAAAAATGATATTAAAAATTCAGATACACTAAAATCTATGAAAATAGCCATGTTGGGCTCGGGATTTATCGCCCGCTTTTATGCAGAATCCTTGCACGCGCAAAGACGAAAAGATCATGTGATCACGGTCTATTCGCGCAATGAAAAAAATGCCAAACGTTTTGCCGATGACTATGGGCTGGCACACTTTACCACATCCATGGAAGAGGCCATCGCCCATCCCGAGGTAGATGTGGTGCTCATATCGTTGCCAAATGATCTTCACGAGCCCGCTGTACGGGCATGTGCCAAAGCAAAAAAACACGTCATTTGCACCAAACCGCTGGGGCGCAACGCCGCTGAGGCCAAACGCATGCTAGATCTGGTGGAAAAGGCTGGAATATTCGGCGGCTATCTGGAAGATCTTTGCTATACCCCAAAATTCTTAAAATCGATGCAGAGCGTGAAACGGGGCGATATTGGCCACGTGCTATGGGCAAAATCACGAGAGACCCATCCCGGCCCTCATAGCGACTGGTTTTGGGACAAAGAAAGATCGGGTGGCGGGGCCATCATTGATCTCGGTTGCCATTGTGTGGAAATCAGTAGGAACTTTATCGGCAAAAACATAAAACCCATGGAAGTCATGTGCTGGGCAGCTACCCAAGTACACCCCATTGATGCCGAAGATCATGCCATAGGGCTCGTAAAATATGCCAATGGGGCCATCGGCCAGTTCGAGGTAAGTTGGACGTTTCGCGGCGGTATGGACCTCCGCGACGAGGTCATGGGCACCGAGGGCACCATTTGGGTGAATAGTTTTTTGCGCACCGGTTTCGAAATGTTCACTACCGGAAAAGGAGGTGAAGGCTATGTCGCGGAAAAGGCCGAATCATCCACCGGATGGTTGTTCCCGGTGGGCGATGAAGCCCATGAATTGGGCTATCCCCATATGTTCACCGATATGTTCTCGGCCATTGAGGAAAAGCGGGAGCCATTGGAGACCTTTTACGATGGCTATGTCGTGAATGCCATTTTGGACGCCGCCTATAAATCGGCAGAGACCAAAGTGTGGGAGCCCGTGGTTCTGGAAGACTGGCGGGGCGATGCGCCCGAAAAAAGTCTGAAAAAATGGAAGTCCCATGATGAGGATCATTACTTGATCAAAGAGGAAGTATTGCCCAATGGGGATAGCAAGCTCATTTTAAAACATAAAAAATCCGGTAAGATCATACAAAAAGTTACCCCCGCTCAATCACAGTAAATGAATTTCAAAGAAACGGCGTATATCATCATGGGCGGTACCACGGGCATGGGCCTTTCCGCTGCCATTGCCCTTGCAAGCCAGGGCGCAAAAGTGCTCGTTGTTGGCAGGAATGCCGAAAGTTGCGCTAAGGCCAAGCAACAACTGGGCAAAGGAAATCTCGCCATAAGTGGCGATGCCACCGATCCGGATTGCATCGAAAATGCCATAAAATTGGCTCACACCAATTTTGGGACCATCACAGGGCTTTTTCACGTGGCGGGCGGCAGCGGACGCAAATTCGGGGATGGCCCGCTTGACATAATCACCTTGGAGGGGTGGAACAAAACCATGGAACTCAATCTGACCTCCCTGATGCTCTCGAACAGGGCAATGGTCAACTATTTCTTGAGCCACAAAAAACCGGGCGTCATTTTAAATATGGGATCGGTACTGGGCTTTGCCCCTTCGCCCAAACATTTTGCAACCCATGCCTATGCAGCGGCCAAATCGGCCATCATCGGTTTTTCAAAATCTATAGCTTCTTATTACGCAATTGAAAATATCCGGGTAAACGTTATTGCCCCCAGTTTATTCGCAACCCCAATGGCGAAAAGGGCCGTTGACGATGGGGAAATCAGGAAATTCCTAAAGACCAAACAACCCTTGGACGGTGGCCGCCCGGGCGTTTCCGAAGACATCAATAATGCCGTGCTCATGTTCTTGAGCCCTTCCTCCAAATTTATTACGGGGCAAGTCCTTGCGGTCGATGGCGGTTGGACGCTTAGCGAAGGACAATACCAATAAGTTTGGAAGCCATGGAAAAACATTATTTGGGCATCGACATCGGGGGCACAAAAATCAAGACGGTGGTCCTCGATGAAGAAGGGACTATTCTAGAACGCAATCAAATTTCAACTGAAGATACTGCCGCCAAAAGCCAATTATGGAAAAGTAAAATCCTGTCGCTGATCGCCGAAAAGACCAAGGTTTTGGCCGATGGAGATCCCAATTTATTAAAATGTGGCATTTCCGCCCCCGGATTGGTCGATTCGGAAAACAGGAAGATCATCAATATGCCAGAACGCTTATCGGGTATTGAAAATTTCGACTGGTCAGACGAACTCCAAAGAGAAATCGTTGTCGTCAATGATGGCCATTCTGCATGTCTTGCGGAATACGATTCCTATTACAAGGCGAAGGGGATAAAAAATATGTTGATGTTGACCCTAGGTACCGGCGTAGGCGGGGGCATCGTCATTGACGGGAAACTGTATCAAGGCCATCTGCAACGTGCGGGCCATGTTGGGCATATGACCGTCGATCATACCGGTGCCCCATCAATGACCAACATGCCGGGAAGTTTAGAGCAGGCATTTGGAAATTTCTCCGTGTTCGAAAGGACCCATGGCCTTTACGATAGCATCAATAGTTTGGTGGCGGCATACCGCAACGGGAATCACCTGGCGACCTATTGGTGGTTGTCCTCGGTTCAAAAATTGGCCACGGCCCTTGCCTCCATGAACAATATCCTGGCCCCTGAAGTGATTGTTTTGGGAGGGGGCATCACGGCCGGGGCAAGAGAAGCCCTGATGCGACCCTTGGCAGATTTTATGGGGCTTTACGAATGGCGCCCCGGGGGAAACCAGGTTGTGGTTTCCGAGGCAAAACACGGCAATTATGCAGGAGCCATAGGGGCGGCATTTTTTGCCAGATCAATCCAAAATCAAGAAGGAAAATGAGTTTAACAGCGCAGTATTTGGAGAAGGGCAGGGAAATCATTTCCGTGGTGGAAAAACAGGAAACCACCATCCTGGAAGTCGCCCAGCTTTTTGCCCAATCGATTTTGAAGGGCAGAATGGTACACCTGTTTGGGTCTGGCCATAGTAGGATGATGGTAGAGGAAATGTGGCCCAGATATGGATCCTTTCCGGGTTTTAATCCTATTGTGGAACTGTCCTTGAGCTTCCATAATCTTGTGGTGGGCGCCAATGGACAACGGCAAGCGATGTTCTTGGAAAATGTGTCGGGTCTGGCCAAAAGAATACTTCGCAATTTTGACACCAGCCCCCAAGATGCCGCGCTCATTATTTCATCGAGCGGATGCAATGTGGTACCCATAGAAATGGCCGAGGAATTCCAAAAACGCAAAGTCAAGGTTGTGGCCCTGGTAAGCAGGCTCCATTTGGAAGGTTCTACCTCAAAAAAGGCCGATGGAAAAAAACTGACCGACTTTGCCGATTACGTATTGGATACCGGTGCCCCTTTGGGCGACGCCATGCTCTTCATCGATGGCCTGGATACCCCGGTGGCCCCGGGATCGACCTTGGGCGGGGTACTTCTGATCAACTGCTTAAAAGCGGAAATCGCCAAGATGCTGCATCAAAATGGAAAATCGCCTAAGGTGCTCAGCAGTGGCAAAATAGTCGGGGAGCGACGCGCCGAGGAATTATTCGAATCGGCCTATGACGAACACGCCCATTTATTGGCGAAACTGTACCAAAACGTAGGGCCACCAAAATAGACCCACCAAAATTTACAAAAGGTGTTTTTTTGACAATCGCATGCAATTGTACTCCTGTTTAATACCGTCGGAACCGTATTACAGAAAATAGCTGTTTCGAACGGGGACCATAGTGGTTTTACAATAAATTTCACTGTACAAATTCAATTCGGGCCTGCTGGTCTTGAACCGAACGGAGATATGCAATACCGGATCACCGGTTTTCATGCCCAAATTCTTGGCCACTTCCTTATTCGCAGGTTCCGCTCTCAATTCTTGCTCAGAGCCCATAATTTCGATCAGATAGTCCTGGCTAAGGGTCTTAAAAAATGAGCCGTCGACAAAATCTTTTGACCTAAGTGGTTCTAGGGCATTTTGTGAATACCAATTATGTTCCAAAACAATGGGGCGATCCTCCAAATAACGGACCCGTTGAAAATAGACACATGGGGCATTTTTTTCCGCAGACGTCAGTGGAAAGGATATCAAGTCGTCCCAATCCGCAATTTTTGGTTCTTGCAGTACCACGGTCTTTACCTTATAATCGGTTACCTCGGAAAATCCTTTGACCGTTAACAGGCCCAACGACTTTCTTCGTTCCAACACCCTGCTCCCCTTGCCATGCTCTTTTTCGATAAATCCCTCTTTTAAGAGCTCGTCCAGTGCTTTTCTTACCGTTGTCCTAGTGGTACTGAACTGGGCACAAATTTCATTCTCAGATGGCAGATAGGTCCCTACCGGGTATTTTCCGGTTTGTATCCTCTTTTTAATATAGTCCTGAATCTGAAGGTACTTTCGTCTTTTTATCACCTAAGGTTTCGTTGAGGGTTCAAGAACTCCGATAGTTCATGGGCCGGCTTGGAAATGTAAGGATTTTTACTTGTACATACAAGTTAATTTAGTTACTTTAGCTTTACAAGTGCTTTTCCAATTTCAAGAGACCAAAAAGTAGCCCCTCTTTTTAAATTGGCTTACCAAATAAACCAGCGTAATGAATGAAATCCCCATTAGGACCACCGTTATAGGAAGTTATCCGTTTCCGGGATGGCTTGAATTCGTATCCCAAAACCTCGACAAATTCGGGGCGGCCGATATCGAGGAAGCCATTGAAGATGCCGTCATTGCCGCAATACACGATCAAACCGCAGCAGGCTTGGATGTGATCACGGACGGGGAGCAAACCCGACTCGACTTCAACCTCTCATTTTACGGGTTTATCGAGGGCATCGAAAACAATACTTCCGACACCCGAAAATTTGGCCCGCCCGCCCATGACCAGCGTGGCAAGAACAACATTATCGGCGCCTTATCGGCTCCCAACGGTTTGGGGGCGGTAAGAGAATTTGAACGTTTGAAGAAATTGGCGCCAGCAGGACCGATCCTCAAAGCCAGTATCCCCGGCCCCTTTACCCTGAGCGGTCGCCTTTTGCCGAACCAGACCTATAAAGATCGCTACGAAATTACCGAAGCCCTATTGCCGATCATCTCCAAAGAACTGGAAGCTTTGGTGGCCGCGGGCTGTACGGAAATCACGGTAGATGAACCTTCCATGAGCTGTTATGCCTACAAATCGGATACCAAACGTTTTGTGGATATTTTCAACCGCACGGTAAAACCGATAGTCGGCCAATGCAACCTCAGCACACATCTTTGTTTCGGCAACTTCAAAGGTAGACCGGTGGGCTATCGAAGTATTAAACCGATGTTGCCCGACTTTCTGGAAATGGACGTTGATGAAATCCATATTGAAATGGCCAATCGTGAGTTTTCCGAAATAGAACTATTGGCCCCCTTTGCCGAAAAAATGAATGTGGCCGTGGGTATCATCGATGTGAAAAACTACTATATCGAAACTGTGGCCGATGTGGTGGAACGCATTGAAAGATGCCTGAAATATGTCCCAGCCGAAAAACTATCGGTTGCCCCCGATTGTGGCCTGAGCCAGACCGCAAGATGGGCCTCAAGGCAGAAACTGATCCATATGGTGGCCGGGGCCAAAAAAGTAAGGGAATCGCTATGACCGAACTGATCCCGGCCCTTAAGAAGAACATGGACCTCATTGCGGAAATGGATTCCCTTCTTGAACGAAAAAAAGGATTTTATCTTTGGTGGTTGGGCCAAAGCGGCTTTTTACTGCAATGGAACGGCAAAAGGGTCTTGATCGATCCCTACCTCTCCGATTCCCTTACCAAAAAATATGCGGACACCGATAAACCGCACATCAGAATGAGCGAATTGGTGGTTAGGCCCGAATTGTTGAGGAACATTTCAGTGGTCACTTCGAGCCATAACCATACCGATCATTTGGATGCGGAAACCCTAATTCCAATTTTCGACAACAACCCGCAAATTAAATTTGTAATCCCAGAGGCCAACAGGGCGTTCGTGGCCGATCGCCTTCAATGTGCTCTGGATTTTCCCATCGGACTGAACGACGGGCAATCGGTCATGGTCGATGGATTTACTTTTATCGGAATTCCCGCGAAACACAATGAAATAGAACGGGATGCCGGCGGAAATTGCAAATTCATGGGCTATGTCATCCAATTTGGCGGTTATGCCATATACCATAGCGGGGACACCTTGTGGTTCGATGGCCTGATCGAGCTATTGAAACCCTTTCATGTGGACGTTGCCCTATTGCCCATCAACGGGGATGATCCAGCGCGAAAAGTGGCGGGCAATCTCAACGCAATGGAAAGTGTGGCGCTAGGCAGGGCCATTGGAGCCAGATATGTGGTTCCCTGCCATTATGATATGTTCACTTTCAACACAGCGGACGTCAACGAATTTATTGCAGAATCAAAAAAATTCGGACAGGGACATAACGTGCTTCTAGGGGGTGAATACTTTTCGGTATAACCTTTGAAAGCGATTAGACCAGCGCGATACAATGGGAAGAAAGAACGTATGGAAGCCCAAGCAAAGGATAACGACCAGCACGGTATTTTAAAGCAATTAATTGTATTATGGGTTCAAGAGCTTCAATAAAACGATTTTTTTCAACCGTATTGCCGGTGCTCGCCCTTATAATCAATTTCGCCTGCAACGATACCAGAAATACAAGTTATATAGTCCCCGAACTCAGTTTCAAGACGACGCTCGATAATGGCTTTAGTGTTCCGGAGGGATGGCAAATCACCCTTTGGGCAGATAGCCCTTCCATTTACAATCCCACCAATATTGACGTGGATTCAAAGGGAAGGATCTGGGTCACCGAAGCGGTCAACTATAGAGATTTCAACAACGATCCAAAAAAACACCTGACTTTTGAAAAAGGAGATCGCGTGATGATTCTTGAGGATACCGATGGGGATGGCATCTGTGATTCCTCAAAAGTATTCGTTCAGGACAAAGATTTGGTGGCCCCCTTGGGGATCGCGGTCGTCGGAAATAAGGTCTTTGTCTCCTGCGCCCCTACCTTATATGTTTACACCGACGAAAACGGCGACGACATACCCGATAAAAAAGAAGCCTTCCTTAGCGGTTTTGGCGGTTTTGACCACGATCATAGCCTCCATTCCTTGGTTGTTGGCCCTGATGGTAAAAGGTATTTCAATACGGGCAACGCAGGGCCGCACCATGTTACCGATAAGGCAGGTTGGACCCTACGTTCCGGGAGCGTTTATACGGGCGGCACCCCTTATAACACCAAAAACGAACCTGCTCAAAAAAGCGATGATGGCCGCATATGGGTCGGGGGACTGGCCCTTCGTATCGATTCCGATGGGACCGGCCTTGAAGTGGTTGGCCATAATTTTAGAAATTCCTATGAAGTGGCATTGGATTCATATGGCAATATGTGGCAGAACGACAATGATGACCAGGTCGAAACCTGTCGCGTAACATGGGTTATGGAAGGTGGTAACGCGGGCTATTTCAACGCAAACGGAAAACGAACCTGGCAGGCCGACCAAAAACCCGAGCAGGATATTTTTACGGCACATTGGCACCAAGACGATCCAGGTGTGATGCCTGCGGGCGATAATACCGGTGCTGGTTCCCCTACCGGAATGGTCGTTTATGAAGGGGATGCATTCGGTATGGATTATCGAGGCATGGTGCTGAGCGCCGACGCCGGAAGAAATGTCATTTTTGCTTTTCAACCTTCAAAAAATGGCGCAGGTTTTGATCTGGATAGGAGGGATTTGATCAGCTCCATGCAAGAATCGACCGAAGGCTATGTATGGAACGATGTCGATGATGACAAACGCAAATGGTTTCGACCCAGTGATGTGGCGGTTGGCACCGATGGCGCCATTTATATAGCAGACTGGTACGATCCGGTGGTAGGCGGGCATCAAATGATGGATAGTGTAGGCTACGGGAGAATTTATAGAATTATACCCAAGGGAAAGGAGTTGAAAAATCCAAAGATAGACCTGAATACCACAGCCGGGCAAATAGATGCTTTGCTGAACCCGGCCATCAATGTTCGTAGTTTAGGATATGAAAAGTTGCTCGCACAAGGGGAAACTGCCTTGAATGAAGTTGAACAAATATTGGAATCGGACAACCCCTATCATAAAGCCAGGGCAATTTGGCTTTTGTCAAAACTAGGTCCAAAAGGAAACGCAATTGTAGCACGTCTTTTGAAAAATGAACCTGATCCACGTTTAAGGGTGGTGGCCTACAGGGCTTTGAAAAGTAAAGGGACAACTTCGATCAAGTTCGCGAAAATGGCCGTTGACGATTCCTCCGCCGAGGTAAGACGGGAAGTCGCCATCTCATTAAGGGATGTGCCATGGGATAAGAGTGGCCCGCTTATAAAAAAATTGGTCGCCCAATATGATGGCAAAGACCCCTGGTACCTGGAAGCTTTGGGCATGGCCATGGATGGCAAGGAAACAGCGGCATATACCGACTTATTGGCCATACAACCGGAGAATCCTGTAGAATGGCCCGACAGTTTTGCATTACTGGTATGGCGACTGCATCCGAAAGCTGCCATAACAGCCTTAAAAAAGCGTGCGATATCTGAACAGATTTCTGAGGCTTCAAAAAAGCAAGCGATAGATGCCTTGGCATTTATCAACGACAAGGAAGCGGTTGCGGCTATGAAGGATTTGAAAAATGAAGCTGGAAACACAAGCGTTCAGGAACTGGCCGGTTGGTGGCTCGATTTTAGAAAAACGAACGATTGGTTCCCTTTATGGGACTGGCAGTCGGAGTCTGGGGAGACCTTTGAAATTCCCGAAGCGATCGCCGCACAAAAAACCATAATGCTAGATCAAAACAAACCATGGAATGAAAGGATGGATGCCGGGAAAAAAATAGCCGGTTCTTTGATCGGGGGAAGATTAATAATCGCCCTGGCAGTTCGGAATCAACTTTCAGGGAAAATGATCGAAGGTCTCACAGAAGCCATTTTTGAAAACCCATATCAAGAAGTCCGTTCCTTGGCGTCGGGCTACTTTAAAAAACCCGAAGTAAAAGGATTTTTGGTGGAAAAAATCCTGGCGTTAGAAGGAGACCGATCCAATGGCCAAAGTTTGTTCATGGCCAAATGTGCCTCCTGCCATAAGAACGACCAGGGAGGAAACGACATCGGACCCGATTTGTCCTCCATTGGGAATAAATTAGGTAAGTCGGCCTTGCTCAGGGCCATCATCTACCCGAACGAATCCATTGTTTTTGGATATGATCCCATTATGGTAAAGACCAAAACCGGACAGGCTTTTTACGGTTTGTTGCTATCGGAAGGGGAAACGATCGTCATCAAGGACATGACCGGGAAACAAATCGTAATTGCCCCTGATGACATTGAGACCAGGTTAAAAATGAAGACCGGTATGATGCCCGATGCCGAAACCTTGGAAATGACTGGAAAAGATTTGGCAGACCTTACAACCTACCTCTTGACCTTAAAAAAGAACGATCTTTAATGGGTACTAGGTAAGCTGGCCAAACCTTGGATCAACGGAACAAACCTAAATGTAACATCAATTTGTGCTTTATCCTCTTTTTTTAAAATCGATGTGGTAACTTTAGATCTAAATCAACTCTTTTAAACCAACTCAATGAAAAACTTCCCTTCTCGACACCCCTTGCCCCTATTGGCGATGGCAGCTCTACTGGCATCCTTATGCCTTCAATGTGCCCGTAATTCAAAAAATACGCCCAAAACCGTTATCAATGAAACGGGTATCGTAATTCCCGACAGTTTTTCGATCGAAATTGTGGCCAAAGACCTTGGCGCCCTCCGGCATATGACCGTCTCAAAAAATGGGGATATCTATGTGAACAGGTCCGTGTTGAAAGATGAAAAAGGGATTGTACTATTAATGGACAACGATAAGGACGGTACCATTGATGAACAAAAACAATTCGCCGATATGCCCGGCACAGGAATCTTAATTAAAAACGGATATTTATATGCATCTTCCAATTCCGGTATCTATCGCTACAAATTGAATGAAGATGAAGAAGTGATCGATACCGAAAATCCAGAAAAAATAGTGGACGGCCTGATTGATATGGGGCGCGACAATGCAAAATCGTTTGTCATGGACGCGAATTCGAATATCTACGTTACCATTGGATCTTGGAACGATGCATGTAGGGATGAGGTAGCCAAGACCGGTATGATGCCCTGTACCATTCTTGACTCTGCGGGAGGCATATGGAAATTCAATGCCGACAAACTGAACCAAACCTTTTCCGACGGAACACGTTTCGCCACAGGTCTAAAAAATGCCGTAGGTACGGCCTGGAATTTTAAAACGAACTCCTTATTCGCCACGGTTCACGGGCGTGGCGGTCTTTCCGATTTTTACCCCGAGCTTTATACCCCCCAGCAAAGTGCCGAATTGCCTGCAGAAACCTTATATGAATTGCACGAAAACGACAATGCAGGTTGGCCCTATATCTATTATGATCAGTTTAAGAACAAAAAAATACTTGCCCCGGAATATGGTGGTGACGGGGAAAAAACGGGTGGCGAAGATGCCATTGACCCTGTCATGGCATTCCCGGCCCATTTGGGGCCGAACGACTTACTGTTCTATACCGGGAACATGTTCCCCGAAAAATATAAAAATGGGGCATTCATTGCTTTTCACAACCAATCCCCTGAGCTTAAAAAAGGTTTTTTTGTGGCATTCGTTCCGTTCAAGGACGGAAAGCCCTCCGGGAAATGGGAGATTTTTGCCGATAACTTTGCCGGAATCGATTTGGCCGACCCAAGCGGCCCCATACAACATCGACCCTGTGGCTTGGCGCAAGGCCCCAATGGGGAACTTTATGTATGCGATGATATGGGCGGAACCATTTTTAAGATAACCCATTGAACATCCATTATTAATTAGCAAACGTGAAAAGTCAGTGTCCATGATTGTCAGGAATCGATCCGTTGGCCGTCTATTATGAGGCTTATATTGAAAGAAGTTCCGAATTTAAGATTCATAGATGAAAAGAGCATTTATAACTACAGCTATTCTTCTGTTCCTGGCGGCGCTATTTTATGCAAACGGTCACTACGGCCTACTTTCCATGGCCGGCCTCAATGCTAAAGGACTTGCCATAAAGGAAGTTAAGGGAAGTTTAGTTTCGATTCAGCAGACTTCGGCAATTCGAATCGATCATGCACAATGGACGGAATTGCTCCGGAAATATGTTAAAGAAGACGGCACTGTAGACTACAAGGGCTTCCTAAAGGATAAAGAACAATTACATACATACCTGAACATACTTTCGGCACACGTTCCTACCAATGATTGGTCGGTACAGGAGCAATTGGCTTATTACATCAATTTGTATAATGCCCATACGGTAAATCTAATCTTGGAGAATTATCCAATAAAAAGCATAAAGGACATTGAAGGGGCCTGGACCAAGGATATCGTTAAGATCGGGGATGAACAAATTTCCCTTGGTGGACTTGAGCATGGTATACTTAGGAAAATGAACGAGCCCCGTATACATTTTGCCATCAACTGCGCCTCGGCTTCGTGCCCTGATCTGTTGAACGAGGCATTTGCCCCCAAAGAACTGAACCAACAACTTGAAAAAGTTACGCTTGCGTTTATCAATTCAGATAAAAATGCAATAACCCAAGAAGAAGTCGCACTCTCACGCATCTTTAAGTGGTATAAAAGTGACTTTGACGATGGCGACCCTGTAGGGTATATAAATAAATATTCGAAGGTAAAAATACGACCGGAAACCAAAATTGGATACAAAAGGTATGATTGGAGCCTTAATGAACAAAACTAGTGCCCAAGACCGGTATTTGCCACCCATTTCTAATCACGAACAGAGGGCCAAAACCTGCTTCGTCATTTAAAACAAAACAGCAGTGGTTTCGTCAAGGAGATACTATTGGTAGAGGGGGGAAACAGAGCGGGGTCCCTATCGATTCCGAAAACCGATAAAGATCTTATTTCATTACTTCCCCAATTGGGCGGGCACAGCAAATGAAAGCTGGCGCCAATTTATAAAGCCAGGATCATATATTATTTACAAAGATGATTTTTTTAAATGTTACTTTCATCATCAGGACCTTGTATCGGAATCAGTCGAATCTTCAGAGAAGACTGCAATTAAGATGCATGCGAAAACAAAACATATGGCGAAGAAGCAAAATAGGTTTAAATAGTTCAGCATAAGTAGGAAATTTCCTGAAATTTAGCCAAAACCCATCAAAAAAAGCTTTCATCCATATTAAATTCGACCAATGGCCATTATGGCGGTAAACCTATATAAACCGTTCTGATGGTTTTTTCATTCTTAAATGGCCCGTTGAAATACCCAAAGTGGCATAAAATGTCTTTTAAAAACAATACTAAAGAGATCAAGAATGGGACTCTTAATGAAAAAGCATTTCTCCCATTCAAAACCGCCTTCACGTATTGTTTCCGATGAAAACATAAAAAGAGGGTTAAATTTATTATTTTTAGATGAATAGTTGAAAAGTTTAAAATTTGATCCATTGTGTTTCAATAATAAACAACCAATTATGTTCAATTTTAAAAAAACTTATAAAATCATGAAAAGAGTAAACATTTTTTTATTAGCAACAGCACTGTTGGCATCGTTTACAGCTTGTAACACAACCTCTGAAAAACAAGTTGCGTCGAAATACGAATCAATGGCAACTACCACCGAATTTGACGTGGTAATTCTTAATGGAAGGGTGATGGACCCAGAAACTAATTTTGATGCGGTACGCAACGTGGGTATCAAAGATGGTATTATTGGTTTAATTACAGAAGCTGAAATATCAGGTAAAGAAACTATCGATGCCAAGGGTCTGGTAGTGGCACCTGGCTTTATCGATACGCACTTCCACGCGGTTGACCCATTCGCGACGAAGCTAGTTGTCGCAGATGGTGTCACGTCGGGCATGGATCTAGAAGCTGGCTCAGCGCCAGTCGGTGAGTGGTACGCCCAGAAGGATGCCAGCGGATGGCAGGTCAATTACGGCACCACTTCGGGCATGATTGCGAACCGGCTCTTCGTGCATGACCCCGAAG
>JAHENB010000056.1 GCA_024643345.1 Maribacter sp. | reverse complement strand
GCTCGGGGCCCTGCTCGTACCATTGTCCGAATGACAGGTCGCACAGGAAGCACCTACCAATTTTTCTATAGCCTCAACACTCGGTTTTAGTACTGTGGCCTGGGTTTTAGTTGATTTTTCGGCACAGGATATCAGCAAAGTACTGCTGACCAATGCCAGTAAAAAGTTCATTTTTGAAGTCATCGAAAGGATATTTGGTTAGGTTGCTGGAAGATACGTAATATCCCAGCATGGCTGCAAGGTTATTTAAATCGTTTTTTTGGCCTCGGGGCGGGTTAAAAATGAACTTATAAATATTCCCTATAAACGATCAAGAGCAGTCACGATCTTTATCAATTACTGTATTCAGGGTCCATTTTAATCAATTCGGTTTGTAACGAACGCATTACGCTACCGGTATTTGATAAAAGCCCAAGTTCTATTGAAACCAAGGATTTTCTACCTTCTTTATAGGCCCGTATCCATGAAAGATAGAAATGATCGTAAATCTATTTTGAATGATTCTATAGTATTGAGGTTGAAATATAATCAATTAAGACCTAAGGACTGGTATTGGGAATAATCTTTCGAATAAATCGATTCAGGTAAATCGTTGAACCTGTGTTTTTTAAAAAGCAAATTCAGGTACATAATTTAAAGTTAATTTTGCAAATAATCACCCCTTTTGTAACTACCTTTCGGAAATTATTCCTACATAAAAAAAGGGTATTGCCATGCTTCCCAACTTCCATTTATCAGTGTTAAATGCTCATCTTCAGTAATTTTATGAAGATCTTTCATATCCTTGGTACTCTCATGATGTTTACCTCTATGTTCGCCCAACAAAACGGTTCGGTTCGGGGTATCTTAAAAGATTCTGATCAGCTTCCGCTTGAATTCGTCTCGGTTTATTTGACCAGTCCGAACGATTCGACCAAATTGATCGCAGGAGCCATTACCGATAGCTCGGGCGCTTTTGAAATCAAGGATGTTCCCTTGGGAAATTATCGATTATGGGCCCAATTCATCGGGTTTCAAACCCTTTCCAAAAACATATCCCTTATTGCAGGAAATCCCTTTCAAAATCTGGAAACCTTAGTAATGGAAACGGATACCACTCTTTTGCAGGGCGTGGAAGTGACGGCACAGAAAAAGCTGATCCAAAAAACGCCCCAGGGCCTGATCATCAATGCGGAGGCCACCTTAAGCCAACAAGGCGGCTCGGCGGTAGACCTGCTTCGAAATACGCCCACTATTTTTGTTGACGCAGAAGGGGCGGTTACCCTAAGGGGAAAAGCGCCATTGATTTTGCTCAACGGAAGAAATTCTTCCCTGACCAATTTAGAGAATCTACCTGCCAGTGCAATTTCAAAAATCGAGATCATTACCAGTCCCGGAGCACAATACGATGCAAGTGCCGAAAATGGGATTCTGAACATCATCTTAAAGAAAGGTCAACAAAACGGCACTAATGGGGCATTTGCAATAGGTTATGGCTATGGCGCAAAATGGCGGGCGAACAGCTCTGCACAAATCAACCACAAGACCGGGGATTTTAATGTGGCTGCCTCTTACGATAACCGCTATGCCAATCGCACTCGAAAGGCCAATGGGGATCGGGTCAATTATCTCATACCGGATCAGTATTACCTAACCCAACGCCGCAACGATGACCGCCAAGAACGGAACCACAACTTAAAATTGAACCTGGATCAGGAATACGAAAAAAGCACTTTGGGGTTCGAATGGCTATCGGCCTTTACCGATGAAGACAATTACGAAGCTTTGGTCAGTACTTTTGAAACACAAGACAGGGACTTTACATCGAAGAATCGTAGGTTTTCCCAAGAACTAAGGCGCGAGCGGGTAAACGAGCTGGCCCTGAACTTTGAACGTAAATTCAACGATCCCGAGCAAAAATTGAGTATAGGGTTGTCTTCCTCTTTTATCAAATCGAAAGAGAATACCGATATCGATACCCAAGATCTTTTGGTGGACAATTCCCCCAATGGTGATCCCTATTTACAGCGCACCAATTTTAACGAGACCGGTAATATCACCAATTTTAGATCAGATTATTCCCAACGGCTAGGTCAAGGCACTTTTGAAGGCGGTTATAAACTGATATTACGATCAACCGATGACGACTTCCGCCAGCAGAACGAGGTAAACGGCATTTTCGAAGATGTTCCCCAGCAAACGGGAACGCTGAATTTCAACGAACAGATCCATGCCTTTTACGCACAGCATAAAGGACCATTGGGTAAGGAAGAAATTTCCAAAATAAATTATGAATTGGGGCTAAGGGCCGAACAGACCAACAATGACGGCAAATTGGTGCCGCAGGGCGATGTGATTCAGGCCAATTATTTTAATCTCTTTCCTTCCGCCGGCCTTACCTATCGTTTTTCCGAGACTGCCTTTTTGCGATTGGGCTATAACCGGCGTATCAATCGCCCCAGTTTGGGGCAGCTGAACCCCTTTACCGACATTACCGATTCACTGACGCAACGCAGCGGCAACCCTAACCTTAAGCCCGAATTGGTGAACGCCATGGAATTGAATTACAGCAAGGATTTTCAAGATTTGGGCCTTAGCGCCAAATTTTTCTACAGAAGTGGTCAAGATCCAATTTTAGCCTATACGGTGCTTCGCCCCGATGGCGTACTCTTCACCAAGCCCGAAAATGTTGGAAGTCAAAAGACCTATGGTTTGGAAAGCATTTTCACTTTCAGTACCGGGCCGGTATGGAAAGGGAACCTCAGTTATACCGTGTACCAACAAAATATTGATGCCGGTAATCTAGCGGTAGAGGCTGTGAACCAGTTGGTGAGCCACAATTTCAAATGGATCAACGACTTTAGTTTTTGGCAAGGTTCAAAACTGCAGTTGATCGGGGTGTACAACTCCCCAATCGCAACCGTACAGGGTACCCGGGTGGCATTATACTATGCAGATCTGGCGTTTCAGCAGAATATTTGGAAAGATCGCGGGCGGGTGGGGCTGATCGTAACCGACCTATTCGACACCCAGGAAAGTGGTTATACATTAAAAACACCCGATTTTGAATTTACCAGGATCTTCAAAGTGGATACACGTGCTTTCCTGATTACCCTGGCCTATACGTTCGGCACCCAGTTCAAGGAAGAATTGATGGAGAACCGGTTCGAGAACAATTAAATGTTCTGAACTGGTAAGGTTTACCGCAATTGACCGAACGGAATTGGTATTTTTGGTGTTCTTGGGCAACCTCGTTCTTCACAACATTACAATTGCACAATAGATTTCGATAACGATCAAGGTTTCAAAGAAAAAATGACCGCCTGATAGGGTTTAAGGATAATTTTTTTTTCTTGGATGGCCACTGTTTCGAAATTGTTGATCAGGTTTTCATCGATGGCACCGATCTCCTCCAGTTCAAGGTTGGCATCCTTGTCTGAAAAATTAAGCAACACCAATAACCTTTGATGGCCCAGGGCCCGGATATAGGCATAAATTTTAGGATGTTCCGAGGCCAATAAAGTGTACTGCCCATACACCAATACGTCATTTTCCCTTCTCAGATTTACCATTTTCTTGAAATGGTTCAGCACCGAATTCGTTTCCTTTTCTTCGGAGGCGACATTGATGTTTTTGAAATTATCGTTGACCGGTAACCAAGGTTTGCCTGTGGTAAAATGCGCATTTACAGTGGTGTCCCATTGCATCGGGGTACGGCCGTTGTCCCTGGAACTGAATTTTAGGTTTTCAAGGTACAATGGCACATCGCCACCTTCGTTGATGACCTTCTTATAACCATTGATCGCAGCAATATCCT
>JAHENB010000020.1 GCA_024643345.1 Maribacter sp. | reverse complement strand
TAACAATTGTATATAGTAACAAGTTACTATATTTCTATTTTAGAAACACTAATCTAAGGGATTTTCAATATTCTTAAAAGTATTGGTCGCTACATGGGTTTAGATTGCTGTTGTCTTGGTCGAACTGTGCCCCAATAATAATTGAATGTGCCGAATATCGGTACCATCTTCCAATAGATGGGTTGCAAAGCTATGTCTTAGCATATAAGGTCCCTTCATTATTTCAGTATGGTTTGTGACCATTGGTTTTGGTCTCCCGGCAAACCATGCAACGGGCATTGTCTATGGTTTCTCTTGGTATCAACACAGTTGTAGTTTATTTCATGCTTTTTCCGCATAGAAAACCGAACCTATTTTTTTAATACATTTATGAAGTTCATTCCAAGAGGACCCAAAGGGTATTGGAATGAACATCGAACATCAAAAATACCGGCCGATATGTCCAAAAAACAACAAACACGCAGAAACTTTGTAAAAAATTCCTTGGTCGCTAGTGCCGGTTTCTATATCGTGCCCAGCACCGTGGTGAGTGGCCTGGGACATAAGGCACCCAGCGACAAACTGAATATCGTGGCCGTGGGCGTGGGCGGTAAAGGTCGAAACAACTTGGGCGCCATGAACACTGAGAACATTATCGGGCTATGCGATATCGATTGGAATTATAGCGCGCCTTGTTTCAATGATTACCCACAGGCAAAAAAATATTTTGATTGGCGTAAGATGTTCGACGATTTGGGCAATTCAATGGATGCGGTGGTCGTGGCAACCGCCGACCATACCCATGCGCTGATTGCTGCGACGGCGATGACCTTAGACAAGCATGTCTATTGCCAAAAGCCGCTTACCCATTCGGTTTACGAATCGAGGTTGCTCACCAAACTGGCCTCCCGTTATCCCGTGGCGACCCAAATGGGCAACCAGGGCAATTCAGGGGATGGGGTACGCCAAGTATGTGAATGGATATGGAACGGAGAAATTGGGGAAGTCACCGAAGCCCATGCATGGACCGATCGGCCCATTTGGCCCCAGGGCCTCGAACGCCCAAAGGAAGCCATGCCGGTTCCCAAAGAATTTGATTGGGACCTTTTTATCGGTCCCGCGCCCATGCGGCCCTATAATGCCATATATACCCCATGGAATTGGCGTGGCTGGTGGGATTTCGGTACCGGTGCCTTTGGGGATATGGCATGCCATATTCTGGACCCCATCTATCGGGCACTGCAATTGGGATACCCGGAAGCCATTTCCGGCAGTTCCACAACTGCCAATACCGAAAGTGCGCCCCAGGCCGAAAAGGTACGTTTCGATTTTCCAGACAGGCCAGACCGGGGACAACAGAAAATGCCAGCGGTGAAAGTGCACTGGTACGATGGGGGCTTTTTACCCGACCGCCCCGAACTTTTGCCCGAAGGCATACCGTTGATTCGGGACGGACTTGGAGGCTGCATGTTCATCGGCACCAAGGATACGTTGATCTGTGATTGTGGTGGCTTCAACCCGAGATTGCTTTCGGGTCGAATTCCGGAAGTGGCCCCTTATCTGAGAAGAATACCCGGTGCAATCGGTTATATCGACGGACCCCATGAGCAGGACTGGATCAGGGCCTGCAAAGAATCGCCGGAGAACAGAACCAAAGGTTCATCCAGTTTTGAATATGCCGGCCCTTTTAACGAGATGGTCTTATTGGGAGTTCTGGCCATTAGGCTCAAGGGACTGAACAAAATATTAAAATGGGACGGTACACAAATGCAGTTTACCAATATAGGCTCCAATGAGACCATGCAAGTGGTGAAAACCTTCGGATTTGAAATGGTTCAGGGGCTGCCCCAGTGGAACGTGGAACAGGTAGAGCTCAATGCTTACGATTCGGCCAGGGAATATATAAAACATTCCTATCATAATGGTTGGGAATTGCCCCCGATGCCCGTTTAAAAAATAAATAGGGTTATATAACCGGCAACGGGATGAATATCTTGCCGTACCACTACCTTAAGTCTAGGCAGTATTTTGACTTAAGAAATCCCGAATTGATCAATGTCAATGGTCAAAAACCAAGGCTCCAGCGGCCTCTTGTTCCTTGAATTTCTTAACTAGGTTTAAAGCATCGGGTATCACATCGCTGCAGAGGATAATCAGTGAGCCGGGAATGGCATTCTTTACTGCAAAAGTGATCGCTTCCTTCTCCGATGGAATAATTTTGGTCTTTTTTTTGGGATCTCGCATCTTGATGCCATCATGCAACATCTTGATCAATTCTTCCTCGGTTTTCCCCCTTAAATGCCGGTCTTGCCGAATGATGACCTCATCGAACATTTCGGCCGCTATGCTGCCCATTTCGTTGTTGTCTTCCAAACGTCGGTCCCCGATACCTGCAATAATGCCCACTTTCACCGTGGCTTCCAATGTATCGGTAAATTTTTGCAATGCCCTCATTCCTGCAGGATTATGGGCATAATCCAATAAAATGGTAAAATTATTGAACTTGAATATATTCAGACGCCCCGGGGTTTGGGAAGGTGAGGGGATAAAGGTCTCCAAGGCAGCCTTCATATCCTCAATGCTGAAGCCCTGAATATTTGCGGCCAGTACGGCGGGCAACACGTTTTGGATCATAAAGACCGCCTTCCCCCCATAGGTCAATGGAATGTCTTCGGCTTTCATAATCCGCATTTTCCATTCCCCCCTACAAACGGTCACGTAGCCATTTTCATAAACGGCTGAAATGCCTCCCAATCGCTGAAGTGCCTTTATTCTGGGATTGTTCTCATCCATCGAAAAGAGAGCCACTTTGCATGATACGGTACGCCTCATGTCATAGACGAGGTCGTCATCTGCATTTAAAATGGCATAGCCGTTGGGCAATACCGTTTCCGGGATTACGCCTTTTACCTTGGCCAATTGTTCTATGGAATGGATGCCCTTAAGGCCCAAATGGTCAGCCGCTACGTTGGTTACGATTCCTATATCACAGTTGGTGAATCCCAATCCGGCACGCAGGAGTCCGCCCCTGGCACATTCCAAGACCGCAAAATTTACCGTAGGGTCTTTAAGCACGAATTCCGTACTGGCAGGGCCGGTGCAATCGCCTGTCATCAGCAGCCTGTTTTGGATATATACCCCATCACTGGTGGTATAGCCTACATGAAACCCCTTCATTTTTGCCATATGGGCAATTAATCGGGTCGTGGTAGTCTTGCCATTGGTTCCCGTGACTGCTATAATGGGAATTCTTCCACTATTGCCTTTTGGAAACAGTTTATCGATCACAGGTGCGGCCACGTTTCTTGGGAGGCCTGAAGTAGGAGCCAAGTGCATCCGAAATCCTGGAGCGGCATTGACTTCCAGTACGGCCCCTCCCGTCTCTGACAGGGGCTGGGTAATATCAGTGGTCATGATGTCTATGCCACAAATGTCGAGATCAATGATCTTTGAAATCCTTTCTGCCATGGCCACATTGGCAGGGTGAACGATATCGGTTACATCTTCCGCGGTTCCACCGGTGCTCAAATTGGCCGTATCCTTGAGTATCAACATCTCACCTTTGTCCAGAATGGAGCCGAGGGTATAACCTTTTGATTTTATGATGTTGGAGGTCAGTTCATTGATTGTAATTTGCGTCAATACATTTTCATGGCCATAACCCCTTCTAGGGTCGCTGTTTACCTTATCGATCAATTGTTGTAAATTGGACTTTCCATCCCCGATTACATGGGCAGGGGTACGACGTGCGGCAGCCACCAGAATATGATTGATGACGAGCAAGCGGTAATCGAATCCCACGATATATTTTTCTATGATTACCGCAGGGGAAACTTCCTTGGCCGCATGAAAGGCCACGATGGCATCTTCAAGTGAATTGATGTTTACGGTAATGCCACGGCCATGATTTCCACCCACGGGTTTTACCACCAAAGGGAAACCCACATAGCGGCAAGCTTCTTCCAAACTACTCTCCTTTCTGATGATATCGCCCCTGGGTACCTCTACCTGGGCCTGTTCTAAAAGATATTTGGTATCTTCTTTGTCACAGGCCAGTTCAACGCCAATGCTACTGGTTTCACTGGTTACAGTGGCTTGAATCCGTTTCTGGTTCGCCCCGTAACCTAACTGGCAAAGCGAATATTTGTTCAATCTGATCCAAGGAATGCCCCTACTTGCGGCCTCTTCAACGATCGATCCCGTACTGGGTCCCAATCGCTCGGCCTCTCGGAGTTCCCGCATTTTTTGTATATCGTACTTTAAGTCATAGTCTTCCCCTTTGATCAGCGCTTCACAGATTTCCACTGCTGCTTTCGCCGCATAACGGCCTACTTTTTCTTCCATATAGGCAAAGACCACATTATAGACTCCTGGTTCCCCATAACCCCTTGTACGGCCAAAGCCCACATCCATTCCGGCCAAGGTCTGTATTTCCAGGGCGATGTGTTCCACGATATGGCCCATCCAGGTACCTTCTTCCACCCTTTCGAAAAAACCACCGGGGGTGCCCACAGAACAACGGTGTTCGAACATAGTGGGAAACATGGTCTTGAGCCGATCGGCGAATCCGTCGATCTTGTTGGAAGGTTGGGCCTCCATCTCCTCCAGGTCCAAAACCATCACAATAAGTTTATGGCGGCGTACCGACCAATAATTAGGTCCTCGCATTGCATTGATTTCTCTTATGTTCATATTGTGGAAGTTTTGTGTTGGAGTGAATTCTTAAATATAGCTTATTTTTCCGGATCGATAACAGTATTTTTGTATCCCAAAATAACGATAAATGAACATTAAGGGCACTTTGATTCCAATAGGAGGCAATGAGGATAAAGGAACGGAAAACACCGAGCAATATACCTTGGAATTTATCCAGGAAGGCATTCTATCCCGGGTAGTACGGGAAAGTGGTGGCAATGCCGCCAGCATCGTGGTGTTGCCCACTGCTTCGAGCATTCCCAAAGAGGTTGGCGAAAATTATCTCCAAGCCTTTGGCAAATTGGGATGCCATAAGGTAGAAGTGCTGCACCTGTTCGATCGGGAAGACTCCGAAAGGAAAAAAAACATCGATTTGATCCGCAAGGCCGATTGCGTGATGTTCTCCGGTGGCGATCAGTCGAAAATCACCAAAATCATCGGTGGTACAAAGATGCATCAGTTGTTGCTTGACCGGTACCATAAAGAGCCCATTACCATTGCGGGTACCAGTGCTGGCGCCATGTGTATGTCGGGCGATATGATCACGGGCGGCAGCAGTAAGGATTCTTTGTTCAAAGGGGCCGTGGGGATGAACAAGGGGATGGATTTCATTCCCTACCTGATCATCGATTCGCACTTCATTCAACGGGGAAGGTTCGGCAGATTGGCCGAAGCGGTGGCCAAGTTTCCACAACTTCTGGGCGTAGGCCTTGCCGAAGACACGGGATTGGTGATCAAAAATTGCAATACTTTTGAGGTCATTGGTTCTGGGATGGTGGTCTTGTTCGATCCGAGCAGATTGAAGCACAACAACGAAAAAGTATTGGAAATAGGTTCTCCCATGTCATTATCGAACCTGAAAACCCATATTTTGGCCAATGGCGACCGATTCAACATCAAAAAGAGGAAGCTTCAGGTTTTACCGCTCGATTCTCCTTTCGTTTAGTTCCGATATATCAGTATCTCGACCTTGCCCATATTATTTCTGGATGCCCTGTACATGCCTTCCGTATTAAAGGGCAAGGCAATATTGCCCAATGCATCCACAGCGATCAAGCCCCCATCGCCCCCAAGTTTCGGCAACCTATTATGCACGACTTCCATAGCCGCCGCTTCAAGTGATAATCCCTTATATTCGATCAAGCAAGATAAGTCATAGGCCACTACGCCCCTGATAAAGTATTCCCCGCTACCGGTGCAGGAAACCGCGCAGGTAGCATTGTTGGCAAAGGTACCAGCCCCGATCATGGGACTGTCACCGACCCTGCCGAATCGCTTGTTGGTCATGCCGCCTGTGGAGGTGGCGGCAGCCAAATTGCCTTGTAGATCGCAAGCCACCGCGCCAACGGTCCCGAATTTATTGTCTTTCTTTTGGCTATGATCTAGTTGAAAATTTGCCGTGTCCTTCAGTTCGATCCATTGTTGGTGCCTAAGTTCATCATAGAAATATGAGTCTTCCATGATCTGGTAATTCAAATGTTTGGCAAAGTCCATTGCCCCAGCGCCCGCCAAAAAAACATGATCGGTCCGTTCCATCACATCAAGGGCCAAGGCGATGGGATTTTTTATACCGGTCACCAAGGAAACGGCACCCGCTTTTAGAGTTTGCCCGTCCATAATGGAAGCGTCCATTTCATGACTGCCATTCGCTGTGAAAACACTGCCCTTACCGGCATTGAACAAGGGGGAATCTTCCAACGCCATCACCGATCGTTGAACCGCTTCCAAGGCGGTACCCTTTTGCTCAAGAATGTTTTGGCCTATCAATAATGCCTTTTTCAAGGCCGATTTGTAGGATGCCTCTTTTTCGGGGGTCATCATCCCCTTTACCAAGGTTCCAGCACCGCCGTGAATGGCTATAGAATACGATCTCATGAGTTGCTTTTGGCCGATTTTTTTTTGGTTATGGATGCCATGATCATTTTTGCATGTACCCTTGAATTTTCGATAAACCATTTATGGGTTTCCATGCCACCGCAGATTACCCCGGCAAGGTAAAGTCCCCCAACGTTGGTCTCCATGGTCTCGGGATCATATTGTGGAAGCCGCTTGTCATCTTGGGACAGGGCAATACCCAATTTTTTCAAGAATTCAAAATTGGGCCTATATCCGGTTAGTGCGAGTACAAAATCGTTTTCTAGGCATATCCTGCCTTCCGGGGTATCGATTAAGATTTCGCTTTCACGGATCTCTGCTACTGTGGCATTGAAATAGGCCGTGATGCTGCCTTCTTCGATACGGTTTATGATATCGGGCCGAACCCAGTATTTCACCCGCTGGCCCACCTCGGGTCCCCGGATGATCAAGGATACTTCAGAACCCTTGCGCCAGCATTCCAATGCCGCATCTATGGCCGAATTGCTCGCCCCGACCACGGCCAACTTTTGACCGGCATAAAAATGGGGGTCTTTATAATAGTGCGAAACTTTTGGAAGATTTTCACCCTTTATGTTCAGTGTGTTTGGAATATCGTAAAATCCCGTGGCAATAATGATATTGTCCGCGGCATACCGATGTTTGCTGGTTTCTACTCGAAACGCATCCCCTTGTTTGTTCACTTGAGCCACTTTTTCAAACAAATGGATGTTCAATTTGTTGGAGGATACGATTCTACGATAATATTCCAAAGCCTCATTCCGTTTGGGTTTGGCCTCCTTGCTGATGAAGGGAATTTCATCGATTTCCAGTCTTTCAGAGGATGAAAAAAACTGCATGTTCGCGGGATAATTGTACAGGGAATTCACGATGGGCCCCTTTTCAATGATAACATAGGTCAACCCTTTCTTTTTGGCTTCCAAACCGCAGGCAATACCAATAGGACCTCCCCCTACTATGATCAAATCCAATTTTTCCATTTTTTGGGCTTATGAAAGTGCCAAGGACAAATATTACTTGGAACAAATCTAGGTAAATTATCACAAAGTACGGCGTAGTTTTTCACTGTGCACATTGGTCTTGAACAGCAATAAAACAGCTGAAAACATGACTTTTATCATACCTTGCTTTCCCCAATAGCAAGACCTTTATGTCGAACCACTAAAATGATAATTATGAGTATTAGACAAAGAATTCCGGTCTCCAAGATCATGACCACCAATTTGATTACTTTGAATGTGACCGATGGCCTCGATAAAGCGGAAAGCCTGTTCAAAAAACATCACATCAGGCATATTCCCGTCGTTAATGGAGAAAATATTGTAGGGATGTTGAGTTTTACCGATTTGCTTCGCATCAGTTTTGCGGATGGGGCCTTTCAAGACGAGGAAGCGGTTGACACGGTGGTTTATAATATGTTCACCGTACCACAGGTGATGGCCAAAAACCTGATCAGTGTTTCTCCGGAAGCCAATGTCAAGGAGGTGGCCGAAATATTGGCCAAAAAGGAATTCCATGCCTTACCGGTAGTGGACCATGAAAAATTGGTCGGTATCGTCACCACCACCGATTTGATCAATTACCTTTTGGAACAATACTAACCGTTGGCGATTTCCGAAATTCTGGCAATGGCGGCGAGCGGTTCGGGGGCACTGAAAACATAGCTTCCGGTGACCAGAACGTCAGCGCCGGAATCGACCAGTTTTTTTGCATTGGTATCGGTCACCCCACCGTCGACCTCGATGAGGGTATGGGCTCCATTTGATCGTATCATAGCCCTAAGCGCCTGTATTTTTCGATAGGTGTTTTCAATGAACGATTGTCCGCCAAACCCGGGGTTGACACCCATGACACAGACGAGGTCGATATCTTTGATCGTATCTTCCAGCAGGCTGATGTTCGTATGCGGATTCAAGGCGACCCCAGTTTTCATGCCAGCGGCCTTAATGGCTTGAAGGGTTCTATGGAGGTGGGTACAGGCTTCGTAATGCACGCTCAGGACATCGGCGCCCAAATGGGCAAAGGTTTCAATATAGCGATCTGGGTCAACGATCATTAAATGCACGTCCAGAGGTTTGGTTGCATGCTTGGCAATGGCCTTGATAACAGGCATTCCGTAGGAAATATTCGGAACGAACATGCCATCCATGACATCGATATGGTGCCAATCGGCATTACTTTGGTTTACCATTTCCACATCGCGTTGCAGATTGCCAAAATCGGCGGCCAAAAGAGAAGGTGCTATTTTAATTTTGTTCATATTCGTTACTGCTTCCTAATTGATTACAAAAGTAATGAATTGATGCGGTTATTGCATTAGTGCCGATAGGGCATTAAGGTCCAACGGTTTCGTATACATATCCAATGCCCCGTCCGGCTTTTTAGGCCAATCTTCTTTAGGCCTGTCCCAATAGAGTTCCACTCCATTTTCATCGGGGTCATTGAGGTAGAGCGCATGGGAAACCCCATGGTCGGCTGCCCCGGTCAGGGGATGGCCTGTTTTCAGGATTCGTACATAGATACATGCCAAATCTTTTCTTGTAGGATATCGTATGGCCGTATGGAAAAGCCCGACCGATTCCTTCTTAGCGGGTGGCGCATTTTTACTATACCAGACGTTGAGGCCAATATGGTGGTGATAGCCACCTGCCGATATAAAAACCGCCTCGTTCCCATATCTCGTCGTGATCTCAAACCCCAGTAAACCGCAATAAAAATCTAAAGAGCGGTCTATATTGGCGACCTTTAAATGTACATGGCCTATTTGTGTTTGGGCCGGTATCCGATACAGTTCCTCC
The DNA here is from genome assembly GCA_024643345.1 of Maribacter sp. GTDB lineage: Bacteria > Bacteroidota > Bacteroidia > Flavobacteriales > Flavobacteriaceae > Pelagihabitans. The sequence continues at coordinate 44,698 of JAHENB010000020.1, read as the reverse complement.
TTTGACATGGTATTCTAAATTCTAAGTTTCCCATAAGGCGCTCTTCAAATGAAATGGATAGGCTCCAAGTGAAAATCCTTATTTCCTGTTTTCCTGACCGATAAGCATTTTTTCTATGCGTTTGTCGGGTACGAACCAAATAAAGGCCACAAGAATATAAATGGCTCCAGCTACCCATTGATTTATCCAGCAAGAAGCGATGGCGATGATATATAATATCACCGATATTTTGCCTTTGATGTCTTTTCCGATTGCCTTGGCCAAAATCGAATCTTTCCCATGGGCGATGATGATCATGTACTGTAGTACAAAGTAAGCAACTGCCGCCATGAATAGTGTAAAACCATATAGTGCCATGGGCATGGGACTAAAATTATTCTCTCCCATCCATCCTGTAACAAAAGGTACCAAGGAAAGCCAAAAGAGGAGATGGAGGTTCGCCCAGAGCAAACGCCCGTTCACATGCTTTACGGTATGCATCAAATGATGGTGGTTGTTCCAATAAATGCCTAGATATATAAAACTTAAAATATAGCTCAATACCACCGGAATCAAAGGCTTTAGATCGGTCAGCTGGTCGCCATGGGGAACTTTGATCTCCAAAACCATGATGGTGATGACAATGGCCAATACCCCATCACTGAACGCTTCCATTCTACTTTTGTTCATTGTTTCCCAAGTCTAATCGTTAGTTTAATTTCCAATATTATTTTAACGTCCATCTCTTCATGGCATGCCGTTATGGATTTTCTTTCGATAACGTATTTTCATTCCCTTAGAGCTGTTGTCATTGACCTAAATGGGACACTTCGATAGGAGCTGTGCCTGCTTTGTTCAAGACGGCGTTGACCAAAGGGAGATGTTCTTCCAGATTCATTTCAAGGGTCGCCAAATGTGCATCGAGTTCTGCGGATAATTCCTTATAAACGGTGTAAGCTCCATCGGTCGGTTTCGCGTCCCCGTCTTCAACGCTTCGGCGCAATGAAGCCAATCGGTTATTGAGTTTTATGGGGAAATTGAGGGGGTCTTGCCCAGATTGGTTCTTTACCTGGTATAATGCTTCCTCGACCAGCGCCATTTGTTCTAGTAACGGAACCATGGTCTTGTTGAAATCGGCAGCGCCCACTTTGCCTTTGCTCGAATCGATCTGTTTTCGAATATCCCGAATTTTGATTACCGCTTCGTTGGCGGCACTGGTCTTTTTCATGATGTCATTGGCAAGCTTAAACTGTTCTTGTAGATCGGCCTCGGTGATGCCTTTAAGATTGGGATCCATTTGAACTTTGAAACTATAGGTTTGTTCATAATCCCTGGTCTTCATGCGCACCTTATAGGTGCCTAAAGGCGCTTTTGGCCCTCTTTGTGGACTAGCGCTCCATATGATCATGCCTTCGAACACTTTTGCCCCGGGATATCTCAAATCCCATGCAAACGTATTGATGCCCTTGGCGGTGGTCGGTTTTGATGAACCCCCTTTTTCCCACCAAGGGGCGTCCGGATCTTCCTCATATTTAGGCTTGCTTCCGGTAAAGGTGTCGATTAACTTGTCATTGGCATCCAAAATTTCGAAGGTGATCGTGTCCTGTTGCTGCTTCAGGTAATATTGAATGGAGGCATTCTGAATACCCCGAAACGCATCCGCAGGTTTGAAAAGTACCGCGGACCGATCTTTCATTTCGTCGGTGTATTGTCGCAAAGGCTGGATATCATCCAAAATCCAAAATCCCCTTCCGTGCGAACCCAGGACCACGTCATTGTCTTTTACCACCAGATCGCGAATTGGGGTGTCGGGAAGTTTCAATTGAAGACTTTGCCACAATTCACCGTCGTTCATCGAAAAATAAACGCCATGTTCCGTTGCGAGGAACAGCAGCCCTTGACGAACAGGGTCTTCACGTACAGCTCTTGCAAAGTGGCCCGTTTCGATGCCATTGATGATCTTAGTCCAGGTTTTTCCGTAATCATGTGTCTTAAAAACATAAGGTTGACGGTCGTCGACCTGATAGCGGTTGGCTGCCACGAACAAGGTTCCCGGCCTGTGTTTCGATTCGTCAATGATACTCACCCTTGAAAATTTGGGAAGTTCTTTAGGGGTAATGTCGGTCCAGGTCTTACCTCCATCCCTGGTGATATTGATTTTCCCGTCATCGGAACCTGCCCAGATGGTGTTGATATCATGGAATGATGGTGCCAATGCGAATACCGTGGCATAAATTTCGGGCCCATTCATATCCATGGTAATGATACCACCTGTCTTATCCAATGTGGCGGGGTCTGCATAGGTCAAATCTGGACTTATTTTTTCCCATGTTTGGCCGTCATTGGTGGTTTTCCAAACATGTTGGGAACAAGTGTACATGATGTTCGGATCTTGAGGTGCGAACATGATGGGAAATGTCCATTGCCACCTTTCGGGAAGGGCACTTGCGGGTTCTCCGGAGAAAAACCTAGGATAGACCTGAATGTCACGTGATTGTCCGTTACTTCGGTCATAGCGGGTCAAAAGGGCACCTTGACTGCCAGCATAGAAAATATCTTTATGAACGGGGTGTTGGGTAATCCAGCCACTTTCGCCCCCACCGACTGCATAGTACCAACCATGGTTCGGCCCCCTTGCCTGCATGTGTTCCCATCCATCACTTGGTACTGCAATGGTACTATTGTCTTGTTGAGCCCCTGCAACATGATAGGGCACATCACTGGTCGTCATCACATGGTACAATTGTGTGGTGATATAATCTTGTTCTGTCCAGCTCTTTCCCTGGTTGATGCTCACATTGGCGCCCCCATCGTTTGAATTGATCATGCGGTCGGGATTGTTGGGGTCGATCCAAAGGTCATGGTTGTCCCCGTGCGGTACCTCAATGGTCGTATCAAATGTTTTCCCGCCATCGGTTGATTTGTAGAAACCGGTATTCAAACAATAGACCGTTTCTTTGTCCCATGGATCTGCATAGATACGGGAATAGTAAAATGCTCGTTGCCTTAATTTCCGTTCATCGTTGGTTCTTTCCCAAGTCTTTCCTCCGTCATCCGATCGAAAAACACCTCCTTCATTCGCTTCTACAATGGCCCAGACCCGGTTTGAATCCGCAGGTGATACGGTAACACCGATTTTGCCGATCGGGGCTGCCGGCATTCCCGGGTTGTTCGTCAAATCTGTCCAAGTATCGCCACCATCGGTCGATTTCCATAACTTACAGTCGGGGCCACCGCCCCACATTTTCCACGCTTTGCGGTATACCTGCCATGTGCTCGCGTAAATAACATTCGGATCTTTGCGGTCGATGATCAGATCCACGGCACCTGCTTTTGGACCTGCATATAGGACTTTTTTCCAACTATTGCCACCATCTTTACTCCGGAATACACCACGTTCTTCATTGTCGCCATAGGGATGGCCCAATGCGGCCACATACACAATATCGGGATCTGTAGGATGGATTCTGATTCGGGAAATGGCCTGGGTTTCTTTTAAACCAAGATGTCGCCATGTTTTTCCGCCATCTTTGGTCTTGTACACCCCATCACCTTGGGTGATGCTACCGCGCAATTGCACTTCTCCCATCCCTATGTATACAATATCGGGGTTGGTTTCGGCGATCGCAACGGCCCCGACAGAGGAACTGGTCACCTGCCCATCGGTCACGGGTGACCATTCATTGCCACCATCGGTTGTTTTCCAAAGGCCACCACCGGTCGCACCGAAATAGTACTCGTTCGGCCTCCCGGGACTGCCCGCACTGCCCAGCGATCGCCCACCGCGATAAGGGCCTATATTGCGCCATACAAGTCCTTCATAAAAACTCTGGGCAACAGGGCTGGGTTGTAAATTTTCAGTTTTGGAAATTTTCTGGGCCAACATCGTATAAGCCCCAAGGAAAAAGAAAAAGACAAATAAGGTTCTAACTTGCTTCACTTGATACATTTAATTGGTTTTAAAGGATTTTATCGAATCTACCTAGTTATTTTAACGATATCCAAAGTTGAAAGGGCATAATGGGCCATACCTTGTCCTTGCAATGGAAGGAAATGATCTTAGGGCCCATACGAAGTAAAGGGATTTCGTTTTAATTGACCTCCCTCTTTTTGGTATATAATTCATGCTTGGCATCTCCGCCCGACCGCAAATAAACGAATAGATCTTTTATTTCCTTTTCGTTCAATCGATTGAGCAATCCCGGAGGCATTGGTGAAATTGGGGATAGCGACCTATTTGAAATCTCGCTTTTGGCCAATTGCACCGTATAACTTTCATTGAACGGATTGGGCATCAATGTAATATGCTCACCATCTTCGGACTTGATACGCCCTGCGATTTTTTCCCCGTCCTTCATTTCGAACAAGGTATTGGCATATTGATCGGAGATATCATCATTTGGACTATAAATGGCGAACATCAGATCGTAACTGCCGAACTTGCTATGTGCCTGAGTAAGATCTGGCCCTGCAGCCCCGCCTTCACCACGCATCCTGTGGCATAGGGTGCACATGGCCGCTTGGTAAGCACGTTCACCATCTGCAAAGCTGCTCTGGTAGTCGCGCATGCCATCGCCCCAGATAATATCGCCCATATCCTCGCCCGTGTAGTTGCGGCCCGGTCCAATGGGCTGGGGCAAATCGGCTATTGCGGAGGTAGGGGTGTACACACCGGATAGTTCCTGGAAATATGATTTTTCGGCTTCCGGCACGTTCGTCATGGCCTGTTGCCGCACATTTTCCATGTAGGCCTTAAAACTCATTCCGCCTTTTGCGCCCAAAACATCAAAAAACCAGCTGAAGTATTTTTCCCTAAGGGGTTTGGTCCAGCCTATTTCGTCATGGCTCAGCAATAAACCATAATATATGGCTTCACTGGGCGGCATCTTCGCTATGACATCGCGAATGAGGGGGCCATATTGCTCACTCCTCAATGTCGTCTCCTCTGAGAGCATCTGAATCCCTTCGGTAACTGTTTTTTCCCGGGTATGTTTCTCTAACAGCCCTACCAGTTCTTGGGTGATGCCCTCTGCTTTTAAGTACAATAACAATTGGGCCAATTCCCTGTTCACGGCATTGTTGGCATGCGGAAAATAAGATTGCAATTTCTTGGTTGTCGCAGTTCCATGGGAAGCGTCGGGTTCTCCCATTCGAATGAACAAGAGGGCATAGGCCCGCAATAATGCAATTTTTTGCGCATCCGACAACAGTTCCATTTTTATTGGGTCGAGCTTCTCCAGAATGCTTCCTTCCAAAGCTTTGTCACCCTGATGGGCAAGGGCAATCGCACCCTCTATGAGTTTAATGGGATCTTGTTCCTCAAAATATTTTTGCTGCCATTGATCGATCGGCTGATGTTCCAAGGCAACCCTTGCAGCATATCGGATAAATCGATCTTGGTGATTTAAATCCATCCAGGCAAGGGGAATGGCAACTTCGGATTGTAAAGAGTGATATTTTTCGAGCTCCTTTCTCCGTTGTCTTAAGGTGGAAGCATTTGAATCTTCAACCTTCAAGGCGGTTTTATTTTCATTTCCTATATAACGCAATCTATATAAGTGTGAATCCAATCCACGGCCACCCGTAGCGAAGTAAAGATTTCCGTCGTTTCCGGCAATCATGTCGGTTAGGGGCAGGGGGGTTCCCGAAAGAAATTCTTCCCTGTTCGCTTCATAACTGCTCCCTTTGGGTTTTAAATCAATAAAATAGACGGTACCAAAACTCCAATCCATTGCCAAAAGGCCATTTTTATATCTTGCGGGAATATCCAATTTGGCCGTGGAAAGCACGGCGGTTGGGGAGCCCTGTTCTAAATTATGTACCGCCGGAAGATTGTCGGGATAATAAGCCGGCCATTTACCGGATCCAGTTCTCCAGCCGTATTCGCTTCCACTGGTCACATGGCAGATTCGGGTAGGGCGATACCAGGGCATCCCGATATCCCATTCCATATCGGCGTCATAGGTAAACAGTTCATCATCTTGGTTGAAGGCAATATCAAAAGGATTCCGGTAACCTGCCGAAACGAGCTCCCATTGGGTACCCTCCGAATTGAATTTGCTGATCCAGCCCCCAGGAGCCTTGATATTGTTGGCATGTCCACGAGCGTCTAAATAAGGTTTGAACAAATTGTCTTCTCCCCAATTGGTAGGCAAGCGGCTGTTGTTAAGGAGAGGTTCCGGAATCAAAGTATGGTTGCCGGCAATAAAATAAATGTCTTGGCCATTGGGCGACAACACAAAACTATGCGGGCCGTGTTCACCTTCCCCTTCCAACTTTAGGAGCATGGCTACTTGGTCTAATTTCCCATCCTTATTGGTATCGGTAATGCGATATACCCCACTGCCATTTTCCTCCCCATCGGGAATTTTGTCGTCCCAAGCCTTGTTGACCGCTACATAGAGGCTATTATGCGCCCATAAAAGACCGTGGGCCTCTCCGATATGAAGATCGATGGGCGCTACTTGTGCGGCATCAATCGGACTGCCATCAGAAGGAACTTGCAGTTCGTAAATCTTGCCCCTTTGGTCACAGGCATATATTATGTTTTCAGGTCCCTGAGCCAGTGCTACCCAAGAACCCTGATCATGGACACTGGGATGGTAGAGGTCTACAAGTTCAAAACCTTCCGGAAGATTGAAGCTTATGGGTAAGATATTTTCTGTTATATCTTTGCTGACCTCTTTTTTGCAGGAAAACAATATGGTCATAAAAAGAAGGAGGGTGAAGGTTTTTTGCATGGTACATTTCCTAAGGTTATGCCTAAAGATAATAAAATGTGCCAATCAAATTCTCTATGATTAAAATGTTTGATCCCTTATTGAAACATTTGGGCAGAATTTTTAAAGCTTTCCATCATAGGATGGCGGTTGGTGTTTTTATGATACTTTTCGAAGTTGGTTTTACGGCTTTAAGAAAGGTCTGTAGTTTTATTATGCGGGCCGGAAGAACATTCGATCCCATCGCTAATTATTTCGATTTCGATTTCAAATATAATTGTTCCACTTTGTCCCGCGCCCAGGGGGTCTTTCGCAAAAATTTCAGTGAAGAATTTATGGAAGGATCGTTTTTGAAGCAATTGATGTTGATGATGGCCGCTAATTCTTCCCAACTGTAGATTGCTGTCAGGTATTCCAATATATCTGTCAGTTTTATGCCATGTAAGGGATTATTGGGCTGTTCATTGGTATTCTCCATATCTTTTTCAAAAGTCATTTTTCAATTCCTACGCGATAGCCGGAGGGGATAAAACAAAAAAACTCCGGTAATCAGCCGGAGTTTATTCATCAATCAAAAAACGAACAGTCATGATAACTGTTGTTATTGTTCACAAATTACAATTTATATGCCAAATTTCCAATATTAAGGATAATTTAACTTTGTAATTTATTTCCCGGATTATCCGAGATAGGTCTTCAGTATTTTGCTCCTGGAAGTATGTTTTAACCGTCGTATGGCCTTTTCCTTGATTTGACGGACCCTTTCCCTGGTGAGATCGAAGGTTTCGCCAATTTCCTCAAGGGTCATGGAATGTTGCCCGGCAAGGCCGAAATATAAACGGATGACATCGGCTTCCCTAGGTGTCAGGGTTTCCAAAGCTCGTTCGATTTCCGTGCGCAAAGATTCGTGTAGCAATTCGCGATCGGGGTTTGGTGATTCCCCACTTCGAAGTACATCGTAAAGGTTCGAATCTTCCCCATCGATCAAGGGGGCATCCATTGATACGTGGCGACCTGAGTTTTTCAAGGACTGTTTTACATCCTCTACGGTCATGTCCAATTCTTTTGCAATTTCTTCCGGCGAAGGTTGGCGTTCATGCGCTTGCTCCAAAAAAGCAAACGTTTTATTTATTTTATTGATCGATCCAATTTTGTTCAAAGGCAATCTTACGATACGGGATTGCTCTGCCAAAGCCTGCAGGATCGACTGGCGAATCCACCATACGGCATAGGAAATAAATTTAAAACCACGTGTTTCATCGAATCTCTGTGCGGCTTTGATCAGTCCCAAATTTCCTTCATTGATCAAATCTGGTAAGGTAAGCCCTTGGTTTTGGTATTGTTTGGCTACCGATACCACGAATCGGAGATTGGCTTTTGTTAGCTTTTCAAGCGCCATTTGATCACCGGCCTTGATTCGTTGTGCCAATTCTACTTCTTCATCTGCGGTAATAAGATCTACTTTGCCAATTTCTTGTAGGTATTTGTCCAAAGATGCGGTTTCCCTGTTGGTAACCTGTTTGGTAATCTTTAGCTGTCTCATTTAAATAGATTAGGTTCGTGTTGCATAGACTGCATTTACTTATACGTAGAAAATGTTCAAATGTTACATAATCGTAAAAAAAACTTGTTTTTTTCGGTTAAAGTGCACAAAAAAGCCCCGACCAATTGGTCGGGGCTTTTATAAACAATCTAAAAAGTATTAATCCCTTCTTGGTTTACGATCGCGATCGCGGCTGTCCCTACCTCCGCCTCGTCGGTCATCCCTACGATCATTTCTTTCTCGTGGAGGTCGTTCTTTGTAACCTTCCGGTTTTGGCAACAATGCCTTACGGGAAACCTTGTCCTTGCGGGTACGTGGGTCAACGCCTAGATACTTGACATCGAATACATCGCCCATGTTCACTACGTCCGAGACATTTTCGGTACGTTCCCAAGCCAATTCAGATACGTGTAGCAAGGTCTCATTGCCGGGGGCATCCATATATTCGACAACTGCCCCAAAGTCGAGCATTTTAATGACCTTCACCTCATAAACACTGTCTACCTGGGGTTTGAACATCAAAGAATCGATCTTCGCCAATACGGCGTCGATGCCTGCTTGGTTGGTGCCCAAGATTTCAACGATTCCCTCTTCGGTGACCGGGTCTTCATTGATCACAATAGTGGTTTTCGTGGTTTTCTGCAATTCCTGGATCACTTTTCCGCCTGGTCCGATTAAGGCTCCGATAAATTCGTTCGGGATAATCTTGGTAACCATTTTGGGCGCATGTGGTTTTACATCCTCGTTGGGCGCGGCTATGGTTTCAACCAGTTTTTCAAGAATATGCAACCTACCGTCCCTGGCCTGCTTAAGAGCTTTGACCAAGATTTCGTAGCTTAATCCTTTTACTTTGATATCCATTTGACAAGCGGTAATACCGTCTGCCGTACCGGTTACTTTAAAGTCCATATCCCCTAGGTGGTCTTCATCCCCCAAAATATCGGATAAAACGGCATATTTACCAGTCTCCACATCGGTGATCAATCCCATCGCGATTCCTGAAACCGGTTTTTTCAATTGTACCCCGGCATCCATTAAGGCCATGGTACCGGAACAAACGGTGGCCATTGAAGATGATCCGTTGCTTTCAAGTACTTCAGAAACCACCCTTACCGTATAGGGACAATCTGCAGGGACCATTCTTTTCAAGGCCCTTTGGGCCAAGTTGCCATGACCTACTTCCCTTCGGGAGGTGCCTCGAATGGGGCGGGCTTCCCCAGTGGAAAACGGAGGGAAGTTATAATGCAGGTAAAAGGTTTCCTCACCTTCGAAAGAGGGCATATCGATCTGGTTGGCTTCCCTTGAAGTTCCCAAGGTTACCGTGGCCAAGGCCTGGGTTTCCCCTCTCGTAAAGATAGCCGAACCGTGGGTGGAGGGCAAGTAGTCGATTTCGCACCAAATGGGGCGAATTTCATTTGTTTTTCTACCATCCAATCTTAAGCCTTCATTCAAGGTAAGATCGCGAACGGCGGCTTTTTCGGCCTTGTAAAAATACTTTTTGACCAGTTCGCTATTTTCGGCCAGTTCCTCTTCTGTAAAACTTGCCTTTACTTCTTCCTTGATGGCGTCAAAAGCCGCACTTCTTTCATGTTTTGCGGATGCTGCCCTCGCTACGGCATAAACCTTGTCATAGGTAAGTTCACGCACTTTTTTGGCCAAGGCCTCATCTTCACTTTCGGTCTCGTACTCCCTAACGGCCTTTCTGCCAACCGCTTCTGCCAATCGCATCTGGGCAGCGACCTGCACCTTGATGGCCTCATGCGCAAATTTTATTGCCTCGACCATATCCTCTTCGGAAATCTCGCCCATTTCACCTTCAACCATCATTACCGAATCGGCAGAGGCCCCGATGACCATATCTATGTCCGATTCCAACAATTGGGCCCTGGTCGGATTGGTGATGAATTTTCCGTCAATACGACCCACTCGGCATTCCGAAATGGCGCATTCAAAAGGAAAATCTGACAATTGAATTGCTGCCGAAGCGGCCAAACCGGCCATGGCATCGGGCATCACGTCATCATCGTGCGACATGAGCTGGATCATTACCTGTGTTTCACAATGGTAATCTTTGGGGAAAAGCGGACGTAACACACGATCCACCAAACGCATGGTCAATACTTCACCATCACTCGGCCTGGCTTCCCTTTTAAAGAAGCCTCCTGGGTAACGGCCCGAAGCCGCAAATTTTTCCCGGTAATCAACGGTCAGCGGAAGAAAATCGACGTCACTTTGTTTGTAATTCGATACTACGGTGCACAGTAGCATACATTTGCCGGATTGAACTACTACAGAACCATGGGCCTGTTTTGCCAATTTTCCGGTCTCGATAGAAATTTCCCTACCGTCACCGAGGTCAATGACCTCCCTAAAAACTTTTGGAATCATAAATTTGATTTAAAACCCACGTATGGGCAGATTTGTTAAACAATGGTCTTTCCGACATTTTCTCTGGTCGGAGTTGTTGTGTTGTGTTGACCAATGAAAAACCTGTGCAGCTTTTTGTGTTGCCTCTGTACAAGAGGACTTTTAAGATTTAACCAGGTGCTGGACCAAATACAAAGTCAAAAATAAGGGGAAAGCTAACTTTCCCCTTATCGGTTATTTTCTGATATTCAATTCTTTGATGAGCTCACGATACTTTACGATATCCTTCTTCTTCAAATAATCCAAAAGACTTCTTCGCTTACCTACCAAACGTACCAAAGATCGTTCTGTGTTATAATCTTTATGGTTTTTTTTCAGGTGTTCCGTCAAATGGTTGATGCGATGTGTGAACAGGGCAACCTGCCCTTCTGTAGAACCGGTATTGACCTCTTTTCCGCCATATTTCTTAAAAATGTCGGCCTTAACTTCCTTTGTTAAATACATTCCAATATTATATTAAATGATTTTTATGTATCTGACTGATTTTCAATCAGGCCGCAAATATAAAAATATTTTCTTGATCGGAGGCCATAGATTTTTTTTAAATCGAAATTAAACCTTTTCCAATGCACCCTGTCGTATTCTAATAAATCTTAAAATTTTGTTATTATGAAAAAGTGCCTAAAAAAAAACAAACGTTGTAGGAGTATTGCTGATTGCCGCTTCCCCGAATCCTATTTGAATTACTAAGAATCATCCTATCACAATGGACCAAAAGGAACCAAATTTTTTAAGAAAATTTATGCGGCTTGCAGGCCAATCTGATCCATGGTCCGAAATTTATAGGAAGGTCCTATTTTCTGATGGGATCGTTCCCGATCAAATCGATATACAGATTGATTTTCTTTTTAAGTTCACTGCGGTGCACGATGAAATCCAGAAACCCATGTTCCAAGACAAATTCGGCGGTCTGAAACCCTTCAGGCAGTTCTTTTCCAGTCGCTTCTTTTACTACCCTGGGCCCTGCAAACCCGATCAATGCACCGGGTTCTGAAATATTGATATCGCCGAGCATGGCATAGGATGCCGTTGTGCCCCCGGTTGTAGGGTCGGTACATAATGAAATATACGGAATTCGGGCTTCTGCCAACTGCGCCAGTTTCGCGGATGTTTTGGCCAATTGCATCAAAGAAAGGGCCGCTTCCATCATTCTTGCACCACCCGATTTGGAAATCATCACGAAAGGTATTTTCTTTTTTAGCGCGTAGTCGATCGCCCTTGCAATTTTCTCACCGACCACACTGCCCATGGACCCTCCAATAAAAACAAAATCCATACAGGCCACCACAAGGTCCTTGCCCATTGATTTGCCCACACCAGTTCGGACGGCGTCTTTAAGCCCGGTTTTTTTCTGGGCCGCGACCAGGCGTTCCGAATATTTTTTAGTATCGACGAACTTCAAGGGGTCCTTGGAGGTCAGTTTGGCATCTAGTTCGGTAAATTTGTTGTTGTCAAAAATAATTTCAAAGTACTCCTTGCTGCCGATTCTCACATGGTAATCGTCTTCCGGACTTACATAGAAGTTTTTTGCCAGTACTTCCGATTCCACGATTTTACCGGTAGGGGATTTATACCAAAGTCCTTTTGGGGTATCCTTTTTTTGGTCGGTCGCCGTCTGTATTCCTTTTTCTTTTCTTTGAAACCAAGCCGTCATATCTTAAAGGTTAGGGTTAGGAGGGTTATTACAGCGTATTCACATTATTCAAATCTTCAAAAGCCTTTTTTAGGCGTGTTACAAAGGTTTTTTCCCCTTCCCTTAACCACACACGCGGGTCATAAAATTTCTTGTTGGGCTCATCGGCGCCTTTGGGATTTCCAATTTGGGCCTTCAGGTAGTCTTTTTTGTCTTGGATATAGTTCCGTATCCCTTCAAGAAATGCATATTGGAGATCGGTGTCTATGTTCATTTTGATAACACCATATCCTATGGCCTCCCTTATTTCGGCAACGGTAGAACCCGATCCGCCATGGAACACAAAATCGATATGGTTGTGTTCCACACCATATTTTTTGGTCACATATTCCTGGGAATTCCTTAAAATTTTTGGTGTCAACTTTACATTGCCCGGCTTATATACCCCATGTACGTTTCCAAAGGCGGCCGCAATGGTAAAGCGCTTACTTACCTTGGAAAGTTCCTCGTAGGCATAGGCTACTTCTTCCGGTTGGGTGTAAAGCTTGCTGTCGTCGACGTCGGAATTGTCAACGCCGTCTTCTTCTCCGCCGGTAATTCCCAATTCTATTTCCAAGGTCATTTTCATTTTATCCATCCTTACCAAGTATTCCTTGCATATGGCTATGTTCTCTTCCAAAGGTTCCTCTGAAAGATCGATCATATGGGAACTGAACAATGATTTGCCGGTTTCCGTGAAATGTTTTTCACTCGCATCCAAGAGGCCATCGATCCATGGGAGCAACGGTTTGGCGCAATGGTCGGTATGCAGAATTACGGTCGCACCATAGGCCTTGGCCAACTGGTGTACATGTTTTGCTCCCGCAATGGCTCCTGCAATGGCAGCTCTTTGGCCATCATTGGAAAGTCCTTTTCCTGCATTGAACTGCGCCCCACCGTTTGAGAATTGAATGATAACCGGTGCCTTCAGGCTGGCGGCGGTTTCAAGAACGCCATTGATGGTGTTCGAACCGATGACGTTTACTGCGGGCAGGGCAAAGCCTTTCTGCTTGGCAAAGTTGAAAATTTGCTGTACCTCATCACCGGTAGCAACGCCAGGTTTAATATTGTGCGACATAATGGTTGAATCTCGAAGTTAGGTATTTGTATTTTTTAGGAATGGCACAAAAGTAATAAAATAATTAGGTCTAAAAAGGATAGTTTATCCCAATTTGGAGCACCGAATTGCTAAAATTGTAGTCGCGGAACCATCTTTTGGAAGGTTCTTCTGCCGGATTGTAGGTCTTAAATCCCAGATCTACCCTAAAAAGAAAATAGGTGAAATCGTATCTGAGGCCGAATCCAGATCCCAAGGCAATATCGGCCAAGGATTCGAAACCATTAAATGTGGCATCGGGATCGTTCTGATCGTCAAATACATTCCAAATGTTGCCGGCATCGGCAAATAGGGCACCTTTTATATTGCCGGCCACAGGAAATCGATATTCTAAATTGAAAGCGATCTTGAAGTTGGCCTCGTTGAAATCCTGAAGGGCATTGGTCTTGCCCGGACCTAAGGAGTATGGGAACCAAGCTCTATTGTCATTGGCGCCACCCGCAAAATAACTACGTACGAAGGGTACGTTGGTAGAATTGCCGTAGGGTACGGCCAATCCCAAAAAACTTCGAAAAGCCAGAACATTTGAATGGCTCAAGTCCCAGTACTTCACAAAATCGATTTCACCCTTCAAGTATTGCGAAAAGGGCACTCCAAAAACCAAAAGATCGTCATTCTCATTTTTATTGAAGCTAACGACATTGGAAAAGAGCGAAAGCATGTTGCCAGCGCTTTCGAACTTCATTCTCACCTGATAAAATTGATTGTCGGCAATGTCTTTTCTATTGTTAAGACTTAGGCTGTAATTACTCGCGAAAATAAGGTTGTTCTCGGTGAGGCGTACCCGTCGTTCCTCTATTCTGCTCACATCTCTTTCATCTTCAAATGTTGAACCGGCTACCTGGTTGTTCAAAATCGCCCCGGTAAAACCATCCGTACCACTGGGAATGATAAGATTGGGTTCTGTGCTGCCTTCGGGGATAATAAAAAAATCCGCTAGGGTAGGATCGTTTTGATAGGTTCTGGCAATAGTGTTCAAATCGGAGTAGGAGCTTTGATAAACATTAAAGAATTGCTCTGGTTTCACATTTCGCACAAATTGGATGTTAAAGAGCTCCAAGTTATTTTTCAATTGGTCCGAGGGGGTCCAGTTATATCCAAAGATGGAATTGAAGGTCTGCTTATCAAGGCCGATGTTCTTTTGAAAACTGGTCCCAAGGGAAATCCGTGTTCTGGGCAAGGTATAGCTCGGTATCAATTTGGAGGTTTTTACAAACGGAAACCAAATCCTGGGGAGATTGAGGTTGACATCGGCCCCAAACTCACGGATATTGAAAAATCGATTGTCGTTGATATTGGGGTCATTAGAAGATCCAATGCTGAAACGGCCTGACAAACTTAAGTTTTCCGCTCCACGAAACAGGTTCCTAGCCTGTAAGGATGGACTTACGGCCAATCCAACCTGTTGAATATTGGAATGGGTTACATCCAAGGCCGTACCCAGGGAGTACTTCGGTCGGGCCGAAAGATAAATGTTCGTGGTGAGCTTATTTCCGACACTATCGGGTACCGAGTTGATGTTGGGATATTTGAATACGTTGAGGTTGTTGATCTGCCGATAGGTACGCACCCTATCGATATCTCGATAAACGCTATCTTTCTTGAAAAATATGGCATCTGCAAGGGTCTTTGGTTTAAAGCGCAATTTCCCCCTGTAGAATATGGTATAATCCCCATACCGAATAAAGTTCTGCTCTCGGTCGCGTTCATCGTAAATGTAATCAGTATAAATATTGATTTTATCGAAACGGAACACTTGGTATTTTGACGTGGTCACTGCACTGTCGCCCCGTCTTCTAAGGTCTTCGATGTTGAGCTCAACATCGATCAGTTGGTCATCGGCCAACTTGGTGGTGTCGGTCAATAAATTAAAGTTGATCGAACTTTCCTGAAAATTATAAACCCCGGTATTTCTGAAAATGGTGGTAAGCCTTTCCCGCTCACTGGTAAATTTGGCAAGATCGAATTGGTCACCTGGTTTAATCGAAGAGGCCTTGGTATTGAGACGGTAGATAGAATCGATGGCAGGGGAACTAATGCTTTGGGAAATCGTATCGATGATGAAGGGCTTATCCAATTCGATCAGGTAGCTCATCTTGGCATTTATTCCGTTCGATAACGTATCGATGTGGTAGGTGGTGTTGTTGTTAAAATAGCCTTTGCTGCCATAATAAGCACTCAAACGCTCCAGGGTTCGACGGGTTTCCGAGGTATCGATGATTACCGGGGCTTCCCCTATTTCCTTTAGCCATTCGCTAAGCCCCTTTACCAAAAAAGACTCCCCCAGCCGATCTACCTGCTTCTGGGAAAGCAGTTCCGCAAGCCGTTCTTGGCGTTTGTCCTTTTTATGCAACCATAATTGGTAAGAAGAATCGGGGTTTGGCTTGGCGAGGTTGTAGAGGTTCAACCGCAATGGATAACCCAATACAGTACTATTGGGCTTTTGAAGGATTAAACTTTCTATGGCTTCATCCTTTACTTTTAAGCTGTCAGCGAAGATGGTGTTCTTTTTCAATAAGAGTTCATTCTCCCCAACCCGCCTCAAGGTATTGCACGACGAGAAAGCGAAAGCTAAAAATAATAGGCTTATTTTTACACAGTTCTTTTTAGATTGCAGCAATCTCCTCATGGGAATCAAAAATACACTATTTTATGGTTGTCAAAAACCAAATAAAGTTTATAAAAAGCCTACAGCAAAAAAAGTACCGAAATGAATATGGGATGTTCGTTGCGGAAGGCCTTAAAACGGTCGGTGCTTTATTGGATAGCCATTACAAGGTCGAAAAAGTCTACACGACCCAGGAAGGAGCCCTTTCATTTGACGAGGCAAATGCGGAGCTGATCACGCAAAGGGAACTGCATCAAATGAGCGCAATGAAGCACCCGAACACGGTATTGGCGGTTTTTCATATTCCAAAACCGAGACCCATCGATTATGGCGATTGGATCGTTGCACTCGACACGATTTCAGATCCCGGAAATTTGGGCACTATCATCAGGCTCTGTGACTGGTTCGGAATAGGAAGCTTGGTATGTTCTCTCAATTCGGTAGATTGCTACAACCCGAAGGTCTTGCAAGCCACCATGGGTTCGATCGCCGGGGTAAATATCGGATACACCGATCTAGAATCATTTTGTGCGAATGCGCAGGTTCCCATATATGGTACTTTTATGGATGGCAAATCGGTTTATTCACAGGATTTGACAAAACCGGGCATTCTGCTTATGGGGAACGAGGCCAATGGTATATCCGCTGGGTTGGAGGATTTGGTCGGCCAAAAAATAAGTATCCCCAAGTTCGGGGGCCATGCCACGGAAAGCTTGAATGTTGCGATGGCCACCGCTATTTTGTTGAATGAAATTAGAAGGCGCTAACCACCTCTTTTGCCAACCTATTCGAAAGTAAAATTAATGAACAGCCCTCGCGTTCTCAGGGCATCAATATTGCCTGTCCATGGACTATTCGGGTCATTGTCCCTGACCAGTTCATCGTTGAGGGTAAAGACGCCGCGAATCGATGGGGTGAACTTAAAGTATTCCAAATAGAAATCGATGCCAAATCCCAGTTCATAATTATAGTTCCATTTTTTCATGCGAAAAGTGCCACTACTGTTGTCGTCTAAACTGGTCTCGTTGCTGCCCAGATTAAGCGACATCGAGGGACCGCCGATCAAGAAAGGCTTCCAGTTGCCAAAACGTTTCGCGCTTACCTTAAGCAATAGTGGAAAGTTGATGTAGGTAGATTTCACTTCCCGCAGGAAGTTTCCGGAAATGGCTTCCTCTCCAATAAATCCAGGAAAAAAAAGCGTTCTCGCATTATAATGCAGGCCAGGCTCAAAACGCAGATCAAGAAACTCATTGATTCGAAGTTCGCCGATAAGCCCTACATTGAAGCCCAATGTTTTTTCCACCAAAATGTCCTTGCCGACATCATTCTTATAATCAAACTTGAAATCGTATTGGTTAAATCCTAAAAAATAACCGTAATTGAGAATTTTTTTGTCTTTGTTCTCTATGTTGAGTATCGGGTTTTCTTTAAACTGGCCGCAGACCGATGGGCCGACCAGTAACATGCCCACCAATAAAATTAGGGTATTCCTCATAAACTCACTTTGTAGCCACGTAAATTGAAGCAACCCCAAGGGTTTGGGGTCTATTCTCTACCTCTATAAACCCGATTTTGCGCAAAATATTGTTGAAGTCTTCTCCATGGGGGAAAACGGATGCCGATTCGCTGAGGTAGCGGTAAGCCGATTTGTCAGATGAGAAGATTTTTCCGATCTGAGGCAGTATAAAACGGCTGTAAAAACGGTACCCTTGCTTATAGGGAAATCGTGTGGGAACCGAGGTTTCCAGAATTACCAAAGTGCCCGACCTGCGTAGCACGCGATAAATTTCTTCCAGCCCCTTTTCAAGCGATTCAAAATTCCTGACTCCAAAAGCTACGGTAACGGCATCGAAACTACCATCTTCATATTCGAGATTTTCGCTGTCGCCCACGACCATTTCAACAATTTGACCCATTTTTTTTTCATCGACTTTGTTCTGGCCTACGGCCAGCATTCCTGGGGAGATATCAAGGCCTATGATTTTTTGGGCCCCGGTTTGCACCAAATTAAGTGCGAGATCGCCGGTGCCCGTGGCAATGTCAAGTATGGTCAAGGGTTTTTTTTGTTTGAGGATCGCCACCACACGCTTACGCCATTTGATATCGATGCCAAAGGAAATGACGCGATTGAGTCCGTCATATTCCTTACTGATGGTGTCGAACATTTGGGTGACCTGCTCCTTTTTTCCTAGCGGCGAGCCATGGTATGGGGTGACTTTCTCTGACATTGATACGATTTTCGGCAAAGATACGATTTCGATGCATGGGTGTCGGGCATTTTATCGATAATTCAGTACTTGATAGGGGCTGATTATTAGGGATAAAATAGAACCAGACCACGATAAAATGTGTAATTTTGTATCGCAATAAATGCAAATTTTATCTAATCTAAGATGAAAGGCAAAAGACCAATTCGGTTGAAGTGGCTATTTCATCTTAATGGCAAATCAACAGCACGCCAATGAATTCACAACGTATATAATCAATGAAGATCATAATTGCCGGAGCTGGTGAAGTGGGTTTTCATTTGGCTAAATTACTTTCCTACGAATCCCAGGATATCACGTTGATCGATAACGATAAGGTAAGCCTCGCATATGCCGATAGCCATTTGGATATTCGCGTATTAAGGGGCGATGCGACATCGATTGCGGTATTGCGCGATGCCCGAGTTGAAAAATCAGATCTTGTAATAGGGGTTACCTCTTCGGAAACAACCAATATTACCTTATGTATGTTGGCCAAACAACTGGGCTGTAAACAAACCATAGCCAGGATATCCAATACCGAGTTCATCGACAATAAGGACATTATCAAATTTTCGGAATTGGGCATCGATGAACTGATTTCTCCCGAGGAATTGGCGGCTGCTGAAATTCAAATGCTATTGAACAAGTCGGCCTTCAACGATACCTATGAGTTTGAGGATGGCAAATTGATCATGGTCGGGGTTTCTCTCCCCAAATCTGCCCCATTCGTCGGAAAAATGGTAAAGGAGGCTGCCAATATGTTTACAGAGCTCCACTTTATGCCGATTGCATTGCAACGTTCGGGAACACAATTTACCGTGATTCCTAGGGGCGATACCGTTTTCAAGGAGGGAGATCAAGTCTATTTTATTACGGTAAAGGAAGGTGTTGATGAGCTTTATAAGCTGATTGGAAAAAAGAAAGAGGAAATCAAAAATGTGATGATTTTAGGGGGGAGCAAGGTAGGCTTCAAGGCGGCAAGGGACCTGTGTGCCAAAAAGTTCAATGTGAAATTGATTGAACAGAACAAGGAAAAAGCATTTGATTTGGCCGATGAGCTTCCCAATGCGCTGGTCATTAATGGGGATGGACGCAATGTGGAACTGTTAGAAGAGGAAAGCTTGGAGTCAATGGACGCTTTTATTGCAGTAACGGGGAATTCAGAGACCAATATTATGTCCTGTCTGGTAGCTAAATCAAAGCATATAAAAAAGACGATCGCATTGGTGGAGAACATGGACTACTTTCAGCTCTCCCATTCTATCGGCATTGATACCCTGATCAACAAAAAATTATTGGCGGCGAATAATATCTTCCGTTATGTGCGTAGGGGAGAGGTGGTCGCCTTAATGCGTCTCAACAACCTCAATGCCGAAATTTTGGAGTTTGTGGTAAAACCCGATTCAAGGGTAACAGGTACGATTGTACGGGAATTGGATTTTCCAAAGTCGGCCACCATCGGAGGGGTGGTCAGAAATGGCGAGGGATTTATTGCGTTGGGCGGCTTTAAGATTCTGGAGGGAGATCGTGTGGTCGTATGTTGCTTGCCCGAAGTGATCCCTGCCATAGAACGCTTGTTTTTATAATGGAATTGAACTCAAAAATAATAGCGCACCTTATGGGGCTGTTACTGCTCTGTAACGGGGTTTTTATGTTATTGGCCGCGTTGGTGAGCGGAATCACCGATGATGGTGCCACCCTTGGCATTACGCTTGCAGCTATCACCACCATGTTCATTGGTGTTTCGGCCATGTTCTTTACCCGAGGCCACAAAAAGGAAGTCAAACGGAAGGAAGGCTATATCATCGTCACCTTTGGCTGGATCACCATGTCGCTTTCCGGAATGTTGCCTTATTTGTTTTCCGGGGCCATCCCCAGCGTTACCAACGCGTTTTTTGAAACCATGTCCGGATATACCACGACTGGGGCCTCTATTTTGGACGACATAGAATCCTTGCCAATGGGCATTCTTTTTTGGAGAAGCCTAACCCATTGGATCGGGGGAATGGGAATCATCGTATTGGCCATAGCCATTCTACCATTATTGGGTATCGGGGGCATGCAGCTTTTTGCGGCTGAGGCTCCAGGGCCTAGCGCCGACAAGCTTCATCCCAGGATTACCGATACCGCCAAACGTTTATGGCTGATCTATTTTGGCTATACGGTTGCCGAAACACTGCTATTGAAATTGGCGGGCATGTCTTTTTTCGATGCAATCAACCACTCGATGGCAACCCTTTCAACGGGTGGGTTTTCGACCAAAAATATGAGTTTGGCTTATTGGAACGGTAATCCTATGATCGAATATATCATAATCTTATTCATGTTTTTGGCGGGCAGTAATTTTGTGCTCAGTTATTTTGCCTTCAAGGGCAAGGTTCAAAAAATATTCCAGGACGAGGAGTTTAAGTATTATGCCGTCTTCGTGATCATTTTTTCGCTGGTGACGGCCATGGTGATCTACTTCCAGACCAATGTTCCCATCACCGATTATGAACCCATGGTGTTGGGACGTTTTGAAAGTGCCATTAGAAGCGCTTTGTTTCAGGTGGTGTCGGTAATCACTACAACGGGATTTGTGACAGCAGATTTTACGGGATGGACGCCCTTTTTGACTATTTTGTTCTTCGGGCTCATGTTCCTAGGGGGGTCCGCCGGGTCTACAGCAGGGGGCATCAAAGTGATGCGCCATATATTGATCATTAAAAACGGACTTTTGGAGTTTAAACGGACGCTCCATATCAATGCCGTGATTCCGGTACGATACAACAATAAGACGGTAAAGGAGCATATTGTTTATAACATCATTGCCTTCTTCGTGCTCTATATGCTGTTGTTCATTATTGGCGCCCTCGTACTGGGCGCTTTGGGACTCGATTTTGTTTCGGCCATAGGGGGTGCCGCCTCTTCCCTAGGCAATGTGGGCCCCGCATTCGGCAGTTTAAACCCACTTAACAGTTATAACAGTATTCCAGATCTTGGGAAATGGTGGTGCAGTTTCCTGATGCTGGCAGGAAGGCTTGAACTCTTTACAGTATTGATTCTTTTGACCCCTTACTTTTGGAAACGTACTTAGTCGTAATGTACTGAAGGCAATTCCCCATAGCGACGAAACGCGCCACAACCATAAAATTTATTGAAGGGCAGCTTTGATTCTTGCTGCTGCCTCACGCAGTTCTTTTTCTGATGCCGCATAGGAAATTCGGATGCACCTATCATTGCCAAATGATTCCCCGCTTACGGTCGCGACCTGTGCATGGGCCAAAAGATATAGTGAGAAATCCGAAGCAGTATGGATGGTGGTACCTTTTAGGGTTTTTCCAAAAAAGCTTGAAATATCGGGGAACACATAAAAAGCCCCTTCGGGTATGTTGAGGTTGAAACCTGGTATTTCCCCCAAAAGCCCTAAAATTAAATCGCGTCTTTTGTGGAACTCGTCGATCATGAATTGGATCCTGCTTACCGGGGCCTCCAATGCGGTGATGGTTGCCCTTTGGGCTATGGCATTGGCGCCACTGGTGATCTGTCCTTGAAATTTCGTACAGGCCGAGGCGATCCAGGAAGGGCCACCGATATAACCGATACGCCATCCGGTCATGGCGAATGCTTTTGATACCCCGTTAACGGTAATGGTGCGATCGTACATGCCTTCGATTGCGGCAATGCTCACATGTCCGCCTCGAAAATTGATATGCTCGTAAATTTCATCGGAGACCACAAAAATGTTTGGATGTTTTCGCAATACTTTTGCCAAACCTTCCAGTTCCTTTTGATTGTATACCGAACCACTGGGGTTGCATGGAGAACTGAACCAAAGCATTTTGGTTTTTGGGGTGATTGCGGCCTCCAATTGTGCCGGCGTCATTTTAAAATCGGTATCGATGTTGGTGGGTACCTCTACGGGAACGCCATCGGCCAATTTTACGATATCGCTATAGCTCACCCAGTAGGGTGCCGGTAAGATCACCTCATCGCCTTTGTTCAACATCACCATGGCCACATTGGCCAAAGATTGCTTTGCACCGGTTGAAACCACAATTTGGTTAAGGGCATAGCTCAGATTATTGTCCCTTTTGAATTTATTGGAAATGGCTTGTTTTAAATCGGCATAGCCATCTACAGGGGAGTAACTGCTATAATTGTCGTCGATGGCTTTTTTGGCCGATTCCTTTATAAAATCGGGGATATTGAAATCGGGTTCGCCCAAGCTCAACCCGATGATGTCCTTTCCTTCGTTTCGAAGTTCCCTCGCCTTGGCGGCCATAGCCAAGGTTGCCGAAGTAGCCATGTTATTGATTCTTTCGGATAAATGGTCGTTCATAAATTAATAAGAATTACTTGTATTGTAAGGCAGGGTTTTTGCCCAATTCCCTTAAATGTTTGAAGTGCGAAATTATGGCTTTTCTGGTAGTTTTATATTCGTTATAGGGCAAATTAAATTCTATTGCCGTTTGTTTCACAATTTTTGAAATTTTTGTGTAATGCACATGGCTGATGTTAGGAAAGATGTGGTGCTCCACTTGATGGTTCAAACCTCCCGTAAACCAATTCACAATTCGGTTTTTGGTACCGAAATTTACAGTGGTAAACAGCTGATGGACGGCCCAGGTATTCTTCATCGAACCACTTTTATCTGGTAAAGGGGTTTCCGCTTCATCGACGACATGGGCCAACTGAAAGACAACACTTAAAATGACCCCTGCGACATAGTGCATGATAAAGAATCCCAATAAAATTTTCCACCATGCCATCTCCAAAAATACAAGTGGAAGAACGATCCAAATAACGATATACAATATTTTGGTCACCACCAAGGTGCTCCAGTTCATTGCAGGGCTGGGCAATTTGCCATAAGATAAGCGGCGTTTCATGTAGCGATACATCTGCTGAAAATCTGTTGTAATCGCCCAGTTGAAGGTCAAAAGACCATATAAAAACACCGAATAGTAATGCTGGAACCGATGGAAACGGTGCCATTTGGCATGTTTAGAAAAACGGAGTATCCGACCGGCTTCCAGATCTTCGTCGTGTTCATGAATGTTGGTGTAGGTATGGTGCAATACGTTGTGCTGTACCTGCCAGTTGTAAACATTGCCAGCCAGGATATAGATGCTGCTTCCCATCAGCTTGTTCACCCATTTTTTGTTGGAGTACGAACCGTGGTTGCCATCGTGCATCACGTTCATGCCTACACCGGCCATGCCAATGCCCATCACTATGGTTAGCAGTAAATTCACCCAATTCGGGAGGTTCAGGGTGAGAATCAGAAAATATGGGGCCAGAAAAAGGGCGAACATGATCGCCGATTTGACGTGCAGTCGCCAATTGCCAGTTTTCTTGAGTTTGTTTTCCTTGAAATAATCGTTGACCCTTTTGTTCAATGTTCTGAAAAATTGGGCAGAATCGGCCCTGGAGAATCGTATCGTGTTTGAATCCATGGATTGCATTCTTTTGGTAAAGATAAAGTAATTACGATTTTAAAGCCATAATTCTTTCCTAAAAAGGAAATCTTTATGATAATGAAAACGCTATTTTTGTGCAATATGTTGCCCGAAATGGATGCCCAGTTGATATTCGATTACTTTCCAGACCTTAGCGATACACAGCGACAACGATTCGCTCTTTTATCGGATCTTTACCAAGATTGGAACCAAAAAATAAATGTGGTGTCTCGTAAGGATATAGAAGAACTCTACCTGCGTCATGTGCTTCATTCTTTGGGAATCGCCAAAATACAGATGTTCAGGCCCGGATCTAAAGTTTTGGACGTAGGAACCGGGGGCGGGTTTCCGGGAATTCCCTTGGCCATACTTTTTCCAGATACCCATTTTACCTTGGTCGATTCGATAGGCAAAAAAATTAAAGTGGTCGAAGAGGTAGTGGCGGGATTGCAATTGACGAATGTAACGGCGGTGAACAAACGGGTCGAGGAAATATCGGGGCAATTTGATTTTATAGTGAGCAGGGCAGTGGCCTCGATGCCCACTTTTGTGCATTGGGTAAAAGGCAGGATCAAAAAAGAATCAGTTCATGAAAGAAGAAACGGTATTCTTTATCTGAAAGGGGGCGATTTGTCGGAAGAACTGAAAGAATATAAGACCGCCCAGATCTTTGACCTTACGGAATATTTTAAGGAACCGTTTTTTGAAACCAAAAAGCTAGTCTACCTGCCCTTGAAATTCAAGGGTTGAATCAAAGACTCAGCATTCGGTAATACGAATCCCTGCATTTTTTGGCATAGGATTTTAAATAGGACTCCATCCGGTGCCAGGGCGATTCGTTTCTTTTGTGGTAAACATTTGGAGGTTTTATTTCTTTCATCATCTTGGTTTTCGTTAAACGATACAACACTAAGTTACATTAAAATAACAATTAAGTAACGTTAAATTAACATTAAAATTATCGGCAGAAATGATTATATCTGGGAGAATATGATAGATGTGGTTAAAATTTGATAGGTTTCAGACTTCCCGCTCCTAACAAAAGTACCGTTATTAACGGCGTATAAATCGATTTTGCTCCCCATGCTTTTCATGCACCTCACTTGCCAGAACAAGGAAAAAAAAAGTCCCGCAGTGCAATGCACTGCGGGACTTTTGAAAAATTATAATGCCTTACTTGCTCCACGGAGGTGTAACGTTGTTCGATCTTGCATAAGCGATCAATTGTCCCTTATGCTCTCCAGTGTGCTCTAGAATAATGAGCATGGAAGAAAGGACGTTCATTTTGGCAAATCCCAGGTCCACATCATTGCCCAATGTTGAGGTATCGATACTTCCCAATTTTTCCTGAACGAATTCGAAGGATTTGGTCAATGCGGCAATAATATTTTCCTTTCCTTGAATTTTTTCAATGTTCATCAGATCTACGTCTTCCGGTGGCGCGAACCCAAGTTTCGAAGCAATATAATAGTTCGCCCCCGCAACATGGAGCATGGATTCCCCTACCGACCGAATACCCGCTGCAGGTCTCCAATCGTACTTATCAGCTGGAAAAGCTTCAGCCAGCGAAGCGATCTGTCCTTGATTACCGCTTAAGAGCGCTTTTACACTTTGTTGCACCATATCGTCCTGAGCGGATACAAAGGTCATGGTAAGAAGTGTAAACAAGAGCGTAATTTTTTTCATGTTCTTAATGTTTAAAGTTGATTAATAATTGGCGTCGGGGTTCCCGATCCAACTAAAGGTATTAAAAAAAGTGTTCGATCCTTAAGTTTAATTTATGGTTCTATCCCAAAAAAGGGTAGCGATAGTCTTCAGGGGTTACAAAGGTTTCCTTGATCAACCTGGGAGAAACCCATCTTAGCAGGTTTTGCGCAGAACCTGCCTTGTCGTTGGTTCCGGATGCCCTGGCCCCTCCAAAAGGTTGCTGCCCCACCACGGCACCGGTGGGTTTGTCGTTGATATAGAAGTTGCCCGCACAATTCTGCAATGCTGAGGTGGCTTCCGCTATGGCATACCTATCTGTGGCCAAAACGGCCCCGGTCAGCGCATATTCGGAGGTCGTATCGACCAATTTCAAGGTCTTGCCCCAATCACTATCCTCGTATATATATATTGTGACCACAGGGCCGAACAATTCGGTTTCCATGGTGGTGTATTTAGGGTCGGTGGTAAGGATAACGGTCGGTTCGATAAAATAACCTTTCGATTTATCGTAATTTCCACCTGCAACGATTTCGGCGGTCTTGTCTTTTTTTGCCTGATCGATATATTTTGCCAGTTTATCAAAAGAGCCTTCGTGGATCACCGCAGTGATAAAATTCGACATATCCTCGGGGGATCCGGGTTTGTTGAACGACTTAAGGTCTTTTTTCACCCAATCCAATATTTCCCTGGCGGTCGACTTGGGCAGATACACCCTGGAGGCGGCGCTGCATTTCTGTCCTTGGAATTCAAAAGCACCGCGTACGATCGCAGTGGCTACCTGGGCAGGTTTGGCTGTAGGGTGTGCCAAAATAAAATCTTTCCCTCCGGTTTCACCCACAATTCGGGGGTAGGTTTTATAGGTATCGATGTTTTGGCCGATCTGTTTCCACAATGCCTTGAAGACATGTGTTGATCCCGTAAAATGTATTCCAGCGAAATCTGGACTGGCCAATATGGTTTCCGTGATCATTACCGGATCACCATAAATAACGTTGATCACGCCATCTGGCAGCCCCGCTTCCTTGAATACATCGACAATCACCTTGGCCGAAAAAATTTGACTGTCACTGGGCTTCCAAATGACCACATTGCCCATCATGGCCGCGCTGGCCGGCAAGTTTCCTGCAATGGCAGTAAAATTGAAAGGGGTAATGGCATAAACAAAGCCTTCCAAGGGACGATATTCCACACGGTTCCAGACACCCTCCGAAGAATCGGGCTGCGCTTCATAGATTTGCGACATATATTCCACATTGAACCGAAGGAAATCAATCAATTCGCAGGCGGCGTCGATTTCCGCCTGATGGATTGTCTTAGATTGGGCGATCATGGTTGCCGCATTGATTTTTGCGCGATAGGGGCCAGCGATCAGATCGGCCGCCTTCAAAAAAATGGCCGCACGTTGCTCCCAAGGGAGCCGTGACCAATCGTTCCTGGCCGATAAACCATTTTTAATGGCTTGGGTAACATGTTTTTTTTCCGCTAGATGATAATGGCCCACTTGGTGTTTGTGATCATGTGGGGGAGACATTGGCCGGGTTTTGCCCGTTTTGATTTCTTCGCTGCCTATGTACAGTGGAATCTCCACTTTTCCTTTAAAATACGATTTGTACTGCTGCAGTACTTCCTCCCTTTCGGCAGAGCCGGGAGCATAACTTTTGATAGGTTCGTTGAATGCCGTTGGTACTTGGAAAAAGCCTTTGCCCATTATCTCGTTTTTAAATTTCTAAATGAGCACAAAGGTACTAAATCGGAAATCGTTTAAAAAGCAAAATGGAGATAAACGGAGCAATCAGTTCAAAGCAAAAGGAGCACTGAACCGGAAGGTGGGGATATACACCCTGAATTTTTCGGTGGAACTGAAGTTGACCATATTATAATGGCCTTTCATGGCCCCTATGGGCGATGCCAAAAGGCAGCCAGAGTTGTAAGTGTGAGATTCGCCGGGCTTGATCACCGGTTTTTTGCCGATCACCCCTTCGCCATCTATAAACTCCGTTTCATTAAGCGAATCAAATATTTCCCAATGCCTTGAAGTCAATTGAACCGAATCCTTGCTTTGGTTTTCAATGGTTATGGTATAGCCGAAGGCAAAATGCATCTTGTAGTTTTTAAAGAAGGTGCCTTCAAAACTTGTCATTACCGAAACTTTTATTCCTTTGGTTACTTGTGTTATCATCCTTTGCGCTATAAGTGAAAAATCACATATCGATTTGCCTGGGTTTGGGCTAAAATTAATTAAAAATACCTAAAGAAAATATAATTTAACATGAGTTTAAAAATCCTTTATCATGCCTTCTCACTGGACGGTCATTGGGGCCGGTCTCTTAAAAACGAAATATCTGAAATCAATAATTAAATCCATTGGAAATGTTCCCTATCCGATTGTGGATATTGCGCCAAGTTAAAGAAGCCATGCCGAATATGAAAGCGAATTCTGATATGATCGTTATAATGGTATTTTTTTTAGATACATTTCCCTTGAACGTGCTTTTTTTTCGGCCTGGCCAAAGGTTGAAAGGCAAATGATGTGAAGCATTTCCCATGCACATGCTCAAAAGATCCGGGTGATGGCTTTGCGTTTTCAAGCTTGCTGATCCGAGATGGGTTTTCACGACAAAAAATGAAGTATTTTAAGATATCCCACAGCACTTTATGCGAATCCTAAAACCCGCTAATTGCTGATCGTTCTGGAGTTGGCCGACCCAACACCGATGACGCTGTCATATAAGTCTCCGAAGTTACGGTAATAGACCAAAATGGTATAGTTGTTTTCCGTAAAGTGGAAATTGCCAGAAACCGTATTCAAATCGACCGTGCCGTCTTCCCGTTTTATGACGTATTTATAATTATAAAACCCTTGTTTGAAAAGTATTTGGGCCTCCATCATGCCATTGTCCGCATTGTATGTCATTTTGTTCTCATCGCTAAGGGCATAATTGTTGAATTTGCCAAAGACATAAACATCGTCCAATGCCAACAATTCGCTATAAGGTAAGCCAAAATGCACCCTGGTGTAGTCCGCTTCACGTGAATCGTCATCGCCCTGAAGCGTGCGAACCTCAAAATTTCCATTGATGTCGGGAAAATAGGTATAGGGCCTGTCATACCGATACCTATCGCTGAACAAATAATGGTTATAGAGGTCGGTGAGCTCGATCTTTGAAATGACTGAACTGGGCGCACGTAGGTCTTTGGTGTCGAAATTGAGGTACTCATTGCCCCCAAAAAAACTGGTTTCACGATCATACTTATAGACCAGTTCGTTCCCCAACGTAAATTGTGGGGGAACATCATAGATTGCCGTGGGCCAAAAATGGTTTTGTAGAATGGCCACTTTCACTTCCTGCTTCGGATTTACCAATTGAAAATTTCCTGCATTGATATTGAATTGTACCACTTGCTTTTCATTCAAATAATTGAAATCCCTGGATCGTTTTACGATGGCCCCGACCTTCACCAGATCGGCATATATTACAAAGCGTCGCGAAAATTGCAATTCATAATTGTTGTTGTAAATTTCAAGTATGTAATTCCCGCTGACCTTGAGCTTTACATTGTCATTGGGGATGGTCAGCCGATAGTTCGAGTAGGGTTGCAGCGTCGTATAACTATTGCCATAATCGATGATTCTTTGGTTGTCGACACCATTCAAATACTGTGATTTCAATAGGGCCGAAGGGGCCCAGTCATAGTTGCAATGGACAATCTTGTAATAATAGTCCTGCTCGCTTGCGGTAATATCATCAAACTGCAAATAAATGGGTTCCCCGATCTGTGCTATGGGAAACTGATCTTCGGTTGGGCCGACGAAAACGATCGACTTGATATTGGAAGGTGCATCGACCTCCTGTTGCACCTGCGCGAACAGGGGGCAAATAAAGAGCAGTAGTAAGAAATGTTTAAGGTTTATGGGCATTAACATCTGATTTAATGGCCAAAGGTAAACAAAAAGCGTACCTAAAAAATTAACATCGATGTATGACCCAAATTTATGGGCAATTATTATGAAAACATTCGTTTTAATGCTAAATTTGCCCCAGCTTTTGATAACCTAAGGATTAGCATATATGTCTGAAGACATCCGAATCAAAAAAGGCTTGAACATTAACCTAGTAGGTGCCGCGGTGCCTACCCTCTCCAAAGCGGTTTTAAGCAATGTTTACGCCATAAATCTGAACGATTTTCACGGGATTACCCCAAAAATGATGGTGAAGGAAGGCGCCGAAGTCAGCGCTGGGGAAGCCCTTTTCTATAACAAGAACGAAGAGGCGATGCGGTTCGTTTCGCCCGTAAGCGGTGAACTTGTGGAAATTGTCCGAGGAAATAGGCGCCGCATACTTTCCCTTAAAATATTGGCCGATAAGGAACAGCGTTTCGCCGACTATGGAAAAATCGATTTGGCCACAGCGTCGGCTTCAAAAATAAAATCTTTGTTATTGCAGGCCGGATGTTGGCCTTTCATCAAGCAAAGGCCCTATGATATCATTGCCAATCCCAATAGTTTGCCCAAGGCTATTTTCATCTCGGGCTATGTGACGGCTCCTTTGGCCGCAGACCTTGAATTTGTCTTAAAGGGAAAAGAGAATGAATTGCAGGCCGCAGTGTCGGCCCTGGCCAAGCTAACTCCGGGAAAAGTTCACGTTTCGGTAGGAAAATCTTCGAATTCGCCCTTGGCTTCGCTCCAAGGAATCAGTTTGCACAAAATTTCAGGTCCGCATCCCGCAGGATTGGTAGGGACGCAGATCAATAAAATCGATCCGATCAACAAAGGGGAAACGGTTTGGACGGTCACTCCACAAGATTTGGTGATCATCGGGGAACTGTTGCTCACAGGAAGGTTCAATGCGGAGCGCATTGTCGCCTTGGCCGGTGCTTCGGTAAAAGCGCCCCAATATTACAGAACCAAAATAGGAACCGAAATCGCAACCTTTTTATATGCCAGTGGAGTGAACACCGAAAATTTCAGGGTCATTAATGGCGATGTGCTTACGGGAAAAAAGAGTAGGCAAGATGGATATTTGGGGTATTACAACAATACCGTGACTGCAATTCCGGAAGGCGATGATTACGAGTTTTTTGGTTGGAACAAACCAGTTTTCAATAAGATTTCTACCACAAGGGCACTTACTTTTTCCTGGTTGCAACCCAAAAAGAAATATAATCTTACCACCAACACCAACGGCGAGCACAGGGCTTTTGTGGTGACCGGGCTCTATGAGGAGGTTTTTCCGATGGATATCTTTCCGATGCAATTGTTGAAAGCCTGTATGGTGAAAGATTTGGATGAAATGGAGCAATTGGGCCTATATGAAGTGGCTCCCGAAGATTTTTCATTAACCGAATTTATCTGTATCTCGAAACAGCCACACCAAAAAATCATCAGGGAAGGATTGGATTTATTATATAAAGAAATTGGATAAAAATGAGCGACAAAAGATTGACCTTTAAGAAAAGACTGCACATTTTAAAGCACCATTACCGCGGTAAAAAAATGGCGCCCGCTTTCAATGCAATCCATACTTTTTTGTTTTCTCCGGATGAAACCACGCATTCAGGTTCCCACATTAGAGGGGCCGACGATTTGAAACGAACGATGAACACCGTGATCATGGCATTGATTCCGGTCTTGTTGTTTTCGATGTTCAATGCAGGGTATCAACATTATTCCGCTATCAATGGCTTCCCACAAAATTTCTCGCTATTTGAGAATTTCCTGACTTGGGACAATTTATGGATCGGAATCATCAAGGTTTTGCCCTTGTTGGTAGTGTCTTACGGTGTCGGATTATTGGTCGAGTTTATTTTTGCAGTAATCAAGGGGCACGAAGTGGAAGAAGGTTATCTTGTGACCGGGATGTTGGTGCCTTTGATTGTACCCGTTGACACACCATTATGGATGTTGGCCGTAGCGGTTGTTTTTGGCGTGGTCATCGGAAAGGAAGTTTTCGGAGGAACGGGAATGAACATTTTAAATCCGGCCTTGACGATCAGGGCTTTCCTCTTTTTTGCTTATCCCACTTGGATGAGCGGTGACAAAGTTTGGGTACATGGTGCAGTGGAACGCGCCGGAGGACCGGATGCCATTTCGGGGGAGACTATTTTAGGCTTTTTGGCCCAGAACAAAGGCGCTGAATTTTCCTATTCCGTTTCTGATATGTTTTTTGGATTTATCCCGGGTTCCGTGGGGGAGACCTCTACCTTTTTGATTCTCCTGGGCGGATTGTTCTTGGTGTTCAGCAAAATCGCAAGCTGGCGCATCATGTTGAGCGCCGTAATCGGGGCGTTGACCATGGGGCTGATCTTTAATGGAGTGGTCGATGCGGGTTGGATTTCCGAGGGCAGCAAGTTTTATGGATTGATGAGCTTCGACTTCTGGAAACATTTGATCGTTGGGGGCTTGGCTTTCGGTATCGTCTATATGGCAACCGATCCTGTCACCGGTGCACAGACCAACCGGGGAAAGTGGTTCTACGGCTTTTTCATAGGGTTGCTTTCGGTAATGATACGGGTTTTCAATCCAGCTTATCCCGAAGGGGTATTCCTCGCCATATTGTTGATGAATGTTTTCGCTCCTACCATAGACCATTATGTGGTGAGGGCAAACATCAACCGACGATTGAAAAGATTGAAGAACGCCGTTATCCTTCCAAAGGATTCTGATGGCAAAGCACAAGAACTTAAAGCAGAAACCGTTTAATCATGGCAATCAATACCGATAAGAATAGTTATACCGTTATTTTCGCCGCCATCATGGTCATAGTGGTGGGTTCGTTACTGGCCTTTTTCGCCTCGGCCCTCAGTGAAAAGATCAGTGAGAACGAACGTTTGGAAAAACAGCAGAACATCCTTTATGCCATGGGCATCAACGAAAATGAAGATGAGGGCAGTGTGAATTTTATCCCCACCGATAAGGTGGCCGGGGAATTTTCGAAATACATCCAGGAACAGCTCGTGATCGAAGGGGACCAAATCACCGAAAACGACCAAGCCTATTTGATCGACCTTAAGAAACAGGAGACCGCTGCCAAAAACGGTGAAACCAGAAAATTGCCCCTATTCATCGGCGAGAAAGATGGCAAGAAGTTTTACATCATCCCAATGCGCGGAAAAGGACTTTGGGATGCCATTTGGGGTTTCGTGGCCCTCGACCAAAACATGGTCGTACAAGGGGTCTATTTTGACCATAAGGGCGAAACGCCCGGCCTTGGCGCCAACATAAAACAACGCTATTTTATGGATGATTTTGCGGGGGAAAGTATTCTTGACGGTACCGAATATGCTGGCATTACGGTAGCTAAAGGCAATAACGACCCTACCAATGATATCAAGGACGATAATGAGGTAGATGCGTTGGCAGGGGCCACCATAACAGGGAACGGCGTTTCAGCGATGATCAAGGAAAGTGTAAAACTTTACAAACCTTATTTTGAAACCATAAGAGCTAACAAATAATTTATGGCACTACTTACCAAAAAAGAAAAAGGGCTGTTGCTCGATCCATTGACCGACAATAACCCCATCACCATACAGGTGTTGGGAATTTGTTCCGCTTTGGCGATCACGGCAGAATTGAAGGCATCAATAGTTATGGCCTTATCGGTCATGTTCGTATTGGCCATGGGAAATGTTGCCATTTCTTTATTGCGCAATATTGTGCCCTCCAAAATTCGGATCATCGTACAATTGGTCGTGGTCGCGGCCTTGGTAATCATGGTTGACCAAGTTTTGAAGGCCTTTGCTTACGAATTGAGCAAAACCTTGTCGGTTTTTGTGGGACTTATCATCACCAACTGTATTATTATGGGACGTTTCGAGGCTTTTGCCTTGGGCAATGGACCGTGGAGGTCATTTTTGGATGGCATCGGCAATTCTGCCGGTTATGGTCTAATCCTTATTGTAGTCGGTTTCTTCAGGGAATTATTGGGATCGGGAACCTTGTTGGGCATGAAGGTATTGGGCGATCCCATCGCCAAGACCGGATTGTACGGCCTAGGTTATGAGAATAATGGTTTTATGTTGCTATCCCCCATGGCACTGATCGTTGTGGGCATTATTATTTGGGTGCAGCGTTCGCGCAACAAGGCGCTCATAGAAGAAAATTAAGAATATAGACTTTAATAACGAACCACTTATGTTGGAGCATATTGAATTATTTTTTAAATCCATATTCATCGATAATATGGTATTTGCGACTTTCCTGGGAATGTGTTCATACTTGGCCGTTTCTAAAAAGGTTACCACTGCGGTGGGTCTTGGAGCCGCGGTAATATTCGTGCTTGCCGTAACCGTACCTTTGAACTGGTTGTTAGATCAGTACCTATTGCGCGATGGTGCCCTAGCATGGCTGGGACCTGAATATGCAGAGTATAATCTTAGTTTTTTATCGTTCATCCTATTTATCGCTACCATAGCGACCATGGTTCAGTTGGTCGAGATCGTGGTAGAAAAATTTTCGCCCGCCCTATACAATTCATTGGGAATCTTTTTGCCCCTGATAGCCGTTAATTGTGCCATTTTGGGAGGCTCCCTATTTATGCAATCAAGGGATATCCAGACCCTTGGATTGGCCTTTAACTATGGCCTGGCTTCAGGAATCGGTTGGTTTTTGGCGATATTGGCGATTGCGGCCATCCGTGAAAAGATACGATATTCGAATGTGCCGCCGCCATTGAGGGGGTTGGGTATCACCTTTATCATTACAGGGTTGATGGCCATTGGTTTCATGAGCTTTGGAGGCATGCTTACCGGTGGGGATGAAGCTGCCCCTGTGGAGACTCCTGCCACGGCCAAGAAAATTGAAAAGAAAAACGAAATTAAGGATAAAGAGGTTGCCGCCAAGGAAGTCTCTTATAACGAAGCCGTAAAAGAAGAGAGATGATTTTAGCTGCAAGTACCGGTGGAACCATGTTGATAACAGTGGTCGCCTTTTTACTCTTATTGTTATTGTTGGTGGCACTGTTGCTGTTCACCAAGGAAAAACTTTCCCCTTCCGGCCCGGTATCCATTACCATCAATGGGGAACGCACCATTGAGGTCGCTTCCGGGAACTCCCTTTTGTCTACCCTGGGCAATCAAAAGATATTTCTTCCCTCAGCATGCGGTGGGGGCGGCACCTGTATACAATGTGAATGCCACGTTCTTTCGGGAGGTGGTGAGGCCTTGCCTACCGAAACACCTCATTTTTCCAAAAGGGAATTGAACCATGGTGCCCGTTTGGCCTGTCAGGTCAAAGTAAAACAGAATATGGAAATAACGATTCCGGAAGAGGTGTTTGGCATCAAGAAATGGCCTGCCAAAGTGGTCAGAAATTATAATGTAGCCTCGTTCATCAAGGAATTTGTGGTAGAAATACCTGAAGACATGGGCTACAAAGCTGGCGGTTATATCCAAATCGAGATTCCGCCTTGCGAAGTTAAATATGCCGATATCGATATTACGGCCCACCCTGAAGAACATGAGACCCCTGATAAATTTAAGGCCGAATGGGATAAATTTAATCTTTGGCCATTGGTCATGAAAAATCCCGAAACCGTTGAAAGGGCCTATTCCATGGCGTCTTATCCGGCTGAAGGCAGGGAGATCATGTTGAACGTGCGTATCGCCACCCCACCATGGGACCGATCTAAAAACGGCTGGATGGACGTGAACCCTGGGATAGCCTCTTCTTATATTTTTGGCTTGAAGGAAGGTGACCCTGTAACCATTTCTGGTCCTTATGGCGAGTTCTTCATCAATGAGTCCGAATCGGAAATGCTATATGTTGGCGGAGGCGCCGGTATGGCACCCATGCGCTCGCATCTCTACCATTTGTTCAAAACATTGAAAACCAATCGAAAAGTTTCCTACTGGTATGGCGGCCGTTCAAAAAGGGAACTGTTTTATATCGACCATTTCAAAAAACTCGAAAAAGATTTTCCGAACTTTAATTTTTATATGGCCCTTTCTGAACCCCAACCAGAAGACAATTGGAAGGTAAAGGAAAGCATCGACGCGCCGGGTGACGGTTTTGTTGGCTTTATCCATAACTGTGTAATCGATAATTATCTGAGCAAACATGAGTCTCCCGAGGATATCGAACTTTATTTCTGTGGCCCACCATTGATGAACAAGGCGGTGCAAAAAATGGGTGAGGATTTCGGGATTCCTGATGAGCACATTCGATTCGATGATTTCGGCGGCTAGATCCGCAGTAAACCGTTTTCAAAAAATAGCATCAAAGCTATGGAGCCTGGTTAATGAAAAGAAGGAAACCGATATGTAAACGTATCGGTTTTTTATTGCATATATGTGATGAGGGAATTGAGCGCACAAGAATTGTATAATTTGGCCATGAACATCGTCGGACGACAATTGGAGGCCGATGGGTATGAATTCATGGGCGTGAACAGCCAACCCAAAAAGAATCCACAGTTCGTTTGCCTTAAGGAAAAGCAGCTCCATTTTATCATTGTACGAATGGTTACGTATCCACAGGATCCAAAAGGTTATGATCAGGTTTTTATGGATAAAATGAAAGCCAATGCCCTAAAATTCGAGGCCAAGACCTACTATGCCGGCGTGGGCCTGGCCAATGCGGCCGACCTCAAACGCCCCTTATGCCTCAATGAGGCGTATATTGTGGATTATGATGGATTAATAGAGGTTTGAAATGAGAAACTATTTGATATTGTCGCTGTTGATCGTAATGGTTTCCTGTAACTCGCACACCACTACTTTGATCAGAAATGAAAATGTTGGTGCGGCTTTGGGTACCTCCTATAGCATTATCTACCTGACCGATCAAAAAGTGGATTACCAAAAAGAAATCGATTCGGTCTTCATGGCCGTCAACCGATCCCTATCGACCTATTTGCCCGATTCCGATATCTCCAAAATAAACCAAGGGGATTCCACAATTATTGTCGATCGGATGTTCAGGGAGGTCTTGGCGCGTTCCAGGGAGGTGAACCTAAAAACGAATGGATATTTTGATCCAACGGTGGGCATCCTGGTCAATGCTTGGGGATTTGGGCCAGGACCGCAATTGGCGATGGACAGTCTCAAGGTCGATAGTTTAATGGCTTTTGTGGGCCTTGATAAGATAAGCCTATCCGAAAATGGAACCATCAAAAAGGCAAG
The DNA here is from genome assembly GCA_024643345.1 of Maribacter sp. GTDB lineage: Bacteria > Bacteroidota > Bacteroidia > Flavobacteriales > Flavobacteriaceae > Pelagihabitans. The sequence goes on along the minus strand of JAHENB010000020.1, from coordinate 8,115 downwards.
TCTCAATGTTTATATCGATTTTAATGCCATTGCCAAAGGCTATGCCATCGACCGTTTGGCTAGGTTGATGGACCAAAAAGGAATTCAAGATTATTTATTGGAAGTGGGCGGAGAACTCGTGGCCAAAGGTGAAAATAGGGTCAAACAGAAACCTTGGTTGGTAGGCATCGACGACCCACAGATCGAGGAGGGCAGGGGGTTAAAGATAATGATACACCTCAAGGATAGGGCGCTGGCTTCTTCCGGAAATTACCGGAAATATCGTACAGACCCCGTTACAGGAATGAAATTCGTGCATACGGTCGACCCCAAAACGGGCTTTACAAAAAATGGCAATACTTTAGGGGTGACCATCCTGGCCGATGACTGTGCCACGGCCGATGCCTTTGCTACCGCTTTCATGGCGATGGATTTAGAGGATGCCATTGATTATTTGGCTGGACAAAATGAGTTGGATGCCTATATCGTTTTTTTGGATAAACAGGGTAAAACCCAGGAATATATGACCGAAGGACTCAAAGCTCTGGTGGTTGAATAGGTCTTATTTATGTACAACGGGAATGACCTCCCCTTTTGCCAAGCGATATTTTTCTACTTCCCTGGGCGACAATCTAGTCCCATACTCCAATGCTTCTGCCTTAAAACCCACGTTTTTGAGCTTGTCGAAGAAATCCCAACCATATATCCGTACATGATCGTACTGCCCGAAGATTTTCGCACGTTCTTTTTTATCGGTGATACTATGGTCTTCGAAAGTCGTTTTTCTGTTCAGATCTTGCGGAATCTGGAAAATGCCCCATCCAGAGGGTCGAAGTACCCTGTACAATTCTCTCATGGCCTTGGTATCGTCGGGGATATGTTCCAGAACATGGTTGCATAAGATTACATCAAAACTATCGTCGGCAAAGGGAAGGTTGCAAATATCGGCCTTTACATCGGCCAACGGAGAATTCAGGTCAGTCGTGATGTATGTAATATTATTGAGTTTCCGAAAGCGTTTATAAAAAGCCTGTTCCGGTGCAAAATGCAATACCTTCAGAGGTGCGCTAAAAAAATCGGTTTCCCTTTTCAGATAGAGCCATAACAATCGATGGCGTTCCAATGACAAGGTAGAAGGGGAGAGAACATTCTCCCTGGGGTTCTCATATCCGTAAGGGAGCAACTTTTTAAAAGATTTGCCGTCTATCGGGTCGGTGAAATTGTTTCCTCTAAGCATCAATGTTAAAAGGGGCGTGGTGAGGTAACTCAATCTGATCAATAGCGGTCTGGGAATGATCTTTAGGATGAATTTGAAGATACGCTTCATGGGCACTGGGGCTACAATTGTAGTTTTTTCTGCCGAAACTCGTCTTCTTCATGGCTAACGATGCCCAATGCGTCGTAGATGTATTGAAATGTGGAGAGCAACTCCGGTTTGCCGTTCAAAATGGCCACATTATGTTCGAAATGGGCACTGGGCTTTCTATCGGCGGTAAGGATCGTCCAACCGTCCTTGAGTTGTTTAATGTTACGGGTGCCCATGTTCACCATGGGTTCGATGGCTACGACCAAGCCCTCTTCAAATTTTTTCCCCCTGCCCCTTTTGCCATAGTTGGGCATTTCCGGGCCTTCATGCAACTTTTTGCCAAGGCCGTGGCCAACCAATTCCCTAACGATACCATATCCATGGTTTTCGCAATGGCTCTGAATGGCGAAAGCGACATCGCCCACGCGGTTCCCAGCCCTGAATTCCCTAATGCCAAGATAAAGTGCCTCCTTGGTCACTTCCAGCAATTTTCTCGTTTCAGGGGCCACTTCGCCAACTTCAAAGGTGTAGGCATGATCCCCATAATAGCCATTTTTAAGACTGCCACAATCTACTGAGATGATATCTCCTTCTTTTAAAGGTTCGTTATTGGGAATGCCATGCACCACTTGTGCATTCGGACTCATGTTCAAAGTGTTGGGGAAGTCGTACATTCCTAGGAAACCGGGTTCTGCACCCTGTTCGCGAATGAATTCCTCCGCTAGATTGTCCAAATACAAGGAGGTAACCCCAGGTCTTATTTCCGAGGCCAGCATACCCAAAGTTTTGGAAACCACCAAGGCACTCTCACGGATGAGTTCAATCTCTTCAGGTGTTTTCAATTTTATCATGGATGCAAAGGTAAAACAATTGTATCATCTGCCTAAACCAGTGCAGCTAAGGTCATCGATTTTGGTTGTGGTATTCCCATCAATTTTAGAATAGTGGGTGCGATATTGCCCAATACCCCGTCCTTGATGTTCTTGATATCCTTATCTACCAAAATCAAGGGGACCGGATTGGTCGTATGTGCCGTGTTCGGGCTTCCATCTGGGTTGATCATGGTCTCGCAATTGCCATGATCGGCGATGACCAAGGTAGTATAACCATGTTCCATGGCGGTGGTGATGACTGTGTTGGCACAGTTGTCGACTACCTCGCATGCCTTGATGGCGGCGGCCATATCACCGGTGTGACCTACCATATCGGGATTGGCGAAATTGAGGCATACAAAGTCGACCTCGCCCTTCTTGAGTTCCGGTATAATGGCATCCCGAATCTCATATGCACTCATTTCGGGCTTTAGGTCGTAAGTAGCCACTTTTGGAGAAGGGCATAAAATGCGTTTTTCCCCTTCAAAGGGCACCTCTCTACCCCCATTAAAAAAAAAGGTTACATGTGGGTATTTTTCAGTCTCCGCAATTCGGATCTGGGTTTTTCCGGCTTTTGCCAATACCTCTCCAAGGGTTTCGGATAAATTGTCTTTGTCGTACACCACATGAACCCCCTTGAATGAATCGTCATAATTTGTCAGGGTCACATAATATAGGTCCAACCTGTGGGTGTTTTGCTCATGAAAATCCGATTGGCTGAGCATTTGGGTGAGTTCGCGGCCCCTGTCTGTCCGGAAATTAAAAAAGACCACTACATCGCCGTCGGAAATGGTCGCCGATGGATTTCCCTTGGGATCGGTCATTACAATGGGTTTTATAAATTCATCGGTAACCCCTTGATCGTAGCTTTTTTGTATCGCTTTGGAAATATCCGTGGCGTGCTCCCCGTTTCCATGCACCAATAGGTCATAGGCCAGTTTCACGCGTTCCCAACGTTTGTCCCTATCCATGGCATAGTACCGACCGATTACCGATGCCAATTTTGCAGGTTTGCCCTTGCAGAAATGCGTAAGGTCTTCAAGAAAGCGTTTGCCACTTTTTGGGTCAACGTCCCTCCCATCAGTAAAGGCGTGAACAAACATTTGGGGCAGTCCGTATGCGCTACCGGCATTGATGAGTCCCTCTAGGTGGGTGTTATGACTATGTACGCCCCCATCGCTCAAAAGACCCAAGAAGTGAACGGGTTTGTTGTGGGTTTTGGCATGGGAAAATGCGGCTTTTAATACTGGTTCGTCTTTTAAGGTGTCTTGTTTTACGGCCAAGTTAATTTTTGCCAGATCCTGATAAACAATCCTTCCTGCACCCAAATTCATATGGCCCACCTCACTATTGCCCATTTGACCTTCCGGGAGGCCAACGTTCATGCCATCGGTGAGCAGATTTGAATTTGGGTAGTGGGTATAGAGCGAATCAATAAAAGGGGTTTCCGCATTGTCTATCGCTGAGACCTTGGGGTCTGGCGATTTACCCCATCCATCCAATATCATTAGGATTACTTTTTTATTCATTGTTCATGGTTTCTAATAGATTCAAATGTACTTTTCTTTCATAATTTATCCATCAATATGCCCCATTTTTTAAGTTAAGGACGGCTGAAATGTTAATTCTGTTGTCTATTTCTGTTAAAATTTCGTGAATTAACGGTTTTTCCTGAAACATAAACCAATAAGGGACGTCTATAATTGTATAAGTTAAATTTATTCATCAATCTAAATCATTCATCATGAGAAAAACGATTCTAACATGTGCCGTTGTTATGTTCGCAACGGTCAGCTGTTGTTTGGCAGCCAGTACACCTGCCATGAAGACCATCAACGAATCCAAAGCGTACTTTGGATTTGAACTGAGCTCCTTTTGTAAGGCCATCGTCCAAGGCGATTACGATACTGTAAAAAAAATGATCGAATTGGGGGAAGATATCAACCAAAAATCATTGGGCAAGACCCCTGCGATTTATGCGGCCCGCTATAACAAGGTTGATATTTTGGAACTCTTGATCGCCAATGGTGCCGACCTCAACCGAAAATGCGATAAGGGGTGGAGTATTGAAGAACATGCAGAACATTCCAACGCCAAAGAGGCCTTGGCCCTAATTCGTGAAAATATCTGATAGCCAGGTTTATTCATCAATCAAAAAAACCCCATAAGTGTTCTCTTATGGGGTTTTAAGTTTTTATCTATTTACTTCAAATAGTGTTCTCGTAAAAGAGCAAATAAATAAGGATCAAAATTCAAATCCGTTGAGGGCCCTGTCCATGAGCGCATAGACCGCCATGAACAACATAAAGGCACAAAAGACCGAATAGGCCTTCAAAAGCACTACAACCAATTCTGGTTTGCAGTCCTCAAAGGCTTGGGTGTAAAGATTTCTAAAATGTACTAGTGTTCCCATTATAGTTTTATTTAAATCATTAAATGTTCGCTATAAGGGTTAAATCTGAGGCGATTTAAGAAATTGGGACTGGTAAATATAACAAAATATTACTAATAACAGGGTGATTCTCAATAATGTATAGGTACTTCAACGAGAATATCGCAGCATTCGACCAAGATTTAACAATTTTTTTTTGAAAGGGGAGAAAGAGAAGGACAAAACGATGTCATCAGTTGCCCGAACAGGCTTCGTTTTTAACCAACTTACCTATTGCCCCTTATATTTGGCAATAGATTCTTTAATTTTTTCCATTCGGTTTTCGGGATCCGGATGGGTACTTTGAAACTCCGGGACCCTATTGGGACCTGAAGCATTTTTTAGTATTTCCATCACCTTGATCATTTCATAAGGGTCATACCCCGACTGTATCATGAACAAGACCCCCAGATCATCGCTTTCCAGTTCATCGCCACGCCCATTGGTCAATAAGGTGTTTTGGCCAATTCCCCCTACCAGGTCACCCATGTCGCCACCAACAGAGGCACCTGTGGTCAGCGTTTGCCAGAATTCGGTTTCCGCGATGCGCTCGGCGGAATGTCTCCCGATCACATGTCCGATTTCATGTCCCAGAACACCGGCCAGTTGGGCTTCGTTCAATTGGGAAAAAAGTGCGTAGGTAATAAAAACCTGACCCCCCGGCAGGGCAAAGGCATTTATGGTCTCCGGATCGGCCAATAAGTGAAAGTCATATTGGTACGGTGTTTCGCGGGCGACACTGTTGTCGACCAATTTTCGGCCCACGGTTTCAACATAGGATTGTAGTCGTTGGTCTGGATACAATCCCCCATGTTGGCGCGCCATATCAGGGGCACTTTGCAGGCCGATCGCAATTTCTTGATCGGCGGTCATGTTAATGGTCTGCACCCTGCCGGTATAGGGGTTCTCTTCCTTGCTGCTCAGCCGTTTTATGAATGCAAAGGCCACAATGGCCAGTCCTATGGCGATTCGAATTTTCCAACTGCTTCTTCTCATGGTGACTGCTGCTGTTCGATATTGAAGGGCACAAAACCCCTATAAAAGTTCCGTATTGATGTCGAGGATGTTATCTCGGATATAGGTATTGATGAAACCGGTCGTAAAATGATCGCTACCCATAAAATCTTCCTTGCCGAGCAATTGAAGGATATTTTTGCCCCTAAAAGCGGTTAACATGGGAACCGATAGGGGGGCATAACTGTAATGCCAGGGTTCATATTTGAAACCTCTCCTTTTCGGGTCATCCGTATAGACCATATAAAAATCGAATGTATTGGCATTGGCATCCATCCATTGCTTAAAATCTGCATAGGGGCCGCCTTCCCCAAACTTTTCGGGTACCAACACATCACCCTCCACTTTTTTGTTGCCGTCCACTATGTCCAGATCCGTGCCCCAATGGTGTCTGCTCGTACCTGGAATGGTCGAATATTGAATGATTTTATCGATGGCGGCCAAAGGTGTCATATTGTCCTCTTCGGTATATTGAATGTATTTGCGTTCCCAAATGATTTCCTGCCGTTCAAAATTTCGATAGCTCGATATCACCTTGATATCAATGCCATCGACCGCTGCTGCCTTTTTCATGGCCACAAAGGCATCGTGGGCCTCCATCCTCAAATTGATGTCCTTGCCGTATAGTTCAATGTCGGCTTTACCCATAAGTTCCAAGATCGAGTATTCAACCTGGGAAGGCAGGGCCAGTTGCGGCCAAATTGAAATGGTTAAACCTGCGACGCCACTCTTTTTAATGAAGGATCTTCTTTTCATAAAGCAATTTTATTTTACTTGGATTCCAATGTTGTGATGCCCAATGACCTTTTTCAAAGGTAAGAAGTATTTTCAGAAATGCGTATTGCCAATCTTACCTATGCTGGGCATGGCAACCATCTTTTTTCTGTGCCCTAAACTGGTATCGGTTAGTCGGTAAGATAAAAGTAACCTTGATATTGCAGATTGGAATCGTGCAAGTCGAGAAGATAGAAATACACTCCGGGGGGCAACATCAAATTCTTTTTGTTGGTGATTTGATTGGAATAGCCCCGAAAGTCGTTTTGGTAGTTTTCCATTTCATACACCAAAAGCCCTTCCCGGTTGAATATTTTGAAACTGTTGTTGGTGGGTTGTTGCAAAATCTCGATTACGAAGAAATCGTTGATACCATCGCCGTTGGGCGACATAAAATAGTTGTCGGGCTCCATTGATTTATAATCGAACAAGGAGCCAAGCGTGAAAATTTCGTAGTCGTTCGCGTTGAAGCCCTTGGAAGTGACACGTCCTTCGTCAAGGGTGCCCTCAACGACCGAATTGCCAAGATTGTCCCATCGACCGTTCGTTTTATGCCATCCGGCCACGGTAACGCTTTTCAGATCGTTTATCCCTTGGGGCAAGGATTTATCGGCGTTCCATCCCAGGGCGATCTGTACCATGCCCGTCGTGGTCATGTTCCAAAATTCGCTGGAGTTGACCGCTCCCAGATCGGCGGCCTTCTTTTCGGAGTCGAAACCCTGTGAAAAACTTGCGGGGAAATCTGTGTTTTCGTCCAAGTATTGACATTTGGCGAAGAAGGCACCATCCAGGAACGTCAGTTGAAGGGGTCGCAACAGGTTCCCATAGCCTACGGGAAAACTAAAACTCTTTTGTCCCTCGACCGCTGAATGTCCATCGATTTTTGATCGGTTCATTTCACCGTTGTAGATGGCCTCTGACGAAAGTCTGGCATAAATATTTTTGTTGTCACGGGGCGTATCTATATCGCCATATATAAAATTCAATGAATTGTCGATGTTGATCGAGACTTCCAAATCAAGGTCTCCTACCACAGCGGTTTCAAAATCGTAGAAAGTAGGGGCAAAGGCCCCCGATATTTTAAGCCCTCCTTTGTTGCGATAAAAACCGATCAGGCCCAAATTCTCATCGAAGCTGCCATCGTTCACCAGATCGGTATGAAAACCTACCATGCCCTTGTCGTGCAATTGCAGGTTGCCAAAGTTGTGCACGGCTTCTTGGCCAAAAAGGCTAACACTGATTAATAAAAATGGAACGAACAGTTGATTTTTCATTGTCCTAATTCATGTTTATTTGTTGCCAGTTGCTGCCATCGCTTTGCAGCCAGTATATTTTGTTTTTCGATATTTTCGTATCCAAACTTCCATCTGGTGCGATAAAATTAATATTGGTATCATTGTTGCCCGAACCTATGTTTTTGAGGATATAAATCCTGCCAATGCAGCTATTTGCTGCTGGCAAGGATATAATAAGATTTTTATCGGTCTGTATCAACGTATGGTCATTAATTGTTAAGGTGGTACTTGTTGCGGTGGATCTAATGGCGGTTGCCAAAGACCCTGCAATACTTACCGTAGAGGAGGGTGTGATGGTGCCAACCCCGACCTTTCCATTGGTAAAACCCAGATTTTGGCCGTTGATATTATAGGTTCTGGGCTCAGCATCCTGAATAAGATTGTCCAATGCCAAGTTGCCGTTATCCAGTGCATTGTCCCCAGTATCACCTTTTAAACCTTGGA
>JAHENB010000019.1 GCA_024643345.1 Maribacter sp. | reverse complement strand
AAGGTATTGGCACTACCAATCTTTCAACCCCAGTAGTTTCTCCCCGAGCGGGGACAGTTTCGCCGTCTCATATTTGGTCTGTTCCCACTTTCTTGGATCTCCTGGAAAGGCATAGCCCTCCGGAGCGATCCTGTTCTTCCATGAATTGATGCGCCATTGCCTTAAAGCCTCGTTATCTTCTTCAGCGGGCATCATGGAAATATACTGGGCGATGCGCACCTTATCGATTGATCGATTGGGTCGGATACCATGTGGCTCGGTACTGTTGAAGATGAGCAGGTCTCCGGCCTCCATTTTTACCTTCACGATCTTATCTTGCAAATCGGCAACATCGGGCTTGAACCGATCGCGATCTTCCGGTTGGGTCAATTTCCAGGTATCATAATTGCGGTATAGCCAGGGGATACACTGAAAGCCTCCCATATTTTCATCGGTCTGATCGGCCAAGGCCAATACGCCCTGTACGTTTTGAGGGCGGGTCTCGGGATCATAGTCCCAATGGATGAACCCTTTGTACTCATGGCCCGGTCTTATCGGAAAATTCAGATTTGCGCGATCGATGGTGACCCAAAGCTTTTCAGTGCCCCAAACGTCCACAAAGGCATCGTAGACCTTTTCCATCTGCCGATTGTTCCAGAGGTGTTGGTGGTTGTAGACTTCCACCATTCCCGTTCCGGTCAATTCCTTCATTTTCATTTCCGCCCTTGCCGGGGCATACCACGATTCCGAATCGTTGGGGTCTTTTTCTTCAAATTCCCATAGGAAGTCTGCCGTGGCTTTGGCCTGTGCTTTGGGGACCGCATTTTTAATGACGATATACCCATTGTGTTTCCAAAAAGTCCAATCTTCCTCGCTCAGAACGCGCAACGCCTTTTTGTTCGAACGGTCGTTGAGTTTTGTTTTGCTGCTGGTTGCCGTGGAAGGGTTCCCGGGGATCGCCTCATGGGCCTTATTGGCCATTTCTATTTTGGTATTCGCATTTTGCATGTTGTATGGTTTAAAATGTTACTAATTCGATAGGATAAAATTAGTACCGTACTGGGTGATTTTACACCTTAATATTGACCACTTTTTGAACAATATTGATATATTTTGTACTTTAACATTACAATAAAGACAATTTCGTTAAAACAATCAATGAAAATCCAACTAGAAAATATTAGTCCGGATGTCCGAAGTTCCTTTCGCCTGTTGCACAATCCAAAGCTTAACGATTTATTTTTCTGGCATTTTCATCCGGAATATGAACTGGTCTACATTGAAGGTGCCAATGGTACCCGCCATGTTGGGGAGCATATTTCTGCCTTTGAAGAAAGCGATCTGGTGTTCATTGGCTCGAACATCCCGCACCTCAACTTCGATTACGGCATTCAGACCGCATACAAAAAGGAGGTACTTCACATCAAGGAAAGTTTCAAAAACAAGGTCTTCAATGAAATTCCAGAGCTGTCGGAGATCTTCCGACTCTTCGAAAGGTCACAACATGGTATTGCTTTCAAGGGGGAGACCAAGGCCACGGTGGGCCATAAATTAAAGGCATTGTATGGCTTGCCACCTTTTCAACAATTCCTGGAGGTACTGCATATTTTCGAAATATTGTCGGAAAGCCAGGAGTTTGTTCTGTTGCATGAACAGCCCGTATTCAATAAATACAACAAAAAACAACAAGAACGATTGCGCAGGGTTTATGCCCACATCGATGAGAATTACCAGCGGAAAATCGAGGTCGATGAGATCGCTTCGCTATGTAACTTGGGAAAGGAGGCGTTTTGCCGTTACTTTAAAAAGGCCACGGGGAGCACTTTTGTCAGCTTCCTGAACCAATACAGGATCAGTCAGGCAAAAAGATTGCTTTTAATGGGGCAGCACATCGGTGAAACTGGTTATGATTGTGGTTTTGACAGCCTGACCTACTTTAACCGTATCTTTAAAAAGGTGACCGGTGAAAATCCATCGTCCTTCATTAAGAAACATAAAAACAGTTTGGGATGAAAAAAACCGCCCAAAAAATCCCAATGGCCTTCGGGACTTCAGGGCGGTTCCTAACTAAATAACCAACCAAAATATGTTTGCTTCGACTTTGCATAAGACCGTGGTCTTAAAATATCATCGATCTTCAAGATTGTCTTCTTCCTATAGCGCTCTTATACGTTTTACTTTCATTAAAGGACGAACCATTTTTTGTCTTTTTTTATCCTCGGAACCTTTGCCCGATTTCAAAAACTCCTGGTAACCCCTGCCCCTAAATTCGTAAACCGTTCCACTGGCAACATGATATAACTCAATGGTAACATCATTAATAACGTAGAGCTCAAAGTAATCATTGCCCAGAAAGTCGTAGCCCAGTGTTAAAGTTTTGAGCGTTTCATCGTTTTCTGTGTCATACACCTGATAATCTCCGACGAAATCCCATTGCAGGGCTCCCAAATGGGTTCCTGTTTGGTCCAGTGAAGACCTAAAGTAGGTCGGAAAGAACTGTAAATAGTTTTCCCGATCAAAGTCGTTCAGGGCACCTTCGTCACTGGTATATGTTTTTTCCCACAGCTCGTATTCCTGCAAAAAATAGTTGATATTGTCATAAAATACCAGATCGTAGTCGAAAGTGTTGCGTTGATAACCCCTTAAATAATAGGAAGTATTCGACCGGCCATCATAGAGTTCAATGGTATTGCCATTGATCGCAATAACCTCCAGAAGCCAAAAACCATCGATATCGTGATCGATTTCCACAGCACCCTTCAAGGTATTGTAATATCCCACATCGATGCCCAGACCATTGCCCGTTTTGCCGATACCCACCAAATTGTTGTTGGCGAATAGGGTTCCGTTGTTAAAGGAAATCGTAAAGGCCCGCTGTAAAAAAGGCACTTCCCCTTTCCCGGTGGTAGCTTGGATGTCGACATACCATAGGTCATGGGATTGCAACACCCGATCGGTGTCAAAGCCCGATTCCACAATATACTCCTCTTCCACGATCACCTCGGTATAGCAGGAAGACAGGAGGATGCCCATCAATAAATATCCGAAAAGTAGTTTTGCCTTCATTGTAACGGGGTATTAAGTTTACAATATCATAACAACCACCGTGCCAATCTCCTATATTACTGATTATCAAAGGTTCATGTTTCAACTTTTAAATTGTGTATTTTTGGGCCATAATATAAACGGGAGGTAATGCCCATTAGGAAAAGATGCATAGAAAACCAAAATTCGCAGTGCTTGGGGGTGGAAGTTGGGCCACGGCCCTGGTGAAAATGTTGTTGGTGAACCAGGATACAGTGGGCTGGTACATGCGAAATTCCGATGCGATCGGCTTTATGAAAATTCAGAAGCATAATCCGAATTATTTGACCTCGGTAACCTTTGATACCAATAAATTGGCGCTGACCGATGACATCAATATCGCCGTGAAAGAGGCCGATGTATTAATCTTTGCCATCCCCTCCGCTTTCTTACAAAGTGAACTCCAAAACCTCACCCTTTCCCTAAAAAACAAAATCATATTTTCGGCCATCAAGGGCATTGTCCCGGAATCGGGCTTGATCGTTGGGGAGCACTTCCATGATCGATACGACATCCCCTTCGACCAGATCGGTGTCATTACGGGGCCGTGCCATGCCGAGGAAGTGGCTTTGGAGCGATTGTCTTATCTCACCATTGCCTGTGCCGACCGAAAAAATGCGGAGTTGGTGGCCCAAAACCTGAGCAGTGATTACATCAAGACCAAGATCACCAAAGATATCATCGGTACCGAATATGCGGCCATGCTGAAGAATATTTATGCCATCGCGGCAGGTATCTCCCATGGATTGGGGTATGGCGACAACTTTCAGAGCGTGCTGATGAGCAATGCCATTCGCGAAATGAAGCGGTACACCAAACGCATCCATAAAATCGACCGGAACATCAACGATTCCGCTTACCTCGGCGATCTATTGGTAACCGGCTATTCTACCTTTAGCCGTAATCGGATGTTCGGCAATATGATCGGCAAAGGGTATACGGTTAAAAGTGCCCAGATGGAAATGCGCATGATTGCGGAAGGATATTATGCGACCAAAAGTGCCTATGAGCTGAAATCGAATTTCAAAAAGAAAGTAAAGACCCCGATCATCGATGCTGTATATGAAGTACTGTATCAGGACAAAAATGCCAAAAAGGTATTTGCCGATCTAACCGATAAATTGGATTGATGTTATATGGTGCATTGATTAAACCCTTTGCAAAGTAAAATTGGAATGCTCTTCCAATTCGTTTTGAAGTACCTCGCGCCAAACCAATATTTGGTCCTCATCTACCTTAAAAATACGCTGGAATTCCTCTAAAATGGGTTCGATTAAATGCCGCATGCCGTCAATGTCGAAATAAAGCCTTCCGGTTCTTCTGATAAAGAAATCCATCGGGTTCTGTACCATTTCATAATCGATTCCGAATTGAAGTTCGGCCTTTGCCATTCGTACCGACTTGTCTTTATCGTCAAGACGGGCGTAGTTTTCCAAAATCGTCTCGGTTTGCTTTCCGTAATTGGTGACCAAAAACCAGGCCTCATATTCGGAAAAACCTTCCGGTTTGATGCGGCCATAGATTTCCGCGATGTATTTCTTTACGTTCTTGAACTTTTTAAAATCCTCATTGCCACATAAAGGAATTTTCTCGGTGGTACATTCTTTTAGTTCCCTGCTATGTTCCTCTTCCATTTTTTTGGAGATTCGGTCAACTACCCTTTCGGCCATTTTTCGGTATCCGGTGAGTTTTCCCCCAGCGATGCTGATCAGACCGGTCTCGGAGGTGAATATTTCATCCTTGCGCGACAGTTCGGAGGCCGACTTGCCTTCCTCATGGATCAGGGGCCTCAAACCTGCCCAGGACGAAATGATATCCTTCAATTCCAAATTGATGCTGGGGAACATATTGTTCACCGCGGAAATCAGGTAAATGGCATCGGCCATATCGGTGCGCACGGCATCTTTATTGTCGTTGTAGTTGGTATCGGTGGTGCCTACATAAGTAATCTTCCCCCTCGGAATGGCAAACATCATTCTGCCATCGGGGACATCGAAATATACCGATTGCTTCACTGGCAGTTTTTTGTAAGGAAATACCAAATGCACGCCTTTGGTCAAGTGCAGCCGTTTGCCCTTTTTGGAATGGTTCACGCTTCTTATATCGTCGACCCATGGTCCGGCCGCGCTGATGACATATTTGCATTTAATGCTGATGGTATTTTCCGATATCCCGTCTTTAACCTTAACGCCGGTAATCTTTTGTTCATCATAAACAAAATCCTCAACGGTGGCGTAGTTTAGGGCGACCGCCCCGTACCGAAGGCTCGTTTTGATGTTTTCGATGGTCAATCGGGCATCGTCGGTGCGATATTCGGCATAATAACCGGCGCCGTTCAAAATCTTTTTGGGCAATAAAGGTTCCAACTTCATGGCTTCCTTTTTTGTCAACATCTTGCGTTTGTCATCACCGGTCACCTGGGCCAGAATGTCGTATACCTTCAGGCCGATCGAAGTCAACCATTTGCCATAGGAACCATTTTCGATCAGCGGTAAGAGCATTTTTTCGGGCAGTACCAAATGCGGGGCCACCTGGTGCACGATGGCACGTTCGGAGCCCACCTCCTTCACCAACCAAAAATCGAATTGTTTCAAATAGCGCAAGCCGCCATGTATCAATTTGGTCGACTTACTACTGGTGCCGGAGGCGAAGTCGCCCTTCTCCACCAAAACGACCTTCAGACCGCGCGAGGCCGCATCCAATGCAATGCCCCCACCCGTGATACCGCCACCGATCACGACCAGGTCAAACTCTTCCTTCACCAATTTGGAAATGGTTTTGGTTCTTTCCAAGTTAGAGAATTTGATATTTTTCATAGTATATTTTTGCAGTACAATTTTCTTTATTCCCTCTTGCATCGAAAGGATAAGGTTCCTTAGTGGAACATCAGTCTTTTGTCCATCCTTTGCTACGCTCCACGGCCTTCTGCCAGTTTTTATAGAGGCGCTTGCGCTTTACCCTATCAAAAGTGGGCTTAAAAATCCTGTCGATGGGCCGGTTTTGATCGATATCTGATTGCTTCCACAGTCCGACTTGGATTCCCGCCAAAAATGCGGCGCCCATAGCGGTCGATTCAATGACCTTGGGACGGTGCACTTCGGTATCAAGAATATCGGCCTGAAACTGCATCAAGTAATTATTGGCACAGGCTCCGCCATCGACCCTGAGGCTTTTGAGCTCTATGCCCGAATCTTCTTCCATGGCTTTTAAGATGTCCTTGGTTTGGTAGGCCAAAGATTCCAACGTTGCTTTTGCCAAATGGGCCTTGCCTGTATCCCGGGTGAGGCCAAAGATGGCCCCACGGGCGTACATGTCCCAATAGGGCGCCCCCAATCCAGCAAATGCCGGTACCACGTAAACGTCACTTTCTCCTTTGACCGAAATCGCCAAAGCTTCGGTCTCTTTGGCATCCTTAATCAGTTCAAGTCCATCGCGGAGCCATTGTATTGCGGCCCCGGCTATAAAAATACTGCCTTCAAAAGCATAATTCACTTTCCCATTGAGGCCATAGGCTATGGTGGTGAGCAATCCATTTTTAGAAAATTGGGGCTTTTCCCCGGTGTTCATCAGCATAAAGCATCCGGTGCCATAAGTATTCTTTGCCGTCCCTTTTTTGAAACAACCCTGACCAAAAAGCGCAGCTTGCTGATCGCCAGCGATCCCGGCAATGGGAATGCTGACCCCATCGATTTCAAAATCGCCGAAGTGATGGGCGGATGGAGCCACTTCGGGCAACATGATTTTGGGAATGCCGAGGGCCTTCAACATTTTATCGTCCCATTTCAGATTTACGATGTCGTAGATCATGGTACGAGATGCATTGGTATAATCGGTGACGTGGTTTTTACGGTTGGTCATGTTCCAGACCAGCCATGAATCTATGGTACCCATCAAAAGATCCCCTTTCTCTGCCTTCTTTCTGGCTCCTTTAACATGGTCTAAGATCCATTTCACCTTGGTGCCCGAAAAATAGGAATCGATGACGAGTCCGGTCGTTTTCCGAACATGCTTTGATAAACCACTGTTCTTTAATTCTTCACAAATATCAGCGGTACGCTTATCCTGCCAAACAATGGCGTTATAAATGGGCTCACCTGTAGTCTTGTCCCAGACCACGGTAGTTTCGCGTTGGTTGGTAATTCCGATGGCCTTTATATCGGCTGGGTTCAGCTTATAATCTTTGATCAATTGAGTCAAGACCCCAAGTTGTGACTCCAATATTTCCTTGGGATCGTGTTCTACCCATCCTGGTTTGGGAAAAAACTGTTTAAATTCTTTCTGAACCATCCCCTCGATGGTTCCTTTTTGGTTCACGAGCAAGGCACGGGAACTCGTCGTACCTTGGTCTAAGGCAATAATATAACTTTTGGACATGTTCTAGAGGTTAATGCACTAAGATAAGCGAATAAAATTCGAATACAAAAGAACCCTTAGTGCGCATTCGAGATCATAACCTCTACTTGCTTTTGGGCAATCACATGTGATGCGCCTCGTGTCTGGGAAGGGACCAGTATCCTTGACTTTTCTAGCCTAGGACCTATGGCTGGGAGCGACCTTTCAAGCAGATTTATTTGTTAAAATCGTACTCACGCTCGACCAAACAAATGCGAACTTTGTACCATTGATACCAGTTGGAGATTCCCTTTTGCTGGGCGAACAAGTGATCTGCATGGGCTTTCCAATCGGCGATCGCAGCTAGGCTTTCCCAATAACTGATGGTAATGCCCACTTCATTTCTGGCGCTTTCCACCCCTAAAAATCCGGGTTGCTCACTGGCCAATACTTCCATGCGCTGGGCCATTTCACCATAGCCGTTATCCCCTTCGGTACGGGTGGAGGTAAAGATCACCGCATAATAGGGCTTCGCCATGTTCATCAGTTACACTATTTAAATTGTTCGCAACAATCAAAAAACAACTTCAATGAAATCGAAATGCTGCCCCTTATAATAGATATTCCTTCTCTAAAAAATAGCCCACAATGGCTTCTTTCATCAATACAGATTGTTCCCCGGCCTTCAGGGGCGGTAGTTCCTCTTTGATCGTATAATGGGGCCAACCTTCGTCGTCGAAATAATCGAAAACATAGTATCCATAGGGCTCCAACAACCTACAGATGGCAATATGCATCAGATTGAGCTTTTCGTCTTTTTTGTATTTCTTATGGTATTGCCCCAGTTCCTGTACCCCAACAAGATAGATAATGGCATCCAGTTCTAGGGGATCACCATCTGAAAATTGGGCGGAGAGCTTTTCCACCAATACTTCCCATCGCTCCTTTAATTGCAGGTCTCTAGACATGTTCGTTTTCGTTGGTTGCCATTGATCGAAGGCAAAAGATGGGCAAAGGTACAAATCAAAATGTTACATTTGTTCAAACACTTTCGCATGGGTTTTTTGGATATCGTTTTTGGACTATTGATGGTATGGGGACTATGGAAAGGGCTAAGAAACGGGCTACTACTGGAAATTGCAGCCATTATTGCCTTGATCGCAGGGCTGTATGGGGCCATTCACTTTTCCTATATTACGGGGGAATATCTTTCTAAAAATTTTGACTGGAACGAACAGAACATGAATCTGGCGGCATTCATTATTACCTTCATCGTCATTGTGTTGGCCGTTCATTTGGCAGGTAAATTGCTGACCAAAATTGCCGATCTTGCCCTCTTGGGCTTTCTGAACAAACTGGCAGGTGGCATATTCGGGGTATTGAAAGTGGCGGTGATCCTCGGGGCCCTGCTGATTTTTATTGACCACATGCATTACTCCCGAGGAATAATCTCGGAAGAAACAAAAGCGAAATCAATTTTCTACAATCCGCTCAAAGACCTTGGATCATTGGTTTTTAACAAAGTTCTTAAGAAACAAGACGCGGATAGCGAGATCCCTTAACATATATTCGGGCCAGCAGTATAAAAAGACGGATTCCCTCAAATCCGAAAAAAACGTCGTTTGTCGAAAAAATCACTTTTTTCAAAGCAGATGTCTCTATTTTCTTTAACATTACAGGGTTGAATTCTCCCCATCAACCCAAGCTTTAAAGTATCCCCTTTTCTTTCTTACCTACTGGCAGGCATACCTACTTATACTTACAATTTAGAACATTGTATGAAAATGAAGTTGCGTCATACCCTATTGATAGGGGTGGTATTGTTGGCAGTATCCTGTAGCAAGGAATCGGTCATTGGGGAAACCCCGATACAGGAATCGGAGAATGTCGTTTTTGTGGAGGTGGAGCTATTGAACGTGGTAAACGATCATAGGGCATCATTGGGCTACAAAATTTTGGAATATAGTGCGGTCGCATATGAGTTTGCCAACAATCATACCGACTATATGATCGCTAAGGGCAGTTTGAGCCATGATAATTTCAGCGCCCGTGCCTCCAATATTTCCGCTATTGAAAATGCCGAGTTCGTAGCCGAAAATGTGGCAAAGGATTATGACAATGCCGTGGAAGCGTTTCAAGGCTGGCTGAACAGTTCCAGTCACAAAAAAACCATGGAAGGCGATTTTACACATACCGCTGTTAGTGTAAAAAAAGATGCCAATGGCAATTTTTACTTCACCCAACTCTTTTTTCGTTAACTTTTGTAGCGCCGATTCTTTTTATAACTTTGATAGGAACATTTACTGATAGATCGGAGCCGTTAGAAGGCTTTGGTCACATACCGTTTAAAGCCCTATGGAAAAGATGTCGATCATGCCACCCTTCAACCTCAATCAATGGGTCGAGGAAAACCGCGCCTTGCTTAAACCGCCCGTTGGCAATAAAAACCTTTACAAAGATTCGAAAGACTACATTGTCATGGTCGTGGCAGGACCCAATGCCAGAAAAGACTACCACTACAACGAAACCGAGGAGCTTTTTTATCAATTGGAGGGCTCCATCGAAATACACATACAGGTCGAGGGTCAAAAAAAAACCTTGAAGCTTGGCCCCGGAGATATGTATCTCCATCCGGCAAAAGTGCCTCATTCCCCTGTGCGTTATGAAGGAAGTATAGGTTTGGTCATCGAACGAAAACGGGCCGATATGCAGGTCGATGATGGGCTACTTTGGTTTTGTGACCACTGCAACAACAAATTGTATGAGGCCTATTTTACGCTCAATGATATCGAAAAGGATTTTTTAAAGCACTTCAAACACTTTTATGGTTCCAAGGCATTGCGTACCTGTAACCAATGTGGAACGGTAATGGCGGTAGACAAACGTTTTGTGGCTGAAGAATAGAAAATGGCGCTCCTCATAAATTTTTTAATAGTTCTGATAGCCCTATTGCACTGCTACTTTCTTTGGTTTGAAATGTTCGCATGGACCACCAGGGGCCGAAAGGTATTTAAAAAGTTTCCCGAGGAATTGTTTGAGCCCACCAAAACCTTGGCGGCAAACCAAGGACTTTACAATGGATTTTTGGCGGCCGGATTACTGTGGACCTTTTTCATCGATGATCCCATCTGGAAAGCCAATATTGCCTTTTTCTTTTTGGGCTGCGTTGCCATTGCCGGAATCTACGGAGCCTTCACCGCAGACAAAAAGATTTTCTTTGTTCAGGCCCTGCCCTCTTTGATTACCATACTGTTGCTTTTCATTGAAATAAAATAATTGTCCAAAAATGTATATGAAAAAATCAAAAAAGGAATCATGATGAACAATCGATTCTTAAGTCCCTTTGGCATTATTTTATTCCTAACGATTAAACTTTCCGCACAAATGATGACGCCCGAACAAGTGGTTCAAAAACAACTCGACGCCTACAACCAAAGGAATATAGACCAGTTCATGTCGACTATGGATCCCGAAGTGGTTTTTTACAATTTTGCCAATGGGGAAAGAACCATGGAAGGGGCCGCAGCCTGTAAAGCCTATTATGCCGACCTCTTTGAAAATTCCCCAAAACTACATTCCAACATTTTGAATCGTACGGTATTCGGGAACAAAGTGATCGACCATGAAAGCATCATCGGGAGGAATGGAAGCGCGGAAGTTGTTGAACTGGTGCTGATCTATCAAGTAGACCTCGCGAAAATTACAAAGGTTACGGTCTTAAGAAAGCGCGATTAAAACCCGCTTTTATTTGTAGCTTTGCCATCCCGATTAATTACGGAAATAACAAAACACTTCAAAAAAGTTATAAAATGTCAAAAATTGCAACTGATTTCGGTATCGACAAAGCCTTAAAATCATTGGGCATCCAAGCCATAAACAATGGCACCTCAACAGGTGATCACAATTTTTCCTCCGGGGAAGCCATCGCATCTTATTCGCCCGTAGATGGGGCTTTGATCGCCAAGGTGAGGACCTCATCCAGGGATGATTATGAAAAAGTGATGGCCGCGGCCACAGAGGCCTTTAAGACCTGGCGGTTGAAGCCCGCCCCGCAACGTGGTGAAATCGTAAGGCAATTCGGCGACAAATTGCGCATGATGAAAGAGCCCTTGGGAAAGCTGGTCTCCTATGAAATGGGGAAAAGCTACCAAGAAGGTCTGGGCGAGGTTCAGGAAATGATAGACATCTGTGATTTTGCCGTGGGCCTATCGAGGCAACTCCATGGTTTTACGATGCATTCCGAACGGCCGGGCCATAGGATGTATGAACAATACCATCCACTGGGAGCGGTGGGCATCATTTCGGCCTTTAATTTTCCGGTGGCCGTATGGGCCTGGAATACCGCATTGGCCTGGATCTGCGGCGATGTCTGTGTTTGGAAACCTTCGGAGAAAGCTCCTTTATGCGGGGTGGCCTGTCAAAATATTGCGGCCCAGGTTTTTAAGGCCAACGGCCTGCCGGAAGGTATTTCTTGCTTGGTGAACGGCGATTATAAGGTCGGGGAGTTGATGACCCATGACCGGCGGATGGCTTTAATTTCCGCTACCGGTTCCATCCGTATGGGAAAAATAGTGGCCCAGGCCGTGGCGGCCAGATTGGGCAAATCGCTATTGGAATTGGGCGGCAACAATGCCATCATTGTCACTCCCGATGCGGATATCAAAATGACAGTCATAGGTGCCGTCTTTGGCGCAGTGGGAACGGCAGGTCAAAGATGTACTTCCACCAGACGTTTGATCATCCATGAATCGATTTACGATAAGGTAAAAGAGGCTGTTGTGACCGCCTATCATCAATTGCGCATCGGCAATCCATTGGATCAGCACAACCATGTGGGGCCCCTGATTGACACCGATGCCGTGGCCATGTATCAAAAGGCGCTCGAAAAAGTGGTTGCAGAAGGCGGTAAACTGGTGATCGAAGGTGGGGCAATGGCAGGAGAAGGCTACGAAAGCGGTTGCTACGTAAAACCGGCCATTGCAGAGGCACAGCCGCATTTCGAGATTGTACAGCACGAAACGTTTGCGCCGATACTGTATTTATTGAAATATTCAGGGGAAGTCGAAAATGCCATTGCCATACAGAATGGCGTGGTACAAGGCCTCTCTTCGGCCATTATGACCAACAACCTGAGGGAAGCCGAACGTTTTTTATCGGTGGCGGGCAGTGACTGTGGCATCGCCAACGTGAACATCGGCACTTCCGGCGCAGAGATTGGCGGGGCCTTCGGGGGCGAGAAAGAAACCGGGGGCGGGCGCGAAAGCGGATCGGATGCCTGGAAGGTATATATGCGCCGGCAGACCAACACCATAAATTATACTACCGAACTCCCCTTGGCGCAAGGGATCAAGTTTGATCTATGAGCTTAATATAGCATAGTAATCAGCCTACCTGGCATATGCTCAAAAATCTGTGCTAGATTTATACATTACCGCCAAAAAAACCGCTTCTTTTTATTTCCCTACCCGTTCCCCCGATCGGTAAGTGATAAAAAAAAGCGGTTTTAACCAACTAAGCTAACTCAAACTTATTAACGCAAAGAAAATTAAAAAGGAGATTTTCTAGACCTCGACTTTAGCGCTTCAGGAGCATCCACATGCCAACTGCCGTGAAGTAGTTCCTGAATGCCCAGCACGATTACCATGCAACAGAAAGTCAATATTCTGATTATTTCATTTTTCATTTTCAACGACGTTTCATATTCTAAATGAAATGTAGTCGATTCCTTTTATAGGGCAACTTGCAATTGTATGGTTCGTACCATTTTCTGTATAAATGGTTCATTTGGCCCATGGATCTGTTGGAGATTTGGTGTGATCACAAGGTGGCATTTAAGTGGTTGAACCCCAACATTTAAAATCATATTCCCAGTACGTTTTAAGATTTTTTTAATACATTGGCAGGTCGAATGCCTTACAGTTCTCTTATGACCAAAAAAACAACAAACCTCATCGGTATCGTGCTTACCATTATTGCGGGCACCATGCTTTACCTTATGCTGTGCAGTTCCTGTGCTTCTGCGCTCACTTAGGGGAGTATAAATTGTAACCAACTAATCATAAACCTTGGAATATGGATTTTGAAAATTTGAACATCTGGTGCTGGTTGATTCCTGCGCTGGTAGGCGTACTGTCAGGTATCTTTGGCTACCTGATCGGAAAAGGAGACAGTACTTCAGTCCCCGACAAAAAGGAACTTAAATTAGTCCAGGACCAAAACACCAATTTACGGGCCGATCTTGAAAGCTGCCAAAAAAAGCTGTCGGCATGTGTCGAGGCATCTACAACCGAAGCCGTTGTCGCCCCAAAAGTCTCGGCAGTGGTATCTTTTAATGCAAAAGCGGCAAGTGCCGCTTTGGGGAAAAAGGTGAAACAAGACGACCTCACCATTGTGGAAGGCATTGGCCCAAAGATTCAGCAGTTGTTCCATACGGCGGGCATCAAAACCTGGAAGACCCTTTCTGAAACATCCGTCGCCAAATGCCAGAACATATTAACGGAAGCTGGCAGCCGATTCAAAGTACACCAACCCGGCTCATGGCCAATGCAGGCGAAAATGGCCCATGAAGACAAATGGAACGATTTGGCCAAATGGCAAGAAAAGCATAAGCACGGAAAGCTGTAATAACAGAAAAGCAAATTAAAAAACCCGATACTCATTCTGTATCGGGTTTTTTACAAACTTGTTTCCATTTCGATGTAAGACAACTCGCCACTGGACCCTTTAGACCATACCATTGGCCTCGACCCACTTGAAGCGATACTGATCTTCCGGAAACTTCATTCTTGCCGCGATCCGTTCCAAACGGGCCGGCAACGCCATAAGATAATCACGTGCTTTTTCAGCCTCGTCGTTTAAACTCCTAATGGTATCCAACTCCCAGTAATCGTTCAGTTTTTGCAAGATTTCAATATAGTCTGATGCGGTATATACCCCTAATCGTTGCGCACAGTTCGAAAAATTTTCGAACGCTGTACCGATGCTGCCACCAGATTCCCTTAAAAAATGGGCGGGCATCACAATTTTTTTCTTCATCATATCGGCAAAGGCCAACATCATGCCGCTGGGATCTTCCCCGAATATCGTCTTCACGAATTCGCGATAGGCCAAATGATGGCGCATCTCGTCCCCTGCGATGATGGTGCACATTTTTCCCAAGAGAACGTTCCCCTTTTTCTTGGCCATCTGACCCACTCGTTTGTGTGAGATATTTGTGGCCAATTCCTGAAATGAGGTATAGACGAAGTTTTTGTAGGGATCTCTATCGGTTCCTATATCGAACCCGTCGGATATCAAATATTGGGTGGTGATCTCTACCTCGCGCATGTTTACCCTACCCGAGAGATAAAGGTATTTGTTCAATACATCACCATGCCTGTTTTCCTCCGCGGTCCAGGCACGGACCCATTTCGACCATCCATTTTTGTTTTCAGCGTGTTGGTTGATGCCCTCAACGTCCATAAGCCATGATTCATAGGTAGGCAAGGCCTCTTCGGTAATGGTGTCGGCCACCATGGTTACCCAGAAATCATACCCCAATTCTTTCGATTCCCCCCGCAAATCTTCAACCGCGTCCAAAAACCCTGGGCTCTGGGAATCGGGTAAAAAGTCGGTGGGTTGCCATATTTCATCAATGGGAATCAAAAAATTGTTCATGAAACCCTCAACTTGGGGCTCTATGGCCTGCATCACCTCTAACCTGATATTCTTTGTCGACATACTGTCTTTTTTTCCAAAGTTCGTGATAAATTCCCTAAAAAATAGTGGAATCCGGCACCTTTTTCAATTTCTCCCCGTCTCGCCAGGGTAAAGCAAATGCACCGGATCACTTTGCCAAACCTCCTTCGTGGCGGCGTCGATAATTGAAAGTGGGCCTTTGAATGCCGCCCCTGTATCAATATTCCAAACGTTGGCCGCCTTTTGTGGGGTGGTTTTGCCGATTCGGGTGACCGGGGTGTGGCCAATATATATTTCATCGTAATGGATAAGTCTTCTAGGGTACCTATTATCAGCAGGAGCCAGATCGGGATTCAGAGAAAGGGAAAGTTCCCATAAGGTTCGGTCCCAATAAAATGTTTTTTCCAAATACTCGTGTTCCACGCCATGGAGACTGGTGAAACCAGCGTGCAGGAATAATTTTTTTTCCGCATCCAGATAATAATTTTTCAAGCTTTGATAGAATGTGATATGTGAACGAATGGTGGCCCCGTCGGCCTTTGCATAGGATTGCAGGGTCGCCTGACCTCCATGCTGTACCCATAAGGGATTGTCCCTTCCTTCGAAGAGCCAATCATGGCATAGTTCGTCATGGTTTCCCCGGATAAAAATACAGTTGTGGGTTGCTTGAAGGCCCAAAAGGAAATCAACGGTTTCCACGGCCTGGCTCCAGCCATCTACATAGTCCCCTAAAAATATCAACTGGTCCCTGGTAGATACCTCGGCACGGGCCATCACCTGTTCCAAGGCCCTGAGGCCCGAATGGATATCGCCAATCACTAGTGTTCTCATGCTGCAAAAATCGCAATTCTGACCTTGATGGCCATGACAAGGCACGATAAATTTATAAGGTAAGCGCATGAATAGGATTATGTAAACGACGTTATAGGTTAAGAGAAAAAGAGGTTTCGTCTAAAGTTTACCTTTATATTTGGTGCCCTGTTGAAGGACAGACAAGAAACGGTATAAAACTTTGAAAAAGGCTTTTATCTAACTACCTTGTCGTTAACTATCGTAGATTCGGATGAAACATATTATTTGTATTGGTGAATTGTTGATCGATTTCGTTGCGGAAAAACAGGGCAGCGATCTTAGCAAGGCCGAGGTCTTCGTTAAAAAGCCCGGCGGAGCCCCGGCCAACGTAGCCTGTGCCATTGCCAAACTGGGCGGTAGCAGCAAATTCGTCGGATGTGTTGGCAGGGACCCTTTCGGAAGTTATTTGCTTGAGGTTTTGAGGCAAAACCATGTGGATATTTCATTGGCCCAGCGGGTAAAGACCTTTACCACTTTGGCCTTTGTATCGCTTACCGAAGATGGGGAAAGGGATTTTGTATTCAGTCGTGGAGCCGATAAGGAATTGTCATACGACCCCGAGCTCAAAAAAACGATCAAGGGGAATATGCTGCATTTGGGCGCTGCGACCGCTTTATTGGGAGGTGGCCTTGAAAAGTCCTATGGCCGCTATTTTTTCGATGCGCTCACGCAAAATGCATTTATTAGTTTTGATCCCAATTTCCGTGGAGACCTGTGGTTGGGAGAGGAAGAAAAATTCATTAAAAAGTGTATGCCCTTCATCGAAAAAGCAGACCTTGGCAAGTTTAGCCTGGATGAAGCGCAACTGCTCTCGGGCAAGACCGATCTGAATGAATGTTGCGATGTGCTCCATGAATTGGGCACCAAAATCATTACGGTTACCATGGGTGAAAAGGGCACCCTTCTGAGTACAAAGGAAGGAAAACGAATTGTTCCTAGCATTCCGGTAACGCCTGTGGACACCACTGGAGCCGGCGATGCCTTTATCGGCTGCCTGCTGTTCCAGATCTCTAAATTGAAAAACACCAACGAAATTTTCTCTAATATCGATCTGTTGGGGCAAATGGTCGAAAATGCCAATAAAGCTGGCGCTATAACGACCACCAATTATGGGGCCATCCCCTCCTTGCCCGATCAGAAGCAACTCCTTGGGATCTGATGAACCAGACTGCGCTCCATCAATTGATGATCTCTGCACATCCCCATCTGATCCAAGATAAGGATTTTGACAGACTTTTTGAACTTAGGTTGTCCGGTAACCTCAGCCTGATCAAGGAACTGTATTTTTCATTATATCCGGAAGAGGACCATACCATTTCTTTTCACAAATTGCTTAGGTCCCTGCCTGCCTTGTTTAAAGATAGGCCGTTACCGCTAAGGGAACTTGACATCCAAAGGTTATCAAAGGGAAACTGGTACCAATCAGAAAAGATTGTCGGTATGCAGTTGTACGTAGATCATTTCAACAAAGACCTCAGAGGTCTGGCAGAAAAGATCGGATATTTTGAGAAATTGGGCATTAACTTTTTACACCTCATGCCCATTACCCCAAGGCCATTAGGAGAAAATGATGGGGGCTATGCGGTAAACAGCTATCATGAAGTGGAAAAACGCTTCGGAACAAAGAATGACCTTCTAGATCTCACCGAAAAACTACGAGATCGCGGCATGTTTTTAATGTTGGATTTTGTTGCGAACCATACCTCCAATGAATTTTCATGGGCCAAAAAGGCCATGCAGGGCGACGAAAAATACCAGGGATACTACTATACCTATCCCGATAGGACGGTACCCGATGAATTTGAGAAAAGCCTGCCAGAGATTTTTCCGATGACCGCTCCTGGCAATTTCACATACAATGCCAAAATGGACAAATATGTGATGACCGTTTTCAACCAATATCAATGGGACCTAAACTATTCGAACCCTGAGGTCTTTCTTGAAATGCTGGCCAATTTGATCAAATTGGTAAATCTTGGTGTAGACGTAGTACGTCTCGATGCCCTTGCCTTCCTTTGGAAAAAAATGGCCACCCAGTCGCAAAACCTGCCCGAGGCCCACGCTTTGATCGCGCTCTTCAGGATGTGTCTTCAGGTTATCGCACCCGGGGTGGTTTTTTTAGCGGAAGCCATTGTGGCCCCAAAGGAAATAATCAAATATTTCGGCACCGGACAAATCAAGGGCAATGAATGTGAAATCGCCTATAATGCTACCCTTATGGCTTTGTTATGGGATGCCATGGCGACAAAGAAAACGATTTTGCTCTATCAAAATATACGGAGCCTGCCCAAGAAACCAAGAGAGGCCACTTGGATCAACTATATCCGCTGCCACGACGACATCGGCCTCGGTTTCGAAGACCATCATATCCACGAGATCGGCTGGGACGCCAAAGAGCATCGAAAATTTCTTTTAGATTACTATTGTCAGCGAATCCCATGGTCGCCCGCCAAAGGCATGATGTTCATGTACAATCCTAAGACCGGAGATGGTAGAATTACCGGAAGCTGCGCTTCCCTGCTCGGGCTGGAAAAGGCTTTGGAGCAAAACGACCGAACCCATATAGCACAGGCCATCGACAAGATAATCATGATGTATGGCATCATTTTATCCTATGGTGGCATCCCTTTGATCTATGCGGGGGATGAAATTGGCACCTTGAATGACTATTCATACCTAGCCGAAAAGGACAAAAAAGAGGACAGTCGTTGGGTAAATAGGCCCGACCAGGATTGGGAAGCTATAGCGAATCTGGATAAGGGGAAAACGTATCAATCCAAAATATTTTTTGCCCTTCAAAAATTAATCTCAATCAGAAAAGAAAACCCTGTTTTTGCCGATGGAAACAATCTGATTTTATACGATTGTGATAATCCTCACGTCTTGGTCTTTGAAAGAAGCTCGACCACAAAAGGTGAAATTTTGGTTCTATGCAATTTTCATGAAGTGCCACAATGGGTAGATCGGAACAACATCGGTTCTTTCGGAAAGGTTGCCTTCACCAGAGACCTTATTTCCGGAAATGCCATAACCTTTGCAAGGGATGCCCTAATGCTGAACCCATACCAAATACTATGGATGGTAAAGGTTTAACTGTATTTTATCTTTCTCAAAATCCGAAGCGATTCCTTCAGCGATTGATAGACTTTTTGATCATACCTTTTAAGCAAAGGCCGTGCGGCCTCCATTTGGTCCTTGGCCTCCTCCAAACCATTAAGGTAACAGATTAAATAGGTGTCGGGCAAATGCCTCAGGTCTTCTATTTCGGTCGGGGCCAAGGTGAGATTCTTCTCCATTTTTTGCAATATCACTTTATTGGCGTTCAAGATATGGAGTAGGGTTTTTCGATCATATTGGGGTGGGTCAAAAAGAAGATCGCTCTGAATCTGATAGGTGCCATTGTCCTCAAAGGTAAGTACCATCTTTTCCAAGGGATAGTATTTCTGTTCATTACCAAGTCCCAATTGCACGTATTCCATGGTTGTAAAGGAATCCTCGTTGAAGGAGATGGTAATTTCATCGAAAGTCGAATAAAAAAGCTTTACCTGTTCGTTGATCAGTTCGATATCGACCCTGGAAAAATAGGTCTGTCCCTTAACTTTTTTCTGATTCCCTGCCCAACATACCACGAACTGTTCCTTGAACACTTTGTAATTACTTTCCAAATCGCGATGGCGATGGTTCATAAAATCGATTACTCCATCAAGGGTCAGTTCAATGTTGTTTTTAGCATGCTGTTCTATGGTCGCCACAGCGCTGGAATTAATATCTTTCAGCGCTATGTTATAGGCCTTGGGCATGCTGATACTGCCCTCCCTGAAAAACACCGAGCCCCCGTAATACTTCCAGATGTTCTTTCGAAGGGCACAGACCTTCCCGTTCGATTTGATGGTCACCAACCCCACTACTTTGCCTTCGGGCAAATGTGGAAACGGGATATTTTCATAGGAAATCAAAGGGGGATTGTCTAAATAAGCGTTTACCAGGTTCTGTATTTTGCTGTCATCAAAAAAGTCGACCCCAACGATCTTGTTGTCCTCATCCTCTACCCCGATCACAATAAAGGAATTGTTCTTTGGATTGCTGTTGGCCAGCGCACACACATGTTTTAAGAATTTTCCCTTGCCCTCTCTCTGGCCAATGTCGACAAAGCGCTTTTTATCGTAAAAGCTGTTCTCGTCGTTGTGGGCGAGAAGATTTTTCACGAGGAGGCGCTTGTTGATCATGGCTTCCTGTTCAAGATGGTCGACGATGCCTGGGCAGTGGGCATTACGATCAAATCGGCAATGTTCACATGTTGTGGTCTGGTGACCACGAAATAAATTATATCGGCAATATCTTCGGGTCTTAGCGGTTCAAAACCCTGGTATACCCCATGTGCCCTTGCTTCATCGCCCTTGAACCTTACATTGCTGAATTCCGTTTCCACCAAGCCAGGATTCACTGCTCCAACGCGTATTCCATAGGGGTTCAGGTCGATTCGCATGCCTTGGTTGATCGCATCTACGGCATGTTTGCTGGCGCAATAGACATTGCCCTTAGGATAGACCTCTTTCCCCGCGGTGGAACCGATGTTGATAATATGCCCCATGCCCCTTTCAACCATTTTCGGTATGATGGCCTTGCTCACATAGAGCAGCCCCTTCACATTGATATCGAGCATAGCATCCCAATCATCCATGTTTCCCTTATCAATGGGGTCGAGCCCATGGGCATTCCCCGCGTTATTGATCAAAATATCAATGGATGAAAAAGACTTTGGGACGGATTTAATGCCGGCGAACACCGCTTTCCGATCCCGTACATCAAAATTGAGCACATGAACTTCGGTTTGCTGGCCCAATTCTGACTGAAGTGCATCCAATCGATCTTGTCGCCTGCCGCAGAGAATGAGTTTGATTCCGTTGGTGGCAAACAAGGCCGCAGTGGCTCTGCCTATTCCACTTGTGGCTCCGGTAATAAGGGCTGTTTTTGTCATATTTGTCTCTTTTTATATTTGATCAGGGCACTTCATGCCCTTGACTGGCTTTAAGCAGTAGGAACCAATCTTCCAGTTCAAGTTGAAGTTTGGTTGCGGACATGGCATCTTTTATCCGATTCACCGTGGCCGTTCCAACCACAGGAAATACCTTAGCGGGATGCTTTAATATCCATGCCAGCAAAAGCTGATCCGCCGAACTTTCATATTTTTTTGAAAGAGCCGCGATCACTTCGGCAATTCGTGCCGTTTGGGGGTTGTTCTCCTTAAAGAATATGCCCAACGGGCTCCATGACATCGCCATTCTGCCGCCAGTGATGCAATCATCTAGGGTACCATCGTACATAACGCCCGGAGAGGTCAGCGAAAATTCAACCTGATTTGCCGATACTGGAATCGACGATTCGATCATCGCTATATGGGAAGCTGTAAAATTGGAGACGCCGAATGACTTGATCTTTCCCTGGTTCTTTAATTTGTTTATGGCCCTGGCAATAGGATCGGGATGCATCAACGGACTTGGCCGATGCAGCAACAACAAATCCAAATATTCGGTTTGCAAATGCTTTAGGGATTGCTCGGCAGACCAAAGAATGTATTCCTCAGAATAATTATAATGCTTAATCCTATTTCCCCTACCTACGGCTTCCTTTTGAATGCCGCATTTGGTGATCAATTGGATTTTTTCCCGGTCGATTCCGCTCTCCCGAAAAGCCTTTCCGAATTCGGCTTCATTGGTGTAATTGCCATAAATATCGGCATGATCGAAAGTAGTTATTCCAAACTCCGTGCAATCGCTGATCAAGCGTGCCATCTCGGCTTGGGAATGCCCCTTTCCCCAACTGCCCCATCCCATTGTTCCGGCAATTATTTTCGAATACGCGTATTGGTTTTCCATATGGAGGTGAAATTAAAAAGAAATCCCTTAAAAACTTCATAAAAATAGGGGCTTAGCCAATTTTTTAACCAATCATTAACAGCATAGCAATGATTTAATTTTCAATTTGCACCTCTCTTAAAATTTAATGGGACCAAAACCAAAATTTTTTAAAATTATATGGACGAAAATACAATAGTGGACATCAGTGCGGTAAACGAAAAAATTGCCCAGGAAAGCGCTTTCATCGATTTGCTGATGTTGGAAATGAACAAAGTGATCGTAGGTCAAAAGCATATGGTCGAAAGACTCTTGATCGGCCTTTTGGGTCAAGGCCATATTTTGTTGGAAGGCGTTCCCGGTTTGGCCAAGACCTTGGCGATAAATACACTGGCAAAAGCCGTAAAAGGAAGCTTCAGCAGAATACAGTTCACCCCAGATCTATTACCTGCGGATGTCGTGGGTACTATGATCTATAACATGAAGTTGAACGACTTTTCTATCAAAAAAGGACCCATTTTCGCCAATTTCGTCCTCGCCGACGAAATCAACCGGGCCCCGGCCAAAGTCCAATCCGCTCTCCTGGAGGCGATGCAGGAAAAACAGGTGACCATAGGGGATAATACCTTTATTTTGGACAAACCATTTTTGGTGATGGCTACCCAAAACCCGGTAGAGCAAGAAGGCACTTACCCTTTGCCAGAAGCCCAGATAGACCGTTTTATGTTGAAAACGGTAATCGATTATCCCAAAATGAACGAGGAACAACTGATCATGCGCCAAAATCTTTTAGGGGCCTATGACGAGGTGAAGCCGGTAATCACCTTGAAGCAGATCCTAAATGCCCAACAGGCGGTTCGGGAAGTTTATATGGATGAGAAAATAGAAAAATATATCTTGGACCTGGTCTTTGCCACTCGATATCCCGAAAAGTACAATTTGAGCAATTTAAAACCGCTGATCAGTTTTGGTGCCTCCCCAAGGGGAAGCATCAATATGGGAATAGCGGCGAAATGCTATGCCTTCATTAAAAGAAGGGGTTATGTAGTGCCGGAAGACGTACGCGCAGTGGTACACGATGTACTGAGACATCGAATTGGCATCACCTACGAGGCCGAGGCAGAAAATATCACTTCGGAAGAAATCATCAATAAGGTCGTAAACGAGATTGAAGTGCCATAAAAAGTCGCCTGTTTGAGACTCCTTCCCTATGTTGGGGTGCTTGAATATGATACTTTGAACCCTCATGGATACCAAAGAACTACTTAAGAAAGTCCGTAAGATCGAAATTAAGACACGGCGTCTTTCAGATCATATTTTTGGTGGGGAATACCACTCTACCTTTAAAGGAAGGGGTATGACCTTCAGCGAAGTACGTCAGTACCAGTTCGGTGACGATGTAAGAAGCATCGACTGGAACGTGACGGCCCGCTATAACGAACCATTTGTTAAGGTTTTCGAAGAGGAGCGGGAATTGACCATGATGTTGATGGTCGATGTCAGCGGTTCGGAAATGTTCGGTACCACCAATCAATTCAAAAAAGAGATCATCACGGAAATTTCGGCCACCCTGGCTTTCTCGGCACTTCAGAACAACGACAAAGTAGGCCTTATGTTATTTTCCGATACCGTTGAACTTTACATTCCCCCTAAAAAAGGGAAGAGCCATATTTTGAGGATCATTCGTGAATTGTTGGAATTTAAGCCTCAAAGCAATAAGACCGATCTCGCCGAAGCACTTAAATTCCTGAGCAGTGTAATGAAGAAAAAGGCCATCGTTTTTGTGCTTTCCGACTTCATCACGGAAGATTATGAAAAGACCTTGAAGATTTCGGGCAACAAACATGATGTGACCGGCATCAGGGTATATGACATACGAGAGGAAACCATCCCCAATTTAGGAATGGTGCAGGTTCTTGATGCGGAGACCGGTGCAGTGAGCCTGGTAAATACCCAATCAAAAAGTGTAAGGATGGCCTACGGAAAATACTATGTTCAAAGAGTGGATTACTTCCGGGACACCTTCAACAAATCGGGTTGCGGCACCTTAAGCTGTCGGGTCGACGAAAGTTATGTGAAAAAATTATTGGGCTATTTTAAGAGAAGGGGATAAACGAAAATGATCGATTCAATTTTGATACACAAGTACAGATTTATGGCCAAAAGGCCATGGGCGGTCCTTTGCCTTCTGTTCCTGAGCTTTACTTCCGGGCTTTCCCAGGAAGCCCCTGTTTTGAGTTCAAGGGTCGATACCACCCAGATCAAGATCGGTGAACAAATCCATTTTACGGTGAGCGTGGAAACCGATAGCACGGCACAGGTTATTTTTCCCGAGGGACAAACCTTTTCTCCCTTGGAAACCGTAGAGGCGTTTGCGACAGATACCACCAGGAAAAAAGACCGCATGACCCTTGAAAAGATGTATTCGCTCACCCAATTCGATTCGGGCGCCTATAAACTTCCCTCTCAACGGATCGAAATCAATGGAAAGGGATATTTCACCGATTCTATAATGGTACAGGTGGCAACCGTACCCGTCGATACCTTGGCACAGAAAATGTACGATATCAAACCCCTTCTTGAAGTAGAAAGGAGCAATGCCAATTTTTGGAAAATTCTTCTGGGTACCATTATCTTTTTGGCCGTACTTGGATTTTTGCTCTATTGGTTCGTATTTCGTGCCAAACGGTTGACCGAAGCTGAAAAGGAAGCCTTGTTGCCCCCTTATGATCGCGCCTTGCTGGAACTTAAAAAACTGGAAAATTCCAAATACCTGATCCAGGACGAATACAAACAATACTATTCCGAACTAACCGATATCGTGCGTTCTTATTTGGAGGAAGACGTACATGTCTCGGCCCTGGAGAGCACATCCGAGGAGTTGATCGCCAAATTGGAGTTGATGCGCGATGCCGGCGAACTAAAATTGGAGGGCGATACCATTGGCCAATTTAAAAGAATATTGCAGACCGCAGATTTGGTGAAATTCGCGAAATCGAAACCGCCCACTTCGGTGGCGGAACAAGATCGAAAATCGATCGAGGAAATAGTGATCAAAACCAAGGAAGCACTCCCCGAACCGAGTGAAGAAGATTTGATGCAAAGGAAGGAGTATCTTGAAGAGATGGCCCAAAAAGAAAATCGGAAAAAATGGATTTTGGCAGGAAGTATCACTTCTGTGGCCGTCATGGCAGTAATTGCCTTATCCATAATCTATTTTGGTCCCCGTTATGTCTGGGATACCATCACCGGTGATCCCACTAAAAAATTGTTGGAAGGGGATTGGATCGCAAGCGTTTATGGCTATCCCCCAATCAGTCTGGAAACCCCCGATGTACTGGTGCGCCAAAAAGCGAAACTGGCTCAGGGCGCCGATGAGAATATCAAGGAACTGCAATCTTTTACCTACCAAAGCCCCGATGGCCTGTTCACCATCAATGCGACCTCCACCACCTTGGCACAACAGGTAGAGCCCAATTATGAGCAGACCGTAGAGCGCTTTTTGAAAGGCTTAGAAAGCAGAGGGGCCAAAAACATCATTACCAAACAGGAAGAGTTTGTGACCCTTACGGGAGTCAAGGGATTAAAAACCTATGGAAGTGGCAAATTTGCGGTTCCCGAAAAAGACGGACTGGTAAATGGTAACTATATCGTACTAAACTTTGGCGGTCCCGGATTTCAACAACAGATTACCCTTACCTGGTTGGTCGACGATCCGTACGCACAGGAAATCGTTGATCGGATCCTTAAAACGGTAGAGGTTAAAACGGAAGTATAAATGTTTGAAAATATCGAATTTGCGAACCCTGATTTCTTTTGGCTACTGTGTCTGCTGCCTTTGGCCGTGCTTTGGTATTTTTTCAAACGGAAAGAGCAAACGGCTTCACTGAAAATTTCAAGTACCAAAGGTTTCGGAAAAGGGGGGTTGTTGCCCAAAATAAAGCCCTTGCTGTTCGTCTTAAGATTATTGGCCCTTACCGCTATCATCGTGGCCATGTCTAGACCTCAGACTGAAGATATTTCCACTAGGACCAAGACAACAAAGGGCATCGATATTATTATGGCAATCGACGTCTCCTCCAGTATGCTTGCGCGCGACCTTAAACCAAACCGACTGGCGGCATTGAAGGAGGTTGCGGCAGATTTCATCAAAAAAAGGCCCAATGACCGTATCGGCCTTGTGGCCTATGCGGGGGAAGGTTATACCAAAACTCCGATCACCAGCGATAAATCGATCGTGTTGAACGCGCTCCGCGAAATAACTTATGGCCAATTGAATGATGGTACGGCCATTGGTATGGGACTGGCAACGGCGGTGAACCGATTGAAGGAAAGCAAGGCCAAGAGTAAAATCATCATCCTATTGACCGATGGGGTCAACAATTCCGGTTTTATAGAACCGCAGACCGCAGCCGATCTCGCCGTAGAATTTGGCATCAAAACCTACACCATTGGACTGGGCACCAACGGAAATGCCCTCTCGCCCATTGCTTATAACGCGGATGGTTCTTTCCGATATGGCATGCGTGAAGTTGAAATCGATGAAAAGTTGTTGGAAGATATCGCCAAATCTACGGGCGGCCGTTATTTTAGGGCTACCGATAATGAAAAGCTTGAAGCGATCTATGATGAAATCAACAAGCTCGAAAAAACCGATATAGAAGAATTCAAATATTATAAATACGAAGAGAAATTTAGACCTTGGATACTCTTGGCAGGGGTTTTGCTTTTGTTGGAATGGGTCTTGGGCAATACGGTATTCAGAAGTTTTATTTAATTCGATGGGCGCTTAAATGCGCCGTTTAGAAAAAAAAGCGAAAAATGATTCAATTAGACGAAAAGGTATATTTGTATCTGCTGGGCATCCTCCCTGTGCTGGTCGTCTTATTCGTGCTTTTACAAATTTGGAAGAAAAGAACCCAAAAACAGTTTGCCGACCTATCATTGCTAAAACGTCTGACCCCTGACCGATCGATGTTCAAAGGCACCTTGAAACTGTTGTTTTTTATGTTGGGGCTTGCTTTTTTGACCCTAGGGCTCGTCAATCCCAAAATGGGCACCAAACTTGAAACCGTGAAACGGGAGGGCGTTGATATTGTATTTGCCGTTGACGTCTCCAAGAGCATGTTGGCCGAGGATATCGCCCCCAACCGATTGGAGAAGGCCAAGCGATTGGTCTCCGAAATCATCAACCAATTGGCAAGTGATAGAATTGGGATCATCGCCTATGCCGGGCAGGCATATCCGCAACTGCCCATCACCACCGATTACGGCGCAGCAAAAATGTTCCTGCAAAGCATGAATACCGACATGCTGACGTCACAAGGGACGGCCATCAGTGATGCCATTGAACTGGCCACCACCTATTACGACGATGAAGATCAGACCAACAGGGTGCTCTTCATTATTTCGGACGGGGAAGACCATTCCGAAGAATCGATCAACGATGCGGTGGAGCAGGCCGCAGAAAATGGAATCCGTATTTTTACCATTGGCGTGGGCATGACCAAGGGGTCACCTATTCCCATCAAGCGAAACGGAATCGTTGAGAGCCTTAAAAAAGATGCGCAGGGCGAGGTGGTAATCACTAAACTAAATGAAGAAATCCTAATGCAGATCGCCAATGAGGGCAATGGGGAATATATCAATGGATCCAATACCGAAGAAGCTGTCGAATATATCAAGGAACAGTTGCTACAAATGGATAAAAAAGAATTTGAAGCCAAACAGTTCGCCGAATATAAAGATCAATTTCAATGGTTCTTGGGAGCAGGCCTTTTATTTCTGCTTTTAGACATCTTTGTTCTTGACAAAAAGACCAAATGGTTGAGAAGGTTAAATTTATTTAATGAAAAGGAAATTGAATAGCATGAAAAAGCTGGTTTTTGTGATTTTTTTGATTTCTTCCCTTGCTTGGTCGCAGGAGGACGAAAAAGAAAAACAGGGGGCCCTGAGAGAATCTAAGGACCTCACTTGGGAAGCCAACAAAGACCTCTCCGAAAATAAATTCGTGGAAGCGGAGGTCGAATACCGCAGGGCCATTTCCAAAAGCGATGAAAATATCGCTGCCCCTTTTAATCTGGGCAACGCCTATTATACAAAAGAAACCTATAGTGAAGCTTTCGGGCGTTTTAAGGAGGCCGGGGAACTGGCGACCGAAAAAACCGATAAACACAAAGCCTATCACAACATGGGCAATGTATTTATGAAACGCAAAGAGTACGAAAAAGCGGTAGAGGCCTATAAGCAAGCCTTGCGCAACGAACCTAATGATGAGGAAACCCGTTATAACTTGGCACTTGCCAAGGAAATGCTAAAAAAAGAACAGCAACAGGACGACCAGAACAAAGACAACAAAGACAACGAGGACAACCAGGACCAAAAAGATAAGAACGAGGACAAAAAAGAAGGCGATAACAAAGAAGAAAAGAAAGATCAGGACCAAAAAGACCAAGGCGACGAAGGCGACGAAGGGGATAAAAAAGATCAAAACGAGGATGAAAAAGAAGGTGAGGGAGATGAAAAGAAAGAACAACAAAAACAGCCTGATCAAGGAGAGCAACAAGAGCAGCAGCAGCAAAGGCCCAACCAATTGAGCAAACAGCAGATCCAGAACCTTTTGGAGGCCATGCAAAACGAAGAGAAAAAGGTACAGGAAAAAATCGACGCCCAAAAAGTGAAAGGCGTCAAAGTGAAGAACGAGAAAGATTGGTAAAACCGATGGGCATTAAAAAACATTTGGCGTTTATGGCATTTTTGTTCCTGGTATTTGGACTTAAGGCACAGGATAATAATGCGGTTACCTTCGAAGTGAAGTTGAGCAAAGATAAATTGGGAATCAATGAACGCCTCCGCGTGGATTTTACCATGAACAAGGATGGAGACGATTTTATTGCACCCGATTTTGAGGGTTTTCAAGTGGTCATGGGGCCATCACAGGCCATCAGCTCTTCATGGGTCAACGGGGTAAGGAGTTATTCAAAGACCTATTCCTATACTTTGGCCCCTACGGCAAGGGGGAGTTTTACCATAAAGCAGGCCACTATCGTCATCGATGGGAAGACCTATAAATCGAGCCCAAAACTGGTGGAAGTTACCGCAGCGGTAGACAGACCCAACGACCAGATGTCCGCCGACGATGTCGCCGATGAAAGTCTTCATTTGGTAGCTGAAGTTTCAAAAGACGACCCTTATCTGAACGAGGCGGTGAGCGTGGTGTACAAATTGTATGTGAGTCCTTCGATAAGTGTCACCAATTATAGGCCATTGGACAACCCCAAATACAATAACTTTTGGAGCCAGGACATTCCCATTACCAGATTGTCTGCAGAAAACGGCACTTTTGATGGAAAACCCTACCGATATGTAGTATTGAAGCGGGTAGTACTTTACCCTCAAAAAGCGGGCGAACTGGAAATCGAGCCCCTCTCCTTGGAAGTAACCGTGGAAGTCCCTACCAACCGTCGCGATTTCTTTGGCCAAAGAATGTACACGTCAACCAACAAAACGGTATCCGCAGGTAGGCGAACGTTGAAAGTCAAAACATTGCCCACTGCAGGTAAACCTGCCAATTTCGGGGGTGCCGTAGGTGATTTTGACTTTACGGTGACCGCTAGTAAAAATAGTCTTAAGGCTTCCGAATCGTTCCAGACGAAAGTCGAAGTCAACGGGAAAGGCAACCTCAAATTGTTTCAATTGCCAGAGCCAAGCCTTCCCGGGTCCTTGGAGGTTTACGAACCGGAGTTCGAAGAATCTGTGCGTACCACCCTTTCAGGAACCCAGGGGAAAGTAAGTAACAATTATACCATTGTTCCTTCCTTTAAGGGAAAGTACCCCATTCCCCCCATTGCCTTTAGCTATTTTAATCCACAAACTGAAAAATATAATACCATTACCTCAGATGAAATTATTATCAATGTACTCTCCGGACCCTCAAGCTCGGATATTTCCAACAATATTCCCGGGGCCGCTAACCGTCAAAGTGTAGTAACCACAGGAAACCAATTCGGTTTCATTAAACTGAAACCAAACCTCAGCGATATTGGCAATGTACACTTTTTTGGGTCAAGGGCATTTTATCTGTGGTGGCTATTGCCCATTTTACTGATTCCGATCAGCATTGTTTTTGGAAGAAAACGGGAAGCCATAGCAAGTGACGTGGCGGGGAGAAAAATCAAAAAGGCCAACAAGTTGGCAAGAAAATACCTTTCGACCGCCAAAAAAGTCCTTGGTAATAAGGAGGCCTTTTATATCGCTTTGGAAAAGGCCCTGCACAACTATCTCAAGGCAAAATTGAAGATAGAGACCTCTGAGTTCAGCAAAGATAAAATTACCGCCCTATTGTCGCAAAAGCAAGTAGATGAAAATACCAAAGTAGGCTTTATTGGCTTGTTGAAAAACTGTGAAATGGCACGCTATAGTCCTTTTTCGCAGGTGCAGATGCAGCAAGATTACGATAAGGCCAGCGAAGTGATTTCCAATATGGACAAACAACTATAAAATCGCCGGGACTATTTTCATCAAGGAGGTAAGACCCAAATGAAACAACGAATGAAAATATTGCAAAAGTGAAGCATATCGCAACCGTTATCATGTTTTTTATGGCTCTATGTGCACATGCACAAAACGATGCCCTTTTCGAACAGGCCAACAATGCCTATAATGAGGGGGATTACGACAATGCCATTCAAAATTACCTTGATATTTTGGAAAAAGGCCAACATTCCGCTGCGCTTTACTACAATTTAGGCAATTCGTACTATAAGCTCAACAAGATTGCCCCAAGCATTTATTATTATGAAAAAGCATTGTTGCTAACCCCTAACGATACGGAAATCATCAACAACCTGGCTTACGCCCAGAACATGACCTTGGATGCCATCGACACCATGCCCGAGATGGGATTTTCAAAATTCTACCGCAAGCTTACCGCTATGCTTTCTTTTGATCAATGGGCCTATACCGCAGTGCTGTTCATGATGCTTTTCGTTGTCCTATATATTGCCTTTTATTATTTCAGATATTCTGTCAGAAAAAGAATCGCCTTTATCTCAAGTTTGGTTTCTCTTTTGATTTCAATCATGACGGCCATTTTGGCTTTCCTGCAATACGATGCCTTTAAGAACGATAGCCCAGCCATCGTGTTTTCCAGTGAAGTGGAGGTCAAATCGGAACCGAACAATAGAAGCCAAGCCGTATTTACATTGCACGAGGGTGCCAAGGTAAATGTTTTGGAAAACCTTAACGATTACCACAAAATTAGCATCGCCGATGGCAAAACAGGTTGGATTCCAAAAGAAAGTATTAAATTACTGAAGGAATTTTAAAATAAACTTAACGCCTTTTTAGGGTAAAACTTTTATCTTGGGCACGCTTCCCGTTCCTATGAAACAATTGATTCGCATATCGCTCTTATTGCTGTGGCTTTTTGCCATTAGTGCCCCTAGCGTGCTTACTATGTTTCATATTGATAAACCGATAGTGATCAATACCCTGGGTGAAGAAGAACCGCTAGATCTGGGGAAAAAATTGTCTGCCGACGAAATTACGATCAATAACTTGCAGGCCGATCTTATGCTATTTGCACTTTCAAAAAAATCTGAACTTTCGGATTTTTACCTGTTGGGCCATCACAACTCCCCGATGGAAATTTTACTGCCGCCCCCAAAGCCCAGTCTCTAGACTTCCTCTAACAACCCTTTTCATTTAACTAACCTGTCTTCATGAGAATCGAAGACCTAATTTTATTGAAATGTTCAGATATATCAAAAACGACTTGCCTGCAAGTATCGTGGTTTTTTTTGTGGCCCTACCCCTTTGTTTGGGGATAGCCCTCGCCAGTGGAGCCCCGCTGTTCTCGGGATTGATAGCCGGGATTATAGGCGGCATTGTGGTGGGCAGCCTTAGCGGTTCCCAGGTAGGGGTCAGTGGCCCGGCCGCAGGTTTGGCCGCTATTGTATTAACGGCCATTGGCACATTGGGCGGATATCAAAATTTTTTGCTGGCCGTTGTATTGGGCGGTGCCATTCAATTGCTTTTCGGGGTACTCAAGGCCGGGGTTATCGGTTACTATTTTCCCTCTTCGGTCATCAAAGGCATGCTCACCGGTATTGGGATCATTATCATCTTAAAGCAAATTCCCCATTTTTTCGGCTATGACGTCGATCCTGAAGGAGATTTCGCTTTCTTTCAGGTGGATGGAAATAATACCTTTTCAGAAATACTAAATACATTGAACAATATCAGTCTTGGGGCCACGATCATTGCGGTGATTGGCCTTGCCATTCTTCTGTTATGGGACAAGGTACTCTCCAAAAAAGGCAAAATCTTCCAATTGGTCCAAGGGCCGCTGGTCGCCGTTGTCTTGGGCATACTGTTCTATGTGTTTACCAAGGGCAACGCGGTATGGGGCATCTCCGCGGAACACTTGGTGAGCGTGCCCATTCCTGAGGACGCAACTTCTTTTATGAAGCAGTTCAGCTTTCCAAACTTCGGGGCGATAACCGATTCACAAATCTGGGTCACCGCTTTCACCATCGCATTGGTCGCGAGCCTTGAAACCTTGTTGTGCGTAGAGGCCACCGATCGCATCGATCCGCAAAAACGGGTAACCCCGACTAATAGGGAACTTTTGGCCCAGGGAGCGGGAAACATGATTTCAGGGCTCATTGGAGGCCTCCCCGTAACCCAGGTCATCGTGCGTTCCTCAGCGAACATTCAATCGGGCGGGAAATCTAAGATGTCGGCCATTATCCATGGTTTCTTTCTATTGATTTCTGTGATCATGATCCCCAGACTGTTGAATATGATACCGCTGTCGGTCTTGGCTTCGATATTGTTCATCGTTGGTTTTAAATTGGCAAAACCCGCCTTATTCATAAAAATGTACGAATTGGGTTGGAAACAGTTCGTGCCCTTTATCGTTACCGTTCTCGGCATTGTATTTACCGATTTACTTATCGGGATCAGTCTCGGTCTTGCAGTCGGCATTGTGGTAATCTTGATCAAAAGCTATCAGAATTCACATTTTTTGCACATCGAGGACAAAAGCAATGGCAAACATAAAATAAAAATGACGCTTGCCGAAGAAGTGACGTTTTTCAACAAAGGTGCCATCCTAAAAGAATTGGAAGGGCTCCCCGAAGATTCGTATCTTGAGCTAGATGTACGTAAAACGAGGTATTTGGACAATGATATTATTGAAATTTTGCAGGATTTTTCCGAAAAAGCAAAGAATCGCCACATCGATATCAAATTGGTCTCTGAGAAAGGCGTCGTGGAAAACCCGCCCAGTTATATCGAATTTTTTAAATTAAACAACAAACCTGCCCACAAGGAGGTCACTATCTAACCCAATAAAAAAAAGAAAAATGGACATAAAACAAGTTTTCGAAAACAATAAGAAGTGGATCGCCGAAAAGTTGGCCACAGGTCCCGACTATTTTGATAAATTAGGGCAAGGTCAGAATCCGGAATTGCTCTACATCGGCTGTTCCGATAGTAGGGTGACCGCTGAAGAATTGATGGGCCTTGGCCCAGGTGAAGTGTTCGTGCATAGAAACATTGCCAATATGGTCATCAGCATCGACTTGAACGTGATGTCGGTCATCAATTATGCGGTGAACAATCTTAAGGTCAACCATGTGGTCGTCTGTGGCCACTATGCCTGCGGCGGGGTAAAAGCAGCGATGCAATCTGCCGATTTGGGTATTTTGAACCCATGGCTACGCAATATCCGCGATGTTTACAGAATTCACAGAAACGAATTGAACGCCATAGAAGACGAAGAAAAAAAATACGACCGTCTGGTTGAGCTCAACGTACAGGAACAATGTGTGAACCTTATAAAAACAGCGGCCGTTCAGAAGGCTTATCGAGATAGAAATCTTAAGGTGTACGGCTGGGTATTTGACGTACATTCTGGAAAATTGATCGATTTAAAAATTGATTTTGAAGGCATATTGAAAAATATCATGGAAATCTATCATTTAGACTAAGGCATATTTTTCAATGCTCAAAAAGCCAATGTCACTGACATTGGCTTTTTTTATTTTTGAATGTATTACCTTAACAAAGCTTATCTTCATAGACCATGAAGCACCTTTTTAAAAATTTCAGGGGAGATTTTTTTGGCGGCATCACGGCCGGCATTGTGGCATTGCCCTTGGCCTTGGCCTTTGGGGTGAGTTCGGGTTTGGGGCCAAGTGCCGGACTTTATGGTGCCATATTCATCAGTTTCTTCGCGGCTCTTTTTGGGGGAACAAACACCCAGATTTCGGGACCGACCGCGCCGATGACCGCGGTAAGTATGGTAATCATTGCAGGTATCCTGGCGCTTTACGATGGCAGCGTGGAAAAGGCACTTCCAGCTATCTTAACGATCTTTTTATTGGCCGGTTTGATGCAAATTGCTCTTGGGCTTATGGGTCTGGGCATGTACATCCGATACATACCCTATCCGGTTGTTTCGGGCTTTATGACGGCCATAGGGTTGATCATTATCATTACCCAAATACTGCCGGCCATAGGCTACTACCCTAAAGAAGACTTGGCCTTTATTGAGAAATTCAAGCCCCATGCCGAGGAGCTGATCTTAGAGAACATCCTTCGAGAAGAGGCCGGTGAAGGCATACTGGTCCTTGAAGATTTCAAAGAAACGGTAAAAAGATCAGGTGAAATTACGACTACCGCAATATTAAGGGAAGCGCAGACCTTGGCGGCTTCAGATGCATCCGGCGTGGTAGGTACGGTAAAGGTTTTTCCAAATGGGCTGAAAAATATCAATTGGCTTGAATTAATCCTTGCCCTATCCACTATCATCATTATTTATGGTTTTAAAAAAATCACAACGGTAGTGCCCAGTACCTTAGTGGCACTAATTTTGGTATCTGGGGTTGCCTATGGTTTTGGCCTGGATTACCGGGCAATCGAACAGATTCCCGAGGGGTTGCCGTTACCAAGACTTGAAATTTTTACAGAATTCAAGATCGGTGCGATAACCCCATATATATTCACGGCCCTGACCTTGGCCATTCTGGGCGCCATTGATTCGTTGCTCACCTCAGTGGTCGCAGACAACATGACCAAGACCAAACACAGGCCCAATAAAGAATTGGTGGGCCAGGGAATAGGAAACAGTATTGCCGCCATATTTGCAGGACTTCCAGGTGCTGGGGCCACTATTCGTACGGTGGTCAACATCAATTCAGGGGGCAAGACCAAACTTTCCGGGATGATTGCCGGCATACTTTTACTCTTTATTTTAATCGCTTTGGGCCCGGTTGCTTCGAAAATCCCCGCCGCCGTGCTCGCCGGAATTTTAATCACCGTAGGCGTCAGCGTCATGGATTACAAAGGCTTAAGGGCTATCCCTAGCATGCCAAAAGATATTGAATTGGGCCGATTAAAAATTAGCTCGGAAGTAATCGTGATGATCATCGTTTTGGTATTGTCCACTTTTTGGAACTTGATCTATGCCGTAGGTATTGGGCTGGTCATTGCCTCCCTGATGTTCATGAAAAAAATGGGCGATCTTACCGCTGAACGATCCAATGTGAAAACGCTTGAAAAAGAACAATCATGGACCGATGAAGCCGATATGCCCAAAAATTTAAGGGAAGAAGTCTTCATCAAACACCTAAAAGGGCCTTTATTCTTTGGATCTACAAGCAAATTTCAGGAATTGGCCAGCCAAATTTCCGCTACGGCCTCCACGGTAATCATACGGATGGACCTAATGCCCTACATGGACCAATCTGGTCTCTATGCCATGGAAGATATTCTGATAGACCTTATAAAATCTAAGAAAAACGTGCTTCTGGTGGATGTTCAAAAACAACCCCGTTATATGATGGAACGGGTGGACATTATTCCAGATCTTATTCCGGAAGCGCATATATTTAAAAATTTTGACGATTGCCTGGTTTGGGTCAAAAACAACGTTGTTGACGAATATTGAGAATAGGCTCCCTTTCACCACGATTTGGGCAGTTTAATGGCAAGGAAACTCCAAATTATTTTAAATTTGCCCCACAAGCATACGACCATGATCGATAAGATAAAGAGCCATATTGAAGAAGTAGAACGATTCAAGGCCGATTCCAAAGAAGCGGTGGAAGCCTTTCGCATTAAATATTTAGGTAAAAAAGGGGTGTTGAACGAATTCTTTTTGGCTTTCAAAGAGGTGGCCAATGATCAAAAAAAAGAGTTCGGGCAAGCCATTAACACCCTGAAACAGCTGGCCAATGAAAAAGTGATCGCTTTGAATGAATCGCTTGAGGCCAAGGTTGAAGTGAAAGGTATTTATGGTGATCTAACAAGGCCCGGAGAGCCCATCGCATTGGGGTCAAGACATCCCATATCAATCGTAAAG
Organism: Maribacter sp.; assembly: GCA_024643345.1. GTDB lineage: Bacteria > Bacteroidota > Bacteroidia > Flavobacteriales > Flavobacteriaceae > Pelagihabitans. The sequence continues at coordinate 19,155 of JAHENB010000019.1, read as the reverse complement.
AACCAAATTATTGAGATTTTTTCCAGAATTGGTTTCAACGTTTCTGAAGGGCCCGAAATTGAAGACGATTGGCATAATTTTACGGCCTTGAACCTTCCCGAGTACCATCCTGCACGTGATATGCAGGATACTTTTTTTATACAGACCGATCCAGATGTCCTTTTGCGCACCCATACCTCATCGGTGCAGGTAAGGTACATGGAGAACAACAAACCCCCCATTCGCACAATTTCACCTGGACGGGTCTATCGCAACGAGGCCATCTCCGCGAGATCGCACTGTTTTTTCCACCAAGTGGAAGGTCTTTATATCGATAAGGATGTTTCCTTTGCAGATCTAAAACAAACCCTGCAATTTTTTACAACTGAACTCTTCGGAAAATCCAAGATCAGATTGCGCCCCTCCTATTTTCCATTTACCGAGCCCAGTGCTGAGGTAGATGTTTATTGGGGCCTTGAAACAGAAACCGATTATCGGATGACCAAGGGCACCGGATGGCTCGAAATCATGGGTTGCGGAATGGTAGACCCCAATGTACTGGACAATTGTGGTATCGACTCGAAAACCTACTCGGGCTTCGCGTTCGGTATGGGCATTGATCGCATTGCACTTCTGCTTCATCAGATATCAGACATTAGGCTGTTAAGTGAAAACGATATCAGATTCTTGGAACAGTTTCGGAGCGTATTATAAATGAATAGGAAAATAGGCCTACGTTAAAAATGCGCTATCGCAACGAACAAAGTTGGCCAATATTGGAATATTACGATACCTTTAAAGACCATTTTCCCTTACTGGGGGAAATCCCAGAGATGTTATGCGCAAAGACATAGAAATACCCGTAGCAAAAGATGTTTATGTTGCGGTCGTTCATGAATGGAACGACGAATTTCTCTCCAAAGACTGGAACGCCTATATCATCAATGACCGCAGTTCCCCCATTGAAATGGTCTTGGTGGTTTCAGTAGGTTTTGACGGGGAACGGAAAACCTCTACCATGAGACATGGCATTGGGCTGGTCGGGGCTAAATCATATGAGAAAATCGAATTGTTAACGGAAGAAGTACTAGGGCTGAACAATGAATTTTTTGTTACTTTTTATGCCGACACAAAGTTATATGAAAAACGATTCCTATTTGAAAAAAACAGCATAAGCCCAAACGCTTTAACCCATATTCCAATAATAGGAAAAGAAGGGGTTTTGGCCGGTTGACATCTGAATCATATGCCTCAGATGAACCTGAAATGGGTATTCAAATGGCATTAGAAAAAAGACAATCAAATTTGTTCAGATATGATCAATAACAACCGCATTCCATTAATTGCAGTCGCATGGCTCGCCGTTCTCATCCATGGTTGCGGCGATGGCCAGAATGGCAGCGGAAGTTCCCCAATGGTAACCCAGGTGTCTTCCTATCCGGTACTGACCGTTGAAAAGCGTGATGTTACGACCTACAAAGAATACCCCACGACCCTTGAAGGTGCCGTGAGCAGTGAGGTGCGCCCCAAGATTTCGGGGTATATCCAGGAGGTCTTGATCAAAGAGGGCGAGCAGGTGAAAATGGGACAAGCCCTATTTCGAATCGAAACCCAATCACTTGACCAAGATGCGGCTGCCGCCAAAGCAAACGTAAGGGCCGCACAAGTGGAAGTCGATAAGCTAAAACCCCTTGTTGAAAAGGGAATCATCAGCAATGTACAGCTCGAAACCGCGATGGCCAAACATGCACAGGCACAAAGTACATATAATGGTATCAATGCCAATATCGGTTACGCCAACATCAAAAGTCCGGTCAATGGCGTGGTCGGGTCAATAAATTTCAGAAAAGGGGCACTCACCAGTGCCCAAGATCAAAGACCTTTGACCGTGGTTTCCTCTATAGGAACGGTATATGCCTATTTCACGCTCAACGAGAAAGACTTCATCGATTTTATCACCCTGGCAAAAGGCGCTACCATGGATGAAAAAATTAAAAACCTCCCACAGGTAAAATTGATCATGGCCAACGGTGCCGAATTTGAGAAGGAAGGATTTATTGAAACGATTGCAGGGGACATCGACCCGCAAACGGGGACCATATCCTTTAGGGCCCGTTTTGAAAATGAAAGTGGCCTTCTCCGAAATGGCAGTAGCGGAAAGGTACTGGTGCCCCAAATTTATAAAGATGTGGTTGTGGTTCCTACTTTGTCCACCTATGAACAGCAAGGAAAAACCTTTGTTTTTAAGGTACAGGCCGATACCTTGGTGCCCACCGCCATTTCGGTAATCGCCGAAGCGAACAATTTATATGTAATCGATCATGGGATAGGCAAAGGGGATATCGTACTCGGCAAGGGCATCGGTAAGGTGCGTGCCGGCACAAAAATCGCCCCACTATCCATACCTATGGATAGCATTCTCAATTCTTTCGACCCCGTCTTTAAATAATTAAAATGCTAAAAACCTTTATTGAACGGCCAGTTCTTTCCACTGTTATTTCAATTATTATTGTCATGCTGGGGGTTTTGGGTCTTACCGAATTACCTATAACACAATACCCCGATATTGCCCCGCCCACAGTTCAGGTAACCACCAGTTTCCCAGGCGCCAACGCCCAGACCATATTGGAAAGCGTCATCGTGCCCATAGAGGAACAGATCAATGGGGTCGAGGGAATGACCTATATTACCTCAAGTGCCAGCAACGACGGGAGTGCCTCGATTCAGGTGTTTTTTGAACAGGGCTATGATGCCGATATTGCGGCCGTGAACGTACAGAATAGGGTTGCCCGTGCCAATTCCCTTTTGCCATCGGAGGTCACCAGGGCGGGTGTCATTACGACCAAGCAACAGAACTCCGCCCTGCTCTATGCAGCCCTGTTCTCCACTAACAAAGACTATGATGACACCTATATCCAAAATTATCTCAATATTAACGTCAGACCGGAGATGCTTAGGATCAAAGGCGTCGGTGCCATTAGTGTTTTTGGTGGCAAGGACTATTCGATGCGCATCTGGATCGATCCCGATAAAATGGCCAATTATGCGCTCTCCACCACCGATGTGATCAATGCGATCAATGAACAGAGCCTCGAAGCGGCAGCGGGTTCTTTGGGACAAAACGCTGGGGAATCTTTCGAATATGTCATCAAATACAAAGGGCGTTACAAGACCGCGGAAGAATATGAAAATATTTTTATCAAAGCATTGGGACAGGGCAAGTTCCTCCAATTGAGAGATGTCGCCAAGGTCGAATTGGATGCCTTTTCCTATTCTTCCTTGTCATTGTCAAAAGGAAATCCTGGTCTTAGTTTCGGGGTTTTCCAAACCCCTGGTTCAAATGCACAAGAGATTATAGAAGAGATTTATGTTAAATTGGAAACTTTAAAGAAAGATTTTCCGGAAGGCATTGACTATCTCATCAACTATGACACCAATAAGTTTTTGACCGCCTCCATCGAAAAGGTAAAGGAAACCCTGATCGAGGCTTTCCTTCTCGTTTTTTTAGTGGTCTTTATTTTTTTACAGGACTTGAAATCAACGTTGATTCCTGCCATTTCGGTACCTGTGTCGATTATCGGAACCTTCTTTTTTCTGAACCTCCTCGGGTATTCCATCAATTTATTGACCCTTTTCGCCCTGATTTTGGCAATCGGTATAGTGGTCGATGATGCCATCGTTGTCGTGGAAGCGGTTTATGTAAAACTCGAGGGGGGCGAAAAGAACCCGAAAAAAGCTTCCATCGATGCCATGGGTGAAATCAGTGGGGCCATCGTTTCGATTACCTTGGTCATGGCGGCGGTATTTATACCCATTACCTTTATTCAAGGACCGGCCGGTGTTTTTTATGAGCAATTTGGAGTGACATTGATCATAGCCATTTTGATTTCAGCTGTAAATGCCCTGACCTTGAGTCCGGCCTTATGCGCCATTTTCCTGAAACCGCCCAAGGAAGGTAGGGGCGACCAAAAGAGATCTCCGATACAGCGTTTTTATATCGCTTTTAACGCCGCCTTTGAAGCCACAAAAAATAAATATGAAAATTCCCTGAAGTTTCTTTTAAAACATAATTGGATCACCTTTTTGGCGCTTGCCCTTGCGGTTGTCGGCATTGTGATCGCTGATAGGACGATTCCTACTGGTTTCGTGCCCTCGGAAGATAGGGGCGTAATCTTCGTCAATGTTGAGTTGCCTCCCGGATCATCCCTAGACAGGACTTTTAAGGTTATGAAAGACCTATTTGATCGTGTGAAGGATGTGGAAGGCGTACGTACCGCGTCGATCGTTGCCGGTAGAAACTTTTTTTCCGGTTCGGGGAGTTCCTATGGTTTGAGCTTTCTTATTCTTGAAGATTTTGAAGATCGTACAACCGCTGAAACTTCCATCGATTCGATCATTAGTAAAATGAATAAAAACGTAAGGGACATCAATGATGCCAAAATACGGTTCTTTACCCCGCCCAGTGTTAACGGTTTTGGCAGCGCCGATGGGTTTGAGATGCGGATTTTGGATCGGTCTTCGGGCGAACTCCAAAAGCTGGACGAAACCGTTACTTCATTTGTTGAATCCTTAAACCAACAGCCTGAAGTCTCCTTTGCCTCCAATTCGTTCAGCACCTCTTTTCCACAATTACAGCTCAATATTGATATTGCCAGGGCCAAAGAGGCGGGATTTACAGTGAATGCCATTTTAAGGACCCTACAGGGTTACATCGGGGGCTTTTTCGCCTCCGATTTTAGCAGGTTTGGCAAGCAGTACAGGGTTTTTGTTCAAGCGCTTCCGGAAGACAGAAAAGATGAATTGAGCCTCAATAGTATTTTTGTGAAGAATGCTGCCGGTGAAATGGCACCGGTCTCACAATTCGTGAGTCTGGAAAGGGTCTACGGCCCACAGACCATTAACCGTTTTAATCTATTCAACGCAGTGACCGTGAATGGAACTACGGCGGCGGGCTATAGTACGGGTGACGCTATCAACGCGGTCAATAGGGTCGCCGCAAAGGGTTTGCCCGAAAACTTCGACATTGCCTTTTCCGGGATTACCAGGGAAGAAATAGCGGCCTCGGGGCAGGCGGGCATCATCTTTGCCCTCAGCATCCTTTTTGTATATTTTCTGCTCTCAGCTCAATTTGAGAGTTACCTGGTACCGCTTGCAGTGATCTTTTCATTGCCCATTGGTGTGGCGGGTGCCTATTTCACCACATTTTTGTCGGGCCTTCAAAACAACATTTATTTTCAAATCGCCTTGATCATGCTCATCGGATTGTTGGCCAAAAACGCAATATTGATCGTGGAATTTGCCGCGCAAAGGCGCAAACATGGCCTTACCATCGCCAAAGCGGCCCTGGAGGGGGCTAAAGTACGTTTACGGCCCATCCTCATGACTTCTTTTGCCTTTATTTTGGGGTTATTGCCCCTAGTATTGGCCAATGGGGTCGGCGCACAGGGCAACCGATCTATCGGCACCGGTGCTGCCGGGGGATTGTTATTTGGTACAGTTTTGGGCGTTTTTGTCATACCCATACTTTTTGTTGTTTTTCAATGGTTACAGGAGAAAGTGAGCGGTGTTCCTGAATCGGTAAGTGCAAACAAAGGAGAAGAACAGCTATAAAATGAAAAAGCGCTATAGATACATTCCTATCGTTTTGCTCCTGATGCTTTTTCAGTCCTGTTTTGTGGCAAAAAATTACGAGCGGCCCAGTGTCGAAGAAATCGATAAACTCTACAGGACCGATGAAGTATCAAATGATACCGTATCTATGGGAAGCTTGTCATGGGCAGAACTGTTCACCGATGCCAAGCTCAAGGGTCATATCACCGAGGCCCTTGAAAACAATTTGGACATCCGTATTGCCCTGCAACGGATAATCGCGGCCGAAGCCTTTATGCGTCAAGGCAAGGCAGGCTATCTTCCTACCCTAAGCGTACGGTCAACGGCCACGCATCAGGAGTTGTCCCGCAACAGTCAATTTGGGGCATTCTTCAACAATGCCATCGACCAGTATGAATTTTCCGCCAATCTCAGCTGGGAGGCAGATGTGTGGGGTAAAATAAGGAGCGAACGCCGGGCCACCCGAGCCACCTATTTACAGAGTTTGGCGGCACATAAAGCCGTGAAGACCAGGCTTGTTTCCGAAATTGCGGCCACCTACTTTCAGCTTTTGGCCTTGGACGATCAATATGAAGTGACCCTTAAGACCATTGAAAACAGAAAGCGCAGTTTGGAAACCATCCAGGCATTGAAAGAAGCAGGAAGCGTGACCCAAGTCGCCGTAGACCAAACGGCCGCCCAATTATACAGTGCCCAGGCATTTTTGGTAGATTTGGAAAAGGCCCTTTTCAGTTCAGAAAACGGTTTTGCCCTGCTCCTGGGCAAACCTGGACAAAAAGTGGATCGCACTACTTTGTCCGAACAGAACATCGAGACTGAACTCAGCTTAGGAGTACCGGCCAGTCTATTGGGCAACCGACCAGATGTGATTGTCGCTGAATACGATTTTGCCAATGCATTTGAGTTGACCAACGTGGCCAGAAGCAATTTTTATCCCTCCTTCACACTTTCCGCCACCGGTGGGTTTCAAAGTTTGGAATTTGATAAATGGTTCAGTTCCAGATCGCTCTTTGCCAGTTTAATAGCGGGAATCACTGCGCCTATTCTTAACAAAAGACAGATACGCACGCGAATGGAGGTTGCAAAGGCCCAGCAGCAGGAAAGCTTTTTAAATTTTAGGAAAACCTTACTGGTAGCCGGAGTAGAGGTATCGAATGCCCTTTATGAATTTCAGGCCGAGTCGAGAAAATACGAATCCCGTCAAAATGAGGTCGCTTCCCTCAGACAAGCGGAGACCAACTCGGAACTGCTGTTGAACAACGGGTTTGGCACCTACCTCGACCTGTTGATCGTTCGGCAGGCGGCCCTGAATGCCGAACTGAATGCCATCGATAACAGGTTAAACCAATTACAAGCTGTCATATCACTCTACCGCGCCCTTGGAGGAGGATGGAGGTAAACATCTGGTTTATCCCCCAAGGAAATATAAGATGGCTCAGGTCGAAGATCACCACAATTGAACGTTTGAAAACCATTTTGTTCCAATGCGTCCTTGATCCCTCGTCTCGATCTCCTTATTATAAGTAATGCCTTTTGCCTATTACTTCCTTTTGACGGTAATCTTCGCATCCTAACTTCAGGAGGAGCGCCAATAAGGCTGAAATGAATCTCATTTTTTCCATTGACTGTATGGGTTTTTGCTTAAATAGGAATTGTAATATTTGATGTTACCGGTAACCTCTTGCCCCAACCAATCGGGCTTGTCAAAGACTTCGTTTTCCCGTTTCAATTCTATTTCCGCAATGACCAAACCTTGGTTGTCCCCCATGAATTCGTCTACTTCAAATATATGTTTCCCGTGAGGTATGAAATACCTGACCTTTTCTATGGTTCCCGTTTCGCAAAGTTCCATTAGTCTTTCTGCATCCGCCATTGGCAATTCACATTCCCATTCATAACGGCTGGTTCCAGATTCGTTCGACATGCCCTTTATCGTAAGAAAACCCTTGTTCTTATTCGTTCTTACCCTAACGGTACGTTGGGGGTCGGTATTCAAAAAACCCTGTAAAATTCTATCACTATGCTGTGCCTTTTTTCTATAATCTGCGGATGTAACAAGAAATTTTCGTTCTATTTCAATCATAAATATCTTTCTGCTGTACAATAAACCCTTCTAAGATAAGCCTTAAATTTGTTTATGTCGAATGATTTGCCCGCTCGAAAAATCATCCATGTAGACATGGATGCCTTCTACGCTTCCGTGGAACAATTGGACCATCCCGAACTGCGAGGAAAACCAATCGCCGTTGGGGGTGGTACCAAGAGGGGCGTTGTGGCAGCGGCCAGCTATGAGGCCAGAAAATTTGGTGTACGAAGCGCGATGAGCGGGATGATGGCTCAAAAAAAATGCCCTGACCTTATTTTTGTGAAGGTACGATTTGATCGGTACAGGGAAATTTCCGAAAAAATAAAGGCTATTTTCCATGATTACACCGATTTGGTCGAACCTTTGTCCCTGGATGAAGCTTACCTCGATGTAAGCACGAACAAGAAAGGGAATCCCTCGGCCACTTTGATAGCCAAAGAAATTCGCCATCGCATTTTTGAGGATACCGGACTTACGGCTTCCGCCGGAATTTCGATCAATAAATTCATTGCCAAGGTTGCCAGTGACATCAATAAGCCCAACGGGCAAAAAACCGTGGACCCAGAGGAAGTAATCCCGTTTCTGGAAGCCTTGGAAATCCGTAAATTTTATGGTGTGGGCAAGGTAACCGCTGAAAAAATGTATCGCTTAGGGATTTTTACCGGTAAAGATTTGAAAAACAAAACTTTGGAATTCCTTTCCGAAAAATTCGGCAAGAGCGGAAAACATTACTTTCAGGTGGTGAGAGGGATTCATGAAAGCCCGGTTAAACCACATCGCAATCAAAAATCTGTAGGTGCGGAACGTACCTTCGGGGAAAATCTGAGCAGTGAGGTTTTTTTATTGGACAAGTTGGAACAGATTTCAGGGGAGCTTGATCGAAGATTGAAAAAGTCTGCCATGGCAGGCAAAACCATTACCCTTAAAATTAAGTATAGCGATTTTACATTGCAGACCCGAAGTAAAACACTACCCTATTTTGTTAAAGAACAGGCAATGCTCATGGAAACCGCCAAGGAATTATTGTATCAGGAAAAATTGGAAAACTCGGTTAGACTGTTAGGCCTTTCCCTTTCCAATTTAAACAATATGGAAGAGACAACAGAAGCTCATGATTCTGCAGTTTTCGTACAACTGCAATTCGATTTTTAATTTTTTTGTTTAACATTAACAAGATAGTTAAATACAATATCGTTTAAAGCTTAAACAAAAATGTTAATCAATTCTATACTGTTGATCCCAATCCTTTATTTTTAGTAGTTTTATTAAAAAATTGCTTCCCTTTGGCCGATTACACACTACATTTTAGTGCCATAATTTCGTCAGGACCAAAGTCCATGATCCAAGGGGTTTGGCCAAATAGTATTGAAAGAATTAGATTTTCTTCCACCCCATTATTGTAGAATGTCCTTAAAGGAAAACCATTTTCACCATAAACCAATATCAATAGATTTCATATACTACTCTTTATGGAAGAATTAGTGCATTACGATAACGCTGCCGAAAAATTTTATGCCACACAGCAGATCAATTCATTGCCATTGATATCGGCTGACCTTTCGGGCGACTATTTTGAAAGGGTCTGCAAGGGAAGCAGGGACATTACCCTCCTAAACCATCTAGCAAAGACGCACCATTGGGCATCCCGGCCGAATATGAGCGAAGCGTTGATTGGTAATCAGCAAGTAATCGTTGTGACCGACGCGCAGTTAAAAATTGTTCACGCATCGCACAACATTGAAGAGATGAACGGTTACAGTGCCGCCGAAGTGATCGGTCAATCCCCTAAAATGTTTCAAGGGGAAGCTACCAGCAAAGAAACCACCAAATATATCTCGTGTGCCGTGAGAAACGCACATTCGTTTGAAGCGGTGGTGTTGAACTATAGAAAAGACGGAACGCCCTATAATTGTTGGATCAAAGCAGACCCAATATTCAACGAATCAGGAGCGTTAGTACATTTTATCGCCTATGAAAAGGAAATCGCTTAAATGTTTGTTTTATTAAACCAAAAAAGCCCCGATTCTATGAGAATCGGGGCTTTCTACTTTTGTCATAAATGCTAAAAGCTGCAGGATTCGATTTCCGTTATCCTCAAGGTGTTGACCATACCCTTATCCTTAATGGGCATGGCGGCCAAACTGATCAGCATGTCGCCAACGTCCAAAAATCCTTTTTGGCATGCAATCTTGTTCACGTCTTCTATGGTCTCATCGGTCGATACGTACCGGTCATAAAAAAAGGCATTCACTCCCCAGAGCAAACTCAATTGTGTTAAGATCCTTCTATTGGAGGTGAATACCAAAATATGGGCGTCGGGCCTCCAAGCAGATATTTGAAAGGCGGTGTAGCCACTATTGGTCAATGTCGATATCGCCTTTGCCTTTATTTCGTTGGCCATGATGGCAGCATGGTAACATACCGATTTGGTGATGTATCTCTTGGTACGGATATGGGGCGGTTCGTGCGGCACTTTGATCAAATCCGATCCTTCGACGCTCTTGAGGATACTGGTCATCTTAGCGATTACCTCAACGGGATAGTTGCCCACCGAAGTTTCCCCGGAAAGCATCACCGCATCCGCGCCATCCATCACCGAATTGGCCACATCGTTCACTTCGGCCCTTGTAGGTGTTAGGCTGGTAATCATGGTTTCCATCATTTGGGTAGCGATAATAACAGGAATCCTGGCTTTCTTGGCGCGCAACACCAATTGCTTTTGTATCAATGGCACCTCATGGGCAGGCACTTCAACGCCAAGATCACCACGGGCTACCATAAGGCCATCACAATAGGAAACGATTTTGTCGATATTCTCGACCGCCTCAGGTTTTTCGATTTTGGCGATAATCGGAATCTTGTATTCTGAATGTTCTTTGATCAAATTTTGAAGATCGATCAAATCCTGACTAAAGCGCACAAAGGATAAGGCTATCCAATCGACCTCCTTTGAAATGGCAAAAATCGCGTCTTTAATGTCCTTTTCGGTCAACGCGGGTAGGGAGATATTGGTGTTGGGCAGGTTCACCCCCTTTTTTGATCTGAGTGGCCCGCCTTGGACTACACGGGCCCTTACCCGATCTTCCCCATTGGTGGAAAGTACTTCGAACATTAATTTGCCATCATCCAACAAAATATGCTCCCCGGGTTTTACATCCTTGGGAAAGGAAGTATAATTCATATATACTTTTGTGGCCGTACCTTCAAAGGGTTTGCCGGTTACAAAATCTATTTCATCGCCAGGGGAAACCACGACTTCCCCGGACATCACCCCAACCCTTAATTTAGGGCCCTGTAAATCGGCAAGTATTGAGGTATTCGTGTTCAGTTCCTTGTTCAGTTCACGGATCATATCTATACGCTCCGAAACATCGTCATAATCTGCATGGGAGAAGTTAATCCTAAAGACATCTACCCCTGCCTCTATCATTTTCTTCAATACTTCCTTCTTACTTGATGCCGGGCCTAGCGTGGCCACTATCTTTGTCTTCTTTTTGATTGGCATTATAACAATATTAAGTTGTTTTTTGATTTCAATTTATTAGGATCTACGGTGTAGGCGGTTACCATTTTTCGTATCCGCAACAGCGGTTTTACGACTTCTTCCTCTACATCCATATCATCGTGCAATATCTTTATTAAATAATCGACCTCCTTAAGTTCCTGTACGAAATGATGTTTCGCAAAAGAGGGTTCGCCCTGGAATAAATCTGATCGGATCAAGGCATCTTCACTGATGCAATTATTCGTTACCAATAACCAATCCCGGTCGTTCTTTTCATCCCTCCATTCAAAAATAGGAAAAGTAAGCTGTGGCGTAAGCTGAAAATCCTCTTTACACCTTCGAAATTTAGAATGCAGAACACGATTGATATGGTAGACCAATTCAAAATCTTCCATACTACTGTGCAATGCGACCAAACCAAAGGGGTCTTCATCGAAGTCGCTTGAAATTTTATACACTGCGTGCATATTCGAACAAAATACGCAAAGATAGGATTAATACCGAAACCTAAATACATAAAGGCATTGTTCCCCTTTTTATTGAACATTTATAAAGGTTGATGTTACTACTGTAAACCTCTATGATTTGTCCATTTTGTTTTGAAGGGCAAAATATGCCCTTTTGGAGGCCCGCTCCTCAGCCTTCTTTTTTGAGGTGGCCCGGGCCTTGGCAACGACATTTCCGTCTATGGAAAGTTTTACGGCAAAATGCTTCAACACGTCATTACCAGTGTCATCATAGACATCGTAGTTGAAATTTTTTTTCTGTTTTTGGCACCATTCGATAACAAGACTTTTGTAACTGATGACCTTTCCTTCGAGTTGTTCTATATCAACATAGGGTTCAATCACCCTTTTATTGATGAATTTTTCGCAATAATCGTATCCCCTATCGAGATAGATCGCCCCAACCAAAGCTTCAAAGACATTGCCATGGATATTGTCCCCAAAATGCGATTTCGGTATTCGGCTCTCCACATAGTGAATAAGGTTCAAGTCTTTGCCCAACTCGTTCAAATGTTCCCTACTCACGATTTTAGATCTCATTTTGGTCAGGTAGCCTTCATCACCTTCGGGAACTTCCTTATATAAAAAATGTGATATGATGGTTCCCAACATGGCATCTCCCAAAAATTCAAGCCGCTCATAATTCATCGGGTTCCCTTCGAGATCCTTTTTATTGGCAGATCGGTGCATAAAGGCCTTTTTGTATACGTAAATCTTCTTGGGTTTAAAACCAAGGATGCGTTTTATCCCTAAAAAAAAATCCCCATCCTCCTTGGGATGGGAATTGAATATATTATTAGGGAATCCCATAGGATCGTTTAGCTTATTTTTTTGAAGACCACGCAAGCATTATGGCCCCCAAATCCAAAGGTATTGCTAAGAGCCACATTTACCTCTCGTTTCTGGGCCTTATTCAAGGTAAGGTTCAATCTTGGATCAATATTTTCGTCAACCACGGAATGGTTGATGGTCGGTGGCACAAGGCTATGTTGCATCGCCAGTATGGAAGCAATGGCTTCGATGGCTCCCGCAGCGCCAAGAAGATGCCCGGTCATTGATTTGGTCGAATTGATATTGATATCGGGGGCATGATTGCCAAAAACTTCCACTATCGCCTTTAGTTCGGCTACATCGCCTAAGGGTGTCGAGGTACCATGTGTGTTGATGGCATCCACATCCTCTGGCTTGAGACCTGCGTCGTTTAAACAGTTCTGCATCACCCGAATCACACCGATTCCATCGGGATGGGGTGCGGTCATGTGGTAGGCATCACTTGAAAGCCCGCCCCCTGCAAGTTCAGCATATATTTTTGCGCCCCTGGCCTTGGCATGTTCATATTCCTCGAGAATCAGGGCCCCCGCACCTTCCCCGAGAACAAACCCATCTCGGGTTGCATCAAATGGCCTAGATGCAGTGGCCGGACTATCGTTTCTGGTACTCAAGGCATGCATGGCTCCAAAACCGCCCATCCCGGCAATGGTGACAGCGGCTTCACTTCCTCCGGAAACCACTACGTCGCAATATCCCAAGCGTATATAATTCATGGCATCGATCAAAGCGTTGGCCGAGGAGGCGCAAGCAGAGACCGTGGTATAATTTGGACCCATAAAGCCATGTTTGATCGAAATATGTCCCGGGGCTATGTCAGCGATCATTTTTGGGATAAAGAATGGATTGAAACGAGGGGTGCCATCCCCGAGTGCATAATTGATGACCTCGTTCTGAAAGGTCTCCAAACCCCCTATTCCGGCGCCCCAAATGACTCCTACCCTGAACTTATCCAATTTGGAAAGGTCCAGGCCCGAGTCTAAAATAGCTTCATCGGAAGAAACCAATGCATATTGGGCAAAGCGGTCTAATTTCCTGGCCTCCTTGCGATCAAAAAAATCCTCTTCCTTGTAATTCTTCAGCTCACAAGCAAATTTAACCTTGAATTTCTCGGTATCGTAATAGGTAATGGGAGCGGAACCGCTTTTACCGGTTTTTAACCCCTCCCAATATTCGTTTAGATTGTTCCCTATGGGCGTTAAAGCACCCAGACCGGTTACAACGACTCGTTTTAATTGCATCTAACTATGTTTTAGAATGATTTCCGGGACCATCAATAATTGAACGATCCGGGATTTTCACGATAACAAGTAAAGTGAAATTAAAAAAAATTATCCATGCAGCGCGGTTACCACATGGATAATTTTGAAACTTGTTCAAGGAAACATAAGAATTACTTCGCTTCTTCTATATAACTAATGGCTTGGCCAACTGTTGCGATGTTTTCAGCCTGATCATCAGGGATTTGAATATCGAACTCCTTTTCGAATTCCATAATCAACTCAACCGTATCCAATGAATCTGCCCCTAGGTCGTTGGTAAAGCTAGCTTCCGATACCACTTCGTTCTCATCAACCCCCAATTTATCAACAATGATAGCTTTAACTCTTGATGCAATGTCTGACATAATTATTTTGGTTTTAAAAATTTAAATTGTTGGCAAAAATAAAAAACTTTGGTGTAATAACACTATTTGTCGCCAAAATGTATTGTAATTTAATAAAATTAAAGACAGGAGTGCTATTTTCGCCCAAGAAATAATCTTTCATGGTAATGGATGTCCTTCCCAAAAAAAAACAAATCATATTATTTGCTTCCGGTTCGGGAACCAATGTGGAAAACATCGTTCGCCATTTTCAAGACAGTCCAAACATCGAAATTAGGGCCGTGCTCTCCAATAAAAGGGACGCACAAGTACTTGATAGGTGTAATGCCTTGAATATTAGCGCCATGTACTTCAACAAAACGGCCTTTTTGGTAAGTGATGTCGTCATTGCTCTCTTAAAGGCCCTGGAACCCGACCTGATTGTTTTAGCGGGTTTCCTGCTTAAAATACCTCCTAAATTAATTGAAAGCTTTCCACAAAAAATCATCAATATCCATCCAGCACTCCTACCCAAATATGGTGGAAAGGGTATGTATGGCAATCGTGTGCACGAGGAAGTAGCGCGAAATCATGAAGAAGAAACGGGGATTACCGTACATTATGTCAACGAAAATTACGATGAAGGCGCCATCATCTTTCAAAAAAAGATAGCCCTTACCCCCGATGATACGGCTTCCACAATTGCCGAAAAAGTACATCGGTTAGAATATGATTACTATCCCAAGGTCATCGAAAATTTGCTAATGGCACCCTAATGGCCAAAAAAGAAAAGTTTTATACTGTTTGGAAGGGCAAAAGACCCGGCATCTATACCGAATGGAGCGATTGTAAGGCGGCCATTGAGGGTTTTAAAGGGGCCCAGTACAAGTCATTTTCAACTTTCGAAGTGGCAAAAAAAGCCTACAATGGAAATTATGAGGATTACAAAGGGAAGAAAAAAGGAGCGTCTACCCTTTCCCAATCAGAAATTTTAAAATATGGAATTCCCAATTACCACTCCATCTCCGTAGATGCCGCATCGAGTGGTAATCCCGGTATTATGGAATATCGGGGTGTCGACACCAAAACGGGCAAATTGCTCTTCAAACAAGGTCCTTTTGCACAAGGCACTAACAATATCGGCGAATTTTTGGCCATTGTGCACGGGCTTGCCTATTTAAAAGAGCGCAACAGCGATAGAGTTATTTACACCGACTCCCGTACTGCGATGAGCTGGGTGCGCAAAAAGGCTTGCAACACCAAACTTGAAGAAAGCCCGAAAAACAAAACGCTTTTTGATCTGGTTCGCCGTGCAATTCAATGGCTAAAGTCCAATTCATATAGCACGCCCATTGTGAAATGGGAGACCAAGGTTTGGGGAGAGATCCCAGCAGATTTTGGTAGAAAGTGATTTTTTTAAACTTGGGTCGCGTATAAAAAATCCCGTAAGGCATTTAAATTCAAAATTAGATGTTAAGGGATCTCTGCATTGGAAAACCAAAACTGTATATTTGCACCAAATTCCATCTTCAATGGGTACACTTTTGATCGTAGGCACGGTGGCATTCGATGCTATAGAGACCCCTTTTGGGAAAACCGACAAGATTTTGGGAGGTGCGGCCACCTTTATAGGTTTAGCGGCTTCACAGTTCGAGGTTGAAGCTGCTATTGTCTCTGTTGTCGGGGAGGATATGCCAAAAGAATACCTTAATTTGTTATCGGCCAAAAATGTAGATCTTTCGGGTCTCGAAATTGTTAAAGGCGGTAAGACATTTTTTTGGAAAGGAAAATATCACAACGATCTTAATGTGCGCGACACCCTGGTCACCGAACTCAATACCTTGGCCGATTTTAAACCTGTGGTACCTCAAAAATTCAAGGATGCCGATGTTGTAATGCTCGGCAACCTGCATCCCAGCGTCCAGATGAGTGTCATTGAACAAATGGTGGTCCAGCCCAAATTAATCGTGTTGGATACCATGAATTTTTGGATGGACAATGCCTTGGCCGAATTAAAGCACGTGATGAAACATATCGACGTGATCACAATCAACGACGAGGAAGCGCGTCAACTGACCGGGGAATATGCCTTGGTGAAGGCGGCGGAAGAAATTCAAAAAATGGGCCCCAGGTTCGTGGTGATCAAAAAAGGGGAACACGGCGCTTTGTTGTTTCATAAGGAGCATGTTTTCTTTGCCCCTGCCTTGCCGCTGGAGGAAGTTTTTGACCCCACCGGGGCCGGGGATACGTTTGCCGGAGGTTTTGCAGGCTACTTGGCTGCAACGGACAACATTTCCTTCAACAATATGAAACGCGCGGTGATCCATGGCTCCAATCTGGCCTCCTTTTGTGTGGAACGTTTTGGAACCGAACGGATGCACACCTTAACAAGGGATGAAATCAATAAAAGGCTACATCAGTTTAAGGCCTTGACCCAATTTGAGATTGAGTTGCAATAAATATACGCCCTGAAATTTCGGGGCTTTTTTAATCAAAGTAAGATAAATGAGCGACGCTATTAAGCATGAATGCGGTATTTCCCTGATTCGATTGTTAAAACCCTTGGAGTACTATCAAGAAAAGTACGGTACCGCCTTTTATGGGTTGAACAAAATGTACCTTATGATGGAAAAACAGCACAATCGGGGTCAGGATGGCGCAGGTTTTGCCAGTATAAAACTCGATATGAGGGCAGGTGAGCGATACATGAGCAGGGTGCGTTCCGTCGAGGCGCAGCCCATTCAGGACATATTCGATCAGATCAATGTTCGGGTAAACACCGCTTTCCAAGAACATCCGGAATATGCGAATGATGTCGCCCTACAAAAAAGACATATTCCTTATATAGGTGAATTGCTTTTGGGCCATGTACGCTATGGCACCTATGGTAAGAACAGTATAGAAAATGTACACCCTTTCTTAAGGCAGAACAATTGGATGCACCGCAACCTGATCGTCGCTGGTAATTTTAATATGACCAATGTCAATGAACTGTTCGATAATTTAGTGCAATTGGGTCAACATCCCAAAGAAATGGCCGACACCGTGACGGTCATGGAAAAGATCGGACACTTTCTGGATGACGAAGTTGCCAAGTTGTATAAGCAGATCAAGAAGGAGGGTTATACCAAAATGGAGGCATCTCCCCTGATCGCCAAAAGATTGAAAGTGCATAAGATTTTGAAAAGAGCCTCCAAAAACTGGGATGGAGGCTATGCAATGGCCGGTTTATTGGGACACGGTGACGCTTTTGTACTTCGCGATCCCTCAGGAATAAGACCTGCCTACTATTATAAAGATGCCGAAGTTGTGGTCATCGCTTCCGAACGTCCTGCCATACAAACGGTATTTAATGTCGCCTACGAAAAAATCAAGGAATTGGATCCGGGACATGCGATCATCATCAAAAAAGATGGAGGTGCCTCGATTAAAAAGATCCTTGAGCCCAGAGAAAGAAAAGCGTGTTCTTTCGAACGCATCTATTTTTCCCGGGGCAGTGACAAGGAAATATACCAGGAACGAAAGGAATTGGGTAAACTTATCTTTCCCAAGATACTTACCGCCATCAACAACGATATACGAAAAACAGTTTTCTCGTACATTCCCAATACCGCCGAGACGTCATTTTTTGGCATGGTGAAAGAAGCACAGAACTACCTTAATAAGAAAAAAGAAGAGCAGATCCTTGCCCTTGGACCCAAAATCACAAGTGAGCAACTCCACGAAATTCTGGATGTTCGCCCCCGCATTGAAAAAGTGGCAATCAAAGATGCCAAGCTACGCACCTTCATTACCCAAGATAGCAGCCGTGACGACCTGGTGGCCCATATTTATGATATTTCCTATGGTTCGGTGAACAAGGGTGATAATTTAGTGATCATAGATGATAGCATCGTCAGGGGAACCACCTTGAAAAAAAGCATTCTCAGAATCCTAGACCGACTTTCGCCCAAAAAAATCATTGTGGTTTCCTCTGCACCACAGATTAGATATCCCGATTGCTATGGAATCGACATGGCGAAATTGGAAGATTTTATTGCCTTTAAGGCGGCCCTCGCATTGCACCATGAACACAATACGGTATACCTTGTCGATGAAATATATCAAAAGTGCATGAAACAGGTCAGTGCCAACGATACGGAAGTCGTCAATCATGTCAAGGAATTCTATGCGCCGTTCACGGCCGACGAAATCTCCAAGAAGATCGGGGCGCTATTGAGTCCAGAAGATATCAAGGCCGAGGTACAAATCATCTACCAGACCATCGAAAGCCTGCACCAGGCCTGTCCCAAAAATTTAGGCGATTGGTATTTTACGGGCAACTACCCCACCCCAGGCGGAAACCGGGTCGTAAACAGGGCATTCATTAATTTTTACGAAGGAAACAACCAGAGGGCATATTGATCATTTTATCGCTAAAATGCATGATTATTGTATTTCATCGATAATTTTAGTCTTTCATCGGCTTTTTGGTCTCTTTGGACGACCTCCCACCTATTTTAGAGGTGCCATAGCATAAGTAGGTTAAGTTCATGGTAAGATTTGGGGCAAAAAAGGTGGAGACTTCTCCACCTTTTTTATTGTAGTGCCCACAAGTTTCAATAATTCCAGACCAGTAGGGTCCCCAACAATTTTGTTCTTGTCCCAAAATGCTACGGCATTTCTACGCATCCTTTAGAATTCAGGCAGTTTAACCCAATGTGTTTTATAGCTTTAGAAGAACCGATCAAACAAATCTATGGCACTTTAACTTGTTATTTGACCGTTCAACAAAGATATTTTAAGCGGTCGAATCCTCGCCTTATTTTTGGTGGACCATAGCATAAGTAGGTTAAGTTCATGGTAAGATTTGGGGAAAAAAGGTGGAGCATCGCTCCGCCTTTTTGTTTTTAAAATTTCCGTCCCACCAGGATCCTAAAAAGCAACCATTGACCCCAAATATTGATGGCTTCTCTTGTGCCATCCTATATTATTCCATCTTTTTTTAACAATTCCCAATATCAGTACAGAAACGTAGCACCTCCTTATTTGATATAAGGCCATGCCCAAGCTATGG
>JAHENB010000018.1:52830-55721 GCA_024643345.1 Maribacter sp. | reverse complement strand
GGTATTCCAATGCCATCGACGGCTATCAGGGAACGCTTTTGTTTCCCTTCCAGCGCCCCTTTACCATCAATGCTTCCACGGCCAATGCATGGGATGCCAAAGTGAACACTGAAGTTAACCTCCCCCTCGCTTTTACAGTGCAGCTTACAGGAATCTATTTTTCGAAAAGGAACATCCCGCAGGGGGAACAACTGGCCCGTTCCTCTTTTGATTTTGGTATTAAGAAATCACTTTGGGAGAATAAGGCCGAGCTTACCTTGTCGGCCAGTGATATTTTCAACCGTTTCGGCATTCGTCAGAAGGTGACCGACGATGGATTTACGGCACTTTATGAAAACTACTATGAGACTCAGATTTTCAGGCTGGGCTACAAACATAAATTCTAGAAGTCTCCACACTTAGCATTTAGAATTGGAAAACCATACCCAATCCGGTTCCTTCCGAGGTATGGAAGGGCATTAGACTGGCCTTGGACAGATTTTCGGTCCTTTTTTTTCCAAAAACTTTTTCCTGAATAAACGGATTGATCCAATAGGCTATTTTGGTGCTTAAAATACCGATTCCGGCTCCTGCCGCTACATCGGTAAACCAATGCCGATCATTGTAAATGCGAAAGGCACCTGTACCCGCCGCAATGGCATATCCCGTGATCCCATACCATATGGATACATCCTTATATTCCTGCCATAGGAATTCTGCCCCCATAAAGGCCGTGGCCGTGTGGCCGGAGGGCCATGAATCTCTTGAACTTCCATCGGGCCGCTCTACCCTTGTTATTTTTTTTAATCCTACTACCGAGGTGGCCATGATCAAATAGGAAGTAGCCAATATGACCGTGCGATCTTTAAAATTGTGTTTGCCTTTAATTCCTAAAGCATTGAGACCATATACCGATAGGGCAGGTGCATATTGCGAAAAATCATCAATAGTCAGTTGTTGATCGATATTTTCTTTGACTTCCTCCCTAATTTCGGTATTGAAGAGTTTAAGTTGGTCGCTTTCAATCCCTATCGTCCCATAACCGATCAACACAGTGGGGATGATCAAGGCCTTATATGAAAACCTTAAAGGGTCGGGTGTAATGGTAGAATCTTTACCAGACTGTTGTGCAAAAGAACCAATCGTATACAAAAGAATTATCAATATAAGAATACTTCTGAGCTTATATGGCGAAAAGGACAAATAGTTTTTAAAGTGATTCATCGGGTTTTATCATAAATTTTGTAATCAAAATTAATCACAAATCCTAAAGCGAATCTAAAGGACTGATAATATTGGGCAGATTCATCGCAAACCAAGGCTTGTCTTTAAAAAGAATTTAGAATTGGCTTTTAAATTTGGTTAAAATAAATTCCATGCCATGCGACGTATAAAACTTTTATGGAAGGTGTTGACATTATCGGTAGGGGTATCCGGATTTGTTGCCTGCGCACAAAAAATTGAGGTGCCAGCCGATGTGCAGAAGGCATTTAAAGAAAAGTTTCCATCAATACATAAAGTTAAATGGGCCATGGAGTCCGATATGGAATGGGAGGCCGAATTTAAAATAAAAGAGACTTCGTATTCGGCAAATTTTATTGAAGATGGCACTTGGATGGAGACCGAACACGAGGTAAAAATGAAGGAAATTCCTGAAAGTGTGAAAGCTACTTTAAAAAGGGAATTTTCTGACTTTAAAGTTGAAGAATCCGAATACTCCGAGACCAAGGAGGAGTCTGTATATGAGTTTTCATTGGAAAAAGGGGAAGTGAAAATGGAAGTAGCGATCGACGCTCAAGGAAAGTTGGTCAAAAAGGAAATGAAGGAAGAAAACGACGATGATGATTCGTACTGACCATTCAAACTGCAATGGAGCCAAAGTGAATATTTGGTTTATTGCACACCATGTGATTTTTGCAGCCGTATTTCGGCAATCGCCATTGATGACCCTTAATTTGCTTCCATTTCATTGTCCATAATTAATCTCTACTTTAAATTTAAACAACAAAACAATGCCCAAGGATGCGATTTTTAATGACGCCCAGAGACCTGCATACGATTTCAAATTTAATAAAGAGGTGGCTACCGTCTTTGATGACATGGTGGTGCGTTCCGTGCCCTACTATGTGGAAATGCAACGAATGATCGCCGAACTCACGAAAGATTTTGCCGTAAAGGGCACCAATGTTTATGATTTGGGCTGTTCCACTGGGACCACCATGATCAACTTGGACAAGGTTCTCCCAGAGGATATTCATTTTGTGGGTATCGACAATTCCGATGAAATGCTCATCAAATGTCAGAGCAACCTAAAAATGGCAGGGGTGACCCGCCAGGTGCGCTATGAGAACCAGGATCTGAATACCAACGTCGACCTGGATAACCCGTCGGTCGTTATTTTCTGTCTTACATTGCAGTTTCTTAGGCCCCTGAAACGGGAAAAGATCCTGAAACAAATTTGCGAAAGCTTGCCGGAAAACGGAGCGGTGATCTTGATCGAAAAGATTTTGACAGAACATTCCATCTTCAATAGATTATTTATCGAACATTATTACGATTTCAAAAAAAGGAATGGCTATAATGAAATCGAAATTGCCAAAAAAAGGGAGTCCTTGGAAAACGTTTTGGTTCCCTACAAGTTATCCGAGAACGAGGAACTGCTAAGGAATTGCGGGTTCCGATATACGGAGGTATTTTTCAAATGGTACAATTTCACCGGTCTAATCGCAATCAAGTAATTATGGTAAAAATCGGCAATTTTTTCTTTAGGACAAGAAACTATCTCTTTCCTGTATTTTATCTGTTTTTATTTTTGCCCTTCCCACGTATCGGCGAAAACTATACCCGAATTTTTTTTATTGGACTTTCCGTTGCCCTCATGGGCCAACTCGTGAGAATGATCACCATTGGGA
>JAHENB010000018.1:0-52730 GCA_024643345.1 Maribacter sp. | reverse complement strand
TTGATCATCGGGATGAGCATCTTATCCAATTCAATCGTGGCACTTTTTGTGATGATTCCCCTTTTTATATTCATCTACCAAGCCATTGTGCGGGCGGAAGAAGATTTTTTAAGGGGCAAATTCGGTCCCGGATTCGATGATTACTGCCAAAAGGTTAACCGATGGCTACCTAATCTGAAGGGAATTGGCCAAACCTTCAAACAAAATGAATTCAATCTAAAAAAGGTGTTCTTTAAGGAATATAATACCTCATTTATTTGGATGATGGGTGCAACCCTGTTATTGGCTTATAATATGAATTGGTTCGAGGGGCGTTCGGCAATGGAAAGTAATGGAAGGCACTATGCAATGGTGATTGCGGCTTTGGGCGTTTTTTACTTCACGGTACGGTATTTTAAAAAGAAGTCGCGGCGCGAAGATCGTGATAGGTTGGCCAAAGAAGACGCTTCAATTATCGAGACCCTTGCCAAATAAAAAGAGGCCCGTATATCGGGCCTCTTTCTTTGCTGCTGTTTTTTTAATTTGCCGTTCCGGTTATCTCCAAATCGAAGGCTAAATCGGCGTTGGGTGGAATAACCCCCCCGGCACCTTGGGCGCCATAACCCAAATGCGGAGGTATGAATAGGCGTACTTTATCACCAATTTTCATGGTCATCAATCCTTCTTTGAAGCCTGCGATCAACCGGGCATCAGGGCTATAATCCATCGGAATGGCCTCATAGCCGCCCTGGTCTTTTCTGTTGGGGTCGAACATGCCATATTTGGTGGCCACAGCTTCATCATTGCTATCGAATAAGGTCCCATCCATTAGATAACCGGCATAACGGACCAAGACTTGTTGCCCAACTACTGGAGCTTCCCCAGAGCCTTTTTGCAAACTCAATATTCTAAGTCCCGATGGCAACGATTCTGCCTTTTCCATTTGTTGTTGTAATTCCGCTGCGAATTCTGATTTGATCTTTGCCATCGCGGCCTGCCTTGCATCTTCCTCAGCAAAGTAATCGGTCATGACCGCCACCGCATCGAACTTCTTTGCAGCTTTGCCATTTCTGATGATCTTAACACCGTTCATTCTTACGGTATCCACAGGCTTATCGCCAGCAGTGGTGCGCACGTTGGCAATTGAATCCACGACGTCCATCCCTATCACCACTTCGCCAAAAACGGTATGTTTGCCATCTAGGAACGGGGTTTCTTTATGGGTGATGAAAAACTGGCTGCCGTTGGTTATGGGTCCGGCGTTCGCCATGGACAGTATACCGCCCTTATCATGCTTCAGCGAATCATTGAATTCGTCTTTGAACTTATAACCAGGATTACCGGTTCCGGTTCCGGTGGGGTCTCCACCTTGAATCATGAAATCTTTGATCACGCGATGAAAGATTATGCCATCATAGTATTTTTTTCCTTTATATTCCTCACTTACAAAGGGGTTGGAGCCATCGGCCAAGGAAACGAAATTGGCAACGGTAAGAGGAGTTTTTTCATATTCCAATTTTACAATGATATCGCCCTTATTGGTTGTAATATCCGCAAAGACACCATCGCCCAGATCGGTGTACTGACTCGATTTACAGCTTGATAATGCCATGGAGGCGATGAAGAGTATTAGAGAAGCTTTTTTCATTTGAATTGTTTTGATTTATGGGATGATTTTTGATTTTAGGGTTTTGGTATTGAATCTGTTTGCAATGCTTTTTCAATTTTTAGGATACTTATGGTGGCCTTCAAGGGCACATTGATTCCAATTTTATGGTCATCGCCATGATATCCATAGGCCAGGGAAGAAGGATACAGAAAGGTCGCTTTTTCATGTTCCTTTAAA
The DNA here is from genome assembly GCA_024643345.1 of Maribacter sp. Taxonomy (GTDB): domain Bacteria; phylum Bacteroidota; class Bacteroidia; order Flavobacteriales; family Flavobacteriaceae; genus Pelagihabitans. The sequence goes on along the minus strand of JAHENB010000018.1, from coordinate 50,905 downwards.
AGTTTCACGCTGGATCGAAGACCGGGGAAAACATCTTGCTTGTCAACCTTGTAACTTTGAATCCCAATTTCATCAACACTATAAATGGTGTCATTGGAAAGGCTGATCAGATTGTAACTTAAAGTGACCAAATCATCCGTTTTTGGGAAGTAATCGGATGTGTCATTTTTGGATTCGTAATAAAACCAGGAGCCATTGGCACTGTGTTCGTAAAGATGCAATGAATCATTTTGGATGATCTGTGCGATCTGTTTTTGCTCTGAAGCCAAAAGTTGCTTGTTCCTATCGATCGATTCCTTGAAATAACTTCCAGATTTCACTTTTATGGGCTTTCTAGGTTCGGGACCCTGACAGCCCATAAAAGAGAGCATTGTAAAAATTAAAAATAACTGCCTCAAAGTATTGATATTGATCATTAATGAATGCTGAATCCTTCTCGAAACCATTGCCAACATATGTTACCGGACCAATTGTGTCAATTCTGTCTTATATTCTTCCAGGGATTCCAAAAAATTGGAAACGGTCTGTTCCATCGAAACATCGCTCTTTCCACCAGCGGCGTTCATATGGCCACCTCCGTTAAAATGTTTTCGGGCAAACTCATTTACCGAAAAATTTCCTTCCGAGCGCAAGGAGATCTTTATAATACCTTCCTCCTTATTTTCAATGAAAATTACGGCAAAGCAAATACCGTCCAAGGTGAGCCCGTAATTTACAAAACCTTCCGTATCTCCTTTTTGATATCCGTACAGATTCAATTCTTCCTGGCTCAAGGTGATATATACCGTTTGATAATCCTCTAAAATGACCATGTTTTTCAGAGCGCAGCCCAAAAGGTGCAATCTGCTGGGCGTATTGGTGTCGAAAACCAGATTATGGATACTGGTATTATCGGCACCCTTATCGATAAGATCGGCTGCTATTCTATGGGTTCGGCTGGTGGTCGAGGAATATTTAAAGGAACCCGTGTCGGTCATGATTCCGGTATAGATACAATTGGCCATTTCAGGGGTGATGGCATCGCGATCTCCCAAATATTCGATAAGGTTATAAACCATCTCACAGGTAGAGCTCATGTTAACGTCAGAATAGGTGATCTGGGCATAGTCACCTGGTTCTTGGTGGTGGTCGATCATCACGAATATGGCTTTTGACCCCTCCAATAAAGGGGTCATTTGACCGCTTCTTCCCAAATGGTTGAAATCGAGCGTAAAAATTAGGTTCGCTTCTTCCAATTTTTCTTTGGCCCGGCTATTTTGTTTCTCAAAATTGAGCACCTCGTCGTTGCCCGGCAACCACTTTAAAAATTTAGGGAAGTCATTGGGCACAACAACCGCGGCGGAATGTCCTTTCCCGTTAAGATAGAAGCACAGGGCAAGGGATGAACCAATAGCATCGCCATCAGGGTTTTTATGGGGTACGATCACAATTTTTTGTGGCGATGACAGCAGTTCCCGAACGGCTTTGATTTTCTCAAAATTCATGCGGGCAAAGATACGATTTAATAACTTAGCCTTAAATGTGGTTGTATTATTTTTGTTGGGATACCAAAACCATAACCATGACTATGGCAAAAAAGATGGAGGGGTAGAATTCAATGAAAAAAAGAAAAGTCAACGGGAGTTTTTCGATTTCATAGGGGTTGCAAAGGATGATCCCATAAGAAAACAAGAGGGGGTGTATAGGGCCCATGAATTTGAAAAATCCAATGGAAGCATCAAAATTATAATGTTGGACACCCGCTTTTTCAGGACCGCCCTGACCTCCGATCCAAGTCCGAAAAAGCGATTTAAACCCAATGCATACGGTTTGGGCACCTTTTTGGGCGAAGTACAATGGAATTGGTTGGAAACCGAGCTTCGGGAATCAAAGGCCGACTTTAACGTGATCGTGAGCAGTATTCAAGTGCTTTCGAATGAACATGGTTTTGAATGCTGCGGCAATTTTCCACATGAGGTAGATCGCTTCAAGAATTTGTTGGTGACATCGAAGGCAAAGGGAGTCATTATACTTTCCGGGGATCGACATATTTCTGAATTTTCAGGGACCAGCATACCAGGAATGGCATATCCACTTGTCGATTTTACCAGCAGCGGATTGACCCATGTGTATTCCAGATTTGAGAACGAGCCCAATTCTCACAGGGTTGGGACAGTCGTGGCTAAAGAAAGTTTTGGTCTGTTGCAATTCGACCTGGACCAGAAAAAAGTGTTTTTGTCAATGCTGGGCGATAATGGATCGCTATATGGTAGGTTGCAACAAACCTATTAAAAGTTGTTGGTTGGCACGAAAAGCGTATTTTTGCACAAAATTTAAAATAGCATGACAACAAATAGAACCTTTACAATGATAAAACCCGATGCGGTTGAAAATGGCCATATTGGTGCCATTTTGGAAAAAATCACCCGGGCCGGATTTAAGATCGTCGCCTTAAAATATACACAATTGAGCAAAAGGGATGCCAGAGAATTCTATGCCATTCACAGGGAACGGCCTTTTTTCGGGGAGTTGGTCGATTTTATGACCAGGGGACCAATTGTATCCGCCATTCTTGAAAAAGATAACGCGGTTGATGATTTTCGGGCTCTGATCGGGGCCACCAATCCTGCCGAAGCTGCGGAAGGAACCATACGCAAAATGTTCGCTAAAGATATAGGGGAAAACGCCGTTCATGGTTCGGACAGCGATGAAAACGCGGCCATTGAAGGGGCGTTCCATTTTGCGGGCAGGGAAATATATTAAAGTCTAAAACAATAGCCCCATAGCCCAACAGCCATTCCGCTGTTGGGTTTTTTTATTACCGCAGCACCAATTTTTTGATCAGATCTTTTCCAAGTTCCTCATTGAGCATGGCGATAATTTTTGATTTTCCGTGGCCCAGTTCTTCCCGTAGCACCGAAGAAGTAAGCGAGACATATAGGGTGTCTTTTTGGAGCTCTACCCCTGAGGTATAATGATTTACCCCATTCCCCATAAGCTTTGCCCATGCTTCCCGAGCCTCCACTTTATTAATCCCTCCCTGAAGTTTATTTGCCTTGATAAACGCATTCAGGGCATCGCCAAGGGGTACAAGATCATTTTTTCTCTTTGCCATTATTCTTCTATCTTAATAGGGGAAAATCGCTTGTAGACGTAACGAATGCCATCTTCGTTAACTACCGAAAAATCGTCTGCATCCAGAAGCACCAACTTTTCGGTCCATTCGCTCCATTGGGTTTTATAAAATAGGACAAAAGCACCTTCCCTTTCTTGAATGGTAAAAAATTCAGCATCATTTGAAGTATCAAAGGTGCCATTGAATTTCGGTTGTACTTTTTTGCGAAATCCCTTTAAACCATCTATTTGAATATAATCGATGGTGGTGCTCACGCCATATTCCTTGATCTGCCCATCAGGAAAAACCACTTTTTTGATTTCCCAATAACCATTCAATCGGGGCATGATCTCCTTGGTCACTTCTGGAGCACAGCCCATCAAAAATGCGACCATTAAGACATACTGCCATTTACCCATTTTATAATTTAAAGATTTTATACGTTTGATGGATGTTTTTTATGACACTTTCGGTTCGTTCCACATGTGTATCGCTGATAAATATCTGACCAAAGTTTTGATTATTGACCAAAGCTACAATATGTGCAACCCGATGTTCGTCGAGTTTATCGAAAATATCGTCCAAGAGCAAAATTGGAGTGGTTTTGGCCTGTTCCTTTATAAATTGGAACTGGGCAAATTTAAGGGCGATCAGAAAGGACTTTTGCTGGCCTTGGCTACCAAATTTCTTGATGGGGTGGCCCGCTATTTCAAAATTTAGGTCATCTTTATGTATGCCCACACTGCTGTACTGTAAGGCGCGATCTCGTTCGATGTGGCGTTCCAAAAGGCGCAAAAGGCCCTCTTCGTTCAATCTGCTATCATAACCAAGGTCAACTTCTTCTTTGCCGCCGGAGATGGCCACATATTGTTCCCTGAATATGGGTATAAAGGCTTCTAGAAATGCCTTACGTTTTTTAAATATTTCCGTTCCATATTGGTCTAATTGTTCGTCATAGACCGAAAGATTTGCCTGATCAAAGGTGCGATTGGCCGCAAAATACTTCAACAGGGAGTTGCGTTGTACCAGTACCTTGTTGTAATAGATCAAGTCTTGTAAATATTGCTTATCCGACTGTGAAATTACCCCATCCATAAACTTGCGTCGCGTATCGCTGCCTTCAAGGATAAGATCGCGGTCGGCGGGGGAAATGATCACCAAGGGAAGAAAACCGATATGGTCAGATAACTTATCGTATGCCTTGCCATTGCGTTTGATTATTTTTTTTAAGCCCTTCTTCACGCTACAAACGATTTTTTCGTTTTGGCCTTTTTTTTGAAATTCCCCATCGATCATAAAAAATTCTTCCCCGTGCTTTATGTTTTGGGTCGCTACCGGATTAAAATAGCTTTTACCAAAAGATAAATGATAAATGGCATCGAGGATATTGGTCTTACCAATGCCATTGGCACCCACAAAACAGTTGATTTTATGATCGAATTCAAATTCACGCGATTCAAAGTTTTTGTAATTGATAAGCGACAACTTCTTCAGAAACATTCTTATTGGGTATGGTTTTCGTTTGACGCCACTGGCGACATGGTGAAATATCAAAAATAACGAATAAATACCCTTTCGGTTTTGGATAAAAACTTTATTTTTGCGCCACCAATAAAAGAAAACAATGGCAACATACAAGAAGCGGGGCTATAAACCGAAAGACAGGGAAGAGGAACAGCGCTTGGGGGAGCAGGAAAGTACCACCGCTGAAGTTTTTAGTTCATTGGACGAGGGCGCTTCTCGGACAGAGGAATGGGTATCAAACAACCAAAACTATATTTTGGGCTTTATTGGCGTAATCGCCGTTGCGCTTTTAGGGTATCTGGCCTATGATCAGTTTGTGCAGAAGCCCAAGGATATTGGCGCTGCCAACGAACTTTACTATCCCCAGCAATATTTTGACCAGGCATTGAATGCCACCGTCGAAAAAGATTCACTTTTTAATCTTGCCTTGAACGGTGCTGAAGGAAAATACGGATTTCTTGATATTATTGACGAATACCCTGGTACCAAAGCGGCCAATCTTGCAAATTATGCTGCCGGTATGGCCTATTTGAGTATGCAAAAATATCAGGAGGCCATCACTTATCTGGGCAATTTTTCCTCAGATGACGAGGTTTTGGGTGCAATGGCCAAGGGTGGCCTAGGGGATGCCTTTATGCAGTTAGGGCAACCCAATGATGCTCTGGGGTATTACGAAAATGCTTTTTCGCTGGGCAATAACAAGTATACGACGCCAAGGTTCCTTTACAAGGCTGGGGTCACCGCGCTGGAACTCAACCAGAACGACAAGGCCCTACAATACTTCCAAAGGATAAAGGATGAGTTCGCCACGGCCGATGAGGCCCGAACGATCGATGCGTTTATAGGGATGGCCAAAAGTGGAAAATAATGGCCACGGCGCATAAAAACCTTTCCGAATACGACCTTTCAAAAATCCCCAATCTGGAGCGCCTTAAGTTTGGGATTGTAGTCGCCGAATGGAACAGGGAAATTACAGAAGCGCTTTTCAATGGTGCCTATGGGACGCTTTTGGATTGTGGGGCAAAGAATGATCATATCATTAGGTGGAATGTTCCCGGTAGCTTCGAACTGGTATTCGGTTGTAAGAAGTTGCTCGCCGATCATAGAGTAGATGCCGTCATTGCGATCGGAAGCGTGATCCAGGGAGAAACCAAACACTTCGATTTTGTATGTAATGCGGTCTCGCAAGGTATCAAAGATCTGAATGTGCATCTAGATACCCCTATTATTTTCTGTGTCTTAACTGATGATACCCTGCAACAAGCAAAGGATCGGAGCGGTGGAAAACATGGCAATAAAGGTACCGAAGCGGCCGTTGCGGCCATGCAAATGGCCGTTTTAGGTAAATAACCCCTTAATTATCGCACATCCACCGGACAGTTTTAAAGTTTTTAATACTTAGGAAGGCCATTCCCTTGTTCGTGGACTTCATGGCTTTTACTGCTGCCTATCCCTTAAAACAATCCAATTCGGCATGATGTGTTAACAAATTTTGGCATTGGGTTTACTGCATATTTTTTGATTTTGAGTAACTTTGAAAAAATGGGTATACTAGATAAATTTACCAAGCTTAGAAGGAACAAAAAATTTGGTTATGCCCCCCGTTATTACGATGACAAAGGCGAGGGGAGCCCATTTAAATTTGAGCATAAATTCGATAAGTTCCGGAGTACGGTTGATACTCCTAGAGGATTAAAAAATAAGGTTAGAAGTGCTGCCGAAGACCTGCGGCGCAAAGGTGACCAAAACCAAAGGATACGATTTCTGGCAATCCTGGTCATCTTGTTTTTCATTTTCCTTTACATCATCGATTTCGATCTTTCTATATTCTATTCCAAATAATGGCAGATATCATTAAACTTTTGCCAGACCACGTTGCCAATCAAATTGCAGCGGGAGAAGTGGTGCAAAGGCCTTCCTCCGTGGTAAAGGAATTGCTTGAGAATGCAATAGATTCGGGCGCGGACCAAATAAAGCTTGTTATCAAAGATGGTGGCAAGACTTTGATTCAGATCATCGACAACGGATCGGGAATGGGCGAAACCGATGCAAGACTTAGTTTTGAACGACATGCGACCTCTAAGATACAAAGGGCAGAAGATCTGTTTCAGCTCACCACCAAAGGATTTAGGGGCGAAGCCTTGGCCTCGATTGCCGCCATAGCCCATGTTGAAATGCAGACCAAGCCCGAAGATGCCGAATTGGGAACCCATTTACGGATCGAAGGCAGCAAGGTCATTTTTCAGGAGGTAAAGTTGGTGCCCAAAGGCACTTCCATATCGGTCAAAAACCTTTTTTTCAATATCCCGGCCCGTCGGAATTTTCTAAAATCGGATCAGGTGGAACTTCGTCATATCACGGACGAATTTCACCGTGTAGCACTCGCCCATCCCAATATTGCATTTGAATATTATCTCAATGGAGGGGAACTCTTTGGCCTTCCAAAGGGCAATCTGAGACAGCGCATCGTTCATATTTTCGGAAATAAGACCAATCAAAAATTGGTTCCTGTAGAGGAAGATACCCAAGTAGTCAAGATAAGAGGTTTTATCAATAAACCCGAATTTGCAAAGAAAAGCAGGGGTGAGCAATTCTTTTTTGTGAACGATCGTTTTATTAAGAGTCCCTATCTACATCATGCGGTGGTCTCCGCTTTTGAAGGGCTTGTTAAGGCGGAGAACCACCCGGGGTACTTTTTGTACTTGGAGGTAGATCCAGCCTCGATAGATATCAACATCCATCCTACAAAAACAGAGGTCAAGTTTGATGATGAACACACCTTATATGCCATTCTCCGATCTACGATAAAACACAGCCTGGGGCAGTTTAATGTGGTCCCCGTGCTTGATTTTGAGACCGACCAAAATTTGGAGACCCCCTATGCCTACAGGAACAAGGAAGCGGAGGTGCCTAGGATTTCCGTTGATTCTGGATTTAATCCCTTTGAAGAATCAAGGGACCGAAAAGAAACCATTGATTACCAGCGAAAAAAAGAGAATCCCGCTGTACAGGGCCGTCATTGGGAAAGCCTATATTTGGGCCTTGAATCGAAATGGGGCAAAGAAAACAGCTTCAGCAGTCTGGAATATGAATCGGAAACCATTAGTAGTTCAATTTTTGATGGAAAAATCGAAAATTTCGAAGAGTTTTCCACTACGTTTCAGCTGCGTCGCAAATATATCGTTACCACAATAAAGTCGGGCATGGTGGTCATCGATCAAAGTCGGGCCCACCAAAGGGTGCTATATGAAAGGTTTTTGAGACATAGCACTATAAAACAAGCGATAAGTCAGCAACTATTGTTTCCATTGTCTCTCTCATTTTCGAAGACGGATATATGCATTTTGAAGGAAATAAAGGAGACCCTTACCGCTGTAGGATTTGTTTTCGGGAAAATCGAGGAGGCATCGGTACAAGTATCTGGAGTGCCCTTGTTGGTGCCGGAAAGCGAAGTGGGCATGGTGTTGGATCAACTGATCGCCGATTGTCAGCAGGAAGTATCGGGTGTAGGTTTTTCCCAAAGCGATATTCTTTCGAAAACCTTGGCAAAGACCTTGGCGGTAAAAACAGGAGAAGCCCTTGATAATGCTTCCCAGCTGGCTTTAGTAAACGATTTGTTTGCTTGTAAGGAAACTAGGGTGAGTCCGTTTAATAAACCCGTTTATATAACCATAACTGAAAACGATATAGATAAAAAATTTATTTAGATGGGAAGACTTACCGAGGCCATAAAGCATTTATTGATCATCAACATCCTGTTTTTTTTGGCCACCTCCTTATACGGAGATCAGATGTACCAGTGGTTTTCACTGTGGTTCCCCAAGAATGAAAATTTTGGGATGTGGCAGGTCGTTACCCATATGTTCATGCACGGCGGTATTATGCACATCGCCTTCAATATGTATGCATTATGGGCTTTTGGCTCCCCTTTGGAATCGATGTGGGGAAGGAACAAATTTTTCTTTTTTTATTTCTCGGCTGGCTTGGGCGCTGCGTTGCTGCATACGGGGATCAATTATTATCATTTTAATGAAGGGATGTCAGCTTTGGTCAATTCAGGACTCACGGAAAGCCAAGTACTCGAAATTATTTCTGAGGGTAAGTATAGCCCAAGTTGGTACGAGATTGCCGGAAAGGGTACGATAGATAATTTTTTAAGTGCCTATAATACCCCTGCGGTCGGGGCTTCAGGTGCCATTTACGGAGTATTGGTTGCATTTGCATTTAGTTTTCCGCAAGCCGAACTTATGCTCATATTTCTGCCTATTCCCATAAAAGCCAAATACTTTGTTCCGGTTTTGATCGCGCTGGATCTCTTTTCAGGGGTAACCGGTTATGGTATCTTCGGCCAGGGAATTGCTCATTTTGCTCATGTTGGTGGCGCCGTGGCAGGGTTTATTATGATGTGGTATTGGAAAAAGAATCAATTTAACAAAAACCGTTGGAATTAAGGATGAACAGTGGAGGATTAAGATATCAATTTGCCAGTTTGAGCATTGCCGAAAAACTGATCGCCATCAATGGTGGTGTTTTTGTTTTGAATGCCTTGGTCCCTTTTTTATTGGGCCTGGCCCCAGATGCCATAGATAGGTGGTTCGCACTCCCCAGAAATTTGGGTGACTTTATCACACAGCCTTGGTCTTTGGTCACCTATTCTTTTTTTCATGGCAGTTTGGGACATATCTTTTGGAACATGCTATTGTTGTATTTCGCAGCTCGGATCTTCCTTAACGTTTTTGGGTCCAGAAGATTTGTGAACGTATATTTTTTGGGTGTCATTTTTGGGGGGCTACTTTTTATGTTGAGTTACAACGTTTTTCCAGCATTTATGGGGGTCAACTCTACCTTGATCGGTGCTTCTGCCGGGGTTACGTCGGTATTGATCTTCATTTGTGCCTACATGCCCAATCAAGAGGTTCGGATAATCTTTTTTAATATAAAATTATGGCAACTCGGACTCGTGGTGGTATTGATCGATCTTATTCAGATTCCATATGGCACGAATGCTGGCGGCCACTTGGCGCATTTGGGCGGAGCAGCTTTGGGTTATCTGTATGGAAGACAATTGCTCAAGGGACGCGATATCGGGGAAGGGTTTTCCAAAATGCTCGAAGGCATCGCCGGGCTTTTTAAGGGCAAAGAAAAAAAAGCACCATTGAAAACGGTATATCGAAAACAAAAGACCGCCGCTTCCACATCGGTAAATTACGACAAGGAGCTGCATCAAAGAAAAATCGATGCTATCTTGGATAAGATTAGCAAGTCGGGCTACGAAAGCCTTTCAAAGACCGAAAAAGATTTTTTGTTTAAAGCAGGTAAGGAAGATTGAAATTATTGGCAATATGGCGATATTGAATAAGGTTGTTTTTTGGGTAAATTGTTTGTTTGTGATTGCTCTTTTTTTATCCTCTTTAGTACCTTTTATCCCTTCAGATTCTTTTCCTTATCTTTCATTATTGGGCCTGGGCGTTCCAATTCTTCAAAGTTTGAACCTTTTTTTTGTATTGTATTGGATTTTGGTCAAAAGAATAAATTCCATTCCATCGGCCCTGGTCCTTCTTTTTTCCTACGCCATATTTGGACCTTCCTTTAGGATTAACTTCTCTAAAGAAGCGATAAAATCCGAGGATTTGAAAGTAATGAGCTTTAACGTAAGAGCATTCAATAGGCTGGGACGGATTAAAAACCCAAACAGCTTTGAGGATACTTTTCAATTTATTTCCAAGGAAGATCCCGATATCATCTGTTTTCAGGAAATGGATGTTCGCAGGCGTAAGGATTTTACACAATATCCATATCAATCGATTAAGTATAAAGGACTCGTAGACCGGAGCATATTGGGCATAATCTCAAAATATCCGATTGTGGGCGAAGGTACTTTAGATTGGCCCAATACTGGTAATAATGGGGCCTTTGTGGATATTTTATATAAAAACGATACGATAAGGATTTATAACCTCCATTTGGAATCGTTTAAATTTCATCCCAAAACGGGAACAATCTTATCTGAAATATCGGGTTCCTTGCTGAACCGATTAAATGTTACCTTTCGTAAACAGGCCGAGGAAGCCAAACTTTTTTTGGAGCATAGGGCATCGGTATTTCATAAGATCATCCTATGCGGGGATTTCAACAACACACAATTTTCTTATGTTTACAATTTGATCAAAGGCGATATGAACGATTCCTATATTGAAAAAGGTCAGGGTTTAGGACGGACCTACAAAAGTTTGGGTTTACCGTTCCGAATTGATTTTATTATGGCAGACCCTGGGTTCGAAGTTCGGGAGCATAAGAATTATAATGAGCGTTTTTCCGATCACTATCCCGTGATGGCCTCATTTCGTTTGAAGGAACAATAACCAACAATCAACTTGATCGGCGAAGATATGCAGTAGCAAAGCCAAACCAAATATCCTGGTGGCCTTCGGGAGCAACAACAAGAAATAAATGGCGATCGCCCAATATTCGTGCAACGGATGAAAACCGATACTGCAGCGGTTCGGGTCAAAAATCGGTACGGCCCATAAGTGATCCAGATCGATCAAAATACCGGCCCAAAGGATCAAAAGCGCCTGTAACCGATATCCCTTATAGAAGCCCCAAACGATAAGCAGAGGGACCAAAAAATGGATTCCATAATGAAGTACGAGCCTAAGCATCAAGAAAAGACAAGGATTGCGATATTAAGTAATTCAGGGTATTGGTACCTTCATTGAACATCAGGTCTAAAATACTCAAATTGCCCACAAAACCGTGACGGTCGCCAAAAACCTGCACATATTCCTGTGGTCGAAATGCGAGTGGAACCTTCGCATCGACCAATTGTCTGCCATCGATGATGTTTTTGGGTTGGGTTTCATAAAGGCTTGTTTTTTCGCTGGGCATTTCTGTTTGTAGGCAACTGCATATCACTGCAATGGTGTTCAGATTGAAATCGAGTAAATAGGTATACTGTTTTTCAAACAAAGGGGCCAAATCATCCTCGTAAAACTCAAAAAATGGGGAAGTGCGATATGCGGTCTGCAGGGTTCTCCAATGCAAGCGTTGCCAATGATAAGAGTGATCTAACCGCACCTCTTTATATTTCTGCCGGCCCTGGTGACCACCAACATGTTCAATCGGAATGCTGAGCAGCTGCCTGCCTATGTCATTGCATATATAACAACGATTGCGATAGGTTTGTTTCTGGTAGTTGTCTTCTATTTCCCAAATTATTGCACGCTGCTGCATCGCCGAAAAAGTGGCAATGCTGGGGAAATAAGTGGGATGAATGAGCAGTTTCAAATTTTTTCTTACTTATCTTCTTAAGAACATTGGGCATCACATACCAAAAGTATCCAATAGGCTCAGATTCTTATATCTAATTGGATTGGAGCTTATCATTTTTCAGATCCGTTACCAGAAATCGTTATTTCTTGTTTTTCTTTCTTTTGCCCCAAAAATAACTGCCTATAAAGTAAGCGGCCAATGCGATCAAAAAATATCTGAAGTAAGATCTTGGTTGTCCGTCACCGTGAACCGTTGTAAAGATACGGTCCCATCGGGGTTTCCAATGGGTAATCCCATCATTGAAGTTATCAAAACTCAACCAGATAAATATGGGCGTCCCTACGATATGGTTTTCAGGGACATACCCCCAGGCGCGACTGTCTTCAGAATGATCGCGATTATCGCCCATCATCCAATAATAGTCCTGTTTAAAAGTGTAGGAATCGGCCACTTGGTCGTTGATCAGAATCTGGTTTCCAGAGACTGCAAGCTTGTTGCCTTCATATTCACGGATGATCTTTTTATATAAGGGGAGCACTTTGAGATTCAAGGCCACCGTTTTTCCTTTTTCAGGGATATAAATGGGTCCCAATTGGTCATAGTTCCAATCATAATCGGGGCTTTGTGGAAAAAGGTTGATACCGCGTTTTCCTTTAGGCGCTATGACGCGTTCGACCGAGTCAATAGAGGGGTTCTTCTTCAGTTCGGCCACCATTTCATCGGTCAAGGCGGCTTCCCTGGCCCTTGCCGTTTCTTCTTTTAACGGGAGGTTCAATTTTCGGATAAGGTCAACAGGTATGCCTGTTTCCTTGGTGTAGAGTTCCAATTGCCCGTCACCACGCCTATTGAACCCTATAATGTATTTGCCCAAGGCATCCACCTGTGTTTGGTTCAAGGGCGGGGATATGAACTTTCTTTGAAAATCGATGACTCCTATTTCCTGCAACAATTTGGAAGAAACCCCATTATTGCCATAAACGGTATAGTCATACTGGGGTTTGGCCCGTTCCGGCAATTCCAATTTTTTGCCATCGATATAGACGTAGCCGTCAATGACCTCCAAGGAATCTCCAGGGACACCAACACAGCGCTTTACATAGTTCGATTTTTTATCGATGGGTTTTTTGACCCCTTTATCTTTTCTGAAAAACTGATATACGGTATCGGCCGGCCAGCTGAAAACTACAATATCGTTTCGCTTTACTTTTGTGAATCCCGGTAGCCTGAAGTAGGGGAGTTGTGGTTTGTTCAGATAAGATTTAACCCCAATCCCTGGTAAGGTATCGTGAACCATTGGGGCCGCAATGGTGGTCATGGGGGTGCGCGCTCCGTAATGGAATTTACTGACGAACAATAGGTCGCCGATTCTTAAAGTACGTTCCAAAGAACCAGTGGGAATCACATAGGGTTGAATAAAATAGGTATGTACCAAGGTAGCGGCCACAATGGCGAAAACAATGGAACTTACCCATTCTCCTAGAGCCGTTTTCGGGTGTAGGCTCCTATTTTCAATATAGGTAACCTCTTGGGCATAGTTTATATAATAGATATAGAAGCCCAAGGTGAGGACGGCCAACCAACTTTCCAGAAGACTGTTCCGTCCGAAGCTGCGAATGGTCTCCACCCATACCACAGGAAACATCAAAAGGTTTATGATGGGAATGAAGAGCAAAAAGACCCACCATTTAGGCCTATTGATGATTTTCATCAATACAATGGCATTATAGATCGGAATGGCAGCTTCCCAAGACTTTCTGCCAGCTTTTACGTACAATTTCCATGTGCCTAAAAAGTGTACCAGCTGTACGATCAACATAAAAAGAATCCACTGTGTGCCGTCCATTTTTGTATTGTATTGATTATGATTTTTGGTTTTCTGTCACTGCTTTTCCCAAATTCCTGGGCTTATTCACCAATTCGTTGTCAACTCGTATTGAATTTGTGTTTGCTATATTTCTTATCGGATTTAGGTCTGTCATAGCCCCAATACATCCTTCATCCCGTAGACGCCCTTTTTGCCAACTAGCCATTCGGCAGCGACAATGGCACCCAAGGCAAAACCTTCACGGCTATGTGCCGTATGCTTTATCTCAATTTGGTCCACTTCACTAGCATATAAAACACTATGGGTGCCTGGGACCTTCCCGATCCGCTTTGAGGTAATGGGTATTTCAAATTCCCCCGCATTGCTTGTGTTCCACCGTCGATAATCGGAATTTGCCAAGATACCTTCTGCCAAGGTAATTGCGGTACCGCTTGGGGCATCCAATTTTTCGGTATGGTGAATTTCCTCCATCGCGACCTTATAGGTTTTCAACTGGCGCATCATTTTGGCCAAATAAGAATTCAGTTCGAAGAACACGTTTACCCCCAGACTGAAGTTTGAGGCATAGATAAAGGCCCCTTCCATTTTCTTACAATGACCAACGGCTTCATCGAACCGTTCGAGCCACCCCGTAGTTCCGGATATTACCGGTATGCCATGTTCAAAGCAATTGGTGATGTTTTCAAATGCGGCATCCGGGGTACTGAAATCAATGGCCACATCCATGTTGTCAAAGTCTATTTTTGTCGTTCCAATATCGATCTTAGCTACAATTTGATGCCCTCTATCCGTGGCGACCGCTTCGATCATTTTACCCATTTTTCCGTAACCAAACAATGCGATTCTCATAGCTTCATGCAATTCGGATATCGACCCGATATCGTTTTTTAATTCCAATGGTTGCCATCCCCGGTTTTAAATGCCTTTTAATTAAAACCTTATGACCATCGCCATCCCATAATTAGGATTATTGGTAATGGGGTTGAGTTCCAAATAGGGTTGTAAATCAAAACTAAGGTCATCGTCGATATTGAACTGTTTCAAATGTGCATCCACATTGGCATCCACGATGTTCAATATATATAGTCCAATAGTGATCACCAAAGCCAGATCTCGGTCTCTTTGATAACGTTCCTGTGCATCTTCCAAAGCGGAATCCGGCAAATCTGGTTCTGCAGGCAGGATACCGTCATCAGGTGTTCTGATATCATAAAACTCATCATCTGTAAACCCGGCTTGTCTTCTTTTGAAGGCCGTTCTGTAACGACCATAAAGGTCATTATTCCAGGTGTAAGCGTAAATCCCGGTTCCTATGGCCCCCCACACCAAAGGTGCTTTCCAATAACGTTTGTTATATATTTGACCCATACCAGGGAAAATGGCTGAGTAAAAAGCTGCCTTACTGGGTGCTAATGGATTGATGGGCTTTCTTTTTTCAACCTTGGAATCATTAATGGCGATTCCTTGCTCCTTTAGATCGATTTTTGCTGAATCCACTTGAGTCTTGACCGGTTCGTCTTCCTGTGCCTTACAAACCAGAGCGATAAGCAGCAGTAAAGAGACCATATATCGGTTTTTACCCACCCAATAGTATTTTTTTTATTCGCTTGAAATCGGCTTCTGACCGAAAAGGTATGGTAATCTTGCCCTTGCCTTTTTCGGTAATTTGTATGCCAACTTTCACAGAAAGACGTTCAGTAAGTTCGGCTGAGTCATTTGCAATGAATTCGGGAACCTGAGGTGCTGAAGGTTTCGTTTTTCTAGGGCTTGGACCTTCTTGATACGTTTTGACCGCTCTTTCCGTATCCCGAACCGAAAGATTTTCCCCAACAATACGCTCATAAAGTGCAATCTGGTCTTCTTTCTTGTCAATATTGACCAAGGCCCTTCCATGGCCCATGGTGGTGAAACCATCGCGTATCCCGGTTTGAATAATAGGATCGAGTCTTAGCAATCGGAGATAATTGGTAATTGTCGATCGTTTTTTGCCTACGCGTTCACTTAATTTTTCTTGGGTAAGTTCAATTTCATCGATCAAACGCTGATAGCTCAATGCGATTTCAATGGGGTCTAAATCCTGTCGCTGAATATTCTCTACCAAGGCCATTTCCAATGACTCCTGATCATTGGCAATTCTGATGTAAGCGGGAATGGTCTCCATGCCGATCAGTTTCGAAGCCCTATACCTTCTTTCGCCAGAGACCAGTTGGTATTGGTTGAAATCTACTTTTCGAACTGTAATGGGTTGGATTACACCAAGTTCCTTTATACTGCTGGCCAATTCCTGCAATGTTTCATCGTTAAAATTGGATCGCGGTTGGAAGGGGTTGACGGCAATGGCAGTAAGGTCGAGTTCCACGATATTTCCAACGACTTTATCGGCATTCTTGTCGGAAACCGATTGGATGTCATTTTCCGGATCTCTGAGAAGGGCCGATAATCCCCTGCCCAAAGCCTGTTTTTTGGTCGCCTTCGCCATTATACTTTTTCCTTATTTCGCGTTACCATTTCTTTGGCAAGATTGAGGTAATTTTCAGCACCTTTACTGCTGGCATCGTACTTTATTATGCTTTCCCCATAACTTGGTGCCTCACTTAACCTAACATTTCTTTGGATTATGGTATCAAAGACCATATCGGCGAAATGCTTCCGCACTTCTTCCACCACTTGGTTGGAGAGTCGCAATCTTGAATCGAACATGGTGAGGAGCATACCCTCAATGTCAAGATCTGGATTGTGTATTTTTTGCACACTCTTAATAGTATTGAGCAACTTGCCCAATCCTTCCAGCGCAAAATATTCGCACTGAATCGGAATGATTACCGAATCGGCGGCGGTAAGCGCGTTGAGCGTCAATAATCCCAGCGAAGGGGCACAGTCGATTAATATATAGTCATAGGCATCCCTCAAATCGCCAATGGCCTGCTTCATCATGTATTCCCTTCGATCCATATCGACCAATTCAATTTCTATGGCCACAAGATCTATGTGGGAAGGAATTAGGTCTACATTGGGGGAGGAGGTTTTTATAATGGTTTCTGCAGCAGTTTTGGAATGTTCCAAAAATTGATAGGTCCCTAATTCAATGCTATCTACATCAACGCCAAGACCGGAAGTGGCATTGGCTTGGGGATCGGCATCGATCAACAAGACCTTTTTTTCGAGCACCCCCAAAGAAGCAGCCAAATTTACGGTAGTCGTTGTTTTTCCGACACCACCCTTCTGATTCGCAATAGCAATTATTTTGCCCATTATGCTTGTAAGTTAAGAGGGTAAAAATACGATTATTTACGATGCCAGAAAACGAATTTTGTTAACAGAAAGTGAATAACTTAAGGGCAGTGTGTTAAAGTAAGTTAAAAGGTTTTGGCCGGTTTTGCTATATGCTTAATCATTGTAATGGGTTCAATGCCATATGCCATTTTTCAATTGCCTGCCCGAATCTCCCTCGAAAAATCCAAATTAATTATTCATCTTCCTTATTTACCTTTAAACTATCTTCAAACTCAATGAGATAAATCTCCTCGTTTTTCTTTTTGAGATAGTAATGTTCCCTGGCAAATTTTTCTAATTCTTCGGGGTCAGACAATTTCTCTATGATTTTTTTATCGTTCGCTATTTCTTCCTTCAGAAACTCCTGTTGTTTTTCGAGTTTGTCGATTTCCCTTTTAAGTTCTAAATGGATCAACAATGAATTCGTGTCAAAAAAGACCATCCAGACAAGAAAAACGGTCAGCACCAGGACATACATATTAGTGAGGATGCTGAACCATTTTTTCTTTTTGATTTCCTTGAGACCCATTGTTAGACTATTTTCTGGTTGATGATGGTGCGAACGATATCGATTGCAACGGTATTATAGGTATTGTTGGGAATGATGATATCCGCATATTCTTTCGAGGGCTCAATGAACTGTTCGTGCATTGGCTTGATGTTGGTCTGATACTTTTGAAGTGTTTCATCCAAGTTCCAGCCCCGTTCATTGACATCCCTTTTCACCCTTCGTATCAAACGCTCATCTGAATCGGCATGTACATAAATTTTGATATCGAACATGTCTCTAATGGTTGGGTTGGTCAATATTAAAATCCCCTCCACGATCAACACTTTGGTGGGTTTTGTAGCAATGGTCTTGTCGGTTCTGTTGCATTCTAAAAAAGAATATACGGGTTGCGCCACGGAAATGCCCGACCTTAACAAGGTCAAATGTCTTTCCAAAAGGTCGAAATCGATTGATTTTGGATGGTCAAAATTGGTATTTCTTCTTTCCTCCAAATCCAAGTGGGATAAATCCCTATAATATGAATCCTGGGAAATAACACCCACTTCACCGGTTGGAAGCTCGTTGATGATCTGGTTCACCACCGTTGTTTTGCCACAACCGGTACCGCCCGCAATCCCTATGATCAACATCTTTTTCGTTTTGCACAAAAGTAGCGATTTGCATGGCAATTTTCTACAAATCCTAAAATCGAACTTTTATAGTTTGGTTTGGCGGCCATATTCCTATTTTTGCCGGATGCAAGAACAAAAATTGACACCCCATTTTGAATTTGTGGCGATGATGGCCTCCTTGATGTCGATTGTAGCCCTTGCCATCGATGCGCTTTTACCGGCCATCGCAAATATAGGAATTGACATCAACAGCTTGGACCCCACCGATAACCAATTGTTGATCACAATGATATTTTTGGGCCTAGGGCTAGGCCAGCTTTTTTTTGGCCCGCTATCAGACAGCTTTGGTCGTAAGCCCATTGTTTATATTGGTTTGGTGGTTTTTACCCTTGCAAGTATTATTTGTGTAATGGCACCCTCCATGGAATGGATGGTATTTGGCCGTATTCTCCAGGGCATTGGCCTTTCCGCACCGAGAACCATCAGTATATCCATTATCAGGGATACCTATCGGGGAGATCATATGGCCAGGGTGATGTCTTTCGTTACCGCATTTTTCATATTGGTACCTGTAGTAGCTCCTGCCATTGGAAAAGTAGTCATGGATCAGTTTGGATGGCAGGCAATTTTTTACATGCAGCTATTTTTTGCATTACTGGTCGGAATTTGGTTCTGGAAGCGCCAGCCCGAAACCCTAAAGCCCATTTATAAAATACCGTTTTCCTCCCATGTTTTCTTTGACGGAATCAAAGAATTGGTCAGATATAGGGAAACCATGGCGTTTACCATTATCAGCGGACTGATCACGGGGGCTTTTTTGGTTTATCTGAGTGCCGCTCAGCATGTATTCGAAGATCAGTACGGTTTGAAGGATTCTTTTCCCTATATTTTTGCGGGATTGGCCATCTCCATAGGCTTATCCACTTTTTTGAACGGTACACTGGTATTGAGGTTCGGCATGCGGAAATTGTCTTTTATTGCCTTATCGTTTTTCTGTATCCTGGCCCTTTTGTACGTTATATTGTTTTGGGATAGCCCTAATCCCTCGGTAGGGGTGCTGTTCGTTTTTTTGGCACTACAGTTTTTTTGTTTGGGTTTTATCTGGGGCAACCTGCGTTCCATTGCCATGGAACCCATAGGGCATATCGCGGGTATTGGTGCTTCGATAACAGGATTCATATCCACCGTATTATCGATACCCATCGCAACCTATATCGGAAGTTTTGTGGTAGGGCGGGTATTGCCCCTTTTTGCCGGTCTTGCCACCTGTGGGCTCATATCCTTGCTCATATTTAGCGTAATGCTTTGGAGGAGGTTGGCCGCCAAGAGTATGGCAAAACGGTCAATATCGTAAACTTGGTATCGGCGACATCCAAGCGAAAGGATACTTTCACTTAAAGTCCTTTCCAGTTTCTAGAGCGCATTGTCCATGATTTCCTTGACAACCTCAGGGTTCAAAAGAGTGCTCGTATCACCTAAATTGGCCGTATCTTTGGAAGCAATCTTTCTTAGGATTCGGCGCATGATTTTACCTGATCTTGTTTTGGGAAGACCTGATACAAACTGAATTTTATCCAAACGGGCTATTGGCCCTATGTGCTCCGTGATCTGTTGGTTGATTTCCTTACGAAGGTTATCACGATCCCTACTTTCACCGGTTTCTTTTAGAATTACATAACCATATAGCGCATTTCCCTTAATATCATGGGGAAAGCCTACAATGGCCGATTCTGCCACTGCCGGATGTTCATTGATAGAGTCTTCAATGGGTGCGGTGCCCAGGTTATGGCCGGAGACTATGATCACATCATCAACGCGTCCCGTAATCCTATAATAGCCCACGGCATCCCGCAATGCCCCGTCCCCCGTGAAGTATTTGTCTTCATAAGCGGAAAAATAAGTATCGCGATAACGCTTGTGGTCGCCCCAAATGGTTCGCGCAATCGATGGCCATGGAAACTTGATACACAACCTTCCGTCTACCTGGTTACCCATTATTTCTTGCCCGTTTTCATCCATCAGTGCCGGCTGGATCCCTATAAAAGGGAGGGTCGCATACGTGGGCGTCGTAGGGGTCACATAAGGGATTGGGGAAATCATGATTCCACCGGTTTCGGTTTGCCACCAGGTATCCACGATGGGACTCTTTTTCTTGCCTACATTATTGTTGTACCAATGCCATGCCTCCTCATTAATGGGCTCGCCCACCGATCCCAAAACCTTCAGGCTTGATAGGTCGTATTGTTCTACAAACTCTAAATTTTCTTTTGCCAGTGCCCTGATGGCAGTGGGTGCGGTGTAGAACTGTGTTACTTTGTGCTTTTCTACCACTTCCCAGAACCGGCCATAATCGGGATAAGAGGGTACCCCTTCGAACATAACGGTAGTTGCGCCATTGGCCAATGGCCCATAAACAATATAAGAATGACCGGTAATCCAGCCAATATCGGCAGTGCACCAATAAATATCGTTTTCCCTATACTGGAAAATATTTTTGAAGGTATATGCGGTATAGATCATATAGCCTGCCGTGGTATGTACCATGCCTTTTGGTTTGCCCGTAGAACCTGAGGTATATAGGATAAATAATGGGTCTTCGGCCTCCATGATTTCGGCGACACAATCGGCATAAGCATGGTCTAAAAGCGGTTGTAGCCATTTGTCCCTTCCCTTGAGCATTTTTATTTTGCTGTTGATCCGCTTTGCGACCAAAACGGTTTTAACGCCCGGGCACGCTTCCAGTGCCTTGTCCACGATTCCTTTGAGGTCTATGGTCTTCGATCCGCGGTACGAACCATCCGAAGTGAGCACCATCTTACAATCTGAATCATTAATGCGCGTAGATAGCGCATTGGAAGAAAATCCGGCAAAAACCACAGAATGGATGGCGCCTATCCTTGCACATGCCAGGAGGGAAATCGCCAATTCAGGGATCATGGGCAAATATATACAGACCCGATCGCCTTTTTTAATGCCGTGCTCCTTGAGCACGTTGGCCATTCGGCAAACTTTTTCATGAAGCTCCCTGTAGGTGATGTGCTGTGGTTCCTCCGAAGGATCATTTGGCTCAAAAATAATAGCGGTTTTTTCTCCTCGGGTTGGAATATGCCTATCGATACAATTTTCCGTAATGTTGAGCCTTGCACCATCGAACCATTTTACTTCTGGTTTTTTAAAGTCCCATTTCAAGACTTGGTCCCATTTTTTGCGCCATACGAAGTGTTCTTCCGCAATTTCCTCCCAAAAAGCCTCCGGATCTCTAACCGATTTTCGATAGACCTGAAAATATTCCTCTAGATGTTTAATGTGATAGTTGCTCATACCAGCTATGGTTTATGTCATAAAATTAAAAAAAATATCAGTGCCCGGTAGCTTCCCTTGCCCCACTTGGAATACGAATATCTTCAACAATATCCTGAACGTGCTGTGGAGGAGGAGGTGTAAACCGCATCACCAAAATTGAAACAAGAAAATTGGCGAGCATCGCAACGGCCCCAAATCCTTCGGGGGAAATGCCGAACCACCATTCGCTTTTATTTGGAAGGGTGCTGTCGAACCAGCCCAATTTATATTTGATCATGTAGTACAACATTAGGGTGATTCCTACGATCATGCCCGTTACAGCGCCTTCCTTGTTCATTTTTTTGTAAAAAATGCCCAATACAATGGCGGGAAAAAAAGAAGCGGCAGCCAGACCAAAGGCCAAGGCCACAACGGCGGCAACGAAACCAGGCGGATTAATGCCGAAATATCCCGCGACCACCACGGCAAAGGTGGCGGCAATTCTGGCGGTCCATAATTCCCCCCGCTCTGAGATATTGGGTACGAATACCTTTTTAATGAGGTCATGGGATACCGAAGACGAAATTACCAATAACAAGCCCGCTGCAGTGGAAAGGGCGGCTGCAAGGCCACCGGCCGCCACCAAAGCGATGACCCAGGCAGGGAGATTGGCAATCTCTGGATTGGCCAAGACCATAATATCGTTGTCGATCTTAAGCTCATTGGTTTTGGGGTCGGCCACGTATTGTATTTTGCCATCCCCGTTCTTGTCTTCAAAAGTCAACAAGCCGGTTTTTTCCCAATTTTTGAACCAGACTGGTAAGGTATTATATGGTTGATTGCTTACCGTGTCGATCAGGTTGGTTTTTGCAAAAACGGCTACTGCGGGGGCAGTGGTATACAAAATAGCGATCAACAAAAGGGCCAAGCCGGCCGATTTTCTCGCATCCTTGACCCTTTTTACGGTGAAGAAGCGCACAATGACATGGGGCAGTCCGGCCGTTCCTACCATCAATGCCAAGGTTATCGCCAGGACATCGAGCGTACTTTTTGTGCCCGAAGTATATTCTGCAAAACCGAGCTCGGTGGAGAGTCCATTGAGCTTATCCAGAAGATAGGTCCCCGAACCATCGTTCAATGCCGAACCCATGCCCAATTGCGGAACAGGGTTTCCCGTCATTTGGATCGAAATAAATATGGCAGGTACCATAAACGCAAAAATCAACACACAATATTGCGCTACTTGGGTGTATGTTATTCCTTTCATGCCGCCAAGTACCGCGTAGAACAAAACGATGACCATCCCGATAATCACACCGGTATTGATATCCACCTCAAGAAATCGTGAAAAAACCACTCCAACGCCCCGCATTTGCCCTGCCACATATGTGAATGACACCAAAAGCGCACAGAATACCGCTACGATCCTCGATGAATTGGAATAATACCGATCGCCTATAAAATCGGGAACGGTAAATTTGCCGAATTTTCTCAGGTAAGGTGCCAATAGCAAGGCCAACAATACATAACCGCCGGTCCATCCCATCAAATAAACAGAACCGTCGTAACCTGCAAAAGCGATGATCCCTGCCATTGAAAGGAAGGATGCGGCCGACATCCAATCGGCAGCCGTGGCCATGCCGTTGGCCCATGGTGAAACGCCCCCTCCGGCTACATAGAACTCTTTAGTGGAACCTGCACGGGACCAAATGGCGATACCGATATAGAGCGAAAAGGTAATTCCCACTAAAATATAGGTCCATGTTTGAACATCCATAATTAATCTTGTTTTCGGTTGGTGGTGTTATTCGTCGTAGCCGTATTTTTTGTCCAACTTGTTCATCAGGTGAACGTATACAAATATCAATATCACAAATACATAAATAGCGCCTTGTTGAGCAAACCAAAATCCAAGCTTGAAGCCTCCAATTTTGATATGGTTCAAGGCATCCTTGAAAAGAATTCCGGCTCCATAGGAAACGGCAAACCAAATGCTCAGAAGTATAAACAGGTATTTTACATTTTCTTTCCAGTAAGCGGTGGCCTTCTGTTGTTTGGTGGGCATAAGGTTGGTTTTAGTGCTGCTTTTAGGGTACCCAATATAGTCATTTGTGTTGTAAATAATCAACTTGGGAGATATAAAACCCCGCTAGAAGAATCTCTTCTTGCTCCGGTTACCGAGGCATATACATTGATCTGATGTTCCAAGCGCAATGCACCCATCAAAGCAAAAATCAAGGCTTCCTTGGTCTCGATCAAAACACTTGAAGGTAAGACGATTTTGGTGTCTTGTCCCAGATCTTGCTGCAGGGTCTCTATTAAAAAATCGTTCCAGGCCCCACCGCCTGTCACTAACATTGTTTGACCTTTCGATTTTTGATGGCGCTTTATCTGATCGAAAATTTTTGCACAGATATGGATTACGGCCGTATGAAGCAAATTTTCGGTGTTGTCATCGGTAGCATCCACAATGGGTACGACCTTTTCAACAAACCATTCATAGCCGATTGATTTTGGAGGGGGCAAGGTATAGAATTCAAGCTGGTTCAATTTTGACAACATGGCCTCGTTGCGTTTTCCATTGCGTGCCAAAGCACCGCCACGATCGAAGTCGAGGCCAATTTTCCTCGTGATATGGTTCAAGATCATATTGGCAAGTCCTATATCGTAAGCGATCCGAATTCCATTCAGGTCGAATGAAATATTGCTGATACCCCCTAGGTTCAAACAAAAGTCATATTGTCCGAAAAGCAGTTGGTCTCCGATAGGGACCAATGGGGCACCCTGCCCACCCAAAGCGACATCATTGGTCCTGAAATCACAAATGACCTTCAAGCCACATGCATTAGCCAAGTGTTGCCCGGAACCGATCTGGTAGGTAAAACCCTTATCTGGCTGGTGGTGGGTGGTATGACCGTGACTGGCAATGGCATCGACCTGCAATCGGTGATCTTCAATGAACGATCTGGCTTGTTCACCAAGCCACGTGCCATATGAATTGTTCAATTGCAAAAGATCTTCCGCCTTTAAAAATATGGCATCCTTTAATGCTGTCCGCATTTGCTTCGAATAAGGAATGCTTTTATGTGCTAAGATCTGGTATTCCCAACGATCTTGGGTTTTGATGAATTGGCAATGGGCTAGGTCCAACCCATCCAAGGAAGTGCCCGACATAAGACCTAAAATAGTATAGGTTTTCATGGCTTTCGAAGTGTTACAGGCAATTTGCCGCAAGCTTTGAATTCACCCGAAAAATGCGCTGCGGCCTCTTTTTGGAAGTCCTCAAGATCTTGATGGGCAACCACTACGGCTTTTGCCTTTGAAATGTCTAGAAGCCTTAATACATAAGGATTTCCAAAAAGATAAAGCATCACCTCCTTGGTTTGAATAAGTCTATTGATCGCTTTTAACTCCGCTTTGCTATATCCGAAATTATTGGCGGGCTTTATCTGACGCGGAAACAAAGCCAAAAGTATACTTTTTTGGGTTTCCAAAACCTTGGCATATTGCACCTCATCATTGATGTCCAAAGACATGCCGGAATTGGGCAGTTTTTCATCGAGGGCCTTAAAAAAGAAGTTATTTTCAGTTTGGGGCATCGATAGCTTTAGAAATTTTTTCGACGCAAAAGCGGCAATTTTATCTTCATTGCCTTTGGCAAGTATCAAGCTTTTACGGGCAATTTTTTGGTTCAATACCGAAGGATCGGACAAAATCGTTCTTTGAAATGCCGATGATTCGAAGGATTTTGGTTTGATGGCCTTTTCCTTAAGGCGCCAAATCCGTTCAAAGCTTTCTTCAATCGCTTGTTCCGAAGATTTACGGAGGATGGTACCAATGGCCTCCTTGGTGTGTTCCGCAAAGCAGAGCACATCATTGCCTGCATCGAAGGCCAGCCATTCCAGTTCCCCTTTGACAGGGTAGTTTTTTGATACTGCATGCATGTTCAATGCGTCTGAAATTACAACGCCTTTAAACCCCATTTCCTTACGTAATACACCTTTGATGATTTCTTTGGAAATACTGGAAGGAACGGTATTTCCGTTTGCCAAGGAAGGGACAGATAAATGCCCCACCATCACAGAATCTACGCCCTTATCTATCAATTCTTGAAAAGGAAATAGTTCGTTTTGTATTAGGGCTTCCTTGGTCTTATCTATTAATGGAAGTCCCAAATGCGAGTCTGTTTCGGTATCACCATGGCCCGGAAAATGTTTAATACTTGTCAAGAGGCCCTCATGTGCCATGCCTTTAACGTACGCCAATGCCTTTTGGGTTACCTTGATCTTATCTTCGCCAAATGAACGGTATCCGATCACCGGATTACTTGGGTTGTTGTTGATATCGACCACTGGGGCCAAATTCCAATGGATTCCAGCCGCTTGGCAGTCTTTAGCGATGTTTTTTCCCATCTCAAAAATCAGGTCATCATCACCTTGTATGGCCCCTAGAGTAATGGCATAGGGGTATTGTGGTGTATTTTCGACACGCATGGCCAATCCCCACTCGGCATCGATGGCTATGAGCAATGGATAAGTTGCCACTTTTTGGTAACGCTGAATTAGTGCAGAAAGCACTTCGAAGCTCTTCTCATTATAGACGACCTTTTTCTTTCCTTCATAGTTGGTTGCGGCACTCGCACGGCTATGGAAAAAACAGAGTCCACCTACATGATGTTTTCCGATCAGCTGTTCCAATTGTCTTATTTCAACCTCCGTATCATTGATAAAGGCCGCTGGCATGAATAATTGCCCGACCTTTTCTAAGGGTGTAAGCAAGCCCTTGGCTTGCCGATAACTAAGAACCTTCTGCATTTCTTGTATTTGCTTTGCCAAAATCGGCCGGATAGTTGATATATCTTAACATTATGATGGCGGGAAAAGCCGCAATGACAACCCACACAAAAAAACCGCCGTACCCAAGCCACTCTTGAATATAACCACTGATCAGGCCTGGAAGCATCATGCCTAGAGCCATAAATCCTGTTGCAATGGCATAATGGGAGGTTTTCGATTTTCCTTCCGCTATATAGATCAGGTATACCATAAAACCAGCAATGCCGAAACCATAACCAAATTGCTCAAGTACCACCGTGCCCACAACGGCAGCGATATTGGTAGTTTTGGTAATGGCCAGTAAGGCATATAATGCATTGGGAACATTTAAGGAAAGCAACATGGGCAACATCCATTTCTTCAATCCATCCCTTGATATTAGGATTCCTCCCAAGATTCCCCCAACGGTCAACATAATGACCCCAATGGTGCCATATATGGTTCCAACCTGAGAAGTGGTATATCCCAGACCCCCCACAGAAGTCGGATCCAATAAGAATGGTGACGCCATTTTTACCAATTGCGATTCGCCCAGGCGAAAGAGCAAGATAAATGTCAAGGCGGCGGCCATACCCCGTTTTTTAAAGAATGAGATGAACACTTCCATGAAACTGGCCGGTTTGTCGAGCGCAATGGCATCTGAAGTTTCGAACTTCGGGGTTACTAAAAAGTTGGAGATGGTCAGCAAAAGCATTAAGAAAGCGGCACAAATCATAGTGATCGACCAAGCTTTTGTATTATCGCCGTATTCGTTTTCAAGAAAACCGGCCAGAATGACCAGAAGCCCCTGTCCGGTAACGGTCGATAATTTATAGAAGGTGCTTCGCAGCCCTACGAAAAATGATTGTTTTTCCTCGGTAAGGCCTATCATGTAATAGCCGTCGGAAGCAATATCGTTCGTAGCCGATGCGAAGGCGGCCATCCAAAAACATGCCAGAGAAGTGATGAAAAAAATATTCGTCGGTATCGTGAGTCCTACCCCCAATAAGGCCAAAGAAATAACCAATTGTGTGGTTAGAAACCAGTTGCGCTTCGTACTTTTTAAGTCAACGAACGGACTCCACAGCGGTTTGATTACCCAGGGAAGGTAAAGCCAACTGGTATAAAGACCGATATCGGCATTGCTTATTCCTAATTTTTTGTACATGATCACCGAAACGGTGACCACCATCACGTAAGGCAAACCTTGGGTGAAATAAAGAATGGGAACCCAAGCCCAGGCCCATTTATTTTTTTGGATCATAATGGTTGGTTTGGTTTAAATGTACTAAGATTGGATTGGTTTCACGGCCATAAAAATCTATAAATGAAATTGCAAGCTGTTTTTTATTGGTTAAAACCGACTTTGGTAGCGTCAACAAATTTTCGTCTAAGATTGAAATTTTTAATTTCAATTTTTTCATTGAATAGTCCTTTTTTCGCTTTCTCCCAGAGTCATATACCATTGCATACCTATAACCTTCCGGAATTTTAAAGGTTAGTTCGCCAGAAGGTGAGCTTGACATTGCTAAACTGGCGTTTTCCTTTATCGGCTTCGGATCCGATGAAGGGGGCAGTGCAGGCAGACGATAATATTTTTTCTTAAGATGGGCGACAATGTCGCTATGGTTCTGCATTAAACTCTTGGCACTGAAAAATACGTTGCCATTTACCTTTGTGGTTTTTCTGGCAAGGGTCAGCTGTCTAGGTAGTTCCCTTTTGTCGTACCAAACACTATCGGTATTGTTCCTTATTTTATAGACCCCGTTTCCGATGTAGAGATTGGTATTTTTGATGTTGCTGGCCCACCATTCCATGATTTTTCTATGCGAGGCCACTGGCAAATCCATGCTCCAATACACTTGTGGTACCAGATAATCCAACCAACCCCTGCTAGACCATAAAAGGGGGTCCGCATAAAGGTCTTCATATGTGGTTTGGCCGGCCTGGGTATCGGATCCTTTGGGGTCAGTTGCTTTGTTTTTCCAAACCCCGAACGGACTGACGCCAAATTGCACCCATGGTTTGTTGGCTTTGATGATGTGGTGTGTATTTTTGATAAGCGAATCTATATTCGCCCGTCGCCAATCTTCGTGGGATTCGACACTTTTATGATAGAATCGATAAGTATTGGCGTCCTCAAATACCGCATCTTTTATTTTATAAGGATAGAAGTAATCATCGAAATGAATGGCATCGATATCGTATCTGGAGACGACCTCCCCAATGATGGCAACCAAACGATCTTGAACTTCGGGTATCCCCGGGTCATAATAGTATTTGGTGCCGTATTTTAGCATCCACTCGGGATGCAGGTTGAAATCATGTGTAGGGCTAAGCCGTTCGGTCTTTAAGTCGAAGGTGGCTCGATAAGGATTAAGCCATGCATGGAACTCCATTCCACGAAGATGGGCCTCTGTGATCATCCATTTCAAAATATCTTCTTGAGTATTGGGAGTCCGGCCCTCTTCCCCGGTCAAAAAACGAGACCATGGTGCATATTCAGAAACATAGAAAGCATCGCCCGCCGTACGCACTTGTACAATGACCGCGTTAAAGTTCAAATCCTGGTAGAAGTCTAATATGGTGAGGTAATCCGCTTTTTGCTTTTGAACGGCATCGTTACCGTTTTTGGGCCAATCTATGTTCGCCACCGTGGCGATCCAAACCCCTCTAAATTCGGTTTTAGGATGAGGTATGGGTCTGAAAATGGTACAGGAACTAGCAAGTACCACTAATAAAAAACATAAAAGTCTAGGCCTCATGGTTGGATGTAAAAACAGAATAAAGCATGGGCAATTCCACAATAATATGGAATGCCCATGTCCTGGTCTGCGGTATTATTTGAACTTATACCTCACAAAGCCTTCCATTGCCTCATATTCGGCCAATCCCAGCGAATTGTACTTTCGGGCGGTATCCATATTTCGCTGTTCGGCCCGTTGCCAAAATTCCCGATCGTCGTTACCTGGGAACATGGCGGCATCTTTTTGCGACTGGTGCTTGAAAATGGCGTTTTTCTTTCTTTGCATGTCTTTTGGTCCTATTGGCACTGCCATTTCCATGTCGGCAATATCCCACTCTTGCCATGCGCCCCGGTATAACCAAAGATAACAGTCATCGATCCATTCCGCGCCTTCTTTCACCAATCGGTCCAAGGCTTCATAAATGATCTGAAGGCAAACCCGGTGCGTGCCATGGGGATCTGAAAGATCTCCCGCTGCAAAAATCTGATGGGGTTTAACCTGGTTTAAAAGATTGTAGGTAATTTGAACGTCTGCTTCTGAATGCGGTTTTTTCTTTACGGTACCGGTTTCATAAAAGGGAAGGTTCTGAAAGTGGGCATTTTTTTCATCGACACCGCAGTACCTACAGGCGGCCAGCGCCTCACCTTTTCGTATAAGGCCTTTGAAACGTTGTATTTCAGGACTGTCTATTTCTCCAGGGGATTTGTTGCTCAAGAATTCCCTGACCTTTTTAAATTCTTCCCTTAAGGACTTATTTTCTTTTTGGATGTCCGTGGCAAAATCCATGAACCGAATCACCTCATCATCGAATACCGCAATATTTCCAGAAGTTTGGTACGCTACGTGCACTTCATGTCCATGGTCTACCAGGCGCAATAAGGTACCACCCATGGAGATGACATCATCATCGGGGTGTGGACTAAAGATCATCGACCTTTTTGGGTAGGGTGCATTGCGCTCG
Source organism: Maribacter sp. (assembly GCA_024643345.1). GTDB lineage: Bacteria > Bacteroidota > Bacteroidia > Flavobacteriales > Flavobacteriaceae > Pelagihabitans. The sequence goes on along the minus strand of JAHENB010000018.1, from coordinate 20,991 downwards.
GGACGGTTGGTATCATCGGCATTGGGTTTGCCTCCCGGCCATCCCGTGATGGTGCGTTGAAGTTGATTGAATACTTTTAGGTTGATATGTTCGGCAGAACCGATTTCGGCGACCAAACTACCCATTCCATGTTCGTTGTAGTGTTCATTTGTGAGTTTTAAAATGGCCTTATCCACTTTATCCGAAAGCCAAATGGCGGCCTTTTTGATCAAGGAGTCGGTCCATATGCATTCACTCACCAACCAAGGGGTGCATATCCGGGTTAGGGCAGAGGCGGCGGCTTGGTCAACTATAAAATCACAATTTGGATGTTGCTGTAAGAAAGTGGCGGGAACCGATTCCTGAATCTTGCCCTCGACGGCCAGCTTGATAATCCCGGCCTTTCCTTCGCCCCAGGCCATCAGAACAATACGTTTTGCGGCCATTATGGTCCCAACACCCATGGTCAGCGCCTTGGAAGGAACGTTTTCCAATCCAAAAAAATCACTGGCCGCATCCAAACGGGTCACCCGGTCTAGCCTTACCATACGGGTTTTGCTTTTTAAGGACGATCCAGGTTCGTTAAAACCGATATGACCGGTTCTTCCGATACCCAGAATTTGAATGTCGATGCCCCCCGCTTCCTCTATTTTCTTTTCATATAGGGCACAAAATTCCTTAACATCTTCCTTGTCCAGATTCCCGTCTGGAATATTGATATTCTCCTTTTTGATATCGATATGGTTAAAAAGATGTTCGTTCATGAAACGAACATAACTATGGATGGAATCGGCCGAAATCGGATAGTACTCATCAAGATTGAAAGTGATTACGTTCTTAAAACTTAAGCCTTCTTCATGGTGGAATTTGACCAGGAATTCATAGACTTTCGTCGGCGTTGATCCCGTTGCCAGGCCTAAGACCATATTTTTTCCTTCTTTTTGACGCTGCCGGATCAGTTCGGCAATTTCGTTGGCCACAAAGAAGGATGCATCGTTGGAGCTCTCATGGATAATGGTATTTATCTTCTCGAATTTTTTCGATTCTTCATCCGTAGGAAAGTTCATTGTTTTGGGTTTTGTGGAAGTTCCGGCCATTCTTTTAAGGTTTAAAGATTTTATGAGGCAAAGGTAATTAAAAAATGAACACGCTGCTGTTTTGTGCAATTTTATTTGCAGTATTATGCGTTTTTATTATAAAAAAATCGAATACAAAATTAAAAACGGTAAAAAACTGCACAACGGATTATTTTCTATCTTTGTGAACTCAATAGCAATTTTTATGCTCAAAGAAGAACGTCAGCAACTTATTTTAAACGAAGTGGCCTTGCACAACCGAGTGCTGCTCACCGACATCGCGGAATCGTTGGACGTATCCATCGATACGGTCAGGCGTGATGTAAAGGAACTTGATGGTGAAAACAAATTGAAGAAAGTTCATGGGGGGGCCGTTTCCTTGGGTTTTACAAGTTATGGTGCAAGAAATGGAACTATTTATGCATTAGAGGAAAAGACCAAAATAGCTGAAAAAGCGATTAGGTTATTGAAACAAGGGGGCGTCATTTTCATCGATGGGGGTACTACCTGTTTGGAATTGGCTCGTTTGATTCCCACGAATCTCGAACTTACTTGTTTTACCCTAAGCCTCCCGGTTGCCTTTGAATTATTGGCCAAGCCCAATATCGACGTGATCTTTATTGGGGGTAAAATATCCAGGGATGCCCAAATTTCAATCGGATCTCATGCCATTCATCAATTGTCTGAAATTAAGGTCGACTATAGTTTTATTGGAACGGGATATGTAGATTCATTGTACGGCCTAACGGAGTTCGATTGGGATATCGTACAACTTAAAAAGGCAGTGATCAAGGCTTCTAAAAAAACGGTACTTTTATGTATTTCGGAAAAACTCAATTCACAGCACCGGTACAAAACCTGCGATATCAATGCCATCAATACCATGATAACGGAGTTGGAACCCGACAATAACTTGCTGAACCTTTTTAGAAACCACGACATCCGTCTTTTATAAATTTTCATATGGGATACATAAAAATTACCGAAACACCATCACATCATGAGGGTTTGGACATGATGGATACCCAGACCATTCTCACCAAAATGAATCTGGAAGATCGTAAAGTGGCCGAGGCAGTGGCTTTGGCCATACCGCAGATTACCCTTTTGGTAGATGCCTTGGCCGAACGTTTTGATAAAGGAGGGCGACTTTTCTATATTGGGGCCGGTACCAGTGGGAGATTGGGCATTCTTGACGCTTCTGAGATCCCCCCTACTTACGGTATGCCACATTCTCGCGTGGTCGGATTGATCGCTGGGGGCGATACCGCCATCAGAAAGTCGGTTGAAAACGCAGAGGATGACCGGCAGCAGGCCTGGAAAGATCTCATGGTGCATGATATCAATAAACAAGATGTGGTCGTGGGAATTGCTGCTTCGGGAACCACGCCCTACGTTTTGGGCGGAGTGGAAGAGGCCAAAAAGAACGGCTTGCTCACGGCCGGAATCACGAATAACCCAGGTTCTCCCTTGGCCCTCGCCACAGATATTGCCATTGAAATCAACGTGGGACCTGAATTCGTTACAGGAAGCACCAGAATGAAGAGCGGGACCTCGCAAAAGTTGGTCCTCAACATGATTTCGACGGCCTTGATGATAAAAATAGGACGTGTTAAAGGAAATAAAATGGTTAATATGCAGTTGAGCAATACCAAATTGGTAGATCGTGGCGTCCGCTATGTGATGGAAGGTTTGGGTCTTGATTATAAAGAAGCGGAGCAGCTGCTACAAAAATATGGCTCGGTCAAGAAAGCACTGGATACGCATAAAAAATAGGCCCATGCATTGAATCAATCAATGCCCCTTTTTTGATGAGGGACCTTATTTTTTTTGAATGGCCCCAACCTCTTCGACCGTTACCATCTTTTCGGAAGTATTGCCCCAAGAATTTAGGATAAAATTCATCACATCGGCCACCTCGTCGTCTTCCAAACCCAAGGGGGCCATAACGCTGTTATAGGTCACCCCGTTCACTACCAAATTACCCTGTTGCCCAAATTTGACCCCCCTAATGCTGCCTTCCCTATTGTTCGCCAAATAGTCAGATTTTGCCAAGGGAGGGAAGGTATTGGCCACACCTTCTCCCTGATCTAAATGGCAGGTAACGCAAAAATCGGCATATATCTCGCTACCACGCTGAATACTTGCCTCCAAGGCGGGCTCTTGAAAGACATATAGTGAAAGGACACACACGATTGTGAAGTACGAGAATAAGAAAGTCTTCATTTAATGATTTTGGGTATTGATTTTAAGAGCAGTGTAGGTCATGGTGGCCTGCGCTAGTTTGGATTTAATCTATAGATACCCTTGCCCTCAATCGCAACATATATGAGTCCGTCAGGTCCTTGCTTTACATTGCGAACCCGCCCCAAGTTTTCCAATAGTTTCTCGCGTTTCATCACCTTGGTCCCATCGAGTTCCAGTCGTTCCAGATATTGGAAGGCCAGGGAGCCCACCAAAATACTTCCCTTATATCCACGGTATTTGCCAGTGGTTATAAAGGCCATCCCACTAGGTGCAATACTGGGAACCCAGTAATGAATAGGTTGCTGCATGCCTTGCATTTCGGTTTTATCGGTAATCGGTGTGCCGCTATAATTGATGCCATAGGTAATTAAGGGCCAGCCATAGTTTGCTCCTTTTTTGATGATATTGATTTCATCCCCGCCACGAGGCCCATGTTCATGATCCCATATTTCTCCCGAATCTGGATTTTTGGCCAAACCTTGTGGGTTGCGATGTCCGTAACTATATATGGCCGTTTTGGCTCCTGAAGTGCCCACGAAAGGATTGTCTTCGGGAATTCGGCCGTCATCAAAAAGTCTATAAATCTTACCCCCGTCCAATGTGATATCCTGTGGATTGACATCGCGCTCCCCGCGCTCCCCGATAGAGAAATAAAGATAGCCGTCATTATCAAAGACAATTCTCGAACCGAAGTGCTGCCCTTTTGTAGTATTGGGTTCGGCTTTATATAATAACTCTTTGTTTACCAAAGCATTATCTTTTAATTTTGCCCTTATTATTGCCGTGTTCCCCCCTTTGACCGGCCCCTCGGGCGAGGCATAGGTGATGTAGATCCAACCGTTATTTTCGTAATCGGGATGTAGTTCGATGTCCAACAGGCCGCCTTGGCCCCGGTCATATACTTCGGGAACATTAGAAACTGCAATTTTTTTTCCATCTATAAAATGAATCAATTCTCCTGATTTTTCGGTAACCAGCAAGCTCCCATCAGGAAGGAACGCCATTCCCCATGGAATCAGTAGCCCATCGATTAACAGCTCAGGGGAAAATGGAACATCCGATGGTATATCAACTTGATTTTCAGCATCCTGTCCGCAAGAAAAATTGAACATTACAACGAATAAACATATCATTAACACACTATTCTTCATGATTTTTCGTTAGATAATTATTATTAAAGTAACCCAAGGGTTAAATATAAATAGAAATTATAAGTTTAAATAATTACGCTGAGGAATAATCCGATCCCCAAATCATGGTTGTTCCGGCCAAATCAGACTTAACCTATGCTCCCAAAAAAAACAAGGCATATTTACTATGCCGTACTGCTGTTGGCCCTATCTGCAGTATGTACTTCTGCCGTAGCTAACCCAAGAATATTTGATTTTATTTCTGAATTGGCTTCCGTTTTGGAAAGACCCTATAGCGCATCCAAGGAGGGGAACTTGGATGATACCAACAAGATTTTAGACGGCCAGATGAGCGCGGCCAAGAAGGAATCCACCTATTTTCAGCCCGTGTTTGCGACCATTATCCAAGGGGCCGACCAATTGGTGGGTTGTGCAAACGATGGCAGTACCCTGGCACGCTTTAACCTTTGCGGGGATTCCGACAATAGGCTAGTGACCCTTTCGGGTAGTCATTCTTCCGTTTCATGGCAAATTTTAGGGGGCAGTTGTAGTGCAGACATCAACAACGATTGCCCAAATACAAACACTTCCTGTTATACCCAAGTGGCCACCGGGTCAAGCTTTACGATCAATGCTGCTTCCATTCCTTCCTCCATAGGTGCTGAATTCAGGGTGGTTGCCGATGGCCAACAATATTTCTTCAAAGTTAAGAAGAGTAATATTACCCAGACTTTCGTGAAAAACGATTTTATATGTGGAGTTCCTGGAAGAATACAGATAACCAACCTATCGAGCGCTTATGAGTTCAGCATCAATAGCGGGAGCGGCTTTGGACCTTGGCAGGGTCCTATTTTCAACAACCTGAATCCCGGTTCCTATGTAGTAAAAGCACGTTTAAAGAATACGCCGGATGCTTGTGAATATCCTTATGCACCCATTGTTATCCAACAACTGGACATAGACATTGATGTGACATTTACCGATGCACAATGTGCCGGGGATACCGGTACGATTACCGTTACGGCCAACAACGTGCCCGGGCCATACAAGTATACCTTGCTCGATGCTTCTGGGACCGCACAGGAATTTACTGCATTTATACCCAATAATCCTTATACTTTTGCCGCAGTAGGTTTTGGCACCTACACGGTACAGGTCGAGACCCAGCAATGTACAGGAGATCCCCTGAACGGTATCTTGCCACCAAGGCAAAATTTGGACACCTCCGGGAATCCCATCATTATTGGAAATGGGGTCGTGGCGTTAGCTGCTTCCGCTGAGCCCAACAATAGTTTCAGCGCGGCATGTGGTATCAATAGTGTAGACATTACGGTGTACACCTCGGGCGGAACACCCCCATATAGCTACATTGTTAACGGAGCAGGGCCATCCAGTCCGCCTTATGCCGCTTCAAGGGTGCATACCATTAACAGTCCAGGCACCTATGAATTTACGATAACCGATAGCAATGGATGTACGATTACGGCATCGGCAAACGTAGAAGAGCTTACCCCGCCCGATATTACGGTAAATGGCGTTGATGGTACCTGTACGAATGGTGGAGCTCGATTGCAATTCAATATTACCGATGCCAAAGGATACGACCTGTCTTTTAGGGCCGATTCCGGAGATCCATGGAGTACCAACCCCGTGCTTTCCGTATCCGCGGGTACTTATAATAATATTGAGGTCCTATACGAATCGGGAGCATTCAATTGTATATTATCGATGCCCAATTCGGTCACGGTAACCGAAGTGGGCGCCATCAATGGCACTGCCATAAAAATCGCCGATAGGACTTGTGCTGCGGGAGGGGGCGTCAATGGTGGTGAAATAGATATTCAAGGCGTATCCGGGGGTTCGGGAACTGGCTACCAATATAGCATCGATGGTGTGAATTTTTCACCTTCACCTAATTTTACGGGCTTGGCCGCAGGTAGTTATGTCCCTGCCATTATTGATGACAGTGGTTGTAGAAGAGACCTTACCCCTATAGTTATAAATAATGTTGATCCACCAACCGATATTGCCTTTGCACAGAGTAATATTAATTGTTCGGCCGGCACATCGGACGTTCAATTGACGGTAACGGCCAATGCCGCGATAGCTACCTATGAAATAATTGCGCCCATTTCGTTAAACAATGGGGGGAGCAATAATTTTATTGGATTGCCCACCAATGTTTCTTATCAGTTTATGGCGACCGATGTCAATGGCTGTAGCATTACCGAAAGCTTTACGCCCGCCCAAATTAGCTCCATCAGGGCAAGGGTAAAATCCGGGGGCGATTTAAGGGTTTGTACCGGGGCAACCGACGGCACCGGAACCTATATCATCGATGGTTTTGCAAATAATTATACCTATGATATCAATGGGGGACTATACTCTGGCGGACCACAAAGTGGTGCTGAAGTCATTTTGCCACCTTCTGGGGCAGGTACCTACACCATAACCGTGACGGATGTAGATTCCGGTTGTACAGATTCGATTGGTTTTACCATTTCTGAACCTGTAACACCCATTGCACTTACTGGAAATGTAACCGCTATGAGTTGTGCCAATGGCAATATAGGCAGGGTGATCGCATCGGCATCCGGAGGATGGGGCGGTTATAGGTATACCTTGGTATACCCTGGCGGTGGGACTACCGTAGGCCCAAAAACGGGAACCACCTTTAATAACCTCTCAGTGCCGGGTACCTATACCCTTTCTGTGGCCGATGCCGAAGGATGCACCACCACGTATGATTTTACCCTAACGCCTATCGATTCGCCCACCATAGCCGTCGATGCCGCTTCGAGCGATTACTGCTATATCCCTGGGACCGGTGCGACCATTGCCGTTACCTCGACCGCTGGAACCGCGGCTTTGGCGACCCATCAATATCGCATCAATGGTGGTAGTTTGCAGGCCAGTCCGATATTTGCGGGGCTGAGTCCCGGCAATTACACCATTGAAGTAGTAGATGGCAATAATTGTAGGGACCAGATCGGAGTGACTATAAATCCCCAATTGAGGGTCAATATCAGTTTAGATACCGCCATTCCTTGTGGTGGGGCTCCCGGGCAGATTCAAGTTCAGGTCACAGGTGGCTATTTGGCCAGTGCCACCCCAAAGGAATACCAGGTGAGCAACGACAATGGTGCCACATATGGCGTTTCGCAGCCTTTGGCGGCCAATAACTTCCTTTATCCTGTCACAGCTGGCGGTACTTATATATTTAGGGTTACCGATAATGAAGGATGTGAGGCTTTTTCATCTCCTTTGGTGGTAGACCCGCCGCAACAGATTGCGCCCGCCATAGTCTCGACCACACCGGTCAGTTGTGGTAACCCCAACAATGGTACGGTAACTATCACTCCGGATGCCACAAGTGGTATACCCCCATATGAAATCAGTTTTAATGGTGGCCCATTTACCGCCCAAACGGTCTATTCCAATTTGGCAGTCGGAAATTATCCCTATATCGTTAGGGATGCCCGAGGTTGTGAAACACCATTGGCACTTGTTAACATCGCTTTGGACGCTACGCCAGGACCTGATGCCAATGTAAGTGAGATTCAAGCCACTTGTAGCGCGGGTAGCGTAAGTGGAGGAATCACCATCAATAGTGTAAGCAATGGCACGGCCAATTTTACCTTTATCATAGAGGACAATTTGGGAAATCAAATGTTCACTTTCAATAATGTGGCACCTGCTTCGTTGCCACTGGTCGTTAATGATCCACTTTTGATACCTGGCAATTATACCGTAGTTACCTTGGATGCCAATGGATGTAGGGATGTCGATCCTTTGACCATTACTCAAAATACCGTCAATGTGGTTCCCGATCCTGTACCATTACCGGTCTGTAGTGCTACAGGTTTTAGCAATACGGTGGAAATTTTCGGTGGTACAGGGCCGTTCTTGATTCGCTTGGCGAATGACCCATTACCGCCTGTTTCACCAAATTCCCCCCCTAGAAGACATACCTTCAATGGACTTCAGTATGGTGTGGCCTATACCGTCGAGGTTACCGATACGGCAACAGGGTGTATCTATTTGGATTTGATTCCGCCAATTAATGGGCCTTCAACTTTGGATGTCACCGCAACCTCTACCGCTGGTTTTTGTGATGTCAACAGAAATGGCGAGATCATTTACACCGTTACGGGTTTTGCCCCCGGGGATAATTTGCAGATTGAACTGCTCAATAACTTGGATGGAACGCGCATTATTGTTGAAACCATAGCACCTGGAGTGGATCCTTATATCAATAATTATCTTGCCTTGCCCGGAGACTATCAGGTAATCGTGACCAATTTAACGGATGATTGTACTGATGCCACGGGAATCATTATCGATCAAAACCTGCCCACCATTGATATTTTGGTGGAGGAACCCGCAAATTGTAATGCCGCAGGGCAAATTACGGTTCAGGGCGCAGGCGGTGCAGGTGGACCCTACGAGTTTGCCTATATGGCCACTGGGGCCACCCCTGCTGTGGGCGATTGGACCTTGGAAACCACTTTTGTGGCCGCTGCGGGGAGTTATGATGTTTTTGTGAGGGATATCAGTGGTTGTACTTCCTTTGCCATTGCGACTGTGATCCAATTACAGCCGAACTTGGTGCCACCGACCATTACTGTCGATAACCAATGCGTGGTCACTGCGACACAATTCGATGTTACGGTAAGCATGGATGCCAACCTGGTGGACACCCCAAGGTTTACCTTGGCCGGGGATACCCAATTTGGAGTGCTGAATATTGGAAACAATCGATATGAATACACCTTTCAGGTCAGCAGTCCCGGCGTCTATGTGGTCGACGTAACCGATGCCAATGGCTGTACCAGTCAGGGTACCGCCGAAGTTTATGAATTCTTGTCAGCCTCTGGCGATTTTTCTTCTAGCCCTTCCTGTAACAATGCAGATGGTGTGATTACAGTAAGTGTCATAGGTGGTAGCAACCAGTTCAGTTATCAATTGCAGGATGGGGTAGGAACCAATATTGGAGCGCCTATCACTGGCGATCGAACAGCGGGTATTTTTAACGGAATTGCGCCGGGAACCTACCAAGTGGAAGTAACCGACACAGAGACCCTTTGCGACTTTATAGTGAATGTACAATTGTTGCCCGCCATTCCACCAATAATCGCCAGTGAACTCAAACAAGATATCAGTTGTTTCGGTTCCGATGATGGTAGCATCGATATTCTATTGCAATTTGGCACCGATGTGGATACCCCTATTGAATATATATTGAACGACCTCGGTAGTGGATTGGAGCATGATCGCAACAATACGGGATCCTTCTCAGGATTACCCCCGGCCCAATATCAAGTAGAGGTGCTGACTGCCAGGGGATGTTCAGTACTTTCAGCTCCCCTTACAATTATAGAACCAAGTGATTTTGCCATAACCGCAAGCGCTCCCGATTTTACCTGTGAACCAGGTGCAAACCGTTTCAGTTCCACGATCATCACGGTGAACGTAGATCCGGGCAACCCGGGTACGGTGGGAAGTGGATATCAATATAGCATTACCGGTTTTAGCAATTACCAATTGGGCAATACCTTTGAAATCGTTGATAATGGGTTGCCTCAGAACATCACTGTTTATGCCATTGACGGCAACGGGTGTCAAACTACTTTTGACCTGCCCACCATCAATCCACCGACCGATGTGGTTCCTACGTTAACAGTGGTATCAACTTTGAATTGTAGAGATCCGGAAGCGGTTGAAATCAGTGTGACAGGAACCACCGATTTTACGCTGATCACCAGTGGGCCTTTGGGTACCGTAGTGCCCAATGTAAGTGTAACCGGAGCCAGTACGGCCACTGTATTACTGCCCGATGCCGGGGATTATTTGATCATTGTTCGCGACGATTCGCCCAATGGCTGTGATTATCCGCTGCCCAAACATACCGTCATTGCCCCGATAGATCCCGTCGCTGCGGTAAGCGAGGCCAAACCGGTCACTTGTTTTGGGGATTCCAATGGAGAATTATTTATTGATGTCAGCACTTATACAGGTTTGTATAATTATACGGTATACCGCTCAGCCGATATTACCAAAACCACACCAATGGCGACCGGTAGTTTTGACACTGCCAATTTTCCGGACATCAATGGAGATCTTGCCAGAATTACAGGCCTTCCCGCTGGGAATTTCTTTGTGGAAGTGGTGGAAGCGGCCGCACCTTATTGTGCTGCCGACAGCAATGTGGTTACGGTGCGCACACCCAATGGTGCATTGGATGTTCAAGCTGTAGAGGTGGGCAATGTAAGTTGTGATGATAACCTTGGGACCATTGACGCCACGGGAAGTGGTGGTTGGGACACCACACCCTATGAATATCAATTATTGAAAGATGACGGCTCGGGCACCTATTTGGTTGAAGTAGGTTTTAACGCCAACAATCAATTTCAAAATCTGACGAGCGGCGATTATAGGGTCGAGATCAGGGATGTGGAAGGCTGTACCGACACCTTTGATATTACATTATCGGCCATTCCATCGATTCAGGCCGGTATTCGCGAGCCGCAGAATTTGGTGTGTCCTGGCGGAAATAATGCGGTGTTGGAAGCTTATGACCTAATATCGGGTAATCCTGGGGCCATAGGTGGGGTAGCGGGCGCGGGTTATAAATATCAATTGATCTATTTGAACAGTAATAATATCGCCGATGAGCGCGAACGAAGTGGCCTTCAAGACAGCCCTACTTTTATTGGGGCCTTTGGCGGGGTCATAAGTGCGGGATGGTATGCCATCGAAATCACTTCCAGTTATAACTGTAGTTTCATCACGCCACCCTATGAAGTGGTGCCGCCGCCACCGGTACAGCCCAAATTGGTACAGACCCAAGTTCCAGGATGCGGTGGAATGGGAGAAATGCGTCTATACATAGAAAATCCGGATCCATTGTTTACCTATGAATACCGAATCGCTCCTACGCCCGATCCCATTAATGATCCCTATACCGATTTGGTGGGCAATTCGATTTTGATTCCTGGAATCGCCGGAGTTTTGTATCAGTTCGATGTTCGCAAGAAAAATGCCTCAAATACTTGTAATCCGGTACGATCCAACGGGATTACGATGACGGATGCAACCGGTGTGACCTTGTTGCCCAACCAACCCGATGATATTTCCTGTGCATCGGAACTTGATGGCCGAATCGAATCGTTCATCAATGGCGGGGTGGGCAATGATATATTTACCTTGTACATCGGTGATCCGGTCGATGCTTTCAGTCCGGTAGTTGCAGCATTTCGAGGTCCGCAGAACTTTGGTACCTTCGAAGGTTTGCCCGAAGGCAATCAGTACTATATCGCCGTCACAAGTGGCGCAACCTGCCAAGATATTGCCGGACCTTTTGAGATTTTGAGACCAGAACCTATCGTGTTCAATGCCGATTCTACACCGGTGAGCTGTAATGGGGAGCAAGATGGAACCGTAACCGTTGAGGTGATGAGTGGCGGTGTGGGCTTGATACAATTTGCCATAGAACCCAATTTCAATGAATTTTTTAGCGATCCTGCAACGCCTGGAACCTATACGTTTGATGACCTGGCCGCGGGCGACTATGAAATTTTGATTCAGGACGAGAACGGGTGTTTTGAAAAAGACGTCATAACGGTCACCGAACCCTTGTCAATTCAGTTAACCAATATTCAAGTAGTCCCAGAGCTTTGCATAGGCGCCAATGATGGCTCCATGGTCTTCGAAGTGGTCGGTGGCACCCCTTTTGTTGATCCATTGGTGAGTCCTTTGCCCTATTTTGAATACAAGGTTGAGATGATCGCGCCGATCGACCAGACGGGCACCGGTGTTTTTGCACCTTATGATGGGATGCCGATTCAGAATTTACAGGGAGGCGCGTCCTATGCCATTTATATCCAGGACGCAAATCTCTGTAGCGCATCTGATGTCTTCAATGTGGGCATTGGGGTAGATCTCACGGCCGAACCAACGGTTCAATATGGTTGCGAGGGAATTTTCCCCAACAGCACGGTTACCGTAGAAATGCAAGATTCGAGTCTTTTGCCCCAGATGTTGTTTTATCTGGAAGATTTGAATTCTACGGCCCCCCCGCTCACCATGTCGCAGATGATCAATCTTGCAGAACCTGAAAATACCTATGGAGATTTACCCGCCGGGCAATATAGGGTGCACATGTTTCATTCAAACGGATGTTCCAATATGGTGGAATTTATTGTCGACCCTTATGGTCCTCTAACTTTGACAGCCGAAAAAACGGGACCAAACGAACTCACCGCTTCGGCATCGGGTGGTTTTGGCGGCTATGAGTATTATTTCCAAGGCCAACCCCAAGGAAGCGATAATGTGTACCTTACCAATGTCAGTGGGGACGTAGAGGTCAAGGTAGTCGATCAGATGGGTTGCGTGGCCGTAGTGATGATTCCATTTGAGTTCACAGGTATGCTTGAATTTCCTAATTTCTTTACACCCGATGGCAATGGGGAAAATGACCTATGGACGATAAATGGCAGGGATTTCTTCCCTTATATAGAAATCAAAATTTATGATCGATACGGCCGAGTGGTGGCCATTCTCGATCAGGTGACCAATTGGGACGGCACTTATGAAGGAAAAGATTTGCCAAGTGGTGACTATTGGTATGTGGTAAACCAAAACGATGCAAGGAACACGCGCTTCGTTGGACATTTTACACTGTACCGATAAAAGGTAACGGTGATTTATAATTATCCAAAGGGATGTCAAAAATTGGCATCCCTTTTTTATTTGGGCATTTTATTTCAGCAACAAGTATCCAACGCAGGGATTGTAAAAAAAACTTCAAAATTAATTCCATTCCTGAATAGGTTGACCCATGAGTATTTTTTTATGAATTGAAACAAACAATTAAACAATATCTTTACCTCTGTAAAAAGAATGTGATATGTACTACAAGATTTTATTAATGGTAATGCTCGCGACCATACAACTTTTGGTCAATGCTTGCGAAAGTGGATACGCTGGAAGTACAAAAGAGAGCGGCATTACTATAAATGAGGAGGTCTTGACCAATGACGAATTGCTCGACAAGGTTCAAAAACAGACCATTGATTATTTCTGGACAGGGGCCGAACCGAATTCGGGCATGGCTGCGGAAAGGATTCATTTGGATGGCATTTATCCAGATAACGACCAAAAGATCGTAACCACCGGGGGTACGGGATTTGGTCTGATGGGTATTTTGGTAGGCATCGAAAGGGGCTTTATTCCAAGGGACCTGGCCTTGGCGCGATTGGAGCGAATAGTGACTTTTCTTGAAACTGCAGACCGTTTTCATGGCGCTTGGCCCCATTGGTTGGATGGTACTACTGGAAAAACCAAACCTTTCAGTCCAAAAGATGATGGTGCCGATTTGGTGGAAACGGCATTTTTGGTTCAAGGTCTTTTGACCGTAAAGGAATATTTCAACGGGACGGATGTGCGGGAGAAACTTTTGGGAAACCGGATACAAAGACTTTGGGAGGAAGTGGAATGGGATTGGTTCACCCAAGGACAAGATGTATTATATTGGCATTGGTCTCCAAACCACCAATGGCAAATGAATTTTGCCGTAAGGGGCTATAACGAGTGTCTGATCATGTATGTCCTTGCCGCAGCATCACCTACACATCCCATTTCGAAAGTGGTTTATGAAAAGGGCTGGGCCCGTAACGGCGCCATTAAATCCAATACCAGCTTTTATGGACTTCCCACGGTTTTAGATCATTATGAAACCAATGATGAGCCGGTAGGACCGCTATTCTGGGCGCATTATTCATATTTGGGACTTAATCCAAAGGGCTTGGAAGATCAGTATGCCGATTACTGGAAGCTCAATGTAAACCACAGCTTGATCAACTATCGCTATTGTGTCGATAATCCCAAGAATTTTAAGGGCTATGGATCGGAAACATGGGGCCTTACCGCCAGTTATTCGGCAAATGTTTTTTATGAAGCCCATAGACCAGGCCAGGATGTTGGGGTAATTACGCCTACGGCAGCCCTTTCGTCGATGCCTTATACACCCAACGAGAGTATGGCCTTTCTGCGGAACCTCTATCAAAAACATGATTCCTTGGTTGGAAAATACGGGCCCTACGATGCTTTCAGCGAACAATATAACTGGTATTTGCCAAGATATTTGGCCATCGATCAGGGACCCATCCCTGTAATGATCGAGAACTACAGAACCGGCTTACTTTGGAATCTGTTTATGAAAAACAATGATGTTATCGATGGGCTATCTCGGCTCGGGTTCACCCATAAATGATGAATTGATTTAAAGTCGCAATAGGTATAACAATGAAGCTAAGTATTATTGCCCTTATGGTGGTCATCCTTTTGCAAGGATGCGCCGCACAATCGAAATCACAATTGATCAATGGTTCCATGGAGACCGTGGTAACCGAAAAATTGCGATATTATCTTTATTATCCGGAAGATTATAAAGTAGACAGTTTGGAACAATTCCCGTTACTGCTTTTTCTTCATGGTGGTGGGGAGGCCGGAGATAGTTTGGTGTCGGTAAAAAGAAATGGCCCCCCAAAACTGATCGTAAGGGGTAAACAATTTCCTTTTCTGATCTTGGCCCCACAAAATCCGCATAGAATGAAATGGTGGAATACCGAGGCGGTGATGCAATTGTTGGATACCATTGTAGCGAATAACCGTGTAGATAAAAAAAGGATTTATCTCACGGGATTGAGCAGGGGAGGGGGAGCTGCTTGGGAACTCGCCGTGCAATATCCCGACAGGTTTGCGGCCTTGGCCGTGGTTTGCGGGATGGCACCGCTACCTTATGCGGCTTGGATCGACAAGAGAATGCCCATTTGGGTATTTCATGGGGAGGAAGATGAGTCTATTCCGATTTCGGAATCGGAAAATATGGTCAACCGTCTGCTTGGGATGGGCTATAAGGTAAGGTTCACCAGATATCCCGGGGTAGGCCATGATTCTTGGATACAGGCCTACGATACCGAAGAACTTTACGAATGGTTTATGGAGCAGGCCCGAAAAGATTGAAATACTGGTCTGGCAAATATTTTTTAGGTATTTTGTAGGGTATTAAGCGATCTGTAATAAACAGGTCGAAATATAATTTTAGACCCTTATGAAAAACCAGACCTATATTCTAATTGTCGTTTTGGCCCTCTTTACGTCGGGCAAGATTTTCGCCCATACTAGCGCTATAGACAAAGACAAGAAAAAGCCAAGAAACGTTATTTTCATTCTTACCGATGACCACCGCTACGATTATATGGGCTTCACGGGCAAGGTGCCTTGGCTGGAAACGCCCAATATGGACAAGCTGGCGACAGAAGGGGCCTATCTTTCGAATGCCTTTGTCACCACCTCCTTATGTTCCCCGAGCAGGGCCTCCATATTAACGGGGCAATTTTCACATGCCCATACCATCGTCGACAATCAGGCACCCGATCCGGGCAATTTGACCTACTTCCCACAATATCTTCAAAAGGCGGGCTATCAGACCGGGTTTTTTGGCAAATGGCATATGGGAGACCATGGAGACGAACCCCAACCCGGATTTACACATTGGGAAAGTTTTCCCGGACAAGGGGTCTATTATAACCCTACCTTAAATATCAACGGCAACAGGGTTGCCTATACCGATTCTACCTACATCACCGACTTGTTGACAGAACACGCGGTGGATTGGCTGGAAAAGAGGGATAAAAAGAAACCATTTTTCCTTTATTTATCGCACAAAGCGGTACATGCGGGATTTCAACCTGCACAACGCCACAAGGGAAAGTACAAGGGCAACAAGATTGCGCTCCCCTCAACCTATGACCAGACCAAAACAGGCAAATACCGTGATTTGAAATGGCCCCAATGGGTCGCAGACCAGCGCGTCAGTTGGCATGGGGTAGATTATATGTACCATGACAACAAAGACATACACGAGATGGTCGTCGATTATTGCGAGACCTTATTGGGTGTCGATGAAAGTGTGGGTACCCTGATGGATTTTCTGAAAAAAGAGGGATTGGACGAATCTACCCTGGTGATATATATGGGAGATAACGGGTTTAGCTGGGGAGAACATGGCCTAATAGACAAGCGGCATTTTTATGAGGAATCGGTGAAGGTGCCACTATTGGTGCGGTGTCCTGAATTATTTAAAGGGGGCAATAGGCCTACACAAATGGTCCAGAACATTGATATTGGACCGACGATCCTAGCGGAAGCGGGGGTGGCTCAACCCGATGATATGCCTGGCGTATCCTTTATTCCGATTTTAACGGGTGATGTAAATGCTTTTTCTCGAAAGGAGGTTTTCTATGAGTACTTTTGGGAATACGATTTTCCAATGACCCCAACGGTTTTTGGTATGCGAACCGACCAATATAAGTACATTAAGTACCAAGGTATCTGGGACAGGAACGAACTATATGATCTTCAAAACGACCCCGAAGAAATGTACAACCTTATTGCTGATCCGGACAAACAGGAAATTGTAAAATCGATGGCTACGGACATCTATGATTGGCTGGAAAAGACAAAAGGAATGAACATCCCATTGAAAAGAACGATAAAATATCGGTTCGGGGATTTTAAACATCCCAATGAATATTAGTAAAACTTGATGGCAGGCTGCTAAAATCTTTGAATTCAGATCATTTTTGGCCTATTGACTTAATCAGTTATGTTTCGTGTCTCTTTTCCAAAATTATCAAATAGCTGAACCGACGTTATATTGCCTGTCATGAAAATAGAGCGGCTACTTTGTGACTCAAAGGTGCTTCCCCAATAAAATTCCTTAATGGTTTCGGCACCATTGGTGAATTTAATTTTTGCCTTTACTTCGTTATGGGCGAGTCTTAGCAGTTTGCCCAATGGCCTGGACTGGGGTTCAAAAACCTTTAAGGAGTCGTTGTTTTGCGAAGCGATGATCAACTGACTTTCATTGGCCAGGTCTATGGTGACCAGACTTTTTCCATCACCAGGGACAAAAAAGTGGCTTCGTTCAAGTGCCAGTGTATAAAAGTCGCCATTGCCTTTGTTGTGCAATACCACGCCATTTAAGGCGTCGGCTTTACCTTGTTGTACTTCCATCCCATAATCGTTGCCAATGAGCAAAAGGTCTGTATTGCCATCCCCGTCGATATCTTCAGGGAGTATTCCATAAATCGGCGCCAATTGGGCTTCGATGGGTAAAGGATGTAAACTGAATTTACCATCGCCCAAATTTTCCACCCAAGCACTTTGCATATAGTTGAAGGTGAGTTGGGTCGCATCGTTCAACATGCCATCAGAAAACATTTCCGGTAAGGTTGATTCGCCGAATGCTCCATAGGAATTGAACTTTTTTCGAATGCCCACATATTGCTTCGTGACATCCTGCCAAGGGTGGTACAAATATTCTTTTTTGGTTCCGACACTGTCTCTCAAATAATAGGAAATCAACGGGTCAATGGTACCATTGCCGTCAAGATCCTTGGCATAGACACGCACGGGTTCTTCACTATTTCCCCGCAGATACATATTCTTTCCAAAATTTCCGGCCACATAATCCATATCTCCATCATTATCGAAATCTGCTGCGGCTAAGCTGTTCCACCAACCCAAATTATCCTTAAGTCCGGTATTGGCAGTGATTTCAACCAATTTTCCATTTTCGTTTTGAAAGAACCTCAAAGGCATCCATTCCCCGGCCAAAATCAGATCGGGCCTGGCATCACCGTTGAAATCGGTCCATAGCGCATCCGAAATCATTCCGGCAAAGGCGAGTTCTTTGGAAACCGATTCGGTGGCATCCACGAATTTTGGATTTCCCGCCGTGCTCTCATTTCTTAAGATGTAGCTTCTATCGGCCATGGGATAAGAAAACGGCAATACTCTGCTGCCCACAAAAAGATCAAGATCACCATCCATATCGAAATCTGCCGCTTTCACGGTGGACGAATTCGCCGTGATCACTGGAAGCGCATCCATTGCTTCGCTAAAATTGCCTTTTCCATCGTTTTTATAGAGTACATCGGTATAGAATTCGTGATTGATGGGATACTGGCCGCATCCCCTGGCAATATATAGATCCAAGTCACCATCGTTATCGGCATCGAACAGCAAACTTCCCGAATCTTCCTCTTCAAGTTTTGTACTGGTCTTGTAACTTACTTCCCTACGGTCAAAAACGCCATTTTTACTTTGTATGAACCAGTTTTCCTTGAACATGCGGCTTGCACCCACAAATATGTCGTCAAAACCGTCGTTATTGATATCCCCCACGGCAAGCGAGGGCCCATATTGCGAAAATTTATGGGGTATGGTGCGTTGAAAATTAAAATCAACAAAGTCGTAATCACTTGCTAAAAAGTCAAGATTGTGCGCGGCGGCAGATTCTTTGAAAATGGCTTTATGACCTGGTTTAGGAGGTCTTTTGCCACTGACCACTTTCGCATCATAAGCGATGCTTAAGGTAGTGTCGACCTTTGAACGGCCCAATAGCTGTTCAGATCCGTTGGGCCATCTGATTTTGATGCTGTCCACTTGATCGATTGCCCCCAATCCAAAATGAAGTACCTGTTCCGGTTGCGAGAGATAGCCCCGACCCGAAAGAATTTCTTTTTTTTGTTGCTTTCCTTCGGCAAAGATTTCCACCGACGATCCAATGGCATTGACGTTCTTTTGGGAGCCCAGGAGTTTTAGCCTTAAATAATGTTGGTCCGGGGCCAGTTGGTCGCTATGGTTCTCCAAGAGTAGTGCCGGATCGTTGATGTTGTTGATCACAATATCCAAATCCCCATCCAAATCAAGATCACCATAAACGGCACCGCTGGAAAAAGTCCCGAAATTTAGGCCCCAGTTCTGGGTTTCATCGGTAAATTCGAGGCCGCCGTTGTTCTTAAAGATAAAATTGGGCAGCTTGATCTCCGGGATGGCACTGATCAATTTCTCCTTGCTTACAAGGCGGCTCGCGGTCATCCTGAAATCCCCGAAATCGCGATCGGTGACATCTTTGGGAAACCCATTCGTGATCAAAAGATCCTGCCAGCCGTCATTGTTGTAATCGGCAAATAACGGTGCCCAGCTCCAATCGGTTTCCTGTACCCCTGCAAACATGCCCACATCGCCAAAAATCGGTAGCTCGGTCAGCGGATTCTTGCCCATGTTCACCTGCAAGGTATTTCGGGCGTACTGAAATTCGTAACCATATTTTTTGGTAAAAATTTCCTTTTGATAACTGCTCGGTCCCTGGAACAATTTTTTCCGTTTGTTGTAATAGGGCTGCATTTCGGTGGTATAGATATCCATACGGCCGTTGTTGTCTACGTCGGCAATATCACTGCCCATAGAGGAAAGGCTGAAATGCTTGAAGATATCGTTGGCATGGTTCGTAAAGGTACCATCGTGGTTGTTGATATAGATGATATCATTGCTGAGGAAATCGTTGGCAACATAAATGTCGAGCCACCCATCCTCGTTAAAATCGTGGATCACCGTACTGTGACTGTAACCGTGATATCGTATCCCCGCTTTTTCGGAAACGTCTACAAAGATCTGGCGGTTGAGACTATCATTAAAGGTATTCTCATAAAGCTTGTCCCTGCTCATTGACGTGCCATCATCATCCAATGGCCTGAACTCGCTGGGATCGATGCCTTCGATGCGGTTCACACCGATAAAAAGATCCAGATCGCCATCATTGTCATAATCAAAAAACTGGGCGTGCGAGGAATAGGTGTCATCGGCCATACCATAGGTTTGTGCCATTTCCTTAAAAGTAGGTAGGCCTTTATCATTGTTTCCCTGATTGATGTACAACAGGTTCTTTCTTTGGGTGGGTTCCTTTCTAAAGGTATTGCATACGTAGATATCCAATTTGCCATCGGCATTCACGTCGATGATCGACACGCCGGAAGACCACATCAAGGAATCGGGTTTGGTGATGTTGGCAATGGTAGAAATATCTTCAAATTGTAACTTTCCCTTATTTAGAAATAATGTATTGGCCACTTGATTGCCCGCGAAGAACAAATCGTCCAAACCATCACCATTAACATCCCCTAAGGCGACCCCGGCCCCATTGTATACGAACTCGTTGTCGAGAATATTGATACTGTCATTTTCGGTGAGTTGGTTGTTGAACTCCAATCCGGTATAGGTATTGGGCACTACGGTAAATAGGGTAGTGGGCAAGGTATCGGTACATCCCGAAACACTGATCAGTAAAAAGACCAAAGCGCCAAAAAAGGGAAGAAAAGGTAAATTCTTAAATTTCATCGATGACTAAGAATTAATAATATTTTTATGGTACAAAGATGCGCGAACCTTGGTAAACAAGCAAAAAAAAAGCCGCCCATTGGGCGGCTTTTAACTTAATTTGTTCAAACGGATCAATACCCGGGGTTCTGCGTTAAAATATCAGTTCCTTGAATATCGATTTGTGTCTGTGGTATGGGATAAAATTCACTTTTCCCTGCTTTAAAGCTGGCACCGCCGAATTTGGTCACCAAGAGCGTTGACTCATAGGCCAAATAGGCGTTCAACTCTTCAGCGGCAACGCCCCAACGTACCAGATCAAAGAAACGGTG
>JAHENB010000063.1:337307-347801 GCA_024643345.1 Maribacter sp. | reverse complement strand
TAAGGGTACAGAAAACAAAAAAACCGACTACCAACAACGGCTATCGTTCATTGCTATCTTATAACTTCCTCAGAATTTCCTACATTTAATAAAAACAAAACGGGCTTAATTGTTAAACGACCAGGGCTCGCTTTGCCACCGCGAATTTTTCCAAACAATGTTTGGAAAGCCAGCGTTTAGCTTCGCCCCTGATCCGCAACAGAATCATGGCCGAGACTGCTATGCGTCATGCTGACCCGTCCCCTGACTGAATAGGATTTTGATTCAATAAAAAATGAAATATCTAATTTTCTGTTTAATTCTAATTTTTAACTCCTGTACACAGTCCAACAGATCTTTTTTTAATAAACCCGAGCAAATGGATGATGGTATTCAAACATCCACCTTAACGGATGTTGGAATAGATGAAAAACTTATCAAGGTAATGGAGGATTCAATTGAAAAAGGTAAATACCCGAATATACATAGTGTATTGATTTTTAGAAATAATAAACTTGTTTATGAAAAATATTGGGCTGGATTAGATCAAAACAGAAGAACCAATTCAAAAGGCTTGACACCGCATCATCGTGATAGTCTTCATGATATCAGAAGTATTTCTAAAAGCATTACCAGTGCAGCTATAATGATTGCATTTCAGCAGGGAAAGATTGCGAGCCTAAATCAAAAGATATTTGATTTTTTTCCCGAATTTTTAAAATATGCAGAGGGAGAAAAGAAAGAAATAACAATCAAGCATCTTTTGACTATGACTTCTGGGTTGCATTGGCTAGAATCCTACAATGATTCTCTAAAAATAAAGGATGTCTCATATGCATTGGATTTTATTTTAGGTCAACCCTTGGTTGATACGCCTGGCTTACATTTTAACTATAATAGTGCTAGCACTCAATTACTTGCGCAGATTTTAGAAGAATCCACGGGTCAAGATATTGAACAATTTACACATCAATATCTTTTTGAGCCACTAGGAATAATTGATTTCGATTGGACTAATGAAAAAAATGGAATTATTTGCGCTTGGGCAGGATTGCGTATGCGTTCGAGGGATTTGATGAAATTTGGAATATTTTACCTTGATAAAGGGAAATGGAATAACAATAACATTTTATCAAGCAACCTTATTGATGAATCAATTCGGACTCATATTTTTTCAGAAGAACCATATGGATATGGATATCAATTCTGGACATTGGCAGATAGTATCAATGGACATTTGGTAAAAACTATTGAAGCGTCGGGTAACGGAGGACAAAAAATAGAAATAAACCAATCCAAAAAGTTAATATTGGTAATCACAGCAGGAAATTATGATGTATATGATTTAAAAAACACACCATATGACATTTATCTTGACTTCGTCTATCCCGCAATTATGAATTAACATGCACGAACGCACAACATTTGCTTTAAGTAATTGCTTGTTCTCGCCTACTTCTGAAAATCCGCGAGGATTTTGCTTGCGCCAGTTCGCTTCGCTCGTGTCAGTTTGGTGTGTAATTGCAAAGTTTAGCGCTAACCCACGCAATTACTTATAGCCGAGACCTTAGCGGTAAGCAACATGACAGATTACCTAACTATTAACAATAACACATTTTGATGAACAGGTATCTTTTTTTATCCTTTATCGTATTAGTTAGTTACCATATTGCTTATTCAAAAATTAGCACACAGAATGACATAATTGATAGTCTTGTAACTAATCACATGTATAGAAACCATATCCCAGGTCTTTCATTAGCAATTATTAAGAATAATGAGGTTATTAAAAAAAACTTCTATGGCTTTTCCAATATAGATAGTAAGACGGTTGTAAACCAGAATACAACATTTGAAATTGCATCTATGTCAAAACAAATTACTTGTACTGCCATATTACTATTGGAGGAAGAAGGAAAGTTAAAATTGACCGATAAACTTGCCAAATATATTGATAGTATACCCGAAACATGGACTGATATTACCCTGGAACAACTAATGAACCATACATCCGGATTAAGGGACGATTGGGATGAGCCAACATCCTATTTTCTAGATAATTATACAGACGCCAAAATGGCCAAAGCACAGAAAGATTTTCCATTATGTTTTGAACCTGGAAAAGGTTTTTATTATAGCAGTGGCCCTTTCTTTTTAGGCTTGGTAATCGAGAGTATTACTGGTAAACATTATTCATATTTTTTAAATGAGCGAATTTTTAAACCATTGCAGATGAATTCAACTTCAGTGTATTCTGAGGATAGAATAAATGAATTGGCACACGGCTACAAGTGGAATAATGGTTCTTATTTAGCTGGAGTTGATATTCCACCGTCAGCTGAATCAAGAGCAGACGTAGGGGTAGTAGCATCACTTGACGATATGATCAAATGGGATATGGCGTTAACGGACAATCGGCTATTATCACCGGAAAGTCTAGCAAAAATGTTTAAAGCAGGTAAACTATCCAATGGCGCAAGAATACCCTACGGCTATGGTTGGTATATATATTCATTTAGAAATAAGTTAATGTTTGAACATGGTGGAGCTTTTAGGACTGGCTATAATTCTAGAATCACTCGGTTTCCAGAAGATAAATTGGAAATAATAATATTATGTAATAAGTGGCAGGCAAGTCTATCGGATCTGACCTATGAAATAGCAACTAATTATATTTCGGATTTTAAAAATATTTCCTCTCTAATAAGTATGCCAGACGAGCAAAAGGAGAAAACCCTACAATATGAATCACTTTTCCGTGATATGTCAAATAAGAAATTATCTAATGCCGAATTGTATAAGCATGTAAACATTTCGGGTTTTGATTCTAACGAATTAGAAGAACTACTAATAGGGTTTAAAAGGCTAGAATTCATTGATGAAATAAGTTTTGACACTAATCAAAAAATATTATATGAATCGCCAATTGTCAAAACTATGTATTACAAGGCTATAGCCGAAAAAACAACCTATTGGTCGCTCACATTTTCAGAATCCAATAAATTGATTTCGATAAATTTAGAAGATTAATTTTAGAAATGTTGCCAGCCGCTAACAATGGATATAAAATTTCGAGAGTCAATGTTAAAACAAGAGTTCGGGCATTTTTGGAGAGTCGCCAAATTTTTAAAATTGACAAATTCCCAAAAATAAAATAATTAGTAAATTTTAAAAATTCGGCTTGTGTTTCATCCGAAAATTATTGCTTATTTTAAGCGCTACTTTTCATTTACTAGAGCGTTGTAGGTCATAAAAAAAACCTCTTTAAAAGGACATGAACCGTGACAAATAAATTGAATGGAAGATTAACAGAAGGGAAAAATTTAATTCAGTGAACGCAAAAGTTGGAATGAAATAATTAACCAGTTAATTAAAAAATGGAATTTAATCAAACCTAATGGGCTCTACCAAAGTCAAAGAACTCTTACATAGTCAGAAATTACTTTGGGTAAAAAGAAGTATCACCCTGGTATTTGGCTTAATGATCTGGCATCTCCCCATTCCCTGGGATCTTACACCGGATGCTTGGCATTTGTTCGCCATTTTTATAACTGCCATCCTAGGGGTTTTAATTGATGTACTTTCTATTTTTACGGCATCTGTTCTCGCATTGGTAGCAGTAGTCCTATTAAGAGTACTTACTCCTGAACGCGCTTTTTCAGGATTCTCAGAGAGCTTTATTCTGCTCATCTTAGCCGCTTTTTTGGTCGCTAAAGGAGTCATTAAGTCCGGCTTGGGAAGACGAATCGCCTTTTTACTCATTCGCCGATTTGGGAAGTCCACTTTGAATTTGGGGTATTGTATTGTTGCCACGGATACACTCCTTGGACCTGCCATCCCAAGCAATACGGCAAGATCGGGAATTCTTTATCCCATAGTCCATGCATTATCCTTGGACACCGGATCCCTGCCGACACCAGAAGGCAGAAAAAAAACCGGAAGGTATCTCATGATGACTGCCATATCCGGACACACGATAAGTTCAGCGCTATGGTTTACCGGAATGGCCGCCAACCCGGTGGGCGCCGGAATTGCTGCTCAATTTGGAGTAAACATGAATTTTGGGAATTGGATCTTTGTGGCTTCAGTACCCTGTATAGCCGCACTAATTGCTATACCCTTTGTATTGTATAAACTCTATCCACCGGAAAATAAATACACTCCAGAAGCTCCCGAAATGGCTAAGAACGCGCTGCATGAAATGGGACCTATGAGCAAGCAAGAATGGATTATGGGCATTACATTTTTTGGAATGATCCTCCTTTGGGCATTTTCCCCGGTTTTGAACATAAACTTAGCTATTGTCGCGTTTCTTGGGTTATCGATATTGATATTGACTAATGTGTACAAACTTGAAGACATTCGACAAGGTGCTGGAGATGCCCTCGAAACATATGTATGGTTTGCGATTTTATATATGATGAGTACTGCGCTGAATGATATGGGTTTTATGAAGACCCTTGGTGCTCAAATAGCTACCCACATCAGTGATTATAACTGGGTTACGGTCTATATCCTTTTGACTGTATTATATGTAGTAATTCACTATCTTTTTGTCAGTCAAACAGCACAATTGCTGGCATTATATGCTGTTTTTTTACAAGTGGCTGTAAATGCTCAGGTACCGGCCGCACTAATGGCTTTTATGCTGTCTTTCGCCACCAATTATTTCGCGGTCATTACTCCTCAAGCTTCTAGTTCAAATGTATTATTTGCTGGAAGTGGCTTTTTGCCATCGGAAGATATATATAAACAAGGCGCAATCATCACGGTTTTGAATACGATAATCTTCCTTCTTGCAACACCTTGGATTATTTGGTCATCATCGTTTTAAAGGAATTATGGATAATAGATGCCCGGAATTTGAAAAATTTGAAAGGAGAGATTCCTGATTGATATATAGAATAACAAAAGGATGTTATGTAAAAAAACGACCTACAACAATGTACATCGGTAATGCTCCCTATCGGTGGTACAACTCATATACAAAACCGTTGTGTGCCATTTGAAAAAAATGAATCAACAAACATAAATATTTGACTATTTTAAACAGTACTAACCAATCAAAACATAAAATGAAGACACTTAAAAAAATCAACTGCCCGCATTTTGCAATCATTTTAACAATACTTTTTACAATTGCCTGTAAATCTGATAAAAAACAAGATGAGCAAACAGAATTAGAAAAAAAAGAAAATAACGTGATTGAAGTCATTACCAGAAGTATGGATTTCCAAACAGTAGACACCTTAAAATCTGGATGGAACACTTTTGCTTATAAAAACCTTTCTGGGGAAGTACACTTTTTTTTAATGGATAAATTACCTTCTGATTCCATCACAGAGAGAGATATCACAGATCATTTAATGCCTCCCTTTAGTGATGGTATGAAGTATTTAATTGAAGGAAAAGCAGATAGTGCTATGGTAGCACTTGGCAATATACCTGCTTGGTTTAACGATGTAAAACGTTATGGTGGCACAGGGTTAATTTCACCAGGGAAAACAGCAGTTTCAAGTATCCATCTGACCCCTGGTAAATATATGATGGAATGCTACGTAAAGGCAATCAATGGTGAATGGCACACATCACATGGTATGTGGAAGTTTATTACCGTCATTGATGAAACTACAAATTTTTCTCCTGTTGAAGCAGATCATACAATCAGCGTATCAAGTACCAATGGATATGTTTTTGATTCACAACCTAAGTCAGGAATTAATAAGTTTAAAGTAAATTTCATTGATCAAGTTCCTCATGAGCATTTTTCTGGTCATGATGTTAACTTAATCAAATATGACACTACAGCAAACATTGATTCATTAGTTTACTGGATGAATTGGATGAATCCCACTGGGTTAAGAACACCCACCCCTAAAGGATTTACTTTTCTGGGTGGAATGAACAATTGTGAAGGAGGTGAAACAGGTTATTTTGAAGTAGACTTAGAGTCTGGCAACTATCTTTTAATCTCTGAAACGCCAAAAGCAGATGAAAAAGGTATGCTAAAAACCTTTGTTGTAAATGATAATTAAAAAACTGCATACTACATCGGCTATAGCAAATCCTGGCTGACTGCTTAAAAATGAAGCCATTACAACGAAATAAATTTAGGGTAGACGGATAAGAAAGCGGCTTCGAAATCCCGTACTTGCCATAGCCGGGGCCGTTGGCACCAATTTTAGAAAAACAAACTAAAATTATGATTTTATCAATTTTATTGAGCTTAATCCTAATTGGACTTGGAATGATTCATTTCAATTGGGTAATTGGAGGAGAATTTGGATTTAAGGAATCGTTACCGACAGATGAAAATGGAAAAAAAGTATTGAATCCAAAAAAAATTGATAGTGCAATAGTTGGGATTGGATTAACAACATTTGGATTATTTTATATTCTTAAATCTGGACTTATTGAATTCAATATACCAGAATGGATGATTAAATATGGAAGTTGGATAATTCCAATAATATTTCTTTTAAGAGCAGTTGGAGAATTTAAGTATGTCGGATTTTTTAAAAGCGTGAAGAAAACGGATTTCGGAAAATTGGACTCAAAATTCTTTTCGCCTTTAAGTTTAATAATAGGAATATTTGGAATTCTGATTGAACTTTTGAAATAAAAACTGGTGCCAAATTTGAGTTTTGTGCTTCGAAATCGCCTACTTTTCAGATACTAACCATTGGTAACAATTTGACCTAACGAAAACAATGATTAAATTCTTTAGAATAATCAGACAAAGATTGCTGACTGAAAATAAGTTCAGTAAATATCTGATTTATGCGATTGGCGAAATTGTTCTTATTGTAATTGGAATTTTGTTGGCACTTTATTTAAATAACCTCAACGAAAAAAAACAACTTAAAAAAGACGAGATTAAAGTACTTAATGAGATAAAATCTAACCTAAAAAGCTCTATCGATGCTTTTGAAAGAACCCTAAAAAGCGAATCAGATTATCTAGCTCAAAACAAAAAAATACTTGATTATATAAATACAAAACAACCATACTCTACTGATCTGGACCTTGCTTTTGGTACTTATTTCTGGATACTTTCATCCAATCCTGTTACCGGCGGTTATGATTATTTAAAATCTAAGGGAATTGAACTCATTACCAATGATAGCTTGCGAAAAAATATCAGCTTCATGTTCGAGAACGAATTTGCCATTATAAAAAACGATAATGAACTATGGGCGAACAACTTGCAGCAAAATATATCGTACCCATATCATGTTAAACACTTTATAAAATATTTCCCCCAAAACACGGATTCATTGGGTATAGAATATGCCAAACCCATTGATTACAATACTTTGATGAATGACCAGATGTTTCAAAGCATTAATACCGAAATTATATCCAATAGGAGATGGAATATTAAAAGTATTAACGATTTAGTGAGCAGAATAAAGATACTAATAAAGGAAATAGATGATGATTTAAAAAGGCTTTAATGATAAAATTCTATAAAAAAATTAGACTAAACTTGCTTTTGGAAAACAAAACTGGAAAGTATTTAAAATATGCCATTGGAGAAATTGTGCTCGTTGTAATTAGAATTTTGATTGCGTTACAGATCAATAACTGGAACGTAGCGCAAAAAAACAGAAGCGAAGTTACGAGACTATTATATACTGTTATTGGATGATTTAAATAGTGATGTAATCATTGCTAAAAACACCATTAAAGATTTTAACAGTTACATAAAAGATTATGATATATATATCGAGTCTTATACAAATCAGGTGCTTGAACCTGTTCAAGTTTATGAACAGATTTCTATACTTCCTTTGATTTCTACGCATTTTATCCGACCTTGTTTACAAGCATAATTTTTTATCCTTTATTAAAAATGAGGCCGTGAAAGATGCAACATATGAATGGATGAGTTGGGTAATTCCGGTTTTAATTGTAGAGTTCTTTATTTCCTGGTTACCTTCAACAAAGAAAATTAAATCCACTAGGGCCAGCCGCTAACAATGATTATGTGCAATTAGAATACATTGATTATGACCATAAAAAAGAAAATAACCATCGGAATCCTAACCACAGTTTGTGGAGCAATGCTTTTGTTGTCCTTTGCTGTTTTCATGCAGGCAAACTCTGGAGTACTACGACCAGATATTGAGGAACTTATTGGGAAAACAACCGAACAGGTCAATGACTTCAGTCCCGGATTTCTCCAACTTGTCTTTTTTACGTTTAAAATAATGGCTGCTCTTATTTTTAGTCTGAGTATTGGCCTATTTATCCTACTTTATGGGCCTTTCAAAAGAAATTTGAAATGGTCAACAGTTTCAATTTTTACTCCTTTGATAATTTGGTTAATTTCAGCTACAATCATTTATAGCAGACAACCATCTGCTCCTTGGCAAATGTGGTTTGCTCTATTGATTTTGGTAATTGTTGCATTCATACTAACCTTAACTGATAAAAATAAAAGCACATAACAATAGTTAGCGGTCATTGCAGGAAACTCATACAACACAGACAATCCCGAACTACTCAGAAACCCACCTCGCATTTTGACTTCAAAACAAATAGTTAAATGGTTGATTTTCAAAGAAATCAATAATGAAGGTGGTGCATTAAATACTATTTTTTGAACAACGACAAATCATTTTCGTTTATCAATAAATGTTATTGCTATTTGTGATTTAATTTAAAATTCATAAAATAAAAATGAAAAGAATTATAATACTGATTCTTCAGGCGGTCATCGTGCTTATCGGTATTGTGGCATTATCCATTATGATCCGGTTTCCATTGACCGAGGGAAGAGCCGAGAACTTAGACCTGTTCAGCATTTACTCTGACCCATTCATCTTATATGGATATGCATCATCAATAGCTTTTTTTGTCGTGTTATATAAAGCATTCAAATTACTTGGATATATTGGACAAAATAATTTGTTTTCACTAAACTCGATAAGAGCTTTAAGAAGCATAAAAAATTGCGCAATCATATTATGTATTTTAATCGTGATGGCAGGAATATACATAAGGATATTTCATAATAAAGAAGACGACCCTGCTGGTTTTCTTGCAATGTGTATCGTAATTACTTTTGTTTTTGGCGCAATTGCAATTGCTGTGGCAGTGCTTGAAAAAATCTTGCGAAACGCTGTAAATATGAAATCTGAAAATGACTTGACCATTTAAGCTATGCCTATTTTTGTGAGCTTAGACGTAATGATGGCAAAGCGAAAAATTTCTCCGAATGAACTTTCTGATAGCGTTGGGTTGACATTATCCAACCTTTCTGTCTTTAAGACGGAGAAGGTGAAAGCAATTCGTCTTGGCACCTTAGCCGCAATTTGTAAAGCATTTCGCTGCCAGACAGGTGACATATTGGAATGTGTAAATGATGAACATAAAACAACGAACCGCTAACAACGGCTACCATTCACTGCTGCATTAGAACTCCATCAGAATTTCCTACATTTAACAAAAACTAGAACAGGCCAGAAAGTTGAACAGCAAGGGCTTGCTTTGCCAGCGCGAATCTCTACCACTAAGCGCGGTAGATCTGCAACATAGCTTCTCCCCCATGCCGCAACAGAATCAAAGCCAAGACCGTTGTGCTTCCTTAGGAAAAACCAGAACAACCAATGATAAAATTCTTTAGAAAAATTCGTCAAAATTTACTTTCCGAAGGTAAGACTGGTAAGTACTTGAAATATGCGATCGGAGAAATTGTTCTTGTAGTAATTGGAATTTTAATTGCTTTACAAATCAATAATTGGAGCTCGTTTCAGAAAGATAGAGATATTGAGCAATCCATACTTAGAAACTTGAGGGATGAGTTTGAAGAGAATCTGGAAAAATTAAGATCTGATAACAATCTAAATCAAGCCTCATTAGAAGCAGCTTACGCTCTATTGCAATCAGAGCGAATCACTTTTCGCAGTAACAGAATAGACAGTCTTGTTGGCACTGCACTGAATTACGCGACTTTTGAAGCTGGAACAGGTGTATTCGATGAAGCTATCTCTGCAGGAAAAATGCGGCTAATTCAGAATGATAGCCTGAAAACTCTTTTGAGTAAATGGATGGGGAAACTAAATGAATTGGGAGAAGACGAAGTAATTAGACGCGACCATATTGTTCACAATGTCTCGTCCTTATTTAGAAAGTACATACCATATAGAAATTTTGATAAAGCATATGATAGAGATGATTATGTTAGGAATCGCCGAATAGAACCAATGGGAGTACCAAATGCCAATTACATCGAGTTCTTCCAATCGATAGAAGTTGATGGTGCTCTATATGAGATATACCTGAATCAGTCATACATACATAGCATCTCTATCACTTTAGAAATCTACATCCAAGAAGTATTAAAATTACTGGACGAAAATATTGATGAGTTGACCAACCAATAACCAATGATAAAATTCTTTAGAAAAATTAGACAAAAACTACTCTCGGAAAATAAGTTGCGCAAATATCTTCTTTACGCAATTGGCGAAATAATTCTTGTTGTTATCGGAATATTGATAGCGCTCT
>JAHENB010000063.1:325361-337207 GCA_024643345.1 Maribacter sp. | reverse complement strand
ATGATAAAATTCTTTAGAAAAATTAGACAAAAACTACTCTCGGAAAATAAGTTGCGCAAATATCTTCTTTACGCAATTGGCGAAATAATTCTTGTTGTTATCGGAATATTGATAGCGCTCTATTTAAACGATTTGAAAGATCAAAATAAGGAAAAGACCTTAAGAAACTACTACATACAGTCCATTAAAAAAGATATGATGCTGGATCAGGTCTTGATAAAAAAAATGATTGACTCTGTTCAATCTTCACTGAAAATTATAGAAGACCAAGTTGGCAGAATCTACAGTCAATCCGCGACAATTGATACTTTGGTAAAAATAGCCCAAAATGAATTTTTGACTGAAGTTTCGGCGATTAGCTTTCATGACAACAGCTTAAAAAGTTTAATTTCTACAGGCAATCTTAACTTATTGGAAACCGACTTTTCGGAATTGCTTTTAGAACTTGACAAAACACGTTCGGAACAAAAGGAAGTTAGGAATGCCTTGACCTCCATGTATAATGACAGAATCAATGAGTATCAAATGAATTACCCCAGACCCTATAAGGACTTACCCCAAGACAATTTGATCAATAGGATTCTTTGGAGGGAAATAGATGAAAAAGATTTCACAGGAAAGTTTCGTGGCTTATTGTTTTTGAAAAGATATAAGGAACGAGAATTAATTAAGGATCTTAAAGTCAGTGAGGAAAAAACAACTTTCTTGATTAATTACATCAACAATAATTATGAATCCGTTCAAGAGCAATAACGAAGGTACAACACAGCATAGAATGAATTACCAAGGCGAGCCTACTAACGAAAATCCTCACAACTCATCTTTTACAAAACCTTTGGCAAAATTAAAAAAACTAGAAAAATGAAAAAAAATCTACTATTGATATTGGGAATAATTCTTTTATTCTCTTGTGATGAAAACAAAAAGAAACAAACAGAAAACACTGCCACGGTCTATTTTGGTGGAGATATTATCACCATGGTCGGTGATTCCCCCGTTTATGTAGATGCTTTGTCCGTTAGAGATGGCAAAATAGAATTTATAGGTTCATCAGATAAAGCTATGGAGATTGCGGGAAAAGGCCATAAAATGATCGACCTCCAAGGAAAAACTCTGCTTCCAGGATTTATTGATGGTCACGCACATTTTGCCGGTTTTGCCGCACAAGCCATCGGTGCTCAAATATTGCCACCACCAGACGCTGGTGCAAATAACATTCCAGCACTTATTGAAATATTAAGGGAGTGGAATACCCCAGAAAACAGAGCGCTTACCGGATGGATTTTTGGTATTGGCTTTGACGATTCCGTTTTAGAGGAAAAACGATTTCCTACAAAAGAAGATTTAGATAAGGTATCAACCGAATTCCCAATATTATTAATACATATCTCTGGTCATTTTGCTTCCTTAAACTCTAAAGGATTGGAACTGCTGGACATAACGGGAGAGACCAAAGACCCGGAAGGTGGTTTGATCCGAAGAATGCCAAATAGTAAAGAACCAAACGGGGTTTTAGAAGAATTGGCAGCAATTCCTTTTTACTCCAAAGCTATAACACCTACGTCAGAAGAAGCATTATTAAAATTTATGACTGCAGGTCAGGAAATGGCATTGTCTTATGGCTACACTACCGCACAAGAAGGGCGCGCTATGGAACAACATGAATTGTTATCCCAATTCGCTGAAAAGAATTTTTGGAAACTAGATATTGTGTCGTACATCGATTATGCGTTTGCGCAATACATGGAAAGCAAATGGTATACAAAGGACTATCAAAATCACTACCGCATTGGTGGACTTAAATTGACTTTAGACGGTTCGCCCCAAGGAAGAACAGCATGGAGGACTAT
Organism: Maribacter sp.; assembly: GCA_024643345.1. Classification (GTDB taxonomy): domain Bacteria; phylum Bacteroidota; class Bacteroidia; order Flavobacteriales; family Flavobacteriaceae; genus Pelagihabitans. Next base: position 335,357 of record JAHENB010000063.1, on the reverse strand, counting down.
ACCCTATTTACTTCCTCCAGATGGTGCTTCTAAAAATTATTTAGGGTATCCGGCAATCCCAAATGATGATGATGTTACGGCAATATATGATAAAGCTTTCAAAAATAATTGGCAAATTCTAACCCATGCCAATGGCGACGCCGCAATGGATCAAATGATTAGAACCATGAAGCCTTTGGCCGAAAAATATGGTAATAATGACCGTAGAAATGTCTTAATTCATGGTCAATACATTAGAGATGATCAATTAGATTCTTATAAAGAATTAAATGTTATTGCATCTTTGTTTCCTTTACATACCTTTTATTGGGGGGATTGGCATAAAGAAATTATTGGCGATTCGTTGGGCAATAGAATTAGTCCTGTAAGAACAGCTCTGAACAAAGGAGTTCCTATTACGATCCATTCCGATGCACCTGTGGCATTGCCCAACCTCATGCGAGTGGTTTGGACCGCAGTAAACAGAACTTCTCGATCTGGAGCAATTATTGGCGAAAAAGAAAAACTAACCCCTTATGAGGCCCTAAAAGCGATTACCCATTGGAGTGCCTATCAACACTTTGAAGAAAATGAAAAGGGTACTTTAGAAAAAGGAAAGTTAGCGGATATGGTAATATTAGATAAAAATCCGTTAAAAGTGGAACCAGATGCTATAAAAGATATTCAAGTAGTTGAAACCATAAAGGAAGGGCTAACAATTTTTAAAAAGTGACCATTGCCAAGAATGGCAATAAGCCATCGCCTGTTTTCGCCTGCTCTAAAAATTCCTCTGGGATTTTTAGAAGAATGTGTACTTGCAAAGTTTCGTGCTAAACTACACGACTAATGCTGGCCGAGGGTGTTGGTGGCAACGTGTTAAACTAACATTATAAGGCTTCATGAACATGAATGGGAAAATGAAAGCTGCAGTCTGTACTGCTTATGGACCACCAGAAGTTCTAAAGATAATGGAACTAGAAAAACCTGTACCTAAAGATAACGAGGTCCTTATAAAGGTTATGTCCTCATCTGTAAATTCAGGGGATGCACGGATTAGAGGATTAAGAGCGCCATTTTTTTTACGATTGGTGATGCGAATACTGTTTGGATTTAAAAAACCCAGGCGACCCATTTTAGGAATGATGTTCTCAGGGGTTGTCGAACAGTTGGGAAATGAGGTATCAAGTTTTAAAATTGGAGACGAAGTGTTTGGAAGCAGCGGGTCTAAAATGGGAGCCCATGCCGAATATGTTGCAGTAAAGGAAAAGGCGGTTTTAGCCATTAAACCCAAAAATGCCTCCTTTATAGAGGCTGCAGCCATTTTATTTGGAGGTATGACTGCTGTATACTTTTTAGAAAAAGCGGGTATCAAATCAATACTTGAACCCAAGATTTTGATATATGGTGCAACAGGCTCAGTAGGAACTGCATCCATTGAAATCGCAAAACATTATAATGCCCATGTTACTTCCGTTTGCAGTGAAAAGGGTGTTGAATTAGCAAAATCTTTGGGAAGTGACGAAGTCGTTCTATATACACAACAAGACTTTAGGAAACTTGAAGAAAAGTTCGACATCGTGTTTGATGCCGTGGGTAAAACCAAGAAAAAAGACAGCTATCAAATTCTTAAACCCGGCGGTAAATACATCACTGTAGGAGGCCTTGATGTTGCAAAAGAGCTAACTTCACAAGTTGAATTTTTAAAAGAACTTTTTGAGAACGGAAGTCTACATGCCAATATTGATAAGACCTATCCATTAGAACATATAGCCGAGGCACATAGATATGTTGATTCAGAACGAAAAAAAGGAAATATAGTTTTAAAAATAAATGAATAACACCTGCCACCCACAATGCATATACGATAATACTCCTTATCGATCCCCCTATGCATTTACCGAACCATTATAGCACATAGGACCAAAGCAATGCAAAATGGGAAGAATACATCTATTTGAATTTGAAGACCAAAAATGGTTTCCGACTTTTTTTAGGAATTACGGAACTGACTTTTTACAGTTTTTGTCCAATAAAACAAAAATGTACAAGCCTATAATTCCGATACTTAAAAAAGGATTAAAAAAAGGAGGAACAAATCAAATCGTTGACCTTGGCTCTGGTGGTGGTGGTGGATTGATTTGGCTGAACTCCGAATTAAAAAAAGACATTCCTGACCTGAAAATAATTCTAACCGACTTTTATCCAAACATTCCAGCATTTAAATTAACAAAACAGAAAGCGAATAATTTTGAGTTTATAGAAAACCCAATTGATGCGAGGAATGTTCCAACCGAATTAAAAGGAATGAGGACACAATTTTTATCGTTGCACCATTTTAAACCAACTGACGCAAAACAAATTTTACAAAATGCAATTGACAACAGCAGTTCAATTGCCATTTTCGAAGCACAAGAAAGAAGTTTGCCAAGTATTATTGCAATGATATTTTCGCCATTGAGTGTTCTGCTAACAACCCCTTTCATAAGACCATTTAAAATCGGACGAATTTTTTTCACCTATTTCATTCCCGTTGTCCCATTATTTGTGTTATGGGATGGAATTGTTTCATCCTTAAGGACCTATTCTGTGAAAGAAATGAATGAACTCGTTAAAGATTTGAATGGAACGGACCAATATGATTGGGAAATCAATAAAGTGAAATCTGGACCAAGTATCGTATTATATTTATTAGGAACAAAAAAGGAAAATGTTACCTTGACCGAATGAAGATCGTGCTCGTAGTCAACAACAAAAACGGTCGTTTGGCAAAAGTGCTCCCAAGGCTTGATGAATACTGTCAACGAACGAATATAGGCAGTGTGCAGTTCATTTCCACGCTAAGGAAAAAGCATGCCATCGAATTAGCCAGGCAAGCCACCGAAAACGGCTGCGATTATTTGGTTGCCGTTGGGGGTGATGGCACCTTGAACGAGGTTCTCAATGGCATGTTGCAAAGTAATATACCGGCCAATGAATACCCGGCGATAGGACTGCTTCCTTATGGTTCGGCCAATGATTTTGCCAGAACGGCACGCCTCTCCAATTCCATTGAAGAATTGTTTCAATTGATTCAATCCAATACCACCCAAAAGATAGACCTTGGGAAAATAATAATACAACATACCCAGGAAACCCGCTATTTCATCAATATAGCAGGGGTTGGGCTTGGCCCTGAAGTGGTGCAAAATATGGAACAATCCTCAACTGGTTTAGGCCCGGGCCTTAATTACTTCAAGCACATCATAAAAGGGTTTCTCAGCTATGTTAAAAAAGAGGTGAGCTGCACGAGTAGTACTTGGCAGTGGAAGGGCAAGTTGCTGCAAATGGCAGTGGCCAACGGACGTTACCATGGCAATGCCATCTGCACCGCACCCGACGCCAAGCTTTCCGATGGGCAGTTTCAGATAGCCATCTTCGGGGATTTGAGCATTTGGGACTATTTAAAAAATTTCAACAAGTTGAAAAAAGGAGTGAAAATTAACCTGCCACAAGTCAGCTACCATGAGGCCAAAGAAGTGTTGCTCGAAAGCAACGACTCTTGTGGTATCGAGGCTGATGGCGAGTATGTGGGCCTTGCCCCAGCTACCATAAGCATAATGCCGAAAGCTGTTCGCTTTTTAATGCCTCCCACTATCCAATAATAGCCGTCACTTGGTATGATCCATACTTTAAAATTAATAGCTTTTACAGCTATATTAATTATTGGTCTACCGGTAAAAAGTCTTAATAAAAAATGGATCGTGATTAACAATAATAGGTTAAAGAATTATGTCGCCCTGGGCATAGTAACAATTATAGCGTTATTGGCAGGCTAACTTACTTTGTCGATTACCTCGGAAGGAGACTTATGGCATGGACGTAAAATCGGAAAATGGATGGATTATCATTACGACGGGTCGCCTAAATATGAGAATGAAAGGGAAGAAGAATATGTCCTGAGAAGCGTTGAAGAACGTCAGACAGGTTGTTGGGGTCGAGAAGGGCGATTGCGGTTTCAAGAAATGGAATCCAAAGGTAAAAGAGTTGGCATTTTGACAGACTGGAACCATGGAGTGAAAGTGTATGAACATAATTGGGATGAAAGGACTGAAACCCATTGGCATGATTATGGTGCGAAGAAATCCTTTGAAACAAACATCTATGGAGCATCAGGCATAATCCAAGAGTGGTATGAGAATGGAAAGTTAATTTCCGAAAGAGAAGATAAAGAAGGTGATATGGTCTATAACGTATATAGATATAGACTACAATAACACCTTAAACTTCAATGACACGAAGGCAAAATTTAAAAATGAATCTTCCAAAGATTTATCTAATGAAAAAGCCATTGCAAAGCTGGAATTCTTTGAGTCAGGTATCCTCTGGATCAATGGGATTGCATTGAAAAAGAGAAATTAATATCGCACTTCAACAAGGTGTCTGGTTTAATTATTGGCGGATTTCCCAAATGAAAACCCTTGCAATCAATTATCTTTATTACAAGCGGGAAAATCCCTTGGGATTTTCCCTAAACCAATTATAAGCGAACTGTTGTGCGTCATTTAAAATGAGAAATATGGAACATTAATTTTTAGATTGTATTTTCTTAAGAATCGAAAGAATTAAAGTGTCACAAAATAGAAAACTTATGCACGAAAAAAATGAATCAAAGAAGCTCGGATTGCCACCCATGGGTGCAAAAGATTTCTCGGAGATAGAAGACTGGCCGGGGTATTTTGATGCTGTTCTTGGAAAAGGAGCACGAGATACACTCATTGCAGCTCTGGATTCTTTTGAGGAGGAAGGCTTCAATAATGGATTTGCGGTTGATCTAGCCGCAGGAGAGGGACGTGATTCGCTTGAACTTCTGAGCAGAAACTGGCGGGTATTAGCAACCGATAATCACCCGGAAGCATTCTCTTATTTATGGCCTCGGGTACCTGAGAAATTGAAACCCCTATTGACGACCAAAGAGGTGAGCTTCCATGATATGGAGTTTCCGGATTGTGATTTGGTAAACGCTAGTTTTGCCTTGCCGTTTTGTGAGCCACAACATTTTGAAGTACTATGGAATAAAATTGTGGCATCAATTCGTCCTGGAGGTAGGTTTGCAGGTCAGTTCTTTGGAAATAGAGATACCTGGGCATCACTTCCGAATCGATCTCACCACTCACGCAAAGAAGTTTTACAGTTTCTGGAAGGCTTTACGATCGAGATGATGAGGGAAGAAGAACGTGACGATCCGCCAGAGCTTAGGAATCCGAAACATTGGCAAATATTCCATATCGTGGGGAGAAAATATTGACAATGGCAAAAGATACTACAACCTCTCAATCGACAAATTGAATCAAATTAAGGTATTGCAATAGGAGCATATTCAGGAAACACCATGGTATATTTCCTTAAAACAATTCAATTTTACGGAACATGTTAGCTAATAATTGATAAAAAACAAACGAGCAACAAGGTATAAACGGCACAAAATTGACCATTTATTCTTAACGTTTGCAGTAAAAAAAACAAACCCAAAATTAATGACATGAATCCAAAAGTTGATATATACCTGATTGACGGATGCGGACGCTGCAAACTCTATCAGACACCTCAGTGTAAAGTTCGTTCGTGGACTGAAGAACTAAAACAATTAAGACGGATCGTTCTTGATTGTGGGCTAGAGGAAGAATTCAAATGGTCACAGCCCTGCTACACATTTCGTAATAAGAATATCCTATTGGTCACAGCCTTTAAAGAATTTGCTGCTCTTGCGTTGTTCAAGGGTGCACTCCTAAAGGATTCGCATAATATTCTTGTTGCTCCCGGGGAGAGTTCGCAGGCGGTACGCCAGGTGCGAGTCACCAGTGTTCACGATATCATTGAAATGGAACCAATTTTGAGGGCCTATATACAGGAAGCAATTGAAGTGGAAAAGTCTGGTTTAAAAGTGAATTTTAAAAAGAACCCAGAACCATTGCCCGAGGAGCTTAAAGGTAAATTTGTTGAATTGCCCGACTTAAAACTTGCCTTTGAAGCATTAACGGCTGGCAGACAACGAGGATACATCCTTCATTTTTCGCAACCTAAACAATCCAAGACTAAAGTATCAAGGATTGAAAAATGTATAACAAGAATTCTCAACGGCAAAGGATTAACTGACAGCTAAGTTAAATGGGCAAAAGAATCAAAGAATGATCAAATACTTCTGCCAGCAATGGCCATAATTCAACGCTACTCCAAAACCAAATTCAAAAATCCCAATTTTTAATAATAAGACCACTTCGCTAGAAAGGCCAAACGGCCAAGGCTCGTTTTGCCAAAGTTAATTTCATCTGCTTTCAGCAGAATACACATCGTTGAACATCGCCCCCACGCCGCAACAATAACCGCGACCTTTGGATCTTATGTAGAGCACATGAACAACAAAAAAACCCACCTCTTTCTTTTTGTTCACTTTTGTTTGGTCATGGACACTTTGGATAATTGGATTTTATAACTTTTTCATTGGAGAAATCGGAAGTATTGATCACATGGCATGGCTTGCCATACCGGTCGCATTATGGGTTGGCTGAGACGCTGAACCTTTGTGATCGAAGGTTCAAAAAGCGCTCTTTCCCAAAAAAACATAAAATTGAATTTATAAATTTTCAACTTTAGCCCTATGCCAAAAGTAAACTGCAAAAATCGTAGTGATCATAGGAAGCATCAGTCCATATTCATCTATCCAAAAAGCACTTCGCTCACTTGCCGAAGTTAGTGGAGTGAATATCTTCTGAATGTATATATTGTGAACAGAATGAAAAAGAGCCGAAGGCCATAAACTATTGGACATAAAAGTATAGTAAGCCAAAATAACCGACATGCCCAACACCATTACCGTAAAAGCTGTAATATGGAATATGACGTTCCCACTTCCTTTATAGATTAATAAAATAATTGGCCAATGCCAAATTGACCAAATTAGACCACTAATTATTGACACCCCGCCAAAGGAAAAAAGTTTTCGAAGTTCATAAATGAAAAACCCGCGCCAGCCTATTTCCTCGCCCAAAGTGGAGCCCATGTTTTTCACGACGCCTACAATTGACAAAAGCACAACCATTGATATTATAATAAATGGAATACCGAACTCTTCCATTCCCAATTCCTGAGACCATTCTAAAATAGTATTCTGATTGAGTGCCTTACTTAAACCAAAAAGCCAAATTGAAATATAAGCTATCGTTACATATGAAACGGGAATCAAATATGACAAACGAAGGTATTTCGCTCTTTTCAAATTCCAAGGGAGACTTGAAATAGGTCTTTTCATAATCTTTAAAGTAGCGAGGGCCGATAACGCAGGGCACATCATTAAAGCACCTACATAAATACTTGTCGGATTTAATTTTAGTATCGCATAATAGCTGATTGCGCTCAGCGAAATTAAAATGCCTAAGAATAAGAATATTGTTTTCCAGACCTGTTTTCGGTCAATCAGTTGGTTCGCCATACAAAAGAAGACGGTATAAATGAAATTTTGTTACATTGTAAAATGAATTCGATTGAATAATGATGGGATTAAAACATGCTTACCCGGACGCTCACCACAGTGTACAACAATGGGTATGAAAAATAGCTGGTCAAGGCTTTCCGGTAGGTTTGTGTTTGCCTACCTGCCGAAGGAAGGTCTGCAAAGACAGGCATCCCGATAACTATCAAGATTAGTTTGGCTTATAAGATTGATACGTTAAAAACAAAATATAAAAATTCGGCTCTTTGCTATCCAGATAGCTACCGGGACAAAAAGTTAGCGTCGACAGCGCACCCTCTCGCCCACTGTTTGCGCAGATGTCGTAGGCTACGTTTTATACACAAACCTTTGGCATACTTTAAAAAATAGTGAAAATGAAATTTGATTATTAAGGATCAACTTAAAACTTACTCGGCACTTTATATGAACACAAAATCGAAAAAGCATCTTTTAAAATCTAAATTATTGCTAGGGCTACTTTTAACATGTTGTTCGAACGGCTTCACGCAAAATACTCTGATTTCGGAGATGGATGATTTGAAATGGGAAAAGGTAATGCCGGGCATTTGGAAGGCAAGTTTTGGCGAAATGGGATTAAATCCCATGGACTATGCCAATTCACCCAAGACGGATGCCATTAAAGCGCTAGGAGATGCTCCATTCCCCTTTGACCAAAATGCCAGTCACAGCCTTCTTACTTCAAATCGAGCAAGCATAAGATTGCCCCTAGGTGAAACAGAACGAATTTATGGCTTAGGTTTAGAGTTTGAAGGGATGAACAGACGCAGCAATGTTTATTCACTAAAAGTTGATCATTATGGTGGAACAAAAGGATATACCCATGCGCCGGTACCCTTTTATATTTCAAATAAGGGATATGGGGTTTTAATCAATTCGTCAAAGCGTGTAAAAATACATGTGGGTGTGGGTAACAGAAAAGACAGTAAAATCCCTGTGCCCATAGACCGAACAACAGGTGAGAATTGGTCTTCACGCCCATTGTCTGATGCGGTCGAAGCAAGTGTTCAAGGTGGTGGAATGGAAATTTATGTCTTTTCCGGACAAACTACACTCGAAGTGGTTCAACGATATAATCTATTTTTTGGAGGCGGAATCATCCCGCCTAAATGGGGCCTAGGTTTTTGGCACAGAATGCATACCAAAAGTAGTGACAAGGATGTATTGAAAGAAATACAAGATTTTGAAGAACATGATTTTCCTTTGGATGTAATTGGTCTTGAGCCGGGCTGGCAAAGTTTTGCCTACCCTTGTTCTTACGATTGGGACAGTACGCGCTTTCCAAACCCTAAAAACTTTGTACAAGCCTTGGATAAAAAAGGGATAAAAGTAAATCTATGGGAGAATCCATACGTGGCACCGATTTCAACAATGTATAAGGACATCAGTCCCTTTACGGGCAGTCATACGGTCTGGTTAGGTGAAGTGCCTGATTATACCATTCCAGAAGCACAAAAAGTACTGTTGAAACATCACCAAATAAATCATTTAGAACTTGGGGTTAGTGGGTATAAGTTTGACGAGGTTGATGGCTTCGATGTTTGGTTATGGCCCGATCATGCCACGTTCCCTTCAGGTAATGATGCGGTAGAAATCAGACAGCTCTATGGCATGATGATGCAGGATATGTTCGATGCTTATTTTAAGAAGCAAAACCAGCGAACCTACGGTCTTATTAGATCATCTTATATAGGAGCCAGCAATCACAATTTTGTGTTGTACAGCGATTATTATGATCACAAAGGCTATGTAACCGCATTGGCCAACGCTTCATTGTCAGGACTTTTATGGACTCCTGAAATTCGAAATGCCGATTCCGCAGAGGAATGGATTCGACGTTTTCAATCGGTTTGTTTCTCTCCACTTATGATGCTTAATGCCTGGTCCTCCGGCAAAAAACCATGGAGTTTCCCCGAAGTAACTGACATGGTCAGAAGTACAATTCAGCTGAGAATGAAACTTTTACCATATCTCTATTCCGCCTTTTATGTTTACGAACAAAAGGGGATACCACCTTTTAGGGCGATGGTATTGGAAAATGGTTACAACGCTCAGGAGATATTGGCAGGAGGTGGGTTGGATGATGCGAAGAATCCGTACGCCGAGCAAAAAAGATTGGAAGTTACCGATCAATACATGATGGGGCCTTCAATACTGGTGGCGCCTGTATTTACAGGACAAAAGGAGCGTGATATTGTTCTTCCCAAAGGGAATTGGTTCGATTTCTACACAGGGGAATATGCGGGTAATGGCGAGACCATTGCCATACAAGCTAAACTTGAACAAATACCACTTTTTGTGAAAGATGGAGGCATCATTCCAATGTTAGCCTCAGTGGACAAAAATGAGTCGGATCAATCTTTGGAAGTCAGACATTATGGCTCAATGGAAAATACCTTCCTATTATACAATGATGACGGCATCAGCTATGACTACGAGCGTGGTGAATTTGCTTTGACAGAACTCAAGGTCACAAAAAATAAAAAAGGGCAAATAAAGGGAAGCTCAAAGGC
>JAHENB010000063.1:75012-325261 GCA_024643345.1 Maribacter sp. | reverse complement strand
TAACCCGATAATTATCCCTAAAACTTCAAAATATGAGGGGAAGATAGAAAAGAGACCTAGAGCCAAAATATAATATAGCATGGTTTGGCCACTCAAATAGGCGGCTAAAGCTAAATTTTCCACAAAATTGGTTTGACGCCCCAAAAATAACAACCAGATCAAGAACCCATAAATCGGACACATTAGAAGTATAAATACATTAAAATACTTGAACGCAAAATGCATGAGTTCTATGTTTTCCGGTCCTATACCGGGATAATTGAGCGCTGAAGTTTCAAATTGCAAGATGAAATACAGGGCAATAGCCACCATGAGCACCAAATAGCTAAATGGATTATAATAGGTCTTTCGCTTACCAGAAATATAATCCCGGGCCACCTTACCTGGTCTGTAGACCAATTGTTTCGTCAAAAGTAGAATCCCCTGATCGGTATTGCTAAAAGCAATCCATAGGTCCCTTAACAGCTGTTTGAAATTTAAACGGCCCAGGCCCATTTTTTGGCCGCAATGTGGACAAAAGGTATTAGTGGCCCCGACACTCTTATTACAGTTTTTACATTCCATCCAACCGAGCATTATGTTATTTTACTCCGCTTAAGGGTTTCCCAAAATCTTTTTAAGATACTGAAGTGGGCCATTCGAGATATTGAAAAGGAATATTACAAAGTAAAGTTAACTAATTTACCATCTGTAAAGGTGTTTTTAAGTATAGGTTTCGAAAAGCAAAAAGAAAATGCCATTTCAGCAAAGTGCGAATGGAAAAACAATTCAATTTATCTATAAACACTTTAAATACAAGACCAAAACTCATGGCTTCCCCTTCCCTAAGAAGAAAATACCTATTTTTATAATACTTGATTCTAAACCGAAAATCCCAATGGATTTTTCGCTATGAACAACCAAACATATGGGCCAATACCGTTGGCATTAATTAGAAACAATGTTCAAATATTACATCTCCTTTTTCGTGTTTTTCATTCTTTCTTGTTCTGAAAAAAACTCTTCTGAAAATGCTTCCATAGAAAAAACACGGATAGAACAGGATATAAACAATACTTCCATTATTATTCTTGGAACCATACAGGATGCAGGGTCTCCACAGATGGGTTGTAACAAAGAATGTTGTATTAATCTTTTTGAAAATCCGGATAACAGTAGGCAAGTAATTTCATTAGGACTAATTGATGTTCAGAACAATAATACCTATCTGTTCGAAGCGACACCGGATATTGGAACACAATTGAAAATGCTTACTAAATATGAAAAGCAAAGTAATAAGGAGATGGTAGATGGAATCTTTTTAACACATGCACATATCGGACATTATACGGGATTAATGTATTTGGGAAAGGAAGCAATGGAAACCAAAAACACACCTGTATATGTGATGCCAAGAATGAAAGACTTTCTAACCAACAATGGTCCTTGGAATCAACTGGTATCAAGAAAGAATGTGAAACTTCATGAAATGGAAAATGAAAAATCGGTTCAATTATCAGAATCAATTGAAGTGACTCCCATTTTAGTGCCCCATAGAGATGAATATTCGGAAACTGTAGGTTATAAGATTAAAGGGCCTAATAAAAGTGCACTTTTCATTCCGGATATTGATAAATGGGAAAAATGGGACAGAAATATTATTTATGAAATAAAGCAAGTTGATTACGCATTCTTGGATGCTACATTTTTTAGTGGTAAAGAATTGAATAATAGAGATATTAGTCAAATTCCACATCCTTTTATTTTTGAGAGTCTTGAAAAATTTGAAGAACTAAACAGGTTTGAAAAAAGTAAAATAATTTTTATTCATTTCAACCATACAAACCCTGTTATACGCACTGATAGTAAAGAGAGCCAGTTGATAATTGAACATGGGTATAGAATCGGAAAAATTGAAGATGTATTTGAATTATAACTAATCTTATGCCATGTTGGCAATAATTTAAAATAATAGATTTGAAAAAATTAAAAACAATCTTACTTGCTTTAATAGGAGCATTAACAATCATTGGATGTAAGAACGAGCAGGCAAAATCGAACCTTGAAAAAGGTGGAATTGAAGAAACTTTCACTATAGAGAATCCGAGTCAAGAGGAACAAAAAGCTGTTTTTCAAAAAACACTGACATTACAAAATATATCGTTTGAAATAAAAACGAGCGGAGAAGGGTCTATTAGTCAACTTTCAATACAGCCAAAAGGCTTGGAAATAGATAATCAAAACATTGCACTTGAAATAGAAGGTCAAGTTGTTAATGCCGAAATTGAAGATTTAAACTCAGATGGGTTCCCTGAAATATTGATTTACACCATGTCTGCCGGAAGTGGCAGTTACGGTAACGTAATTGGATATTCCGTGAATAATGGAAAGTCCATTAGTCAAATTTACTTCCCAGATCTATCCGAAAATAAAAAAGCGAGCATTGGCTATATGGGGCATGATGAATTTGCCATCATAGAAACTAGTTTAGCACGAAGATTTCCAATTTACAAAGTTGGAGACACAAATAATAAGCCAACAGGAGGTACGCGCCAAATACAATACAAACTTAAAGATGGTGAAGCATCTAGATTATTTGTTATAGAAAAAATTAATGATTTTAAATAAAAAGTTATTGAATAAAAACTATTGCCAGCAAAGAACAGAGCAAAACCCAAAACAAAATGCTTACCGCGGCCAACAAAGGCTAAAATTTATTGCGGGCCGATTTCCTAAAAGGAAATCTTTACAATCATTTATCTTTATGTCCTAGCGAAAAAGTCCAGTAGACATTTTCCGCAACCAATCATGCACTAACCCTTAGGCACAGAACAGAAAACTATGTACCATAAAATTAAAGGAATACTGATTTTAAGTTTACTCATCACGTATTATCACTCATTTGCGCAGACTACGGAAGGCGATGATCCGCTCACATTCGACCGCGTTTTTTCAAGTGAATTCACGCAAGATATCGAGCGCGATATTCAGTGGGATAAAGATGGTGAAGGGTACATCATCATCGAACAATCAAGCACCATCAAAGGAGCCGATGAATTGGTACATTATAGCAGTGCTACCCAGGAACGTACATTGTTCATAGCGGCTGAGAAGCTGCTGGTAAAAGATGGTTCAATGGCAATCGAAAGTTTCACCCTTTCACCGGATGGAACCAAAGTTTTACTTTTCACCAATTCGAGCAGGGTGTGGAGGTCCAATACAAAAGGCGACTATTGGGTGTACGATCTACAACGGCAATCCTTAAAACCGTTAGGGACTTCTTTTGAACCCTCTTCATTGATGTTTGCAAAATTTTCCGCTGATAACCATTTCGTTTTTTATGTACACAAATTCAATATCTATAAAGAAGACTTCATAACCAATGAAATTACTCAATTAACGAAAGATGGCAATGGAGATATCATCAATGGCACGTTCGATTGGGCTTATGAGGAGGAGTTCGGAAAAAGAGATGGATTTAGTATAGATCCTGCAGATAAATATATCGCATTTTGGCAGTTGGATGCTTCAAAAACGGGAACATTTTATATGATAAATAATACGGACTCGATATATTCCAAACCCATCCCAATTCAGTATCCCAAGGTAGGAGAAGACCCCTCGGCGGCTAAAATCGGGATCATCGATTTAAGTTCTGAAAAAATCTTTTGGGTACCCATTGAGGGCGGTGAAAAAGAAAATTATATTCCTGGAATGCAATGGGTTCATGAAGATTTATTGCTGATCCAGCAAATAAACAGACATCAAAACCAGCTTACCATTTGGTCTTACACCCCTAGTTCTAAATCTGTTAAAAGGGTATACACGGAAAAGGAAAATTCGTGGGTCGACATTGATTATCCAGACGTCTCATCCAATAGCTGGGGCAATAATGACTTAAAATTAGCAGATGCCGGTACCGCTTTTCTTCGAATGACAGAAAATGATGCATGGCGGCACATTTATAAGGTGGAAATTGCCACCGGCAAAAAAACGCTGATCACCCCTTTCGATTATGATGTCGCTTCAATGCGAACATCAACCCAGAAAAATATATATTTTATCGCTTCTCCAAATAACAGTACACAGCGTTATTTATATCGTACAGACTTGAAAGGAAAGGGAAATGATGAACGCATTACACCAGAAGAATATAGTGGGTTGAATGGCTATGACATTGCACCCAATGCAAAATATGCCATTCATACACATCAGAGCACGACCAAGGTAAGAACGGTTCGATTTATTAGCCTACCCGATCATAAAGTGATTAAAACATTGGTTGACAATGCATCATATAACAATAATCTCAATTCGCTCAAGCTGCCTAAAGTGAATTTTTTACAAGTTACGACCGAAGAAGGGGTGACGCTTGATGTGAGAATGGTTTTGCCTATAAATTTTGATGCAAGCAAGAAATACCCGGTACTATTTCATGTTTACAGCGAACCTGTGGGTCAGGAAGCATTAGACGCACAAGTGGGTTTTATGAATATTTTTATGGCACAAAAAGGGTATGTCATTATCGATATGGACAATCGAGGCACCCCTTGCTTAAAAGGCAGTGCATGGCGTAAAAGCATTTACCGAAAAATAGGGTTGATCAACACCCAAGACCAGGCATTGGCCGCAAAAGAGCTATTAAAATTAGAATATCTCGACAAAAATAGAACAGCCGTTTGGGGCTGGAGCGGTGGAGGAACAATGACCCTAAACCTCATGTTCAAACATCCTGAAATTTACAAGACGGGAGTGGCCGTTGCCGCGGTATCCAATCAATTGGTTTATGATAATATCTACCAAGAACGATATATGGGCTTACCTCAAGAAAACATGGAAGATTTCGTGAATGGTTCACCGATCACCTATGCAAAGGATCTAGAAGGAAACCTACTCATTATTCACGGTACGGCAGATGATAATGTCCATTACCAAAGTGCAGAGCTTTTAATAAATGAGTTGATTAAAGAAAACAAGCAATTTGAAATGATGGCGTATCCCAATAGATCACATGGAATATCTGAGGGTGAAAATACGAGCAGACACCTATATAATCTGATAACAGATTATATAATGGAAAAGACACCCCCAAATTAATTCAGTGCCCAACAAAACTTAAACGCCATTACCTCGCAGTTGAGCCCAACCGTCAGGCTTCATCCCGATAGCTTTCGGTGCCAACCAAAAAAACAATGATAAAATTCTTTAAAAAAACACGAGACGACCTTAAGGAAAAAGATCAAAGAATTGGAAAGCAAATGATATTTTGATGCGTGACTGTTGCATCGGACAAAGATTCGGGGCGTGACCCAGGCTTGTAATCTGTTTTTAGGTCTAATTATAAAACATCGACTCTTTGATAAACAAGCATTCGACAGAACCGATCGTGGCCTAACCTAGGACATCTGTAACCTTAGGGGAAATTGTAAGCGGAAAAATTATTTCGCTATCTTCGTTTGGAATGTAAGAAAAGGTAGGGAGCGGAAATACGCCATCACCATATGCACGGGACCCTAACAGTTATTTAAATGAACCTCTTGATTCAAAATATAATTGGGCAATTGAAAGAAGTTCAAACGGGCAAAATATGGATAGGCGGCTCTTTTGAAAGTAAATTGAATCAGTTGAACGAAGCCCAAGTATTCAAGAGACCATTTGAAAACGTACATAGTGTTGCAGAAATCCTTTCTCATTTGACATTATGGCGAATGGAAACCATTTTGAAAATTAAAACTGGAAAAGGTAGTAGAACAGATGATTGTGAAGAAAACTGGCTGACCAACGACCATCTCGAAACCATTGGTTGGGATAAACTAAAATCTGATTATGATAATAGTTTAACCGTTCTCATTGACTTAATAAAAGATAAAGATGACGGTTTTCTGAACCAAGAATATTACGATACAGATTTCAAAGGTGACTATCCTTATTCTTTTGTTTTGAATGGAATGTTACATCACGATATCTACCATTTGGGGCAACTTGGATTGATAATCAAACTTTTAAAAGAAAAAAAATAAAACAACCGCTTACAAAGGCTATAATTCATCAAGTCACTGGTGTGCCTATATTATTGAAAAGACCGTTAGAGACAAATATTTGCAAAATGAGAATTAAAGAAATTTTACTGATTTTATCCATTACCGCACTAATAATTGGCTGTAATCATAAAAATAGGGATACCGATATTAACCGATTCAGTGGTCTATGGTCATTGTATGTTATGGAACAACAGGATTCAGTAACTGGAGAATGGAAGGAATGGAGAAATGGCATGCAAGGTTATATTCTTTATGATGAAAAAGATAATATGGCTCTCCATCTGACGACAAAAGGTTATGAAAATACCGATTTGCGGTTTCCCAATTTCGTTGACTCAATATCGACGGATGCTCTGAAACATTTGACCAATTCATACGTGTATTTCGCGAAGTATACTATCGATGAAAAACAGAATATAGTTGAACATGCCAGAATCTCACATTCAAATCCTGAAATGTGGAATGAGGTAGTTAGGAGAAGATTTACGTTCAGTGGTGATACTTTGATACTACAACCAATAGAGAAAAAAACCGCCGGATTAAGACTTAAATGGATAAGGGATTCTGTGTCTAACAATAAATAAACGCCATTATGGGTGTAGCGATTTTTGCCCTCCCACTGGCATTGGTGTCAATTAAAAGTGAAGAAATTCTCAAGGAAGGCAACTTACGATCGAATTGCATTCAACTCAAAATAAGTGTATTAAAAAATCTACGAATATCCTTCTAGAGGATACTAAAACTGGGTTGCCCTACAAAGATTTTTTAAAATACCATTTCGGAAAAGATAATAAGGCCAAACAGAATAGCCCTGAGGCATCTATGGCAATGATCCATTAAGGTTTTGAGCCAAAATAAATTACTGATAAACCCCTTCAAGCATGAAAACAGAAAGCTTATGAATTTTAAATTGGAGCATTTATTAAGCGTAAAAACCAGAGATGACTTGATTGCTATTGCACATAAAAATAGAATACCTATTGATAAGACTTTAGCAAAATTAAAATATGAAAAGGAGCTAGCTTTGTTACAAACTGAATTTGTAAACCTTCAAAAGTGGATTGCACAGCATAAACTAAGAGTAGCGATAATCTTTGAAGGAAGGGATGCTGCAGGAAAAGGTGGCTCTATCAAGCGTTTTAAAGAACATCTTAACCCCCGTTCCTCACGAGTGGTGGCCTTGACCAAACCCACCGAGGTAGAAAGGGGCCAATGGTATTTTAGGCGGTACATTAAAGTACTGCCCAATCCCGGGGAAATCGTATTTTTTGACAGGAGTTGGTACAACCGGGCGGTTGTGGAGCCGGTCATGGG
The DNA here is from genome assembly GCA_024643345.1 of Maribacter sp. Taxonomy (GTDB): domain Bacteria; phylum Bacteroidota; class Bacteroidia; order Flavobacteriales; family Flavobacteriaceae; genus Pelagihabitans. Next base: position 317,927 of record JAHENB010000063.1, on the reverse strand, counting down.
TTTCTGTTCGAAAGAAGAATACGAAAAATTTATTGTACAGGTGCCAGAATACGAACACTTGCTCTATGAAGATAATTTGAAGATTATCAAGTTTTGGTTTTCCATTTCCAAAGAAGAACAGAAGCAAAGATTCGATGACCGACTCAATAACCCTTTGAAACGTTGGAAATTCAGCCCAGTTGATATGAAAGGGCAAGAGCTTTGGGATAAATACACTCACTACAAAGAACAGATGTTCAGCAAGACACATACCAATTTTAGCCCTTGGATAATCGTTAAAACCAACGATAAAAAACAGGCAAGACTGGAAAGTATGAGATATGTGCTTTCGCAATTTGATTATGAAGGAAAAGGAAAGTCGAACATTTCACTATTGCCCGATCCCAATGTCACCATGAGATACCACAGAAGTATTGTTCAAATCGATATATAATTCGAATAAGTTATGAGCAAAATAAAACTTACCGAAAAAGAAGTTGTCTTACTGAACTCAAAAGTAGGTTTGCACGCTCTTTTGAGAAACAAGAAGGTCAACCTTGCTAAATCTTTGGAAGAGGTAAAATATAGTACTGAACTAGGGGTGAAACAAGAAGAATTGATAAAGCTCCAAAACTGGGTAATAAAGAACGACAAAAAAGTAGTCATTCTTTTCGAGGGCCGGGATGCAGCGGGTAAGGGAGGTGCAATACGTAGAATTACCGAGTACATAAATCCAAGGCATTATAGGATTATTGCATTAAACATTCCAACGGATGACGAAAGAAAACAATGGTTCTTCCAACGTTACATCAACCATTTGCCCAAACCCGGGGAAATTGTCTTTTTTGATAGGAGTTGGTACAACCGGGCGGTTGTAGAGCCGGTAAACAATTTTTGTACAGCCCATGAGTATACGATTTTCATGTCGAACGTAAACGAATTTGAAAAAATGCTTATTCAGTCAGACATACACCTTATCAAATTTTATTTCTCCATTACCAAAAAGGAACAGGCAAAACGCTTTAAAGAAATAAAAAAAGACCCTTTAAAGCATTGGAAGATGACACCGGTTGATGAAAAAGCCCAAGACCTATGGGATGCTTACAGCGTCTACAAGGAAAAAATGTTCCAGCAAACGAACACGGCCCATGCACCATGGGTAATAATTGATGCCGATAAAAAATTCAACGCCAGATTAGGTGCTATAGCACATATTCTTAAAACAATTCCCTACAAATAAATAGGCCATTATAAAAAAGTATTCCAGCGATCTTTTGGCCGATAGCATTTTGCAGGATTGGCCTAAAATGGTCTTTTCGCCCATATACAAAAATGTCACATTGTCTTTGTTTGTAAACGCACTATGATTAGGTTTCAATAAAGGCACTTACAAGATTAAGAAGCATGATATATTACTGGTATACCATTTTAAAAATATTAGTTCTTAGAAATTTTCAAAGTGAAGTGAATTATGATCAGAAGATAAGCAGAACTTTTAGAGTTGGTCCTTTTGATTGTGATGGGCTACGGGTAATGACGGCTGCAAAGTATCCCATTTATATGGACTTTGTTCGATGGGAATTAATCGCAAGATCAAAACTATTTAAAGCTATTATAAAAAGAGGACTCGCACCAACCTTAGGTTCACAAAAGATCATCTATAGAAAACCTTTGAAAATTTGGTCAAAATTTGTTGTGACACTTGAAAGTGTTGGAATGGATGATAAGTGGATCTATAATGTACATTATTTTGAACAGGGAAATGAGGTTAAAGCCATCGGAATTACCCGAGCCCTTATCTGGAAAAGAGATATTCCCACTGCGCTAACCGACATTATGAAAGAAGTTGGTGCAACCGAAAAAATAGATCCACCAGTATGGGTTTTAAATATTTTTAAAGAAGATAAAGAAATTATACATAATGCAAATCACAAAAATTATAGCTAACAAGGTGTTAAAAATTGCCGAATTTAGCTTAACCATAGTTAGTTGCCGTTGTGCGAAATTATAAATGAACTGATAAAATAGATGAAAATTATAAAAACAATCATTTTTTACTTTCTTTCAGCACTCATGTTAATAGGGTGTGGAAACTTAGAAAAAAAGGAAATAAAAAAAGAATCCGAAAATCCAGATTCTTATGTATTAGTACAAGATTGGCCCAAATTGCCCGAAGACCTTGTATTAGGAAACCCAACTGGACTGGGAATTGATTCTGAAAATAATATCATGGTTTTCCATAGAGCAAGTAGCGTTTGGCAAGAACCAATGCCAGAAGATAAAATTCAAGAGCCGACCATTCTTATTCTTGATAAACAAACAGGCGAAGTCTTAAAAAGTTGGGGAGCAGATCTATTTATAATGCCACACGGTTTGGAGGTAGACAAGGAAAATAATATTTGGGTTACAGATGTTGCGCTACATCAAATTTTTAAATTCAGTCCAGAAGGAAATCTACTATTAACTTTAGGTGAACCGAAAGTACCTGGCAATGATCCTGAACATTTCAATCTTCCAACAGATGTGGCCGTTACAGACAATGGTTCATTTTATGTAAGTGACGGCTATGGCAATAGTAGAGTAATTAAATTTTCAAAAAATGGAACATATTTATTTGAATGGGGCAAATATGGTGACGCGGAAGGAGAATTCAATATACCCCACGGAATTGATTTAGATAAAAACGGAAATGTTTACGTTGCTGACCGTGAAAACAATAGAATTCAAAAATTTGATGCCGAAGGAAATTTCATTGCGGTCTGGCAGAATAAAATAACAGAACAATTATATTCTTTGGTTATAGACCAAAATAAGGACCATCTGTTCGCAATAGATTATATGACCATAAATGATACTATTGTAAAAGGCTCTGATATTTTTCGCTTTAATCTAGATATGAATCCGCAAATTCAATTCGGCAGAACAGGATTGTATAATGGTCCGATTTCTAGATATCACGATATCATTGTTGATGATGATGGGAGCATTTATGTTGGGGATATTTTAGGAAACAAGGTTCAAAAATTTCAATTAAAAAAAAGCAAATAAAAATCAAGCAATCCAAAATTCTTTTTGGAATTACGCCTGAATCAGATGATATTTTGGCAAATCCAACCGAATTATTTTTAGGTTCATTATCAGCTTGTATTCTTAAAAATGTTGAGCGCTTTTCCATTTTAATGAATTTTGAATACTCCAATGCTGAAATAATAGTGAACGCAACACGGCTTTAAAAATTTTCAAGGATGGACGAAATAGATTATGAATTGAAAATTTACAGTCAAGACCGTAAATTAAATATTAATTTACTCAAGAAGAATATTGAAAAGTATGAAACCATGTTGAACACCTTCAAGTCCATATGCGTTATCCATGGAGGAATCAAAACAGTATCTGACTGAAAATTGGAGCCGGTCACGGCCCATGGCCAACAAATTGTGTCATTACATTGAAGGCGAAATTTCAAGCATGAAATTACTGTAATCAATTATCTTTATTCCAGGCGAAAAAACAATACAGGGGTATCCAGCAAGCATACCTAAACGAACCGTTGGCAGCAATGCCGTCGCATTATTCAGGAACGGAATAGAATAAAGTGCTTGAGGGCCTAAACGATAAATAATTATGAAACGTAGAGATTTTATTATAAGGACCGCAGGAGCAACGGCCGCTTCCTTGTCGTATTCAAAATTATATGCCGACATAAACAAAGAAATTGAAAGCACGGCAGATCAGACCCATTATGACGTAATTGTGCTTGGTGTGGGCAGTATGGGTTCCTCTACTTGTTATCACCTCTCTAAAAAGGGATACAAAGTTCTTGGCTTGGAACAATTTGATATTCCACATGAACAAGGTTCGCATTCAGGCCAAAGTCGCCTCATAAGAAAAGCGTATGGAGAAACTTCAGACTATGTGCCCTTGTTGGAAAGGGCTTATGAAAACTGGAAGACATTGGAATCTGAAACCGGCTCGCAAGTATATTACAAGACTGGAATCGTGTATTTTGGAGCTGCCAATGATCCATTTTTAGCAACTGTCAAACAATCCTCTTCCAAGTATAATATCGAAGTGAATACGTTGACCTCTGAAGAATGCAACCATAAATATCCACAATTTAAGCTTCCCTCGGAATTTCAGAGATTGGAAGAACCAGACGCAGGATTGCTCACGCCAGAGCGAAGTATTCTTTTGTTCGTTCAGCAGGCAATATTAAAAGGCGCGGTGATCCGTACAAAAGAGAAGGTGCTTGAATGGAAGCGTGAAAACGGTACTGTTACCGTAAAAACGAACCGAGGCACCTATCAGGCAAATAAATTGGTGATCACGGCAGGACCATGGGCCGGGAAAATGATCCCCGGGCTTGCTCCCAAATTAAAAATAACAAGACAGGCACTGGCCTGGGTAAAACCAAAAAAGTGGGACAATTTTATCCTTGGAAAATTCCCATGTTGGATTTTAGAAAATAACGAATACGATTTTTATGGATTCCCGATTCTTCCGGTAGGAAATTTTGGCGGGCCCTTGGGACTGAAACTCGCCTTGCACTATCCCGGAGGGGAAATTACGGATCCCGATGCCGTAAACAGAAACACAAAAGAATCGGACGAAAATGTACTGATTCAATTTTTAAACCAGTTTATGCCCGATGGATATGAAAATACATTGGTAATGAAAACTTGCCTTTATACCAATTCTCCGGATCAAAATTTCATTCTCGATTACTTGCCGGGCTTTGATAAGGATGTTATCATTGCTACTGGCTTCAGTGGTCATGGCTTTAAGTTCGCCAGTGTGATAGGTGAGGTCATGGCCGATCTTGCGATTAATGGATCAACCCATATGCCCATAGATTTTCTGAATGCTCAAAGATTTGGTTCCTAGTTGGGTGCATGACTGGTACCGTACTGCTGCCAACAAAGCGATCATGGCAGCTTGTGGTAAAGGGTTGATTTGAAATTTAGTTTTTATAATTCGTTTCGGCCATGTTGCACAAGGTGTAGCAGCGAAAGCCCAAGACGACTTATACGCGGGTCGTTGTGCCCCATTAAAAAATAATATGATAAAGAAATTAACGCTCTGCTTTACAACAACTGTCCTTTTGGCTTGTTGCCAAACAAGACCCAAAGAAAATTTTGATCTCCTAATAGTCAATGCTTCGATCGTAGATGTAAAAAGTGGTGAAGTGTCAGTGGGAAAGCTGATTGGTATAACGAATGACACGATCAGGATGGTCGATAATATGGACCATGAAAATAAATTTGAATCGACCATTAAATTGGATGCTGAAAATAACTATGTAATGCCCGGATTATGGGACATGCATGTACATTTTCGAGGTGGCGACACACTCATTGACGAAAACAAAAACTTACTGCCGCTTTTTCTTGCGTATGGGGTCACAACGGTAAGGGATGCTGGCGGAGATATGACGGCAAGCGTAATGGGCTGGCAGGAGCAAATTAAACAAAGGACCTTATTGGGACCTAACATTTATACCTCAGGGCCAAAATTAGATGGTGCCAACCCCGCATGGGAAGGGTCCTTAAAGGTGGAAACACACGACGACATAAAAAAAGCAATTGATTCTCTGGATCTGTTAGGGGTGGATTATGTAAAGATGTACGATGGCAGTCTTACAAAAGAAGCATTCTACGGTATAATTCAGGAAGCGGAAAAGCGTTCGCTGAAAACAACCGGTCACATGCCATTATCCGCTGACATTCTAAAAGCTGCCCGTTTGGGCCTGGACGGTTCGGAACATATGTATTATGTTTTAAAATCATGTTCCCCTGCACAAGACAGCCTTACCCGCTTGAATATCGGATTTGGAATGATAGAGACCATTTTAGGCACCTATGATCCAATTTTGGCTAGGCAAGTGTTTCTTGAATTGGGAGCGCAAGGTTTTTATGTGACCCCCACCAATGCGGTTGTAAAGGTCCTCTCGGATGTTTCAGAAAGAGATCACTCAAAAGACAGTCTACTTGCCTATATCGGGGAAGGTATTATCAAAACTTACCAAAACAGGGTCGAAGGAGCCAAGAAAGCTCGCGCACTAGGCAGACGGAACCTATACCAGGACATACTTTCACTTTCAACACAATACATTCCAGAAATGAATCGGGCGGGAATCAATATTCTGACCGGCTCTGATTCCGGCGCCTTTAATTCCTATTGCTATCCGGGCGAATCACTTATAAAAGAGCTGATCCTGCTTGTTGAATCCGGACTCACCCCTCAACAGGCACTAAAAGCCTCGATCATCAATGGACCTCATTTTTTTGGACTTGACGACTTCTATGGCAGTATTGCCGCGGGAAAAGTGGCAGACATTATTGTACTCCGTAAAAATCCATTGGATGACATTGAAAATACTAAAACGCTCGCGAAACTTATCAAAGGTGGAAAAGTATACGATATAAAAGAAATTCATGCAATATTGAAATCATTGAATGACCAAAACTAAATACAACACCAACTGAACGACATTAAGACACTTGTTTATGCTGACCGCAGTCCCAAATTAGAACGCAAAGATTTGCCGTTTTCATTAATCCATATTAAATACCTCTTCAATTTTCAGATTGAATACCCTAGATATGTCATAAGCCAGTTTAAGCGAGGAATTGTATTTTTCTTTCTCAAGAAAAACAATGGTTTCTCTGTGAACACCAACCTTTTTAGCAAGATCAACCTGAGTTAAATTGGCTTTTGCTCGTAGTTCCTTAATCCTTGTTTTAGTTCTTGTGGAAAAAATGAAAAAGGAAGTTTCGTCAAATACCAAATTCGAATCCGAACTTTGGCAAGATAAGAAGCAAATGCTTTTGCCAATTACCCGCGAAAGGGCCAATAGGGCCGAAGCAACCGATATCAATGTTGATTAGATCCTAGATCTGCTATTTTTAATATACTAAACCGTTGTTAACAACAATTTTAGAACATGGATGATTTGATAGTAAATGTTATCAAGATCGGAGGAATGGGATGTTTAGCTTTTACCTTCTTTGTCCTTTTTATGGCCTTTACCGGTATTGCGTCAGAAATGAGAGATGAAGAAGGTAACTTTAAAAAGAAACTAAATATGAAAACGGCCTTTGGTGCAACACTTTTTGTTTCTTTTTTGTTTGGATTAATGTACGTTGGTAACTTATACTATATTGTATCCGCTGCAGAATCCCCGGGATTATTATTATTATGGACCAATTCATTTGGAATTTTCTTTGTCCTAAACCTATATGATCTTCTTATTCTGGACTATTTGATAGTTGTAAAATGGCATCCGAAATTTTTAAAACTACCCGATACCAATTATTACACATCCTTTAAACCGCACCTTTTAGGATTTTTAAAAGCCGTTCCCCTTGGGATTGGTGCTAGTTTTATCGCATCAATTATAACAGTTGGATTACACTAAAACGGTTCACGACAACACCAATAATTGCTCATAAATGTCCTTTTCCCTTACTAGAAAATGCCTATTTTTATAAAGCTTGGTATGGAACCGAAAATCCCATGTGATTTTCAAATACGAATTCCAAGACGAACCGTTAGCGGCAATTGGAAAAAATGAAGGGCACTCAAATCAAGACTTTTAAAACCCTCCTCTTCATTCTATTCGTGATAGGCGTACAAGCTTGTGGCCCTGATCCTAAAAAAGCATCCCAAAGGGAATCGGGAGATTTGGATTTCGATTCGTCGAACCAAAAACTGACGGAGGCTTTCTATTGGGCAAAAGATAAGGCCTTGTCATACGCCCATGACGACTCCGACCCCGTTGGGTATTGGTATGAGGCCGCACTTCCCGATCGCGAGGCCTTCTGTATGAGGGATGTTTCCCATCAGGCTATTGGGGCGGAGATCTTGGGACTGGGAAAACATAACTATAATATGTTCCTTAAATTTGCCCAAAATATCAACAGGGAAAAAGACTATTGCACCTATTGGGAAATCAACCGATACAATAAACCTGCTCCTGTCGATTATGAAAATGATGATGACTTTTGGTACAATCTGCCAGCCAATTTTGATGTCGTCCAAAGTGCCTATCGCCTTTACCAATGGACTGGAAATGAAGATTACCTGAAGAACCGTGATCTGAATGCCTTTTATCATCTGAGTCTTAATGAATATGTAGACCATTGGGATTTGGAGAAGGATAAAATATTAGTGAGAAATCGTTCCATGCACCTAAAGGACACCCCTGACAACAGCCGGTTCGGCACCAATCGGGGCATTCCTACCTATAATGAAGGGGGCAGGGGCGAAACGAGGCTCGGCATCGATTTGCCCGCTTCCATGATTGCCGCATACAAAGCCTATGCAGAGCTATTGAAGCTCAATGGCAAATTGCTTGAATCGAAAACATACACTGAGAAAGCGCAACGGGCGCAAGAATTCTTGGATTCATTTTGGTGGGATCCGGAAAAGCGGGAATATCGTTCCATAGCCTATGCCGATGGGACCTATGACTATTTTTGGGTCGGCGAACAGCAGGCCTTTCTGCATTATCTGTTCTATTTCGATGCCATTTCGGATGATGCCAAAATAATGAAGATCGTTGAAGACTATGAAGCCAATTTCAACCGGTTGATCGTTGAATTAAAATCTTACCTGCCCATAATTTTTTATGAGAACGGGAAATCCAAAATCGCCGATCAAATGATCATTGATCTCTGTAGCCCCGAAAACCAAAGACGCGACTACCCTGAGAATTCCTTTACCGTTATAGAGCATATAACACGGGGTTTGATGGGCATCAATGTTGATGCGCCATCTAACACGTTTTCAACGGTATCCCGGATGTCCGACGGGGCCGCATGGGCAGAAATGAAGCACATTCCCCTATTGTCAAACCAGATTGGCGTGAAGCATTTTGGAAGGTCCAAAACCACAGCCATCAATGAAAGCGGCGGCAGCATCAATTGGACGGCCAAAATACCTGGAATCCATTCCTATTTATATATCGATGGCCGCAAAACCGCTTGCAAGAAAGTGGGCACTGGCCGACAACCTTATTCATATCTTACCCTTACATTGAAGGAAGGGGATTCGGCGACCGTATCGATATCTCCTTGATCGATCAAGCGAACATGATTGCACCAGGTCTTACCATATGAAGAAAAACCGTACCTTGAACTTGGTGATGCGACCATAATCAGAAACATTCCGATGGGTCATTCTTCCGATTTGACCCAACCCGCATTTCAATAATACTTATATTATGAATAAGACAATCATCTTAGCCCTGCTCTTGCTGATTCAAACCCCATTATTGGCACAGCAAACCGTAATCCGAGCCAAAACATTGATCGACGGTACCGGCAAAATAATTTCCAATCCTGCCCTTGTCATCGAAGGCAATACGATCACGGCAGTAATCCCCAATGGAAATACCCCAAAGGGTGCCACCGTCATTGATCTTGGCGATTATACCTTGTTGCCAGGCCTCATAGATATGCACGTGCACCCGAACCTCAGTGTAAACGACTATCAGGTAAATCACCTTAAAGGTTCCTCCGCAAAAAAAGCTTTGGTAGGTTTAAAGGCCGTTCAAGATCTGCTCCAAGCGGGTTGGACCACGGTGAGGGTTGCCGGGGACGGCGATGTTGGCTATGCCAATATGGAAATCAGAAATGCCATCAATGACGGGCTCTTCAAGGGACCACACATCTATGGTGCTGCACATTATTTGTCGGTCACCGGTGGTGGCGGGGACATCAACTTTATATCTCACGAACAAAGTACAATTGCAGACGGCCTCGTTGTCGATGGGCCCGAAGAGATACGAAAAGCGATCCGCAAAGAAATCAAATACGGCAGCGACTGGATCAAACTATTGGTCACCGGTGCGTTCATGAGTGCCGGGGACAACCCCAACAATGTACATTTCAGCGAGGAAGAATTGAATATCGCAGTGGAAGAAGCTTCACGAAGGGAGATACCGGTGATGGCACATGCCCATGCAGCGGAAGGCATAAAGATGGCCGCAAGGGCGGGAGTACGCACTATTGAACATGGTTCCTTTATCGATCAGGAAGCGATGGATTTGATGATACAAAATGGCACATATTTGATTCCGACCATGTCAATCAAAAGTTATTATGAAGAAACCGAAGACGAATACCTTCAGAAAGCCAGTGAGTTGCACAGAAAAACCAAGGAGGCCCTGTTCAATAACTTGCAATTGGCCTTTCGAAAAGGCGTAAAATTCGGCTTGGGCACCGATTTCGTGGGCTGGCCGGCCACCTACTCCGCTACTGAATTCGTGGATTACCTAAAAATTGGGTTTTCGCCGATGGAGGCCATTGTCTGTGCCACGAAAACGAATGCCGAAATCTTACAGAGGGGACATGAAATAGGGACCGTGGAAGTTGGTAAACTGGCCGATATCATTGCCGTAAAAGGGAATCCGCTTAATGATATTACCGAGCTGCAAAGGGTGAAGTTCGTGATGGTCGGCGGGGCTATCGTAAAGAATGAAAAGTAATGGCCTTAACCTTTTAAGGCGGTAGGGTTTTGCCGTTCGATTAAAAAAATGCTTGAAAATAGTAACCTTATTAAACATCGTACAATGAAAACAATGACTTGCAAACAACTGGGCGGGGCCTGTGATAAGGCATTTCAAGCCAATACCTTTGAGGAAATCGCCGAAATGAGCAAAAAACATGGGATGGAAATGTTTCAAAAAAGAGATGTAGCCCACTTAAAAGCGATAAACGAAATGCAGGAACTCATAAAAATACCCAATGCCATGGCGGATTGGTTTGAAACCAAAAGAAAGGAATTCAATGCCCTGCCGGAAAATGATTAATGGCCTACAGAGATCGGCAATACCGCTAAAATGAAGTTTTCATTTCATATTTTGATCGCCTTCATCATCGTTTAATTCCCTTTAAGGAAAAGGAAATACTTTGATTGAACCCCAATCAATAGACTAGTCGAAACAGATCTTGAAATGCCCAATATTTCTTATTGAGAATCCCTTAATCTTTGATCTTTGTTTCAAGTTTTAATTCCACTTTACCAACTGGGTTACCGTCCCCATCCAAAACATAAGGCTCAAAATCACTTTCGTTCACCCAGCCTGCCTCGGTTTTCTCCCCTGCCATAAAGCGACCATAAAAATTCTGGTTCCTCGTAAAGGGATATTGCTCATAGAGATGGCCATACCCTTGCATGCGAAGATCGCCCTGTGCCGTTAGCCTGGCTTCCATTTCACTTTTAAGTTTCGATTTAGCCATGGCATGGCCAAGATCTTCGGCCAAATTGAGCATACAAAAAGGGTCTTTTGAAATATTGTACAGTTCTTCCCTCGGGCGTTTTCCGAAGTTCGTTTTCCAATAGTAGGCATCCTTCCCGTTGCGCCTAGAATTGAGCACCTCTGTTTTGGTCGGGCTTCCATCGGTATTTAAATATCCGGTTTCAGGATTCCCGGACGGCCAACGATCCACCTCATAATTCCTGAGGTACAACAAGCTGTCCTTAAAAATGCCCCGTATGGGGTAGCCAACGTCGTTCGGTCTTCCCGTATCGTGCCTTTCCTTCCCTACCAATACATAGTCACGGTCCATTTCAATCTGCCCTGACCTATCGGAAGTGATAATGCCCATCAAACTTTTTCCGGCTGCCGGGTGCATCCCGGACCTTTGCCAATCGACCCCGGCCGCTTCCAAAAAAGTGGGTGCCAAATCAATAAAACTGATATAATCCTCGACCAGCCTTCCCCCTTGTTCCATTTTTTCTTTCCAAAGTATGGCCATGGGCACATGGTTCGCATTTTCGTATTGGTTGCCCTTCACCCTGGGAAAGGGCATCCCATGGTCTGAAGTGACCACGACCAACGTATTTTCCAGCAGCCCCCTTTCTACTATGGTTTCCATGATCTTACCGATATGCCGATCGGTATCTTCAATTTCATAGGCATAGTCCAACAAATCGTTTCGGGTAACCTCATTGTCGGGCCAGTAGGGCGGAAAGTTCTTGATCATATCGGGCGATTTACCGGCAAGTTTGGCCCCAGAGCCATATTCATAACCCCTATGGGGTTCTGTTGTCCCCACCCAAAAGCTCCAGGGGCGGTCTTTGGGCGATTTGTCGAGAAAGTCGATAAAATTGGCGCTGTAGTCATTGGCAGAAATAAAAGGGGTGGCCGGTTCCAACTGTTTTGTATCAAATGCAGGACCCATGACCTCTCTTTGACTTCCATCGGCCGCCAGGGTTATCGCGGGCGCATATCCCTTTCCGGTGTAGCCCGTAATGTAACCGTTTTCGAGCAGTACTTCCTGATAGGTCTTGAATTTTGATGGAAAATAAATGACATGGTTGGCGGCGGCATCCAATTGCCACGAATTGCGCCCTGTTATAATGGCCGCCCTAGACGGGGCGCATTTTGCATTTGGGGTATAGGCGCGGTTGAACAGTATGCCCTCCCTCGCAATGGCATCGAAGTTCGGGGTATTCACGTACGTACTGCCATAGGCGCCCATATCGAGGCCGGCATCATCGAATATGACAACCAAAATATTCGGTTTTGGATCGGTTTGGGCGTTTCCCCAAAAACATAAAGACCCCGATAAAATCAATACTGCCTTTTTGATAGTCATGGTGGTACGATATTATTTCAAGTTTTTTACCTTAAAGCGACAGGACACTGAACGACACCATGATGTACAGCACGATCAACACCACCGCAACCGAGGCAAGGATATCCCAGATATTATAACTGTTTTTATTGGTTGCCTTTTGTTCGGGGGTAACACTGCCAAAGGTCAGTCCCATGAGCTGTGCCTGTGAAGGTGCCGGATAGAACATACTTGTCACCACCGCAATGGCAACACATACCGCAAAGAAATAAGCGCCGAAGACCAACCAATTGATATCGGCAATACGGTACAGAAAGCTTCCTTCCGCAAAACTGGTTTTCAATATTTCAAGGGTAAGTTTTGAACAACCAATGATAAATCCGCCCACCAAAGTGGCAATGGCACCGTTCGCATTGATGCGTTTATAGAAAATACCAAGAAGGAACACGGCAGCGATCGGGGGCGAGATATAGGCCTGTACGTTCTGCAGGTATTCATAGAGTCCGTCGGAAAGCCGCGTGATTATAGGAATCCAAAGCAGTCCCAGGCCCACCACAAAAAAGGTCGCGATACGGCCTGTTTTCACCAATTCTGCTTCAGGCTTGTTCGGTTTAAGTTTCTTGTAAATATCCAAAGTGAACAAGGTGGAGCAGGAATTGAAGACCGAGGCCAAAGAGCTCATCAGGGCCGCCAATAGTCCGGCTGCCACTAGGCCCCTTAGTCCGGAAGGAAGGAGGTTGCTCATCAAAACGGGAAAAGCCTGATCGGGATTGTCCCAGTCTAACTTTCCTTGCATTTTTAAGCCCAAGGCCACCACACCGGGAATCAGAAAGAGAAAAACCGGCATTAATTTTAAGATGGCGCCAAATATACTGCCCCTTCTCCCCTCTTTGATATTTTTGGCCGTGAGCACGCGCTGCACGATTACCTGATCGGTACACCAATACCAAATACCCACTATGGTACTGGTAATGAACAAGGGCAGCCAAGGATAATCGGGATCGGAATTGGGCCGCCACATATTGAAATAATCTGCCCCAATGGTCGTCTTAAGTTCGCTCCACCCGCCCACGGCCTCCAATCCCATAAAAGTGAGCACCCCGGCGCCCAGTACCAGAATGATGGCCTGGATGGTTTCGGTATAGACCACGGCGCGCATGCCGCCCAGAACCGTGTAAATGCCCGTAAGCACCACAGTGGCCACGGCCCCGATCCAAAACGGAATTCCCAAGAGGGCCGATACCACCACACCCCCGGCATAAATGGTTACCGAAACCTTGGTCAAGATATAGGCCACTAGTGAAACTACCGAAAGCACCCAGCGGGAGCGGGCATCAAAACGCTTTTCCAAAAATTCGGGCATGGTAAAAACACCGCTACGCGCATAAAACGGTAGAAATACCCAGCCGAGCATCAATACGATCCAAGCATGGAGCTCATATATCAGCAAGGGCATTTTGTCCCCAGCACCATTGCCCGCCAACCCGACCACATGTTCCGATCCGATATTGGAGGCAAAAATGGAAGCGCCCACCATAAACCAACCGATATTCCTACCGGCCAAAAAATAATCTTCGGTGTTGTTCTGTTTTTGTTTGATGACCCACCAGGCCACCCCAAGAAGGATTAGAAAATAGGCGATGATGACTACCCAGTCGAGCATGTCAAGTCCTTTCATAGTATATTTGGATTGGTTGTTGAGAAAATAAATATAGCAAAAACAATGGCATTTGAGATCAATTTGGGCCTTAAATAGGAAATAGGGTTTCTTTGGATGCGGTATGCTTTGGTGCTTGCTTCCTTTTCAATTTTACCCGTATCTTCATACCAAACTTTGAAGGGATGCCGCAGTCTTCTTTTTTTGATGATTTTGAACCTGTTTCGGCCAAGGCCTGGAAGCAAAAGATCCAGTTTGAATTAAAGGGGGCAGACTACAATGAAAACTTGGTTTGGGATTCCCCCGAAGGCATCAAAGTAAAACCTTTTTACCATCCCGATGATTTCGAAGGCACTCTAAATACGCCCATGCCCATTCCAAAATCTTGGAAAATTGGAGAGCAAAACTTTGTGGGCGATACGGTGAAATCGAATCAAAAGGCCATTGAATTGGTGAAACGAGGCGTTGAAAGTTTGATCTTTACGATTCCGAATGAAGGCACAGATCTTGAAAAGTTATTGGTCGGCTTAGATTTGGCAAACGTCCCCGTACATTTTGATCTGCAATTTTTATCCCCAAAATACGTCAAGATTTTATTGGCCCTTTTTAAGGGAAACCACGAAAATTGCTGCCTCCATATCGACCCGATCGGTCATTTGGCCCGTTCGGGCAACTGGTACAAAAACCAGGATAGTGATCTTTCCTCCATGGATGAAATACAATCTTATAGTGTAGCCCGGCCTCTAGGAAGTACGTTTTCGATAGATATGACACTTTACCAAAATGCAGGAGCCAATATGGTGCAGCAGTTGGCCTATGCTTTAGGGCATTCCAACGAGTACCTGAACCTGGGAACCCGTTGTAGAATTTGTTTCAAAGTGGCGGTGGGCAGCAACTATTTCTTTGAAATCGCCAAGTTAAGGGCCTTGCGCCTACTCTGGAAGACCCTGGCAAAAGAATATGGCATATCGGCCGAATGCCATATTCTTGCGGTCCCGAGCCAACGCAACAAGTCCATTTATGCCTACAACACCAATATGCTTCGCACCACCACCGAATGCATGTCGGCCATTTTGGGCGGTGCCGATACGGTCAGCAACCTGCCCTACGATGCCCTGTACCACAAGAACAACGAATTTGGCGACCGGTTGGCACGGAACCAATTGTTGTTGTTAAAGTTTGAAAGCGGTTTTGGTGCCTTGGAAGATCCGGCAGCGGGGAATTATTATATCGAAAGTCTCACGGGCCATTTGGCCGAAAAGGCATTGCAGTTGTTCAAGACCCTGGAAAGCGACGGCGGATTCTTGAAACAATTGAAGACGCATACCCTACAAAGAAAAATCAAAGAGAGTGCCCAAAAAGAACAACTCCGTTTCGATGGAGGGAAAGATGTTTTGGTGGGCACCAATACTTACCGACATCAAGAGGATCGGATGAAGGATAATTTGGAGTTATATCCGTTCGTGAAAAACCATAGCAGAAAAACCCTGATCGAACCGATCATCCCCAAAAGGCTGGCCGAAAAAATGGAACAAAACCGATTGGAACATGAGTAGGAAGCGTTTTGAACATTTGGAAATCCATAAAGGCAAGGGGGAAGAAAGCCCACCTGAATTCGATCACCTGGGCTTCGCAGCCGGTATTCCGCCCTATATGAGGGGGCCGTATGCGACCATGTACCTGCAGCGCCCATGGACGATTCGCCAATATGCCGGCTTTTCGACCGCCGAAGAAAGCAATGCCTTTTACAAAAGAAATCTGGCCGGTGGTCAAAAAGGGCTTTCGGTCGCTTTTGACCTTCCCACCCACCGGGGTTATGACAGCGATCATGAACGCGTGGTTGGCGACGTGGGCAAGGCAGGGGTGGCCATCGACTCGGTGGAAGATATGAAACGTCTGTTTGAGGATATTCCATTAGATGATATTTCGGTATCGATGACCATGAACGGGGCGGTTTTGCCCATTATGGCCTTCTATATCGTGGCTGCAGAGGAACAAGGGATACGGCCCGACCAACTGTCAGGGACCATACAGAACGACATCCTCAAGGAGTTCATGGTACGCAACACCTATATTTATCCACCAGCGCCTTCGATGCAGTTGGTGGCCGATATTTTTGAATATGCCAGCAAATACATGCCCAAGTTCAACAGCATCAGCATTTCGGGATACCATATGCACGAAGCAGGGGCCACCGCCGAACTGGAACTGGCCTATACCCTGGCAGACGGATTGGAATATGTTCGCACAGGTCTAAGGGCAGGTCTCGATATCGATGGTTTTGCGCCCAGATTATCTTTCTTTTGGGGCATTGGCATGCGGCATTTCCGCGAAATCGCCAAGTTGCGGGCAGGACGCTTGCTTTGGGCGAAGTTGATGAAACAATTCGATCCCAAGAACGAAAAATCGCTCTCGCTCCGTACCCATTGCCAAACCAGTGGATGGAGCCTTACCGAACAAGACCCGTTCAACAACGTGGCTCGCACTACCATTGAAGCCGCAGCGGCCGTTTTTGGCGGGACACAGAGCCTGCACACGAACGCTTTGGACGAGGCCATAGGACTACCAACCGATTTTTCGGCCCGAATCGCCAGGGAAACCCAGTTGTATCTGATGGAGGAAACCAAGATCATCAAAACAGTAGATCCATGGGCGGGCAGCCATTATGTAGAGCGGCTCACCAACGATTTGGTGCATAGCGCCTGGGAACTGATCCAAGAAGTGGAAGCCTTGGGCGGTATGACCAAGGCCATCGAGGCCGGAATCCCCAAAATGCGCATCGAAGAGGCCGCTGCACGAAAACAGGCCCGTATCGATGGAGGGGAAGAAGTAATCCTTGGGGTGAACAAGTTTCCCCTAGAATCGGAGGATGAACTTCATATTCTGGAAGTTGACAATAAGGAAGTGCGGCGCCAACAGATCGAACGTCTTGGCATACTCAAAAAAGACAGGGATGATAAAATCGTGGAAGCGGCATTGCGGCAAATCACCGAAGTGGCAAATCACAAAATGGCCGCCTTAAAAGACAAGCGAGCACTTAAACAACCTAAGGATACTGAAAATTTACTAGCTTTAGCGGTGGGAGCCGCAAGGGCAAGGGCCACTTTGGGCGAGATCAGCGCGGCCTTGGAAGCGGCCTTTGGTCGGCACAATGCCCATATACAATCGATCACTGGCGTGTATTCAAAGGAAATCAAAAACGACGGAGCCTTTAAAAAGGCATTGGCATTGGCCGACCGCTTTTCGAAAAAAGAGGGTCGCCGGCCCAGGATCCTTATCGCAAAAATGGGACAGGACGGCCATGACCGGGGAGCCCGGGTGGTAGCCACCGGCTATGCCGATCTGGGTTTTGACGTTGACTTGGGCCCTTTGTTCCAAACCCCAGAGGAAGTGGCCAAACAGGCCGTTGAGAACGATGTGCATATTTTGGGCATCTCTTCCCTGGCCGGCGGCCATAAGACCCTGGTACCCCAGGTCATAGAGGCTTTAAAGGCCTATGGCCGGGAAGATATCATGGTCATCATAGGGGGGGTCATCCCCAAACAGGATTATGACTACCTCTTCGAAAGAGGGATAGTCGCCATTTTTGGACCCGGCACCAAAATCGCGGAAGCGGCCATTGAGATACTTGAGATTTTGATGGATTAGGATTTAGACATTCCATATACCCAAAAGATTGCGCCTCTTTTTTGGCATACCCCAGTATAACCAAACGAATCGATTTCGGACCGTAAACTTCCTGACACCATTCACTTTCATAATCTATTATTTTTATTAACTTCGCCGCACGTTTTGCAAAACGCATTTTTACAATATTGGGTCGCGTACCCGCCCAAGGCGGGCAGGGCCCATTCGGAACAAGGTCTGGACGGTCACAGGACCAAGAATAGGTAAGGGAAACAGTTAATAAACAAGGTCGCGTAGCTCAGCTGGATAGAGCATCTGCCTTCTAAGCAGACGGTCACAGGTTCGAATCCTGTCGCGATCACGAATAAATTAACAAAAAGTCGAAATCGGAGCGAGCTAAAAAACATAGCTTGCTTTTGTTTTTTTGGCGGCGAATTTTTTTTTGTTGATTTTCAGCACGGAGTGCCATCAGGATATCCAATCCTGTCGCGATCACGAATAAATCAACAAAAAGTCGAAAACAGAGCGAGCTTCAAAACTGAAGCTCGCTTTTGTCTTTTTGGGAGAAGGGTTTTAAAAATTTCTAAATAATACAAACTAATAATCCAAGACCTTTCAAAATCGTGATTTTCTTCAATAGGGCTGTGAACTACATTTCAATTCCAGCCCCCGCCCAAGGCCCTGTACATACTTACCCGGGCCATAAACTGGTCTCTTTTGGTCTCTACAAGTTCCATTTTAGACTCCAAGGCTTCCCGTTGGGTAAATAGAACTTCTATATATTCGATACGGGCCGATTGAAACAAACGGGTAGAAAGATCTATCGACTCTGTTAGGGCCTTTACCTGATCCGCTTTTAAAGCATAACTTTTCTTAAGATTGTTTATGTTCGAAAGTTGGTTCGCAACTTCAATATATCCCTGCAGTATCGCTTTCTCAAATTCGAATACCGCCTGTACCTGTCTGGCGTTGGCCGTTTTGTACTCGGCTTTGATTGCATTTCTGTTGATCAATGGGCCAACCATATCTGCCACCGCCGAGTACAACAGGGATTGAGGTGTATAGGTCAAGTATTTCGGATTGAACGCTTGTAGTCCTACTCCTGCCCTGATGCCAAATGAGGGATAAAAATTAGCCTTTGCAACCTTGACATCCAACTTGGTGGCGGCCAATTCATATTCGGCGCGTCTAATATCCGGACGGTTCTGCAACAATTGAGATGGCACTCCCGCATATATCGTATCCAAATTGCTTTCAACAAAGTTGTTCGAGTTGCGTTCAATGTGCCGTGGTCTCCTTCCGATTAAAAAATTGAGTTTGTTCTCCGTTTCAACAATTTGCTGCTGTACCTCAAACTTATGGCTTTGGTTCTTCAGTACTTCCGCCTCGAACCTTCGTACTGCTAGCTCGGTAGCCCTAGCAGCTTGTTTTTGCAACCTGACCATTCTAAGGGCATTTCCTTGAATTTCTAGGTTTTGTTCAATGATGGCCAACTGATTGTCCAAGGCCTGTAGCTCATAATATGAATCGGCGATTTCAGAAATCAAACCGGTAACCATAAAGTTTTTACCCTCTACAGTTGATAAATATTCAAACACAGCCGCCTTTTTGGCATTACGGAGTTTTTTCCATATATCCAGTTCCCAAGAGGCCGAAAGGCCTAAAGAATAGTTGGTTAAAGGCTCTGGAAACTCCTCACCATCCTTGATGGCAAGGCTCTTCTCAACAGCTCCGTTACGGGTGTATTCACCCACCTTTTCGACCTCGGCCCCCGCCTGAACATTCACAAAAGGCAGATACTCCCCCTTCCTGGCCTTGATCTCATTCTGGGCCACTTCAATTTGTTGCAACATAATATTCAGCTCTTGGTTATTGACCAAAGCCGAATCAATAAGTACAATAAGATCAGGATCTGAGAAAAACTCCTTCCACTTCAGGGTGGCCGTGTTCAAGGTATCCGTCGACACCGATCCTTCGTAAACATTGGGTACCGATCGGTCTTCTTCCATTAATGTTTTCGTAGGTACGCAAGCAAAGAAGACCACTAAGGCTAGAAAACCCACCAAGCATACCTTGCCCTTTACAATCAGAACTGCCAATTTATTATTTATCATCATTTCTTTTCATTAGTTTTTTCAAAAGTTTGTTGATTTCACGCAACCTTATTTGAGTTCTGCTCTCGCCCTCACTAGTGCGCATAAACTCTTCGGATATCGGTTCGCTATGTTCATCTTTAATGAGACTTTTGCCCTCAGACATTTTAGCGAAGAAGTAGTATAAGCCCGGGATAAGCAATACCCCGAAAATAGTACCGACAAGCATGCCGCCAAGGGCAGAACCACCAATGGTCCGGTTACCAATGGCTCCGGCACCGGTTGCCATTACCAAAGGTATCAGTCCGGCAATAAAGGCAAACGAAGTCATTAGAATAGGCCTGAACCTTGCTCTGGACCCCTCAATGGCAGCCTCCAATATCGTAGCGCCCTGTGCTTTCTTCTGCACAGCAAATTCTACGATCAATACCGCATTTTTGCCCAGTAAGCCCACCAACATGATGACTCCGATCTGTGCATAAACATCATTCGCAAGGCCCATTAACTGCAATAAAAAGAACGAACCAAAAATCCCGACAGGTAGGGAAAGAATTACGGCCAAGGGTAGTAAGAAACTTTCATATTGGGCCGCAAGTACCAAATAAACAAATATTAATACGATGATAAAGATGTACACCGACTCATTTCCACGTTGTGCCTCATCGTAGGAGAGCCCTTCCCAGGCAATGTCATACCCTCTGGGCAAGGTCTGTTCGGCTACTTCCTGTATGGCCTTAATCGCATCACCACTAGTATATCCTGTTGAGGGAAGACCTCTAATGGCGGCAGAATTATAGAGGTTGTACCGTGTAATCTCATTGGGGCCCAATTGCTTTTCCATGGTCATAAAGGCTGAATATGGCACCATCTCACCCGCTTCGTTTTTAACGAAAAGCTTCTCCAAATCCGAGGGCATGCTCCGGTATTCGGGTGCTGCTTGGGTATACACTTTGAAGAACCTACCGAAACGGATGAAACCTTGTTCGTAGGTACTTCCGATCAGGATGTTCAGGTTTTCCATCGCCTTACCTATCGAAACCCCTTTCTGCATAGCGGCCTTATTGTTTATTTTCAACTCGTACTGTGGATAGTTGGCCGCAAAAAAGGTAAAAAGACCGGTCAACTCCTCACGTTTTCTCAGGGCATCCATGAATTCGTTGTCGATACGTTCAAACTCATGGTAATCGGTACCATTGGTCTTATCGAGCAAGCGCATGGCGAAACCTCCAGAAGATCCAAAACCGGGAACGGCGGGAGGCTCAAAGTATTCAATTACCGCCCCTAGGTCTTTGGTATTCTCTTCCAACTCCTCCATGATTTCATGAACCGAGTGGTGCCTTTCAGACCATGGCTTGAGGTTGATTAAACAAGTACCCGCATTAGATCCACGACCTTCGGTCATAATTTCGTATCCCGCTAAAGAAGATACTGATTCAACGCCCTCGGTTTCCTCGCAAATCTTTTGCAGTTTTTGGGCCACTTCATTGGTACGTTCCAAAGTAGCTCCAGGAGGGGTTTGAATGATCGCATAGATCATCCCTTGGTCTTCATTTGGAATAAATCCAGCAGGTAGCACCTGATTGGTAAAAAAAATACCCGCACAGAAAGCCAATAAAATACCAAATGTGATTGCCCTACGGTTTACAATCTTGCTCAGAACGCCAATATAGCTGCCAGTCAGTTTATCAAACTTGCCGTTGAACCAATCAATAAACCTGTTAATCGGTGATTTTCTTTTGACCTTGCCATGGTTGCTTTTCAACAACATTGCACAGAGCACCGGGGTCAATGTCAAGGCCACAATGGCCGAAATAATGATCGATCCTGCCATAGTAATGGAGAATTGACGATAGAATACCCCTACCGGTCCAGTCATGAACGAAATAGGAATAAATACCGATGTCATTACCAAGGTGATAGCAATAATGGCACCCCCTATCTCCTGTAACACCGCAGCGGAAGCTTTATATGGCGTGAGGTTCTCCTCTTCCATTTTCACATGTACCGCCTCGACCACGACTATCGCATTATCGACTACAATACCTATTGCCAGTACCAAGGCAAAAAGTGTTATGAGATTTATCGACAGTCCAAATATCTGCATCACAAAGAAGGCCCCGATCAACGACACGGGAACGGCAATAATAGGAATCAATGTTGACCGCCAATCGCCCAGGAAGAGAAAGACCACAATGGCCACCAATATGAAGGCATCCCTAAGGGTATGGAGTACTTGTTCAATGGAGGCGTCCAAGAAGTTCGATACGTCATAACTTATTTTGTATTCAATGCCTTCTGGAAGATCTTCCTCCAATTCTTTCAACTTCACTTTAACAGCTTTGATTACATCACTGCCGTTACTGCCAAAAGTCTGTTTCAAAACAATGGATGCCGATGGACGCCCATCGAGATTGGAATAGATATCAAAGAACTCACTACCGAGTTCTACATCGGCCAAATCGCCCAATTTTAAGATTTCACCTTCTTCATTAGCACGAATGATAATGTCTTTGTATTGTTGGGGCTCGTTATACCTATCTTGGTACATCAATACATATTCGAGCGATTGGGCCCTTTTACCGGAACTTTGCCCCAATCTTCCTGGCCTTGCCAAAACACTTTGGTCTTCCATGGCCTCCAAAATTTCTTCTGCAGAGACATTGTAGGCGCGCATGCGGTCGGGTTTCAACCAAACACGCATAGCGTATTTTCGACTACCCAATATCTGGGCACTCGCAATACCATCAATCCGTTGTATTTCAGGAATTATTTTGGTGTAGGTATAGTTATAGAGAAATTTTTCGTCGTTGTCTTTATCATCACTAAACAGGTTCACGTACATTAACATACTTGGCTGCACCGGCGTGATGATAACCCCTTCGCGCTGAACTAGTTCGGGGAGCAGGGGCATTACCTGGTCGACCCTTGTCTTTACACGTACCACGGCTTGGTCGGGGTCGGTTCCCGGTTCAAAAATAATACGAATTGTGCCCTCACCCGCACTCGTGGCATCAGAGGCGATGTAGCGCATACCCTGAACCCCGTTAATCGAAGTTTCCAAAGGAATAAGGGTCGATTTTACCAATACATCTGCGCTCGAACCCGGATATGCTATAAAAATATTGACGGTTGTAGGGGCGATTTGGGGAAATTGTGAAATCGGCAACTGTTTGATGGCAAGTAATCCGGTAAAGATGATAATTACCGAGATAACGATTGCCAATACGGGTCTATGAATAAATTTTTTAAACATCTTTTTTGAAGATTATTGGGTTAGTATTACTCAGAGTACAACTCTAAGTTTGACAAGATCGACTCCGGCTTTTCGAACTTGTAATGGATCTTCTCTCCGTTCTTTACCATACGTATACCTTCCAACAAAACTTTATCGTTTTCAGACAATCCCTTTTGTACTTCAAAAAGATGGGGCAATTCCGCACCTACCGTTATTTCACGTTGCCGAACCTTATCCTCTTTATCGATTACGAATACATATTTTTTGTCCATCACTTCAAAAGTGGCCTTCTGAGGAATAAGCAGCACATTTTTCAAGGGAACTTTCATAAGAATACTACCTGTTTCACCATGGCGCAAGATGCCATCTGGATTGGGAAAAGTGGCCCTAAAAGCAATATTGCCCGTTTCATTGTTGAATTCACCTTGAATAGTCTCAACGATTCCTCTCTGGTTAAAGGGCTTGTTATTTGCCATTAATAACGTAACCTCTTTTTTATTGTCACGATCCTTACTGATGATATAATCTAGATACTCCGATTCGGGCACATTGAAATAGATCCACATTTTACTGTTATCCGATAGGGTTGTCAATAGTTCTCCTTCGTCTAAAAGGCTTCCTTCCCTGGCCTCCAAGTGATCCATAATACCATTAAATGGGGCCCTGATGTCGGTAAATCCCAAATGGGTTTCCGCCAAGGCGACCTCGGCATTCGCCTTGTCAAATGATGCCTTTGCCATGGCAAGTTCATTTTGCGACACTACGTTGCCCTCTGCCAATAATTGGGTATTCTGTAACTCGATTTCGGC
The DNA here is from genome assembly GCA_024643345.1 of Maribacter sp. Classification (GTDB taxonomy): domain Bacteria; phylum Bacteroidota; class Bacteroidia; order Flavobacteriales; family Flavobacteriaceae; genus Pelagihabitans. The sequence continues at coordinate 293,943 of JAHENB010000063.1, read as the reverse complement.
CATCTTGGCCTCTGCTTTGGCCTTTTGCAAATCGGCTTGATAGACATTGGGCATGATAAAGAACATTTTCTGCCCTTCTTTCACATGTTGACCTTCATCGACATAAATTCGTTTCAAATACCCTTTTTCCAACGCCCTTAATTCTATATGGCGTATGGAATGTATTTGGCACACATAGTCTTTGGTAATCGAAGTGTCCTTTTTAAGCGGACTGCTCACCAGATATTTCGTTTCTTCTTTATGCGCTTCTTTTTTTGATTGACAGTTTGTAAGGCTTAGCAATACAAACAAGCCAATGAACAAGGGGATTGTCCTCATAGTTTTACTTATTAAAATAGGTTTGATGAAATGATGATTGGGTAAGTCCAAAACCATAGGGTAGGACCTACCAATTGTTTTTATAGGGAATATTCAGAAAACAGATGGGAAAAATGGGCCAAAGGATATCGGCCGACCTTGAGTGATATTAAATGCGAAAAACCTGAAATCTTAGATAGGACCTAAAAGGTACCACAAAGAGATCCCACTTAAAATGTTTTGAATTTTGTTGAAGTCGACCGCAGAAGTAGGCCAATAAACACGTATAAGCTATGGCGGAAAAAAGACCGTTAAAACCCATTACCTTGTGGAACGAAGCAAAATCTTTATCGCCCTCCGTTTCCTCTTCCATATCGGCAATCTCTGCAAAGAGCAAATCTTGAACGCCCAGATGGCCGGTATAATCTAAATAAAGGTCCGCAGATTGTATGTCGTAATTAATATTTTCGCTCGAAGAAATATTTTGAACAAATATATCGCCTGAATCCTGCACAAAGGAACCTCCGTAGACAGCGTGGTATCCGCTTAACAGAACCGTAAATAGTAGAAATAAATATTTTCCGAAAGTCTTTTTCATTCGGAGGGCAAAATTATGGCATGCCTTTATTGCCCACAAGCGTTTATTGTTAAAAAAAGTTAAATCATTCGATTGCGCATCTACCCATTTAAAATAGGTCATCCTATTATGCAATGCCTGATTACCAAATCTATTTCAGAAAAGGCAAAAGAACATTAATATACCCTTAATTCATTGCAATCGTGAACGCGATTAAAAATGAATCAACAAAAAGTTGAAAACAGAGCGTGCTTCAAAACTGAAGCTCGTTTTTGTTTTATTTGGTAGCGAAACTTTCTTTGGTTGATTTTCGGCACGGTGTACTATCAAGATATCCAATTCTATCGCGATCACCTAAAACGAAAAGTCCATCACCTGGCTGACGGACTTTTTTTTCAAGATGGAACGCTTTTCAATTTTTAGAAGAAAAGTTCCTGGGTTGGTTCTAGGGAATCTATTTTTATCGGCCAAATCAGTTCATTTCTTTCGACCAATATCTGTATCTTGGATACTTCAAAACGGAGCATCGCACTTTCATTTAAGGCAAAATAAATTTCAGGGTAATCCAATCTTGTCTTTTGATCGGTATGTTTTGTAAATTGAAGCAATGAATGGTTTTTATCGCCCAGAAATTGAGCTGCTTGGCCATGGGAAAATCGAACTTAAAAGAGAATAAATTACACCAAACCAAAATACGACATGAAAAAAATCCCCATAACCGCAGTTTTGATTTTCACTTTTCTTGGATTGGCGGCACAATGGAAACCTGCCGGGAATAAAATAAAGACCGTTTGGGCCGAAAATATTGACCCCCAAAACGTGCTATCCGAATATCCTCGCCCCATGATGGAACGCCCTGATTGGAAAAACCTGAACGGACTATGGGATTATGCCATCCTTCCCAGAGGAACAGCGGCACCTAAAAAATATGATGGTAAGATTTTGGTGCCTTTTGCCGCTGAGTCAAGCTTGTCGGGTGTTATGAACGAAGTTGGAGATGATCATGAACTATGGTACCGTACCAGTTTTGAGGTGCCGTCAGACTGGAAATCACAAAACGTTCTACTTCATTTCGGTGCCGTTGATTGGAGGGCCGATATTTGGGTCAACGATATAAAAGTAGGTTCCCATGAAGGGGGTTACACCCCTTTTAATTTTGATATAACCCCTTTTCTGATCAACGGATTACAAACCTTGACCGTAAAGGTATGGGATCCCACCAACGATGGCCCACAACCTCGGGGAAAACAGGTGAGCGAACCGGAAGGTATCTGGTATACACCAGTTACGGGTATTTGGCAAACGGTCTGGTTGGAACCCGTGGCGCAAAAAAGCATAAACAATCTTAAAACTGTCCCAAATATCGATACTGGGACGCTAACCGTTTCAGCCGTAGTCAAGGGTTCATCTTTCGGCGACATATTGGAAGTTACCGCCTATGACGGTTCAACGGCCATTGCCAGTTCAAAAGCGGCGGTGGGCGAAGACCTCGTGCTATCCATACCCAATGCGAAGCTGTGGTCGCCCGAGTCTCCCTTCCTCTACGACCTTTCGGCAAAACTGATCAGTGGGGGCCAGGTCACGGATGAGGTAAAAAGCTATTTCGGCATGCGAAAGATTTCCACGAAAAAAAATGATTTCGGCATCGTTAGAATGCAGCTCAACAACAAGGATTATTTTCAGTTTGGCCCCTTGGACCAAGGATGGTGGCCCGATGGGCTATACACCGCCCCGACCGATGAAGCCCTTAAATACGATATCGTAAAGACCAAGGAACTAGGCTTCAACATGATCCGAAAACATGTGAAGGTAGAGCCTGCCCGCTGGTATGCACATTGCGACCGTTTGGGCATTTTGGTCTGGCAGGATATGCCCAGTGGCGATAAAAACCCGCGGTGGCAAAACCGACAGTATTTTGACGGTACGGAACTAAAAAGATCCCCTGAATCAGAGCGTATCTACAAAACGGAATGGGAAGGCATCTTGAATTATCTGTACGCCCACCCCAGCATTGTGGTCTGGGTACCTTTCAATGAGGCTTGGGGCCAGTTCAAGACAGAAGAAATCACTGAATGGACGAAGGCCCACGACCCGAGTAGGTTGGTCAATTCGGCCAGTGGCGGCAATTTTTACCGCACCGGCGATATCGTTGACCTTCACAATTATCCCGACCCGGAAATGTACCTTTACGACGCCCAGCGGACCAATGTACTGGGCGAATACGGCGGTATTGGCCTGCCTCTGGAAGGACATTTGTGGAAACCGGACAACAACTGGGGCTACGTAAAGTTCAAGAACTCAAAAGAGACCACGGCCGAATATGTCAAATATGCAAATGATCTTAAAAAATTGGTAAAAGCTGGTTTTTCAGCTGCGGTATATACCCAAACGACCGATGTTGAGGGCGAGGTGAATGGCTTTATGACCTATGACCGAAAAGTGGATAAAATGAACATCCCTGAAGTCAAAAAGGCCAATTTGGAGGTGATCAATGCCATAAAGGACTAATTATTCCTGGAATCATGAAAATATTACCCATAGGCATCGCCGTACTTTCTGCAAGTTTCGCTTTTACCCAGCCCAGTGATCGAAAAAGTCCTGAAAACAACAATCCTATTTTCGATGGCTGGTATGCCGATCCGGAAGGGGCTGTCTTTGACGGTGTCTATTGGGTATATCCTACATTTTCGGATGATTATGACAAGCAATTGCACTTAGATGCCTTCTCTTCCCATGATCTGGTCCACTGGCAAAAGCACGAACGCATATTGGATACCACCAAAATCAAATGGTTGCGCCAGGCGTTATGGGCCCCTTCCATTATTCAAAATCAAAACCAGTATTTTCTTTTTTTCGGCGCAAATGACATCCAAAGACCTGGAAGGGACTCATACGACACCAATAACGATATCAATCATTTTGGGGGCATTGGGGTAGCCGTTGCAGATGGGCCGGGAGGGCCCTTTAAAGACTATTTGGGCAAACCCCTGATTTCAGATTTTTATAACAATGCCCAACCCATTGATCAATTTGTATTTAAGGATACCGACGGTACCTATTATTTTTTCTACGGTGGATGGAGCCACTGCAATCTGGGAAGGTTGAACGCCGATTTTACCGGGTTCATTCCCTGGGAAGATGGCAATCAATTTAAGGAAATTACCCCGGAAGGCTATGTTGAAGGACCGTTTATGTTCTTGCGTAATGGCATTTATTATTTCATGTGGTCGGAAGGCGGATGGACGAATAGTAGCTACAAAGTAGCCTATGCCATGGCCGACAAGGCCACAGGCCCTTATAAGAGAATAGGGACCATTCTCGAATCAAATGAAGGTGATATCGCCACGGGTGCGGGCCATCATTCGGTAATCAACGTTCCGAATACAGATGAGTATATCATGGTATATCACCGAAGGCCTATTCCAAATTTGGATCGTGACCATAGGGTGACCTGCATGGATGTAATGGAATTCAACGAAGATGGCACCATAAAGCCCGTGAAGATGACGTTTGAAGGGGTAAGCTTAGATGCCTCCGGGGAACATAAATAAGTCGAGCCATACCGATCCGATTACGGGCGTTTGATCAAAAAAAGAAAAGTGAATAGAACATTCTTGCTTATTGCAATGTCTTTCTTCTTGGTTGCATGCCAACAAATAAGCGATTCGGGGAAAGGCGAACTTGGTGCGGCCCATTCAAACTATTTACAGAACAGGGCTCCTTTAGAACCGCTTGCCTATCTTGAACTTCCCTTGGGGTCGATAGCGCCAAGGGGATGGCTAAAGGAACAGTTAGATCACATGGCCTCCGGGATGACAGGTAATTTGGATAGTATCTATCCAGAGGTGGTAGGGCCTAGAAACGGATGGCTGGGGGGCGATGGCGATGGATGGGAGCGTGGCCCGTATTGGATCGATGGCTTGCTGCCTTTGGCCTATATCCTCAACGATGAAAAATTAAAAGCCAAATTACGCCCTTGGATAGAATGGACGTTGACCCACCAGACCGAGGAAGGCTATATAGGCCCCGTTCCTTTCGACCGGGAACCTGAAAATGAACGGGGACTGCAAAGGGGGCAACGGAAAGATTGGTGGCCCAAGATGGTCATGCTCAAAATCCTTCAGCAGTATTATAGCGCCACCGGCGATGAAAGGGTGATTGATGTGCTCACCAAGTATTTTAAATATCAGTTGAACAACCTTCCTGTTAGGCCTTTGGACGACCTTACCTTTTGGGCCAACCGTCGTGGTGCGGACAACCTGCAGGTGGTCTATTGGCTGTATAACATTACCGGGGACGCATTTTTGCTCGATTTGGGGAATCTCATCGATGAACAGACGTTTCCCTGGACCACGGTTTTTTTGAACGAACCGAACAGAACAGATTCGGTGCCCTATCGATTTTATAAAATGAAGGGCTATCCCTTCGATACCACCGAGATCAATGGCACATCGGTTTCGCAGATAGGCAGTATCCATACGGTCAATTTTGCACAGGGCTTGAAACAGCCCATCATCCGCTTTCAGCAAGAACCCGACCCAAAGTATCTCAAGGCGGTGAAGAAAGCTTTGCATGACATTAAAAAATACCACGGCCAACCTCAGGGCATGTACGGGGGCGACGAACCGCTGCACGGCACAGATCCCGTGCAGGGCATAGAGTTCTGCGCTATCTCCGAGGAAATGTTCTCCTTGGAAAGCATCTTAAAAATAACCGGTGACATGGCATTTGCCGACCTGTTGGAAAAAATTACATACAATGCGTTGCCGACACAGGCTTCCGATGATTTTAGTTCGCGGCAATATTTTCAGGCGGCAAATCAAGTGGAACTTAGCGATAGGGTGGAAACCTCTTTCGAGGCCGAAAACCATAAGAAGACCAACTTTGTTTACGGCATCCTTACCGGTTATCCCTGTTGCACTACGAACATGCACCAATCATGGCCAAAGTTCACACAAAACCTTTTTTACGGAACGCCAGAAGGGGGCGTGGCCGCGCTATTGTATGCTCCTAGCACGGTGGAAATGAAAGTGGCCGATGGTATAGTCCTAAAAATAACGGAAACAACAGGTTTTCCGTTTAGGAATACGGTCGACTTTAAATTGACGCTCGACCGTTCGGCACGCTTCCCCTTTCATTTGCGCATTCCGGAATGGACCAAGAATTTCACGATCCAAATCAATCAAAAGGTTTTCGAACCGGTCATCAAAAACAATATCGCCATTTTGGAAAGGGAATGGAAGGATGGCGATACCGTCACCTTGACCCTTCCCATGCAACTGACCACCTCTATTTGGCATAAAGGGGCAACCGTAGTGGAACGCGGTCCGTTGGTCTATGCGCTTAAAATCAGAGGTGAGGAAAAAACAAAGAACAGGAATGACGGTTATGGCGAATTTACGGAAATATACCCCGTGGATGATTGGAACTACGGGCTTCTTCGATTCGATCGGGATGATATTAACCAATCGGTGCGGGTGGTTGAAAAAAATTGGGACGGAAGCTATCCCTGGAACTTGGAAAATGCCCCTATCGAGTTAATGGTAAAGGGCACAAAACTATCGGAATGGAAATTGGTAAAAGGGGCTCCTGTTTTCCCCCGATCAATAAATGAAACGACCCAAATGCCCAAAAATTCAGTTATCGAAGAAATAACATTGGTGCCTTATGGATGTTCGACCCTGCGAATAACGGAATTTCCTACCATTGATTTGAGGTAAAGGAAAATTATGACCCACTTGCCAAAGCACCCCATTATGGGTTGGTCAAAACAGGCTTTCCCAACTGCCTTTAAAGATAGCCTAAGTAAGCATCGGAAATTTGCTCCTTTTTGAATATTGGAGCGCTTAGGGGAATTTCATAATTGCCATATCCCTTTACCCTGTACCATTTCTTTCATATCAATCGTTCGCATCTTCGAAAATGGTGTTCACCGTTCGGACCTGTCTTAGTTCTGAAATGTTGCCCTTACGTTTACTCCTTAGGTCCACGATTTCCCCTTCCGATTCAAACAGTGCCAAATTTTGTCCCGTAGGGGCCATTCCGATATGTTCTGGGATACTGAATCTGTTATTCTGTACCCGAAAAAGTTGAAGTTTGGGTATCGATATTACGTTCATGGGGATGGTACCCGAAAAGCGGTTCTCGGATAGAATAAGGTAACCAAGCTTTGACAAGCCACCAAAACTTTTGGGAATGTTTCCTTCCAGGTCATTTCCGGCCAGTTCCATCCGCTCTAAGGACTCCAGATTTCCAAGCTCTTTTGGGAGGGTGCCATTCAAATTGTTGTACGAAAGGAACAGCCATTTTAAGTTTTTCATATTTCCCATTGAAGCGGGCACCTCACCTGAAAGGGTATTTCCGAACAGTTCCAAGACCAATAATTTATCAAGGTTCCCAATTTTTTCCGGGATGGTACCTGATATGCGGTTCTTTCCCAACCTCAATATCTTTAATTCCGTTAAAAAAATTAGGTTTTGCGGAATATCCCCACTGATATCATTAAAAGCAAGGTTAAGTTCTTCGAGATGACGCAATGCCCCCAAGGAACTTGGTAAGGTACCCCGAAGGTTATTGTTGAACAAGGTTAGGGATACCACCTTATTGTGCTTTATTCCTACCCCATACCAAGAAGATACGGGCTTGGTCATATCCCAGGCAACCGTCCATTGCGCTCCGGAAGTACTATGGTAAAGATCGATAAGTGCTTGCTTTTCTTTTTTGGAAACACTGGCAAAAAGCGCATTGGCGGTGAATATAAAAAACATCAAAGTATGAAAATATCGTCCCATAGGTTAATCTATTGTCTTCTTGATCATGCTCAGGATATCAAAATCGACCCATTTTTTTCCAAGGCTAGTGTATTGCGCATTGAACGTTCTCCTGTTGATTAGGCTTTTGTTCATTTTTCCCTTTAGCTGGAGGTTGTTCAATTCTCTGACCTATTTCGAAAAAATCTATATTTTTAGATGTATTTTCCTACGTTAAAACGCGAAAATAAAAAGAATAGTACGCTTGGAAGCACTTTTATTCTTTTTGAAGATGTTAATGCACTTGTCTATAAGACTTCCGGGTGGCATATCATCTTTATCAAAATTTAAAATTGAAATATCCACTCGATTGTATCCAGCCATTTTATTGATTTTTCCTCTTTATAACATATAATGAAGCTCAAACTGAATTTTTATGTCAAAAATGGCGCTTATAGATCTCCCTGTATAAGGGATGGGAATGAATTAATAAAGAACCATTTGCATAAGGCAGGCCAGTCCATATCTCCCAAATTAATGGAATACCTTACAATCGAAGTAGTCTGCGGCCTTATTTTCCGTTCTATATTCGGCATATCCATATAGCTGGAATTAAAATCTTTTCATATCTGCCCACGCCCCAAGTGGTTTCAGATCGATAGGCTGCCCTTATGTACCCTGATCAAAAATCATTAACTTTATCAAAAGTCGTATGCGATGATCCAATTTCATATACGTACCGCATACCCATTGTATAAATAATATTCATCAAATTACACCTCTCATGAAAGACCTTAAAAAAGAAGACATCAGCCAAGAAGTATTTGACCTCTATGACGATTATGCCCATAACAAAATTGATCGAAAATCGTTCCTTGAAAAATTATCGCTCTTTGCGGTAGGGGGCTTAACCTTACCATCGCTCTTAAGCTTTATCATGCCCAATTACGTGGATACGCTCTTGGTGAAACCCGATGATCCAAGGTTAAAATCGGATTATATCACTTATGATTCCCCCAAGGGCGGAGGCAGTATCCGAGGATTGTTATCGATGCCAGCGGATGCAAAGGCAAAATTGCCGGGCATCGTTGTAGTGCATGAGAACCGCGGACTGAACCCCTATATCGAAGATGTGGGCAGAAGGGCGGCCGTGGAAGGCTTTATTTCTATGGCGCCCGATGCGTTAACGCCACTTGGGGGCTATCCCGGCAATGATGACGAAGGCCGGGAAATGCAACGAAAACGCGACCGCATGGAAATGCTGGAAGATTTCATTGCCGCCTATAACTATGTCAAAAACCATAAAGACTGTAATGGCAAGGTAGGTGTCGTGGGCTTTTGCTTCGGAGGATGGATCGCCAATATGATGGCCGTAAAAGTGCCTACGCTTGCCGCCGCGGTGCCCTTTTATGGTGGCCAACCCAGTGCAGAAGAGGCCGCAATGATACAAGCACCATTGATGCTGCAATATGCTGGGCTGGATACCCGGGTAAACGAAGGTTGGCCTGCCTATGAGACCGCGCTAAAGGCAAATAATAAAGCCTACGTAGCCCATTTTTATCCCGACGTGAACCACGGCTTCCATAACAATACCACCCCCCGCTATGATGAACCCGCCGCAACTTTGGCCTGGCAACGTACCATGGATTTTTTTAAGGAGAAACTGAAATAAACTAAAACGGGGCTTAATAAATCGGTTCAAACCATGAAACGAAAAGATTTCATCAAAACCACGGCGGCATTTACAGCGGGCACGACCCTGCTTCCCTTCGCTTCTTGCAAAGAAGACAAAAAAGAAATGGTGGCCGAATCAATGCGAACCAATTGGGCTGGAAATTATGCCTACCGGGCCAAAAATTTGTACGAACCGAGTTCGGCAGCAGAGGTACAATCGCTGATAAAACAATTGGGCCAACAGAAAGCGCTTGGTTCCTGTCATTGTTTCAACAATATTGCCGACAGCCCGCTACATCAGATTTCCACCAAATATCTGGTACAACCCTTGGAAATTGATGTTGATGCCCAAACCGTTACTGTTGGTGCCGGTACCAAGTATGGAGATTTCGCGCCCGAGCTTCATGAAAAAGGATATGCCCTGCACAATCTTGCTTCCCTCCCACATATTTCGGTTGCCGGGGCCTGTGCCACGGCCACCCATGGATCGGGGGTGGGCAATGGCAACTTGGCCACAGCAGTGTCGGGTATTGAATTGGTCAATGGGAATGGGGAAATCGTTACTTTAAACCGGACAAGCGATCCAGAACAAGTTCACGCCGCCGTAGTAAATTTGGGGGCCCTGGGAATACTCACCAAAATCACCCTCGATATTCAAAAAACTTATGACGTTCGCCAAGATGTATTTCAGGAATTGCCATTACAATCCCTAAAAGATCATTTTGATACCATTTTATCGAGCGGCTATAGCGTAAGCCTCTTTACCGACTGGCAAAATCAAAATATCAGTCAGGTATGGATAAAACGGCGCATGGATACTCCAATCGAAGATTTGGGCATCGATTTTTATGGGGCGAAGGCGGCCACAAAAAACTTGCACCCCATTACCCGGCTTGCATCTGAAAATTGTACGGATCAAATGGGCGTTCCCGGGCCCTGGTTCGATCGCTTGCCCCATTTTAAGATGGGATTTACCCCCAGCAGCGGTGCCGAGCTTCAATCAGAATTTTTTGTCCCGAGGGAAAACGCTTTGGATGCCATACTGGCCCTTGAAAAAAAGAGCGGTCAAATTTTTCCACAATTGATGATCACCGAAATACGCACCATTGCCAAGGACAACCTTTGGATGAGTCCCTGCTATCAACAAGACTGTGTGGCCATACACTTTACCTGGAAACAAAACCCGAAGGAAGTTGGCCAATTGATAACCATGATCGAATCCGAACTTGAACCCTTTGAAGCAAGGCCACATTGGGGCAAGTTATTTTCCATGGCGCCTGAACTCATACAATCGCGTTATGAAAAATTCGCGGAATTCCTGGCATACGCCAAAAAGATGGATCCCGATGGAAAGTTTAGAAATGATTATCTCAACCTGAATCTGTATCGGTCCTAAATGTTTCGGAACGGTGCTCCTAAACAATGGTCAAACCCGCTTAAAACTCGGTAAGCGGACAAGGCTTCGGAACCGAAAAACGGGTACTTTTAGCTTTTAAGCTGGGTGAAAAACGTTTCTATCGTTAACCGAAAGCCCGTGCCACCTGCCTTGAGCTACCTAGGCCATCAATACCCAGCTCCACTACGTCCCCTGGTTTAAGATACCGTGGTGGATTAAAACCCAGTCCCACGCCAAATGGCGTTCCCGTAGAAATGACATCCCCGGGCAAAAGGGTCATAAATTCACTGATATAACTGATTGAAGTGGGGATATCAAAAACAAAATCGGAGGTATTGCTGTTTTGCAGCATTTCCCCATTGACCTTTAGCCAAAGGTTCAGGTTGTGCGGATCTTTGATCTCATCCCGAGTGGCCAAAAACGGTCCGAGGGGGGCGAAGGTATCACAACTTTTCCCTTTTACCCATTGGCCGCTGCGTTCGAGCTGATAGGCCCTTTCACTATAATCGTTGTGCAGTATATACCCGGCGATATGGTCCATGGCATCCTCTTTGGTAACATAGGAAGCCTTTTTGCCGATAACCACCGCCAATTCTACTTCCCAATCGGTTTTCTGGCTTCCTTTTGGAATGATCAAATCGTCATTTGGCCCAACAATTGCTGAAGTGGCCTTGAAGAACAATACAGGCTCTTTGGGAATTTCCATTCCCGACTCCTGGGCATGTTTGGCATAGTTCAACCCGATACAGATCAACTTGGATGGCCTGCAGAGCGGGGCGCCCAAACGCACGGAATCAGCAACCATGGGGCAGGCATCCCCATGCTTTTCCAACCATTTCTTGAGCTGTTGCAGACCATCGCCCCCAAAAAAATCCTCATTATAATCTTGTCCATACCCTGAAACATCGAGTTTTTTTCCATTTTCCAATTGTACCCCTGGCTTTTCCTTTCCTTGGGCTCCAAATCGTATTAATTTCATATGTTCAATTTTAATATTGGTTAGCACATTACTTGAAGGCCTATCATAGACTGCTGTTAATTGCCGTTCAATCGAATAAACCCCCCATCGATTGGAAAATCGGTACCTGTGATGAAAGAGGCTTCATCTGTACATAAATAAAGGGCCAAATCGGCGATTTCCGATGGGTCGCCCATTCTTCCAATGGGTTGTGTCTTCGATAGTTTTTCAAACATTTCTTTCTCCTGTCCAGGAAAATTGGCTTTTAAATACCCATCCACAAATGGGGTATGTACCCTTCCGGGGGAAATACTGTTGCACCGGATTCCATACTCCAAATAATCCTTGGCCACGGAATAGGTCATGGTCAATACCGCCCCTTTTGACGTGGCATAGGCAAAGCGGTCGTTGATGCCCACGGTAGCGGCAACCGAAGCCATATTCAAAATAACCCCTCCTTTTTTCTTCATATAGGGTATTACCGAATGGATACAATTATAAACGCCTTTCACATTAACGCTGTAGATCCTGTCGAAATCTGCTTCGGTGGTATGCTCTACATCTCCGATATGGGCAATGCCCGCATTGTTGATCAAGATCTCGATCGAATCGCTTTTGCCGATTTTACCTGCGGTTTGCTTGACCTCCGATTGCAGTGCCACATTACAGGCATGGGCCACGGCGGCCCCTCCACTTTTTTTGATTTCGGCAGCGACCTCTTGAGCGGTTTCCTCCTTAAGTTCCAAAATATGCACCTTGGCCCCCTGTGATGCAAGTGCAATACAAATGGCGCGGCCAATGCCACTTCCACCACCTGTAACAATCGCTGTTTTTTCCTTTAAACTGAATTTCATTTGTCTTCTATTTTAGCAATGGTATCCGTGGCGACAAAAAAGGCCTTGGTTTCCTCATCGATTCCAGTATCGATCAATACATTGGGCCTTTTCAATTTTAATTCGACCAAAGCGGCCGAAGAAAGCCCCGTTTCCCAAAGATAAACCCTTTTTAGATTTTCCATCTCTTTTAAAACAGCCGCACTTTGATCCCCAATCTTTGTATTATAAATTTTTAGCATTCGAAGCTGCTTCAAATTTCTGAGCATTTCGACCTCGGCATCGGTAATGGGCGTGCGGTCCAACTCAAGCCATTCCAGATTGGCACACGATGCCACAAATGCCATTTCCTCAACCCCTATGGGCAATCCACTCAAATCAAGTTCAACAATATTGCTGCCGATGCGTTTTAAATCGGTAATGGCTTTGGCATCATACACCGGGGGCAGGTAGACATCGATCCGCAGGGCTTGTGAATTGCCGGAAACCCTTTCGATCGTCACATAATCAGAATCGAGGTTTTGCAGGGTGCTATCGGCCACCTTTGGAAGATCGGCCCATTTTACCAAAGGGTCGGGTTCCATCAGATTTTTGACAAGGCCTACCAAGGATTCTTCCGGTGCCAATTGATCGAGACGGACGGTATCGGAGGCCCCGAGGGCAATCCAGCGTTCCAAAATTTTTATTTCATCGGGAGACAATGGTTTCTTACCATCGGGGGGCATATGTTCTTCATCATCCAAAGGCAAAAGTAAACGTCGTATAAGTTCGCTGTTCCCTGAATCACCCACTAATATGGTCTTACCGCTTTCGCCACCCTTAAGGAGCGATGCCCAACTCGTCATTAACAGAGATCCCTTTTTCTTGTTGGGATTATGGCAGGCCACGCAGTTTTGGTCAAGTATAGGGTTCACGACATCCGCGAATATCATGGGATTCTCAGGGATCGCCTTCCGTTTTTTATTCAACGGTAGTGCCAAAAAATCTTCCCCATGGGTCACCATTCCGCCATAATGCCCTGTAAAACCTATCAAAACGATCAAAACGATTTGGAGGGCTTTGGAATAGAATTTTTGGCCCAAGCCAACCCCATCCAGAGTATACCAAAAAACTGAAATCAGGGCAACACCTGCACCCATCCATTGATGCCATACCAAGAGTTCCCCTTTACTGTCGGATTCCGTTCCCAAAAAAAATCCTGAAATCGCCGTCACCAATGCAGATAGTACCGCGACGACAAAAAGACTTCTTGGAATTGGTCGGCCCGTTAACCCCAAAAAAAGCACAATGAGCAATAGTACGATGGGAAAATGCAACACCATGGGATGCCATCGGCCCAACCAGGCCACGACGCTCGGCAGTTCGATGTATTGCTCAAAGAGCAGACAGAAAATAAGAAATACCGTAAGGCCGAAAATAGCATAATCGAACCACCGGTTTTTATTGTTATAGACCATACTATTTAGGCGATAAGGTCATTGATCACGTTTCCGGCCACATCGGTCAATCGAAACCTACGGCCTTGGTATTTGTAGGTCAACTGCTCGTGATCCAGACCCATGGCATACATCAGAGTGGCATGAAAATCATTGATATGTACCGGGTTTTCAATAATATTATAGCCAAACTCGTCGGTCTCGCCATAGGTAATGCCCGGTTTAACACCTCCCCCTGCCATGAAAATGCTGAAGGCCCTCGGATGATGGTCCCTGCCGTAATTTTTTGGATCGAACTTGCCCTGGCAATAATTGGTTCGACCAAATTCCCCGCCCCAAATCACCAGGGTATCCTCCAACATGCCGCGTTGTTTCAGATCCATGATCAAGGCTGCGGAGGCCTGGTCTACATCCTTGGCCTGACCGGCCATTTCATTGTGCAAATTACCATGTTGATCCCATCCCTGATGGTATAATTGGATGAAACGCACCCCATTTTCCGCAAGTCTTCTTGCCTGAAGCGCATTGGCCGCATAAGTGCCAGGGACTTGGCAGTCCTCGCCATAAAGTTTGATGATCGATTCGGGCTCTTTGGAAACGTCCATGACGTCGGGTACCGACATCTGCATGCGATAGGCCATTTCATACTGTGCGATTCTCGATTCGATTTCGTCGTCTCCGGTCTCAACATGATGCAGTTTGTTGAGCGAAGATACCTGATCGAGCAAATGCCGTTTGTCGGAACGTGAGATGCCATCGGGATCATTCAGGTAGAGCACTGGGTCTTTACCCGACCTAAGCAATACCCCTTGGTGCTTTGAATCCAGGAACCCACTGGACCATAATTTGGAATATAGCCCTTGACTATTGCCTTTTCCCCTCGAGGTCAGTACCACGAAGGAAGGCAGGTTCTTGTTTTCACTACCGAGGCCGTAACTCATCCAAGATCCCATACTCGGCCGTCCCGAAATTTGGCTCCCTGTTTGAAAGAAGGTAATGGCGGGATCATGGTTGATCGCTTCGGTATGCATACTTTTAATGATACAGATTTCATCGGCAATCTTTGCAATATGGGGGAAAAAATCGCTGATCCATGCCCCACTCTTACCATGTTGGTGAAATTCCACAGCAGGGGGCATCAGCGGAAAGGTTTTTTGTTCGGAAGTCATTCCGGTCAATCGTTGCCCGTTCCGAATCGATTCAGGCAAATCCTCGCCCATGCGTTTGCGCAGGGTAGGTTTATGATCAAAAGTTTCCAACTGCGAGGGGGCGCCGGCCTGAAAAAGATAAATGATCCGTTTGGCCTTCGGGGCAAAATGGGGAATTCCCAACGGCATTGAGGACAAGGATTCGGTGTCGCTTTTAAAAAGATCTGGAATCAATAACGAGCCAAGGGCCAACGATCCAATACCCACACTCAACTGCGAAAAGAAGTGCCTCCGATTGACCTTTAGTGGGCTTTCATTATTTTTTTTGTCATTTGCCATGGTACTTATTCTTTCGTAATGGTTTCATCCAAATTATAGATTACCTGTGCCGTAAGCATTAATGCCGCGGTTTTAGAAGGGTCTACGGGTAATTGTTCATACTCCCCAACGGCCACCAACTTCTTGGCATTTTCGGTGTTTTCCATGTAGGTTTGTAGGGCATCGTGATAATATGACTCCAATACCAGTAATTCTTCATCCCTGGGGTTTCGAACCAATATGGTACGGAATATTTCCTTTACCATGGTGTCATCGTCAGGATGCCGGGCCAAGGTGCGTTGGGCCAATACCCTTGCAGCTTCCAAAACCTGTACGTCGTTTTGCAACGCCAAAGCCTGCAAGGGCGTATTGGTCTTTTGCCGCCTTACTTCACAAAAATCACGGGTTGGTGCATCAAAAATCGTCATACTGGCCGGTGGCAGGGTCCGCTTCCAGAAAGTATAGAGCGATCGGCGATACAACTTCGCTCCGGTATCGGGTACATAATTGGTTAAAATGCCCCTGTTACCACCGGCATTGGTCTCTTCCCAAAGTCCGGGAGGCTGGTATGGCTTTACGCTGGGACCACCGATCTTGGTATTCAATAATCCACTTGTGGCCAACATATAATCCCTGATCATTTCCCCGCTCATTCGGAAACGTGGTGCCCTGGCCAGCAGCTTGTTTTCAGGATCGGCCATTTTTAATTCTGGTCGTAACTCGGAGCGTTGTTGGTAGGTGGCCGATAACATGATGTGCTTCACCAAATATTTGATGTCCCAATCATGGTCCATAAAGTCTGCGGCCAACCAATCCAATAGTTCAGGATGGGTCGGAAGGTTTCCCTGCACCCCGAAATCTTCAACGGTTTCCACCAATCCCTTTCCAAAAAACATGGCCCAAACACGGTTCACGAATACCCTTGCGGTTAAAGGATTGTTCTTATCGGTCACCCATTGGGCAAGCCCCAATCGGTTTTTGGGTAAGGTTTCGTCAAATGGGAAGATGGTTACCGGGGTATGGGCAACCACCGAATCGGCAGGTTCATCATAATTGCCCCTGTTCAGCACGAAAGTGGTCTTTGGCGCCGAATCGTTCATCACCATGACGTTGATATTGGAACCTTTTTCCAAATTGATGAACGAAAGCAGGCCTTCCGTTTCCTTATCGGTAATCGTAATATAGGGCGGGTCGGCATAAAATTTCTGATTGGCGGCCTGTACCGCGTCCATTTGCAATCCCTTCTCATTCACCTGATTGAAAAAGGAATACATTCCAAAGTAATCTTTTTGGGATATCGCATCATATTTATGGTCATGGCAACGGGCACATTCCAGGGTCACTCCCAAAATACCCTTCCCCAAGGTGTTGGTACGGTCTAAAACATAATTGACCCGATATTCTTCCTGGATCACCCCACCTTCCTGGGTGATCGGATGGTTGCGATTGAATCCAGTGGCCAATATCTGTTCTTTGGTGGCATTGGGCAGAAGATCGCCGGCAAGTTGCCAAATGAGAAAATCATCATAGGGCAGGTTTTCATTAAAGGCATGGATCACCCAATCGCGCCAAGGCCACATGGTACGGTAGCTATCGTCTTGATACCCATGGGAATCGGCATAACGTGACACATCGAGCCAGGATTGGGTCATTCGTTCCCCATAGGCAGGAGCCGCCAAAAATGTATCAATGGTTTTGGCTATGATCGTTTCCGATGGTTCTTGCAATAATTGTTGTACCTGTTCCTGATCGGGTGGTAAACCGGTAAGATCGAGACTTATTCTACGGATCAAGATTTCCATCGGGGCCCTCTTTGAAGGCCAGAGCCCTTTATCAACAAGATTTTTAAGTATAAAAGCATCGATTTCATTTTGAACCCAACCGGTTGTATCGACTTTGGGCGTCCTAGCCTTTTTTGGAGGGATAAAGGCCCAATGCCGTTCGAACTTTGCCCCCTGTTCAATCCATTTTTTGATTAATCCTTTTTCATGGCTATTGAGCTGCAATTTGGAGTCGGGCGGTGGCATTAACGCATCGGGGTCATCAGAAACCACATGCAGATACATTAGGCTTTTATTGGGGTTTCCCGCAACCAAAGCAAATTTTCCGGGATTCTCGGGCAATTCCCCTAAAGCCGCGTTCTCCATATCCAAACGGAGGCCAGCCTTTCGTTTGTTGGCATCGGGTCCATGGCATTTATAGCAGTTATCGGAAAGAATGGGTTTGATATGGAAATTATAATCGACGACCTCAGGTAATTTCATTTCTGCATAGGCATCGTGGGTAAGGCTAAAAAAACCCTTCTTAAATGCAAACAAAAACGCAAGAAGTCCCGCTAAAATAAGAAGCAATCCAATTTTCTGTTTCATCCCGATCATTCCCGCTTCAATACCGGCAGGTCCTTAAAGTTAACAATTTTCGACAAACGGAGATACTTGGCTAGTTCTAAATACAGTTCTAATGTTAAGTACAGAGACCATTGGGGTTGTTGTGGTTTCCTGCGCCCTCCTGAGGCGAGCACCTATGCCTACTTTGCCCCAATCGCATAATATCCGGTACTGAACTTTGATGCCACGACACCCCTTGTTCAACGAGGTAAATTGATGGTTGATGAACTCAGGAACTGGTAAAAACCAAGTCAAAATGAACGGTCACTTCATCGCCGACCACGATTTGGCCAAACATTGCCGTAGGCGGGTCCATGCCGAAATCTTGGAGCACCAATTTTTTTTCACCCTTGATTTCCACGGTTTCCCCTGTTGGGTTAATTGCAGCTACAATTTGAACACTTTTTTCAATTCCGGCAATATTGAGCGTTCCCGTCAAAATTGTCGTTCCTTTTACTTCCTGTAACTGAAAGGTTACTGTTGGATATTCTTCATTTTTAAGTGCGGCATACATTTTCTTGTCCATGGTAGGTCCGCGTTCACTTTTGATATTTTCAACCGGAACGGTAAAGCCAATTTCAGTGATGGTTTTAGCCTTCATCTTTAAGGTACCGGCCATTTGGTTCGCAGTAACCGTCCAATCATGCACGGTCGACGAACCCGAAATGGTCATGGTGCTTTTTTCATTTAAATTATAGTTGGTCTGTGCCGTTACCACTAAAGTTTGGCTTACTATTAGAAAGAAAATAAAGGTTTTCATTCGTTCTTCGCGTTAGGGTTTAAACTGATATTTCGTAACAATGTGCCTATTCATCGAGTACGATCTGCCAGAATTTATTTTGTTCTTCGGAGGAGGGTTGTGTTACCGGACTTACCAAACGGAATCCTACATAGTTTGAGTCTGTAAACCACCAAAAGCTTTTGGGGATCTGTGGGTCGCGTTTTTGCTGTTTCACGCTGGAAGCAGACCGGGAAGCAGACCGTAATTTGTCGGCATCATCGTCCCAGGAACCTCCCCTATAAGATCTGGGGTGGATAACGGTGGGCCGTACCCATGGGTTTTTCTTTTCCAAACTGGTATAGCTGTCTTCCTTATATTCATCCAATGTCCACTCCGCCACATTCCCGTGCATATCATAGAGGCCCCAGGCATTGGGTTTCTTGCTTCCCGCCTTGGCGTAATGATTTTCAGAATTCCCATAATACACCGCATATTCATCCAGTTCGGCGACCGAATCGCCAAAACCATAGGCAGTATTACTGTTTGCCCTGGCAGCATATTCCCACTCGGCCTCCGTGGGCAACCTATAGAACCTGCCCGTTACCGTACTGAGCCATTTGCAAAAAACCAGCGCCGAATAGGCCGACATACTAACGGCCGGAAAGCCCTGTTTTCCCATGCCATAGGATGGATCTTCGTATGGGGGGCTCGGCCGGGTGATCGCATCGATCTTCATTACTTTGTCGTTTTCCAACTTCACGAAAAGCTGTTGGTTTTGTTTGAAGAACAGTTCGAATACATCCCAAGTAAGTTCATACTTCCCCATATAAAAGGAATCTAGGGCCACTTGGGTTTGAGGGCCTTCGTCGGGTTTTCGGCCTTCTTCTGTTTCGGGACTTCCGATGACAAAACTACCTTGGGGTACCAAAATCATTTCAAAGGAGACATCGGTGGCAGGAATTTGCTGGATGAAAGCATTTTCGGCTACGGTCGCAGTGCTATCCAGGTCATTTCCTTGCATTGGCATAGTGCGACTTTCTACCTGTCCCATGACAGATATACTAAAAATATAGGTCAAGGATAGAGCGATGGCCCGTAATATGGGAGATAGGGTTTGCAACTTCATTGATTCACATTTGTATTTGCTTAAAAATATGGTTTTTTATCCAAATAAAAATGTGCAAAGGCATCATCTTGGTCTTTGACGTTTTGTCAAAGAGAAACCATTTGCAACGAGCTAGGTTTAAGACGTCCAAAAAAAAGAGGGATACCCGTCGGTATCCCTCTTTTAACTAGCTAACTAACAGCAAGAATTACCTATCGTGTTCTATATCTTCTTCAAACAGCGTTTCAGCCATACGGGTTTTATCGAAGTCTATATTTTTAAAATCGCTCATTTCCTTATTCTTGTCAAAATCGAACACCAAGAGACCTTGAGTGTTCATATATTCCAGGTTTTTGAAGGAATTGAATTTATTGTTCTGTATCTGCAAGACCTCCAAACTGGCCAACTGTCCGAATTCCTTAGGAATTTCCCCGCCCAATTGATTGTTCGCCAAAACCAATTCCTTCAAAAGTGATAGGTTACCGAGTTCATTTGGAATACTTCCTTCCAAGCTATTTTCGAAAAGTCCCAAGACCACCAGGTTTTTTAAATTGCCCAAAGAATTCGGAATTTCACCTTTGATATTGTTGCTCGACAAATTCAATATTTTTAGTCCTTTGATATTTCCGAGGCTAGCTGGTATGCTGCCGGTCAGGAAATTATTGAAAGCGCTGAACTCTATCAATTGTGCCAAATTGCCCATTTCAATGGGCAATTCCCCTTTTATTCGGTTCATTTCAAGCTTAAGCACCTTCAATTTTACAAGCTTGACAAGGGTTTCCGGCAATTGCCCGGTAATACCGTTGAATGCCAAATTGAGCACATTTAAACTGGTAAGACCACCTATACTTGCGGGAATCGTGCCCTGTAAGTTATTATGGAAAAGGTTGATTTCAACCACATGGTCATTCACCAACTTCACCCCGTACCATTGCTCAACAGGGGCATTGATATCCCATTTGTTCTGCCATTCTTCACCATTGGTGGCACCGTAGAGATCCAAAAGCGCATTCTTTTCGGTTTGTGGGATATCGGCAAATATTGTATTCACTACCATAAAGAAAACCAGAAAAGCAACGAGCTGTTTTTTCATATTGCACTGTTTTGGTACGATCCCTAATTTTATTAGTAATTTCCTACATTAGAAAGAATTACCTTACAAATAACGTTTTAATCAGGATTAAATGCAAATATTCTCGATGAAAGGCCCGTTTTTGTGGTGAAAACGGCGATTTTTGTTGTGAAAGAATTTACTTACTTTTTGTGAAGGGTTAACTTGATGCCATTTCCAGCTCTGATGATAGCTTTTCCCATCGCATCATCAAACTTTCCAACTCCTTTTTCTTGGCATGATAGGTATCGAAAAAATTGTTCCTTTTGATGGTTGCCTCATAATTTAACAAAAGATCCTGGTCATTCGAAGCGATTTCCCTTTCCAACTGTGCAATTTTGGCCTCGACCGTACTGAGCTTGTTTTTTAAGGATTTTACCCTCTTCTGGCCATCAAAATCGATCGACGTGCTCTTTTCCGATTCTTTTTCCTTCTTCTTTTGCTGTTGCTTTTCAATGGCCCTGAAGTCCTCGACCTTACGCTGCTCTAAATAGAAGTCGATATCACCTAGATATTCCTTGATTTTTTTATCTTTAAACTCGTAGACCTTATTGGTGAGCCCTTGGAGAAAGTCACGGTCATGTGAAACCAAGATTAAGGTGCCCTCAAAATTTTGAAGGGCCTGTTTCAACACATTTTTTGATTTGATGTCAAGGTGGTTGGTGGGTTCGTCCATTACCAGCACATTAAAGGGCTGCAGCAACATTTTAGCCAATGCCAGGCGATTGCGTTCCCCCCCGGATAATACCTTGACGTATTTTTCGACCTCATCGCCACGAAAAAGGAAAGATCCCAGGATATCACGAACCTTAGCCCTGTTCTTCTCATTTGCCGCATCGATCATGGTATCCAAAATGGTTTTACTTCCATCCAAATATTCGGCCTGGTTTTGGGCAAAATACCCGATTTGCACGTTATGGCCCAATTTCAAGTGGCCTTCATGTTCCAACTCCCCGACCAATATTTTAGCCAAGGTAGATTTGCCCTGACCGTTCTGACCAACGAAAGCGGT
The DNA here is from genome assembly GCA_024643345.1 of Maribacter sp. GTDB lineage: Bacteria > Bacteroidota > Bacteroidia > Flavobacteriales > Flavobacteriaceae > Pelagihabitans. The sequence goes on along the minus strand of JAHENB010000063.1, from coordinate 272,221 downwards.
CTTGCTGTCCCGCTCCAACAATAGGTCAATGTGTCGAAGGACTTGGTTAGGCCCATAGCTTTTCGATAAATGTTCTATCTCGGCAACCACTTTACCAGGTGTAATGGAAATTGGAAAGCGCAGGTTCATTACGGCATTGTCGTCTTCATCGACCTCGATACGCTCCATTTTGTCGAGTTTTTTGATCAATGACTGCGCCATGGAAGCCTTGGTGCTCTTTGCCCTAAATTTTTCGATCAACCTTTCGGCCTGTTGAATTTCCTTTTCCTGATTTTTTTGGGCATTGAGCTGCTGCTCCTTGATTTCTCCCCTTAGTTTTAAAAATTTGGAATAAGGTTTGTTGTAATCGTAGATTCTCCCCAACGAAATTTCAATGGTTCTGTTGGTCACGTTATCTAAAAACATCTTGTCGTGCGATACGATCACTACCGCGCCGGGATAGCTGTTCAAAAAACCTTCCAACCAGATGATCGATTCGATATCCAAGTGGTTGGTAGGCTCATCGAGCAAGAGGACATCGTTGCTCTGCAGCAATAGTTTGGCCAATTCGATACGCATGCGCCAACCTCCTGAAAAGGTATCGGTCTTTTTATCGAAATCTTCTCTTTTAAAGCCCAAACCGAGCAAAATCTTTTCTGTCTCACCCTGGTAATTATAGCCCCCCAAAATTTCATAGTGGTGTGAAACGTCATTGAGATCGATCATCAATTGGTGATACCCTTCGCTTTCATAATCGGTGCGTTCGGCCAACTGGTGGTTAATTTCGTCCAGTCTGGCCTCCAATGCCTTGATTTCCACAAATGCCTGATAAGCTTCTTCCAGTACGCTCCTTCCCTGTTCAAAATCAATATCCTGCCGAAGAAAACCGATCTTAACGTTTTTCTCGGTGGCAATGGTACCCGTATCCAAGGGCATATCTTTGGACAGCAGCTTGAGCAAGGTAGACTTTCCCGCCCCGTTTTTTCCAATAAGGCCCACACGGTCTCCCGCATTGAGGCGAAACGATATTTCCTCGAAGAGGAATTCACCCCCAAATGAAACGGAAAGGTTATGAATATTAAGCATTTAATTGTGATGAATGTTACGTTGAAAAAGTGTGCGAAATCCTATTTTCGCAAAAAGTTTTGCAAATGTTAAAAAAAGGAAACAAACTCTACAGCATTTTAACAGGAAGTTGCCCAAAATGCCACCAAGAAAGCATGTATGAGGCCAAAAACCCTTATAAAGTCGGTTTTTTATTTAAAATGAAGGAGCGCTGTTCCCATTGCGGAACCAAATATAAGATCGAGCCTTCTTTTTTTTATGGGGCGATGTATGTGAGCTACGGATTGGGCATTGCATTTGCCGTAGCTGCCTTTGTGATCTCTTTTTTAGTTTTCAAAGCTACCCTGGTACATACTTTTATTGCGATTGTAGCAACCATGATCGTGTTCATGCCGGTCATCATCAGAATCTCAAGGAATATTTGGATCAACTTTTTTATCCATTACGACCCCCAACAGGCGAAGACCCGTCCGAAAAGTACTTCTTAGTAAACCTTGCGATGTCCATTTCCGGTTGTGGTGACCGATTGCCTTCGACCAGGTCGAACAATTGTTCCGAGGCTGAAGGTGCTATCATTACCCCCCTGGAACCGAATCCGTTCAAAACATAAAGATTGGCATAAATCGGATGCCTTCCCACCAATGGCCTTCTATCGGTAACCGTTGGCCGAATACCTGCCTCCTGCCCCATAATGCTGTACCCACATTTAAGAACTTGGTTCAATCGTTCAATAAGTTCCGCTTTGGATGCCTCTGTTGGGCTGTTGGTCTTATCTTTCCATTTGTAGGTCGCCCCGACCCTATAGCGGTCGTTTCCCATGGGAATAATGAATACGGCGGCCTTGATGGCGTTGAATTCCTTTAGTTCGGGAGCCTCAATGATGAGATATTCCCCTTTGGTGCCTGTCAGCGGCAAATATCGAAAGTATGGGTTCATGCTCAACCCATACCCTTCGGCAAAAACAAGATGTTTTGCCTTAACCGATTTATAGGTGATGTGGTCATCCTTTATTTCAAGGATATCATGATCAAAGGTTTCAAAGGTCAATGCCCCTTTTTGTCGCAAGTAACCTTTATAGGCGGCAAGCATCCCTTGAACATCAACACGCCCGGTCTGGAGTACTTCTCCATAACCAAAGGGTGCATCAATATTTGGATTGTAGGAATCGGGGCGAATCGTGGGCGATACATATGGCTTCAATCCTTCCTTATCGAAGGCCTCGAACCAGAGGTTCTGTTCTTCCACTGATGAAAACCGTCTTAAGATGGGCAGTTCGTGGTTCAATCGCAAACCCAACTTCCTTTCCAAGTCTTGGTAAAATGGCAATGCCAAATCGAGCTGCTCCATGGCGTTCCATGCCAAGGTAAAGCGCTTTAGCATTAAGGGATTGTAAAGCCCCCCCGCCACTGCCGAAGACATTTGTGAACCATCGCTGATGGCCCTAAAGGACTTGTTGTTCCTTTCCAAGGTTTCACAAAAGGAAATCCCGGCCAAGCCCAATCCTACCACGAGATAATCTACCATGGTTTAAAGGTAGGGAAAGCACGATTGACATAGGGCATGTCACAAAAAAAAGCCCCGATGTGACCATCGGGACTTTAAAGTTATATTGAATTGGAATTCACTTTTGATCAATAGGCCCACATATCCTGCTCCCTATCCCTGATGACCTCTTTGATTCTTTTGGACTCCAGCAATTGGAACAAAGCATTATCGGCGATATAATCGGTTACCTCACGATCTCCGTGCACATTATCTTCCCTATAGATGACCCCGTTGAACCTTCTAGAGTTCAGCAGCATATCAAAGGAGATGGGCTGTGCCGAATTGCGTTGGTTGAATACCTTCGCATCGTGCAAAATTTGCCTCGCAGATGGGTACCAGACCCAAAACAGCTCTACCTTTGAATCTTGGGGATCCATCGATTCATCGTCGATGAAGTTAACGTCCGGAGCAACAGGGGCAATCCCCAGCAATCTGTATTTCAACTCCCCTTGGCGCTTATCGAAATACCAGATCCCTTTGATTCGGTACTCTTCGATATCGGCCGCGGTGAGTTCCCTTTCGATCACATATTCCGCGGAAAGTTCTTCCCCCGCATTGATCTGCTCGTAACCATAATCGGTCGTATCCCTTTTCTTCAAGGTAGCCGCCAAATCACTGAAAACGCGCTTCTCAGTGAAATACGAATCAACATATACATCCTCCAATTTGCCATTTTTGATATTCTTCAACAAAACATCGTACAACGACCTTCTGTCGGAACCAATATCAATAGTATCGGTAGGATAATACAATGGAAAGTTTACCCTTTCATCAAGGTCGATCACTTCCCAAATGGTCTTGGACCAAAGGATGTCCCTATCGTCAACATATCCGTACTCAAGAGGGGCGTCATTGTCCAAAGCTTTTTGGGCTTCGGTCTTAATGCCAATCTCTTGTGGCTTCTTTGCGTTCAAGATGTTCGCTTGGGCCATTAAGGAAACCGGCAATAGGGTTACCGCTCCGATCAACAAAACATTCTTCCAATTCATCTGTTAAAATTTATAAGCGTTACTAGTTGGTAATCTCCACGATTACGGGAGAAACCTTCTTTAATTTATAGCTCTTGTTATTGGTAATATAACCTTCTATATCAAAAATCTGAACGGCATCGCCCCTGCTGGCCCTTTTTAAGGCAGATATGGCCCTTGCATCCAATTTGTTGCCATTTACCGCTACGGTTGGTTGACCAGGCACCTTGAACTTGAATCCGCTAACCGCAAGGTTCAAATCAAAATCAAAGTCTTCCAAAACAGCACCGATGGTGGCTATTTCAACATTACCTCTAGGCATTTTAAGACTGCCGGTCTGCTTGCTCACAGAACCTTCAGGTCGTGGAATATCCTTGATCCTGAACTCTGATTTGGACGATACGGTCTGGCCATCGGGCAATTTACCCGAAGCCGTAATGGTAACGGTTCTACCAGAACCGGGATTCATGACGTATTGGCTTCCACTTACCGATTTCAAACCTGGAGCCGAAGCAGATACCTTATTGTTTGGTATTCCGGGAATCGAAATCGACATAGGGTTAGCCACACCGCGATATACCACGTTCATCTTATCCGCGGCTATCAAGGCTGCATTAGGCTTAGAAATGGTCGCAAACGTTGAGGATACAGGCACTTCGGTGCGCTCACCATCTTGCATGAAGACCAAGCTACCTTGGATCTTATGATCGCCGGGGGCACCTGCCCCTACCAAAAGCTTTACTTGGCCATCCTTGATCTCATAGTCGGCACCTTCGCTCAACTTCCTGCCGTCCAAAGTCAAATTCACTTCATTAGGCCTTGTGGTCGCATCCTTACGGCCCAACACAATGGCACCGGAAAACTTCTCTCCCGAATAAAAGGCCGATTTTTCCTGTTCCAATAAGGTGGTATAGTTGGTCATGGCCACTTCGCTGCTCAATTGACCTTGTAGCATAGATTTCAAGGCGTCTTCTTCAGTTGCCTTAATATCGGCCTGTAAGGCGGTCAGTTTGGTCAAAGAAGCTACCTGGGGAAATCCTTCATAATGATAGTTAAGCCAGTCGATCTTATCACCACTGCGGTTTTCGACCTTTCCTTGCGCATCGCCGGTTTGAAAACGGGATTCTACGCTAGCCTTAACCTCGGTCATGTTCGCGGGCAGAATATTCAATACCTGGGTTCGATAATCATTGATCCTTTTCAAGAACTCCTTGCCTTCAGGGGTAAGGTTGTCACCTTGGAAGAACATGCCGTCTAAATAATCGGCCTTGTCCATTACCTGGTAATCCTTTGGATCTTCGACATCTGCCATCAATCCTTTTTTAATCCCTTCCAAATAATTGAAATATTCCTGTGATAATTCCTTTATCTTCTGTGCATCCTGATATAGGGGACCGAATTTCTCGGCATTTTCAGATGCTTTGGTCTCAAGACCGCTCAAGAAAGCCAAGTTGCTTTCCGTGGTCTTTATATTGGAGGTCTCGAGCTTTTCGTTCATAATTCCGAAAGCTGCAAGTACTTCCTTGCTCATGTTTAACGCCAGCATTGCGATGAAGATCAAATACATAAGATTGATCATCTTCTGACGTGGTGTTGCTTTTCCTGATGCCATGTTTTCTAATTAGTTTTTAGTTTGTTAAATTGATTTGGGTTTTTACTAATTAGTTTCTGCTCATTGCAGAAAGCATGCCACCGTAAACGCCATTCAAGGACGATAGGTTGGTAGCCAACGATTCCATTTGGTCTTTAAGTGCACTTGCGTTTTGAACTACTTCTTCGTTCACAGAGGCTTGTCTGCTAGCGCTTTCCAGTTGAACTTTGTACAAGCTGTTCAAAGACTCCATTTGGGCGGCGGCCTGAACCATTTCGTCAGAATATTTTTTGGTGGACTCCATGGCATCGATGGTAGGGGCGATTCCTTTGGCGGCACCTTCAAAATTTTTGATACTTGAACCTAAACTTTCCATCAGGTTGGCATCTACACCGGCTTCTTTCAATAGGTCGTCCAATTTTTTGGACAAGGAGGTCTCCGCCTCTTTGATGGACTCTCTTTCGGCGTCTTTTCCGCCAATCATTCCACCGGCCAATTCCGGATATACCAAAGACCAATCGTATTCATCGTCTACTGGTTCGAACGCACTGATCGCAAAAATAAGCGCTTCGGTAATAAGCCCTATCGCTAATAGTAAACCACCTGTGAGGGGTCCGAACTCCCAGTGAAGAATCTTGAACAATGCACCAATAATTACCACCGATGCGCCAAGGCCATAGGCCATGTTAAATAGTTTTTTTGTTGATTTTGACTGTGCCATAATTTAAGTTTTAATTTGAATTTGATGATTAATAATAAGTATTTGGTTTAACGTTTAATATTGGTATTTAGATCTTTGGTCTTAAAATTTATTTCGGATTATAGTCCTCTTCCGCCTTTGGTCGAATCTTCCTCTCCCATATAGTCCTGTACGGTTCTGAACCCAACATAACTTCTGGCCGAATCGGCATATTCATAATCCCTGGTGCTCACCTGAAGGAAGTATGCGACATCTTTCCAAGAACCCCCACGGATGACCTTTCTTTTGTTATTACCGTCCCCGCCATTGGGGTTCATTGTGGAAACATAATCGTAGGCACTTGGATCATAGCTTGAGTTCGTCCACTCCGAAACGTTTCCTGCCATGTTATATAGATTAAAATCATTGGGCTCGTACGATTTGGCCTCCACGGTATACAGGGCCGAATCTGCCGCGTAATCGCCCCGTTGGGGTTTAAAGTTGGCCATAAAGCAACCCGTATCACTGATCACATACGGGCCACCCCATGGATAAGTACCTCCTTCGATACCTCCCCTTGCGGCATACTCCCATTCTGCTTCGGTAGGCAAACGGAATTGGTTTACGAATTGTTTTCCTCTTTGTTTCTGATCATCGTTCTTGAATTTGGTCCTCCAATTGCAAAAAGCTTTGGCCTGTTTCCAATTCACTCCGACTACGGGATATTCGCTATAGGCATCGTGCCAGAAATAATCGTTGTGCATGGGCTCGTTGTAGGAATATTCAAAATCGCGGATCCAAACGGTGGTATCGGGATATATTTCCAATTCCTCTTGACGGACAAAGTCCCTTCTGCGGCCCGTTTTAGAACGTGCTGCAGCTTCTATATCCATCCAGCTATATTTGTATTTTAACTTGGTGACATCGATGATGCGCTGGCCATTGTATGATTCCGCTTCAGGAATATACAAGGAATCCATTACTTCGGTGTAATATTCGTCGGGATATTCGGAAGTGTCCCAAACCAATTCTTCGTCGGTGTTCAGGGCCCTTCCCTCATTGAAGTTATCCCCCATTCCGGCGTAGTTGTCCATCATATATTTGTCGTAGGCCGTTGCTTTGGTCGTATCGGCATCCTTAAAGGCATATTCCCCGATACCGCCATCATCCGGTCCCAATCCGAGCTGGTCGGCCAAATCGGCCAATCGGGTCCTTGCGATGGAATCCCTAACCCATTCCACAAATTGTCGGTATTCACTATTGGTGATTTCCGTATCGTCCATATAAAATGATCGTACGGTGACTGTTTTGGTAGGGGCATTGAGCACTTGTGCCTGGTCTTCCTCAGATTTACCCATGATGAAAGCTCCCCTTGGGATGAGTTCCATTCCATATGGTTTTTCCGGGTACCACTTTTTACCTTGGGCCCCTACTAGCTCTCCCTTTGTTTTAGACCCACAACTACTGAGCAAAAAAACAAATGCTATAGATGATAACAATAGCTTCTTCATACTTTAGGTTAAATTTCGATTCTGGTTATTAACTGCAAAGACAATTATTTTATTCTACACTCTAAAACTACGTTTTGAGCAAATTATTGTATTCAAAGCAATTATCCTTAAAAAAAATCGGTCAATTAAATCCTTTCTTAAAGGCTTTGAACCACCGCTCCGGAATGTGCTGGTCGCAAGCGTCCAGATAGTCCTTTTCGGTGCAGGGTAATAACGCAGGTGAATTGGGTTTATTATGTGAAGATATTATTGAAGGCACCTCAACCCACCATCTCTCGGTAAGATGGCTTTTGTAGAAAATCAACAGTTCTGTGTCGGTGGGCACGGTATACTTGGTAAAATCTGGGTTTTCGGAACTTGGGCGCTCCAAGAGCCTGTAATTTAAACCTTCTATAAAATACCATATGATCTGGGCCATCAATTGACAGCACTGACCCGTATTTTCCATTTCATAGAGGCCGAAAGCGACCACCTTTTCGCTGATGCCCGCATATCGGGCAATGGCACAGATTTCCCTCCCGTCAAAACCATTCGGTGAAAAATTTTGGGAAAGGCCCACTTCGCTTGCCTTGATCGCCCGGGCATCAAGGCTAACCAAATGTGCATTTCGGAGCACGGGTTCTGCCAATGACAGATCATTGGCCACTTCGCCCAATCGATAGGCATCAAAGAAAAGGCGCTCCATCAGATCTTTCTCTTCCTGTGCATTGTAATAGCTCTGGAACCCTAAATTTGAAAAGTTAAAAAGATTGTTGGGCTTCTCCGTGATGATCTTGCTCATATAAGAATGGGAAGATATCAGTTCATCATCCATTCCAAAATCGAAGCGGCTGTCAATGGCCACGATATTGATCATGTCGTGGATTCCATCAAAAGCCCTGTACACGGGATAGGTAATGTCTTGGGTGGCTCCTATGATTATGGGAATCACCTTTTCCTCCAACAATCCGGCGACGATCTCCTTTACCACAAAGTAGGTATCGGCCACGGATTCCCCTTCTTCGATATCGCCCATATCTATGATGTTGGTGCTCCAATTTCCCAGCATCAACTTATAAAGTTGCATGCGGATGGCGGTAACATCCAACTTTTCAGGTTTTTTCTCAAAGGCATTCCTCGATTCCCTAACCCCCAACAGGGCGACGGAAGCATTGGCCAGTACCGGCAAGCCCTTACGGGCGGTATGCATATAGATGTTTCTCCCAAGTGCCTGGGGCGGAAGCAGTTCGCAATGGGCCAGCACCTTATCCTCTACAGGGACCAAAAAATCGAATGCCATGGATTTATTGCTTGTATGTTGGAGTTATTTTTTCGCCTTCGACTTGGATCCAGCTTTCTTTTTAGGGGCTTTCTTTTCGATCAGGGCCTTTGCCTCCTCCAAGCTTAGTTTGGAAACGTCGACCGTTTTTGCCAGTTCAACCTTGATCTTTCCTTTGAAGATGTTGTGCCTGCCCCAACGGGCCTTTTCAATTCGGATGCCTTCATTGGGCCAGTCCTGCACCACCTTATCGGCCTCCTTTTGTTTTTTATCCTCGATCAACTCAATAATATCGGCTTGCGACAATTGGTCGAAATCATACTTTTTACCTACATTGATGAACATCCCGTCCCATTTGATAAAAGGACCGAATCGGCCTTTTCCTTTTGTCACCGGTTTTTTTTCGTATGTGGCGACCGGGGCATCGGCCTTTTCCTTGCTCTCGATAAGTTCGATAGCCCTGTCAAAATCAACATCAAAGGCACTCTCGCCCTTGTCCAGGGAAACAAACTTTTTACCATAGCGCACATAGGGCCCAAATCGGCCCACATTGGCCTCAACTTCCTCACCTTTAAAGGTTCCCAACTTTCGGGGAAGGGTGAACAGCTCCATGGCCTCTTCATAGGTAATGGTGTTCAACGATTGTTCAGGCAAAAGGCTCGCAAACAAAGGCTTGTCATCCTCTTCCGCGGTCCCTATCTGAACCATGGGACCAAAACGGCCCAAACGAACCGATACCTGACGTCCAGTTTTGGGATCTTGGCCCAAAACCCTTTCGCCACTTGCCCGGTCTGCGTTCTCTTCCACATCGAGCACTTTGGGATGGAAATCTGTGTAAAATTCATTCATCACCTTTTGCCAATCTGCGGTGCCTTCAGCAATCTCATCGAATTCTTCTTCAACCCTGGCCGTAAAATTATAATCAAGGATATTTGAAAAATTTTCAACCAAAAAGTCATTGACGATTATCCCGATATCCGTGGGCACCATTTTTCCTTTATCCGACCCCACCATTTCGGTCAATCCCTTTTCCTTTAGCGCATTGGCTTCCAAGGTCAATTGCACATATTTTCGTTCAATACCTTCAACCGTACCTTTTTCCACATATCCCCGATTTTGTATGGTGGAGATGGTGGGGGCATAGGTAGAAGGTCTTCCGATACCCAATTCTTCGAGTTTCTTGACCAAAGAGGCTTCGGTAAAACGGTAGGGGGGCCTTGAAAACCTTTCGGTCGCGGTGATATACTTATTGGCAAGCGGGTCGTCCACCTTCATGGCGGGAAGCATTCCTTCCTGCTCTTCTACCAAATCCTCATCGTCCTGACCTTCCATATATACTTTAAGAAAACCATCGAACTTGATGACCTCCCCATTCGCGACAAACTCTTCTTGGTGTTTATCCGTTTTTATCTTTACCAGCGTACGTTCCAATTCTGCATCTGCCATTTGGGAAGCGATGGCCCTTTTCCATATCAAATCGTATAATTTCGACTGATCTCGCTCCAAAGATGGGCTTTGCAACGATATGTTCGTAGGACGAATGGCCTCATGTGCCTCCTGCGCCCCCTTCGATTTGCCCTTAAAGTTTCTTACCGTGCTATAAGCCTTGCCATAATTCTCTATGATGGCCTCTTTGGCAGCGGCTATGGCCTCACCAGAAAGGTTGACACTGTCGGTTCTCATATAGGTGATCAAACCGGCTTCATATAGGCGTTGCGCCACTTGCATGGTCCTGCCCACTGAAAAGTAAAGTTTTCGGGATGCCTCTTGCTGCAACGTGGAGGTAGTGAAAGGAGCCGAGGGAGATTTTTTGGCAGGTTTTTTATCCAAATCACCCACTTTGAAGGCGGCGCCAAGATTCTTTTTCAAAAAGGATTCCGCTTCACTTTTGGTGGGGAAGGCTTTGTTCAATTTGGCAATAAACTCACTTCCGTCGACGGTCGTGAAGGCAGCCGAAACCTTAAAGGAGGCTTCCGGTGCAAATGCCTCGATTTCTCTTTCACGTTCAACGATAAGGCGAACCGCAACCGATTGTACCCTACCGGCTGACAACCCCGGTTTAATTTTTTTCCAGAGTACCGGCGATAGCTCATAGCCCACCAAACGGTCCAATACCCTTCTTGCCTGTTGCGCATTGACCAGGTTATAATTGATTTCGCGAGGATTTTCAATGGCCTTTTGAATGGCCGATTTGGTAATGGAGTTAAATACAATGCGTTTGGTCTTCGACTTATCGAGTTCCAAGGTTTCCGCCAAATGCCAGGAAATGGCCTCTCCTTCCCTGTCTTCATCACTGGCAAGCCAGATCGTGCTCGCCTTCTTGGACAATTCTTTTAATTTCTTGACCAGGGCTTGCTTGTCTTTGTCAACGATATACTTGGGCATAAAACCGTTATCAACATCAACGCCCAATTCTTTGGAAGGCAGGTCGGCAATGTGTCCAAAACTGGATTCAACCTTATAATCTTTCCCTAAAAACTTCTCGATCGTTTTTGCCTTTGCAGGTGATTCTACAATAACTAGATTTTTGGCCATGTATTGATTTTATGGCAACAAAAGTAGTTGAATTTTTTAATTTCCAATGACGGGATTGAGATAGCGCCATTTTCAAGCCGCAACAAAATTGGGTCCTGCACTATACAGGATAACAATAAAGATGTAAAACAGAATCGACACAATCATTTAAAATTTATCTATTTTTAAGCCAATCACCAAAACCGCAAAATGAAAAAACAGACTGTTTTATTATTGATGTTACTCTTCTTTTTTTCTTATCAGCACTCAACTGCCCAGCGGAAAAAGCAGGCCAACAATATGGTAACCTATGACGATTCGCTATACAATTCCTTGGAATGGCGTCTGGTAGGCCCCTTTAGGGGTGGCCGTGCCGGCACCGTCACCGGAGTAAGCAGTAATCCCAATCTATACTATATGGGCACTGCGGGAGGTGGTGTTTGGAAGACCGAGAATTCAGGAAGTACTTGGGATTGTATTTCCGATGGATATTTCGGAGGTTCAATCGGTGCGGTCGCGGTTTCGGAAGCCGACCCTAATATTATTTATGTGGGTGAAGGGGAACAAACTTTAAGGGGCAATGTATCTTCTGGCAATGGGCTTTGGAAAAGTATGGATGCCGGAAACAGTTGGAACTATATTGGGTTAGAAGGGTCCGAGCATATTTCGAGAATTAGGATCCACCCAAAAGACCCCAATATCGTATATGTTGCTGCCCTTGGCAATCTTTGGACACCCAATACCGTAAGGGGGGTATTCCGGTCGACAGATGGGGGTACAACATGGAACAAAATTCTTTATGTAAGCGAAAATGCCGGTGCTGGTGACCTTATCATGGATCCCAATAACCCAAGAATCCTATATGCTTCAACTTGGGAAATGAAAAGAAATGGTTACCGTATGGACAGTGGTGGGCCTGATAGCAAACTTTTCAAAAGCACGGATGGGGGAGATCACTGGACCGACATCTCAAAACAAACGGGTTTACCGGGCAGTCCATGGGGCATTGTCGGGATAGCGGTTTCTCCGGTGAATTCTAATCGAGTCTGGGCGATTATTGAAGCTGAAAATGGAGGTATATTTCGGTCGGATGATTCAGGACAATCATGGAACAAGGTTAATGAAGACAGGGCCCTACGTCAAAGGGCGTGGTATTATAGCAGAATTTATGCGGATACCCAAAATATGGATAAAGTGTATGTGATGAACGTTAGTTATGGGGTGTCGACCGATGGGGGCAAGACCTTTACCCTCAAGGATGCCCCCCATGGAGATCATCACGATCTGTGGATCGATCCCCTTAACAACGACCGAATGATCATTGCCGATGATGGGGGTGCGCAAATATCGAATGATTCAGGAAACACCTGGTCGACCTACTACAATCAGCCCACCGCCCAGTTCTATCGAATCGCAACGGACAATCACTTTCCTTATCGCATTTATGGGGCGCAACAAGATAATACTGCGGTTCGTATTTTGAGCCGGAGTTCAGATGCCTCGATAACCGAACGCGATTGGGAACCCACTGCCGGAGGGGAAAGCGCCCATTTAGCACCAGATCCAAAAAACAATGAAATTGTCTATGGCGGAACCTATAAAGGTTATTTAATGCGCGAAGACCACGCACTGGGCCAAACCCGATCGGTAAATGTTTGGCCCGATAACCCTGCGGGGTCAGGGGCAGAGGTCATGAAATATAGATTCAATTGGAATTTTCCCGTACATTTCAGCATACACGATCCGAATAAATTATTTGCGGGATCGAATTATTTACATGTCACCACAAATGAAGGTCAAAGCTGGAAAACCATATCCCCAGATCTCACTAGGGGCCTTCCAGAAACCATAAAATCTTCGGGCGGACCCATTACCCAAGACAATACGGGCGCCGAATTCTACTCGAATATTTTTGTGATCAAGGAGTCTGCTCTTGAACCAGGGGTAATTTGGGTGGGGAGTGATGACGGCTTGATCCATGTCACCAAAAACAATGGCGAATCATGGGAGGATGTTACGCCCCCTGCCGCGATTTCCCCTAAACTAAATATGATCAATTGCATTGATCCGAGTCCCTTTCTGAAAGGTACGGCCTATATTGCCGCAACAGCCTACAAATTTGGGGATTACACCCCCTATCTCTATATGACCTCCGATTATGGAAAAACATGGAAACTGATCACCAAAGGCATAAAAGAAGATCACTACACCCGTACCGTACGAAGCGACCAAGTTCGGCCAGGGTTGTTATATGCCGGAACGGAGCGAGGCATGTATATTTCATTTGATGATGGATCGAATTGGTCGCCCTTTCAACTGAATCTCCCCCTGACCGCGATTCGCGATCTGCAGGTAAGGGACAATGACCTTATTGCGGCCACACATGGCCGGGGTTTTTGGATGATCGATGACCTGACCCCTTTGCACCAACTTTCTCAAGAGATGGCCAGCAATGAATTTTACTTATACAAACCTGATCAGTCTTATAGGATCCAGCAATCCGGGGGTTGGGAAGAACCCAATAATAAGCTGGTCGGGGAGAACCATCCTGATGGCGTATTGTTTAATTATTATATAAAAAATTTAAAAACCACAGACACCGTGAGCCTCGAAATATATGAGTTAAACGGGGATTTAATACAGTCGTATACCAACAAAACCAAGGAAAACAAAATCGACCCCCAAGCTCCAAAACCGCTGAAAGTTAAATCTGGTGGCAATAGGTTTGTTTGGAATATGAGGTATCCTGGCTTCAAAGCGTTTGACGGAATGATTTTTTATGCCTCCCCAAATGTTGGACCAAAGGCGGTGCCAGGAAATTATAAGGTGAAATTGATTGTGAACGGGAGGGCAGTTCAGCAGGAGTTTACAATTGTCAAAGATCCACGTTTACCCAATTCGCAGGAAGATTATCGGCAACAGTTCGAATTTTTGATAAAGGTCAGGGATCAGGTCAGCAAGGCGAACGAAGCAATTGTATCTATTAGGACCATTAAGAAAGACTTGGATTATCTCAAAACCAAAACCAAGGAAAACCACGGGCTACAAAAACTAATCCAAACCTTTTTGACCGAACTGGAGCGAATAGAAAACAACATACATATGACCAAGAATCAAAGTGTGCAAGATCCGATCAATTATGGAATCAGGATCAACAATCGATTGGCATTCCTGATGGCGGATTCGCAAAGGGGCGATTACCCCCCCACAGACCAGGCCAAAGCATTTTTCGACACGGTTTCCAAGGAATTGGAAGTACAGCTAAAGAACTTGAACCAAATCATGGGGGAATACATCACTAAAATCAATGACAAGGTAACCGATGATGCCATTAAGATGATATCGCCTCAATAAGCCTTACAGCTGCAAGGTACTGATCAGCTCTATGCCGTTATCAAGATATTGATATTGATAGAGCGCTTCTTGTCCTACCATCAGAAGGGTGTTTTCCAACGGAATCACATCAAAGGTTTTGATGTCCTTAAATTGATTCAGGGGCACCAAATGCTCCACATCGGTTTTATCAAAAACCTTTAGTCCCGAATCCCCGTCGCAGACAAACAGCTTTTCCGCTTTTATCCCAAGGCCGTATGGTCCGTCCAACGGATAGCTTATCTTCAGTGTCGGATTGGTGATATTTGAAATATCAACGATGAACAAACCGCTTTCGGTAGCACCACAAAAACTGCCTCCCCTTAAGGTTACAAAGGCGTAGTCGCCATCGACCACAACCGGATCACAGGCGGTACCATGTTGAAATTCGGAAACAAAGGTCGGGGTGGCCGGTGACGAAATATCATATATGAACATCCCGCTCATACTCCCCAAAAACAGGTACTGTTCTGAATTGAAGATGGTTTCGATATCAAAACCGGCAAAAACGTCCTCCAGGTCTTTTGGGTTTTCCAGATCGGCAATATCAAAAATGTTGATGTTGTGGCGGTCAACGGCGTAGAGGTAATCGGCCACGATCTTGAACCGCGCCATGGAGCCGCCTTGTCCTGTGGTGGAATTGGTGGCACTGGCATCGGCCAAGGCTTCGTTGAAAATACCGCCGTTGTTGAAACGGTTTTCGTAATCAGCTATGGGGCGTCTTTCGGTGACGGTTTCCCAGCCTATCAATATCTCATTGTTAAAGTCGATTTCCTTATTTTCAAAAAAATCGACCTCCATAGGCCAAACCACATCACCGTAGAGCACGTCTTCCAATCGTTTCACCTGTCTAATATTATTGATGTCAGATATGTCCAGGACGATTAGATCGGTGAGGCTGTCGGCAAAAAGGAAATCGTCTTTTACCGAGATGTCAACGTTTGCCGGAATTTTGATAAAGGCAATTTTTGTAGGGGCAGCAGGATTGGAATTGTCGACCACATGGACCCCGGTATTTTTATCGTTAATGAAGATGTAGTCTTTGTAGGCGTATATTTTCCCGGATTCCCGTACCGGAATCGGTGCCATGACCTCAACACTGTTCTTGAACTCTGATTTTAGCATGGTGAGTGGCCGTGCGACCAGATAGTCCGCATACTTGCCTTCGTCGGTTTTATCACAAGAAACAAAACCCAGTACGACCACTAGGGACAGTGTAAAAAACTCCTTTCTCATCATGTATGATTTTATTGGGTTGTGTTATAAGGATGATGGCCCTTTCAAAAAGTTGCGTCAGATTTTTGGATAAATTTATAACTGTCAATTTGTCATAAAATTGTAATTAGTATTATCTTTGCCCACCCCAACAGGAACGGGGTTTGATTGCGCATGGAAAAAACAATAACGGAGTCGGCACAAGGTTCTGCCTTGGCATTAAAGGAAAGGCAAGGCAACCAACGGAAGCTGTATATCGAAAGTTATGGTTGTCAGATGAATTTTTCAGACAGTGAGATCGTGGCCTCTATCTTGGCCAATGAAGGTTTCAACACTACGGATGTTTTGGAAGAGGCCGACCTCGTCTTGGTCAATACCTGTTCAATCCGGGAAAAGGCCGAGCTCACCGTTAGAAAACGTCTGGAAAAGTTCAATGCGGTGAAAAAGCATCGGCCCCACATGAAGGTGGGCGTATTGGGCTGTATGGCCGAAAGGCTAAAAAGCCAATTGTTGGAAGAGGAAAAAATAGTTGACATGGTGGTTGGGCCCGACGCCTACAAGGACCTTCCCAATTTGATCCAAGAAGTCGATGGGGGCCGCAATGCCGTCAACGTACTTCTATCAAAAGATGAAACCTATGGTGATGTTGCCCCGGTGCGCTTGAATACCAATGGTGTCACTGCCTTCGTATCCATTACCCGAGGCTGCGACAACATGTGCACCTTTTGCGTGGTACCCTTTACCAGGGGCCGGGAACGCAGCCGAGATCCACATTCGATCTTGCTAGAAGTGAACGATCTTTGGGCCAAAGGATTTAAGGAAGTTACCCTTTTGGGACAAAATGTCGACAGTTACCTTTGGTACGGGGGCGGTTTGAAAAAAGATTTCGAGAAGGCGACCGATATGCAGCAGGCGATTGCGGTGAATTTTGCAAAATTGTTGGAACTCGTGGCTTTGGCCCAGCCCAAAATGCGCATTCGGTTTTCTACTTCGAACCCACAGGACATGACCCTTGAAGTCATCCATACCATGGCCAAGTATGCCAATATCTGCAATTATATCCACCTGCCCGTACAGAGTGGCAGCAATCGTATTTTGAAGGCCATGAACCGCTTGCACACGAGAGAAGACTATTTTGCATTGATAGATAACATCAGGAAAATCATTCCAGATTGCGCTATTTCACAAGATATGATTACCGGATTTCCGACCGAAACCGAACAGGACCATCAAGATACCCTATCGTTGATGGAATATGTGAAATACGACTTCGGTTTTATGTTCGCCTATTCCGAGAGACCCGGCACCCTTGCCGCGCGGAAACTGAAAGACGATGTTCCCGAGGCGACCAAAAAACGCAGGTTGCTTGAAATAATAGACTTGCAGCGAAAGCACGGGCTTTATCGCACACAACAACACATAGATAAAGTGGAAGAGGTTTTGATTGAAGGCACTTCCAAAAAATCGGACATACAATGGATGGGCCGAAATTCACAGAATACGGTGGTGGTATTCCCAAAAGAACATTACAGAATCGGTGAATTTGTGAACGTGAAAATCAACGACTGTACCTCAGCTACCTTAATAGGAAAAGCACTAGGGCATACGCCAAATAATTAATATTGAAAAGAAAGTCAAAGTCCAACGGCTTTTGGCTTATATAACCCAAGCATCCCATGGAATCGATCCAGGCAATAAAACAGAGATTTGAAATCATCGGTAATGATGTAAAACTCAACCGTGCCATAGAAAAGGCCATGCAGGTCGCCCCTACGGATATATCGGTATTGGTCACTGGAGAAAGTGGCGTGGGTAAAGAGGCCATCCCCAAGATCATACATGCCCTCTCACACCGAAAGCACGCAAAATATATCGCCGTGAACTGTGGCGCCATACCCGAAGGCACCATTGACAGCGAACTTTTTGGACACGAAAAAGGGTCCTTTACAGGGGCGACCGCCACAAGAAGCGGTTACTTCGAGGTGGCCGATGGCGGCACCATCTTCCTTGACGAAGTTGGAGAACTGCCCTTGACCACTCAGGTGAGGCTCCTGAGGGTATTGGAAAATGGTGAATTCTTAAAGGTGGGCTCATCACAGACCCAAAAAACCGATGTACGTATCGTGGCCGCCACCAACATCAATATGTTCGAGGCGATCAAAAAGGAAAAATTCCGCGAAGACCTGTACTACAGGCTGAGTACGGTGGAAATCAATATTCCCCCCCTTCGGGATCGAAAAGAAGATATCCATTTGCTGTTTCGAAAATTTGCCTCCGATTTTGGTCAGAAATACAAAATGCCGACCATTCGATTGGAGGACGACGCGGTACAACTTCTCTTAAAATACCGTTGGCCGGGAAACATCAGACAGTTGAGAAACATTGCCGAGCAGATATCCGTTTTGGAAGCAAGCAGGAATATTTCCGCAGCCACCCTTAACGGCTACCTTCCCAATGCCTCTGATGCCAACTTGCCGGCTGTGATTTCAAAAGAAAAGAAAACGGGAGATTTTAGCAACGAAAGGGAAATTCTTTACAAGGTTTTGTTCGATATGAAGAGCGACCTGAACGACTTGAAAAAGTTGACCCTGGAATTGTTGAAAAACAATGATTCAGAAAAAGTACAGGAAGAAAATGAGAAACTGATCCGTAAGATTTATGGTAAGGATAATGGCGAAGATGCCTTTGAGGAAAATACCCCAATGGAATTGATGCAATTGCCGGAACCCAAGGTGGAAAGACATGCCCCTAATGCAAACTACGCGACGAGCCAAGAAGATAAGTATCATTTTGCGGAAGAAATAGAAGTGGAGGAAACCTTATCTTTACAAGAGAAGGAAGTGGAACTGATCAAAAAGTCATTGGAGCGGAATCGCGGGAAACGAAAGGCCGCCGCGGCAGAATTGGGCATTTCGGAAAGAACATTATATAGAAAGATAAAGCAATACGACCTATAAGGTCAATGCCATTGATGATCGACTTACGATCACTTCGATTTTATGGCATCAACAGTGGCGAAAAAGGAATTTATAACACATGGGGTTTTTGAAAAGGTTAGGACATCTGGTAATGCTATCGATTCTTTTGGGAACTTTGGGCAGTTGCGGGGTCTACAACTTTACGGGAGGAAACGTGGGTACCGCAAAAACGTTCCAAGTCAACTATTTTCAGAATTATGCCACCCAGAGTCCAGGCTCAACCTTTGAACCTGGAATGGATAGGGATTTGACCCTCGCGCTTCAGGATAGGATCTTAAACCAATCGAGTCTAGACCTTGTCAATTCTGGCGGCGACCTGCTCTATGAAGGTGAAATTGTGGAATACCGCATCTCCCCCATGACGGCAACGGCACAGCAGACGGCTGCACAGAACAGGCTTACGGTCGCCGTGAAAGTGCGCTTTTACAATAAGACCAAGGAAGATTCCGATTTCGATCAACGCTTTTCATTTTTCTATGATTATCCGGCGAACCAACAGCTCTCCTCGGTAAAGAGCGAAGCCCATGAAATTATCTTTGAGCGCATCACCCAAGATATTTTCAATGCCTCATTGGCCGACTGGTAAATCAGGAAAATTTATTTTTACGGGGAGTAACCAAGTTCGTTCCCTAATTTTGACCTTAACACGCCGAAAACAATTTGCAAGACCAGACCATGAACGTTACGGATTTCACTTTACTGTTACAACATCCCGATGAGGTGATCACTGCCGCCCAAACCGCGCAGCTCGAGGAAGTATTGATGGAATATCCATATTTTCAGGCCGCAAGGGCCCTTCATTTAAAGGGCCTGAAAAATCTGAATAGTTTTAAGTACAACAATGCCCTCAAGCTTACGGCGGCCTATACCACCGACAGAGGCGTTCTGTTCGATTATATTACCTCCCAGTCGTTTTCACAAAACAAGATTGCAAATGCCATTTCCGGAAAATCGGAACTTTTAGAGCCTGCTGTTCGGGCCATTGACGAAACTAAAGTGGCCATCGCTCAAAAGAAAGCTCAATTGATCGAAGACTCAATAGACAAACCTTTGCCTCAGACCATTGCAGATGCCGATTCCATTCTACATCCAGAACTGTTCACTTCCAAGGATCCAGTGGGCACCGAGGATATCGATCAAAATCAGCCGCTTGCAATGGGCCAACCCTTACCGTTCAACAAAAATGAAAAGCACTCCTTTGAAGAATGGTTGCAATTGACCTCGGTAAAAAAAATAGAACCTACGGTTTGGCCGGCCATAGATCATGAAAAGGGAACCAAAAAGGTTTCCTCCGAGTCAAGAAAAATGAAATCGAAAAAAATAGAACTCATAGATAAGTTCATCGCCAGCAATCCCAAACTAGTGCCCAATGATACCCCTATAAAAATCGACCTTTCGGAATCGACACAATTTGATGGCAAGGAGTTGATGACAGAGACTTTGGCAAGGGTTTACCTAGAGCAAAAAAAGTACAAAAAAGCGATACAGGCCTATCGGATTTTAAGTTTGAAATATCCGGAAAAAAGTGGTTTCTTTGCAGACCGAATAAAAACGGTGGAAAAAATTCAACAAGAAAATACTTCTGAATAAATGAGCACTTTTACCATATTTTTAATCTTGATCATTGTTGTTTGTTTTTTATTGGTGTTGGTCATCATGGTACAAAACCCAAAAGGTGGTGGACTTTCCTCTTCCTTTGGCGGTGGGGGAAGCCAAATTGTGGGTGGCGTTAAAAAGACCGGAGACTTTTTGGACAAAAGCACCTGGACTTTGGCCGGAGCGCTCGTACTCCTAATATTAGCTTCCAATGTAGCCCTGCCCGGAAAATTTGGCGATGCGGATTCGAAATTGTTGCAGGGCGATGAGATAGAAACCACGGTACCTGAAAGCCTACCGGAAGAAGTGCCCGCGCCTTTGAACAATGGTGCCGATCAGACCGATTCTCTCTAAGTTGTAAAATATATTCCTAAAAATGCCAGTTCAAATGACAAGCTGGCATTTTTAATTTCCTATTGTGTCAGTTTTTATATTGTGGCACAATTTCTGTCTAAACAAATCAGAACTATAAAAATCAATTTATAAAACTTTAATAATATGGCTAAAGTCAACATTAAACCATTGGCAGATCGAGTACTTATCGAGCCAATGGCCGCTGAGACCAAAACAGCGTCTGGCATCTACATTCCTGACACCGCAAAAGAGAAACCCCAACAAGGCAAGGTAGTTGCCGTTGGACCAGGTACCAAGGACGAAAAAATCACCGTGAAGGTCGGCGACAAGGTATTGTATGGCAAATATGCAGGTACCGAATTGAAACTTGAAGGAGTCGACTACCTAATGATGCGCGAAAGCGACGTTTTGGCGATTATTTAAGTTTACAAAGAAAACAACATCCAATTCCCAAGAAAACTGAAATTCCAACCCTTGAAAACATTGGGATCTGTCAGTTTAATTTTGGGGCTTAATTTTTAAAATTTAACAATTCAATTATGGCAAAAGAAATAAAGTTCGATATCGATGCACGTGATGGCCTTAAAAGGGGCGTCGATGCTTTGGCGAATGCAGTAAAGGTGACCTTGGGACCCAAGGGCAGGAATGTGATCATCAGTAAATCATTCGGGGCGCCCCAAGTGACCAAAGACGGTGTTACCGTTGCGAAAGAAATAGAATTGGCAGACCCCTTAGAAAATATGGGCGCCCAGATGGTGAAGGAAGTAGCTTCCAAAACAAATGACTTGGCGGGAGATGGCACTACTACTGCTACCGTTTTGGCACAGGCCATCGTGAAGGAAGGTTTGAAAAACGTTGCGGCCGGAGCCAACCCCATGGATCTAAAAAGAGGAATAGATAAGGCCGTGGAAGCTATCGTTAACGATTTGGGAAAGCAAGCCAAAAAAGTAGGCGATTCTTCAGAAAAAATAAAGCAGGTCGCTTCGATTTCATCGAACAACGATGAAACCATTGGGGAACTGATTGCACAGGCGTTCGGAAAAGTAGGCAAGGAAGGGGTCATCACCGTTGAGGAGGCCAAAGGAACCGACACCTATGTAGATATCGTTGAAGGGATGCAGTTCGATAGGGGTTATTTATCTCCATACTTTGTAACCGATTCCGAGAAAATGACCGTAAGCTTGGAAAATCCTTACATTTTGTTATATGACAAAAAGATATCTTCCATGAAAGACCTGCTGCCCGTATTGGAGCCGGTAGCTCAATCTGGCAAGCCCTTATTGATCATTGCGGAAGATGTTGATGGAGAGGCCTTAGCCACTTTAGTCGTTAACAAACTAAGGGGATCCTTAAAGATTGCAGCCGTTAAAGCGCCTGGTTTTGGTGACAGGAGAAAGGCCATGTTGGAAGATATCGCCATCCTTACCAAAGGCACCGTAATCGCGGAAGAAAGAGGGTTTTCTATGGAAAATACCACAATAGACATGTTGGGTACCTGCGAGAAAATTACGATTGACAAAGACAACACCACCATTGTGAACGGTGGCGGCGTTGCCAAGGACATCAAGAGTCGCGTGAACCAGATCAAATCCCAGATCGAGACTACGACTTCTGACTATGACAAGGAAAAGTTGCAGGAGCGCTTGGCCAAATTGGCAGGTGGGGTCGCCGTACTTTATGTTGGAGCCGCTTCGGAAGTGGAAATGAAAGAAAAGAAAGACCGTGTTGACGATGCATTGCATGCCACCCGTGCCGCTGTAGAAGAAGGTATTGTTGCAGGTGGGGGCGTTGCCTTGGTTCGTGCCAAAGCGGTCCTCTCAAAGATTAAAGCTGAAAATTCTGATGAGGAAACCGGCATTCAGATCGTGGCCAAAGCCATTGAATCGCCATTGCGTACCATTGTGGAAAACGCTGGTGGTGAGGGCTCTGTAGTCATTGCCAAAATCATGGACGGCAAAGGGGATTATGGTTATGATGCCAAATCGGAAACCTATGTCGACATGATGAAGGCGGGCATCATCGATCCCAAGAAGGTAACCAGGGTAGCTTTGGAAAATGCTGCTTCGGTTGCCGGGATGATTTTGACCACCGAATGTGCCTTGACCGATATTAAGGAAGAAGCACCTGCAGGTGGTGGCCATGGCCATGGCGGCGGCATGCCCGGCATGATGTAATGGCACAAACCATTCATGAAAAATGAAAACCGCCCTCACTAATTCATAAGGGCGGTTTTTTTGATTTATGCGCTGTACTTCCACGGGCCTATAACGAAAAAACGATTGGGCAACATTCCCATCATCATTAAATAAAAAACCACCTTGATCAAGGTGGTTTAGTTTTTTCCGACTTTAAGGTTTATCTGATAAACCTATAAAAGAATTACTTCTTTTTAGCGGGAGCCTTCTTAGCTGCTGCCTTAGGAGCTGCTTTTTTGGCCGGTGCGGCTTTTTTTGCTGTTGCCATGATTGAAATAATTAAAATTTCAATTAAAATTACGTTTATTTTATTGTGTTCTTTTGTCTTCGATATTTATTATCCCCCAAGTTTTCAACAGTTTTCCTGGAGAATCTTCCACACCGACCGCCATGCCCACAAAGCAAAACATGTTGGTTTATATGAAATAACGTATGGTTCACATTTTTAGTATAAACCGGTCTGTTCGTTCATTTTACGCAAACAAGTAGAGCGTGATTGCCGATCATCAAGAAATGGCTTGCAAAGACTAAAAATTTGTTTCCTTTTTTACCTCTTGACTAAGATAGCTATTGAGCGTTCCGGTCGAATAATTGATTATGTAAAGTTTTCCGGCCATGATCAGGATATCGGTGGGCTTGTGCACCGAGTCCTTTAATTCTTGTTTCATTTTGCCTTCCATATCCAAAACCAGTACCCGATTATTTTCAAAATCGGTTACAAAGACTTCCGTGTCCGAAACATAAATTCCAGTAGCTGCGTTCATTTTTTGGTCCTGGCCCAGGATTTTAAGAAAATTTCCCTTTTTATCAAAAACCTGAATCCTATTATTGTAGGCATCGGCAACCCATATGTTGTCAGCAGTAATCTGTACATCAGTGGGATAGTAAAACTCCCCTTCGCCCTTCCCTTCCCTTCCTATGGAAATCCATTCAATACCGTTAAAATACAAAATACGGTTATTGTAGAAATCGGCAATCGCCGTTTCTTGGTCGAATACGGCAATCGCTGCAGGCGCATCCAAACTGTCTTTTATGGCCATAACCTTTTGGTGACCCTCTGAATAGGAGACAATGTTGTCAGAACCATATTGGGGAACGTAAAGCACCTTTTCAAAAGCATCGATGTGCATTGGCCTATCCAAGGAATCGATGGCCGCTAGTATTTGTCCCTGATCGTTGATCTTCACCAATCGATTATGGTCCCCATCAGAAAGCCATAATTGTCCTTCGACTTCAGTGATACCAATAGGGTTTACTCCCTTCAATGGTATCGATTGTTCCAAAACCCATTCTTTGGGAAGATCCTGCTTGGGTTTACAGGCGCTTAAGGCGACTATCGACGCCAGTGTAATCATGAATTGTTTCATTTGATGTCATTTAAAGTATTGGTGCCTTTAACAATATTTCGACTATTGATCTATCCTATCGTAATGGCAACAAGGTGGCAATGAACTATAGGTTTCATCAGTTGCTTTGAAGTTTTTGGTGTCATGGCCGGCCTTGGCAATGGCTTGCTCTATTGCCTTCAAAGAAGTTGCAGTACCATCAAAGGCAACTGCCATCATTTTGGTATCCTTGTCCCAAGACACCTCAGCAACACCGGGAACGGTCTTTGCCGCTTTGACAATGCGCGCCTCACACATGGCGCAATTACCTGCGACCTTCAAATTCTTTGAGACTAACTTGTCATTCGAGATCGACGCAAGACTGCCGGAAGATTCTTCGACTTTTCCATCGGCCCGCTCTATTTTTGTGGTTATCGGGGTATAGCCGGCCTTTTCCACCTGTTTTTCTACCGCCTCCAGGCCAAGCGCTTTTTCAGCAGGATAACTAAAACTGAAATCCCCGGTCTCAATATTGATCTTCACTTCTTTGATCCCCTTGAATTCTTTAAACTTTTTCTCCAGGCCATAGGCACAGAACGGACAACCCAAGCCATCTACCTGCACCATGAACTTATCCATGACCTTTTGGGCATTCGTGCCCAATACCGTCATCATTGAGATGACCACTGTGATAATTATTGTTTTTTTCATCATGTTATGATTTAAATATATTTATAACGTTTGTGCCCATCTTTTAGAAATGGGCAATTAAAATGTATATCGACTTCCCAAAAAGAGGCTGTATTTCAATTTTTGCGCGGCAGGCACATCATTGACCAATGGGGCCTGTACGGCCAAATCGAGCGTGATGTTCTTGCTGGCATATTGAATTCCCTGGGCATACAAGAGCTGATAGCCGTTGCGCTCGGGAAGCCAGGAATTGGTATATTCAAAATAGAGATTGATCTGTTCATTGGGATATTGTGGTTTCAGTAATGGAAGGCCGAAACCCAGTTTATAGCGAAACTCGTCCATGGAACCATCGGGCATCGCATTGTAGCCTATTTCATTTGATATCCCGTATTTCAGGGATTCATAGCCCGCCACGATACCGTAATATCCTGCATACTTACCGGTACTGAGATCCATAGCGTCCAATTCCTCACCAGTGGGAAGGGTCTGTATGGTTTTGGCGACCACTCGAAAGGTCTTGCCCATGGCATCTTTTCTAATGAACTGGTATTTTCCCATGATCTTGATATCGGCCAGCGCACTGCCCGTTCCAAGATCGCTAAGATCATACCCGATATAAGGCAGATGCACCGCTATCAAGGTGTTGGCAGTGGGCAAATAATGCAACATTATGGGCACATAGCTGAAACTTCCCCTCTGGGTCTTTCTCAATTCGGCCAAGGTGATTACCGTAAAGCTTCCCCCGCCCAACATAATGGGATTGTCCGCGGTAATGGGAGGTCCTTGGGCCTGCAACCCTCCTGTACCGAACAAGGCGAGAAGCAATAATAAAAATTTAATTTTCATGATAGATCTGAAATAAATGGTTGTTGATTCCAATTTTAAAAAGGGCATAAACACAGCATGCCCGGGTTTGCCATCGAACGCCGATAGCAATTATTATCGGGGATGGGAACCTTGGGAATAAACCAATTCAATCAAATCAGGAAGACTTGGTCGAGAAGTTGAATATTCTTGACCAACAATGGTGGAGGGTAGTGCTTTAGGAAGGTCATCCTTTCTCCCACCATGGCCATATTGGCATCATAGGTATGGGTGATGTTGAACCAAAAGACTTGATGATCGACACCTATATCGCTTGCGACCTGCTTTAAATCATCTTGTCCGTTGATAACTACCCTGACATCCTTACAACAAGAATCAGAATTTTCGGAAAGCGCGAAATCTTCGGACCCACCCATTGCCATGCCGCAATTCAAGGCATTGGTAAAGAGTGCGACATCCTTCAAATGGCCCATGCAATAATGCTTGTCCACCGTCCATGAGGTAGTGGAAGCCAATAGCATGAGCGCCATTAAGGATGCAAGAATGCGATGTGAAACATTTTTCATCATGGCAAAATTAAGAATTTTTGGTTCGATGCACCTTTTTGCACAACATATTAACGAATTTTTAGGTCCTTTGGTATTGTCGG
The DNA here is from genome assembly GCA_024643345.1 of Maribacter sp. Taxonomy (GTDB): domain Bacteria; phylum Bacteroidota; class Bacteroidia; order Flavobacteriales; family Flavobacteriaceae; genus Pelagihabitans. The sequence goes on along the minus strand of JAHENB010000063.1, from coordinate 245,909 downwards.
GGTTGATCTAAAAATCGACTTTTGTCCAAACCATTCGAAAAATATCATGTTCAAATCGCTGCGACCTCGGGTAAAGGAAATTTTAACAGGGCAAGAGTCGGTCGAGGCCCGACTTCACCAATTATGCAAATTGCTGAAGACCAATGTTCCCCATTATGATTGGGTCGGATTTTATTTTAGGAATGGCGAAAAGGAAGAATTAAAATTAGGCCCTTATGCAGGGGAACCCACCGATCACACCATTATACCATTTGGAAAGGGAATCTGTGGGCAGGTGGCGCTTTCAAATCAGAACTTTGTGGTTCCCGATGTCATGGCCCAAGACAACTATATCGCATGCAGCATTACCGTAAAGGCAGAAATCGTGGTGCCATTGTTCTTAAAAGGGCAAAATGTAGGGCAAATAGACATTGATTCGAATACCCCCGATCCCTTTACCGAGGAAGACGAGCGCTTTTTGGAATTTGTAAATTCAGAAGTGGCTAAAATTCTTTAAAACTTTAGTGGTTTTGTTGATAACCTAAACACTTTTTAGCGGCAAAAAAATTACTTTTGTGTCCTTGACTTTTTAATCCTAAGCACGCAAAAATGAACACCTTGAAAAAAGCCTCTTCGGCCCTTATTTCCGTATTCCATAAAGACGGTTTGGAACCCATCGTTAGAAAATTCCAGGAACTGGGCATCACCATCTATTCAACTGGAGGTACCGAAAAATTTATTCGGGAACTGGGCATTGACGTGGTGCCCGTGGAAGAGGTCACCAGTTATCCATCAATTTTGGGCGGTCGCGTAAAAACATTGCATCCCAAGGTTTTCGGTGGTATTTTGAACAGACAGGACGATGCTGGAGATTTGGCCCAATTGGAAGAATTTGAAATACCCCAGATCGATATTGTGATCGTTGACCTATATCCTTTTGAAAAGACAGTGGCCAGTGGCGTTAGCGAACAGGAAATCATAGAAAAGATAGATATTGGCGGCATTTCCCTGATTAGGGCCGCCGCAAAAAACTATAAAGATGTGTTCTGTGTTTCCGCCATGGAAGATTATGCTGAATTCCTTATTTTGTTAACCCAGGGCAACGGAAGAACCGGAATAGCAGATCGAAGACGATTTGCCGCGAAAGCATTCAACGTATCGTCACATTATGATATGGCCATTTTCAACTATTTCAACAAAGAACATGGGGAAGCCATATTAAAAATCAGCGAAACCAAGGGTCAGGTTCTCCGTTATGGCGAAAATCCCCACCAAAAAGGATTTTTCTTTGGAGAATTTGAGGCGATGTTCACCAAATTGCACGGCAAAGCGCTTTCATATAACAATTTATTGGATGTGGATGCTGCGGTAAACCTGATGAACGAATTTAAAAAAGACGATCCAACTTTTGCCATCCTAAAACATAACAATGCCTGTGGCCTAGCTACCAGAAAGACTTTGCACCAAGCCTATGTGGATGCACTGGCGGGAGACCCGGTTTCCGCTTTTGGCGGTATCCTGATCAGCAATGTGGAAATCGACAAGGCCACGGCGTCGGAAATCCATGATTTGTTCTGTGAAGTCGTCATTGCGCCCAGTTATGCGGCCGATGCCCTTGACATTCTCATGGCAAAGAAAAATCGGATTCTCTTGGTTCAGCATGCGGTTGCACTACCCGATACTTTGATCAGAACTTGCCTGAATGGTGTTTTGGTGCAGGATAAAGACAATAAGACCGATACCATCGAAGACCTGCAATTGGTCACAAAAAGAAAACCGACCCAAAATGAATTGGATGACTTGCTTTTTGCTTCCAAACTTTGCAAACATACCAAGAGCAATACCATTGTCTTGGCTAAAAACAGACAACTCTACGCCAGTGGTACCGGACAGACCTCGCGCGTCGATGCTTTGAACCAAGCAATACATAAAGCAAAATCCTTCAATTTTGATTTAGAAGGAGCCGTTATGGCCAGCGATGCCTTTTTCCCTTTTCCCGATTGCGTAGAAATCGCCCATGAAAGCGGAATAACCAGCGTCATTCAGCCCGGAGGGTCGATTAAGGACCAACTGAGCATCGACTACTGCGACGAAAACGATATGGCCATGGTAATGACGGGCACCCGTCATTTTAAGCATTAAATTCATTACTTTTGACGATATTATTTACCTTTAATCGAAACCAAACAAAATAGCCAATGGGATTTTTTGATTTCCTTACTGAAGAAATTGCCATCGACCTGGGTACGGCAAACACCCTGATCATCCATAACGATAAAGTTGTGGTCGACAGTCCATCGATAGTTGCCAGGGATCGGGTTTCCGGCAAAATCATTGCCGTTGGAAAAGAGGCGAACATGATGCAAGGAAAGACCCATGAAAACATCAAGACCATTCGACCTTTGAAAGATGGGGTCATTGCCGATTTCGATGCTTCGGAAAAAATGATCAACATGTTCATAAAGAACATCCCGGCTTTAAAGAAAAAATGGTTCCCACCCGCCTTGCGTATGGTGATTTGTATTCCCTCGGGCATTACCGAGGTGGAAATGCGCGCGGTAAGGGAGTCGGCCGAAAGGGTAAATGGCAAAGAAGTATACTTGATCCACGAGCCAATGGCAGCTGCTATAGGAATTGGTTTAGACATTATGCAGCCCAAAGGGAACATGATCGTCGATATCGGTGGGGGTACCACGGAAATTGCGGTAATCGCATTGGGGGGCATCGTCTGTGACAAATCTGTAAAAATTGCGGGTGACGTTTTTACAAATGACATCATTTACTATATGCGCACACAGCACAACCTATATATTGGGGAGAGCACCGCGGAAAGCATTAAAATAGAAATCGGTTCGGCCACGGAAGACCTACAAAACCCGCCAGAGGACAAATCGGTCCAAGGACGGGATTTGTTGACCGGTAAGCCAAAACAGGTACAAATTTCATATCGGGAAATCGCAAAGGCCTTGGACAAGTCTATCCTTAGGGTAGAAGACGCGGTGATGGAAACCCTCTCGCAAACCCCTCCAGAACTTGCCGCCGACATTTATAATACCGGAATTTACATGGCCGGGGGGGGATCGATGTTACGTGGGTTGGACAGAAGGTTGTCCCAAAAAACCGATCTTCCCGTATACATTGCCGAAGATCCACTAAGGGCCGTAGTAAGGGGTACTGGCATCGCATTAAAAAATCTGGAACGATACAAGAGCATTTTAATCAAATAGATGCCCAACATATCGATGGCATAATTCTGATGATCGACTTTATCAAAAATGGGATACTTGCGCAGACTTCAAGAAAATTAAAGAGTGAATGCAACAGATCATCAATTTTGTAATACGGCATAAGAATTTTCTACTCTTTCTGTTTTTGTTAATGCTTTCATTGGCTTTTACGATCCAATCGCATTCCTATCATCAGTCTCGCTTTTTTAACTCGGCTAACTGGATCACCGGCAATATTTATGAAGCCAAACAAAACATTACTGCTTATTTCGATCTATCAGAGGAAAATGAAAAATTGATCGATGAAAACCAGCGTTTACGCAAATTGTTGTTCAATAAATCAAATTCGGATACCATAAGCCTAGACTCCACCCAACTTCTTTATACCATAACCACCGCAAGAGTAATCAAAAACAGCTATTCGGAATCGCGCAATTATATCACCATCAATCGAGGGAGGAATGACAGTATTAAACCCGACATGGGGGTAATTACTTCAAAAGGTATTCTGGGCATTGTAGAAAATACTTCGCCCCACTATGCGACGGTACAGAGCATTTTGAACGAAAATTCGAACATCAACGCCAAAATAAAAAATACAGACCACTTTGGGTCGCTGGTCTGGGATACCAAAGATTATGCTGTGGTGCAATTGGTAGATATACCGCGCATGGTACCATTGAATATTGGCGATACGATCGTAACTGGGGCCATGAGCAGTATTTTTCCCGAGAACATTCCAATAGGAACAATTCAAAAATTTGACCTGGATACCGCCAAAAGCTTTTATCAAATCGACATCAAGCTTTTTAATGACATGACCAATATTCGCAATGTATATATTGTGAACAATATGGACCGCAAGGAAATACGGGAACTGGAATCCAAAAACCTGAATGAACAATAAATATTTCATAAATGCCATTCGATTCGTGCTCCTTGTTTTGGTGCAAGTGCTGATATTCAATCAACTTAATTTTTTTGGATTCATCAATCCCATGGTGTACATTCTATTTTTATACTGGTATCCGATCAATACGAGCCGTGCCTCTTTCATTTGGGTAAGTTTTTTGCTGGGATTGTGCATTGACTTCTTTTCGGATACCATGGCCTTACACGCGGCGTCTACGGTCTCACTGGCCTATTTAAGGCCAACCATTATGCGCTTCGTCTATGGGGTGAATATCGAATTCCAAAATTTTAAGCTAAGCAACAGTACTAGGGTACAACAATTTACTTTTTTGGCGTTATTAATAGTAGTACACCATTTAGTGTTTTTTACGCTCGAAATCTTTAGTTTGGCCAATATTTTGATGATTCTTAAAAAAGTAGTGGTCATCGGTTCGGCATCAATGCTACTTTGTTTACTTTTCAATTCACTTTTTAGCGCTGGCAAGGAATGAAAAAGTTTTTACTTTCATCGATCATTATCATTATCGGGATAACCTTCCTCGGTCGCTTGAGCTATTTACAAGTTTTCAGCTCTTCTACCAATCAGGTCTTGGAAGACCCTGCCATAAAAGCGGTATACGACTACCCTGAACGAGGTTATATTTACGATCGCAACGGAAAATTGTTGGTTGCCAATGATCCTGCATATGATGTGATGGTCATACCAAGGGAAGTAAAGGCCTTGGATACCATTGAATTTTGTGATCTGTTGGGTATCGACAAGGAAAAATTCTTAAAAGAGCTCAAAAAGGCGCGTAACTATTCCCCGAGACTTCCCTCTGTATTGGTACCACAGCTTTCAAAGGAAGATTATGCCAAATTGCAGGAAAAGATGCGCCATTATCAAGGCTTTTATATTCAGAAACGTTCCTTGCGTTATTACGACACAAGTAGTGGGGCCAATATCCTAGGTTATATCAGTGAAGTCAATGAAAGGGACCTAGAACAAAATCCATATTACGTTCAGGGCGAACTTACCGGCCGTACCGGAATCGAAAAGCAGTATGAGGATATCCTTCGCGGAAGAAAAGGGGTGCAGTATATCCAAAAAGACCGCTTTAATAGAGACATAGGTCCTTACAAAAATGGTTTATTGGATACCCTGCCCGAACAAGGAAAGGAAATCAATGTTACCTTGGACAAGGATCTACAGGAATATGGGGAACGTCTCATGAGCGGCAAATGGGGTGGAATCGTAGCCATTGAACCCGCAACAGGTGAAATTCTGTCAATGATATCAGGGCCTACCTATGACCCCAAACTTTTGGTTGGCAGAGATCGCTCTGCCAACTATAGCAAATTACATTACGATACCATCTCAAAGCCCTTGTTCGATCGCTCCATTTTGGCCGAAGGTTCACCTGGGTCGCCCTTTAAAACCATCAATGCCCTGATCGCTTTGCAGGAAGGGGTGATTACTCCTGAAACTACTTTTACCTGTTACCATGGTTTTTACGTGGGGGGTAGAAAAAGAGGTTGCCATTGCGGTGGGGGAAACCGAAACCTACATTCCGGAATTTATAAATCGTGCAATGCTTATTTCGCGGGGACCTTCAGAAAAATCTATGACAAGTATGAGACCACCGATGAGGCAATGGATGTTTGGGAAAAGCATGTGAAAAGTTTTGGTCTTGGTGATTTCTTACATTACGACCTTCCGGAGGGAAAAAGGGGCAGGATTCCCGGCAAGGAATATTACGACAAATGGTATGGCGATAATAGATGGAGTTCTTCTTACATCATCTCCAACTCCATTGGGCAAGGGGAAGTTTCGGTCACGCCTGTACAATTGGCCAATATGACCGCTGCGATTGCAAATCGAGGTTTCTATTATACCCCCCACATCCTTAAAAAAGTGGAAGGAAAAGACATTACCAATCCCGAGTTCGTAGCACCCAAATATACCACTATCGACAAAAAATATTTTGATCCCGTGGTACAGGGCATGGCAGATGTTTACAAATTGGGGACCGCACGAGGCGTTCAGATTCCGGGAATTGAAGTCGCCGGCAAAACAGGTACGGTCGAGAACTTCACGAAAATAAATGGGGTTCGCACCCAATTGACCGATCATTCCGTTTTTGTGGCCTTTGCCCCCGTGGATAATCCGAAAATCGCAATTGCGGTCTATATCGAGAACGGCTATTTTGGCTCACGATACGCAGGACACATCGCATCACTGATGATCGAGAAATACCTGAAGGGGGAGATAAGCCGAAAAGACTTGGAAAAAAGAATGTTGGAAAAAACCTTGGAAAGCGAATATGCCAAACCGTATAGCGGGGAAGAATTCAAAATAAACGAACGTGTCTGGTAGTAGCGTCCTTAAACGAATCGATTGGCTCTCTATATTTTTTTATGCCCTTTTGGTGGCCATCGGTTGGCTAAATATCTACTCCACCACCTTTTCTGAAACCAATCCTTCCATATTTAATTTTGATGCCTTACATGGAAAACAACTTTTTTTTATAGGAACGTGCATTGTAGCCATTGTTACCATATTAGCCTTGGAGACCAGCTTTTTTGAACGGTTTTCAAGCTTGTTCTACATTGTTTCCATGATTTCCTTGCTCGGACTTTTCGTATTCGGTAAAACGATCGCGGGGGCCACTTCATGGTACGATCTGGGATTTTTTAACCTGCAGCCTTCTGAATTTGCAAAAGCGGCGACCGCTCTGGCCCTTGCAAAATACCTCAGCGATATCCAAACCGATATTAAACGTCGAAAAGATCAATTGTATGCTTTTCTGATCATACTGATACCGGCCCTGCTCATCATACCACAACCCGACCCGGGAAGTGCCCTTGTATTTTTTGCTTTGGTATTTGTGCTTTTTAGAGAAGGTCTTCCCCTCTTTTATTTGTTGTTGGGTTTTTTGCTGGTACTGGTTTTCGTGACCACCTTAAAGTTTGGTACCATCTGGGTGACCATTTTCGTGGCTTTGGTCATTACTCTTTTTTTTCTACTCAAAAAGAAATCTTTTAAGATTCCGATTTTTCCTCTGATCAGTGCAGCCTTGATCACAATATTATTTTCACTATCGGTCAATTTTGTATTCAACAATGTCTTCGAGCAGCGGCATCGCGATAGATTTAGTCTGTGGTTAAGATTGGAAAAAGATCCCCAAAAATTGGAGCAAATTCGTAAGACCATCGGATACAATACCTATCAGTCGGAAAAAGCCATTGAATCTGGAGGCTTTTTTGGAAAGGGATTTTTGGAAGGCACCCGTACCAAAGGGGATTTTGTGCCAGAGCAGCACACCGATTACATTTTTAGTTCCGTGGGTGAAGAATGGGGATTCCTTGGCACAGCCTCGGTGGTAATGTTGTTTACCTTTTTGCTGCTTCGATTGGTGTTCTTGGCGGAAAGACAAAAGAACGCTTTTAGCAGAATGTATGGCTATGGCGTAATATCCATTTTATTGGTCCATTATTTTATCAACATCGGCATGGTGACCGGAATTTTGCCCACTATTGGAATTCCGCTCCCATTTTTTAGCTACGGGGGATCCGGTCTCCTTTTCTTCAGCGCAATGTTGTTCATTTTCTTAAAACTCGATTCAAATAGGCTAAGGGAAGGAATCTGAAGTTCGATTTACCTTGGGTTTTATAACTATAATACGTGTCAACTTTATGGCCCCACAAAAACATTCGCTCGCATTTGAACCGAGCTTTCAGTAGCCGCTAAAATCTCCAACCTTCAAGCTGCACCGCCTTTTCCCATTTTGCTTCAACATCATCGGGCAGGTCTTGAAAAAAATCGATTTCTGTCATTTCTTCAATTTGATCAACGGAGACCGCGTATGATCTCAACGGGGCATTGTTCTCCTTACCCTCCAACAAGAAGGCGATCATTTTCATCGATTTGGCATCGCCTCGAGCCACGATTTTGTAAAAATAGTGAGGTACGGCAACATCCTCTTCCCCTATCGTATCGAGGCCCTTTTGCAATACGCCCCCGGTAATCACATAGATGTCACCATACGTTCGTGCCCATTGACGCACCTGCATTTCCAAACGGTTCCAAACACCAGCGTTGAAATCTTTGTCCTGCGGTACAATATTGCTGGTATAAAATGTTTCATTATAAGCCTGTTCAGAAAACCTGCGATCGCCCGCTGGGCATAAATGACCACGATCATAGCCCGACCCTTTGTAGTTGCGCCAATCCGCCGACTTGGTTTTAATTTTAGGGTCTTCCATGAAGTAAGGCCGCTTTCGGGTTTGGGTGGTCAAATGGTCTTTTTTCAATACATACGCCACCCATTCGGCCTGTTCATAAGGTTCGTTGTAAGATAAGGTATAATGCTGGTGCCCAACCACGGTACCCGTTGTGGAACTCGGCAAAAGGAATATGGGGATTTCAGTTGAACTTTCTCCATGTTCCGCACCATAGGGATCGGGGGTATAAAAGTTCTCAAAGAGCCAAAAACCCAATAGGCAGCAGAACATCAAAACAAGATATATTTGCCTGTTTCTTCTTCGGGAAATCGATTGTTGCATAGTCTCAAAATTAAATAATTAAAGATGACCTTTATCGGACAGGCACTGTATGTTATCGATCAAAGTTTCGACCAAGGAAAGGTATATCTTTGATTGCAATGTATAACTTGTAAAGAAAATATGGACTTGAAAAAAACGATGCTAACTTGGAAAGACATCATTAACTTTTGTGTGAAAGGCAATCCCGAACCCGACCACAGGGTAGAAAAAAACGATTTGGAATGGCGCCAACTATTGACACCGGAACAATTTAGGGTTACCCGCAATAAAGGTACCGAGAGCCCACATACGGGAGCATTGTGCAGTATTCACGATGCCGGGAAGTACAATTGTGTTTGTTGCAATACACCTTTATTCGATTCTACGATCAAGTTCGAGTCGGGAACAGGATGGCCAAGTTTTACACAGCCCATTACAGAAAATGCCATTAAGTACGAAAAGGACAGCAGTTTTGGAATGGTTCGCGTGGAAGTGATGTGCAATACTTGTGATGCCCACCTCGGGCACGTTTTTCCAGATGGGCCGGAACCAAGTGGACTTCGATATTGCATCAATTCGGCCTCTTTACAATTACAAAAAATAAAATAAAAATGAAGAATCAGGATTTTGAAATGGCCACCTTGGGTGGTGGATGTTTTTGGTGCGTTGAAGCCGTACTTCAAGAACTACGTGGCGTGGTTAAAGTAGTATCGGGATATACGGGTGGCAAAGCCCCGGGAAGACCTACTTATCGGGAAGTATGCTCTGGATTGACTGGTCATGCCGAAGTGGTACAGGTTGCATTTGACCCCAAGCTCCTATCTTATCACGACTTGCTCACTATCTTTATGACCAGCCATGACCCTACTACTTTGAACAGACAGGGGGCTGATGTGGGTACCCAATACCGTTCCGTTATCTACTATCTCTCAGAAGATCAAAAACGCACTGCAGAAAGGGTTCTTGGGGAAATGGAGAGCCATTACGATCGCCCCATACAGACTGAATTGAGCCCTTTGGGTACTTTTTATGAAGCGGAAGAACACCATCAAGATTATTACCGCAACAATACCTCACAAGGTTATTGCACTGCCGTAATATCACCCAAAATTTCTAAGTTAAGAAAGATGCATGCCGATAAACTGAAGCATCGGCCGGTATAATAGATTAAATAAAAAAACCCTGAAAATTTCAGGGTTTTTTAATAGGTGTTTCAAACACTATCCCTTTACACTTGCTAGCTTACCTTGCTTGATGTTATTGATCTTAAGGTCTTGCAAAACATTCACCGCCTCTTCAACATAAACATCCTTGGCAAGGTTTTTATGCCAACGATCTCTTTTTTCCCTTAACACGGAATCTTGTGTGAACAATTCTTCTTCATACCTTGGGGAGGTAAAAGTAAGTTTGGAATCATATTCCGAGAGGGTCTTGAAATAGTCCGATTTTTCTTTGTCCTTTTCTTCTTCCGCTTTATAAACTTTGTAGTTTAGGGAAATCTCGGTCTCATCCTGCTCTGCTTTCAACCACTTCGCATTCTCCTCGATCATATCGATCTGTGGATTTTTGGACATACGTTTGCTGCTGTTGGCCACGGTTTGTTCATAGTCGATATAACCATCCCATATTTCATAATTTGCGGGAGAAATCTTATCCCACTTCAAAGGATTCGATTGGTCGCGTTCCCCGAGATCGATATAACTGTATTTATCCGGAACCACCACATCACTTTTTACACCTTCCAATTGGGTCGAGCCCCCATTGATCCTATAAAATTTTTGGGTGGTGAGTTTAATGGCGCCCAAATCACCATGCTCGTTGCTGCGCACAATATTATCCAAGGGTATCACATTTTGAACGGTACCTTTTCCAAAAGTCTGCTGACTTCCTATCACGACCGCCCGCTTATAGTCTTGCATGGCCGCGGCCAAGATTTCTGATGCGGAAGCAGATAGTTCATTGACCAAAATTACCAAGGGGCCATCCCATTGGATGCGTTCGTCCTTGTCATCGTACACTTCTTTCTTTTTTCCGGACGACTGTACCTGCACGATCGGCCCATCCTTAATGAAAAGGCCTGCCATTTCAACGACCGTTTTCAATGACCCACCACCATTATCGCGAAGATCAATGATGAGGCCTTCCGCTCCTTCCTCTTTTAAACGTTCTACTTCTTTAGCCACATCGGTGGCGGCATTTCGCTCACTGTAATCATCAAAGTCAACATAGAATTTGGGGAGATTGATCAACCCGAATTTTTGATTCTCCTTTATGATATTCGCTGATTTCGCAAAGGATTCTTCCAATTCGACCACGTCCCGGGTCAAGGAAATGACATCCAAGGAACCGTCGACCTTTCTAACGGTGAGGTCAACCACCGTGCCTTCCGGCCCTTTGATCAACTTGATGGCGTCATCCAATCTCATGCCCACAATATCTACAGGAGGCTCCCCTTTTTGGCCTACCTTAATGATTTCATCGCCCACTTCCAATCGTTGGTCGCGCCAAACCGGACCACCAGAAATTATTTCCACGATTTTGGCGCCCTCTGGCTTTTTCTGCAAACGCGCACCGATGCCTTCGAATTTGCCAGACATGCTCACATCGAACTTTTCCTTATCGTCTGGTGCAAAATAAAAGGTATGGGGGTCAAATTCGTCCACTATGGTATTGATGTACTGAACGAACCAATCTTTGCGCTGCAGGTCGCTCACGAAATCAAAAAATTCATCCAACGTTTTACCGGTCGATTCCCGTGCCGACTTTTCGGCCTCGGCAGAGGTCATGGGTTTGGCGTCATCAATAACATCTTCCACCGCATCTTCGTCCTCGCTCCAATCCGATTTTGAGGTTTTTGCATTCTGTTGCCCGATCATCATCTTGGCATCGTAGGTACCGAGAGTGGCATATTTGAGTTGCTTTCTCCATCGCTCCTTTAGGTCTTTCTTCGAATCGGCGAAGGGCATTTTTTCATAATCGATGTCGATGGATTCATTGACCGTATAGTCAAAAGGAGATTCCAAAACCTCCTTATAAATTCCTTTGGCATCTTCCATGCGCTCCAATAACCGGGCATAGACAACATTGAAGAAAGTAATGTCGGTATTCTTGATCTGATCGTCGATTTGGAACTTGTATTGTTCAAATTCGTCAATGTCTGACTGAAGAAAATAACGTTTGGTGGGATCGATCACATCGATGAAATCCTCGAAAACACTAACCGAAAAATCATCGTTGATCTCTTTGGGCTCATAATGTCCTTTTTCAAGTACATAGGTTATGAGGTCCAATAAAAGTTTGTCTTTATCGTCGTTGTCAAAATTTTTTTCCGAATTGTTTGTAAAACTGCACGAAGCAACAGCTATTAGCATTACGATCAATGCGTAGGCAAGGTTCCTTTTCATTTATTCTTTTTTTTATCGGCACAGACATTATTTGGGCATTGCCGAACATTTTTTATACTACTAAATCTCTAAGATACTGAAAAAACCATGCCACAATCAAGCGCTTTTATTATTTTTTTGTTAAACTGTGCAAAGGTCTTATCCTTTTTAAAAACGTATTTTTATACGGTAAATTATGTGGTATGCTAAAACCTTTGATCTTGGTGACCAATGATGATGGCATCACGGCACCTGGTCTGCGAGCCCTGATACGTTTTATGAGCACGATCGGGGAAGTGGTCGTGGTAGCGCCAGATAGCCCCCAGTCGGGTATGGGACATGCGATTACCCTCGACAGCACCCTCTTTTCCAAAAAAGTGACCGTAGGTTCGGAAGATGGTGCCAAGGAGGAATATAGCTGCAGCGGCACCCCTGCAGATTGCGTGAAACTTGGACTTCAAGAACTACTTGAACGCAGGCCAGATATCTGTGTGAGCGGAATAAACCATGGCTCAAATTCTTCGATAAATGTAATTTATTCCGGTACCATGAGTGCGGCCATAGAAGCCGGTATCGAGGGTATACCTGCAGTCGGGTTCTCTTTGTGCGACTATGGTTGGGAAGCCGACTTTGAGGTTGTGAAAGAATTTGTACAACGTATCGTAACCGAAGCTTTGAAAAATGGGATCCCGGAAGGGGTTGTACTTAACGTAAATATTCCGAAATTGCAACGGTCGCAAATCAAAGGCATAAAAATTTGCAGACAGGCAAGGGCAAACTGGAAGGAAAAATTCGACAAAAGGATCAATCCTATGGGCAAGCATTATTATTGGCTAACAGGAGAGTTTGAGCTTTTGGACAAGGGAGAGGATACCGATGAATGGGCCCTGGCGAATGGTTATATATCGGTGGTACCCACCCAGTTCGATCTTACGGCACACCATACCATACAGCAAATCAATACTTGGAATTTGAATGAATAAAAGGGAAATTATCATTGGCTTCGCAGTGGGCCTTATCGCCAATACCACAGGGACCCTTCTTTATATGCTAATATTTTCGGATATGGGCATTATTGAGACCTATGAGGCTGCAGTACAGCAAGGCCATGTGGGCAGTCTTTTGGCCTTGGGGGCCATATTGAACCTCGCTGCCTTTTTTGGTTTTTTGAAGCTAAAAAGAGATTACAGGGCCCGTGGGGTTTTGATGGCAACCGTGCTTACTGCCTTAATCATCTTGTTCTATAAACTGTTTTAAAAAGTAACCATATGATCGCCATTTCGTGTTGCGCACCTCGGTATAAGGCAAAATACACAACCCATGGCCTGGACAGATACTATGAAATGTCAGATCTTTTTAAAGCGGAATTTTAATCGATGAAGTACTATATCATAGCAGGGGAAGCCTCCGGAGATCTTCATGGATCTAACCTCATCAAGGCACTTGTCACAAAAGATAGTCGGGCCAATATTCGCTGTTGGGGCGGCGATATGATGGAAGCCGCTGGGGGTAAATTGGTAAGACATTATAAAGAAATGGCCTTTATGGGTTTTGCGGAGGTGCTCTTCAACCTGAACACCATTTTTAAGAACATCAAGTTTTGCAAAACCGATATAGCAGCCTTTGATCCTGATGTCATCATTTTTATAGACTATTCCGGATTTAACCTTCGAATCGCCCAATGGGCCAAGGTGTCTGGATTCAGAACCAATTATTACATATCGCCGCAAATCTGGGCTTCAAGGGAGCAACGTATCCAAAAAATAAAGGCCAGCATTGATGCCATGTATGTGATACTTCCTTTTGAAAAGGCCTATTATGAAGAAAAACACAGCTTTGGGGTGCATTTTGTGGGCCACCCCCTATTCGATGCCATGACCAACAGGCCCGCATTAGACGAGGGTCAATTCCGACAAAGAAACCAACTCGATGAAACAAAGCCGATCATTGCGCTCTTGCCCGGTAGCCGTGAGCAGGAAGTCATGAAAATGTTGTTATTGATGCTATCGATAACCGGTGATTTTGAGGAATACCAATTTGTGATTGCCGGGGCACCAAGCCTTGCCCCTGAATTTTATACAGCATTTTTAGGGAAGCCCAATGTGGGCTTTGTGACGAACCAAACCTACGATCTGCTTGCCCTTTCACGTGCTGCATTGGTGACCAGTGGCACCGCCACTTTGGAAACCGCGCTTTTTAAAGTCCCACAAGTGGTCTGCTATCGGGCCAATTGGATATCTTACCAAATTGCAAAACGCATTATTACGCTCGAGTATATTTCACTGGTCAACCTGATTATGGGGAAAGAAGTGGTGAAAGAACTCATCCAAAATGATTTGAACACGAAAAACCTAAAGACCGAACTTGCGAAAATATTGGTGAACCCAGGCCGCGCCCTTCAACTGAAGGCATATGATGAACTGGAAAAAAAGTTGGGCGGACCAGGAGCCAGCGACAAAACTGCAACGCTTATTATCGACGGATTATAACGCGGACACCGATCCACTGCACAAAACATTTAAAATATTTGCCTAATTTTGAATGAAAACCTACTGATGTTGCATTCTGTCATGTTCGGGGATTTGAGAAAAATAGTCATTGCTTTTTTCTTTTTATCCATGACTTCATGCGGCGTTGTGAAAAAGAAAACCACCTATTCAACGACGAGAAAAATCTCCGTTGAAGGCTCCAAAGAGGCTGAGGCAGAAAACAAGGAAGATCCCACATTAGACGCTCCTGTGGTCGTCACCTCCAAGGCCGATGAAATTATCAACACCGCTTTGACCTTTTCAGGGGTCCGGTACAAATTCGGGGGCACGACCAAAAAAGGAATGGATTGCTCCGGATTGGTATTTGTGGCCTTTGGGGAACATGAGGTACCCCTGCCTCGGATATCCTATGAAATGGCCGAAACTGGAGAACAAGTCAAAATAAGGGATGTAGCCAAGGGCGACCTGCTTTTTTTTAAGACTCGCAAACGCAGCAAAAAAATAAACCATGTGGGGGTTGTGGTGGCGGTTGAAGACGATGAAATTAAGTTTATACACGCCTCCACTTCCCGCGGGGTTATCGTTTCTTCATTGCGGGAAGGCTTCTGGAATTACGCATTTGTAAAGGCCACAAGGGTTCTCTAAATTGCTTTCTTATGCAGTTTCTTCGATTTATCCCTATCAAACTCACCCTATTATTGGTCGCCGGAATAGTATTGGGGAGTTTTTTGAAGCTTAATATTATTCCTGCTCTTTCTCTTGTGCTATTTTTTTTGGTTTTGCTCGGTTTTGCTTTTTATGGAAAATCGAAGCAGATAACAATGATTTTCGGTCTAACGGCGGGTCTTACAACTTTGGCCATAGGCATTTTTACGGTTTCCCTATCATTGCCGGAAAACCAAGATATTCATTATTCACATCAAGCTTACAACGGGCCACATGTTTATCATTTAAAGATTGGGCAAGTCTTGAAATCTACCCCTTATTCCGATCGGTATTTGGCCAAACTTTTAGCCATTGACGGCCATGGAACGGCTGGAAGCATTCTCTTAAACGTAGCGCAGGACACCCTGGTCGAGGTGCTTGATGTCGATAGCGAAATCATCTGTTTTAATAGCATAAGCCCTATCAATCCACCATTGAATCCATATCAGTTCAACTATAAAAAATATATGTCTCGATTGGGCATTTCGCATCAATTGCAATTGCGAACTGGAGCATATATTTTAATGTCGCAACCATCACCTACATTTAATGGCATCGCTGCCAAACTCAGAGGCAAAATTATTGAGAACCTAAAATCGGCGGGTTTTGGGCAGGATGAACTCGGAATTATACAAGCCTTGTTGCTGGGCCAAAGAAGCGATATTTCCGAGGAAACGTATAACAGCTATAAAAATGCCGGAGCGGTGCACATTTTGGCCGTTTCAGGTCTTCACATCGGTATTATTTTGCTGCTGCTGCAATTTCTTTTTCGTCCATTGGAACGCCTGCCCCATGGGAAAACCGTTAAACTCGGGATGATCGTACTTATGTTATGGGCATATGCTTTGTTGGCCGGGATGTCGGCATCGATCGTGAGGGCGGTGTCCATGTTCAGCTTTGTTGCCTATGCCCTTTATCTCAACAGGCCGGGAAATACCTTTAACATATTGGCCTTGAGCATGTTCTTCATCTTGCTTGTTTTTGACCCAAACTTACTCTTTCAAGTTGGTTTTCAAATGAGTTATGCGGCCGTGTATGCCATTGTGTGGGTCTATCCCCTACTCCAAAAATTTTGGTCGCCCAAAAATGTTATTGTACAAAAGATTTGGCAATTATTGTCTGTAAGCATCTCAGCCCAATTGGGCGTATTGCCCATTAGTCTGTTTTATTTCCACCAATTTCCGGGTCTCTTTTTTGTGTCGAACTTGTTGGTGGTTCCCTTTATGGGCCTGATCTTAGGACTGGGCATTTTGATCATTGTCCTTGCTCTTAGCGATCTATTGCCCCTTTTTGGGGTTACCATTTACGACAATTTGATTCGCATATTGAATGCCACTGTTGATTGGATCGCCTCACAGGAAGTATTTATTTTCAAAAATATTTCTTTTGATGCCGTACAGTTGGTACTTGCCTATGTCTTGGTAATTACCTTGGTAAGGCTTTCGATAAAGGTAAATTTTAGACGTGTAGCGGTTCTGTTCATTGCCATCCTTGGATTTCAATCCTGGCTATTTTTTACGGCCTTGCAAGCCAGTCAGCAGGAGGTTCTGCTCTTGGCACATCAGACCAAAAACTCACTGCTCCTATACCAATTGGGCCATACCTTGTCCGTATTGAGTCCGGAACCAAAGCTTACCGAACGAATCGTGACCGATTACCAAGCAGCAGAGCGTATTACCTCCGTGAATTACCTGCCCCTACAAAACAGTTACGCCCTGAAAAATAAGTCATTGCTGGTTCTTGATGGGTTGGTCGATTACCCATCAAATTTAGTGGGCCCAGATTATTTGTTGTTAACGAAATCGCCCAAAATCAACTTGGAAAGAACCATCGGTTCGCTGCGTCCGAAAATGATTTTGGCCGATGGTAGCAATTATCCCATTCAGGTAAAAAGATGGCAAGCAACAAGCAGGGAAATGCAGATCCCATTCCATTATACCGGGGAACAGGGAGCCTACCAATTTGATTTGGGCGATTAATGTATCTTGCCCATCAATTTTTTAATAAAGGGAGCGGCAATCAGCACAAGGATCCCTGCTGCCAAGGCGTATTTGGCTATCAAATCAAATCCGTCGGTATATACCGTAAGGGTATCGAAACCGCCAACGTTTTTATCGGTACTCTCGATGGCCAATTGTTCCCCAATAAAACCGACGACCTGAAAGGCGAATGCCGATGACAGGAACCACACCCCCATCATAAAGGCCACAATGCGTTTAGGCGACAAATCTGTAATCTTTGAAAGTCCTACGGGTGACATGAACAATTCGCCTACCGAAATCAAAAAATACATCAAAAGCAAATATGCAAAAGGGACCATTCCGTTGTCATCAGCACTGGCACCGCTCAAGGCAAGGATATAAAAACTAATTCCGGCAAATACCAATCCGAAACCAAATTTATATGGGGTTCGGGGATTCATTTTGTTCTTGCTGAGATAAGTCCATAACATGGAAATCGGAATGGCAAGGATAATGATGAACATCGAATTCAACGAATTGGTCTGGGCCGCGGACATGAATGTGAGGTTCACATTTCGCTCTGCAAAAAGTGTTATAACACTTCCAGAAAGTTCATGAAAGCCCCAAAATATGGTCATGAAGAATGTAATTAAAACCGCTACGAACAATTTCTTCCTTTCATCCAAAGTGGCCTGGTACATGATATAGGACAGATAGAGCAGGATGGCGATCCCAATGAGCTTAAAAATGATGTTCACGATGTTTTGGTCTCCAAGAAAAGTGTCTTCGGCACCCAGCGCTTTATAGGAAGACAACAGATAGGCGATGATAGGTACCGAAAGTACGGCCAAAACAGGAACCATGAGCCCCTGCTTCACTCCCATAACTTTTTTGCTGAGCACTAGATCGTTGGGCGGAAGCCCCTTATCGCCAAAAACATTTTTACGTATACCGCTCCAAAAAAATAGAAGTCCGGTCAACATCCCTATGCCCGCGAGACCAAATCCATAATGCCAGCCATATTTGTAGGCCAACCATCCGCAAAGTAGGGGTGCCACCCATCCACCGATATTGATGCCCATATAAAAGATGGTAAAGCCAGAATCCTTTTTGGGGTCACCCGGTGCATAAAGGGTTCCCACAAAAGTCGAAATATTGGGTTTAAAAAACCCATTACCCACAATGATCAAGGATAGCGCCAGAAAAAAGGCCACATTATTTTCAATGGCAAGCACAAAATGGCCTATTGCCATTAATATACCCCCCAAAAAAATGGAATTCCGCATCCCAAGGATCTGATCTGAAATCTTTCCGCCGATTACCGTTGAGGCGTACACAAGTGAACCATAAGAGGCATAAACCGCTGCCGTTGCAAAATCACGTTCCACCAAGGCCTCAAAAATAACGTTGACCATATAAAGGGTCAACAAGGCCCGCATGCCATAAAAACTAAACCGTTCCCACAGCTCCGCGAAAAACAAATAGAAAAGGCCTTGGGGATGTCCGAAAATTTCTTTCGGTTGGTTCGGGGTAGTGCGTTCGGTCATGATCTAGCGGTTTTGGTTTATAAGTTCTTTATAATGAAATCGGTCATTTTGTTGAATAGGTGTATACTGGTATTGCCCCCTGAAATACCATGGTTTTTATCAGGATAAATGGCCCAGTCGAATGGTTTGTTGGCCTGTACCAAAGCTTCGATCATGCGCATGCTGTTCTGCACATGTACGTTATCGTCTCCGGATCCATGTACCAGCAGAAATTTTCCTTTCAACAGTTCCGGATAATTAAAGGGCGAATTATCGTCGTAACCCCTAGGATTCTCTGCAGGTGTTCTCATATAGCGTTCGGTATAGATCGTATCATAAAAACGCCAACTTGTTACAGGGGCCACGGCAATGGCCATTTCAAAGGTGTCATTGCCCTTAAGAATGCAATTGTTTGCCATAAGCCCGCCAAAGCTCCACCCCCAAATACCGGTGCGGGAAGCATCGATATAGGGAAGTTCACTCAATTTTTTGGCAGCGGCAATCTGATCCTCGGTCTCGTACTTTACCAGGTTCAGATAGGTCACCTTCTTAAAGGCGCTCCCTTTGAACCCGGTTCCCCTTCCATCGACACAGGCAATGACATAGCCTTCCTGGGCAAGCAATTGATGCCAATAATCTCTTGTGCCCAGCCAGCGGTTCGCCACGTTTTGAGATCCGGGACCGCTATACTGGTATAGCAAAAGCGGGTATTTTTTCGTGGCATCAAAATCTTTTGGCTTTATCACGTACATGTTCAGGTCATTGCCATTGATATTGATCGTGGTGAATTCGATCGCACTCATTTGGTATCCCTCCAATTTCGAGGACAGGCCCGCATTGTCCTTAATGACCTTTAACTGTTTGCCCGATGATGCCGCGTGCAAAGTAAATATGGGCGCAACGGTCGTGCTCGAAAAGGTGTTGATAAAATAGGTGTGGTCGGTACTGAAGTCGGCCGAGTTGTTGCCTACCGCGCTAGCCAGTGCTTTTTTGTTTTTACCATTGCTCGCTATACTATAGATTCCCCGATTGATCGTACCATTTTCGGTAGATTGGTAAAAAACCTTATCCTTCTTCGCGTCGTAGCCGTAATAGGCC
This sequence comes from Maribacter sp., assembly GCA_024643345.1. GTDB lineage: Bacteria > Bacteroidota > Bacteroidia > Flavobacteriales > Flavobacteriaceae > Pelagihabitans. Next base: position 226,105 of record JAHENB010000063.1, on the reverse strand, counting down.
GTCACTTCCCAAGGCCCCTTTGTGATTTGGTTTCGCAAACTACCATCCTGTCCGTAAAGATAGATATGGTTGAAGCCGTCACGTTCACTTGTCCAAATAAAGCGGTCATCCTCCAAAAAAGTGAGGTTGTCATGAATATCGACATAGGCCGCATCTTTTTCTTCCAACAATATGGAGACCGATTGATCCTTCGCATTCACGGCCAACAGTTTCAGGTTGTTTTGATGCCTATTGAGGGTCTGTACGCTCAAACGATTGGAATCGTTCATCCATTTGATCCTCGGGATGTAATATGCTTCTCCCAAATCGACATCGGCAATGCTACCCGAGTCGACATCGAGCAAATGCAAGGTCACTACCGAGTTGGCTTCCCCGGCCTTCGGATATTTGAATACAATGGGTTTGGGATAAAGTTCCTCTCCGTAAAAATCCATGGTGAATTCGGGAACCAAGGACTCGTCAAATCGCAGAAAGGCAATCTTGGTGCCATTGGCATTCCATTCAAATGCCCGAACAAACGAAAACTCCTCTTCATAAACCCAATCGGCAACTCCATTGATGATCTTATTTTTTTTACCATCAGTGGTGATTTGTACCGTTTGTTCGGTGCTGAGGTCGTAAAGGAAAATATTATTGTCCGAAACATAGGCAAGCTTATCCCCTTTGGGCGATATTTTGGGTTCCTGTATTTTCGTGTCGGCAACTTTGAGCAATGCTTTGGTCCCGACATCATACACATAGAAAATGCTCAAGGTAGACCTCCTATAAATAGGTTCTTGATCAGTTGTCAGTAGTATTTTGGATTCGTCATCGCTGAACTCATAGTCGGTGAATCCTTTGAGCACGGGGAAATCAGAGGTTGAGAAGAGGGTAGCCACCTTCTCCTGTGTTGCATAATCGTATCGATCTATTGTGGTTACGCCGCTATATCCATTGACATTGCGCAAGGTGTACTGCTTTCCATTTTTGGAGGAACGAAGGGCATCCAATTTTTCTGTGGCAAATGCATCTTGATAAATCTCCTCAACTGTAATCTTTTTTTTCTGGGCGATGGCACCAAAACCAATGCCAAGGGCAAACAACAGCAAAAGGTAATATCTATTCATCGGCGATTGTATTCGGTTAAATCCATCAAGTTTAGTGATAATTTTACGAATAATTAAACTTTAGGGGGAAAATCAAGGCGATGTGTGGCCGCTATTCCCGGATGCACCTTATTGCCTTAATCATTATCTTTAGCCTCCGAAATCATTTAGCTATGACCGAACCCATTGAAGGATTTTCTAAATTGTCCAAGCAGCAAAAAATCGATTGGATCACCGAAAATTTTACACATAACGCCCATGCGAGCAAAACCCTCATCAAACGCTACTGGAATACCGATAGTATCCTACAACAATTACACGACGAATTTATAGAGAATACGATCACCAACTATTACCTGCCCTTTGGGATTGCCCCGAACTTTCTGATCAATGACAGGCTGTATGCCATTCCGATGGCCATTGAGGAAAGTTCAGTGGTGGCCGCGGCAAGCAGGGCGGCTAAATTTTGGTTCGGCCGCGGCGGGTTCAAGGCCAAGGTATTGGGTACGGAAAAAATCGGACAGGTACATTTTATGTTTGCCGGCGATGGCCATAAATTGCGGGCGTTTTTCAATCACGTTAAGCCCATTTTAATTGAGGATGCAGCCCCGATCACCAAGAAAATGAAAGCAAGGGGAGGCGGGATTACCCATATTGAATTGCGGGACAAAACTGCGCAACTCCCCAACTACTATCAACTTCACTGCACCTTTGAAACAAAGGATGCCATGGGTGCGAATTTCATCAATTCATGTTTGGAACAATTTGCCAGAACCTTGAAGGGGGAAGCACAACGATTCGAAGACCTTGGGGATGAGGGAAAAAACATTGAGGTAGTGATGAGCATTCTCTCCAACTATGTGCCCAACTGCCTGGTTCGGGCAGAAGTCAGTTGTCCGGTAGAGGAATTGAAAATCGATGGTGCCACCGCACCGGAGGAAATTGCTCATAAAATTGTAAGGGCGGTAAACATTGCCGAGATCGAACCACATCGGGCCGTGACCCATAACAAAGGAATCATGAACGGTATTGATGCCGTTGTCTTGGCCACTGGTAACGACTTCAGGGCCGTGGAGGCCGGCATACATGCCTATGCTTGTAAAGGAGGGCATTATACCAGTCTTACCCATGCAGAAATAGTGAACGGTATTTTTACTTTTTCAATTGAAATTCCGCTTGCCTTGGGCACGGTCGGAGGACTGACCAATTTACATCCCTTGGTGAAATTAGCATTGGAAATATTAGGAAATCCGTCTGCCCCAGAACTGATGCAGATCGTCGCCGTAGCGGGTCTTGCACAGAACTTTGCCGCGGTGAGCTCATTGGTCACCACAGGAATCCAAGAAGGCCATATGAAAATGCATTTGTTGAACATTCTGAACCAATTGGGCGCCACGGAACAGGAGAAAAAAGAGATGATACAGCATTTTAAAAAGCACACCGCGACCCACAATGCCGTTGTGGAGGCTTTTGAGCAATTAAGAAACCCATAAATGACCCAATTATTCCATAGTAACGGAAAACTATTGATTACGGGGGAATATGCGGTTTTGGATGGCGCCCTTTCTTTTGCCCTGCCCACCGTTTACGGCCAAACCCTAAAGGTCACCGAAAACAAATCGGGCAAGTTGCTATGGAAGAGTCTTGACCAGACCGGAAATGTATGGTTCGAATGGGTCTTTGATATGAATGATCCAATCACCGCTCAAAAAAACGTGATTAAAAATCCTACGGCAAATACATTGGCAAAACTATTGGACGAGGCCAAAAGTTTGAATCCCTTGTTTATGGCGAATGTTGGCGGTTTGAGCATTGAAACCAAATTGGGATTTCCAAGGGAATGGGGATTGGGCTCATCCTCTACCCTGATCAACAATATTGCACAATGGGCAAAAATCGATGCCTATCTCCTTTTGTGGAATGCTTTTTCGGGCAGTGGGTACGATATCGCCTGCGCCCAACATGATACCCCTATTTTATATCGCTTGAATGCCGGAAAACCCGAAGTGCAACAGATACCGTTCGATCCCCCTTTCAAAAATGAGTTGAACTTCATATATCTCAACAAAAAACAGAACAGTAGGGAAGGGATTACCCGTTACAGAGCTCGAGAATTTGATGAAACCAAATTTATTGAAGATATCACATCTCTTTCAAAAAAGATCGTTCAAACCACCACCCGTTCCGATTTTGATGCAATAGTGCTGGAACACGAAAAATTGGTTTCCCAAGTACTGGGGATGCCCATGGTCAAGGAAGCCAAATTTTCCGATTTTACGGGAACCATCAAAAGCCTGGGCGCTTGGGGTGGGGATTTTATTCTGGCTTCTGGCGGGATTGATCCGATTGGTTACTTCAATAAAAAAGGGTATGATGTGGTCATACCCTATTCAAAATTGATTTTATAATATTTGCCCGATATTTTATAGGACAATCTTTAATAAAATGTTTTCCTGTTGTCCTGAATTTCCGCTTTCTCTTTCAAAGCCTCCATCACCGCTGTATTTACCTTGGAAGAATTTGCATTCTTCAGAGTATTGGCATAGGTGCTGTAATTATCCAACTTCGCAGGTTCCTGCTTTTGGGCAAGGGTAAACATGAAGACACCGGTATTGCCTTCGATCAGATTGGAAGTTTCTCCTTGCTCCATGGCAAATGCGGTTCCCACCACCAAAGGTTCGCTACCGGCACCGGGTATGGTGGGTGACTTCACCGTAAGGGCGGAAGCGTCGGCGACAGTGACATTATTGTCTTTTGCCAAATCTTCCATGGATTTCCCTTTGTTGGCCCCTATAATCTGTGCAGCCTTGCGCTCTTTTCTGATTTTGGGCAATACAGTTGGGGAAGCATCCTCCACACTCATAACGCCTTCATCATATTTCCCGGTCAACTGAATAACGGCATAACCGTTATTGATATTGAACCGTTTTATTTCGCCGGCTTTCGTTTCCGGATTGAATGCCCATTGCACAATACTGCGCTGTGCATTGAGTCCTGGCAAGTTTTCATCCATGGCCATAATCTTGTTCACAGGTCGCACGGTATATTGTTTTTCTTTGGCAAAATCGGAAAAAGCCTTATCGGAAGCGATTGATTCCAACTCAAAATTCGTAGCGTCGGTAAAAAGTGTATTGATCGTTTCTTCGGAAGGTTCTACTTCCCTTGCCAAAGTCGCTATTTGAACGATGTCTTCCTTGTCGTCAACTTTAATAATGTGGAAACCGAATTCCGTTTCTACCAAACCAACACTCCCCACAGGATTTCCAAAGGCAAAATCGTTGAATTTGGGTACCATGACCCCCTCTTGAAAATAGCCTAGATCCCCACCATTTGGGGCAGATGGCCCATCGGAATTGTCCCTTGCCAACTCTGAGAATACCACATCGGCCTTTTTGGCTTCCAACAATAGTTCGTTTGCCCTTTTTTCGGCCTCCTCCTTGGTTCGTGTTACTTCCGGGTTCGCCCGCTGTGCGCCTTCATAGGCAATTAGAATATGGCTGGCCTTGACCGAACCATTGGCCTTGCGCTTTACCATTCTTGATACTTTAAAGTATTCCCCATCCCGATAGGGACCAAAAAGTTCGCCCACATTTAAAGACATTAAGGTATCTGCGAACAAAGGGGGCAGCGCCTTTTTAGCCTTTAAGATTGTGTCGAATTTAAGGTCGGAATGACGGTCAAGAAAAGTGGTCAGGTCTGTGGTAGCCCTAAAACCCTTTATAGTATCGTTTTTATCGGTCTGGGCGTTGTACTCAATGGCATCATCCAACAATTTGGTGATTTCATCTTCTATGGCTTTGACATCCGCATCAGACGGTTTTTCTTCAAAATAAACGAATTGGATGTCCCTCGCTTCTTCCTGCTTAAAATCGTCTTTATGTTGTTGGATATAGTTTGCGATCTCGCTTTTGGTAATTACCATGGTACTGTCGGGTATCGATGCATAGGGCACGCGCACATATTTGATATCCATCTTTACATTGGCCAAACGATAGTCCTGTTCCCCTTCCTTGAGCGTGGCGCCAACCCCGGCCCTGATCAGGTTAAAATACGTTTGTTCCTTAGCCAATTGTATAATGGCCTTTTCGGTTTGCAACCAACTGTCGTACCGCAAAGGGTCGGAAGCTTTCCATGTGGCCACAGCATTTCTGAAAACGGTTTCATCAAATATACCATCGGCATTTTGGAATTCCGGATTTTGGGCATAGCCCGATGTTTTCAAGAAATTAATGATTTGATCCTGTTCGATAGCGATTCCAAGGCCCTCAAATTGTTGCTCCAAAATACTGTTGCGGACCTGCTGGTCCCATACCTGGTTCACGATTTGCATGGTGGTGGTGGTCGGAGGCGAATTGCGTTGCGCCAGATCTACCTGTTGGCGGAATTGATCGATTGTAACATCCTCTCCGTTGATCTCGCCTATCGTGGACCCTACCTTTCCACCTCCCAGATTATTGCTTGTAAATACACCGGAAATGACGAAAGCGAACAAGGCCAAGCCGATGATCAGGATCAAGACTGTAGTTCGTTTTCTTATATTTTCTAAAATGGCCATGCTAGGATATGTTTAAAATCAGTTGGCGAAATTACCATTTTCTTTTCAATTAATAAAAAGTTATGAAACGTTATTGCGGGGGTACTTTAAAAGGGTAGTTCAAACATCTTAAATCTCTGAATATTAATCGTTTTCAAGGATTTCTAACGACACCAAATCAATTTTTGTGTTCGACACTTCAAGAATGATGAATTTAAAGTTCTCGATGCTTATTTCTGAATTTTGTTCGGGTATTTCCCCCATTTCGTTCACGATCAGCCCGCCCAAAGTTTCATATTCATCACTTTCCGGAAGGTTCCATTTATAAGTTTCGTTCAGGTAATCAACTTCAAAGCGTGCCGAAAGTTTATATGTGTTATCGTTGAGCTGCTCTTCTATCAAATCGGTCGTGTCATGTTCGTCCTCGATTTCACCGAATAGTTCTTCGATGATGTCTTCCACAGTCATGATGCCTGAAGTTCCGCCATATTCATCCAACACCACGGCAATACTTTTGCGTTTTTTGGTCAGCACGTTCAGAATGTCCTGAATCAGCATGGTCTCCGGCACAAACTCAACAGGAAGCAAAATACTCTTGATGGTCTTTGGTTTTTTGAACAGCTCATAGGAATGAACGTAACCAATAATGTTATCAATGGTGTCTTTATAAATAAGTATTTTGGAATATCCGGTTTCGGAAAACAGTTTCGTAAGGTTCTTGGGGGTTTCATGAAGTTCTACAGCGGTAATTTCCGTTCTTGGAATCATTACCTCCCTAGCCTTCACTTCTGAGAATTCCAAGGCGTTCTGGAAGATCTGGATTTCTGAATCGACATCGTCTTCCTTTTCAACCGTTTCCATTTGTTCATTGATATAGTCGCCCAGCTCAATTTTGCTGAAGGCCAATTGCACCTCATCGCCCTCAGTCTTAAAAAATACTTTTAAAATAAGATCGGATACCTTGATGATAAAATCGGAGATAAACGAAAACAGCAAATAAAATAAATAGGCCGGTACCGCGAGTAATTTGAGCAGGGAATTGGAATAAATCTGAAACATTACCTTCGGCAGGAACTCGGCGGTGAACAAGATGATCAAGGTAGAAATGACGGTTTGTGTGAGCAGGCTAAAATCGGTGAACAATAGACGTAAAATATTGTTTCCAAAGGGTTCCATGCCATGAAACCAGTTCAATAGCAAATCCCCCATATAAAAACCATAAATAACCAGGGCAATGTTATTGCCTATGAGCATTGTGGCGATAAACTTGGATGGTTTTTCGGTAAGCCGGGTCAAAACCTTTGCCAGAAAACCCTTTTGTTTTTTCTCTATTTCTATATGGATTTTATTGGCCGATATAAAGGCGATTTCCATCCCTGAAAAAAAGGCTGAAAACAATAGGCAACAGATGATGATCAGGATTGAAGTCTCCACAATTTAGGATTGATTGTCTCGTTTTCGTTGTTCAAATTTCTTGCGATAGTTTCTTCTAAAAAGAAACATCCCCACGGAAACCACCGCAAAGAAAACGAATAGGTAGGCATTTTGCCTATCGGTATCCCAGTCGGAAAATATGCGATAAAGGGAGAACAGCGCCACTATCAAATAAACATATTCTGTATATTTCAATATCTTAATCATTGTTTTCTTCTTTAATGGTCATTAGGCCATAGGTTTTGTGTGCATTGAAAAATCCGAGATCTCTGCTGAAATCCATCCCTTCCCCGTCCATGATGGTACCATCTTCCGGGTTGGTGAACTTGAACTTTTCTTGGGTAAAAATCCATTCACTGTCCTGGTCATAATACAGTTGTGGGGCTTCCAATTTTTTGCCATCAAAAGTCTCAACAACCACATCCCCTTGCAAATCAATCAAATTGGTTGTCGAATAGATAATGCCGTAGTCGGCTTTAATCGTATTTTTATTGCCATTCTCGTCAAAGAGTTCAACTTGCAAACCATTGGGAAAGGTCTTATGGGGAAATACCAAATTATCAAAATTATTGCTGAGGGGACTGGTCAAAACCGCGATGACCTTTGAAGGCTTCACATCTTCCGCTTCCAGATTTTCCAAAGTCTCGGTATAGGTCAGTACAAAATTTTCGGCTATCCCCTGCGGATATATTTTTGGAATGGCCTCATCGCCCACCCTTTTATAGTCATCGTTACAGGATAAAAAAAGCATTGCGATTGAAACAATCGCAATGCTTTTAAAGTCATATTTCTTAAACGCTATCATTCTATAGGTTGGGCACGGTAATACTACCCCCTACCCAACAACTAAAAGTCACGGTTTTCCCTGCCATACCTTCGGTAAATATCATTTCTTTGGTCGGTGCCCGCTCAGAATAACTTGCAGCGGATTGGTTCGCATTGGAACTCACGGCCGGGTCTACACGACCTGCTTTTCGTGCCATATCGGCCGCCTTCCAATAAATCGCCCGTTTTTCAAAAGGGGTATTTCCACATTCGTTGGCGCTATTGGCATAAAGACTGGCAATCAATAAATAGGCCTTTCCATTTGCAGGATTGGCATCAATGGCCTTCTGAGCATAATTTCTTGCTGTTGACTTACTTCCCCTTCTAAAGATCGTAGCTACTTTATAGGCTATGTTGGAACGTTTGTAGGAATCGGTCTCAAGTTGCAAGGCCTTATTAAAATCCGCCACGGCACCGTTGGTATCCCCAGCTTTTTGTTTAAGATTGCCTCCGTATACATAAGCATCCGCGGAAGGATCCAATGCCATCTGGGCTTCAAATAATTTTTTGAACATGGGATCATCGGTGCACTCTTTGTCGAACATTCTGCCAACTGCCCTTTTTACCCAAATTACATCGCCTTTCTTGGCGTCAAAACTTTTCTCGTACAAAGGAATCAGGTTCTCGCAATTGGCCAAGGCGCCCAATTTAGAATCGATGCTACCCGCAATTTTTCCAAAAGATTCAGAATTGGTGGTTGCCGCACTCAATTGTTTTTTCTCTTTTGACGTTAAGGTATTGTTTTCTTCCTTCGGCAGTAAAGCGGTGATCTGGTCTGTGAGCTTTTTGTTTTCTTCCTCGATTTTCTCGGTCACGTCATCATATGCATCGAAAACCTCTTGAAGATCCCTTTTGCCCGCACTGTGCAAGTCGACCAAGCTTGAAAAATAAAGATATAACGCTTTGGGGTCTTTGAAGTTCGACTTGTCTTTGGTAAATGCCTCGTGCAATTCACTATAAATTTGATCATCGGATATCATTTTATTGTCATATTGCAACAAAACTTTGTCTTTGATCACATCGGCCAATTTTGCCTTATCTGGAAAATATTTAAGACTATTATCGAACAATGCCAAAAGATCCTTGATATAAGCCTCTTTTTCGGCCCCTGAACTTTTATCTATCTTATCTTTCAGGATCCGCTCGCCATAGGCAAAGTTGGCCCAATTGATATCCGGACAATTATCATAGACCATTTTCCAAGGGGTATAGGCCGCATCATAGTTCTTGACCTTAGCATGTTCCACATAAATGGAAAGATTGGTATTGCACTCAGGGTTTTGGGCCTGAGAAAGACCAATTCCTAAAAATCCAAGGAGCAATATCGCTGTGAAGTAGCTCTTCTTTTTCATTTGTTTAATGTTTAAAGTGGTTAATGTACTAAAATTTATTAATTTATTTTTCTTTTCTGAAACCAAAGATCGTTAAATGACATACCAATATTGATCTTAAAATAATTTTCTTCTATCAAATCCGCCGTGGTAGTGCCTCTCTTTCCAAACTCGAACCCTACGTTAAGATTGGAAAAACTTCTACCGAGCGGAAGACCTAATCCAAAAGTTATGCCAAGATTATTGATCTCAGTGTCGTTCACTAGCATTCCTGTCTTATTATAACGCACCCCGGCCCTATAATTCACCCTTTTCAAGTAATTGTTGAAGGAGGTGGCATCAGGCACGAAAGATCCCCCGAAAGCATAGGTACCGGCGTTTTGATAAACCACATTATCGCTTCCCAGAAAGTCATTGGAAAACGAGCCCATAGACTGAAAGCTATATTCGGCCCCCAAAAACCATTTCATATTTTGCCCAATTCCTATACCAAAGGTAGATGTGGTTGGTATTTTCAAATAGGTATTCCGAAGACCCAATGCATCAAGATCTACATCGATTGTTTCGATTATCTGTTCCGAAGACACCAAGAAAGAACTTAGTTCTTGGGTATTTTTAGATGTCAAATTCGCTTGGGTATTTACCCGGGCGGAAGCGAAGAGGGTATACTTCTCATTGATGGCAGGGGTATAATATAGGGCGTAATTAAAGTCCATCCCGTTTACCTTGGAGTTTTTAAGATCCCTGGTCCCAAATTGCACATCTTCCACACTCTGTACGTTTCGGTATTCCAAAGTGCCAAAATTTAAATTCGCGGTAACCCCTATACTTAAATTTTTAAGGAATTCATATCCCAGCGAAAAATAGGCCCGGTTCACCCCCCCCTCTCCCGCTGCGACATTGGTAACCAATGCCCCATTTTCATTGGTGCTTTCCGAAATAACATCATATCCGACAGAAGAAAATGGGGCAATGCCAAAACCAACTCCAAACCCCTTACCCAAACTAAAACCTAACGAAAGGTAGTCAAGATTGGTAACTGTAGTACTCTCTTCTTCGGTAAAACTTTTTAGTCGTATTCGGTTATGGGACACGCCAACGGTATAGATGGTGATCCCATAATCTTCTCCAACCTTTACCCCTAATCTGCTCAAGGCTGCCGGATTGGTCAAATTTAGGTGGATGCTGTCTCCATAGACCCCCAGCGCGCCCATCATCTGATGCTCTACCGTGGTGCCGGTCCTTGACTCACCGATCCCGAAATAAGAATAGGGAGATACTGTGCCGTTTTGAGCATACAGCCCCATTGCTGTAAAAAATAGTACAGCAACTATAAATTTTTTTACCATTTATTGCTTGTTGTATTCCAGTAAATAATTCAACCCTAGTAGGAGAAAATTGGAATCCGCAAATATGGTATTTTTTAATCGTTTTGACAAAAATTGGGCATCCCCACCTGTTAAAATAACTGTTAAATGTAAAAAACGCGATCGATATTGGGAAATGAAACCGTCCAACTCATGGCAAATGCCATTGATAACTCCACTTTGGATGCAAGACTCGGTGGCGTTCCCCACAAAATCAAATAGTTCCTGGGGCTCCAACAAAGGTAGGTTGGCAGTTTGTTGGTTCAATGCCTTGAAACGCATCCCAAGTCCGGGCGAAATACCACCGCCCAGGTATTCACCATAATCGTTTACCATGTCGTACGTTATGCAGGTACCCGCATCAATGACCAATGTGTTGCCCTTTGGATTACGGTAAAATGCGGCCGTGGCCAAGGCCATGCGGTCTACCCCCAAGGTATTCGGGGTAGCATAGGAGTTCTTGAAGGGAACATTGGAACGATGGCTTAATTGGTGTACCTTACAGTAAATAGACAGCACCATCACGAGTTTGGGGTCTAAATTATTTACCGAAGAAACGATGGCCCAGCCAATTTTTGGATAGTTGTCACAGGTTTCCTTGGCGGCCGATATGGCATCGGATGCCTCGGTTTCTTTACGGAAAATTATCTTATCCCTATTGAAAACCGCGATTTTTACTAAGGTGTTACCGGCATCAATGATCAAGTTCATAATACAAAGATCATAAATTGATCTATAACCCAAAGGGCTTTTTTTGCTTTTTTGTTTGCATATCGCAAATTTGAAATTATATTTGCAGCCCTATTGCAAAAGGTGCCTTAGCTCAGTTGGTAGAGCAATGGACTGAAAATCCATGTGTCCCTGGTTCGATTCCTGGAGGCACCACAAAAAATCCTTACTTCACAGTAAGGATTTTTTGTTTTCACTACTACTCCCTAAAGTTGATTAACTTTAATGAAGATAACTAAATCCGCTTCCTAAAATGCTTTTAAAAACACTAAGTATGCTTTTTCAAAGAGATCTGGCCCAATTGGAATCCGAGATCGACGCTTATGGAAATGAATCTAATCTTTGGGTCGTTGACAAAGCGATCACCAACTCGGCGGGCAACCTATGTTTACATCTGGTCGGGAACTTAAATGCCTTTATTGGCGCAGCATTGGGAGGCACGGGTTATATCAGGCAAAGGGAACTTGAATTTTCGTTAAAAAATGTTCCCAAAACAATATTGCTACAAAGCATACGTGAAACCGCCGATATTTTGACCAAAACCCTGGAAAAATTAAAGGAGGAAGACTTGGACAACGACTATCCCATGATCGTTTTCAAGGAAAAAATGACCACTGGTTTCTTTTTGGTGCATCTTGCGACACATTTGAATTATCATTTGGGCCAAATCAATTACCACAGAAGATTATTGGATTTTTAAACTAAAAAGCAACTGTTTTGAAGCATATTGACGTCGAAATGCCGCGCGACGAAATGGAGTCTTATTTAACTTCCGAAGATTGGTTGCGCTCCGGCGAACACATTCTTGCATTGGACAAACCAGGGGAGGGCAATATGAACGTGGTGATAAGGGTTAAAACAGACCAGCGCTCATTCATCCTCAAACAATCAAGGCCCTATGTTCAGAAATACAAACAGATAAAGGCCCCTATCGACAGAATTGCAGTAGAGCACCAATTTTATAGGGCCATACGGAACGGATCCATTTCTGACCATATCCCCCGAATATTGGGTTACGATGCCAAACAGCACCTTTTAATGCTCGAAGATCTTGGCCATTGCGAAGACATGACCGCTATCTATCGTCTCAGGGAAGTACATGTAGGTATGGTTGAAAAATTGGTGTCGGTAATCACGTTGATCCATCGAACCAAAGCGCCCAAAAACTTTCCGGAGAATCTTGGAATGCGCCGCTTGAACCATCAACATATTTTTGTACTTCCTTTTATGGAAGACAATGGGTTCGTACTGGATGATGTTCAGACAGGTTTGCAGCAACTGTCGTTAAAATATAAATCCGACACTTCACTAAAATCTGCTGTGAGAACCATAGGACAAAAATATTTGTCTCCCGGAGAAACCCTTTTGCATGGTGACTATTATCCCGGCAGTTGGATGACGGTCGGGAATCAGTTTTATGTGATCGATCCCGAATTCGGATTCGTTGGCTTCGCAGAATTTGATCTTGGCGTCATGGTGGCCCACCTGATCATGGCCACGATGGAAGTTGAAAAGCTCGATCTGGTTTCCCAATTGTATCGAGGTGCCATAGACAAGAAATTGATGTCACAGGTTGCGGGCATCGAAATTATGCGCCGATTAATAGGTCTTGCGCAACTCCCGCTCGAAAGAACCCTCGACGAAAAAGATTTTCTCTTAAGAACCGCACACAAATTAATCCTACAATGAGCGCAAAAACCATTTTATTTGGAACACTGACCTTGATCATGTTCCTTTCCTGCGATAAAAAAACGTCAAAAGTGGCTATCCCTACACCACAAAAAGTAGCCTATGGCGCTGACTCGCTTCAGCTTTCAGAGGAGGTCTACTTTGACAAGGTATTGGGCGCCTTGGTAGGTTCGGCCATAGGTGATGCCATGGGGGCATCGACCGAAATGTGGTACCGTAAAGATATTCAGCTCAAATATGGCTTTATCACGGGGCTCACCCCAGCCGTCAGGGAACGATCCCCTGAGGGTACCTGGTCCAATAATCTATTCGCGGGGGCCACCACAGACGATACCCGTTGGAAATATTTAACAGTGAAATACTTAAGCGAAAACCATGGAAGACTGAACGGGGAAAATTTTGCGAAATTCATTGCCGATTATTATCGATCCGTTGCTAAAAGCCTGTCCAATAAAGACCTCCTGACCAATCCCGATGTTTTGGACAACAAAATCGAAAAAATAGACTGGATCAAGGAGTGGGCAAGGGTGGCACTGGCCAAAGAAGAAAACAACGATGCCTACCAACAGGCGTTGAACCGCTTTTATGGTGGGGAAATGTCTTGCGCCGGCCAGCTCTATACCCCAATGTTCGGCCTGATTTCCAAGACTGCGGAAGAAGCCTATGATCTGGGTTATAAGCATGCTATTTTTGATCTGGGTTATGCCAAGGATATCTCGGCCCTGGTGGCCGCGATGACGCAAATGGCCATGAGAACCGAAAATATCGACTCAATTCTCAACACGGCTACTTTTGTAGATCCGTATGGATACCAGGACAGCCGATTGGTAAGGCGCATTCCCTACTCGGTCGCCGATGCTTCCATCAAAAAAGTACTTGCTATAAAAGATAGGGTCATCACCGATTCGCTGCTGACACAAGAGGCCCTTCTGTACCGTATGCCGAAAGGATTCCCGGGCACCCAGGAAGACTGGATGCGCCAGGAAATGGCATACCAGTTTTTGGAGGAAAATGAAAAGTCAATCCCTTTTCATGCAGGTGAAATTTGGCAAATTTTGGTGACTGCGCTCGAGTATGGTCAGGGCAATTTTGAAAAAACCTTGTTGTTCATTATAAACTACGGTCGGGACAATGACACGGTCGGGGCCGTGGCGGGGATGATTTTGGGCGCAAAAGAAGGCTACAAAAAACTACCAAGTCCATGGAAAGAAACTATTTTAAAAGTGAACAAAGAGAACATGGGCCTTGATTTGGAAGCCATGGCCCTCGAAATGGTCTCCAGCGAAAAAAAATAAATCAAGCCTCAACGTTGTGCTCTTCACCAGATGCTCTTTATACTGCCCATTCGGAAATCGTTCAACATAAGGGGTTCCGACTTATTGTTTACCACTTCGAACCGATCAAAGACTTGGTTTGGAAATATTTGTGCCGTCATCACATATTCGCCTCCATTGATAAACACTTCCAACGATGACCAATCGAGAAGCATCCTTACCTCATAGACGTCCAAAGGCAAATTTGTTATCGGCATCTGTTGCGTTGTTTGGGCGAAACGCTCATTAAAACCCGTTTTTCCAGCCAACTTACGATCCAATAAAAAAATTTGCCTTTGGCCGTCCATGGTCAGTGTGAGTTGTTCTCCAAATCCGTTCTTGAAGTGGAGCGAAAAGTCACTTGATGCGGTCTTAAACCTAATTTCCGATTGATTGGAACCATTGAGCGGCATGCTTTCGATACTTTTTCCTTGTACCTTGATATCCTTAGGCTCGCCCGATTCTATTATCTTGTTCAGGCCGTCAACCGGATAATTGAAAAGTTCATATTGGTCCCCGACCTTTTTTAAGGAAAGTGTCCTGGGCAAGGTCATGGCACTGCGCCATTTTTCTGTGGGAGTTTCGCCTGCGTAGGCCCAATTGCTCATCCAACCTATGAAAATTGGTTTTTCGCCAGGCACATTGCTAAAGGTGACCCCTGCATAATTATCGGTACCCCAGTCGATCCATCGATTTCCCTGCTGGTCCGTGGTAAAGGTGCTGCCATCAAAATCGCCTACAAAATATTGTGTGCCACTGCCCCCATTGGGGGCCCCTGGGTTGATGCTGATCAATAATGCCCATTTTACCTCATCGGTTCCATCAACCTTAAAGGACAAAAGATCGGGACATTCCCAAACCCCTCCGTGCGCTCCATTGTCTTTTCCGAATTCGCCCACTTTTTGCCAATCGAGAAGGTTTTTGGAACTATAAAATTCAGCATGATCTCCCGCTACCAAAGTAAGTATCCAACTTTGGCTTGCTTGGTGCCAAAACACCTTCGGATCCCTAAAATCCTTTACTCCAGGGTTCTTGATCACGGGATTGGCCTGGTACTTTGTCCAAGTATCCCCATTATCCAAACTATAGGCAATACCTTGGGTTTGGTAATTAATTTTACCGGCTTTCTCGGCCTCCATATCGTGATAGGTGAAAATGGCTACCAAAGGCGGGTTCTCCGCCGTACCAAATCCAGAACTGTTCTTGGCATCCAAAACCGCGCTGCCTGAAAATATAAGTCCATGTTCATCTGGATACAACGCAATGGGTTTATGTTCCCAATGAATAAGGTCGGCACTCGTAGCATGGCCCCAATGCATGGGCCCCCAAACGGTGCTCTCAGGATGGTATTGATAGAACAGATGATAGATGCCCTTGTGATAAACCAACCCATTTGGATCGTTCATCCACATTTGCTCAGGAGAGAAATGAAATTGGGGTCGGTACATTTCTTTATAATAATCCTGGTTTGATTCGGCAGTCATTAAATCTTGCTTTGGTTCCTTGTTTTTACATGATGTGAAAACAATTGTTAAAACCACAAATGACATTGCTTTTTTAATTCCAATCATACAAAATGTTTTAAATAGTCTCTATCTCGCTACATATTAGGGCGCCTCTAAAATACTATCTTTGTAACTGATTACGTTTCTTATGAAGGTATTTTTAAGCTTTATCCTGCTCATGTTTGCTGGCACTTCGCCCCTATTGGCCCAGAAAAGCATCGATACTGCCCTTAAAAAATGGAACAGGGGTACCGTGCCCTATACCTATGCCGATACACTCGCCCATCATAAAAACCATATTGTGCTTATCGATACAAGGGCCAAGGAAGAGTTTCAGGTAAGTCATCTCAAGGAAGCCTTCTGGACCGGTTATAAAGAATTCGAAAAAGATTCGGTCTTGGTAAGGATCACAGACAAAAACACCCCTATTGTTGTGTATTGCAGCATAGGGGTACGTTCGGAGGATATTGGCGAGAAGTTAATGGCTTTGGGCTATAGCGATGTAAAGAACCTCTATGGCGGCATCTTCGAATGGGTCAACAAAGGATATCCCGTATATGATTCAAAGGAAGAAGAAACCAACAAAGTGCATGCTTTTAACAAACATTGGGGCGAATTGTTACAAAAGGGTGAACGGGTTTATGATGATAAAGACCTATCGGCGACAAACCATGAATAAAACAATGATTTTCGCATGCGCCCATTCTTAATCATAATTGTTTGAAACCAAGTATTTTCAAAAAAATATACTTTTCGTTTTGTCTCTTTTATTTGCCGATTCGAACATTAAATACCCGTATTCCTAATCCTATATTCTATATATTTTGGGCATCCTCTTAAACAACCGCAGCGAGACAGACACTAAAACCATCCATTTTACCTTGGTTGGATCAAAAGATCTTCTACTGATTTTTACAAGAAATCCTGAATTGGGAAAATGCAAGACCCGACTTGCCGACACCATCGGTGACAGCGCCGCTTTGGAAATCTATCAATTTTTGTTGCAACATACCGCAAAAATTACCGAGAATCTCAACTTGGCAAAACATGTCTACTACTCCGAAAACATATGGAAGAACGATGTTTGGGACGATACCATTTATGCCAAAAAAGAACAACGGGGAGCCGATTTGGGAATCCGTATGGCCAATGCCTTCCTAGAAGGGTTTGAAGCAGGTTTTGAGAAAATTTGCATCATTGGAAGCGATATGTTCGACCTGACCCAAAGGGATATCGAAAAAGCGTTTTTCGCCCTCGACAAAAACGATTTCGTCATCGGACCTGCCCTTGACGGCGGATACTATCTTTTAGGGATGAAAAAATGGGCGCCGAACATTTTCAGGAACAAAGATTGGGGCATGGCAACGGTTCTTAAGTCCACTTTGAACGATTTAAAAAATGAAAAAGTTTATCTCTTGGATCCCAGAAATGATATTGACACCTATGACGATATCAAAGGCAAAAAAGTTTTCATCCCCTTTATAAAACATTTGAAGAATGACTAAAAAACAAATCGATGAATCTGTGTCCTATCTTAAAAACAAAGGATTCGACCATGCCGAAATCGGTATCGTGCTCGGTACCGGATTGGGCAAATTGTCAGAGGGAATCGAAGATCGAGTAGAAGCCCACTACAACCATATCCCATACTTTCCATTGGCCACGATGGAATTCCATGCCGGGAAGTTGGTGTTTGGCCGCATGGAAGGCAAAACGGTCGTGGTGATGGAAGGACGGTTTCATCTTTATGAAGGCTATGATTTTGTGGATGTCACTTATCCGATCCGCGTGATGCATGCCTTGGGTATTCAAAAATTATTTATCTCAAATGCCGCTGGCGCGGTTAACCTCGGATTTAAAAAAGGGGAGCTCATGTTGATCACAGATCATATCAATCTTCAAGGGGGCTCCCCACTCGCATTCAAAAATGTGACGGGGTTCGGAGAACGCTTTGTTGATATGGCAGACCCCTACGATAGGAAAATGGGTCAACGTTTGGGCGCCATCGCTGAACGGGAAGGCATTGCCCTGCACCAAGGCGTTTACGCCGCAGTAATCGGTCCACAACTCGAAACAAGGGCCGAATACCGTATGTTGAAAATTTTAGGGGCCGATGCCGTTGGAATGAGCACCGTACCTGAAGTAATTGTCGCCAATCATTTACGACTACCCGTTGTGGCAGTGTCGGTCCTAACCGATGAATGCGACCCAGAAAACCTGCAAGCGGTAGATATCAACGAAATCATTGCGGTGGCCAATGCCACAGAACCAAAAATGATACGTTTGTTCACTGCCTTGTTAAGGGAAATTTAGGCATTACGCCAGAAGGCTCGGCCCAATCTTTGTGCAGACCGAATCCATAAAACGACCTCGAGAATGAAAATTACCGTAATCATCCCTGTGCTCAATGAAGCGGCCATCATCGCGAATACCCTGACCTATGTTAAAGAAAATAGCAGTTCACAAAATATCGATGAAATCCTCGTGGTCGACGGCGGTAGCATGGATCGAACGGCAGAAATTGCTATAGAATCCGGGGCGAGGGTCTTGACATCGGAAAAAGGCCGCGCCAAACAGTTAAACTGGGGTGCCCAAAAAGCGAAAGGGGAAATCCTGTATTTTTTGCATGCGGACACCGTTCCGCCCAAAGATTTTGACCAAAGCATCCTGGAAGCCGTAAGCTCAGATCATCAGGTAGGTTGCTTTCAGATGAAATTCGATAGCAAGAGTAGATTTTTGGGATTCTTCGCTTGGTTCACAAGGGTGAATGTGCGGCTTTGTCGCGGAGGCGATCAATCACTGTTCATTACGAAAGCCCTTTTTAATTCATCCGGGGGGTACAACGAGGACTATCTTATTTATGAAGACAACGAGTACATCGGTCGTTTGTACAAGTTGGCGGCATTTAAAATCCTTCCAAGACACGTGAAAACCTCGGCAAGAAGATATGAGGACCAAGGTAAGGTTCGCTTACAATATCATTTTGGAGTGATCCACCTCAAAAACTATTTGGGGGCCGGGCCACAGCAACTCTACGACTATTACCGTCGCAACATATTAATGTAAGTCAGGTCAAAACTTCCGGTTATTTTTCCTCATAGTCGAGCAAAACTCCTTCGGAGATCCATTTAGCCAAGGCTTGGCGGTTGTCGGGATCGAGAATACGCCTTTGGTCCTTGGCGTTTGTGATGTTCCCGATTTCGATAAAGGTCATGGCAGGGTGGGTCTTCTTGACAAGATAAAGCGAGGTCCGGTCCTCAAAGGTTCCGGAATACAGGCGGTTGGGTTGGTATTTTTTGTAATTCTTTTCAAATGTCTTATGGATGCTTTCGGCCAATTTTTTTCCATTTTTGCTCTTTTCATGGTGGTAAAAGAATACATCGATGTTCTGGCCCTCGCTGCGACTGTCGACATGGGTTACGATCAAACGTTGGTATTTTCCTTTGTTTTCGGCATAAAGTTCGTTAACGATGTTGACTCTCTGTTTTAAACGGGCCACTTGGTTTAAAGGGATGGTCTCGTTCGGATAGGCGACCTCGTCCTTATCGATTTCGAGGATACGATCATCACGTATACCGTCATCCCCGTCCCTGATGATGATGTATACCGTTGCACTGTGCGATATAAGTTCCCTGGCCAAGCGCAGGGTCACATCATAGGCATATTCATCTTCGGATATCGACTTCCCCGCATATTTGGCCATCGCCCCTGGATCCGGACCACCGTGGCCGGAAATAAGATAGTAAATGTTACCTTTCAGCCGCTCGCTTTTCAAAGTGACCGACGCATAACGTTCCCCAAAGATGGGGAATGACAGATCATTCCGAATTTTTTCGACAATGGCCTTCGTTGAAACCGAATCAATGGGCAACAGGCTATCTGTTTTAACCATTGGAATTTTGTAGTCGCGCCCTTCATACAGATGTATACTGTCGCGCAAATTTTCCATGTTCAGGGCTATAAATTCATTGTAGGATTCATAAGGATTAACCCCCTGTTTTCTAAGCAAGGATAAGATACCGTCACCTTTCTCCGCCTTTACCTTTAACAAACCGCTTTGGCCATAGGACCTATTAGCAAGGCATAAAACCAGCAATATTAACAATACCCTGTAGTGTTTAGCCATTTTATTCGTTCCTGGGGCCGAACTGATGCATGGTTCAACGAGTCGTCCCTGTATTTTAATCATTGTCTTGAAAATCGAGTTTAGAATAATCTGTAAAAATACCATTGGTGATAAAGTCTGCCAGATTTTTTTTATTAGAAGTTACTTTTAATGAGGATTTGTCGACAAGCTTACTTCCAAACTCGATATAAATCAGGCTTGGCAGCATGTTCTTGGCGAACAAAATATTTTGTCTATCGGTGAAGACCGAGGCATATGCACCCATCGACTTGATGGAGATATTATTTTTCCCAAGGGTTTTGATTATACTTTCGGATAGCCTTTTCCCATCCTTGCTTCCTTCTTCGTGATATATATTGACCTCCATTTCAGCCTGGTCCGAATCCGCTTTGGAATTGATGATCAAGAGTCTTTGATAACTGCCATTATTCATTAAATACTTCTTGTTGACAATAGTCACCAACTCGTTCAATTCCAAAGATTTGTCAAGACTTTCCCTGAATAGGTATACCTTTGCCCCACTTTGAATTAGCTTACGTGCGATTAGTTTGGTGAGTTCCACTTCCGAATTGCCGTTTCCCTTTTTTCCATTTGGGGCAGGTTGCACCATGTGGTTCGATACCAAATAATACACCGTGTTTCGCAAGCTGCTGTCTTTCTTTTTTAAGGTTTCCAGTTCGGTGCCAAATATCGGTGTTTCATCACCAGAGGGCAATGCAATGAAAGAACCCATATTTTTAAAGGAATCCGGCGCTTCGGGAAGCAGGTATTCGGTTCCGACCACTAAGCTGCTGCCATCCTGAAGCCGATCTTTATTGAGACTAATAAATGCCTCATAGTATTTTGCCACATCCATCCCTTCTTTTCTAAGCACTGAAAATATACCATCCCCATTGGTTGCGACCACGGTATTCAGGGAATCCTGGGCACATAGGACAGGCATGGTCATTATGCCGAAAAATGCACAGCACAACCAATATGTAAGCTTATCGAAGACCATGAACCTCATCTAATTTTCAAGAAAGCAGCCATCGGTACGGTCACTCCCTCGAGACAAAATTAATTAACACCTCGGAGATGCGAAAAAATAAACCGACTTTTGTTAATGGACTAGGCTAAATTGCCCAAAATACTTTGGATTCTACAGAGAAACCTTATCGATTATTGCTGTAGAATTGACCGATTACCGCCTCTGCGGGCTTGTTTTGGGGCGTGAATTGGTTGTCATTGCTTCCCCCGGCCCTATCATGATGAATAAACCATTTCCAAACATAGCCGCCGGCAAACCATTTTTCCTTCCAAAACTCTTCCATGATAGCTTGGGTCGCATTGACCTGTGCTTCAAGATTCACGTTCTCTATATCCCGATCGGCCACCCAAGGTTTCTTGGCCGTATAATCCATACTTCTGTATCCATATTCCGTGAAAAGCACGGGTTTGTTCTTTTGATCGGCAAGGGTGGCAATCGAAGTTTTCCATCTTTGCCAACCGGTTCTTAGCTGCCCAACGGTCGGTGATTTTTCTTCGGATAACGGAAAATAGGCGTCGATCCCAATATAATCCAAATCATCCCAAAAAGTGGTCCGTTGAAATTCATCCCAGTTCGCGGCATAGGTCAATTTGCCCTTATAAATAGCTCGTATTTTTTTAATGAGTTCCTTCCAGTAACCAGGTCTATTTTTTACAAATTGTTCCAGTTCGGTGCCAATGCAATAAATATCGGTATTGGTTTCCTGTGCCAGCCTGGCATAGTTCAGGATGAATTGTTCATAGGATGCCTCCAAGGCCTTCCATTTTTCTTCCGAATTCATTTTTAAGGTACCGGTGAACGTCCCACGCCAAATCCAGATCTGTGGTTTCAACATCACTTTTACACCATTGCTATGCAAAAGTTCTATGTACTGTTTGGCTCCTTTCTTTGTTTCCCCGAACCATTGTCTTTCGGTATCAAAAATAATTTCAGGTGAATCTACCTCCCGAATAAAACCAAAAGGCATAATCGCCGCATGGTTGGCGTTGATCTTTGCAACCTCATCCACATTTTCTTGGACAGCGGCTTCGCGAGACGCGACAAAACTTATACCGTTGATCTTCTCAACGACCTGCCCCATGCAAGAGAGCTGTAAAAAACAAAGAAGGGCTAACTTTAAGATCCTCATTGATACCGATTAATAGGTTAAAATTAATCTATTTAATCGATTCCGAAAAAAAACATGAAAGACACGGTTATGCGGAACAAAAGACCCGTTTTTATGAATCAAATTATTCAATTTCAGTCCTAAGGATTAAAAGTGACCAAGGCATCAATGACCAAATCTACCTGCTTGTAAAGATTGATGAAGCTTATCGGACTCTTTCCATTTCGTATCAATTCGGCCGCTTACCATTCGAAAATTTGGGAAAATATCACCTGCTTCTTGTTCATTCGGATAATGTTGGTCTCGTTCATGGCCTTTCTGGCCCGTTTTTTCAAATGCGGCCACTGCCCTATCACTTTCAAAGTCCCTTTCCAGCGTCATGTCAATTGAAACCCTATTACATATTACTCAATTTAACATCGGACCACAGATCTGCACTGCCGCTCATCGGGGAAAGAAAGCCTGAAAATTACTCGTTACAAAAAGTTAAGTTCTTATCTTTAAATGCGACAGAACTTTCAACTACCAAACACAACGCATGGAACATATTGTCATCATAGGCAATGGCATCTCAGGAATCACCGCTGCACGACATATCCGAAAACTTTCCAATAAAAAAATAACGATCGTATCTGCCGAAACCGATTACTTTTTCTCCCGCACCGCCCTGATGTACGTTTATATGGGCCATATGAAATTCGAACACATACAGCCCTACGAGAATTGGTTCTGGGAAAAAAACCGTATCGATTTGTTAAGGGGCTATGTAACCCAAGTGAACACTTCGGAAAAGAAATTGATACTTGATGAGTCAAGGACATTGACCTACGACAAATTGGTCATAGCCACTGGCTCGAAACCAAATAAGTTCGGGTGGCCGGGCCAAGATCTCCTTGGGGTCCAAGGGCTATATTCAAAACAAGATCTTGACCAACTCCAGGCAGACGCACCAAATGAAAAGATTTGCAAACGGGCCGTTATTGTCGGTGGCGGTCTCATTGGTATTGAATTGGCTGAAATGCTCAGAAGCCGCAATATTCCTGTTACCTTTCTGGTGAGGGAAAGCAGTTTTTGGAATGGCGTTTTGCCCGAAGGAGAATCACAAATGATCAATGAACATATTTTGGAACACCATATCGACTTACGACTGGAGACCAATTTGGCTGAAATCCAATCGGATGTCCATGGCAGGGCAAAGGCAGTGGTAACCGACAAGGGAGATACCATTCCCTGTGATCTGGTGGGGCTCACGGCAGGGGTTAGCCCGAATATAGATTTCCTCGGGGATTCAGGCATCGTGTTGGGCAGGGGGGTAAAGGTAAATCGTTATTTGGAAACCAATATCGATGATGTATATGCCATAGGGGATTGTGCCGAACAGCACGAACCCATTGGCAATCGCCGTCCCATTGAAGCCGTTTGGTATACCGGAAGAATGATGGGAGAAACCTTGGCACAGACCCTTTGCGGAAACAAAATCCCCTACAATCCCGGACATTGGTTCAATTCCGCTAAATTCCTGGATATAGAATACCAAACCTATGGCTGGGTGTTCAGTGATCAGACCAAAAAGGAAAATGAAATGCATTTTCATTGGCGGCACCCTAAGGAAAAGATTTGCATTACCGTAGCTTTTGATAAGGAAAGCAGGAAGTTTCTGGGCATCAATACCTTTGGGATTCGCATGCGCCATGACATTTTCGACCGTTGGCTCAGTGAAGCCCGGGATATAGATCATGTAATGGAACACTTAAAAGATGCCAACTTCGATCCAGAATTCTATGACCCATATGAATCAGATATTCTGACTGCCTTTAACTGGCAGTTTGATACCCAATTACGGATGAAAAAGAAAAGTTGGCAACGAATTTTCAATGGCACATGAAACCATGAAAGGATTCCGCCCAAAATGTTCATCAAGGACATTTACCACCTAAACCACAACAACAATGAGTACGTTTGATCACAATATGGCATTGACGGGCGAACCCCCAAAAAAGATGGGCAGGGGCCAAAAAATGGCCACCTTATTGGGAATGTCAGGACTGGGGATATTACTTTTGGCCGCTCTAAATGTCAACTTTCCCAATAAAGGAATATGGCTTTCCATTTCCTTGGCCGCGATTCTGGGCGGTGTCGTTTGGTTTGCCAGGGCGGCATACGGGCATAAACATAAAGGGATCAAAAACGATGGGGTGTGGTTCAAGTCGATATCGAACGCAGGGCTTTTTGGCTGGTTGGCTGGTATTGCCCTCACCGGTTTTTACATCGTACTCTATTTTTTTCCCGAATATCTCGGTTTGGTCAAGGAAGGAGAAAACCGGGGCGTTATCGCCTTGTTCGACCCCTTGAGCCGACTATTGAGCGGTAATCCGGCAAGCCAATGGTTTGTATATGGCACCTTGTACACCGTCGCTATTTTAGCTTTTGGCATCAAGTTTATCTGGAAATATAGGCATAACCGTTATGAAGTGATACGTACGGGCAGCGTGATGTTCTTTCAGACCGCATTTGCCTTTTTGATTCCAGAAATCATGGCCAGGCTCAATGGCAACTTGCCTTACTACGACCTCAAAAATATGTGGCCCCTGAACTATTACAATTTTGAACAGTACAGGATCAAATCATTCATCGCTTCCGGTGACCTGGGGATGGCGATGCTAATTTTTGGAATCCTCTCCATCTTTATAATTTCCCCTATCCTAACCTACAGGTTCGGTAAACGATGGTACTGTTCTTGGGTCTGTGGTTGCGGTGGTTTGGCAGAGACCATAGGGGATCCGTTCAGGCAATTAAGTGATAAAAAAGTTTCGGCTTGGAAGGTTGAGCGGTGGGTGGTACACAGCGTTGTGGTTTTTGTGACCTTAATGACCACGGCGGTCATCTATTCGTACCTCGGAAACGATACAAGCAAATACTGGTTAACCAAAAACAGTTTCCTCTTGGGCGTGGGAACAATCCTGACTTTTATTTTTGGTTGGGTGATGTTGTTTAAAAGAAAGCAGCTTCAAAAAGATGCCCAGTACGGTGCTATCGGATATTTTGTGGTCATTATGTTCTTGATGGGCATTCATTTTTATAGTGGGGAAGGCCATATATTCCTCTTCAAATCGGAGACCTTGCGAAAAACCTATGGCTTTTTGATCGGCAGTATTTTTTCTGGGGTCATCGGCACCGGTTTTTATCCTTTGTTGGGAAACCGGGTATGGTGCCGTTTCGGATGCCCCATGGCGGCCATTTTGGGTTTCCAACAACGCTTGTTCTCTAGGTTCAGGATTACCACAAACGGCGGTCAATGCATCTCTTGCGGCAACTGTTCAACCTATTGTGAAATGGGAATCGATGTTCGCGCATATGCCCAAAAAGGTGAAAATATAGTGCGTTCCAGTTGTGTGGGCTGTGGGATTTGTTCGGCAGTGTGCCCGCGTGGCGTATTGAAATTAGAGAACGGGCCGTTAAAAGGTCGTATCGATGGCAATCAAATACTCTTGGGAAATGATGTGGATTTGATGCATCTGGTGAATGGTAAACCATCGTAAATCGCTGGTTGTTAAAACGAGTTTAAGTTACCTTTGCCATGAACGAGTCAATCAAGAATCCATACCATAAATGACCGACATTAAAGTCATTATTCCAGCCTACAACGAAGAAAACTCCATTAGTTTGGTAATCGATGACATTCCGGATATCGTTTCTGAGATAATAGTTATTAACAACAACTCTTCAGATAAAACCGAAGAAAATGCCCTAAAGGCGGGGGCTACGGTCCTTACCGAAGCCCGAAAGGGATACGGATACGCCTGTCTGCGCGGTATGGATTACATTGCCAAACAGTCCAAAGTACCCGATATTATCGTATTTATCGATGGAGACTATTCAGATTATCCGGAAGAACTCACGCAAGTGGTTGCGCCCATTTTAAGAAATGGTTATGATATGGTGATCGGGACCCGTGTAAAACACCTCAGGGAGGAGGGTAGCATGACCCCGCAGCAGGTTTTCGGAAATTGGCTAGCTACCCGCTTGATGCGGTTGTTCTTTAAGGCAAAGTTTACTGATTTGGGCCCGTTCAGAGCCATAAAATACGATAAATTGTTGTCTTTGGAAATGGAAGACAAGACCTATGGATGGACCGTGGAGATGCAATTGAAGGCTCTCAAAAAAAAGTTGGCATATACCGAAGTGCCAGTACGTTATAAAAAAAGAATTGGCATTTCAAAAGTGTCTGGTACGGTAAAAGGTAGTATATTTGCCGGCATAAAAATTCTAGGTTGGATTTTTAAATACAGTTTCAAATAAAATGGAATTAACAATCGCTTATATCATCATCGCTATTTATGGAATAGCGCTATTATTGATCTTTTTTTACAGCCTTGCGCAATTGAACCTTTTGGTCAATTATCTGGGTTATAAAAGGCAAATCCAGACTGCCCCTAAATTCAATCTTTTAGACCCAAGGGAAATTCCTTTCGTAACCATACAACTCCCCGTTTACAACGAGGAATATGTGATGGAACGTTTATTGGAAAATATCGCAAAAATAGAATACCCGAAAAGCAAACTGGAAATTCAGGTATTGGATGATTCTACCGACGACACGGTAAACGATACAGCAGATAGGATCAAAGCACTGCAAGAATCAGGGCTCGATATACAACATATACGTCGTGAAAACCGCCAGGGTTTTAAGGCCGGTGCCTTGAAAGAAGGCCTCAAAATTGCCAAAGGCGATTTCATTGCCATTTTTGATGCCGACTTTATGCCCGCTACCGACTGGTTAAAGAAAACGGTCATCTATTTTAAGGATGAGGAAATAGGGGTGGTACAGACCAGATGGGGGCATATCAATCGAGAGTATTCGGTATTGACCAGAATACAAGCTTTTGCCCTAGATGCCCATTTCACTTTGGAACAGGTAGGAAGAAACGCCAAAGGGCACTTCATCAACTTTAATGGTACCGCCGGTATTTGGCGTAAAGAGTGCATCATAGATGCCGGAAACTGGGAGGGCGATACGCTTACCGAAGATCTAGACTTAAGCTACCGCGCACAACTGAAAAACTGGAAATTCAAATATTTGGAAGATGTGGAGACACCGGCAGAACTCCCTGTGGTGATGAGCGCGGCCCGTTCCCAGCAATTCCGTTGGAACAAAGGAGGGGCCGAAAACTTCCGTAAATCGGTATGGAACGTGATCAGCGCGAAAAACATTTCCTTTAAGACCAAATTCCATGGCGTAATGCACTTATTGAACAGCAGTATGTTCCTTTGTGTTTTCACGGTTGCCCTGTTGAGCATTCCCATTCTTTACATCAAGAACATGTTCGGTCATTTGGCTTGGGTATTCGATATTATCAGTCTGTTTATCGTGAGTACCGTAATCCTTTTCATTTGTTATTGGTTTACCTATAAAAGTATCCAGGGCAGTAGTTTCGACAAGTTTGTTGATTATATTAAACTCTTCTTTACATTCTTCTCGGTGGCCTTGGGCTTTTCACTGCACAATTCGATCGCCGTTCTGGAAGGACATATGGGGAAAAGAAGCGAGTTCGTAAGAACGCCAAAATTCAATTTGAACAGCATTACCGATAGTTGGAAAGGCAATAAATACCTTACCAAAAAACTGTCGCCCAATATGATTTTAGAGGCCGCTTTGATGTTGTATTTCCTGTTCGGAATGTACAGTGCCATACCTTTGAACGATTTTGGACTGTTCCCGTTCCATTTCATGCTTTTCTTGGGTTTCGGTTTCGTATTCTTTAAATCGTTAACCGCAAGGGCCTAGTCTTCCCAAAATCGAATGGTTACAATATCGACCTAAGGAATTGGTTTTATGAGCTTTTTTCTTGGCTAAATATTTTTGTGCCATCACAATTCTAAATGCGGCACATAATACTTGCTATACATATCCCCCAAATACCCTAAATTAGTCAGGTTGTAAACCATAGGCCAAAAAATGTCCGATCAGCTGACCACATACTGGAAACTGCACAAAGTTCCTATCTTGTTGGTGGCCTTTAGTTTGGCTTTTTATGGTGTCTTTGCACACCAACTCCAAAGAACCGACTTTGTAAAACTGCTTACACTTTTCGCTGCCCTTTTTTTTCTGTGCTTCAAATTAATACAATTTGAAAAATGGAACTTTAAATTTTTGTTGATGGCCGGCGTATTGTTCAGGCTTGTTTTTTTTACCGCAGAACCGAATCTTTCTCAGGACTATTTTCGATTCATTTGGGATGGGGAGTTGGTTTTGAATCTTATAAACCCTTATCTGGAAGTGCCCAATGCCCTAATCGAACAAAAAGACCTTATCATTGGTAATGCCCGTGAACTTTACGAAGGCATGGGAAGTTTAAGTGCCAAACATTACAGCAATTATCCCCCATTAAATCAGCTCTTCTTCGCTTTGGCCAGCTTATTGGGCGGCAAGGGCATCCTGGGTTCGGTCGTGGCCATGCGGCTATTGGTGCTTACGGCAGATCTGGGAATCTTTTATTTTGGGAGGAAATTGTTGAGAACCCTAAACCGATCGCCCCATTTGATCTTTTGGTATTTCCTAAATCCTTTGGTGATCATTGAACTTACCGGTAACCTGCATTTTGAAGGGGTAATGCTCTTCTTTTTTATCTGGTCCATATATTTGTTATCGGTGAACAAATTGATTTTTGGTGCGGTAATATATGCCCTATCCATTTCCGTGAAGTTGGTGCCACTAATGTTCTTGCCGTTGTTCCTGAAATATTTGGGCGCAAGGCGAAGTGTCCAATTCTATTTGGTCGTGGGCGCGACCATAGTTGCCCTGTGGTGGCCGTTTTATGCTCCCGAATTTGTAAAGAATTATTCCAATACCATTGGGCTTTGGTTTTCCAATTTCGAATTCAATGCCGGTATTTATAACGGGATCAAGCAAATGGCCCTTCAATTCGATGCCAAGCCATGGGAGTTGATCAAAACATATGGCCGCATTACCCCACTGGTTACCGTAGTCCTGGTGCTCTTGTTTACGTTTCTGCCCAACAATAAGAAATTAACGGTTTTGCTTACTTCAATGCTCTGGGTGCTGACCCTTTATTATTTTATGTCGACCACGGTACATCCTTGGTACCTCATTTTTTTGTTGGTGCTTTCTTTGTTTACCGAGTTTCGTTTTGCAATTGTTTGGTCCGCAGTTGTTATTTTGAGTTATTTTGCCTATTCACAATCGCCCTTTAAGGAACATATGGGTTTAATCATCATTGAATATTTTGTGGTGTTTGGCTTTGTTGTTTATGAAATCGCTAAACTAAAGGGTAAAAAATTGCTATTTCATAAAAATTAGATCCCTATTAATCATTTTTCAGTTTAATTTGTACTTTTGATTCCAATGATGAACAACACACATCCAAACATCTCATTTTGGGCCCTTGCCCATAATACTTCCTTTACACCGATTTATCGTCGCCCGTAAGGGTGCGGTCCAATTATGGAAATAGGTGAGTCCATTTCCCTTTCAAGAAACCATTTTCAATTTTAATCTTATTTACTAAAGCAACATTCAATGAAGATTGTTATTGCTGACGAATCGCATTTTAAATATGCGCAGATCATTTGCGACACCATCGAAGAATCGGCCAAGGTGCGGGGTACCGGTATTGCCAAACGTACTCCCGAATATATCCACAAAAAATTACAGAACGGCAATGCGGTCATTGCCTTGGATGGAAATGTATTCGCCGGATTCTGTTATATCGAGGTCTGGGGCCATGAAAAATATGTAGCCAATTCGGGCCTTATCGTTCATCCCGATTATAGGGAAAGGGGCTTGGCAAAACAGATCAAAAAGGCGATATTCGATCTTTCCCGAAAGAAATTTCCGCACGCCAAGATATTTGGCATCACCACTGGGCTTGCCGTGATGAAAATTAATTATGAGTTGGGGTACAAACCCACCACTTTTTCTGAACTTACCGATGATCCGGAGTTTTGGAAAGGCTGCCAGACCTGCAAAAATTTTGACATCCTTACCAGGACCGAACGCAAAATGTGCCTTTGTACGGGAATGCTTTATGACCCTGGGGCAGAAACCAAGGAGGTAGCCAAGGACAAATTGAACACCAAAGCGTTCAAACGCTTAAAAAGTATTAAAGAAACCCTATTCCTCAAAAAGAAAGACAAATGAAGAAATTAGTTTTAGCCTACAGTGGCGGTCTGGACACCTCTTACTGCGCCAAATATCTTTCCAAGGAAAAAGGTTTTGAAGTTCATGCGGTAAGTGTGAACACCGGTGGATTTTCGAAAGAAGAAATAAATGAAATCAAGGAAAAAGCATTACAGTTGGGGGCTACTTCCTATACCTCCATCGACGCCGTTCAGACCTTCTACGACAAAGTGGTCAAGTACCTTATTTTTGGAAATGTATTGCGGAACAATACCTATCCGCTGAGCGTTAGTGCCGAACGGATCGTACAGGCCCTCGAAATTGTAAGGCATGCCAAAAAATTGGGAGCCAAATATATCGCCCATGG
Organism: Maribacter sp.; assembly: GCA_024643345.1. GTDB lineage: Bacteria > Bacteroidota > Bacteroidia > Flavobacteriales > Flavobacteriaceae > Pelagihabitans. The sequence continues at coordinate 195,525 of JAHENB010000063.1, read as the reverse complement.
GAGCACTGGGGCCGGGAACGATCAGGTTCGCTTTGACATGATCTTTCAAATCCTCGCACCCGAAATTGAAATCATAACCCCTATCCGGGATAACAAACTGGCCAGAGAGACCGAAATAGAGTACCTAAAACAAAATGGGGCCAATTATTCTTGGGAGAAGGCAAAATATTCAATAAACAGGGGCCTTTGGGGAACATCGGTCGGGGGCTCGGAAACGCTGACCTCACAAAAACCATTGCCCTCCGAGGCATATCCCAGCCAACTAAAGGAGAAAAATCCAAAAGAAGTGAAACTTAGTTTTCACAAAGGTGAGATTGTAGCCATCGACGACATAAAAGACAAGCCCGTAAACAATATCGTCAAATTAGAACAAATGGCTTCACAATTCGCCATTGGGCGCGATATTCACGTTGGCGATACCATCATTGGTATCAAAGGTCGGGTAGGTTTTGAGGCCCCCTCGGCATTGATATTGATCAAGGCACACCATCTTTTGGAAAAACATACTTTGACCAAATGGCAGCAGTTTCAAAAAGAACAGCTGGGCAATTTCTATGGGATGTTGCTACATGAGGGGAACTACCTCGATGAGGTGATGCGAAATATAGAAGCTTTCCTCGCCGACACCCAAAAGAACGTCTCAGGGGATGTCTCTGTAGGGCTGTTTCCGTACCGTTTTGAACTCTTGGGCATCAAGTCGGAGCATGACCTGATGAATGCCGCTTTTGGCAGTTATGGTGAAATGAACAAAGGGTGGACGGCAGACGAGGCGAAAGGTTTTATCAAAATTTTATCGAACCCGGGCAAAATTTATAACCATGTAAACCAAAACAATGATTAAGGCAGGCATTATAGGGGGCTCAGGTTATACAGGAGGGGAACTGATCAGAATTTTATTGAACCATCCCCAGACCACCATCGATTTTGTATTGAGCACTACCAAGGCTGGTAAAAAGTTGAGCAAGGCCCACCCCGACCTATTGGGACTAACCGAAATGGAATTCACCGATACGGTCAACCCTGCTGTCGATGTGGTGTTTCTATGTCTGGGCCACGGCAATTCCAAGACATTTCTTAACCAACAAAAATTTTCAGATTCCACAAAAATCATAGACCTGAGCAACGATTTTAGATTGCGGAAAGATGCGGTCTTGGAACAAAAGCAATTCGTTTACGGACTTCCCGAATTGAACAGGTCACATATCAAATCGGCAAATTACGTCGCCAATCCAGGCTGTTTCGCAACGGCCATTCAGTTGGCATTGCTTCCTTTGGCCAAAGCTGGATTATTAACCCACGAAGTACATATCAACGCGGTTACGGGAAGTACGGGTGCCGGCATAGGGCTTGCCGATACCGCTCACTTTAGTTGGCGAAACAACAATTTAAGTTGGTATAAACCCTTTACGCACCAGCATTTGGGAGAAATAAACGAAAGTCTCGATGCTTTGCAAAAACAAAAGGGAACGCTATATTTTATGCCCAACAGGGGTAATTTTACCCGGGGCATTTGGGCCACGGCCTACACGACGTTCAACGGTACTCTATCGGAAGCCAGGGCGCTGTATGAAACATTTTACCAAAATGCGGCATTCACCCATATTTCAGAGGAAGAAATTAGCTTGAAGCAGGTGGTGAATTCCAATAATTGTCATTTGCACCTTCACCAGCACCAGCAGCTCCTCTTGATTACCTCCGCTATCGATAATTTGGTAAAGGGAGCCTCGGGTCAGGCGGTGCAGAACATGAACCTTATGTTCGGCTTTGACGAAACCGAGGGGCTCCATCTAAAGGCGAGCGTCTTTTAAGACCAATTGGAAAACCGAAAAATGGAAGTAGTATTTTGAATAAAACATATCAACCAATGCTGCCGATGGCAGAAAAAAAATCAAACGGATAAAATGAAAATAGCCATAATTGGAACGGGCAACCTGGGACTATCGATTGCAAAAGGTATTTTGAATACCAATGGGGCCACCTCCATGTATTTGACAAGGAAAAACATCGAGAGCATCAAACAGTACGAAAAATACGGCAACGTTAACGTTACCTCAGATAACCGGGAAGCGGTGGGAAAATCGGATATTCTTATTTTTGCGGTGCAACCGGGCCATTTCAAAAAAATACTGGAAGAAGTAAAAGATTTGCTGAACGACAAGCATGTGATCATTTCGACCATTACGGGATTTAGCATCGAAAGGATCGAAGAAATCATCGGAGCCAATCATTATATCATCAGAAGCATGCCCAACACGGCCATTTCCGTGGGCAAATCAATGACCTGCATTTGTAGCAATGAACTGGGGAAAAAAAGAACCGAACTCGCTAAGGCCATTTTTAACCGGATGGGGCATACCATGGAAATTCCCGAAGATCAAATGCAGGCGGCAACGGTTATTTGTGCCAGTGGCATTGCCTTTTGGATGCGTTTGATCCGTGCCACAACACAGGGCGCCATTCAACTGGGCTTTGATGCCAAGGATGCCCAAGAATTGGCCATGTACACCTGCAGTGGGGCAGCCAATCTCCTGATCCAGTCCGATAGTCACCCCGAGAAGGAAATCGACCGGGTGACCACCCCGAAAGGATGTACCATTGAAGGCCTGAATGAAATGGAACACCAAGGATTAAGTTCTTCCTTGATTCGTGGTATCGTTGCCTCTTATGATAAAATCAACCAAATCAAAAAGAGCTAGGAGCGCTATTGGTAATATTCCTATCAATAGGATTTGAGCAATCATAAAAAAGTGTTACGACCAGACACAAAGCTTAATAAAAAGAAATGAAACCATTCGACGTTTATCCATTGTACAAGGTTACCCCGGTGTCCGCGAAAGGCATAGAGGTTTTTGATGAGCAGGGCACAAAATATTTCGATTTTTATGGGGGTCATGCAGTGATTTCCATTGGACATTCACATCCACATTACGTACAAAGGCTCAAAGATCAGCTAGATAGGATCGGTTTTTATAGCAATGCGGTCCAAAATCCGTTACAAATCGAATTGGCGAAAAAACTGGGCGAACTGTCCGGTTGCAAGGATTATGACCTGTTTCTATGTAATTCAGGGGCCGAGGCCAATGAAAATGCACTTAAAATGGCATCTTTTGAAACCGGAAAATCGAGGGTCATCGCATTTCACAACAGCTTTCACGGACGAACCTCAGCAGCTGTGGCCGCTACTGACGATTCAAAAATAAATGCCCCGATCAACAAACAACAAAAGGTTACCTTTTTGGCCTTTAACGACATCACCGCCTTTGAAAAGGAAATTGTTAAGGGAGATGTATGTGCGGTAATCTTGGAGGCCATCCAGGGGGTGGGCGGTTTGGATGAACCATCCAGCGCATTCTATCAAAACATTGCTCGGTTGTGCAAGGCGCATGGGGTAGTCTTGATCGCAGATGAAGTGCAATCGGGATTTGGCAGGAGCGGTAAATTTTTCGGGTTCCAGCACCATGGCATTAAGCCAGATATCATCAGCATTGCCAAGGGTATGGGCAATGGCTTTCCCGTAGGCGGGATCTTGATACATGACCACATTAAAGCTTCCTTTGGCCTTTTGGGCACTACCTTTGGGGGCAACCATTTGGCCTGTGCGGCGGTATTGGCGGTACTCGAGGTGATCGAGAGGGAAGGTTTGATCGACAATGCGGCCCGAATGGGGGATTATTTTACGGCGAAAGCCGTTGAATTTCCCGAAGTAAAAAGGGTAAAAGGCCGTGGGTTGATGCTTGGACTTGAATTTGGTTTTGAGGTCGCAGAACTCCGAAAAAGACTGATTTACAACCAACATATCTTTACAGGTGGCGCAAAGGACAAGCATGTTTTGCGCATCTTGCCCGCCCTAAATATCACTGAGGCACATTTGGATTTATTTTTTGACGCCTTGAAAAAAGAGCTCCCATGAAACATTACCTTTCCATAAAAGACATCGATTCGCTTGCCAATTGGGTGGATGAGGCGAGGGTACTGAAGAACGACCCGAAAAAGCATATCGCTTTGGGAAGAGGCAAAACACTTTGTCTGCTATTTTTCAACAGCAGCCTGCGTACCCGCCTGAGTACCCAAAAGGCAGCTTTGAATTTGGGGATGGAGGTCATGGTCATGAACTTTGGCAACGAAGGTTGGGCACTTGAGTATGGTGAAGGGACCATTATGGATAAAGGCACTTCGGAACATATCAAAGAAGCTGCACAAGTAGTTTCCCAATACTGCGACATCGTGGCGATAAGGGCTTTCGCGGAATTGAAGGACAAGCAAAAGGACGAGGCGGAATTGGTCTTGAACGGATTTAAAAAATACGCCATGGTTCCGGTCGTGAATATGGAAAGTTCGGTCGGCCATCCGTTACAAGCTTTGGCCGATGCCATTACTTTGGACGAACATCGAACCCTAAAACGACCCAAAGTGGTTTTGTCCTGGGCGCCCCACCCAAGGTCACTGCCCCATGCGGTGGCCAATTCTTTTGTGGAGATGATGCAAATGCAAGACGCCGATTTTATAATCACCCATCCCAAAGGATATGAGCTGAACCCCGAAATCGTAAAAGATACCCGTATAGAATATGACCAGGCCAAAGCATTGGCCCAAGCCGACTTTGTATATGTAAAAAATTGGAGCAGTTACCATGAGTACGGAAAAGTGGTTTCCAACGACCCAAATTGGATGATGACTTTGAAGAAACTTGGAAAGGCCCAATTTATGCACTGCCTTCCTGTTCGAAGAAATGTAGTGGTCGAAGATAGGGTTTTGGATGGCGACCGATCGTTGGTAATTGAACAGGCCAATAACAGAACATATGCCGCCCAGCTTGTTTTGAAAAAGATACTTGAAAACCTTTAAATGACCCATACGCCATTTAAATTGTAAAAGGAAAAACCATGTCCCTAAAGTTAAAAAACAAAGTCTGTATTGTAACAGGAGCCACCAGTGGGATGGGCAAAGCGATTGCGGAGCGTTTCTCTGAGGAAGGTGCCCTGTTGATCCTATCGGGCCGGGACATTGAGCGCGGCGAAAAACTCGCCAAAAAATTGAAGCATTCGATTTTTGTGGCGGGCGATATCAGCAAATCGGCAAGCAACAAAAAGTTGGTGGAAGCGGCCTTAAGTCAATTTGGAAAAATTGATATACTTTCGTTGAACGCGGGTACTTTAGGATTGGGCAAAGTGACCAAACTTCCCATTGCAAGTTGGCAGCGTACCTTGGATACAAATCTTAGCGCCCTGTTTTATCTTTCGAAATTTGCTATTCCCGAACTTTTAAAACAAGATGGGAGTACAATTTTGATCAATGCCTCCATTGCCGCTTATAAGAGTTTTCCTAATCATCCTGCTTACTGTGCATCGAAAGCGGCCTCCCTGGCACTGATGAAACAGATGGCCGTAGAATATGCACCCGGCATTCGCATCAACGCGATTTGTCCGGGACCTGTCGATACACCGCTTTTATACGATTCGGCCAAGGCATTTGGGCATCCCGGTACCGCGGTGGAAAATGCCGCCAAAGCTACCCTGTTGAAACGACTGGGCACGCCCGACGATATTGGGAAACTGGCTCTTTTTTTGGTTTCGGACGATGCTTCCTGGATCACGGGAACCGCCATGACAATAGATGGGGGCATTATGAACGTTTAAAATAACAGGCTTTTAAGTTTGATGATCGACCATGAAATCTAAATTAGCAATAGTAAAAATAGGGGGCAATGTTATTGAAGATCCCCAACAGCTCTCAAAGTTTCTGATGTTCTTCGCCCAGATGCCAGAATATAAGATCTTGGTGCACGGTGGGGGAAAATTGGCGACCGAATTGGCAAAAAAATTAGGGATCGAAACCCAGATGGTCGGAGGAAGGCGTATTACCGATGCAGCCAATTTGGAGGTGATCACCATGGTTTATGCAGGTTTGACAAACAAGAACATCGTAGCCCAGCTTCAGGCCAAAGCTTGCAATGCCATAGGCCTTAGCGGGGCGGATGGAGATACGATACAAGCGCATAAACGAAGAGTGGGCGAAATCGATTATGGCTTCGCGGGGGATGTGGATGGGATTAACGCCTCTACCATCGGGATTTTATTGGACAATGATTTCACCCCCGTTTTTTGTGCCATGACCCATGATGGTTTGGGGCAGCTCCTCAATACCAATGCCGATACCATTGCGGCAGAAATCGCAATTGGAATGGGTAAAACCTTCGAAACCACCCTATATTATTGTTTTGAAAAAAAGGGTGTGCTTAGCGATGTTGATGACAATGATTCGGTAATAGAAAAGATAAATACAAAAACCTACCAAACACTTTTGGAAGAGAGGAAGATTGTCGATGGTATGCTGCCCAAATTGGAAAATTGCTTCCATGCATTGCAACATGATGTGGAAAGGGTCTGCATTGGCGATCTTTCGATGGTGGGCCCTAATGCACAACGGTTCACCACAATAACGCTATGAGCATGGATAGAGTAATACTTACGGAAAAGGCCTTGGCATTGTTAAGGCAGTTGATTGCAATACCATCTTTTTCAAAGGAGGAGGACGAAACGGCCATTGCCATTGCTGGATGGTTCAGGTCATTGAACATCCCTTTCAAACGGGAAAACAACAATGTATACGCATTCAACAAATATTTTGATCCCGACAAACCTACCTTGCTCCTAAATTCTCATCACGATACCGTGAAACCTAATTCGGCCTATACCAGAGACCCTTTCAAACCAAGCATTGAAGATGGCAAGCTCTACGGACTGGGAAGCAATGATGCCGGGGGCGCCCTGGTTTCCTTGATTGCCACCTTTACCCATTTTTATGGGCAGAAAAACTTGAACCATAACCTTGTTCTGGTAGCTTCGGCTGAAGAAGAAAATTCGGGTGCAAATGGGCTCAACAGCATGCTGCCTATTCTTCCAAAAATTGACCTTGCCATTGTGGGCGAACCCACCTTGATGCAGTTGGCCATCGCAGAAAAAGGCCTGGTGATCTTTGATGGCGTCATCAAGGGGACGCCATCCCATGCCGCCCATCCCAACAATGATAACAGTATCTACAATGCGATTAAAGTTTTGGAATGGTTCAAAAATTTTTCTTTCGAAAAAGTCTCAGAGGTGCTCGGCGAAGTGAAACTAACGGTAACTCAAATCAATGCGGGCACCCAACATAATGTTGTACCGGCACAGGTAGATCTGGTGATCGACGTGAGGGTCAACGACAAATACAGCAACAAAGAGATCGCCGACATCTTGATGGCAGAAGCCCCTTGCACTTTAACCCCGCGTTCCCTCAGACTCAATTCTTCGGCCATCGATAAGAACCATCCCCTGGTACTTTCGGGAATTGCAATGGGAAGAAAAACCTACGGTTCCCCTACCCTTTCCGATCAGGCGGTACTGAGTTGCCAATCACTGAAGTTGGGGCCCGGTGATAGTACCCGGTCCCATTCCGCTGATGAGTACATCTATGTCAGCGAGATCGAGAAGGGCATCGAATTATATATTAAAATATTGGAACGATTTTTAACCTAAAAATCAGGTTATTAAACAAGACCCATTCAAAAACTGCATACTACTATGAAACTCTGGGAAAAAGGGATTGGCACCGATAAGAAAATAGACCATTTTACTGTTGGTAACGACAGGGAATGGGACCTGCATTTGGCAAAGTTCGATGTGATGGCCTCAAAGGCCCATGCCAAGATGTTGGGAGAAATAGGATTGCTAACCTCCGTCGAAGTGCAACAGCTCTTAAAAGAATTGGATGCCATTGCCCTGGCAATTGAAAACGGTTCTTTCACCATTGAGGACTCCTTTGAGGACATGCACTCCAAAATTGAATTTATCTTGACTGAAAAACTGGGCGATACGGGAAAAAAAATACATACGGCGCGCTCAAGAAACGATCAGGTTTTGGTGGCCATGCATTTATATCTTAAGACAGAATTGGGAGAAATTAAAATCCTGACCCACTCCCTTTTCGAGGTATTGATGCACCTGGCGGAAGCGCATAAGGATAGCTTGTTACCGGGCTATACGCATTTGCAAATAGCAATGCCCTCCTCATTCGGACTTTGGTTTTCGGCCTATGCGGAAAGTTTGGTGGATGACCTATATTTTTTGGAGGCCGCCCACAAGGTGGCCGACCAGAATCCTTTGGGAAGCGCTGCCGGTTATGGAAGTTCCTTTCCGATCGACAGAAGTTACACTACGAAGGAGTTGGGTTTTGAAACCATGAAGTACAACGTGGTTGCGGCCCAGATGGGACGGGGAAAAACCGAAAAAGCCGTTGCATTTGCGGTGTCCAGTATCGCTGCCACCCTATCAAAATTGGCGATGGACCTTTGTCTCTACCTTAGCCAAAACTTTAATTTTGTATCCTTTCCCGACACCCTTACCACGGGTAGTAGTATTATGCCGCACAAAAAAAATCCAGATGTTTTTGAATTGGTCCGCGCCAAATGCAATCTCTTACAAGGCGTTCCGAATCAATTGGGCTTGATCACCAATAATCTCCCAAGTGGTTACCATCGGGACCTACAGTTAACAAAGGAACTCATAGTACCTGCCATCGAGGAGATGAAGGCCTGTTTAGAAATCATGGCCTTTAGTTTAAAGCAAATAAAAATAAATGCCAGCATTCTTGATGATCCCAAGTACGATTATCTTTTTAGTGTGGATACCTTGAACGAACTGGTATTGGGAGGGATGCCGTTTCGGGATGCTTACAAAAAAATGGGCAAGGAAATCGAGTCAGGGACATTTAATCCAAAACGCAACATTGCACACACCCATGAAGGCAGTTTAGGCAATCTTTGTTTACCGGAAATACGGGAGAAAATGCGACAAGTTATGGCGACCTAAGTCCTATTTGAGCATTCCCAAATTTACCACCTCCTGCTCTGTCAGATAGCGCCAATGTCCTCTGGGAAGGTCCTTTTTAGTCAAGCCGGCAAAAACTACCAGATCCAGTTTGACCACTTCATATTCGAGCGTCTCAAAAATACGGCGTACGATATTGTTCCGAGTGCTATTGATTTCAACCCCTACTTGGTTCTTTGGGGCATTTTCGACAAAACTGATTTCTTGTACCTTAACCACTTTTTCATCAACGGCAATGCCATCCTTGATTTTTTTAAGGTCAGCACTTCCAAGGTTTTTGTTGAGTTCGATATGATAAATCTTCCTTAAACCGTTCTTCGGACTGTTCAACCGTATGGCCAGATCGTTGTCATTGGTGAACAAGATCAGCCCGGTGCTGTTCTTGTCTAATTTTCCTATGGGTTTCAGTTCAGATTTTGAGGCTTTTGAAATTAACCCAATCGCGGTTCGGTTGCCATGTTCATCCCTGCCCGTGGTCACAAAGTCTTTGGGTTTATTGAGCAATACATATTCCTTTTTTATTGGATTCAAAAGCCGGCCGTCGAACTTGACCTCATCGGTCAATTTTACCTTATAGCCCATTTCGGTAATGGGTTTCCCGTTCACCGTAACACTGCCCGCGGCAATATATAGGTCAGCTTCCCTTCTGGAACATACCCCGGAATTGGCCACATAACGGTTCAAGCGTATCAAATTGGGATCGCTGGACCGCTTGGGAACCGGGGGGGCGCTTCTCCGTACCGGGGCATTGCCCCTGGCATAACTTTTTTTTCTAAAGGTTCCGCCTTGCCTTCCCGATGCCTTTTCGTCTTTATTGAAATCTGACCTAGCCATTCATTTTTTTACAAAGGTAATAAAGCGATTGGGATGTATCCTTAAATGAATGGCTTTATTGGTACTTCAGGAATTGGATGGCACCTCTTTGGCAAGGGCAGGATACGAGTACATTTATCGAATCAATCTTTAAACCCTACCGTTGTTTGCCGTGCCCGATTGACCGTTAATTGGGTGACATCCGGTCTGGAGTAATGGCCCGCGACATCAAAATTCTGGCGTTCCCCATATACCCTATCAAAATCCAGCGTACAGTATATCAAACCTTCCTCATGGAGTACCGGAGCAATGAGCCATTCGCCATCAGGACCGGCGATACAGGATCCCCCATTGGCCAAAACATCGGGTGCCTCGGCCAGGATCATTTCGAGGTATGGGGTATTTTTCGGAAAATCCTCTTTTTTCATTAAAGAGGAGACCGAGACCACATAGCTCCTAGATTCCCGGGCAATGAACCGGGTGATATCTTTGGTATTGTGCTCACTTCCGGGCCAAACCGCTATGTGCAGGTTTTCCCCTTGTCCGTAGAGCGCGGCACGGGGCAAGGGCATCCAGTTTTCCCAGCAGTTAAGTCCGCCAACGGTGAATTGTTTCAACCGATGAACCTGTAATCCATGGCCATCACCCGCCGCCCAAGTCAATCGCTCATCATAAGTAGGCTGCAATTTCCTATGGACCGAGCAAATTTTGCCATTTCCGTCGATATATACCAAGGAACAATAAAGGCTATGACCGCCTCGGTCAGCGGCACGTTCAATGATGCCCAAATAAATGGATATATGGTATTCTTTTGCCAATTTACAGATTCCATCCAATTCCCCTTCTTCAATCTGGATGGCGTTCCTGGCATAATGGGCATGGATTTCCTTATTCACCTTTAAATCCCACGCGGCCCCATTGGTCAGGGCCAGCCAAAAAGGATACCCGGGCAATAGCGCCTCCCCGAAGACCACCAACTCCGATTCTTGTGCTGCGGCCTCTAATATGTACGATTCTATCTTTTGCAAGGTGGCCTTTTTATCCAACCAAACCGGTGCGATTTGGGCCATGGCCAATTTCAATAGGTTTTCCATCATAAAATTCGGTTAATCACTAGGTCCACATCGATCAATAAAATACTGAACACCCCTACAATAATCGTTAATTTTAGTATGTTGTGAAGCCAAACATAATGTGCTTTCGACCTAGATTGTAAAAGCAAGATCAAGAATACTGGCAATAATATCATACATCCCATAAAGTAATAGTTCATTTTGCCCACATCAAATTTTGATATCAACAACCAAGATGGCAAAAGGGTCAGTAATAATAAGCAAACAATCAAATATTTAGAAAACCGCTCCCCATAAATGATTGGTATGGTCCTATAGTTCTGTGCAAGGTCACCTGAAATATTTTCCAGGTCTTTGATCATTTCACGCACAAGGATCAGGAGAAACAAAAATACGGCATGGACAAAAATGACCGTTTCAAAGTTTTTATAGTACACAAAAACCACAAAGAAAGGTGAAATGGCCAACACGGCCGATACCAAATTCCCCAAGAAAGGGACCTTTTTCAACTTATGGGAATAGAACCAAATTCCAAAAATATAGGCCGAAAAGAAAAGTACGGCCCTAAAAGAAACATAGCTCGCTGCGAAAACCGACATGAAATTGAGCATAAAATAGGCGCTCAACTTGAACCTTTGGCTTACCAAACGATCAAGCATGCTCTTTCTGGGTTTATTGATCAGGTCTTTCTCGGCATCATAAAAGTTGTTGATAATGTAACCGGCGGCGATGACCAATGCCGATGCCAAAACGATTAAGAAAAGATTCAGGTCGAAAACCACTTTGCGAAGGGGCAGCTCATGTCCCAAAATATAAATCGAAGCAAGGTATTGGGCCAAGGCGATCATTAAAATATTGTAGCCACGCACCACTGAAAACAGACTCAATAACTTTAAAGCTAAGAGTTTGTTTTTTCTACTTAACATGTTGGAGTTCCTAGAAGTTGTAAACCACTTCCAAATTGTAGTCTTTCAATGCACTTTTCGCTTTATCGATGTCTTCGGTGAAGCCCAGAATATAGCCCCCGCCTCCCGATCCACAGAGCTTTAGGTAATACTCATTGCTATCGATCCCCTGTTGCCATAATTCATGGAACTTGGCAGGAATCATGGGCTTAAAATTATCGAGTACCACATGTGAAAGCTGTTTTAAATTGCCGAAAAGCGATTTGACATTGCCATTGATAAAATCTTCCACACAGGCATCGGTATGCTTGATGAACTGATCTTTCAGCATATTTCGGAAGCCTTCATGTTTCATCTTTTCCATAAATATTTGAACCATGGGTGCCGTTTCCCCGGTCTCCCCACTGTCCAGCAAAAAAACAGCGCCTTTGCCATCGGTGTTCTGGGACGGAATACTTGCCGATTCTATATTATCTTGGGAATTGATCAGGATGGGCAAGCTCAAATAGCTGTTCAGGGGATCTAAACCTGAAGATTTTCCGTGAAAAAAAGACTCCATTTTACCAAAAATCCTTTTTAGTATGAGCAATTTTTCCCTGGTAAGATTTTCGAGTACCGTAATTTTACGAGTGGCGTATTTGTCGTAAATCGCGGCCACTAGGGCACCACTGCTTCCCACACCATAACCTTGGGGAATTGAACTATCGAAGTACATGCCATCTTCAATGTCTTGGTGGAGGGCCTTTAGGTCGAAAGAAACCAACCTTGGATGGTCAACTGCCAATTGTTCCAGGTATTGCGCAAAAGATTTTAGGTTCCTGTTCGATTTGATGGCAATTTCCGACTTATGGCCATCCTTTTTTAAGGCCCCTTTAAAAAAATTATAGGGGATTGACAGCCCCTTGGAATCCTTGATGATTCCGTATTCTCCGAAGAGCAGGATTTTAGAGTAGAATAATGGTCCTTTCATTTGATATTGTCGAATTGGAACGCATATATAACGCTTTCGGCACTATATTATGATTAAAAGTTACATCTTTTTCGCACCAAAACCAATTTGATCGCAAATATACTGTCCGTTTTCACAATATACAACGAGTTCATTTTTAATAAATTCATAAACTTCCTTCTTTTCGAACTCCGGATATAGCACATGAACATTGGCCCCCGCATCCAAAGTAAAGCAGACATGGGTTTTGGTAGCTGCTCTAAAAGCCCATATTTTATTGATGATTTCAAGCGTGTTGGGTTTCATTAGAATGAAATACGGCACGCTGGTCAACATCATGGCATGTAATGTCAAAGCCTCACTTTCTACAATTTCAATAAATTGTTCCAGGTTTCCCGATTCTAAGGTAGCCTTTAATTTCGTCAGATTTTGATGCGCTTGGTCGAAGCGTTGTTCGGCAAACGGGTGGTCTTTCATTAAATTATGGCCCACCGTACTACTGACCGTTTTTTGCCCCTTATCTACCAATAAAATCGTGTCATGGTAGTTTTTGAAGTGTTCGTGGACCGGGCTGGGATATTTGATCCCATACAGGTTCGAACTTCCCTGTAACTCTTGATGTGCGCCCCAAAGCACCAAATCGCCTTCAATGCTCCTGCAAGCGCTACCGGAGCCAAGACGTGCCAAAAAAGATGCTTTTCTGTAAAAATAATCCTCCTCCATCTGGGGGTTCAGCTGCTTTTCAAGTTCCATTAGGCAAAGTGCCAAAGCGGCCATCCCGCTGGCCGATGAAGCGATACCGCTGCTATGGGGAAAGGAATTGAAAGAGTCGATCTTAAAATGATATTGCTTTAAAAAGGGCATATACCCGGCTATGCGGTTGAAAAAAGCATCGATTTTGGGCCTAAACGTATCCTTCGTTTTTCCAGCAAAAAAGAATTCGTAGCTGTAGGTTTTGGAAGGTTTTGACAATTTTCGATATGCGATGGAGGTGGTGGTAGCGCAGGTGCTCAAAGTAAAGCTCAATGAAGGGTTGGCGGGTATTTGTTCGGCATATTTGCCCCAATATTTGACCAAGGCAATATTGCTTGGCGCTTTCCATTTTGTGAACCCTTCCGTTACCGATGCATCATAAGTTGGGGAAACAAACACTTTTCCGATCATCGAACCAAATTTTTTACAAAGATAGGTTTTAAGCAACTTCGCAGCGGCAGTCAATGAATTAATTCACTATTTTAGGAGGAGTAATCCCAACTCAATTGAAAAAAAAACTTGGTTATATCGCCCTAGCGGTCTCCGTTTGCCTGGTCATAGGTTTCCTCTCAAGTTTTGCGACCCAGAGCTCCGTCAACGATTGGTATTTAGGCTTGAACAAGCCCAGTTTTAATCCGCCCAATTGGATTTTCGCCCCGGTCTGGACCCTTTTGTATGTTATGATGGGCATTGCCGCCGGAATCGTATGGGCCAAAGGCTTTTACCATATTTGGGTTAAGACCGCCTTGTACCACTTTGGTTTTCAATTGCTGTTGAATGCCGCATGGAGCATTGTCTTTTTTGGTTTTCGGCAACCGTTTTGGGCATTGATCATTATACTTGCCCTTGTGATTATGCTGCTACAGACCATCAAATGGTTCAGGGTAGTGAGCAGTTTGGCGGCCCTTTTGATGGTGCCTTATTTGCTTTGGGTTTGTTTTGCCACCGTTTTGAACTACAAGATTTGGGAATTGAATTAAATCTGGTTCATTTTCTTTTGCGATCATCCATGGCTCTTTGCCATGCTAAGAAACTGTTTTTGAAATTTCAAGAAGTTTTAGCATCGTCTTATGGCTTCTTGTTGTCGCCTGCACCTTTAATTTTCTTTCCACCAGATTGTTGTTTAGTTTGGCCCTGCCATATCCATTTTTACAGAATAAATAAACACAATCGGTTGCCATCATAAACCGCTCACCGTCGAACTTTTCATTTCTGAGGGCCACCATACTTTCTTGGTCGGGTCTATTGAACAGCAAAACATAGTACAAATTGTTTTGGTCGATTACATCGACATCAAGGTTGGAATTTCGTTCTATAATTAGAGATAATTCCTTGACGGTTAGCACTAAAACGGGCACTTCGTGGCCAAAGCTCTTTTCGATATGCTGCTTGATTTTTCGCTGCAAGATTTGGGTCTCCGATATTTTTGCCTCGAACACGATATTACCGCTTTGGATATAGGTGGTGACCGCTCCGAATCCCAGGTCAACCATCATTTTACGCAGTTCTTCCATCTTGATCTTCTTATGGCCACTTACATTGATGCCTCGTAACAAAGCAATAAAAGTTGTCATTTTACAATATGATTTGATTTCAAAGGCAACTTAAGGTCATTACAAACAATAGGGCCTAAGTGCCAACAGCCAATCAAGGGCATCTCAATCGATGCACATTGTCTTTGCCGCGATATAGGCACTTGTCCACGCGTTTTGAAAGTTGAACCCTCCCGTAATGGCATCCACGTTGATGACCTCGCCGGCAAAAAAAAGATTGGGAAGCAGCTTGCTTTCGTAGGACTTAAAATTGATTTCTTTAAGATCAACCCCGCCCGCAGTGACGAATTCTTCTTTGAAAGTACTTTTGCCCTCTACGTTGAATTCGCATTGTGTCAATTGATCGGCAAATTTTTGCAACTGTGCTTTATTCACTGTTGCCCACTTGGTTTCTTCATCGATACCCGCGGCCCTGGCCAGATTGGTCCACAACCTTCTGGGAATCTGTAAGGCCTTGGTACGTAATACCGTTTTTTTTGGCTCAATTTCCTTGATTTCCATAAGATAGGACAAAACCGATCCCATATTGAACTCCGGAAGCCAATTTATCCTAATCCTAAAGGAATAGTTGTATTCGTTCAAGAGTTTGGCGCCCCATGCCGATAATTTTAAAATGGCCGGCCCACTCAGTCCCCAATGGGTGACCAATATTGGTCCTTGGGCCGACATCAACACCTGATCGGTCTTTTGGCTCTTTAATTGTATCGTGATTTTTGGATTGAATGCCCTTTTTGCCAAAATCTCAACGTAAGCCAAAGTGCTAACACCAGGAATGCCACCGATTCTTTCATCCTTTATGTTGAAGGTAAACAAAGAAGGAACAGGCGGCTCAATGGTATGGCCCAATTGTTCCAATAAATTCCATATTTTGGGGTTGCTTCCGGTAGCTACAAGCACTTTTTTGGCCTCGTAAGTTGCTTTGATGGTCTTGACTTGCCAACTATGGCTGCTATCGGGTATCGGTTGTATATCGACTACCGAGCTGTGCCGCAGTATCGCTACGCCCAATCGCTCGGTCTCCTTTATAAAAAAATCGATAATGGTCTGTGAAGAATTGCTGGTTGGGAACATTCTGCCATCGGACTCAATTTTTAAAGGTATACCCCTTTTTTCAAAAAAGGCAACCGTATCACCACTACAGTAGGTGTGAAAAGGGCCCAAGAGTTCCTTGGCGCCCCTAGGATAATTATTGACCATTTCGCCGGGATCGAATTCGGCATGGGTAACATTACATCGCCCACCGCCCGAAACCTTCACTTTTTCCAATACCGATTTACCCCTTTCGAAAATGGCTATCCTCATTCGAGGATTGGCCTCAGCGATATGGATTGCCGAATAAAAGCCCGCTGCACCCCCTCCTATGATGATGACATCGTAGTTCAACGTACCCGTTCTGGAAAATTTGTAATAATCCCATCTACCGACAACGCCTTGACCGAAGCAATATCGCTGGGTTCATTTACCGTCCAGGTATAGATCTTAAAACCTTCATCATGAATTTTATCGGCGACCTCCTTGTTCAAAGTCCTGTAATTTGGATTGATGGCTTCAGCACGCAGTTCCTTAGCAACGGGAAGCGCATCCAAGGGGTCTTCTTCGGTTAAAATTGCTATGGCCACATCGGGATTGATCCGCCGCATTTCGCGGAGTTCATCCCATTTGAAACTGGAGATCAGAAAGTTTTCCGGTGACCAACCCCTTTCTTTGATGTAGTATTGCATAATGAAATTTACCCTGTCGGCCGTATCCTTACCTTTAAGTTCTATATTCAACCTTGCCTTATTATCGATCAACTTCAGAACCTCCTGCAGCATTGGAATTTGATGGCCCCCATCCAAAATCAGTTTCTTAAGATCATAAATATTAAAAGCTTCAATTTTGCCCCCACCGTTGGTAAGTCGTTCTACGGTATCATCATGGAAAACCACAATTTCCCCACTGGCAATTTTAAAAACATCAATTTCGATACCGTCGACACCTAGATCCATTGCCTTTTGAATGGATGCGAGGGTGTTTTCGGTTTCATGACCCATTGCACCCCTATGTCCGATTACCAAGGTTTTGTCCATCTGTTTACAACCAAAACATAAAAATAACGAAAGTAGTACACCAAAAAATCTCATTTCCACTTAATTAAGGTTATTCATAAACACAAATATACGTAGGGGTTCAACAAACCAAAAATTAGTTGCCGATAAATAAAGGGTTCCAAAACATTTTGATTAATTGCCTAATCAACTTTTAATCAAGAGAATAAGCGTTTTGTGGGCAAGATTTATAAATTCTTTTTGTTTAACTTTAGCAGACAACAACCAATTAAAAATTAAAAACTATGTTCACAAAACAGAATTTACTGGCCACTTTGGCCGGTTTCGCAGTTATGTTTCTGTTGGGTTATGCCATTTGGGGCATTGCCACAGCAGATTTTTTTGAAGCACATGCGTTGAAAAACGTAATGAAGGAAACGCCCGATATGTTATTTATTGCATTGGGCAATTTGATCGGCGTATTCGCCCTTAGCTCGGTTTATGGAAAATGGGCGAGAGGTATTCACAGTGCCAAGGAAGGTTTTCAATTTGGTGTTTGGATCGGTGTGTTCACCGGCCTGGGTATGGGATTGCTCAATTATGGCACCACAGAAATGATGGATTTGACCGGATATATTGCCGAAGCGGTCATTGAAATCGTATTCTACGGCATTATCGGGGCCATTATTGCCATAGTCTACAAGGCAACGGCCGTTAAGAAAAGTTGATTGAGGCCTTTGACCGCTAAAAAAGCCCTTGGAAAATCCAAGGGCTTTTCTATGGTTTAATTTTAAATATGAATGACTCCAAAGGATTCAGGCGAATGTCGATTTTTCCAATGCCGTTTTCAACGCGCAACAGTGCATTGCCGCCATACAGCATATCGGTTATAGTATAATGACCGCTCCCCAGACCCCAGATCTGGATGATCTCTCCTGGAACTTTAAGCTCGAACCCATAGGTTTCGTTAGTATCGAAATTGGAAACAATGATCAGTTTTTCCGAATCGGACCAGCGAACGAAAGAGAGTACCCGATGATTATAGAATTCCGTATGGTCCCTGTTGTAGTAATGGATGTCTTGATATTCGCCCATTAATGCGTCGCTGTGTACCGTAAAATTCAATAGACGCTTGTAAAAATCCCGGAGTGCCATTTCATCTTTGCCCAGTTGCCCGCCGTCAAATTTTTTGCCATTGACCCATCGTTGGTGGTGTGGCACCCCGATATAATCGAAAATTGAAGTTCTTGAAGGCTTTCCGAAACCGGCATCCTCAGCGCCCGGTTCGCCGACTTCTTGACCGAAATAAATCATCGTTGGGGAAGTGCTGATGGTGGCCGAAACCACCATGGCCGGTTTTCCCCTTTTCGCATCGCCGGCAAATTCGGGACTGGCAATTCTTTGCTCGTCATGGTTTTCGAGAAAGTGCAGCATATGGTGTTCTATATCTTTAAGACCCTCCTGTACTTTAGGTATATGGTCGGTCCATCCATGCCCCTGCATAATGTGCTTCAAAGAATCATAAAGTTCGACCTTATCATAGAGATAATCCATTTTTCCCATATGAATGTATGACCGATATAAGCCCGGATTGTAGACTTCGGCAAGCAGAAAGGCATCGGGGCTCTTGTTCTTGATATGGGAATTCAAATAGCTCCAAAATTCGACCGGTACCATTTCGGCCATATCAAACCGAAAACCATCCACCCCCATGTCAAGCCAGAATACTGCGATATCCTTGACTTTTAGCCAAGAATCGGGCACCTCTTTATCTTTCCAAAATTGAAAATGATCGGTATGGTCTTTGGTTTGAAAGTCCTCTGGAAGTTGTTCAAAATCATAACTGCCGTCGGGTCTCACCCCATAATTGATTTTCACGGTTTCGTACCAATCGTTGGTGTCGGGTTGTGCCAAACGGGAACCATTGCCCGTCCACTTCGCTGGACTCTCGTCAAATTTTCCGTCCAGCAAAGGATGATCGGCACCTCCCAAAGGAAGATAGCCGTTTCTCCAAATAGGCACCCTAAAAGCCTCATTGGGGATGTAATAAAAGTTATTGTCACGGGCATAGGAAACCGAAGCATCATCTGTTTTTCCAAAAGCATCTTTGCCAGGGACCGTTGATTTTCCATCATAGTGTCGGGCCACATGGTTGGGCACGATATCGATCAACACTTTTAAACCGATCTTATGGGTACGCGCGACCAAGGCCTTAAATTCTTCCAATCGTTGACCGGGGTCATCGGCCAGATCAGGATTTACATTATAATAATCCTTAACCGCATAAGGGGATCCGGCCCGGCCTTTGACGATATCGGGATCGTCGTTTGAAATGTCATAGGACGTATAATCGGTAATCAGGGCATGATGCGGCACCCCGGTATACCATATATGCGTAATGCCCAAATCTTTGATTTCCTTGAGGGCCTCCTCTGTAAAATCGGAGAATTTGCCCACTCCGTTTTCTTCTATCGTGCCCCAGGGCTTGTTATTGGTATTGATGTTTCCAAAAAGTCGGGTGAACACCTGGTAAACCACCTCCTTTTTTTTGCCCTGTTGCCTTTCGTCCATTTCGTTCATTTCCATTTTACATCCCAATAATGACAAGATTATGGCCAATCCGGTATGGATACCGACTTTCCCCATACTTTATGACAGGGTTTCCTTGCTGGGGTTCAATACCAGCCTCTTGCCATTAACCCGGATCGACATTTCATGATTGCCTTCCAGTTCAAATGTATTGCCATCATGCCCTACCGTCACTTTTAGGATACGGTTCCTGAAATTTACCTTAAAGGAATAAGACTTCCATTCTTCGGGAATTCTGGGTGAAAAAGATAATTTATCATCTACAATGCGCATGCCGCCAAAACCTTCAACGATGCTCATCCAGGTACCCGCCATAGAAGTAATGTGCAGGCCCTCCTCGACTTCTTTGTTATAATCGTCCAAATCCAACCTTGAAGTCCGCAAATAAAAGGTATAGGCTTGGTGCATCCTATCCAATTTGGCCGCTTGTATACTATGGACACATGGAGACAGTGATGATTCGTGTACCGTAAAGGGTTCGTAAAAATCAAAATGCCTTTGCAATTCATCCAGGGTAAAATGATCTTCAAAAAAGTAAAAACCCTGTAAAACATCGGCCTGCTTGATATAGGGCGACCTGAGGATACGGTCCCAGCTCCATTTTTGATTGATGGGGCGGTTTTTTTTATCGAGATTCGCCACTGTGATCAATTCCTTGTCTAAAAACCCATCTTGTTGTAAGAATACGTCGTGTTCATTGGAATATGGAAAATACATGTTGCCCGCCACCTCTTTCCATTTATCGGTTTCGGTTTCGGATAATTTGGTAATTCCAATGATCCTGTCATAGTCATCCGGATATCCATCCTTTACTTTTTGCAACTGTTCGACCGTATATTCGATGCACCATTTGGCAAAATAGTTGGTATACCAATTGTTGCTTACATTGTTCTCGTACTCATTGGGCCCAGTGACCCCAAGAATAACATATTGGTTTCTGTAGGTCGAAAAAGTGGCCCGTTGTTTCCAAAACCGGGCAATTCCTATGAGCACCTCAAGTCCCATATCGGGAATATAAGAGTAGTCGCCCGTAAAGCGGTAATAGTTGAAAATAGCATAGGCAATGGCACCGTTGCGATGTATTTCCTCGAAAGTGATTTCCCATTCGTTATGGCATTCTTCCCCGTTCATGGTCACCATGGGATAAAGGGCCGCGCCATTGTTAAAGCCAAGTTTCTTTGCGTTTTCGATGGCTTTTTCTAAATGGTTGTATCGATATTTCAGCAAGTTCCTGGCCACTTTTTGATCTTTGGTAGCCATATAAAATGGTATGCAATAGGCTTCGGTATCCCAATAGGTACTGCCACCATATTTTTCGCCGGTAAATCCTTTTGGCCCAATGTTCAACCTGCTATCTTTGCCCAGATAGGTTTGGTTCAACTGGAAAATATTAAAACGAATCCCTTGCTGTGCCTTAACATCACCTTCAATGGTAATATCGCTCATTTCCCAGATTTTGGCCCAAGCCTGTCTTTGTTTATCGAGCAGGGCATCAAAGCCTAGATCAACTGCTTTTTTTAAGGCGTTCTTGGCCGCGGAAATCAAATCTGCGGCCTTATGGTTGCGCGACACGGTGTAGCCTCCAAACTTATGGAGTTCAATGGTTTCTCCTTTTTTTAACTGATGGGCGTAACCCAGTCCTATCCATTGCTCTTTTTTATGCTCAGTGGGCTTCGATCCCAGCGATTTCCCGTTTTGCACCAATTGCGCTTGCATAAAAGTACAAGTGGCAAAGTTGGTTTTCATGGTATGGGCCTCTATAAAAGCTTGGTTGCCATCGGACAATACATTGGTAGTGTTCCAAAATTTATCGTCCCAGTTGGTATCATGGTTCTTGATACCGCTATCCAGATAGGGTATGAATTCAATCGTTATATCCGAATCAACAGGGCTTACCTCATATTTAATGGCTCCGACCTCATCAATTTCCAAACTCAGGAATCGGGTGACCTTGATGTCCAATTGGATACCGGTGGGCAGTGTTGCCACAAAGGTTCGCTTATACCAACCTTCCTTCATGTTCAGCTCACGGCGGAAATGCGCCACTTTTGGACAACTGCTCAGGTCGAAAGGCTCATTATCGATTATTATATTGATTCCTATCCAATTGGGGGCATTCAATACTTTGGCGAAATATTCGGGATAGCCGTTCTTCCACCAACCTACCCTCGTCTTATCGGGATAGTAAACCCCTGCGATATAACTGCCCTGAAAAGTTTTTCCGGTATACTGCTCTTCGAAATTCGCCCTTTGCCCCATAGCACCATTGCCTATGCTAAATAGACTTTCAGAGGATTTTACACGCTCTTTATCAAAACCCTCTTCAATAATAGACCATTCACTGGCTTTAATATAATCTTGGTTCATAGGTTGCTCGTTTAAAGATTGTTTCCAGTTATAATGGAAGTCGTTAATTTTTATTTTATAAATATTGGATCCGCACGCCAAGGGATAAACTGGCTATCCTTAAGGGACAAGGTTGGCCTTTGCTATCAAGTGGTCTAAAAACCCAAAATCGATTTCGGTAAAATCTACAAAATTATAATCGGCCGCGGAAAGTACTGAACCATCGCCAATGCCAACACTGGTCATATGGGCCGTATTTGCTGCTTCTATTCCCGCCAAGGCATCTTCGAACACCACACAATCTGTAGCGCCTACTCCCAATTTCTCTGCTGCGATCAAGAACACTTCAGGGTCGGGCTTTGCCTTACTCACCGCGTTGCCGTCAACAATGACATCAAAATAAGGCAAAAGCTTTACCTTTTCCAAAATTGGTTTGGCATTTTTACTCGCTGAACCCAAAGCCATGGGTATTCCCCTATCTTTAAGATAGTCGAGCACCTTGGTCACATCCGGTAAAATTTCGGTTTCGTCCATGCCTGTGATATAAGATAGGTAATCTTCGTTCTTTTCTGCCAACCAACCGTTGAATTGTTCCGGAGAAACGCTTAGCCCTCCCATCTCCAATAAAATTTCCAGGCATCGTTTTCGACTGACCCCTTTAAAATTTTCATTGTCTTCCTCAGTAAAACTTATGCCCAACTCATCGGCAAGTTTTTTCCATGCCATATAATGATACTTTGCAGTATCGACGATCACACCATCGAGATCAAAAATGAATCCAGGTTTTTTCATAGGGTAGTTGGTTTCTTAAAAGGACACTAACATTTTGAGCAAAAATATATTGAGTTATACAGCTTTACTGAAAATAATGCGTCACAATTATAAAGAATATCCCTACTTCAATCACTTTTAACTAGGGCGTCTTTATATAATTCAGGATTATTGACAAGGTTTCGGGAACAAGATACTTTGAATCTAACTTATTTCATAACACTTTGCATTGCAGAATTTAATCATTTACTGTCGATTCCCTTTCTATCAGGGTCGCCTCGATAATCTCAGTTTGAAAATTTTCCGATTCATCGGAGATATCATTTTCTATCCTATCGATCAATAATCGGGCAGCCACGGCCCCCATTCGGTCACCGTGCTGGTCGACTGTGGTCAGCGTCGGATGGCCATATCGGGAAAGGATTCCATCGGTAAACCCGATTACGGCGATGTCTGAGGGGATTTTTAATCCTTTTTTTTGGGCCAAACGCATGCATTGGATGGCAAAAAGTTCATTGACGCAAAGAATGGCATCGATTACATTTTCATCCAAAAAATTACTGATCTCGAGATCGTTCAGATTTGCGTAGGGCAATCGCAGTACCAATTGATCGTCAAAGCCCAAACCATTGTTGATAATTGCCTTTTGATACCCTTCCGACCTCTTTCTACTAACATTGAAATAACTTTCAGTAGTGACCAAAGCAATTCGTTTTCGCCCGTTTTGAATAAATTTTTCCACTGCCTCATAGGCAATCTCAAAATCGTTTATAATTACTTTGTCACAAGCAAAGTCATCGGTAACCCTGTCAAAAAGCACCACGGGAATGCCCTGATCTGCGACTTCCTTCAAATGGGTAAAATCGTTTTTTTGTTGGGTTTCCGCCGAGAGCGACATAATAAAGCCGTCAATGAGGCCATTCGCCAACATTTCCATATTGATCACTTCCTTATCAAAAGATTCATCCGAAACACAAACAATGACATTGTATCCACGTTCGTTCACATATTGTTCAATGCCCCTGAATACAGTGGTGAAAAAATAATGCAATATATCGGGAATAATGACCCCGATATTCTTAGTGCGTTTGTTTTTAAGGCTTATCGCGATGTTGTTTGGCCTATAATTGTAAAGTTTCGCAAAAGCCTTGATCTTGTCTTTGGTATCCTGTCCTATTTCAACGCTGTCATTTAAAGCCTTCGAAACCGTGGATATGGAAACATCAAGTTCCCTTGCAATATCCTTCAGTGTCATTTTCTGTTTCACGCCATTCTAATTTGAGTATCGTTGGGTAGTAAATTTAACCAATATTAAAAATGGCAGCGGGCTAATTACCGTTAAAATGGAGAAATTTTGGAAACTTAAAAAATGATTATTTTTACACAAAATCGATAATAATTCATTTAAAACCAGTATCTTTTAAGAATAGCTCAAAATAACTCAAGTCTATTTGTGATTATACATATGGGTAAAAGTTATTAACACGAAACCGTTTGCGGAACGCCACAGATTGTCCTAATCGGTATTTTTACATCTTTTTTTTATATTTTTAGTTTTTAGACTATCTTTTTTTTAGCTTTTAACAAATTAACTCAACTTAAACTAACTTTTATGAAGATTACTCTATTCAAAAGTGTGATGATTCTCGGGGCCTTCTTGTGCTTTGGGATAACTCATGCACAGGAAGTGACCGGTATGGTTTCCGATGCGAACGGACCCCTACCGGGAGCAAGTGTTGTGGTCAAGGGAACGACCACGGGCACGCAGACCGATTTCGATGGGAATTTTACCATCAACGCCTCAGGCGATGCCACTTTGGTGATCAGTTATATTGGTTTTAAAACCACTGAGATCGCCGTTGGTGGGCAAACCACCATCAACGTCACCTTGGAAGAAGATGCCCAGGCATTGGAAGAAGTGGTCGTAACAGGTTACGGCTCCCAGGCGAAAAAAGAAATTACCACTGCGGTAACCAGCGTAAATGCAGAAGATTTCAACCAGGGGATCATCAGTGCGCCTACCCAACTATTGGAAGGTAAGGTTGCCGGCCTGAGCGTTTATAACAGAGGGGGCGACCCCAATGCCGCGCCAACCATTCGATTAAGGGGTATTTCAACAATCGGTGGCAATACCGAGCCTCTTGTGGTCATCGATGGGGTACTTGGGGGCAGTCTAAATAATGTAGACCCTAACGATATAGAGAACATCACCGTGTTGAAAGATGGTTCCGCGGCCGCTATTTATGGTACACGGGGCTCGAGCGGGGTCATCCTGGTAACCACCAAATCGGGTAGGACAGGGCAGCCCATGCAGTTGACCTATAACGGTCAGTTTGCTGTTTCGACCATCGCCAACCAAGTCAAGGTCATGAACAGTGATGAATTTTTGGCAGCTGGAGGTAACGATTTGGGAAGTTCGACCGATTGGATCGAGGAAGTGACCCAGAGTGGCTTTTCTCAGGTACATAACATATCGGCAGTCGGGGGAACCGAAGATGTGACTTATCGTGTATCGGCCAACTACAGAGAAAATGAGGGGATCCTTATCAATTCAGGTAACACCCAGTTCAATGCACGTACCAATTTTTCGACAAGGCTGATGAACGATAAATTGAAACTTGATTTCAATACCGCCCTTACCCAACGGGAAAGGGAAAGGGGCTTTTATGAGGCATTGCGTTATGCCGTAACCTACAACCCAACAGCTCCGGTTTTTGGCGACGATGCACCATTCCCTTTTGCCTCTGCCCAATATGGAGGATATTTTGAAACCTTGGGACTTTTTGATAGTTTCAACCCGGCATCCATTGCCAATCAGAGCAAGAACAAGGAAGAATCGAATACCTTGAATTACAGCTTGAACGCGAACTATCGATTTACCGATCATTTTTCGGCAAACGTAAGTTACGCAGGTCAAAACATTAAATCGGATACCAGAATTTATTATCCCACGACTACTTTGTTCGGTGGTAATGCCGTAAGCCCTACGGCTAGGGGTAGGGCGAATTTCCTTTCCAAGGACGAAAGTTTCCAATTATTCGAGGCCTATGGCACGTATACCAATACCATCTCCGACCTAGTTGCGCTTACCGTGGCCGGGGGATACTCTTATCAGGAAAATGATTATAACGACTACTTCTTCGGATTAGGGGATTTCCCTCCCGGGGTAAACTTCGATTTTAGCAATAGTATACAAACTTCCCAGGACCTTTTGGAAGCCGGCCGAATTACGGCCAACAGTAGCCGAAGGGACGGGGACAAGATCATCGCATTCTTTGGCCGCGTAAACGCGACCTTTGATGATGCCATATACTTGAATGCCTCTATAAGAAGGGAAGGGTCGAGCCGTTTTGGTCCAGATCAACAATGGGGTCTTTTCCCCGCCATCGCCGTTGGGGCAGATATCAATAAATACCTGCAATTGGATAATGTGAATTTACTGAAAGCACGTCTTGGCTATGGCGTTACTGGGGCCATACCCCCAGGGGTCGGATTGTACGAAACTGTTTATGATGTGGTCAATGGTTCAAGTGGAAGCAGCGGTTCCGGAACTTCAAATGGAACCCGGGCCGCCAATCCCGATTTAAAATGGGAGGAAAAGCGCGAGCTGAACTTCGGGGTCGAATATGCCATGGACCGTTTGTCGGCCACACTGGATATTTATAACAGGAACATTGTAGATTTCATCTTCCTTGCCAACGTCGATGCCGCCTTGTTCAACGGTATTGGCCAACGTTATGAGAACGCAGGAAAACTAAGGACCAATGGTGTGGAATTCAGCATCAATTATGACATCCTTAAGAAGGAGGGCCTAACCTATAATTCCGGACTTATTTTTTCTACCTACAAGACCATCCTGAAGGAAAACGCACAGGGCGATCAGGTCATCGCGAACTTGGGATCACCGGGACAAAACGACACCAATGTAATCTTGGTAAAAGAAGGCGAAGAAGTGGGCCAGATTTGGGGACCCGTTTTTTCAGGGGATGTCGATGCCAATGGCACACCCATCTTGGTTGACATCAATGGCGATGGCCAATTGATTACCGGGCAGGGCAGTGCGTTGGACGAAAATGCAGACTTTGAAGTATTGGGCAAGGGTATCCCCGATTTCGAATTGGGATGGACCAACCAATTGGCATTCGGCAATTGGGATGTGAACGCCTTCTTCAGAGGGGTATTTGGCCATAGCTTGGTCAATTCGTTCCGCGCCTTCTATGAGCCCATCATCGGATCTCAGGCTTCCTATAACTTTGTGAACACAAAATATGCCAGGCCAGAAATCAAAACGGCGCAGTTCAGTTCTTACTACGTAGAGAAAGCCGATTTTTTTAGGTTAGACAACCTTTCCGTAGGGTACAACTTTGATCTCAGCAACGATTACATCAAAAATATTCGGCTGAGCGTGAGTGCACAGAACCTGTTTACCATTACCGGTTATTCAGGCACCCAACCCGATCCTGCCTTACAAGACGTTCCCGATGATTTGGTGAGCAACCTGCGGTCAGGATCTGCGAATGTTTTGGCTCCCGGTATCGATAGGCGTAATACCTATTTCCAATCCAGAACTTTTTCCTTAGGATTAAACGTTAACTTTTAAAAAAAAAACTATGAAACGCATAATTAAACTAACGCTCCTCAGTACGGTACTTATAGGATTTTCCTGTACCGATCTGGACTATACGATAGATGATCAACTTACCGAGCAATTTTCCAATGACGGTGTCTCCGTAGGCGGCGGTGGCGGTGGCGGTGTTCTTTTGGCTCCTTTTGGAAGACTTAGGGCAGGATCGGCCACTAATGGTGGGTATTTTCCGCTGCAATCGCTGACGAGCGATGAAATGATGGTGGGCCAAAAAGGCGGTGACTGGTTCGATGGCGGTATATGGATCAATTTGCACCGTCATACCTGGGATTCATCCATTAACCGTATCAACGACACTTGGAACGATGCCTACGCAGGAATCGGAGAGTGCAACACCACCCTTGCAGGCACTTTGACCGCAAACGAGACCGCCCAGGTCAGGGCTTTAAGGGCATATTTCTATTGGAGGTTATTGGATACCTTTGGAAGGGTAAAGATCATTACCGCCGCTGGGACCGATGCACCGCAATCGGATAGGCAAACGGTATATAATTTTGTTGAAAGTGAATTGTTGGCCGCCCTCGGGATACCTGCGGTTACCGCCTCGATGGATCTTTCCGCCAGTCCTTTGAACACCGAGATTTCGAATTACAGGATCAACCAATATGCCGCTTTGGGCATTTTGGCGAAATTGTATTTGAATGCCGAAGTATATACGGGAACGCCCAAGTATCAAGAGGCCGATTGGGCAGCTACCTATATCTTGGACAATAGTCCATATCAATTGTGTTCAACCGGGTGTTCGGTCCCCAACCTTGCAAAAAGGCCGGATGTTGCCACCGATCCCGAAACCCTGGAAGGCTACGCTGCCGTTTTCTCACCATTGAACGAGAACAATCCTGAAATCATTTTCGCGATAGAATATGACGAGACCAGTGCCACTGGAATGAACTTCGCCCAAATGACCTTGCACGGACCAAGTCAGTTGACATGGGGCTTGGATGCCCAGCCCTGGAACGGATTCGCCGTACTTGAAGATTTCTATAATAGCTATGAAGATGGCGATTTAAGAAAGGAAGCCAACTTTTTGGAAGGCCCACAGACCGATTTTACCGGCAACCCATTATTGGACTTTGCGGCTGACGACGATGACCTGGTCATCAATTATACGCCTTCGACCAACGAGTTGGAGCCCAATAGCCTAAGACAAGGCGGGGTGAGGATGTACAAGTTCAGCTTTAAATTGTTTCAAAGAGGCGATATGGACAATGATTACCCCATCGTTCGTTTGGGTGATGTGCACTTGATCCGTGCCGAGGCCCGTTCGCGTGCCGCAGGCGATTGGAATCTATCATTGCCCGATGTGAATGCCTTGCGCACAAGGGCGGGCGTGGCCATTTTGGGATCTATTGACGCTGATGGTTTCTACGATGAAAGGGGAAGGGAAATGTTCCAGGAATCGAGCCGTAGGACCGATATGATCCGATTCGGTAAATTCCAGGATACATGGCAGTTCAAAACCAACAATGAATCGTTCAGGAATCTTTTCCCAATACCACAAGCCCAAATAGATGCTTCTGGTGGTACTTTAACACAGAACCCTGGGTACTAATTCCAAAGATTTCTTATTTTCGAGGGTTGTTCTTTAGAGCAACCCTTTTTTTTGATTGAATGTTCCCAATGAAACAATTTATCGCTTTTACTGTGCTATTATTTGTTTCCTGTACGTCCGATCAACCCGAAGATTCACAACCACTTTTTGTGTTAAAAGGTGCGGAATCGGGTATCTTTTTTGAAAATTCGCTTACCTATGACGAAGGGTTCAATCCCTACCTGTATCGCAATTTCTATAATGGTGGCGGGGTGGCCATAGGGGATATCAACAACGACGGATTGGAAGACATATACTTTACCGGGAACATGGTAGACAATAAGCTGTTCCTCAACAAAGGCAACTGGCAGTTCGAGGACATCACCGCCCAAGCTATGGTCGCATGTCCCAAGGTATGGTCTACTGGTGCAACCTTTGCCGATGTCAACGGCGATGGCTGGCTCGACCTCTATGTTTGTAAAGCCGGCAAGCCTGAAGGGCCGAACAGGCATAACGAATTGTTCATCAACAATGGTGACCTTACCTTTACCGAATCCGCCAAGGCATATGGCCTGGATGTTGAAGGGCTATCGGTTCAGGCCGCCTTTTTTGATTATGACAAAGATGGGGACCTGGATGCCTACGTTTTGAACAACGCACTAAAATCGGTCATTGGCTTTGAACTGATCAAAGACCAACGCACCTTGCCCGACATCAGCGGCAACGGCAACAAGTTCTTTCGAAACGATGGTGGAAAATACATAGACATTACCCAAGAAGCAGGGATTTATAGCAGTAAAATAGGTTTCGGTCTGGGCATCACTTTAGGGGATTTCAATAATGACCACTGGACGGACATGTACATCTCCAACGATTTCTTTGAAAAAGACTATCTCTACCTGAACGATACCCATGGCAAATTTACGGAAGCGATGGAAACCTATTTTGGATCGATCTCCATGGGATCCATGGGAGCCGACCTGGCCGATCTGGACAACGACCACCGAACAGACTTGATGGTTACCGAGATGTTACCGGCCACACAAGACCGACAAAAAACGAAAACCCTCTTCGAATCATGGGACAAACACCAATTGGCCAAACAACAAGGCTATTACGATCAGTTCTCAAGAAATACACTTCAACGTAATCTTGGCGAACAGGGGTTCCTTGAATTGGGAAGGCAGGCCCAAGTTTCCGCCACAGAGTGGAGTTGGGGCGCCCTGCTGTTTGATATGGACAACGATGGTCTAAGAGACATCTTCATCAGTAATGGCATATTCAAAGACCTTTTAGACAGGGACTATCTCACTTTTGAAGCCAATGAGGAAACCGTGAAAAACAGGATCAACAAAAAGGAACGGAACGTCATCACCAAATTGATCGATGCCATGCCCTCCCAGGCCGTTCCCAATGCCGCCTTTCACAATTTAGGGGATTTCAATTTTGAAAATACCACCGAAAAATGGGGATTGGCCTTGCCTAGTTTCAGCAACGGCAGTGCCTATGGTGATCTCGATAACGACGGCGACCTGGACCTGGTGGTGAACAACGTGAACATGCCCTCTTTTGTTTATGAAAACACCACCGACACCCTAAAACATCGAAGTATCATTCTAAAGCTCAGCCAGAATAATGGGAATACCAGTGCCATTGGCGCCAAGGCCTCGATTACCTTCCTGGGAAATCAAAAAGGTTATGGCGAAAATTATGTGTCAAGGGGGTTTCAGAGCAGTGTCGCTTCCGGAATCCATTTTGGGGTGGGTGCCGCCGAAACAGTCGATTCAATAAGGGTACAATGGCCCGATGGGGCAGAAACCCTCTTAACAACCGTGGCGACCAACAAAACCTATACCTTGGAGCACCCGGGGAAAAATAACGGTCCAATTTCTACTGGGGGCATTGGAAACGTGAAATCAGCGGGAATCATTAAAAAATCCCTGCCCTTGTTCGATTATGTACATCGGGAAAACAGTTACATCGACTTTAATAATGAACGCCTATTGCCGCAAATGTACAGCAACGAGGGTCCCGCCTTCGCTGTGGCCGATATCAATCAAGATGGTATTGTCGATTTCTTTGTGGGGGGAGCCAAAAATCAATCGGGCAGAATCTTTTTTTCAACCCATACCGGATATCGGGAAATGACCACTCCGTTTGAGGATGCCTTGGAATCGGAAGATGTAGATGCCCTATTTTTTGATGGCGACAACGACGGGGATCTGGACCTTTACGTTTGCCATGGCGGCAAGGCCTATTCCCCATATTCCATAGCGCTCAACGATACTTATTATCGAAATGATTCCGGCGTTTTTCAAAAAATGGGCCATTCCCTTACTTTCCCGAGTACCATAAGTTCATCGGTGGTGAAATCGGCCGATTACGATAATGATGGCGATCAAGACCTATTTGTTGGGGAACGTTATAAAACTAATCTTTATGGTTTGCCGGGCACGGGCTATCTCATGGAAAACGACGGGACCGGCGTCTTTAAGGCAAAAGAAGTGCCCCTCCTCAACAATATCGGCATGATCACCGATGCAAGCTGGGCCGATATCAACAACGATGGTTGGCAGGATCTTATTATCGTTGGGGAATGGATGGGCGTTAAAATATTGCTCAACCAGAACGGAAAGTTGTCTGATAAAAGTAAAGACTACGATCTGGAAGGTACTAAAGGCTTGTGGACTTCATTGGCCGTTTCCGATGTCGACGCCGATGGCGATCTGGATATTATCGCAGGCAACATTGGCAGAAACAATTTTTATGAACCCCATATGAAAATGTTTATCGGTGATTTTGATGGCAATGGCTTTCAGGAACAAATTATTTGTAAGCAGTTAGGTGGGAAATACTATCCCATTGTAGATAAGGATGAGTTAATTTCACAAATACCAAATTTAAAAAAGACCTTGCTCTTTTATAAAGATTATGCCAAGGCCGATATGCTGTCCATTTTTCCGGGATTAAAACTAGAAAGCACGGTGAATGCAGAAATTGAAACAACCGAAAGCACCATTTTTTTCAACGAAAAAGGGAAATTCATAGCTTATGCCCTACCCAGCGAAATCCAGTACGCACCGGTATATGCAATCAACGCTACCGATGTTGATGGGGACGGCCAAACCGACCTCTTTTTTGGCGGTAACCAATATTTGGTCAAGCCCCAATTTGGGCGTTACGATGCCTCGAAGGGCTGGGCGATCATGGGTGGCTTCTCCCCTGAAAAAGGTTTCAATAAAGTTATCCCCCTCAATATTAGAGGGCAAATCAGAGACCTTAAATGGATTGATTACAATGGGAAAAAGATACTTATAGCGTCGATTAACAACGAAAAAACAAGTTTCCATGAATTTGAATAAAATGCTTAGGTTCTTATTATGTGGCCTGATGATCATGGTGACGGGTTGTTCACAATCTAAATACGATCAACTCGTAAAAGCGGAAATGGCAAAGGGAATTGTCAATGATTCTTTGATGTTGGGAATGAAATTGGGACAGACCCAAAAAGAATTTTTTGATAAATGTTGGAAATTGAACCGGGATAAAATTGTCACGAACGGTGCCGATGGTTTTGTAGCGTACGAACTCCCTGCTAAAAATGGGGAGGTCATGGGCAATGATGTTACCATGCTTTTCTACGGTATCTTTAATGAAGAAAAAGTAATGACCGGAATGAATTTTCAATTTTATTATGGGGCGTGGTCTTTATGGAACAAATCGCTGCAATCGGATCAATTGATAAACGTAGTGAAAGAACGGTTCATGGAATGGTATCCGGGGAACGACTTCATTAGCGTCAGCCTCAAAAATAAGGAAGGGGAACTTTTTGTAAAGGTTGACGGTATTCGGCGAATCACGATCAAACCCTTGGATGACAATAGGCTTGTAAAGGCCCAAATTGACGACTTGCGTTATGTACTTAGCAAATAATAAAATGAATCGATTTTACAGGATATCGAGAAGGATCTCACCTCTATTGCTGCTTATCGTTATGTCCCATTGCACCCAAAAGCCAAAGCCCCAAGAGCCAGAAAAAGTCTTCGAATCATTGGAAACCTCGGAAACCGGAATCGATTTTTCGAACAACCTCTCCTATAACAATGAATTCAACGTTTATAAATACCGCAATTATTATAACGGAGGTGGCGTTGCCATAGGTGACATCAACAATGATAGTTTACCTGACATCTACTTCACTTCCAATCTGGAAAAAAACCGCCTATACCTGAACCTGGGCAATTTTAAATTTAAGGACATCACGGAGAACGCTAAAGTCGGGGGCTCCAGACCTTGGTCAACCGGAGTGACCATGGTCGATATCAATAGCGATGGATATATGGATATTTATGTCTGCAATTCAGGGGATCTTAAGGGGGAAAACAAACAAAATGAGCTCTTCATCAATAATGGCGATCAAACCTTTAAGGAGATGGCCGCCGACTATAACCTGGATGACAAGGGCTTTTCGACCCACGCTTCCTTCTTCGACTATGATAAGGATGGCGATCTTGATGTTTATATCTTGAACAACTCCTACCAAGCCATCGGCAGTTTTGATATCAGGCGAAACGAGCGCGGGAAAAGAGATGTGCTGGGCGGGGACAAACTTATGGAGAATGTTGATGGAAGATTTGTTGATGTCAGTGAAAAAGCAGGAATTTACGGCAGTGTCGTAGGGTTTGGATTGGGCGTAACCGTTGGCGATGTCAACAACGACGGTTGGGAAGACATCTATGTTTCCAATGACTTTTTTGAACGCGACTACCTTTACATCAATAACCGAAACGGTACATTTTCCGAACAGCTCGAGGATCAAATTACCGCCATAAGCGGGGCTTCCATGGGAGCCGATATGGCAGATATCAATAACGACGGATACAACGATATTTTTGTGACCGACATGCTCCCGTCCGATTATCAAAGGTTAAAAACAGTGACCACCTTCGAAGACTGGAACAAATACCAATTGAAACTGAACAGTGGGTATTACCATCAATTTACCCGCAACACCTTTCAACTCAACAATACCGACAATTCGTTCAGCGAAATCGGCAGGTTGAGCGGTGTAGAGGCCTCCGATTGGAGTTGGGGCGCCTTGATCTTTGACATGGACAACGACGGCCTTAAAGACCTTTTTATTGCCAATGGTATTTACCGTGATCTTACCGATCAGGATTACCTTCAGTTTATTTCAAATGAAGAGATTTTGAAATCGATCGTCACCAATAATAAGGTCGATTATGCCAAATTGATCGAAATCATTCCATCAAACAAACTCAAAAACCAGGCCTATAAGAATTTGGGGCAGTTAGATTTTAATCCTTACGGGGCATCAGGACTGGAGATGGAAAGCTTTTCAAATGGGGCGGCCTACGGAGATTTGGATAATGATGGCGACTTGGACCTTGTGGTGAACAACCTCGATATGCCCGCTTTTGTCTACCGGAATACCACTATGGAAAAAGGCAAGGGCCATTATATAAAACTGGTCTTGAAAGGTGAAAAAAAGAACAGCAACGCCTTAGGGTCCAAAATTGAGATCGGGCCCCATTATATGTCCCTGGAAAATCAGCCGGTCAGGGGGTTTCAGTCGAGTATGGATGTGCGTCCGAATTTCGGGTTTAACGAAGATGCGCCCATCTCTTTAAAGGTGACCTGGCCTTCAGGGAAGGTAACGGAATTGAAGAATGTGGGCATCGACCAGATTTTGACTTTGGCCGAGAAGGATGCCATGATCATAAAAAAGGACAGTACGTCCAAGAAGAAAACGATCTTCCAAAGCGCAGATATCGCGATCGCGTACAAACATCAGGAAAACCGCTTCGTGGATTTTGACAGAGATCGACTTCTCAACCAAATGTGCAGTACCGAGGGACCCAGAATGAGCATGGGCGATGTGAACCAGGACGGTTATGAGGATCTCTTCATCGGAGGCCCAAAAGGAGTCGCCCCCATTCTTCTGATGGGAAATGGAAAAAGCTACACAAAAAAAGAAAATAAAAGTTTTGAAAAGAACAGCAATTCGGAAGATGCGGGAAGCTTGTTTTTCGATGCGGACGATGATGGTGATCTAGACCTTTACGTTTGCAGTGGTGGCGTTGAATTCTCACAATATGCAAGCAGTTTCTACGACAGGCTTTATTTTAACGATGGCAAGGGCAACTTTACGCTGACCGATCAAAAACTTCCCGAACTCCCGACGGTACACAGTACCTCAACCGTTGTGGCTTCTGATGTTGATGGGGATGGCGACCTAGATCTGTTCGTCGGCGAAAGGATCGTTCCGCTGAAATATGGGGTACCCTGCTCCGGTTTCCTGCTTCATAACGATGGTAAGGGAAATTTTACGGACGCAACGAGGCAATTTGCACCCGATTTAAAGGATATCGGCATGGTTACCGATGCCCTTTTCCAAGATTTGGATAAGGATGGCGATGACGATTTGATCGTGGTTGGAGAATTTATGGGCGTAGAACTTTTAATGAACGAAAATGGCAGGTTCGCCCGTAAAAAAGACAATCCGCTTTCAGATCTAAAGGGCTGGTGGAACACCATCCAAAAAGGTGATTTGGACCATGATGGGGATATCGATTTTATTTTGGGCAATCATGGATTTAATAGCCGGTTCAAAGCAAGTAAGGAAAAACCGATCACGTTATTCTCGAAAGATTTTGACAACAATGGTTTTACCGACCCCATCCTTGCCTTTCGCGCCGATGACGGCAAGGACTACCCCTTCGCGCTGCGACATAATCTTACCGAACAGATGAAAGGACTCACAAAACGTTTCCCAGATTACCATTCTTTTAAACAAGCCGGCATTACCGATATTTTTACACCGGAAGAATTGGAGGGAAGCCAAAAATTGGAGGTCAATACCCTTGCCTCCGTAATTTTGGTCAATGATGGAGCAGGAAATTTCGACGTTCAGCCCTTGCCCATTCAGGCACAATTTTCTACGATCTACGCGATTCTTACAAGTGATTTTGACAATGATGGCGATTTGGATATCGTCTTAGGTGGCAATCAATACAGCGTGAAGCCCGAGGTTGGGCGGTATGACGCCAGTTATGGGGTATTTCTTGAAAACCTCGGAAACATGCTTTTCAAAGACTATCCCGACGGGAACGGCTTTAAGGTCAACGGAGAGGTTCGTGATATCGTTTTAGATCGCCGCCGGCTCATAGTGGCCAGAAACAATGATTCCTTGGCCCTTTTTAACTTTTAAAAGATGAAGAATCATATCAAAATAGCTTTTATATCCTTGATCTTAGCCCTAGGTTGCAATGAAAAGAAAGAAATCCCGATAGCAAAGGCACCCATATACTTTCATTCTGTGCCTGCAGATAGCAGTGGCATCGATTTTTCGAACGACCTTACCTATAAGGATAATCTCAATATCATAGAGTACCTCTATTATTATAACGGCGGAGGCGTGGCGATCGGTGACATTAACAATGATGGTCTTGAAGATATTTATTTAACGGCCAACCAAACCCCCGACAAGTTATATCTTAATATGGGGAATCTGAAATTCAAGGATATTACAAAAGCCGCCGGTATTCAGATCGATTCAACTTGGTCAACTGGCGTAACCATGGAAGACGTGAACAATGACGGTCTACTGGACATCTATGTTTCCAAAGTGGGCAAATACAAAAGCCTGACGGCCCATAACCAATTATATATCAACAAAGGAAACACCGTTTTTGAAGAAGTGGCATCACAATATGGTCTGGATTTCTCAGGACTATCTACCCAAGCCTCCTTTTTCGACTATGATAACGATGGGGACATGGATGTTTATCTGATGAACCATTCCTTTCATTCCCAAAGAAGTTACGGCAATATTGGCATTCGGCAGCAATCCGATTCCCTTGCGGGTGACAGGTTCTATGAGAACCAACTGAACCAAGGTATTCAAAAATTTATTGACGTAACATCGGCAAGTGGCATCTACAGCAGTGCACTCGGTTATGGTTTGGCCTTGGCCACATCGGATGTAAATAATGACGGGCTAATAGATATTTACGTAGGAAATGATTTTCATGAAAATGACTACCTGTATATCAATCAAGGCGATAAGACCTTTAAGGAATCAAACCTTGATTTTTTGAGCCATACCAGCAGATTTACCATGGGAGTCGATATTGCCGACCTCAACAATGATCAATTTCTCGATATCTTTTCCTTGGATATGATGCCTTTCGACCATGAAACCTTCTTAAAATCAGGAGGGGAAGATTCGGATAAAGTGAGCTTGATCAAAAAGAATTTTGGCTTTGGAACCCAATATGCCAGAAATGCCATGCAGTTGAACCGCGACAATTCGTTCTTTTCCGAGGTATCGCTCATGAACAACAGTTATGCTACCGATTGGAGTTGGTCTGCCCTGATCCAAGATTACGATAACGATGGGTTCAACGATATTTTTGTGACCAACGGCATCTTCAAACGCCCCAATGACCTCAATTATATCAATTACCTCAGCAATATCGATTTTGCGGAATACGATCAAACCAAGCAAAACGAAATTGAACGAAAATTAATTGAGGAAATGCCGACGCTCGAAATCCCCAACGTCGTATTTCGCAATAAGGGCAATCTCGAATTTGACCGCTTTTCGTCGGAATCGGGCTTGGTGCCCTCCTATTCCAACGGCGCGGCCTATGGCGACTTGGATAATGACGGTGATTTGGACCTCGTGGTCAACAACATCAACCAAAGCGCTTTTCTGCTTGAGAACAAAAGCGGTGCTGTGCAAGAAAACCATTTTATAACAATTGACCTTAAAGGCGATGGGGCATTCAAAAATCCTGGCGGGGCAAAAGTATCGGTCTATGCCCAAGGGGAAACCTATCTCAAGGAACTCTCGGTAGTACGGGGTTTTCAATCGTCTTCCACGCACAGATTGCATTTCGGACTGGGGAAGGCACAAAAAGTAGATTCCGTACAGATTCGATGGCTTGATGGTAAAGTTCAGACCGAAATGGGCCTGGAAATCGACCAGCAACACGCAATTACCAGAGGAACGAATCTGAAAACCCCAGTATTGGGTGCAAAAAAAGAGATACAGGCATTCGAAACTTTTCCCTTTACCCATATGGAAAACAGTTATCTCGATTATGAACGCGAAACGCTCATGCCAGAAAAATTATCCACAGAGGGACCAGCCTTGGTAAAGGCCGATTTTAACGGAGATGGCCTCGAAGACCTTTATATCGGCGGTGCCAAATATCAATCCCCTGCGTTTTTCATCAAACAAAAGGACGGCAGTTATGTCGAGGATAAAAACAGCGATTTCACCAAAGATATTCTTTATGAAGATGTAGATGCGGTAGCTTTTGATATAGAAAACGATGGCGACTTGGACCTTTACGTGATGAGTGGTGGAAATGATACGCCCGAAGGCGATGCCAATTTAGAAGACCGTATCTACATCAATAATGGTAACGCAAGGTTCAGCAGGTTAAAGGCTCCCTTGATCAAAACCAATGGGGGCAGTGTCTCTGCAGGAGATTTCGATGGAGATGGTTATGCCGATTTATTTATAGGGAATCGATCGATCCCAGGCGGATATGGCCTATCTCCTTATAGCTTTATCCTCAAAAATAATGGCAAAGGGGAATACAATGTGGTTCAACAGACCAGGTTGGGTATGGTAACCGATAGCCATTGGGCAGACATGAACAATGATGGACTGTTAGATCTGGTGGTTGTTGGGGACTGGATGCCCGTCACCATATTGATCAATAAAGGGGATTCCACTTTTGAGGATGCAACCGAACGGATGGGGCTGCTAAACACCTATGGGATGTGGAATACAATTACCATTGCAGATTTGGACCAGAACGGCTATAACGATATCCTTGCAGGAAATGCAGGCCTTAATTTTAAATGGAAGGCGGGAACGGAAAAGCCGGTCAAACTTTATCTGGACGATTATGATGCCAACGGTCAGCCTGATCCCATAATTTTTTACGATTTTTTTGGAGACGATGTGCCTTTTGCCCCAAAAGACAAATTGGCGGAGCAACTTCCCTCCTTAAAAAAGAAGTTTTTGAACTATTCCGAATTTGCAAAGGTCACCACCATCGAAGAACTCACCGGAAAAGCTGAAACCGATATTTTGGAAATCAAGAAGGTAACCGAGCTTCGGTCAATGGCCTTCTTTAATCAAGAAGGCAACTTCAAGTCCGTACCCCTGCCAAAGGAAGCCCAGATGAGTACGATAGCCGATTTTGAGGTGATCGGAACAGGGAAAGGGGCCTTGATCTTATATGTGGGCAATTATCTCGGCTATACGGCCGAACTGGGCCATAGCGACGCCAATTCCGGGGGTATGCTGCGTTATGAAGGCAAGGATGTGATTCGAAATGATATGAGTTTGCCCTTGCCCAAAGGACTCAATGCACGAAAAATTACAAATCTTGGGGGAACACTTTTTCTGGTGGTAGCCAACAATGATAAGGCGTACCTCATCAAAATACCCATAAACACCGATCCATGAGAAGGTCGTCACTACGAAAGTAAGTAGAATACTTTTCCCTAGTTTTGTTGTCCTCTAAAACGAAAAATGATATCTTCACTACCTATTGTTTTTTAATTTTTCATGTATAATATAGGCTATGATATTGGAAGTTCATCGATAAAGGCGGCCCTGGTGGAAACGGTCTCGGGCAAAAGCATTGCGGTGGTTACCGAACCTAAGGTTGAAATGGAGATGATCGCCCTTGAAAATGGTTGGGCAGAACAGCATCCAGATGATTGGTGGAAACATGTATGTAAGGCCACCAAATCGCTTATCAAGGCAAACAACATCGACCCCAAAATGATTACGGGAATCGGCATCTCTTATCAGATGCACGGTTTGGTGGTGGTAGACGATCAGGGTATTCCCCTTCGAAATTCGATTATTTGGTGCGATAGCCGTGCCGTCGAAATCGGTCAAAAAGCTTTCGATGCCCTGGGGCATGAGGTCTGCGCAGGTCAATTGTTGAACTCTCCGGCGAATTTTACCGCCTCCAAATTAAAATGGGTCAAGGACAACGAGCCCAAAATCTATAATAAAATAGACAAGTTCATGTTGCCCGGCGATTATATCGCTTACCGATTGGGCGGCACCATTTGTACCACAAAATCAGGATTGTCGGAAGGCATCTTTTGGGACTTTAAAAGCAATTCGATGGCCTATTGGTTATTGGATTATTATGGCATAGATCAAAAATTGGCGCCTGATATCGTGGATACTTTTTCCCTTCAAGGAAAGGTTAGTGCAAAAGGTGCCTCGGAAAGCGGATTGGCGGCGGGCACGCCCATACGATACCGTGCTGGGGACCAACCGAACAATGCCCTCTCCCTGAATGTGTTCAACCCGGGGGAAGTGGCCGCAACGGGTGGAACTTCTGGCGTGGTCTATGCGATTACAGATAGCTTGTCTGTTAAGGAAAGTTCAAGGGTGAACAACTTTGCCCACGTAAATTATAAAGATCAAAAACCAAGAATTGGTAAGTTATTGTGCATCAACGGAGCCGGAATCCAATACAGATGGTTGTTGAACAATTTGAACGTGACCAGCTATGAAGAAATGAACCAGCTGGCCGAATCGGTGCCCATCGGTTCCGATGGGGTGAGCATCCATCCATTCGGGAACGGGGCAGAACGTATGCTCAATAATAAGACCTTGGGAACCCAAATGTCCAATATCAACTTAAACAACCATACCAAAGCACATCTATGCCGTGCAGCATTGGAAGGGATTGCCTTTTCTTTTGTTTATGGCATGGAAATCATGAAATCTGATGCAATCAAGACAACCGTGATCAGGGCAGGCAATGACAACCTGTTCCGCTCGGCCATTTTTTCGAATACCATTGCCACGCTTATTGGCCAGGAAATCGAGATATACAATACCACTGGCGCCATTGGAGCCGCTAGGGCTTGTGAATTGTATAAGGGTGATTTTGAAAGCTTTGGAAAACAAATCATGGAAAACGACTTTGTGATGGGCTTTAAACCATCAACCCAAAAAACCGCCTATGAAAAGGCTTATCACAGGTGGAAGCAAGAATTGGAAGTATTAATCAACAATAAATAGCAACGAGATGGCAACTTTAGGTAACAAAGAATATTTTAAGGGAATCGGGGAAATCAAATATGAAGGTAAGCAATCTGATAATCCGCTGGCTTTCAAATACTACAACCCAGAACAGCGGGTCGCTGGAAAAACCATGCGCGAGCATTTTAAATTTGCCATAGCCTATTGGCATACCTTCTGCGGTCAAGGAGCTGATCCTTTTGGTCCGGGCACCCAAAATTTCCCTTGGGACTTGCCCAAAGATGCCCTTGAAGCGGCCAAGGCAAAGGCCGATGCCGCTTTTGAATTCATCACGAAAATGGGATTTGATTATTTCTGTTTCCATGATTTT
Source organism: Maribacter sp. (assembly GCA_024643345.1). Taxonomy (GTDB): domain Bacteria; phylum Bacteroidota; class Bacteroidia; order Flavobacteriales; family Flavobacteriaceae; genus Pelagihabitans. The sequence goes on along the minus strand of JAHENB010000063.1, from coordinate 154,275 downwards.
GACCTTATACAGGAAGGAGCCACTTTTGCAGAATCTGAAAAACGACTACAAAGTATTGTAGACTACATCAAAGGCAAAAAGGCCGAATCTGGCGTTAAGCTGCTATGGGGTACCGCTAATTGCTTTTCAAATCCACGGTATATGAACGGGGCGGCGACCAATCCCGATTTTAACGTATTGGCCAGGGCGGGCGGTCAAATTAAACTGGCACTTGACGCCACCATGGCCCTCGATGGTGAAAATTATGTATTTTGGGGCGGGCGTGAGGGTTATATGTCATTGCTGAATACCGACATGAAAAGGGAACTAGACCACATGGGCAGGTTTTTGGGGATGGCCCGGGATTATGCAAGAAGCCAAGGATTCAAAGGCAACTTTTTTATCGAACCAAAGCCAATGGAGCCCATGAAGCACCAGTACGATTTTGATTGTGCCACCGTGGTCGGGTTTTTGCACCAATACGGATTACAGGACGACTTTAAATTGAATATTGAGGTGAACCACGCTACCCTGGCAAGCCATACCATGCAACACGAACTTGCCATCGCCGCGGCCCATGGCATGCTGGGAAGTGTCGATGCGAACAGGGGCGACTATCAGAACGGTTGGGATACCGATCAGTTCCCCAACAACATCACCGAGGTGACCGAGGCCATGTTGGTATTTTTGAAAGCTGGTGGCTTACAAGGAGGGGGCGTTAATTTTGATGCCAAGATCCGAAGGAATTCTACCGACATGGATGACGTATTCCATGCGCATATCGGCGGGGCAGACACCTTTGCGAGGGCCCTTCTGGTAGCGGATAAGATTATTTCATCATCACCCTATGAGAACCTGAGAAAAAAACGATATGGTTCCTTTGATGATGGAAAGGGCAAGGATTTTGAAAATGGAAAGCTGAATTTTAAGGATCTTTACGAAATAGCGAAAGATAACGGCGAACTAAATCTTCAGAGCGGCAAACAGGAATTGTTTGAAAATATCATCAACCAATACATTTGAAGTTAGAACGATGGCCCCAGGCCAGAAAGCAGTCGATACTTGAGGATATTTCCCTTGCTGATATAAAAAGTCCCCAAAGGTTTTCCTGAGGGGACTTTTTAATAATTGATGCGCAATTCTTATTGGGCAAAATAAATGTAAATCCCGACCACGACCAACACCACGCCCATGCCAACTTGTTTCACATATTTAAAGGGCTCGATTGAAACCTGTTTGGTATATTCAAGTTCAAAGGCTTCTTTTCTGGGCCATATTTTTCCAATAATAAGCATAATGATGATGTTCGATAGGAACAAAATGGCCATGACATGCAAATAATGGGGATATGCCTCTGATTCCAATAATTTCAATGCGGCGGGATCTATAATCCCCGATGCTTTCGCGTCTTCCAGTACGGCGTTCTCAAAATAGGGCTTCATCAAAAACTGACTGATGATATATAATGCAGACCCCAACAAAATACCAATTTTGGCCGCAATGGCAGGCACTCTTTTGGTCATGTAACCGACCACAATAATGGTAAAAATCGGAATACTGTAAATGCCATTTATTTCCTGTAAATAATTGAACAAACTTCCGGCATTGGCAATCAATGGCGCTATGAACATAGCCGCAAGTGCCAGACAAGTTCCGAATATTTTACCGTATTTAACCACGGTCCGTTCCGATGCTTCCTTGTTGATATGCTGCTTGTAAATGTCTATCCCGAACAATGTAACCGAGCTATTGAGGACACTATTGAACGAACTCAATATGGCTCCAAAGAGAACAGCTGCGAAAAACCCCACCAACGGCTTTGGCAATACGGCACGAACCAATTCAGGGTATGCCAGATCACTGGAAGCCAATCCGCCATCAAAATAATGATATGCGATCATTCCCGGCAAAACCAAAATCAGCGGCCCCAGAATCTTTAAACAAGAAGCCAGCAGCAAGCCTTTTTGACCCTCGGCCAAGTTTTTGGCCCCCAAGGCCCTTTGAATGATCTGTTGGTTCGTCCCCCAGTAGAAAAGCTGTACCAACATCATCCCGGTAAAAATGGTAGAAAAAGGCACCTCCTGGCCTGCGTTTCCTGTGGAGTCGAACCTTTCGGGATTCGCTGATATCAAGGTTTCCAATCCGCCAAAAATACTGCCATCCCCAATGGCCATCAGCCCGAATATAGGAATCAAAATACCGCCAATGATGAGCCCTATGGCGTTGATACTGTCTGAAACCGCGACCGCTTTCAAACCTCCAAAAATAGCGTAAATAGAACCTATAATTCCAATACCCCAAATACATATGACCAACGCGGTGGAATTGGAAACGCCCAAAAGTTCGGGAACGTTGAACATACCACTGATTGCTACCGATCCCGAGTAGAGTATGACGGGCAAAAGCACCACTACATAACCCGTCAAGAACAATCCCGAGGTGATGGTCTTAGTTGTTATATCGAACCTTTTTGCCAAAAATTGGGGAATGGTCGTTAAACCGCCCTTTAAATATCGGGGCAACAGGAATATGGCGGTAACCACCATAGCTATGGCCGCCAAGGTCTCCCATGCCATGACCGATAAGCCATCGGTATAGGCACTCCCATTGAGCCCGACGATCTGTTCGGTGGAGAGATTGGTCAACAACAAAGATCCAGCAATGACACCGGCGGTAAGGCTCCGGCCCCCCAAGAAATAGCCATCGGAAGAATTTTCATCTGTTTTACGGGTTGCATAATACGAGATAACGGCCACAAGAAGGGTAAAGCCCACGAAAGAGAAGATTCCAAGCATTTGATAATTTGGTTTGATTAGTCTCCCCTAATATATTGGTTTATTTGCTAAAATTGGCGAAAACCGAGAACATTCTTGGCGGTTCCAGAATCATGCCCAACCGCAATGGAAGTCATTTATGAAACTTCCTTCTTTTGTTCGGCAAAAAAGGGCGGCGCCTGTTTAACATTTCCTTTTCCTCCACTGGCATTGACAACCATTAAAAATAATGTAGTTTTGCATTACTGAACCTGTGCCATTATGGATTTGAACAAATTACAAGGATCCGGCACGATCTATTGAAGTATGATGAAGAAGAAATTGGGAATATTGTGTGCTATAGTGCTGTTTATTTCTTGCGCCGAAGAAAAGAAAAATGAACCAATTGTGGTGACCCCTGAAGAACTGCACGCTTCGGTAGACAAGGTCACCGAAATAATGATACACGATATTTTTTCTCCTCCAGTGGCCAGCCGTATCTTCGCCTACCCAAATATCGCGGCCTATGAGATCATAGCATTACAAGACGACCAATATCTTTCATTGGCTGGGCAGGCAACCGATCTAACCGCAATACCAAAACCTACAAGTGAAAATATAAATTATCAATTGGCGGCTCTCGTCGCGCATATGGAATTAAGCAAAAGGCTCATCTTCTCGGAAAAGAAAATGGAAATGTTAAGGGATAGTCTCTACACAAAATGGGAAGGACAAAATCCTGAATTGTTTCATACTTCAAGAGACTATGGCCTAAAAGTGGCAGACCATATCGCCGCTTGGATGGCAAAGGATAATTATGCCCAAACCCGCACCATGCCAAAATTCACGGTGGATACCGATGATGAAACGCGATGGCAGCCCACTCCGCCCGCCTATATGGATGGCATAGAGCCCCATTGGAGCAAGATTAGGCCCTTCGTGATCGATTCTGCCCAGCAATTCAAGCCCGTACCGCCCCCGGTCTATTCGATGAAGGAAGGATCGTCATTTTATAAGGAACTGAAAGAGGTATATGACATCAGCAAAAAAATTGAAGTGGAAGGGGACGCCTCAGAGGAGATTCAAATTGCCCAGTTTTGGGATTGTAATCCTTATGTTTCGGTAACGCGCGGCCATCTGATGTTCGCGACCAAAAAAATTACACCTGGCGCCCACTGGATCGGTATTACAAAAATAGCCGCCCGTAAGACAAACAGTGATTTTGACAAAACCGTTTATGCATACACCAAAACGTCTATGGCCATCGCCGATGCCTTTATCAGCTGCTGGGACGAAAAGTACCGTAGTAATTTGATTAGGCCAGAAACACTGATCAATCAACATATCGATGAAGATTGGAAACCGGTTTTACAAACCCCGCCCTTTCCCGAATATACCAGTGGCCATAGTGTGGTTTCTGGGGCCGCTTCAACTGCTTTGACCGATATTTTTGGTGAGGACTTTACCTTTGACGACGACACTGAACTGCCTTATGGTATTCCGGTAAGACATTTCAATTCTTTTCGCCAAGCCGCCGATGAAGCCGCCATTAGCCGCATGTATGGAGGCATCCATTATAGGGCCGCGGTGGAAATCGGCGTAAAGCAAGGCCGGGACTTGGGCCAATACGTGGTAGACAAGCTTAGGATGACCAAAAGCAAGGACATGGCCGCCAAAACGGATTAAATGGGGAAGTACCCTATCCTTTTTATAGTGTTTTCCCTGTTGACCGAATGTTCCAATTATGGCCAACTCACCTTCGTGGCAAAGCTTCCCAAAAAACTTGATGAAAATTCCGGGATGGTTCATGTACAAGACTCGACCGTCTGGTTTATCGAAGATAGCGGTAATGCCAATAAACTCTTTCAAACAAACTTTCAGGGCAAAATAACCCGAGATTTAGAGGTAAAGGGCGTGAAAAACATAGATTGGGAAGACCTTACCAAAGACGGACAAAACAATGTCTATATTGGTGACTTTGGGAATAACAATGGGAAACGTAAAAATATGGTCATTTACAAGGTTCCCAATCCTGAAATTGAACCAGGGGATAAAATTGATGCAGAAAAAATAATTTTCCAGTATCCTACCGTTATCCCGGGTATGGCCCCAAACGAATCGACACGATTTGATGTCGAGGCCCTGTTTTATAAAAATGAACATCTTTTCCTCATTACTAAGAACAGATCGGAACGATTTGACGGAAAGGCCATGATTTTTAAAATCCCAGCCCATAAAGGCCAGTTTATAGCCGAATTCATTGGTGAATTTAAAACCTGTAATAAGGAAAAAAGCTGCAAGGTCACTGGTGCCACAATCTCGTCAGATGCCAAAAAGGTGGTTTTGTTGGGCAATGGAAAACTTTGGGTTTTTAGCGATTTTCAGGGAGACGATTTCTCAAAAGGCAATATGGAAACTATCGACCTCAAGGTCAACACCCAACTCGAGGCACTCAGTTTTTTGAATGATTCGGTGTTGCTCATTTCCGATGAAGAGAAAAGGGGAACCGGGAGAAATCTGTACCGGTATAAGTTAAAATAGCTTTTATTTCAAAGGTCTATTTATGTTAAGGCCATTTTGAAGTAGTTGAACTATTTTTGGGAAATTTACAAAAATTTGAAATATGTCCTCCAATTTTAGGCTGACCCGAGCGTATCGAAATGCCAAAATCATTCCTTTTGATGACCATTCCAAATTTATCCTTTTTAGCGATTGCCATAGGGGCGACAATAGTTTTGCCGACGACTTCGCAAACAATCGCAATATCTACTTTCATGCTTTGAGACATTATTATAAAAATGGTTTCCAGTATTGTGAAGTGGGCGATGGCGATGAGCTTTGGGAAAATCTGTCTTTTGAACCCATCTTCGAGGCGCACAAAAATGTGTACAATCTGATGCGGGAATTTCATTTGGACAAACGCTTACATATGATTTGGGGCAACCACGATATGGTTTACAAGGACCCCACCTACGTTAAAAAACATCTGTCTACTTATTTCGACAAGATCGAGGGTTGTGACAAAGAGCTATTCGACGACATCGTCTATCACGAAGGTTTGGTATTGAAGCATACGGTAACCGAACAGGAACTGTTCCTAACCCACGGCCATCAGGCCGATTGGTGGAACTATACTTTTTGGAGATGGGGCCGCTTTTTGGTCAGGGTACTTTGGAAACCCCTTCAGGTATGGGGTATCGCCGATCCCACAAGTCCGGCCAAAAACTACAAGGAGCTCATTAAGGTAGAACGTCGTATCAAAAGGTGGGTACTTGAAAACAAACTAATGGTCACCATTGTAGGTCATACCCACCGCCCACGATTTCCGGAGCCAGGAGACATCCCCCTATTCAATGACGGTAGCTGCGTACATCCCAGAAGTATTACGGGCATCGAGATAGAACAAGGGCATATTACGCTTATCAAGTGGCAGATCGAGACCAGGGATGACGGTACTTTGCAGGTCATTCGATCGATTTTACAGGGACCTGAGCACTTACATCACTATCAAAAAACGGGGAACTAGATAATTTTCAAAGTAATTTGAAATTGACCGGAATACTATAAGGGACCCTAACCGGCCTGCCACGTTGCATTCCTGGTTTCATTTGTGGCAGGGCAGCAATTATTCGGGCCGCCTCCTTTTCCAGCCCTTTATCGGGACCCCTTGTTCTGATATCGGTGATCTTGCCTTGCGCATCGATTACAAATTGCACATATACCTTCCCCTCTATGCCCAGTTCCACGGCTATCTGTGGATAGTTAAATTCTTTTATAACATGTTTTTGCACTTTCTCCTGGAAACAAGCTTTGCGTTCTTCATTGCCCTGAACATTTTCACAACCAGGGAAAATAGGTGCATTTTCGATGATGGCAAAAGGTACCGTAATATCCTCCTCCACTTCTTCCACGGCCACATCACCAACTTCCATAATCGCGTCAATTACCGTTTCTTGATTGATTTCGGTGCTTTCTATGATGGTCTCCTCTATTTCCGCCGCATCTTCCACTACCTCTATTATTTCAGGTGCGGATGGTGGGGGGGGCGGTGGGGGGGTATTTATTTTTTCGGTAATGGGAACATCCTCATTTAAATCATCGGAGACATTCGTCATCTGAACGATCTGTTCTTCCGTATCATAGGTCTTGTGTTCCAGCACCATCCAAGTGGTGAAAAGCACTATGGTGAGGCCAATTACAAAGAAAAGGCCACTGTCTCGGTTCAAATCTGCTTTTGGATTCTTTTTTGCCCTCATGATACCTGCTTTTATATCCTTGAAATTAAGCAGGTTATACTTAATAAAGTATGACTTTTGTCAGGTTTTATAGTACATAAAATATTTGATCAGAAGGTTATCCTTCCCTGCCGGCAAGTGTCTTTATGGCATTGACAAAATGATCTAATTCCATGGTGGTCGTATATACGTTAGGGGTAATTCTACAGCCCTTAACATTGGCATAATCTATTGCTACGGTGAACACTTGAAATTCCTCCAGTAACGATTTGGCTAAATCGGCAGGCATTAGATGTGTTATGCCAACATTGGCGATACCGCAGCTCCGGTGTTCTTCCACCGGGGTGTTGATAACAACATGTTCTATATCACGTAAACGATCGCTCCAGTAACGCTGCAGATAGCGAAGTCTTTGTTCCTTGCGCCCCATCCCCAACACTTCCAAATAATCGATGGCATCGTCAATGGCCAGGTCTGAATGTACCGGGTGTGTCCCCGTATGGTTCAACCGCAGAATATTGTTCGGTTCTACGACATGGTCTGCCAGCAAAGGCCATATTTTGGAAATCCTATTCTTGGAAACATAGAGCATGCCTACCCCTAAAGGCGTACTTAACCATTTGTGAAGGCTCGAACCATAATAATCGCAATGAAGTTCGGCGATATCGACCTCGATATGTCCGACGCAGTGTGCCCCGTCAACCATCACTTCAACACCATGGCGATGCGCCATGTCACAAATCTTGCGAATGGGTAGGATTTGCCCCGTAATATTGACCATATGGCACACCATGAGCAGTTTGGTCTGTGCTGTGATCTGTGATTCATAAAGAGACACGATTTCATCGTCGGAGGTTGGATGGTTCGGTACCGATACCACTTTATTCACTACCCCGTAACGCAAAGCCACTTGTTCAAAGTGATCGAGCATCGAACCATAGTCTTGCTCTGCCATGATCGCCTCATCTCCCGCTTTCCAAGGATAGCCCCCGATGATCATATCAAGTGACTCCGTAGTATTTCTTGTAATGATCAATTCTTCGGGCGTACACCCTACCAATTTTGCCAATCGAGCCGCAATCCTTTTTTTATTATCCCATTGTACCGTTCGCATATAATGGGAAGCTTCAATGTTAATAAACTTGATATGTTCCAGGTAACGGTTCAGGGTAGGATTGGGAATGAAATTGTAATACCCATTTTCGAGATTGATGTAATCGGGCTTTAAGGTATAATCGCGCCTGATGCGTTCCCAAAAATCATCTTCACCAACGAATTCATAGCTTTCAGCCCTATTTTTAAGTGGTGCTCCAATGGCATAAGGAATGAAAGGGGCTATGAAGGCGGTCTGCCCAAGGCGTTTTAAAAATGCTCTTTTTTTCATCAGTTATGGGAATTTAAATCAGGGTATTACATGATAGTCGATTTCAGATCAAATTAATTTTGAGTGATTCATTTTCTTTGTTTAAATTTAATTTAGTTAAATTTTAACCAAAAACCAATCTTTAAAATATGAAAAAATTAATAGCAGAATTTGTAGGCACCCTTTGGCTGGTGCTGGGAGGTTGCGGAAGTGCAGTTCTCGCAGCAGCATTTCCCGAATTGGGTATCGGATTTGTAGGCGTTGCGTTAGCATTTGGTTTAACTGTGGTTACCATGGCATACGCCATTGGACATGTTTCGGGATGCCACCTGAATCCGGCAGTTTCCATTGGGCTCTGGATGGGGGGTCGTTTTGAGGCCAAAGAGTTGATACCCTATATCATTGCGCAAGTACTGGGAGGGCTTGCCGGAGCGGGTATCTTATATATGATCGCTACTGGCAAACCGGGCTTTGAACTGGGCGGTTTTGCCGCCAATGGGTATGGGGAGCATTCACCAGGAGGTTACGGACTGACCTCAGCCTTGATTACCGAAGTGGTAATGACCTTTATTTTCCTTTTCGTGATATTGGGGGCAACCCATTCCAAAGCGCCCAAGTATTTGGCCGGCTTGGCCATTGGTCTTTGTCTAACCCTGATTCATTTGATCAGTATCCCGGTGACCAATACGTCGGTAAATCCAGCAAGAAGTACCAGTCAGGCGCTATTTGTGGGCGATTGGGCAATCGATCAGCTATGGCTTTTTTGGGTCGCACCAATTATTGGCGCCCTTTTGGCGGGCTTGGTTTACAAATATATTTCTCCAGAGCCAAAAAGCTAGTACTGATATGTGCCCTATTGGGTGGGCTTTTTTTTAGCTTGGAACAAAGCGGGTTAAAATGGTATCTTACAAACCATTTCGAGCCATAAATTTCCTATATGCCACTGTTTATAGTTATTGCAGGAATACTTTTGTTGTTCCTCCTCATTGCCCGTTTCAAATTGAACGCCTTCATCGCCTTTATCATCGTTTCCCTTTTGGTCGGGGTTGCCGAAGGCATGGATTTGCTTAAAGTGGTCGATTCTATCCAAAAAGGGATTGGAAATACCTTGGGCGATCTGATCATGATCTTGGGCCTGGGGGCCATGTTGGGAAAGCTGGTCGCCGATAGCGGGGCAGCCCAACGCATCACGACCAAGTTGGTCGACCGTTTTGGGAAAAAAAATATACAATGGGCGGTGGTGCTTACCGGTTTTATCGTAGGTATCCCCATGTTCTACACTGTTGGTTTTGTGATATTGATACCCCTTGTTTTTACCGTAGCGGCCGCAACGGGACTGCCCTTGCTCTATGTAGGCCTGCCCATGCTGGCCTCTTTATCGGTGACCCATGGTTATCTGCCCCCACATCCCGCACCGACGGGAATTGCGGTGCTGTTCAAGGCCGATATTGGTAAAACCTTGCTTTATGGCATCATCATAGCCATCCCGGCCATCATCGTTGCGGGGCCTTTATATTCCCGTACCGTTAAAAATGTAGTGGCCACCCCCCTCAAGGAATTTATCAACCCTAGGGTATTATCAGAGGAGGAAATGCCCGGAACCGCCATAAGTATCTTTACCGCCCTGCTACCGGTAATATTGATCGGCATGGCATCGGCCGTTAATTTTATACTGCCCGAACAGCATGTGTTGAAAAAGTTGACCACCATCATTGGCAACCCTGCCCTCGCCATGCTCATTTCGGTTCTGGTTGCTGTTTATACGCTAGGCCTCGCCAGAGGTAAAACGATGACCATGGTCATGGATTCGGTGACCCAATCGGTGGCCGGAATCACCATGGTGCTCTTGATCATAGGTGGCGCAGGAGGATTAAAGGAAGTGTTGATCGATAGTGGTGTAAGTGGTTACATTGGGGATTTGTTAAAAGGTTCAACTATTTCTCCCTTGGTTTTGGCCTGGCTTATCGCAACGGTCATCCGGGTTTGTGTCGGCTCGGCAACCGTGGCCGGATTAACCGCTGCGGGTATAGCACTTCCATTGATAGGTGATTCCGGGGTCAGTGCCGAATTAATGGTCTTGGCGATAGGCTCGGGCAGTTTGATGCTCTCCCATGTCAATGATGGCGGTTTCTGGCTCTTCAAAGAGTACTTTAACCTTTCGGTAAAGGACACTTTAAAGACTTGGACCGTAATGGAGACCACCGTGGGGGTCATGGGCTTGCTTGGCGTGTTGGTTTTGGATACTTTTATCTGATGCAACGCCAATTGGGACGCAATCCCCGTTTAAAGAAACAATACATTTTATTTTAAAATAAAAACCTTATTCATGGAAAAACCTTCAGAAAGAATTAAATCATTGGGACTGGTGTTGCCGCCCGCCCCACCGCCCGCCGGATTGTATAAACCCATACTTGTAGTGGATCAATTTTTATATGTGTCGGGCCAAGGCCCGGTGATGAACGATGGCAGCCTGTTCACTGGAAGGGTGGGCGATGGTCTAAGTCTGGAAGATGGCAAGCGTGCCGCACGTCAAGTGGCCTTAACCATGTTGGCCACCATTACCACACATTTTGGCGATCTGAACCGTATCAAGCGCTTGATAAAAACCTTGGGCATGGTAAACTGTACCCCAGATTTTGGGAACCAACCCTTGGTCATCAATGGCTTTAGCGAGTTGATGTCCGATATTTTTGGGAAGGACCATGGCGTTGGGGTACGCAGCGCCGTGGGCATGATGCTGCCCGGGCAAGTGGCGGTTGAAATAGAGGCGATGTTCGAACTGCATTAAAAAAATAGCCCATGGAAAAAGGGAAATGGTACAAATTAACGGACCCCAAGAATATAAGTTCCCCTTCGCTCTTGGTCTATCCCGACCGTATTGAAAGGAACATTCAAAGAATGGTAGCCATTGCAGGTGACGTTACCCGCTTACGTCCACATATCAAGACCCATAAAACAAGGGAAATCATTATGCTGCAAATGCATTATGGTATCACAAAGTTCAAGTGTGCCACCATTGCCGAAGCGGAACTCTTAGGGCAATGCGGGGCAAAAGACGTTTTACTGGCCATGCAGCCCGTAGGCCACAATATAGATCGGTTTTTTACCTTGATGAAAAAATTCTCGAACACCAAATTTTCCACTTTGGTCGATAATTCCAGATCGTTACGGGAACTCGACGGGAAAGCCAAGGAACATGATACCAAGATTTCACTCTGGATGGATCTGAATACCGGGATGGACCGAACCGGTATCATACCGGACGAACAAGCCGAAAAGTTGTATACTTTAATGGCAACACTCACCCATGTGGAACCAATGGGCCTTCATATTTACGATGGCCATATACGAAATACCGATTTTTCGGAACGTAAAAAAGTCTGTGACGCCGCCTTTGAACCAGTTTTGACGCTCAAACGGCATATTGAAGCCAAAGGCATCACGGTCAAAACCATTTTGGCTGGCGGTAGCCCTACGTTTCCAGTGCATGCACAGCGCAACGATGTAGAACTGGGGCCTGGAACCACTTTGTTATGGGATGCGCGCTACGGGCCACTTTTTGCCGATATGCGTTTTGAGGTCGCCGCTGTACTGATCACCAGAATCATCAGCAAACCAGCACCTGGCCTGCTTTGTTTTGATCTTGGTCACAAATCGATCGCTCCGGAAATGGAATTCCCAAGGGTGTATATCTTCGAACTGGAAAACAGCCGTCAAATAAGCCAAAGTGAAGAACATTTGGTAGTGGCTTGTGAAACCGCGGACAAGTATGCGGTAGGAGATGAATTTTACGCCATTCCCATGCACATTTGCCCGACGGTAGCAAAATATGAGGAACTGCTCACCGTAGTGGAAGGCAAGGTGACCGGAGCTTGGAAAGTGGCCGCCCGAAACCAAAAAATAACCATATAATATGTTCATTTTCGATGCGCATTTAGACCTTTCCATGAATGCAATGGACTGGAACCGTGACCTAAGCTGGTCGGTCGCCGACATCCGCAATAGCGAAAAGGGGATGTCCGATAAGGCAGATCGAGGGAATAATACCGTTTCCTTTGAAGCGATGCGAAAAGGCAATATCGGCCTTTGTATGGCCACACAAATTGCGCGCTTTGTAAAACCGACCAATCCGCTTCCAGGTTGGAAGTCCCCACATCAGGCATGGGCGCACACCCAAGGTCAATTGGCATGGTACAGGGCAATGGAGGTCAAGGGAGAATTGGTTCAAATAAAAAATAAAACGGAGCTTGACGCCCATCTGAATAGCTGGGAAAAAAATGCAATGGGGCATCCAATAGGCTATATATTAACATTGGAGGGCGCTGATAGCATCATTGATATAGGCTATCTGGAAAAGGCTCACCAAACTGGCCTACGAGCCATTGGTCCGGCCCACTATGGCCCGGGTACCTACGCCCATGGCACCAATTCGAACGGCGGTATCGGTGCAAAAGGAAAAGATCTCCTAAAGGAAATAGAACGTTTGAACCTCATCCTTGATGCCACACATCTATGTGACCAGAGCTTTTGGGAAACTATGGAGGTTTATCATGGTCCCATATGGGCAAGCCATAACAATTGCAGGGCATTGGTAGATCATAACCGACAATTTTCCGATGCACAAATCAAGGAATTGATCGCTAGAAAAGCGGTAATCGGTATGGCCCTTGACGCTTGGATGATGGTGCCGAATTGGGAACGTGGAAAATCAACGCCTCAGGGCATGGGACTGACCCTGGATAAAATGGTCGATAATATTGACCATATTTGCCAACTGGCGGGAAATGCCCTTCATGTTGGAATCGGTACCGACCTTGACGGGGGTTTTGGAACAGAGCAATGCCCTTCCGACATTGACACCATAGCCGACCTGCAAAAGTTGCCCGCACTTCTGGCAAAAAGAGGTTATACCCAAGAAGAGATAAAAGGAATCCTTCATATGAACTTCATCGATTTTCTCAGAAATGTTTGGTCTTAGGTCTACTTTAAGGTGAAAGGAAAGGTTCGTTTAATCGATTTTAACTTCGATTTAAGCACCCTTGGCAGGGTATTTGTTATTTTTACCCCTATTTAAAGACCCTTTTACGATCATGCGAATCCTTTTAAGCTTGTTACTGATAACAGCGCTGCCTTCTTTAGGTCGGTCCCAAACCGATTTTCCCACCCAAAAACCACTGAAGGTGGAGGCGGCCAACAAGTTGGATGAAAAGGGGAAGGAAAGCAAGGGCACTTCATTGCGCATCCCTTCGGTGTTAGACAATAATCCGGAAATCGATTTAAAATCGACGGGGGACAAACCCGTAAAAATGCTTCCCGACAAAGAACTGGTGCAAGCCGGCGCTGGGATGAAAATAGATCCCAAAGTAGGTCCTAGGGAAAATAAGGAAGGTTCTTCCTCCTTTTTTGGAAACATGTATCTCGGCGACATCAAAAGCAATGGCACCTTTGTCGGCATTGTTTGTAGAGATCATGAATATGTAGACGGGGATCGGGTAAAAATTTACTTAAATGACCTTGTCATGGACCCCAACGTCTTGTTGACCGGAAGCTTCAAAGGGATTAACGTAGACCTCGAAAAAGGATTTAACCGCCTCGATTTTGAAGCTTTGAACGAAGGATCTTCTTCACCGAATACGGCCCAAGTGGATGTCTACGATGACCAGGGGCAGTTGATTTACTCCAACAAATGGCTCTTATCTGCCGGTTCCAAGGCTACTTTGATCATCACCAAGGATTGATGGGGTCCATCAAGAATTCCTATCATTTCCATTATTTTCCTTACAATTGTATCAAAACTACTTGTTGAAATAGATCGATTAGGGTGTTGCAAAGGAATCCATTTCATTACCCTTTCCAATAGAACTACGAAGTCTATAATTTGATATCTTTGGCCCGTAATCAAAGTTCATCAAATGGGTAATAAAAAATACAAGGTTGCCGTATTGCAGCTACATCTTAACAATACTTCTGCAGAAAACCGAAGCAAATGCCTTACTTGGATCAAAAAGGCTGCTGCCCAAGGCGCCGAGGTCGTTTGCCTACCAGAACTTTATAGTAGCCATTATTTCTGCCAAAGCGAGGATGTCGATAATTTTAAATTGGCCGAACCCTTAGGGGATATTTCATTTACGGCCTTCAGTGCACTGTCCAAGGAATTGAACATCGCCATCATCGTACCTTTTTTCGAAAAAAGAATGTCGGGCATCTATCACAATAGCGCCTATATAATCGATTCGGATGGCACCCAGGCCGGATTATACCGAAAGATGCACATTCCCGATGACCCGCACTTTTATGAAAAATTCTATTTTACGCCCGGTGACCTGGGTTTCCAATCGGTAAAAACCAAAAAAGGAAATTTTGGAACACTGATCTGTTGGGACCAATGGTATCCGGAAGCCGCAAGGCTTACCGCCATGAAAGGTGCCGAAATCCTATTTTACCCCACGGCGATCGGTTGGCATCCTTCTGAAAAGGAAAAATATGGGGAAAACCAGTATGGAGCATGGATGAACGTGATGCGGGGACATGCCGTGGCCAATGGCATTTATGTGGCCGCCGCCAACCGCATCGGACTCGAAAAATACCTGCCCGGCACCGACGGGATAGAATTTTGGGGCAAGTCATTTATCTGCGGCCCGCAAGGGGAAATCCTGGCTATGGCATCACACGACAAAGAGGAAATATTGATTGCCGAAGTCGATCTAGAACACCAGGAAAACGTAAGGCAAAACTGGCCATTTTTTAGGGACAGGAGGATCGATGCCTTCCAGGAAATCACCAAAAGGGCTTTGGAATAATCCTATGGCAGCGCGAAGATTTCCTGCGGAATGGGAGAACCAAGAGGGTATTTTACTGTGTTTCCCCCAAAATGGCAACGACTGGCCCGGCAAATATCAGGCCATTCAATGGGCCTTCGTAGAGTTCATCAAAAAGGTCTCGGAAGTGGAAAAAGTGTTTTTGGTGGTTGCCGATGCCGCATTAAAAGAAAGGGTGCACAAGATGTTGGTTTCCGCCTCCGTAAAGGTAGAACATGTTTCTTACCTCCTCCAAAAGACCAACCGAAGCTGGATGCGGGACTCGGGGCCCATCATCGTGAAAAATGGCAATCAAAGGGAGGCCATTAATTTTAATTTCAACGGGTGGGCAAAATACCCTAACTGGCGATTGGACCGTCATGTTCCCGGCAGGGTAGCAAAACATTTGAACATATCGATTACCCAAGCCCTTTATCAGGGAAAGAAAGTGGTTCTTGAAGGTGGTGCCCTGGAAGTCAATGGAAAAGGTACTCTGATCACTTCCGAGGAATGTCTGCTCCATCCCAAAATTCAGGTCAGGAATCCCGGCTTCACCAAGAAAGAATATGAAAGCGTTTTCAAGGAATTCCTGGGCATTACCCATACCATTTGGTTGGGCAATGGCATCGTGGGCGACGATACCCATGGCCATATCGATGACCTCTGCCGTTTTGTGGCCGCCGATACCGTGGTGACGGTCATTGAAGATGATCCAAAAGACAAGAACCATGCCCCCCTGCAAGATAACCTTAGCCGGCTTCAAAATGCCGTTTTGGAGGATGGGAGCCCCCTAAAGATCCTTACCCTGCCCATGCCGAAAAAATTGATGTTCGGTGGGGTGCAATTGCCGGCGAGCTACGCCAATTTCTTGATCTTGAACAAAACAGTTTTGGTGCCCACTTTTAACGATGAACAAGATCGAAATGCCTTAAACATTTTAGCAAATTGTTTCCCTGATAGAAAAGTTATCGGAATCAATGCTATCGACTTCATCTGGGGCTTTGGCACCCTGCATTGCCTGAGCCAACAAATTCCCAAATAGTGGTCGGTCCAATGGATTAATGACCAGGGTATAATGTTTTTGCGTGCTATTTTCGCCTTCCCGGCATATAGGTCTCTTGTGCCCGCTTTAAGACCTCTTCTTTGTAATAGGCCACATCTTTAAATTCAGCATTGGCATAACGCTGGGTCTGATCATCGAAATGTGGGGATTTGGGGTCGCCGCTTTGCCCTCCTGCCAAAATGCTTTTGGCGCGTACCTTCTCCCCGAACTCAACCACTGCAACAAAACTATTGCCCCGAGTACCATAGATTTTTTTTGTGCTGTTATTGTACCTTGCCCCATAAGCGGCCAAGGCGCCCCAGCGCCCAGAGGCAAAACCGATGGGGACACTCGGTTGATCGTCATCAAAAGCCTGCCTGATATCCCCGTTCAACCTTTGGTATCGGTTCACCTGGCCCCAGGGCAAATTCCAGGTGCCAAAATCGGCGTTCAAACGTTCAAGGACCTTTTTGAAAATATGCAATCGCTCTGCTTTTGGGGAGGCGGCACCAAAATATATCATCAAGTTCATATCATCCACATCATCATCTTTTTGGCCCAATTGCCCATAAAGTGTTCCATAATAATGGGCAAGTGTCATGGCTACAGATTCCTTTGCCGTTTTAAAATCCCATTTGCGCAGCACCTCGATGGGATCTTTCAATTTTGGATCTTTGGGCAACGTAGCATCATAGGCTTCCACCAAACCGGGAATCAACGCATGGAATGCGGGCAAAAATGGATCATAGGCCAGTGCGATCAAACTGTCGATGGTATAACCCCTTTTCTTCTTGAGCAATTCAATGGCGTGGATCCCCCGGAAATTCTCTTGGTCGACCGACATATAATATGGGTAATTTCCTTTTTTGGGGCTAAATTCCATCGCTGCGGTATAAGGGGTTGAGTTGCAGTTTTGGATCCACCCATTTTCGGGATTCAGCAAAAGGATGTTTTCGTCAACGGTGTGCAATCCTTGCCAGTCGGTCTTTGGATTGCTCCCATCAACGGGCTTGGAAAAATCAAAAGCGACATCGCGTTTGGGCACAAAATTACCATGGAAATAAGCGATGTTCCCTCCTCCATCTGCGTACACCGTATTGTTGCTGGAGTTCGTTCTAAGGTCCATCATCTTCCTGAACCCTGCGTATCCGTCCTGTTTGGTACGAATATACGACTGTTCGAGGGCGGTGACCGGTTCCCACATCATGGCGGTAGCGGTCCATTGGCCCTCCTCAATATGGGTAATGGGCCCGTGATGGGTACGGTAGGCCGGGAAAATCCTTTCTTGCAAACTATTCCCGACCTTAAATTTTAATGAGATTTCCTTGGCTTCCAAGGGTCGAAGTTCTTCTCCGTATTGGTAATGCAGTTTTCCGTCGACGTTTACAATGGTCTCTTTGTATTCATCCAAGACATCAGTGTAGGTAGAAGTATGCATCCACCCCGTTTTTTCATTGAATCCCTGATAAATGAAAAATTGGCCCCAGGTAACGGCTCCATAAGCATTTAACCCTTCTTCGCTCACTGCGTGTACTTCCCCCCTGAAATAAAAGGAAGTATGTGGGTTGATCAACAACATCGCGTTTCCAGATTGCGTTAGTTTTCCGGAAATCGCTATGCCATTGGAACCTTGTGGCTCCTTCTCCTTTTCCTTTTCCCTTATTTCAATTTCCTTGGCTTTTGGTATTTCCATTCCGCCTTCGTAATAAGCTTGTATCTTCTCTGTTGAAACACGTTCGATATCGCCCCCTATGGATCCTTCACTGAAATACATGGGCATCCAGGGTTCGAAATGTGTGAGCAGTCTTGGCTTCACTTCGGGATGGGTATATAGGTAATAATTGACCCCGTCGGCGAATGCATCGCAAAGTCGCTTCAACCAATCGGGACTTTTTGCATAATTCTCCCTGGCTTCCGCCTCGGTCATGAACAGTTTTGCCCTTAAATCGCTATAAAGGGCCTTTTCGCCCTCCACTTCCGCAAGGCGGCCGGTGGCCCAAATATAATTTTGTTCCACCCTATTGAAATCATCCTCGCATTGGGCATACAACAACCCGAACACCGCATCCGCATCGGACTTGCCATAAATATGGGGTACCCCGAAGTCATCACGGATAATGGTGACATTCTCTGCTTGCGATTGCCAACGGGCCACCTCGGGCAGTGTCTGATGTTGCGGCTGACAGGAGACAAAAGCAAGTATCCATGGCAAAACAATATTTTTCATAAAATTAAAATTATTGAATATTGAAAATTTTTCCTGAAAAAGCACAACTATCAAAACAACAAAAAGAGACCAAGCGAATCTTCAAAGATTTAGGCCTTTTTCAAGAATTGCGTTTTAAGAACCACTTGTGCTTTTCCGATACGGCATTCCACTTCCTGTGGGTCACCGGTGAGCCTTATGTTTCGAATGGCTTCCCCTCGCTTTAAGGTTTTCGACATCCCTTTAATCTTTAAATCTTTGGTAAGATGTACAGAATCACCATCCTGCAATAGGTTGCCATTACTGTCTTTCGTTTCCATAATGGATTTGATTTTCATTCGTGAAAATAATAGTCTTGTGGTCGAAATACTAATTTTTGACCAAAAAATGCTTTGGCTAGTGCCCTCAACATGGTATCGGTGAATTTAGAGTAACTTTGCGCTTTCTTAAAACAAGAACATGGCTGAAAAAAAAGTGAGCATCCTAACCGCATTCAAGACCATCATTTGGCCAAGGCGCAACCTTGTTTTTATAGGATTGATTTTGATAGTGATCAGCAATGCCGCCAGTTTTGTGGGGCCTATTTCGCTGAAGTATTTCATGGACGATGTGATTCCAAACAAAAATGTTGAAATGTTGAAAATATTGGTTTTGGTGGTGGCCTTGTCGATTCTTGTGCAGGCTATCACCTCGTTTCTGTTGACCAAGATCTTGAGTGTGCAGGCACAATATCTGATTTCCGAATTACGGGCTCAGGTACAGAAAAAAGTATTGTCCCTGCCCATTCGATTTTTTGACAATGCGAAATCGGGGGCATTGGTCTCGCGTATCATGACCGATGTGGAAGGGGTGAGAAACTTGATCGGTACCGGCCTTGTTCAACTCGTTGGGGGCAGCATTACCGCCGTGGTTTCCCTGGTTTTATTGTTGCGTATCAGTCCGTCGATGACCTTTTTTACCCTAGTGCCTTTGGCCATTTTTGCCTTGATCGCCCTAAAAGCCTTTAAGATCATACGTCCCATTTTTCGCAATCGCGGCAAGATCAATGCAGAGGTTACCGGAAGGCTTACCGAAACCTTGGGGGGCATACGGGTGATCAAAGGGTTCAATGCGGAAGTACAGGAACATAAAGTTTTTGAATCGGGGGTAGAAAAATTGTTCCAGAATGTAAAGAAGAGCCTTACGGCCACGGCATTTATGACGAGTTCGTCTACCTTTCTTTTAGGGGTCGCCACAACTGGAATAATGGGCATTGGCGGCTATAAGATCATGATCGATCAATTGACCATAGGAGAGTTTTTGTCCTTTACCTTTTTGTTGGGCCTAATGATCGCACCCATCGTTCAGATGAGCAACATTGGCAGCCAGCTGACCGAAGCCCTTGCAGGATTGGACCGTACCGAAGAGTTGATGAACATGACCCCGGAGCTCGATGAAAAAGAAAGGACCATCAATTTGGACAAAATAAAAGGGGATATTGTTTTTAACGATGTGTCCTTCGCCTATGAAATGGATAAAGAGGTGCTTCACAACATCAGTTTCGAGGTGAACTCGGGCGATGTAGTGGCATTGGTGGGAAGCTCAGGTTCTGGAAAATCGACCATTGCAGGCTTGGCGGCGACCTTTCTGAACCCGCAATCGGGGCAGATATCGATAGATGGCAAGGACCTCTCCAAAGTGAACCTGAACAGCTACCGAAAATATTTGGGAGTGGTTTTACAGGATGAGTTTCTCTTTGAGGGCACGATTCGCGAAAATATACTGTTTCCGAGACCCAATGCCACAGAGGCTGAGTTGAAGCAAGCCGTCAAAGCGGCCTATGTCGACGAGTTTACCGATCGTTTTGACGAAGGCCTTGATACCCTTATCGGAGAACGGGGGGTGAAACTTTCGGGCGGGCAAAGACAACGTATTGCCATCGCCCGAGCGGTACTGGCCGATCCCAAAATCTTGATTTTGGATGAAGCGACCTCAAATCTCGATACCGAGAGCGAGGCCCTGATACAAAAGAGTTTGGCGGCCTTGACCGAAGGGCGTACTACCTTTGTCATCGCCCACCGATTGAGCACGATCCGCAAGGCCAATCAAATCCTGGTAATTGAAAATGGGCGTATCGCCGAACAGGGAACCCATGACGAATTGATTGCCAAAGAAGGCAGGTATTACAACCTGTTCACCTATCAGGCGAGGATTTAACAAAAGGAAGAATGTTTCATTGGATTAGGATCGCTGGAAAGTCAATATGGTCGACTGCCCGTTTTGCTGTCCCGGAATGCGGCATGTTCAACTTTCAGGGGCCAAAGCCACCTCCAAACCGTTGAGATTTTCGGTGATGCGAATTTGGCAGCCCAATCGGCTATTGTCTTCCACAAAAAAAGCCTCGGCCAACATGGCCTCTTCCTCATCCGATTTTTCGGGGAGTGGGTGGTCAGACAAAACATAACACTGGCAAGAGGCACACATGGCCATACCGCCGCAAATACCGATGGTACCTTCGGGGGCCAGTTCATATGAACGCACCACTTCCATTAGGTTCATGTTCATATCCGTCGGTGCATCCACTTCATGGCGAAGGCCTTCACGGTCGGTAATAAAAATTTTGATATCGTTCACAATACCTTATTCAATGGCCTTTACGACCGCTTTAGGAGCCTCCTTGATACTGCCATCAAAGCCCTGTATTCCTCCGACAGTGGTATATTTCATCACATACTTTTTATCGGGATATATCCGTTGATAGGCACTTTGGCACATCAGGGTTGCCTCATGGAATCCACAAAGGATCAATTTTAGTTTTCCAGGATAACTATTCACATCGCCAATGGCATAAATGCCGGGAATATTGGTTTGGTAATCCAAGGAATTGTCAACTTTAATGGCGTTCTTTTCAATTTCCAAGCCCCAATCGGCAATGGGTCCCAGCTTTGGCGAAAGTCCGAACAACGGAATAAAATAATCCGTCTCGAGAACCTGTTCGTCTTCCTGACCAATTTTGCCGATGGTCACCGCAATCAAGTGGTCCCCGCCATGAAGGGCAACCACCTCTGCCGGGGTAATCAGGTTGATCTTGCCCTTATTTTTGAGCAACTGAACCTTTTCCACCGAATCAAGGGCGCCCCTGAACTCGTTTCGTCTATGAACCAGTGTGATTTCGGAGGCAACATCTGCCAAAAAAATACTCCAATCAAGTGCCGAATCACCGCCCCCTGAAATAACGACCCGTTTATTGCGATAATGTTCAGGATCCTTGATCATATAGGCCACTCCATGATCCTCGTACTTCGAAAGATTGGTCAAAAGGGGTTTTCGCGGTTCAAAACTGCCCAATCCACCGGCAATGGCAACAATGGGGGCATGGTGCCTCGTTCCCTTATTGGTGGTGACAATGAACGAACCATCTTCCAATTTTTCGATGTGTTCTGCCCTTTCGCCCAGCGTAAATCCGGGCTGAAAAGGCTTGATCTGCTCCATGAGGTTACTCACCAAATCCCCTGCAAGTACCTCAGGGAATCCTGGGATGTCATATATGGGCTTTTTGGGATAAATTTCGGAACATTGCCCCCCTGGCTGAGCAAGGGCATCTATAAGATGGCATTTTAATTGCAATAATCCTGCTTCAAAAACAGCAAAAAGGCCCGTTGGCCCGGCGCCTATGATTAGAATGTCGGTCTTTATCATTTAGAAAATCGGCATTAAGAACCCACATTAATGACCTCTTCGATCTGTGGCGCATATTTTTTAATGGTCATCTCGACCCCGCTCTTTAATGTCATTTGATTCACACTACAACCAACGCAAGCGCCTTCCAGTTTTATTTTAACCGAACTGTCATTATCGATCGAGACCAAGGAAATATCCCCGCCATCACTTTGTAAAAAAGGACGTATTTCTTCAAGCGCTTTTTCAACATTCATTTTTAACTCTTCCGATGTCATATCATTTCTTCTTTACGGCAGCGCAACCCGCCATGGTGGTAATCTTTATGGCTTCGGTTGGCGGGAGATTCTTATTCCTCCCTACAACCTCCTGTACCACGTTCCTCGTAAGTGCTTCAAAGGCAGCTTCAACGGCCGTTGCCGTTTGCATCGCAGCTGGCCTCCCTATATCGCCCGCTTCCCGGATGCTCTGTACCAATGGGATTTCTCCCAAAAACGGAACGTTCAAATCCTCTGCCAGATGCTTTGCTCCTTCCTTTCCAAAAATATAGTATTTATTGTCGGGAAGTTCGGCCGGAGTAAAATAAGCCATATTTTCTACAATCCCCAATACAGGAACGTTGATCGCCTCTTGTTGGAACATGGCGACCCCTTTTCTGGCATCTGCAAGGGCCACCTCCTGCGGGGTGCTCACGATAACGGCACCTGTGACCGGCATGGCCTGCATAATGCTCAAATGAATATCTCCGGTGCCCGGGGGCAAATCCAATATCATAAAATCCAGATCGCCCCAATGGGCGTCAAAAATCATTTGGTTCAAGGCCTTGGCGGCCATGGGTCCCCGCCAGATCACCGCTTGGTTGGGTTGGGTAAAAAATCCTATGGACAAAAGCTTTACGCCATAATTCTCAACCGGTTTCATCTTCGACTTCCCGTCAATGTTGATGGCCAATGGTTTTTCCATGGCCACATCGAACATGATGGGCATCGATGGGCCGTATATGTCCGCATCCAACAACCCTACTTTAAACCCCATTTTTGCCAAGGTAACCGCTAAATTGGCCGTTACGGTCGATTTGCCAACGCCTCCCTTCCCAGAGGCTACGGCAATGATATTTTGGATTCCGGGAATGGGTTTCCCTTTAATTTCGTTTGCCTTGGGTTTGGCCGGGGCATCCACGGAAATGTTGATCTTGATCTTCGCTTTGGCATAGACCTCTCGGTGGATGGCCTTTAATATCTCCACTTCGGTCTTTTTTCGCGCTTGAAGACTTGGGTTGTTGATGGTAATATCAATTTCGACCTCGTCCCCAAACACCTGTACGTTCTTGACCGCACCGCTCTCTACCATATTTTGCCCTTCGCCCGGGACGGTGATATGCTCCAATGCCTGGAGAATGTCTTGCCTGTTCAGCTTCATCATGCTTCGCCTACTTTATATATATTCATTCTAAACAACAAAGATACCCATTAGCCACGAAAAGCTAAAGGGTTTGGATTGAAAAGTAGCATTGCACCATAGGGTATACCAATACCCTCAGTGATTGGGCATTTCTTTCCAGGGATCCCAAAAGTGCTTATCAAAATCGACGATTTTATGGTCTACCACGCTGATGCCTTCATTTTCCAAGAGTTGTTGCATCAAATTACTGCCATCAAAATGAAATTTTCCCGTAAGCAGGCCCACTTTGTTCACCACGCGATGCGCCGGTACGTCTTCCATGGTATGACTGGCATTCATAGCCCATCCGACCATTCTCGCACTACGAGCGGCCCCCAGGTATTTCGCGATGGCTCCATAGGAGGTGACCCTGCCATAGGGAACCTGTTTTACGACCTCATACACTTTCTCGAAAAAATTTTGGGTATCGGCTGCCATTAGGTATAGAATATGCGAATCATGGTAATGACCAAGAGCAAAAGCATCAAGGCGCTCAGAATATAGTTACTGTTTTTTGAGAACCTATTGCTTTTGGCATCCAATTTATTAAAATAGAAAACATAAAAGTACAAAACAGAAAAAGTGCCCAATCCTGCGGCCAGGATAAAGGTCAAAATGTCCGCAAACTTGAACTGGATCCATCCCGAGGCGTTCCACATGGCATTCAGGCCGCTATAATATGGAATGGTCAATAAATTGACCGAAGCCAAAAAAAACCCTTTAAAATAACTGTTTCTTTTGCTGATCACGACTTTTTTATCAGGCCCCTTTTTATTTCGTCTGGCGACCAAGAAAAAATAAATGCTAAAGAAAGCAAAAACGACCAACGCAGCCTTGAGCAACCAATCGATCACTTCCGGGTTTCTGTATAAGAATTTTGATATCAATACGCCCAAATAGGCCTGTAACATGATCATGGTCGAAACCCCAATGCTAAATACGATACCATTGAATTTTCCCTTTTCCACCCCTACTTTGGCCGCATTCAGGTTGAGGAGACCAGGCGGAACCGTCGCCATGGAGGCGGCCGAAAAAGTGGCAAAGAACAGTATGAGCAGATGTTCCATAAAATTAGGTTAGCCTAAATTGAAGATAGGTAATGGGCTTGCCTTTTTCGAGGTATTGCTGCTCATAAAAGGTCTGAATGTTCAAAACTTCTTTGGGCGCGCCTTCGTTGCGATAAACGTCGTGATTGGCATAAACGATGTCAAGACCCAAGCCTTGTAGCAACCCTAAGGTATAGCCGTGCATGAATTCACTATCGGTCTTTAAATGCACCAGGCCCTCGGGCCGAAGTATTCTACGATACTTTTCGATGAAATTCTCATTGGTCATGCGATGTTTGGTGCGTTTGTACTTGATCTGTGGATCGGGAAAAGTAATCCAGATTTCCGAAACCTCGTTCGGTGCAAAAACCATGTCCACCAGTTCGATCTGGGTTCGTAAAAAACCCACGTTATCGAGTTTGTGTTCCAAGGCCGTTTTGGCGCCACGCCAGAACCGGGCCCCTTTGATGTCGATCCCGATAAAGTTTTTATCCGGGTTGAGTTTGGCCAAGCCAACGGTATATTCCCCTTTACCGCAACCCAATTCAAGAACAAGGGGATTCTCATTTCCAAAATGTGCCGACCAGTTTCCTTTGTGCCGAAAATGGCCCGATGTGATTTCTTCCCTTTTGGGTTGGATCACATTTTCGAACGATTCGTTTTCTTTAAAACGCTTAAGCTTGTTTTTACTTCCCACTGTACCCCGATTGATAGTAATGACAAAACTAACTAAATCTTCGCAGCTTACTGTGCTTGTTTTTAGATCAAGCTTTGGCTTGTGGCACTGTTATTTTTGCCTTCTCAAGGGTAAAAGAAAATTCCGAGCCCACTTTCTCAACACTCTCTACATATATTTTCTCACCATGGGCTTCAATGATGTGCTTTACAATGGCAAGTCCAAGGCCCGATCCCCCTTCGCTGCGGCTGCCGCTTTTGTCAATTCGGTAAAAGCGCTCAAAAAGTCTTGGTATATGCTGCTTGGGAATACCTTCTCCGTTGTCGGTTACCCTAACGATGACCTTGTTCTTGATCAGGTTTTCAACACTCACTTCGGTAGTCCCGTTCTGTTGTCCGTATTTGATCGAGTTCACCAACAAATTCGTAAGTACTTGTTGAATCTTATCGCGATCGGCGTACACATAAACGGGTTCAGGATAATCCATATCAAAGGTTAGGGTAATCTCCATTTTGGCCGACTTCATTTCCAACAGTTCAAAAACATTGCGGATGAGCTCTATGATATCGAAGCTAGAACGTTCGATCTGCAATTCCCCGGCTTCCAATTTGGTGATCAAATCCAGGTCTTTCACGATATAGATCAATCGTTCCACGGC
The DNA here is from genome assembly GCA_024643345.1 of Maribacter sp. Taxonomy (GTDB): domain Bacteria; phylum Bacteroidota; class Bacteroidia; order Flavobacteriales; family Flavobacteriaceae; genus Pelagihabitans. The sequence goes on along the minus strand of JAHENB010000063.1, from coordinate 128,423 downwards.
CTTATTGGCGCGCTGAAGGTATTTCTTCCGTACACTTTTATCATTGATTGCACCGCCAAGAAGGGTTTCAATATAACCCTGTACCGTAAAAAGAGGCGTTTTTAGCTCGTGAGACACATTGCCCAAAAAGTCTTTTCGATATTCCTCCCGGATCTTTAGGGTATCGATTTCTACCTTCTTGTCCTTGGCAAACTTCTCGATTTCTTGGGTAAGGGTCTTCATATCGGTAGTGATAGGATCTGTGGATAGGGTAGAGGATTCCAACAGGGCGACATCATCGTATATTTTTTTGATTCGTCGGTAGATAAATTTTTGGATCCTATATTGCAGTATTACAAAGGAAATCAAGAAAAAAAACAAGGCGAACAACACCACTAAGACCCAGTCCGAAGACTTTAAAAAATAAAGAAGGCCCACCAAAACCATGGCAGAGCATAGTGTGATCAACAAAGCGGAGCGAAAAGCGAAGCGGTACGATTTTTTAAGCTTGATGGCCATTAGATCACGTACTTATAACCTACGCCCTTCACGGTCTTAAAATGATCGTCCCCTATTTTTTCACGAAGTTTACGTATATGCACGTCTATCGTTCGACCTCCAACCACTACTTCGGTGCCCCAAACCCGATCCAAGATCACTTCGCGCTTGAACACCTTGTTGGGTTTTGAACTGAGAAGGGCCAGCAACTCGAACTCTTTTCTGGGCAAAACGATCTCCTTCCCATGGTTGACGATCTTGTATTCCTCCCGATTGATGACCAAATCGCCGATCTTAACAATATCTTCCTCATGTTTTTGTTCTTCCTCTTTCAAACGTCTCAACAACGATTTTACTTTGCTCACCAATACCTTGGGCTTGATAGGCTTGGTGATGTAATCATCGGCCCCAGCTTCAAACCCTGCAACCTGGGAGTAGTCTTCTCCCCTTGCGGTTAGGAAAGTAATGATCGTATGCTCCAAACCGGGGGTGTTACGAATGGTTTCACAGGCTTCGATGCCATCCATCTCGGGCATCATCACATCTAAAATAATTAAATGTGGTTCCTTTTTTTTAGCCTTTTCCACGCCTTCCAAACCATTTTTTGCAGTGAAAACCTGGTATCCTTCCGCGGAGAGGTTATAACTCACGATCTCTAAAATATCAGGTTCGTCATCGACCAAAAGAATCTTTATGTCACTTTTTTTCATGCGTTCCAAAATTGGTTCTTCTTCAAAAGTACTGATAATACTATTACCCATTAAATGCTTAACCTTCATTTAATGTAATAACCTTAAGGTAACCCTGAAAAAATAAAGGTTTAACATAGGGGTAACACGGCTTTTACAACCCCTAACGTTCTTTGCACAAAATTTAAAACCTATATTTTGAGAATCGTTCTTACATTGTTCGCGTTAATTCCTAGCCTATTCATATATGCCCAAGAAACGGGCAGCATCGCAGGAAAGTTAATCGATAAGGAAGTTAATGACGAGCCTTTGGCGTTTGCCAATGTCCTGATCAAAGGAACCACGACCGGTACCACAACCGATTTTGACGGTCTTTATGAAATTTCTAATCTTGTTCCCGGATCTTACACGTTGATTTACAGCTATTTGGGCTATGAATCGGTAGAATTTCCCGATATTGAAGTCGTTGCTGGGAAAGTAACTACTGTTAACATACCCATGAGCGCTTCCGAAGGGGTGTCCCTCGACGAGGTGGTAGTGGTAACCACTGCCCGAAAGGACTCTGAAGTAGCATTATTGTTGGATCAGAAAAGGGCGGTTTCCATAAAGGAGAGCATCGGTGCACAGCAATTGGCCAAAATTGGGGTATCCGACGTTGCCACTGCCACCACGAAAATTTCAGGGGTTACCAGCAGTGAGGCTTCGGGCGACGTTTTTGTGAGGGGCTTGGGCGACCGTTATCTTTCGACCACCCTTAATGGTTTACCAGTGCCCTCTGATGATATTGAAAGGAAAAATATAGATTTAAGCCTGTTTCCGACCAGGGTCATCCAAAACGTCAGTGTTAGTAAAACCTTTGCGGTTAGCTCAACCGCGGACCAGTCTTCAGGTACGATCAATGTTACGGCAAGGGAATTGCAAGGCAGTGAAGAACTGCAGGTTGGCTTGCAGTCTGGAATCAATACCAATGTGGCCCAAAAAGGGGTTTTTGACAATTTTAAGGTATCACCCAACCAAAGGAACGTCGATTTTGGTTTCTATGATCAAAATGCCACCACAAGAGACCTGATAACCGTACAAGGCTGGAATACATTTCAAGAAAAAACGCCCATTAATTTTAATTATTCCATCAGTGCTGGAAAAAGATTTAATGAGAAATTTTCAGTATTTATTACCGGTTCCCAAAGACAAAAATTTGAGTACGGCGAGGGATTGTTTCGCCAGTTCCGATCGAACTTCATTGATGATACCATTACCGATGCCACTGTTTATTCAAAGAACGTAATTACCAGCGGCCTTTTAGACCTGACCTACCTGGCCAACAACAAAAACAAGTTGAAATCAAGTACTTTCTTCGTGAACGACCTAACCGACCAGATTTTTGAAGGAGGCCGAAATGGTGAAGCTACGATTTTTGAGGAAACCGACCCCGCGGAGGGGCTCTTCCAATTTGTCCGGGACCAAAATATTAAGCAGACCAAGTTGTTGGTCACCCAACTATTGGGCACCCATCAATTGGGCGAGAAGAACAGCTTGGAATGGGCCGCGGGTTACAATCTTGTTAAAGCCGATGAGCCCAATAGAATTAGGAACGAAGTAAACTTTGACCCGAACTCTGATTTTGTGCAATTGGGCAGGACCGGGGGATTTCAACAAAGGAAGTCAAGACAGGAAATCACCGATAATGAATTCAATGGCTATCTAAAGGATGTCCTGCAGATCATCGAAGAGGATGACAATGGCCAAGCTTTCAAAATAGAGCTAGGGGCAAATTATCGAAATAAAAAACGTGATTTCTTCTCACAATTCGTTGGCGTGGAAGAAACGGCCACCAATGCCATTAATCCCCCCTCAATAGATAATTTGGGCAGTATTTTCCAAAGCTCCAATTTTTCCAATGGGCTATTGCAACTCAATGAGCTACTGCCAGATCTTTATACAGGAGAATTGGACTCGAAAGCTGCATTTGCCGATTTTAATGTAGGCTTGAAAAAATGGAACATCAACGCAGGTCTTCGTTTTCAAAACGACAATATCAGCGTGAACTATGATGTGGGCAATATCCCCGGAAGGGTTGGTGAAAGTGTAAAAGATTACAGCAACCTTTACCCAAGCCTCAACGTCAAATACGATTTGGATGAAAAAAATGCGTTGAGAATAGCCATAAGTAAAACCATTACCCTTCCTGAATTCAAAGAGATATCCCCTTTTGAATATGTATCCCAGGTTGGGCAGGTAACCCGTGGTAATCCGAACTTGGAAGCTTCCAAAGACCTCAACTATGACCTAAAATGGGAATATTTCCCTTCGACCGGGCAATTGGTTTCCTTGGCCGCCTTTTATAAAGACATCCAAGATCCGATTAACAAAGTACAAGATCGTGGCTCCGCCGGGGTGTTCTCTTATTTCAACTCAGGAGACAAGGCCGAGGTATACGGATTTGAACTTGAAACAAAGGTCGATTTGATCAAAGCAAACGAAGAATTGGAAACCCCTACCGGTTATAACTTAGACCTCAATTTTAATGCGACCCGTATGTGGCATTCACAAGACCTGAAGGAAGTTCGCGATGCCGATGGTACCTTTATCAGAACCTTTCGTTACAAAAACTTAACAAAGACAGGGCTTCAAGGTGCTTCCGACTGGATCGTTAACGCAAGCTTAAACTTTTCCACACCTACAGAAAATCCGTTTTCCGCATCTTTGACTGCGAATTATGCTTCAGACAAAATATTTGCGCTAGGTGCACCGGAAATACAGAGTCAAAGCGAAACGTTCTATAATGATGCCATAATCGAGAAAGGCTTCGTTGCATTGGATGCGGTAGTTACAAAAGAGTTTGGACCCCATTGGACACTTCGATTCATAGGAAGAAACCTGTTGAATCCGGAAATCAGGAGAACCCAATTGGTCAAGCCCAGTACAACAGGGATAGAAACGGAAGAAACCGTGCGATCCTATACCAGCGGTGCCACGCTTAATTTAGGCTTCAGTTATAGTTTTTGATCCTAAAACAATTAAAATAACACCTTAATTATGAAACTGAAAACGAGAAGTTATTTAGTGATGTTTACAATTCTTTCGGCATTACTTTTTGTGAGCTGTAGCGGCGACGATAATGGCGGAGGAGATCCCCCTCCAGCAGCTACATGTTCGGATGGCATACAAAACGGGGATGAAACCGGGGTAGACTGTGGTGGAAGCTGCGATGCCTGTTCTCCCCTTGCAGGAACGGACCTTTCAGGTAAACTTGAGGAAGATCGAACCCTGGATGCTACCCTCACTTACAAAATCACTGGCACCTTCAGTGTTGAACCAGGGGTAACCTTAACCATTCCCTCGGGCACCAGATTGGTTTCAGAGGTAGGTACCGATAAATATGTCGTGGTGCAAAAAGGGGGCAAGATCGATGTACAAGGCACCGAAGCCAGCCCAGTGGTCATGACCTCCTCGGGAGAATCGCCCGGGGATTGGGGCGGATTGGTCATTGCGGGCAACGCAACCACAACAGAGGGCGTTGATGCGATCGCGGAAGTTGGCGGCATTATTTATGGAGGTTCCGATGATACCGATAATTCGGGATCGATCAGCTATCTTATCATAAATTATGCAGGGGCCCAGATCAATGCAGAATCACAGTACAATGGCCTTACCCTATATTCCGTGGGTTCGGGCACTACCATTGATAACGTGGCGGTGCTCAATGGTACCGATGATGGTGTAGAATTTTTTGGAGGAACTGTAAGCGCTACCAACCTATATTTCGAAAACAACGAGGATGATGCGGTAGATTGGACCGAAGGTTGGAGCGGTGCCATCACCAATACCTATATACTGCATACCAAAGCAGGCTTTTCAACAGCAGCGGAAGGAGACGGCCTTAACAACAATCCCAAATTTATTAATTATACCGCAGTATCTACCGTAGGAGGCACCGCACTTCAGTTCAAAAAAGAATCGGGGGCAACCATAACTGGGCTAGCGTTGATCGGTTATGATACCTCTATCGATATGAAAGACAACGGACCGTTGAGCAATGTGCAGATCGATGGTGCCGACGCCGACCCCACCAAAACCTATTTGGCCACGCCAACAGTCGATGTTACCATATTTGATTGGGTCAACACCGATACACAAGTGGAAACAACGCCGTTGGAAGGCACTTTAACTTCGGACACCACTTTGGATGCCAATATCATTTATTTACTAAACGGCAGTTTAAGTGTGGAGTCTGGAGCTAAATTAACCATCCCTGCCGGCACCTTGATCATTGCCAATGCCGATAGTGGAATGCAAACAAGCACCTATATCGTTATCAAGAAAGGTGCCCAAATAGATGTTCAGGGAACTGCCGCCAATCCGGTAATCATGACCTCTACAAACCAAACACCGGGAGATTGGGGCGGTTTGGTGATCCTTGGGGATGCCACGACCACCGAAGGTGTTGATGCCACGGCCGAAGTAGGCGGATTTACCTATGGCGGAAACAACGATACCGACGATTCAGGATCGATCAGCTATCTGGTCATCAATTATGCTGGCGCCCAAATCAACGCTGAATCACAATACAATGGCTTAACTCTGTATGCCGTTGGTTCCGGGACCACGATCAGTAACGTTGCCATGTTGAACGGCACCGATGATGGTGTTGAATTCTTCGGTGGAACCGTCAATGCTTCCAACTTCTATTTGCAGAACAATGAAGACGATGCCGTGGATTGGACCGAAGGATGGAATGGCACTTTGACCAACACCTATGTGGTGCACACCATCGATGGCTTCTCAACAGCAGCGGAAGGTGATGGTTTAAACAATAATCCCAAATTCGTAAATTTCACAGCTATTTCTAGTACTGGTGGTACCGCTTTACAGTTCAAAAAAGAATCTGGGGCTACCATTACGGGTCTGTCGTTGTCAGGTTATGTGACCTCTTTGGATTTTCCGAATGCCGGTGCCCCTGCCAATGTACAAATAGATGGTACGGATTCAGATCCACTATTATCCTATGAAACTGCCGCAACGGTTGATATTGCATTATTCGATTGGGTTCCTGGAATCTAATTAAATTGATTTTAATTTTAAGAAAACCCCGTTTAAACGGGGTTTTTTGCATTTTGGCCGAATTTTTGATTCGATGGACCGAATTGGCAACGTTAAAGCAACCTTTTTATTATCTTTGAACCATATCTGTCTAAATGAAGCACTTTTACCTACTAATTTGTCTTCTTTTCCTCACCGTTAATTACGCCCAGCAACCTGCGGCAAACGGGGATATTCCGGGATTTCAATTGTACCCGAACCCGGTGACCCAAGGCAAGGTATTTATCAGCTCAACCGCCCGTGCACCGAAAAAAATATTGATTTTCGACGTTTTGGGCACCCAAGTACTAGAGACCACCATTCTGGGTTCCGAACTGAACCTTTCTTCCCTCGACGCGGGCGTATATGTGCTTCGTGTTTTTGAAAAAGACAAAGTGGCCACGCGGAAACTGATCGTAAAGTAGCGCTGCATCAGCCTTAATTTTAGCCACTTATTTAAATCGACAAAATACCTAAAAACCCGTTGAAAGGCATGGTCGTTTTTGTACACCTACAATTTGTCGAATTTCACAACATTTTTATCGGATGGGCACGTGCTTTTCCTATCTTTAGATTATTGATCCCAAATCAATACCATTGCCATATGCCTTATGATGATTTCGCCCGTTAGGGGGATTGCTTCATAAGACGATGTAAAAGCAATCGTTCAATACGATAAACTTAACCGTATGAAGATACTCTACACTGCATTGCTCATGTTCATTGCAATTGGTTTATCTGCCCAAGATGTTACAGGGGCCGACAAATCTCTTAACGAAGAAATCCCAGGTTTCAAATTGTATCCAAACCCTGCCTTTGAAAATGTGGTTTATATTACCACAGCGCACAATGCCTCAAAGGAAATCGTGGTATACGATGTTTTCGGGGAAGTGGTATTGCGTGACGTCATCAATGGCAGAACGCTCTATATTTCAGACCTGGTCCCCGGAGTTTATGTTTTACAGGTGATGGAAGACAATAAAACAACCACCAGAAAATTGGTCGTAAAATAATCCGGGATTACCATTTCCAAAACTTAAGTCTTCCGCTACCATATCCTATCGTTGCAATTTCCATTGATTAAACAGTTGTGCCCTAAGCCGGTTTTCAGTACCGATTTGGTTATTTTTACCAGATGATCGGTGAACACAAAATATTCGAAATCGCTTCAAAAACCGAATTTGAAACGGCCTCATTGGACGTCTTTCGACATCAATATCGGCATAATAAGGTTTATCGGGAATTCTGTGATTATCTAAGAATGGCCCCTCCCAAGGTGAACCAGCGCTCCGAGATACCCTTTTTGCCCATTGGATTTTTTAAAACAAAGAGAATCCTTTCCAATACGCGCGCACCCGAAATGGTTTTTACAAGCAGTGGCACCACCGGGAGTAGCACGAGCATGCACTTCGTAACAGACATGGGAACCTACCGTAGAAGCTACAAGCAGGCTTTTGAACAGTTTTACGGGCCAATAGAAGGCTATTGTGTTTTGGCCCTGCTCCCCTCCTATTTGGAAAGAAAAGGTTCGTCCCTGATTTTTATGGTTGATGATCTTATCGAAAAAAGCAAACATCCAGATAGTGGGTTCTATTTGGACGACCTCGAAGGTTTGTCCTTAAAACTGCAACGGTTGGATGCACAGGGTACCACGGTGCTATTGATCGGGGTATCTTTCGCACTTTTGGATTTGGTGGAAAATCATAGTTTCAAGCTTCGGAATACCACGATTATGGAAACCGGGGGCATGAAAGGAAGGCGAAAAGAACTCATTCGTGAAGAATTGCACGCCATACTTCAAAAAGGTTTTGGCGTGGATCGAATCCATTCCGAATATGGTATGACCGAGTTACTTTCTCAGGCGTATTCGAAAGGAAATGGTATTTTCCATACCCCCCTATGGATGGATGTTTTAATCCGAGATACCGAAGATCCCATGAAAATTTTGGACAAAGGACAAACAGGGGGCATCAATATCATCGATTTGGCCAACATCAATTCTTGTTCCTTTATCGCGACCCAAGACCTGGGGAAAAGATATGAAGACGGTAGTTTTGAAGTGCTGGGCCGTTTCGACCATTCCGACATTCGTGGCTGCAATCTAATGGTGCTTTAGTACGTATGGATGCATTTAAGTTACGACCAATACATAATAATTTTTCTTGCCGCGTTGTAATAGCACAAATTTTCCGTTGATCAGGTCGTCGGCAGTGATCAGATAGTCATCCTTAACTTTTTCCCTGTTCACTGAAATGGCGTTCTGTTTCAATTCCCTTCTGGCCTCGCTATTCGAATTCAAAAAACCGGTTTTGTCGGCAAGGGCGCCGATCATGTCAAGTCCATTTGTGATTTCTATCCTGCTAATTTCGGCCTGTGGAACGCCTTCAAACACCTCTAGAAATGTTTTTTCGTTCAACGTCCTTAAATCCTCGGAAGTTGATTTTCCGAATAGGATTTCGCTTGCCCGAACTGCATTTTCAAGTTCGGTTTGGGAATGCACCATCACCGTGAGCTCTTCTGCCAGCCTTTTCTGCAATATCCTTAGGTGGGGTCCTAGCAGATGTTCTTCCACTAATTTTTCTATTTGTTGCCTAGATAGAAACGTGAATATTTTAATGTATTTCTGTGCATCATCATCTGAGGTGTTCAACCAATACTGATAAAACTTATAAGGGGAGGTCCTATTGGCATCCAACCAGACATTGCCTCCTTCGGTCTTTCCAAATTTAGTGCCATCGGTCTTGGTAATCAGAGGGCAGGTCAAGGCATAGCCCTTTCCGCCACCAATCCTTCTGATTAATTCGGTACCCGTGGTGATATTGCCCCACTGGTCGCTACCCCCCATTTGCAATGTACAATTATGGTGCTGATAGAGGTACAAAAAATCATAGCCCTGTACCAACTGGTATGTAAATTCCGTGAACGACATCCCTTCCTTAGCTTCGGATGAAAGGCGCTTTCTTACCGATTCCTTGGCCATCATATAGTTGACGGTGATATGTTTGCCCACATCGCGAATAAAGTCGAGGAACGAAAAATCCTTCATCCAATCATAGTTGTTCACCAGTACCGCGGCATTTGCGGCCTTGCTTGAAAAATCAAGAAAACGGGACAATTGTTCCTTCAGGGCCTCTTGGTTTTGAGATAGCGTTGCTTCATCCAACAAATTGCGCTCTTCCGACTTGCCCGAGGGATCTCCGATCATTCCTGTGGCACCGCCTAGAAGGGCAAAGGGTTTATGCCCAGCCAGCTGAAAATGCCTAAGCATCATCACACTCACCAAATGCCCTATATGCAATGAATCTGCAGTGGGGTCGATGCCCACATAGGCAGACTGCATCCCACCGAGCAAATGTTCCTCAGTTCCCGGCATCACATCGTGCAGCATTCCGCGCCACTTTAATTCTTCCACAAAATTGAAAACCATCCTTAATTTGTTTGTGTATAAGCTGCAAATATAAAGAACTACACTTGGGTTTCGCCCCTAAGTAGGGTTCAATTTAATCCAGTCTAAATCGCTAACTTTATCGCATGGTTTTGATTACTGGTGGTACGGGTTTGGTAGGGTCCCATTTGTTGCTGCATCTTTTGGAAAAAGGGGTAGTGGTGCGCGCCATCCACAGGCCAGGGAGTGATTTACGGGCCGTTCAAAAAATCTTCTCCTACTATACCGAAAACGCGTCCGAACTGTTCCAATCGTTGGAATGGATGGAAGCCGATATCAACGATATCCCGGCTATGGAAACTGCTTTTAAAGGCATTGACGAGGTGTATCATGCTGCCGCCCTAATTTCTTTTGACCCCCAAGACCAAGACCGATTGATGAAGGTCAACGCAGAAGGAACGGCCAATATCGTAAACCTTTGTCTGGCCAACAATATCAAGAAACTTTGTTTTGTAAGCAGCATTGCCACCATCGGCAATGGCAATTACAACACCTTGGCCAATGAGGAAGACCCTTTCCTCGATCAGGACGCCAATGATTATGGACGATCAAAATATGCGGCCGAACTTGAGGTTTGGCGCGGATCTGTAGAAGGGCTTTCAGTGGTCATCATCAATCCCGGGATTATTCTGGGCCCCGGTTTTTGGAAGGGCGGCAGTGGAAACCTGTTTCGCATTGCCAATAAAGGTTATAGGCACTACCCGACCGGAGGAACCGGATTCGTGACCGTGAACGATGTGGTGAGGGCCATGGTAAAGCTCATGGAATCGAAAATCACGAACGAACGTTTTCTGATGGTATCTGAAAACTTGGGATACCAACAAATCCTGGCACCGATCGCGAAATATTTGGAAAAGAAAGAACCGGCAAAACCGTTATTACCGTGGCATTTAAAAGTGTTCTGTTTTTTTGATTGGCTTGCTCATGCCATCAGCGGCAAAAAGAGAAAATTGACCAAGGAAGGCATCCGATCTTTGACCCGTACAGCACGTTATTCTAACGCCAAAATAGTCGGTGAACTCGCCTTCGACTTCGAACCAATCTTCCCAACCGTCGAATTTTGCTGTTCGCGGTTTAGGGAAGAGAATCCTTGAATTTCCTTATTTTCGGTTGTGCGATGGGACTGCCATCTTCAAGCTCCAACATTCTTATACTGTCCCTGACCCTTTTTGCCGCATCCATCGCTTTGGCCTGTCTATCCAATTTTTCCTGAACCTTGGTATAGATATCTTCATATTCATTGGGCAGGGAGGCATAGTAACGATCACTTTCCACCAACTGAACGCTATCGATACCATACTTCTTTAAAAGATATGGGGTTGGCTCTACATTGTTTCTTGTCAATAACGATATGTTCGTGGTTTTAGCGGCGGTAAGTATGGCGAGGTCGGAGAGAATATCAACCATTTCATCTTTGGGAATCAGGTTTTCAGGGGCTTCCAAAACCTTTTCGCCACAGGAATTCAAAACCAAGCAAAACAAGATGGCACCAATGGTCTTCTTCATTTCAACTTCGATCAAAAGTCAGTCTTTTTGCGTTGCGCTTTTCGGAGAATAGGCCATTATCATAGGCCAAGTGTCCGTTGACAAAGGTATGGGTTATTTTAGAGGAAAACGTGGTGCCTTCAAACGGCGACCATCCACATTTGTAGGCGATATTGTTTTTGGAGACCTCCCAAGGGCTGCTGAGATCCACGACCACCAAATCTGCATAATATCCTTCCCTTATGTAACCGCGTTTATTGATTTGAAATAAGATGGCCGGGTTATGGCACATTTTCTGTACGATTTTTTCCAACGAAATCATCCCTTGATGGTGTTTTTCAAGCAGCGCCGGCAATGCATGTTGTACCAAGGGGCCGCCCGACGGACATTTGGTATAGATCTGGTTTTTTTCCATTAAGGTATGTGGCGCATGGTCTGTGGCGATGACATCCAATCGATCATCCAAAAGGGCTTCCCATAATTGATCCCTATCTGCTGCTGTTTTCACGGCGGGATTCCATTTGATCAAATTTCCCTTACTTGCATAATCGGCATCGGAGAACCACAAATGGTGTATACACACTTCAGCGGTAATCTTTTTTTGTTCAAGGGGAATATCATTTTGGAAAAGATGCGTTTCCTTGCCGGTCGACAAATGAAAGACGTGAAGGCGCGCCCCGGTACTTTTGGCAAGTTCGACAGCCTTGGAGGAGGAAAGATAGCATGCTTCTTCACTTCGAATTTTGGGATGGCAGTCGATAGGGATATCCTCTCCATATTGTGCCCGATACGTTTCCAGATTTCGTTTAATGGTGCCTTCATCTTCACAATGGGCCGAAATCACCATTTCGGTATTCAGAAAAATCTGTTCCAAGACCGCCTCATCATCGACCAACATATTACCGGTGGAAGAACCTAAAAATAGTTTCACTCCCGAACAGGCATGTTTGTCGAGCCGCTTGATCTCTTCCAAATTATCGTTGGCCCCTCCGAACAAAAAAGAATAGTTGGCAAAGGCCTTATTATTGGCCAAAGCAAATTTCTCTTCCAGTCTTTCGATTGTTGTGGTCTGGGGGAGGGTGTTGGGCTGTTCCATAAAAGAGGTGATCCCTCCGGCCACCGCAGCTCTGCTTTCGGAGGCTATATCGCCCTTATGGGTCAGTCCCGGTTCCCTAAAATGAACTTGATCGTCTATCAGTCCCGGCAGCACGTATTTTCCCGAAACATCCAGCACACTGGCCAGCGGATCGCTGATTTCCCGGTCGATTTGAAGTATTCTATCATCTTCCAACAAAATATCACCCTCGATGATGTTGTTTTCATTTACCATTAAGGCGTTCTTGATCAATTGCCTGCCCATATCAAAATCTTTTTTTTAGAAAAATACTGCGGAATTTCATCACGAGAACGCCCCAAATCGCTTCCTTGATGATCGAGCCGCTCATTTTTGATTTCCCCAAGACACGATCTCTAAAAACGATCGATATCTCCTCTATTTTGTAATTCAGGAGATAGGCCCGAAACTTCATCTCTATCTGAAAGGCGTAACCTATGAAGCGTACCGAATCGAGTTGAATGCTTTCCAAAACATGTCTTTTGTAACAAACGAACCCAGCCGTGGGATCATGCACCCGCATCCCTGTTATCATTTTTACATAGAAGGAGGCCCCATAGGATAATAAAACCCTATATAAGGGCCAGTTGACCACGTTCACCCCTTTTTTGTATCGGGATCCCACGGCCACATCTGCACCATTTACGCATGCCCTGTACAATCTTGGTAGATCTGAAGGGTTATGGGAAAAATCGGCATCCATCTCAAATATGTAATCGTACTTTCTGGCAATGGCCCATTTAAAACCATGGATATAAGCGGTTCCTAGGCCCGACTTTTCTTTCCGTACCTCCAAAAAAAGCCGATTGGGAAAATCTGCATACATCGCTTCCACTTGGGCTGCCGTGCCATCTGGGGAGTTGTCATCAACAACAAGAACGTCAAATTCCCTGGGCAAAGCCATCACGGCCCTGATGATTGCCTCAACGTTCTCAATCTCGTTAAAAGTGGGAATGATGACTAGGCTGTCGGACATTGATTTTAAGGAATTTGGACAAAAATAGTGTTTTATAATACTGTGATAAAGCAGTATTCGCCTATTTATGTTTTTTTTAAATCTTGCCTAAAGATGATAATTCGTAATTTTGAGGCTTGAACGCACCACAAGTGATACCTCCAAAATTTCCTAGACTTTTCCTCTATTTCTTAGGGGCGATCTTAATACTCAACCTCATACAGGCTCAATTTACCGAACTCATCTTTGATGAGGCCTATTATTGGTATTACTCCAGAACCTTGGCCTTCGGTTATTTCGACCATCCACCCATGGTCGCCTGGACGATCTATGTGGGCAGTTTGCTTTTTGAAGGGGAATTGGGGGTGCGAATGGTCAGTTGTCTCATGTGGGCAGGTACTGTCATCTTTTTATGGCTCATGATCGATCAGGCTAAAAAGAAGGTCTACGTACCCCATTTTTTTGTGCTTGTTTTTTCCATGACCCTTCTGAACGCCTACGGTTTTTTCACCTTGCCCGATACCCCGCTGTTATTTTTCACTGCGCTTTTTCTTTTGGTCTACAAGAAATTTTTGGGCAGTCCCACTTTACTGAGGGCCCTATGGCTGGGCCTTGTGATGGCAGCACTTATGTACAGTAAATACCATGCCGTTCTGGTCATCATTTTTGTGCTGCTCTCCAATCCTAAATTATTGACCAGCAAATACGCTTGGTTTTCCGTGGTGGTCGCGCTCATGGCATACCTACCCCATTTTTGGTGGCTTTATGATAACGATTTTGTCTCGGTAAAATACCATTTGTTCGAAAGGCCCAACGATGCCTATCAATTCAAGAAGTACACCTTGGGTTTTTTGCTCAACATGATCGCTATTTTTGGTTTTACCTTCCCATGGATTTATCTGTCGCTTATCAGGTCCAATAAACAGGATAAGTTCATCAAGGCATTAATTTACCTTACCTATGGCGTATTGCTGTTCTTTTTTATTTCAAGCTTTAACCGTAGAATACAGACCCAATGGATCATCACCATTTCCATTCCTTTGGCCGTATTGGCATTCAATTTTATGCTCGACCATGATAACACCCGGAAATGGATAATGCGGATGGGCATTTTGAACATTGCAGTGCTTTTATACCTCAGATTGGGGTTGGTATTCGATTCGTTGTTTCCCATTTATTACGAAAGTCATGGCAATAAGGAATGGGTACAACATTTGAAATCTCAAGTAGGCGAAATTCCCGTGGTTTTTGAAAACAGCTACAGGCTGGCCCCCATGTATGCCTTTTATTCGGGTAGCCCTTCATACTCCCTTAACAATATAAATTACCGCCAAAATCAGTATTCCATAGATAATAGTGAAGCCAAGGTACAGCATCAAAAGGTATTTTATGTATCCCCATTCCTAGCTCAGGAGGCAGTGGCTTTTACCAAACCGGATGGTGAAATTTTTTATGGAAAATTTATAGACGATTTTGAATCGTTCCGCAAACTTAAGTGCGATTTGGATCAAGAGTCTTATACACTAAATTCTGGGAAAGTTTATGTCTTAAGGGTAATCAACCCTTACGATACCGATATCGAACTCAAAAAATTAAAATTTGCCATAGCATACATGAACCAATACAAGCGCATCAAAGACATCAAAGCCATTCAACCAAAATTGGCCTTTGACGAAAAACTGGTCCTTAAATCAAATGATACCACCCAATTTACGTTTATGCTTCCAAAACCCGAAATGGAGCACCCCTCTTATTTTAGAATTGGGATATCGGAAAACGGACTGCATTATGGCCTTAACGGCATTAGCATTAAATTAGATTAATGGAACCTGTATTAAGAACTGTCAACACCCCTGATTGGATCACCTTTTTGATTTTTTCGAGCCTCATCCTCATCGTGGTCGCGAAGGGTTTGTTTTTTGGCAGGTACATGAATTTTATGATTCTGCCGTTCAACAATAAATACATCTTCCTTTATAACAAGAAAGATAAACTGATGAATTGGTTCCAGGTTTTTCTTACCTTTTTTCAGTTGATCAATTTTTCCCTTTTTCTTTACTTGATTGGCAAATTATTTTTTGGTGTTCCAGAAAAAGACGATCCGCTGGTTTATCTGACGATTTTAGGAGTTTTAGTGGCTTTTCTATCGCTTAAAATAAGTCTTCAGTTGGGGAATGCCATTATTTTTGGTTCTGAAAAGACGATCATGGAAATCATTTTCAAGAAGTTGTCCTATATCAATTATAGTGCTTATATCATGTTCCTGGCCAATGTCGTGCTTAGCTTTATTTTAGTTGATTCCGAAATTGTGGTATATGTGGCCATTTTATTAATTTTATTGATCAATGTCATTGGCTGGGCAACATTATTGAAGAATCACCAAAATTTCATAGCTGGCAACTTTTTCTATTTTATTTTGTACCTTTGCGCACTTGAAATCGCGCCCTTGGTGTTGATAGTAAGTTACCTAAACCGCTGAAAACTATGAAAGTAAAGACGATTTTGGTTTCGCAGCCAGAACCGAAAATGGAGAACTCCCCTTACGCAAGATTGATAGACAAGGAAAAGGTTAAGGTAGATTTTAGACCTTTTATCCATGTTGAGGGGGTTGATGCCAAGGAGGTGCGACAGCAGAAAATAGATCTTAATAATTTTAGTGCGGTAATTCTTACCAGCCGGAACGCGGTAGACCATTATTTTAGAATGTCAGAAGAAATGCGTTTCAAGGTACCCGATACCATGAAGTATTTTTGCCAATCGGAAGCCGTGGCATTTTACCTTCAGAAATATGTAGTCTATAGAAAGCGCAAAATCTATGTGGGAAAAATGGATTTCTCAGAATTGGCGGGCCTATTCAAGAAATACAAGGACGAAAAGTATCTCTTGCCTTCCTCGGATGTGCTAAAACCTATTGTGCCGGAAACCTTGAACAAGGCGGGAATCAATTGGACCAGGGGGATTTTCTATAAGACCGTCATCAGTGATCTGTCCGATCTAAGGAATGTTTATTACGATATTTTGGTTTTTTTCAGTCCTTCCGGTATAGAATCACTTTTGAAGAATTTTCCGGATTTTCAGCAAAATGAAACCCGTATTGCTGTTTTTGGTGACTCTACCGTAGAGGCTGCGACGGTGGCAGGATTGCGAATCGACATACAGGCCCCAACACCGGATACGCCTTCAATGACCATGGCACTACAAAAATACATTACCACGGTCAACAAAAAATAATGGCCAAAAAAAATTAAAAGGCATAGCGCTGCGGCCCTCCCCTTCTAATTTCTTCGCTTGAATAGGCTTCGTATTTTTTGAAATTTTCACGAAAGGCGTTCGTAAGTTTAAAAGCGGTCGAATAATAGGCTTCATCATCGTTCCATGTGGTACGTGGACTCAGCACACTGGTAGGGACACCCGGACATTCCCTAGGTTGTGCCACCCCGAAAACGGAATGGATATGGTATTTATCATAAGAATAAAGCCCTAGGTCCCCGTTGATGACCGCCTTGATCATGGCCCTGGTGTATTTTAGTTTCATTCTGGTGCCCACTCCATAAGGGCCCCCTGTCCAACCCGTATTCACCAACCAAACGCTTACCCCACTTTCCTTCATCTTTTTGCTTAACATTTCGGCATAACGGGCAGGGTGCAAAGGCATAAAAGGTGCCCCAAAACAAGCCGAAAATGATGGGACGGGCTCCACCACTCCTGCCTCAGTGCCAGCCACCTTCGCTGTATAGCCCGAGATAAAATGATAAGCCGCCTGGCTTGGCGTAAGTTTCGAAATGGGGGGCAGTACGCCAAAGGCATCGGCCGTTAGAAAAAAGATATGCTTGGGGTTTTTTCCAATTGAAGGCCTCTGTACGTTGTCGATGTGATATATCGGATAACTCACCCTTGTATTCTGGGTAATGGAGGTATCCGTAAAATCAACCACTCCATAATCGTCCATCACCACATTTTCCAACAAAGCGCCCTTTTTAATGGCCTTATAGATCTCTGGTTCATTATCTTCGGAAAGGTTGATGACCTTCGCATAGCAACCACCTTCAAAATTAAAGACCGCATTTTCGTTGTTCCATCCATGTTCATCGTCACCTATCAGTTTGCGCGAGGCATCGGTTGATAAGGTGGTCTTTCCCGTTCCCGATAGACCAAAGAATATTGAGGTATCGCCTTCCTTTCCGGTATTGGCTGAGCAATGCATGGGAAGGGTTTTCTTTTGAACGGGCAGGATAAAGTTGAGCGCGGAAAATATTCCTTTCTTTATTTCGCCGGTATATCCCGATCCACCGATCAAAACCATTTTTTTGGTGAAATTCAGTATGGCAAAATTGTGTTGTCTTGTACCATCAATCTGTGGATCGGCCCTAAAACCAGGAGCGCTGATGACCGTCCATTCGGGCTCAAAATGTTTCAGCTCCTCCACGGTCGGGCGGATGAACATATTATATGCGAACAGGCTAGACCATGGGTATTCGGTGATTACCCGAATATCCATACGATAGTTGGCATCGGCACAAGCATAGCAGTCGCGCACATACAGCTCTTTATCATTGAGGTATGCGATGACCTTTTCGTACAAAGAATCAAATGCCTCTGGTTCAAACGGAATATTGATGTTGCCCCACCAAACCTCATCGGCGGTGATGGCATCCTTAACAATAAACCGATCTTGTGGAGATCTTCCGGTAAATGCTCCGGTATTTATGGCAAGCGCTCCTGAAGAAGCTTCGCGGCCCATATTATTTTCCAGGGTAATTTCGTGCAGTTCGGAAGGGGACAATTGATACCTTATTCGGTCGTGATGTACACCATATGCCGATAGCGATAGGGAATTGAAATTGGAGGTTTTTTTCGAAATGTTCATTCAAAGGGACTTTTATAGGCGTAAAATTATCATAAATTTATATTTACCGAATCAATTTTACGAATTTATTAGTCGTAATGCCTCAAACAACGATGGCCCAACAGACCCCAACCGGCAATCAATAAAGTGCCTCCAACTGGGGTGATAAAGCCGATGGTCTTAAAATCGAACCTGGTCAAGGCATTTGTAGCCAAGAGATAAAGGGAAAAAGAGAAAAGCACAATCCCGATGACAAAGAAATAAAAGACCCATTTTTTGCTTTCCATAGGTATTCGGGAGGTACTTCCGAGTACCAACAACAAAATTGCATGATACATTTGGTATCTCACTCCCGTTTCAAAAGTATCCATTGCCGGCACATCTAACAATTTCTCCAAACCATGGGCCCCGAATGCTCCTAAAATTACGCTCAATCCTCCAAAAATGACACCTGTTAAAAATATTGTTCTGTTCATAACTTAATGACTTACTTTTTTGATAAATGTAACAATTTGATACCTTCGTCCTGCGTTATATCCGACGCAAAAATAGTCAATGCATATGTTGCGAAAAATACTTGTGGTGGGTGCCGGAAAATCGACCTCCTATCTTTTGGATTATTTTTTGGAAAAGTCAGCATCCGAAAAGCTTCGACTGACCATTGGCGACCTTAATCCGGAAGGGATTCCGGAAAAGGTCAAAAACCATCCGTCCTGCAAGGTAATCCAACTTGACATTTTTAATGATGACGAGAGAATACATGCCATATCCGACTGTGATATTGTAGTTTCCATGTTGCCCGCCCGATTCCACATCAAGGTGGCCGAAGACTGTATTGCCCAAAACAAACATCTGGTCACGGCTTCATACATCAGTGATGAAATCAAGGCCCTTGACACAAAGGCAAGGGAGAAGGGCCTTGTCTTTATGAACGAAATCGGCCTCGATCCCGGGATCGACCATATGAGCGCAATGCAGATCATAGACCGTATCAGGGCCAAAGGAGGAAAAATGTTGCTTTTCGAATCATTTACGGGTGGTTTGGTGGCCCCTGAAAGCGACAATAACCTATGGAACTATAAATTTACGTGGAACCCACGAAATGTTGTGGTCGCCGGTCAAGGCGGTGCCGCCAAATTTATTCAGGAAGGCACCTACAAATACATTCCCTACCACAAGCTCTTTAGACGAACCGAGTTTTTTGACATTGAAGGCTTCGGCCGTTTCGAGGGGTATGCCAACAGGGATTCCCTTAACTATAGGGAGGCCTATGGATTACAAAATGCACTTACCCTTTATCGCGGCACCATGCGCAGAGTGGGCTTTTCCAAAGCTTGGAACATGTTCGTGCAATTGGGAATGACTGATGACAGCTATAGCATCGACAATTCAGAAGGGATGTCTTACCGAGAATTCGTGAATCTTTTTCTTCCCTATTCTCCAACGGACACCGTGGAACTCAAAATGAGGCATTATTTGAAGATCGATCAAGATGATATCATGTGGGACAAGCTGGTGGAACTGGATATATTCAATCGAAAAAAGACCATTGCCCTTAAACAAGCCACTCCTGCACAAATTCTTCAGGCCATCCTCGAAGACAGCTGGACTTTGGCCGAAGATGATAAGGATATGATCGTAATGTACCATAAGTTCGGCTACGAAATTGAGGGGGAAAAGAAGCAAATCGACGCCAACATGGTGGTCATTGGGGAAAACAGGACCCATACGGCCATGGCAAAAACCGTTGGCCTACCCGTCGCCATTGCCACATTGCTTATTTTGAACCAAAAGATTGCCACCCCGGGGGTTCAAATTCCAATCAAAAAAGAAGTGTACGAGCCCATCCTTGAGGAGTTGAAGAATCTGGGTATCCAATTCAAAGAATATGATGTGCCCTACTTGGGCTATAATCCCGACTCCGTGGCCAGCTGATCTTTTGCCTTTCCCAGGTTACCACAATGTGTATTGTTATATTAATTGGGCCATCTTACAGCGCAACTCATCCTATGTTGTGCCATATACTAAACTGTTGATCCGAAATGGTCGAAAATTCAGCTATGAAACAATTCATTTAATGCAAATTGCAATTATTATTTTTAAGCAAAATCTTATTTTTACGAATGAATCAAAAGAATAAATATGAAATCTGGTAACGAAAAGATAAAAATAGATGGTATAGATAAGAAAATACTAAGATATTTGATGCAGGATGCCAGGAAACCTGTTTTAGAAATTGCAAGAAACATTGGCATATCAGGCGCAGCGATTCATCAAAGGCTTAGAAAATTGGAATCATCCGGACTGCTCGCGGGTTCAAAATTTTTGATCAACCCTAAGGCCATGGGCTATACCACAATGGCCTATATCGGTATTTACCTGGATAAGGCCATGAGCAATCCTGCTGCGGTCAAACAACTCGAAAAGATACCCGAAGTATTGGAATGCCATTACACCACAGGCAATTGGTCTATTCTGATCAAGGTGCTTTGCAGGGATAATGAACATTTGATGCAGGTGCTCAATAAGGAAATTCAACAAATTGAGGGGGTCTCCCGAACCGAAACTTTTATTTCCCTTGCCCAACAGATCGATCGACAGATTACCATCTAACAAATCCTTGGTCAAAGCTGCCTTAAATCATTGGCACCCTTTTCAAAATCAAAAAGCCCATCCAGAAAGAATCGGGATGGGCTTTTTCAACTAGCATATATATTTTCAATCCCTGCCCCCGAGTACCTGCATTCCCCAATACACCAGTGTAGCCAAAGATCCAATGGCAGCAACGAGATAGGTACGGGCGGCCCATTTTAAAGCGTCCTCGGAACCTTTGTATTCCTCCTGTGAAACCATGTTTTTTGACTTTAACCATGCCAATGCACGGTTACTGGCATCATATTCAACCGGCAAAGTAATGAAGCTGAACAAAGTGGCCATACCCATCATCGCCAAACCTGCCACGGCAACATAATAACCAAGGCCTGCACCGGCCGCCGCACCTAGCATCAAACCGCCAAATACCACCCACATACTCAAACCGGAAGTTACGCTCACCACGGGCACCAATTTAGAACGCAGAGTAAGCCATTCATAGGCTTGGGCATGCTGCACCGCGTGCCCACATTCATGGGCCGCTACCGCCGCTGCGGAAGCATTGCGTTGGTTATAAACCCCTTCACTAAGGTTTACCGTCTTGTTTTTTGGATTGTAATGATCGCTCAACATCCCTGGAGTAGAGACCACCTTGACATCACGAATACCATGATCGGCCAGCATTTTTTCCGCGATCTCGGCACCGCTCATCCCATTGCGCAGATGCACTTTTGAATAAAACTTGAACTTGTTCTTTAATTTGTTACTCACCAACCAGCTGACCAGGGCAATTGCACCGATCAGAATATAATATCCCATCATAATTTTTCTAATTATTTTTTAAATAAAGATATCAAAGATTGAAACTAATCCTAATATCATTTCTTTACAAAGCAAAAACCCCGCCAATTCCCAATTTTTTAGAAAATCGTTGGTGTTTTGCCAAATTCTGACAAAATGTCCATTGTTCAAAGGATTCTTACCAGTAAGACTAGCTTACGATGTTCACGATTTTCCCTGTCACAACAATGACTTTCTTGGGGGTACGACCTTCAAGTTGTTTTTGGGTTTTTTCATGAGCCAAGACCATGGCTTCGATATCTTCCTTTCCCATATCAGAAGGCAACTCCAATGTAAAACGCATCTTACCATTGAACGATATGGGGTATTCTTTACTGCTCTCAACCAAATATTTGGCGTCAAACACAGGAAAGGGAACAGTGGAAATGGAGTCGGTATGACCTAATTGGGCCCAAAGTTCTTCCGCAATGTGCGGGGCATAGGGTGACACCATAACTACAAGGGGTTCGAGTATCGCCCTGCTGTGACAATTTTGAAAGGTCAATTCATTGACGCAGATCATAAAAGAGGACACGGTGGTATTGAAAGAAAAGTGCTCAATGTCGTCGGCCACCTTTTTGATGGTTTTGTGCAAAGTCTTTAGGCTTTCCTTTGAAGGCTCCGATCGGGTGACCTGCATCCCTTTTTCGTCAAAATACAATCGCCAGAGTTTCTTCAAGAAGCCATGCACGCCGGTTATGCCCGCGGTGTTCCAAGGTTTTGATTGTTCTAAGGGCCCTAAAAACATTTCATAAAGCCTTAGGCTATCCGCACCGTATTGTTCGCAAATACTGTCTGGGCTCACCACATTGTATTTAGATTTCGACATCTTTTCAATCTCGCGGCCGACGATATATTTCCCATTTTCCAATACGAACTCCGTATCCCCATAGTCGGGTTGCCACTTTTTGAATGCATTGATGTCCAATTCATCGGCACTATTGATCAATGAGATATCGACATGGATGGGGGTCATTTTTTTATCGCCGACCAAACCTTTTGATATCACCCTGCCCGTTTCTTCATCTCTATAGATAAAGGCACTCATTCCAGTGACCATGCCCTGGTTGATTAATTTTTTGGCGAACTCGTCATGGGGCACCAAGCCCTTGTCGAACATAAACTTCTGCCAAAACCGCGAGTACAGCAAATGCCCGGTGGCATGTTCGCTGCCCCCTATATAAAGATCAACCTCTTGCCAATAGTCGATCGCTTCTTTGGAAAATATTTCCGCCTCGTTGTGGGGATCCATATAGCGGTTAAAATACTGGGAACTTCCTGCCCAACCGGGCATGGTATTCAGTTCCAAAGGAAATACCGTTTTATGGTCGATCTTGTGATTGCTTACGACCGCAGAGTTTAAGGTGTCCCAGGCCCATTCCGTTGCATTGCCCAAGGGCGGTTCGCCGGTCTCGGTGGGCAAATATTTTTCTACTTCAGGAAGTTTAATGGGCAAGTGTTCCCCAGGAATCATTCTGGGCATACCTCCAACGTAATAAACGGGAAAAGGCTCGCCCCAATAGCGTTGACGGCTAAAAACGGCATCTCGCAGGCGATAATTTACCTTGCCCTTCCCTTGTCCCATCTTTTCGAGCACTTCAATGACCTTTTTTAGCGCCCGTTTATGGGACAAACCATTTAAAAAATCTGAATTGGCGATCTGCGTTTGTGCTTTATCGACAAAGGCTTGCTCGGTGATGTCCGCCCCATGAAAGATATTCGGAATGGGAATATCGAAATATTTGGCAAAATCGAAGTCTCGCTGATCTCCGCAGGGTACCGACATAACCGCTCCGGTGCCATAACCGGCCAAAACATAATCGCCAATCCATATGGGAATGGGGGCCTTGGTGAAGGGATGTTCGGCATATGCACCCGTAAAGGCCCCAGTGACACTCTTAACATCGGCCATACGGTCGCGTTCCGAACGCATTGCACTGGCTTCGATATAGGCCTTAACCTTGGGCTTTTGTTCGGGAGTGGTAATTTTTAAGACCAATTCATGTTCTGGGGCCAAAGTCATAAAACTTGCTCCAAAAATAGTATCTGGCCGAGTAGTGAACACTTCGATAGGATAGCTGTTCCCATTCCCAGGAGAGGGGAGAGTATTGAAAACAACGGATGCACCTTCAGACCTACCAATCCAATTGGCCTGTGAATCCTTTAAGGGCTGTGGCCAATCAATCGTGTCGAGCCCGTCGAGCAAACGTTGGGCGTAGGCCGTGATGCGCATGCTCCATTGGGTCATTTTTTTACGGACGACCGGGTGACCCCCACGTTCCGATACTCCGTTCACAACCTCATCGTTCGCTAGAACGGTCCCCAATGCGGCACACCAATTGACCTCACTTTCGGCAAGATAAGTCAGGCGATATTTTAAGAGAATGGCCTGTTGCTCGCTCTCGGACATTTCTTTCCAATCAAAGGCTGAAAATCGGGGAGTATCCCCATCACAAACCCCGTTCACCTCCGCATTGCCTTGTTGTTCGAATATTGAAACCAAGGATTCAATGTCCTCTGCCTTATCGGTGTCTCTATTGTACCAAGAATTGAAGAGTTGGATAAAGATCCACTGGGTCCATTTATAATATTTGGGATCCGAGGTACGCACTTCCCTTCCCCAGTCAAAGGAAAATCCTATCCTATCAAGTTGTTCCCGATACCTGCTTATGTTCGCCTCCGTAGTGATCGCGGGATGTTGTCCTGTTTGGATGGCATATTGCTCTGCAGGCAAGCCGAACGAATCATACCCCATAGGATGAAGCACATTATAACCCTGATGTCTTTTGTACCGGGCATAAATATCACTTGCAATATAGCCCAATGGATGACCCACATGAAGTCCCGCTCCCGAAGGATAGGGAAACATATCGAGCACATAATACTTTGGTTTACCAGCATTGTTTTCTGCCCTAAAAGTTTGATTTTCGGCCCAGTATTTTTGCCATTTGGCCTCAATTTCAGCGAAATTGTATTTCATGTTCGGGTTTTCCTTTAATATTGGGCAAAAATAAGTTTAATCCATCAAAAGGGAAAGGATATTGGCATTGAACAATAGATCGCTTAAAATTATAAAAAACCAACTCCCTTTAGCGCTCCGTTCCTTCCTGGCGATGGGGTTTGGAACATGGAAATATGGAAACCCATTTTTGGGGAGGCCAACACCTGAATGATTTGGACTGCATGCTTTTATGGTGCCTGCAGGCTTTAAGGCAAGAAGGGTTCTTTACAGGGCACGACATGCGGCCTTGAGGGAATAATACCTAGGACGCATTGCTTTGCCAATTCAATTTATTGGCACTGCCTGTTTTTACTGACTGAATAATTTAAGAACTTTAAAATATTTGGGGAAACGGTTATTAAGATTACTTTCCTATTTTTACATCTTCAAATGCCGATATGGGAAACTCCTTTGAAAACTATCAAAAAAGAAAATTGGTTTCGTCCTATTTTTCAGTGGTATTGAGTATAGGATTGGTACTTTTTTTATTGGGTGTACTAGGACTTTTGGTACTCAATACCAAGAAAATGGCCGATCATTTTAAAGAACAGATCGCAATCTCGATCTTTTTAAAGGAAAGCGCCAAGGAAGTTGAAGTAAACCAACTTCAAAAAAGTCTGGGGATGGCCGATTACGTTAAATCGGCTACTTATGTTTCCAAGGAAGAGGCCGCCAAAAAGCACAGTGAAGAAATAGGTGAGAATTTTATGGATTTTCTGGGTTACAACCCCTTAAAAAATTCAATCGACGTGAAGCTCAGGGCAGATTTTGTAACCCCAGAACAGATTGAAGAGATCGCCGCAGAACTCGCTTCCAAAGATTATGTTGAGGAAGTTAGCTACGATAAGCCTCTGGTAGGCTTGTTAAATGACAACGTCAAGAAAATAAGTTTTTGGATTTTGGTGGCCAGCGGGGTCTTTACTTTTATTGCGGTACTGTTGATCAATAGCAGCATTCGCTTAAGTATTTATGCCAAACGCTTTATTATCAAGACCATGCAAATGGTAGGAGCGACCAAGGCTTTCATTCGACGTCCATTTATTTGGACAAACGTTAAATTGGGTATGTTGGGGGGGCTTATCGCGTTGTTGGCACTGGCTGGATTTCTTTATTATATCGATTCTGCCTTTCCGGAATTGGAATTATTTGGAGCCCCTTTGGTTTTGGTCCTATTATTTTCCGGTGTATTTGTCCTAGGGATCGTAATTTCCTTGGTAAGTACATTTTTTGCGACACAACGTTTTCTGAATCTAAGAACCGACGAATTATATTATTAACTTTACCCCATGGGCAAAAAATCCGAGCAACAAACCGATAAACGAACGCAGCAAGAATTCATCTTTCAAAAAAAGAATTATCTCTTCATGTTTCTGGGAATGGGATGTATTGCACTGGGATTTATTCTGATGAGCGGCGGCGGCAGTGATGACCCCAACGTTTTTAATGAAGAAATTTTCAATTTCAGGCGGATCAGACTTGCACCTACCCTGGTTCTTATAGGCCTTGGCATTGAAGTTTATGCCATTTTATTGAACCCTCACAATAAGAAATAGGATTTGGATATTTTTAAGGCCATCGTGCTCGCCATTATTGAAGGCATAACCGAATACCTGCCCATTTCCTCCACGGGGCATATGATCATTGCCTCTTCGTTTTTTGGTATTGCCCAGGAAGAATTCACCAAACTGTTCACCATTGTAATACAACTGGGCACCATTTTATCGGTGGTTGTGCTTTATTTTAAACGCTTCTTTCAAAGTATAGATTTTTATTTGAAGTTGTTGGTCGCGTTTATCCCAGCGGTCGTTTTAGGCCTTTTGTTAAGCGATGTCATAGATTCATTGCTCGAGAACCCTCTTACTGTGGCCATATCCTTGGTGATCGGCGGAATCATACTCTTAAAAGTTGATGATTGGTTTGGAGATGGCGAACATACGGCCATCTCTTATGCAACAGCTTTTAAAATTGGCATGTTTCAGTGTTTGGCCATGATTCCTGGTGTTTCAAGAAGCGGCGCAAGTATTGTGGGGGGAATGACGCAAAAACTGTCCCGTACCGCTGCAGCGGAATTTTCTTTTTTTCTTGCGGTTCCTACCATGTTGGGGGCCACACTAAAGAAAAGCTATGACTATTACAATGCCGGCTTTTCCCTTAGTTCGGAACAGGTGAATTTATTGATCATTGGCAACCTCGTCGGTTTTGTGGTGGCCTTATTGGCGATCAAGACATTTATAGGCTATTTGAGCAAACATGGCTTCAAAATGTTCGGCTATTATAGGATCGTAGTTGGACTGGCCATTCTGCTCATCCATTATTTTGTTCGCCCTTTAGCGGTAATCTGATGACGAAAGATGATTTTTTGGAAGGACAAGTGCTTCTTATCGACAAGCCCTTGGGCTGGACATCGTTCCAGGCGGTCAATAAAATTAAATGGGCCATTCGGAAAAAATTTTCATTAAAGAAAATTAAAATCGGCCATGCAGGGACCTTAGATCCCCTTGCTACCGGCCTACTACTGATATGCACAGGCAAATTTACCAAAGGCATTGAAAGGCTACAGGGAGAGGAGAAAGAATATACGGGCACCATTACCCTTGGCACCACTACGCCTTCCTATGATCTGGAAACTCCTGTGGATGCCACATATCCCATAAACCATATCACCACAGCGTTGATCCAAGCCACCGCATTATCTTTTATAGGAGAAATTGAGCAACGACCACCTGTATACTCCGCTTTAAAAAAAGATGGCAAACGCCTTTATGAATATGCGCGGAAGGGCCAAGAGGTAACTATAAAAAAAAGAAAGATTACGATAACGGCCTTCGATATCACCCAAATCGCCATCCCAGAAATAAAGTTTAGGGTAAGTTGCAGTAAAGGGACCTATATCCGATCGTTGGCCCATGATTTTGGGATTGCATTACAGAGTGGCGGTCACCTTTCGGCTTTAAGAAGAACCAAAATAGGGGATTATAACGTAAATAAAGCCATGGATCCGAATGTATTTGCTGAAAATTTGCTGCAAAATACCAATAATCCATAAAAATGTCCACAATTCCATTTCCATTGAACCGGAAATTGAAATATTTTTATAAAATTGTGGTTATAGCTCTATGAATCTGAATCGCAAACAGTTGTCATTTCTGATCACCCTCTTTTCTTTATCGATTGTGGTGTTGCTTTTGTACAGCATCAACTTGGGAAAAGAGGAAGAACGTGACGAATATGTGGTGGAAATGATCCTCGATGAGACAGATTTGGAAGAGCTGATCAAAGAGGAGGAAAAACAAGAAGAAGCGCTGGCCAACGCAGACCCTATCAAAAGCCATATGGCGTTCAACGAAACGGCAAAACCGAGTCTCGGCAACCCTGAACCCTTAAAAACGCTGGAAGAGCTCATGGCAGAGCGAGAGGCCTCTTCTGAAAATGATGATGCTTCAGATTTGTTGGCCGATTCAGAATACGCGGCAAAAATCAAGGAACTAACCAAAAAAAGGGAAGAAGTAAAACAAAAATTGGGCGAAAAAGAGGCCGAAAAAGAAGAATTCACAAATAACTTGGCCGAACGACGCACCTCGGTTTCCTTTTCCCTGATCAACAGGAACAACTATAAGCTTCCGCCACCCATTTATACCTGTATAGAAGGGGGCAAGGTGGTGGTGAACATCGAAGTAGACAACCTAGGCAACGTAATAGCGGCCGATTTCAATGAAAAAAGCTCCAGTACATCAAACGGCTGTTTGGTAGACAATGCGATAACCTATGCCCTTAAAGCGAAATTCAGCTCCGCCTCCAAAACACTTCAAAAAGGTACCATAACCTATCTATTCCAACCAAAGACCCATTAGAAGGTCCTAAAAAATATTGTCCCCTCTGTCTGTATTATAATAAATCCGGGGATTTTCGATGAATTCTCAGGTAATCGAACCATTTGTTGGTAGCCCATATTGGAGATTGCTTTTTCCAAGTTTTGTAGTATGAGGTCGTTACAGGTTTTATCCATTGGGAAGGCACCTTCATAAATGGTCGCAATTTTTCTAATACAGGATATAGGCGGCGTTTTCAAGTGGTAGCTTCGAATGACCTTTTAAAACAGCATAAAGTTTGTCTTGGACTTGAAAATCGAAATACTTCAATAGTTTGGTAAGTCATGTTTTAAGGACTATTCAATTGAATTCATACGATGATCCTAAATAAATCGGTCCTATCCCCTACTAGAGATTTTCGGGATTTACCGCCAAACTGTTGAACAGTTTGGCCTTGGTATTAAAATATTTGTTCTGCACCTCGTTTTGCTTCAATTCAGCCTCGATCAGTTTACTCTCCCGAGAATTGATCAAAAAAAGGGAACTTTCTCCAAAACTGAATTTCCTTTCTTCCGCCAAAAGCAAGGTATTATAATTAATTACAATATCATCGATCAATACGTTTTGTGTTTCAAATGACTCCAACTCCCTATAAATAGCCAAAACCTTGTTTCTTATAGCCACTTCCGCATTATCCAATTCAAACTGTGCATCCTGTAGCTTAAATTTGGCCAGCTTTAGGTCGCCCCGCTCTTTTCGCAGAAAAAGCGGCAACTGAAAATTGATGTTTCCTTTATAATTTTGTGTTTCAAAAGAATTGATCAGGTCAGGGGTCTCCGTTAAAAAGTTATATTCAAGGTCTATTTTAGGCAACAATTTGTTTGCTTTCAAACGTTTTTCAACCAATAAACCATCTACCTTAAAGCCCATTGATCTTAATTTTGGATGGTTTTCCAAAGTAAAACTATCAAGTGGCTTACCCATAATTTCAAGGGTGCTGTCTATTTCATTCTCTAAATGGATATCAGGAATGACATTGGGCTGAAGTTCAAGAGGCACATTGTCGTTGAGCCATAAAAAATTGGAAAGTTCCAATGATTTGTTCATCAAGCGAACCTTGGCCTGTTCTAAATTCAGAGCGCGGTCTTGCATCGCAATTTTCGCCTCAACGGTATCAATGGCCGCGATATCCCCGGCCATGGCCCTCTTTTTTATGCCTTCAAAACGAATTTGGGCATTGACCAAAAAGCTATTGAAAACTTGGCTGTCGAGATAAGCCCTGATCCAATCAAAATAAGCCAAAGAGGCTTCGAACAATATTTGGTTCACCAAAAGGTCGCGATCGGCCTTGGTCTGCTCCCTAAAATATTTGGCCTTTTTCAAAGTGGCCATGCGTTCGTTGATCCAAAATCCCTGTCCTAACGCCATAGAAACGCCCGCACTGTACAATCCATCGGTTGGCACTGTTTCGGCGGGATTTAGAAAATCTCCATCGTTCTGTTCAAAATTACCCTTCAATTCCAAGCCGAACCATGTGGGAATTTTGAAGGTCGCGTTCAAACGGTCGTAGTAGTCGGTACCTTTAAACTCCTTGCTGTCGTAATCGACCTCTATTTTGGGGTCGAAGCCCCCACGGGACCGCATTAAGTTGGCCTGCCCAATGCCTATCGTCAATTCTGCCTGTTTGGCAATCGGATGGTATTTCTTCACGTAGCCCAAATACTCCCCAAAGTTGAGCACTAGGGTATCGCCTTGTTGGGCGCGCACTGCAAATGCCATCAGTACGAAGAGGAAATAGAACTTCTTTTTCATTTTTTTTGGGCCTTAGCCATGTCGTTTGTAGGCTGATAATAATTCGGAGGAAAACCATTGAGCTGTCGCCATAGTTCGAACCAAATGGGCACATCCTCTAAAAGGGCTATGGTATAGGCGCCAGAGCCTACCCGAATGTCTTTCGGCCATGGATGGTCTTTTGGGTCGGGGGCCAAAAGCACCCTATACTTGCCGTTGGCACTGATAAACGTTTCTATAGCGACAACTTTGCCCCCGTAGGTACCATAGGAAACATTGGGCCATCCACTAAATACGATCGCAGGCCAGCCATCGAACTGAATGCGTACTTCCTCGCCCAAATGGATCAAAGGGAGATCTATTGGTTCTACAAAAGTCTCTACAGCTAGGTCGTAATCCGAAGGCATTATGCCCACCAATTGGTCCCCCTCCTTAAAGGTCTCGCCAATACCGCCCTGTAAGGCCTTGTTGATAAAGCCGTTTTGAGGCGCGCGAATGTAGTACATATCATTGCGCATTTCGTAGTTGGTGAATTCGTTCTCTAACTTGGTCACTTGTGCCTCTGAATCGTATTGGTTCGACTGGGCGGTGAACATATCACTCTGCGCTTTCGAAATTTTGTCTGTATATTCAGCGGTGGTACGGTTAATTTCGACTTCAGCATTGATCACTTCGTTCTTTGCGGCCAAAAGCTTGTTCTGTTGGGAAATCAATTTAGCCTGGGTTTCCTGTAACTTCAGGCGCTTTTCTTCAACATCGGTCACCGCTTTCAAACCCTCTTTTTCAAGTTGAACCACCCGATCATACTGGCGTTCGGCTATGGTTATGTTGGTCTTTGCGGCCTCCAAATCAATACTGTCGCTCTGCACCTTTAGTTTGGTCTGTAACAATTTGTTTTTGGCCTGCTCCAGCTTCATGCCCCTTTCCATGCCCAGAGCTGAAATCTGGGTGTTGAGCGCCCCAACCTTGTTTTCATAGGAAGACACTGCAGCCGATTTGGCCTTGATCTGTTGCCCAGTGCGCTCTACCAAACGAGGATCGAAATATTCATTTTTGATCTCGGAGATGAACAGAATGGTATCTCCCTTTTTGACATAGTCTCCCTCACGTACAAACCATTTCTCGATACGCCCTGGTATGGGCGACTGTACGGTTTGGGGACGTTGGTCGGGGGTCAAAGTGGTCAGGTAACCTTTCCCTGATACATTCTGTGTCCATGGTAAAAAGAGCACGATGAAGCCCACTATGGTAAAGCCCATCAAAAATCGGTTGAAATGCTTATAGTGTCTTTTATGAAAAACGATTTTCCCGGACTTGTACCCAGTTAGGTCAACCGTTTTATTGAGCTTATTATTCGAGATATTCAACATAGTCTTCTAATTTTCGTTGATGATCTTCCCATTTTCAATGGTGATGATCCTTCTGCAGCCTTCCATCCATTTGGGATTTTGACTCACGACCAAAAGCGCCCAACCATTCTTGGGATCGGTCAGGAAACGCATGATCTCATCTGCTTCCTTTTCATCGAATTCATTAAGGGGATCCTTCAATATCAAAAGTTTGGGCCGCCTGATGATGCTTCGAGCCAAAACTATCTTCTTGGAAACCGTAAAGGGTATTTGCTTCCCTTCTGGATAAATCACAGTTTTGATTCCTTTGGGTTGTTCCTTAACAAATTGGGTAAGGCCCGTTTTTTCCAAAGCCCAATAAATATCCTCACTGGAAACCGATGGGTCGCCGAATGTAATGTTGTCTTCCAAGGTACCTTCGAAAGGGGATTCTTCTGACAATGACTGTCCCAAATAAGAGCGGTAGTCATTCAAATGAAGTCCCTTCAATGACACATTGTTTACGTAAATATTACCTGCGGTGGGCTCTATAATTCCTGCGATGAGTCTCAGCAAGGTAGACTTTCCAGAACCGCTTGAACCCTGGATCAATATTTTACAGGTAGGGGTAATGGTCAAGGAAATATCGTCCAAAATTTTCTTGTTGCCATCGGGCACAAGATAATCAACATGGTCCAATTCCAAGGTAAACCCTTCGCCCGCTTTAAAAGGGTGCTCTCCTTCCTGGGGCTCTAAATCCTTATCGACCACTTGTCCCAATTTTTCCAGGGAAGTGAGCACATCATAAATCGATTCGAGGCCCAAAATCAATTTTTCCACCGAGCTGATTACCAAAAGAATGATCAGTTCCGCAGCCACGAACTGCCCGATGTTCATTTCCTGGTTCAAGACCAAAAGGCCTCCGATCAACAAAAGTCCCGCGGTGACCAAGACCTTAAACCCGATCATTTGGATAAACTGAATGACCAGGATGCTGAAGTGGCTCTCCCTGGCAGTCAAATACCCCGCGACCAACGTATCATTTTTATCAATGGCATGGCTTGTCTTACCTGATAATTTAAAGCTTATGATGGATCGTGCCACTTCTTGTATCCAATGCGCGACCTTGTATTTATTTTTGGATTCGTCCAAACTGGTTTCCAACCCACGCTGGGCGGTGAACTTGAAAACCACATAGATCAATACGAGCAAAAGCAATCCATAGATGATAAAAAAAGGATGGTAGAACGATAACAGGATGAGCCCAAAAATGATTTGGAGGAAAGCCGCCGGAAAATCGACCAAAATTTTCGCCAATCCCTTTTGAACGGTCAGCGTATCAAAAAATCGGTTGGCCAGTTCCGGGGGATAATAATTGCGCAGTTCGCTCATTTTTATTTTGGGAAAGCGATAGGCAAATTCAAATGACGCCCGTGTGAATATCTTTTGCTGGATGTTCTCAATAATCCTCATTTGCATCAGTTGCAAAATGCCCGCAAAGGCAACCGCCAAGGTGACCAAGATGACCAGAATAATCCATGAGGTACTTACCTGTGCCCCTTGAATAAGGTTGATGATGGCCTGAATGCCCAATGGTAGCGAAAGGTTCACCAGACCGGCAAAAATGGCATAGTAAAACACTTGAAGGACGTCCTTTCGGTCCAATTTCAGCAAGCCTATCAAGCGTTGCCAGGGTGTTAGCATTGGTTTATTCATTGGTTTCTAAGTTTAGGGCATTGAAAACCAGGTCGGTCAAAAATTGTGTCGGAGTGATGGCATCATTGCAGTCGGTCATGGAGGAGAAATGTTCCTTCAAAAAATATTGGTGGAGCGCACCTTCCACTATGGTACTCGCCAAACTTGAAGGATAATGATATTTGGGATCCACACCTATGATCATGTCACTGATACGCTTCACCAACCTTTTATAGATTACGAAGTAACCTTCCTTATTTTCCGCATCTACCTCTTTTGTTAAGTATGACTTGGAGTATTCATTGATCACTATTTTACTGAGCAAAACCTCGTTTACATGCATAACGGACCGATCTTCTTCCGTGGCACTGGTAATGATTTCAAGTGCCTTTTTCAATTTTTCCTCGGCATTCGATATCCCGTTGGTAGCGAAAACGAGTTTATATTCCAGCCATCCCCAATACCAGGAAGCCAGATAGAGCAAGAGTTTATGTTTACTTTCAAAATATCGATAAATGGAACTTTCATTAGATCCGATCTTATCGCCCAATTTTTTGAAGGTGAATTTATCGAAACCCAACTCAAAAATCATGTTAATGCCCTGTTCAATGATTCTTTTGCCCAAATCTGAGGATTGAGGGTCTTTCAAATATATTTTATGGTTGATATCGATTTTTACAGTTTGTAATAAATGATCCATGGTTATTGTTTTGAAA
Organism: Maribacter sp.; assembly: GCA_024643345.1. GTDB lineage: Bacteria > Bacteroidota > Bacteroidia > Flavobacteriales > Flavobacteriaceae > Pelagihabitans. The sequence goes on along the minus strand of JAHENB010000063.1, from coordinate 94,561 downwards.
ACGCTAAAATAATAGTTTTACTATTGACTAATGATAGTTTAACTAATTTTTAACGAATGTAATACTATTTAAATTAACAATATTGCTATTTTCGTAAAATAAACTGTCATTTAATGCAAAAATGGGAATCCGGACAAGATTTTTTTGATATGCTGCTAACTCAAATCGCGAAATGCGGTCCATAACGCTAGAACGGTATATCCGAAATGGATGGCTGCCGTAGGTGTGGTAACGCCCTGTTTGTTTTAGGCATTCATTGTTTAACCATAAATATCCTGATATGAAAAAAGTAGTATTGTGTTTGATTTTTTTAGTGACAGGAATTTCATCGTATGCCCAGGAAATTCGAAATTCAATCATTGTTGGAGACGTTTTGATGCTACAAAAGCCCAAAGGCGGTGAATTTGTCCACGTACAGTTTCCCAGAAAAAACTTCATCATCAAACAGGGAGGGATTGCCAATATGAAAACACTTTATGGTCAGAAAGTATTGGTGGCCCAGGTAAATGATGTCCCCAACGGAAATACTGAAGTGGTTTTAAAACCATTTAACGGGCGCCGCTTCTTCGGATACCTTTCTTCAGTAAAGGCCAATATAGATCGAGCGCTCGCGGCAGGCGAATTAAAGCCGGTGTCGGCGACAAAAAAGTAAGCACTCGCCAATCGCTAGACCATAACTTTTAAGGTTGTCACCAGCTCCAATCAATGAATCGGAACAGCTTAATCGAAAAGAATGTTAGAGCAGTGCATAAGGCCTTAAGTGGGCTACAGAGCCAATCGGTTATGTAAGGTCCCTAAAAAACCTCCACACTGTCTTCTTAAAATAACCATGATTTGATTTTTGTCACACATTCTTGCAATGAACAAGGAGCAAGCCCTTGAAATCGTGGAAGTACTGACCGACAAAAAAATGTTGCTCCATACCATGCTTTTCAAAAAAACAGTCTTCCAGAAAAACACGATCACGGGAAAGTTTGAAAGCCATGAAAAAATGATGGTAATGGCCATCGTATGAGCCAATTCAACGCCCATCAATAATTGCCTATCCAATCAAAATGTGATTCAATGATCGATTGTTTCTTCTCGGTCAGGTACTCTAAAAATGCCACGGCGGCAGGAGACAATTTTTTACTTCGCAACCAAACTAAATTCCAGGTCGTACTCAATGGAAGCCCTGGCATGGGAATGATTTGAAGATCCTTATTTTTTAATTCGTTCTTGATCCCGATCAAGGGCATGATAGAACAGCCAAGTCCGGCAATTACAGCCTGCTTAACAGCTTCATTGGAGGTAAGTTCTATCTTCTTTTTAATTGGTATTCTTTGTTTTGAAACAAACTTTTCCATGGCGAGTCGGGTGGCCGAACCTTGCTCCCTGTATATCAAGGTCATTTGTCCCAAAGCATTTCCCTGATCAGATTTTTGTATTGTTTTTGTGCCACCTACAAAGAACAGTTTGTTCTCCATCAAGGAGACACTTTCTATTTTTAGCTTTTTGGGCAATACCGACACTAAGGCAAAATCGACCTCGTTCTTTTCAAGACTTTTGACCACTTTTGACTTATTGGTGACATCCATCACGAGATCTACCCCTTTATGTTCCCCAATAAAACCGGTTAAAAAAAAAGGCATCACATATTTTCCGGTGGAAACGACCGAGAGGGTCAGCCTTCCCGCAAGTTCGCCCTGATAAGCAAGGGTCTTGTAATTGATGGCATAAACCTCATTTAATATATTCTCGGCCGCAATCGCGATTTCCTTTCCGAAATCGGTGACGAACAATTGCCGCCCTACCACTTCGGTCAAGGGGATGGAAAACTGATCTTGCAAATTTTTAAGCTGAATCGATACTGCGGGCTGGGTTAAAAACAATTCTTCAGCGGCCTTGGTAATGCTCTGTTTTTGGGCAATCTTGAGGAAGATCTGCAATTGATGCAAGGTATATTGCATAATTTTTATTTATGTATTATCAAATAAATATAAATGATTAAACCCTCCGATCTTCGTGTCGAGACAAAAATATTGTCGCCTGAACACCATTACAATTGCCAAGGGCGATGGAAAAGGTCCGGAAATTACGGATGCTACCCTGAAAACAAATATGGCGAACGGCGTCCAATGGAGGTCGAGGAAATCGAAATTGGGGGGAAAGTATACTTGGTTGGAAACACAGCTGGAATTTCAGCGTTGGGCAGGGCAAAATTTCGCAAATTTTTCCAGCTTGCCGAAGTGAGCCATCATGATACTGAATCATTTGGGGCAATCCGAATTTGCCAAAAAAGGGCAGAATGCCTATTCAAAGACCATGGAAGAAGGTATACCTAACAATGATATTTACAAAGAAGGCATTAGTTATCACTTTCCCCTTCAACATTGCTTTGGGCATGCCCTTATATTAATATGCCATACAAGCTTTTTAAATATTAGTCCTAACTTTATACTTCTAATATGCGATTATGGAAAAACAGCGCTGCGGTTGGTGCAAGGGGGACGCCCTTTACGAAGCTTATCATGATTTGGAATGGGGCGTGCCGGTAAAGGATGATGCTACCTTGTTTGAATTTTTAATATTGGAAACCTTTCAGGCCGGGCTAAGCTGGATCACCATTTTGAGGAAACGGGAAAACTTCAGAAGGGCTTTCGACCAGTTTGATTACCATAAAATAGCCCAATATGACGGATCAAAGGTGGATGCCCTCTTGCAAAACTCCGGCATTATCAGAAATAAATTAAAGATACTGGCGACCATTACCAATGCGCGGGAATTCATGAAGGTGCAAGAAGAATTTGGTAGTTTTAGCCGCTATATATGGGATTTCGTAAATGACGCCCCAATAAAAAATTCTGTTGAAAACTACAAATTGGCCCCGGCAACCACTTCTATTTCAGATGGATTGAGCAAAGACCTGAAAAAGCGCGGTTTTAAATTTGTTGGAAGCACCGTGGTTTATGCCCATATGCAGGCCACGGGCATGGTGAACGATCATGAAATACACTGTTTTAGGTATGGGGAAGTTTAAGCTTTTATTGTTGTTTTTTCTGTTCTACAGTGTCGCGCATACACAAGAAAAAGTGGAAAGGGAGCATCGTATTCGCAAGGTTCAATTTCCTGCATTGGATCAAGAGGTGACATTGCTTGCGCCGAACATCAAAAAAGTTCGCTATTACAAGGAAATTGACAGTTCAGGAACCACCTACACCCTTCGATTTAAGAAGGAAAGGTTACATTACCATATTGATTATGATAAAAACGGCAACCTTCAAAACTCCGGATTCAAAATAAAACGAATCGATATCCCTGAAGAATATTATGATGGGATGGAACGATATATGGCGGAAAATTTTGGACAATTCAAGATTAGGAAGATTTGGCAAGAGTATCCCATAATCCTAAACAGTCCAATGCAAGATCCTTTGAAAAATACATTTCAAAACTTAATCTTGCCAGATATTAATTATAAGTTTTTGATTAGGTCCTTAGCAAAAGACAAGACCAGGCATATTGAAGTATGGTTCGATTCGGAAGGAAAATACTTAAAAATGAGAGCCGTTTTGCCCACTAATTTTGACCACGTTTTGTATTAAATGCCTTTTTTAAGTATTCGACTGAATTCCGATCTGGGAATTTCCACGGCGCCCAGACTGGCCAGATGTGGGGTATGCAATTGACAATCGATCAAGCGGTAGTTCTTCTTTTCAAGTTCCCTTGCCAAACTGATAAAGGCGAATTTAGAGGCATTCGCCACAGTGCTGAACATGCTTTCCCCACAAAAGACATGGCCCAGATCTACTCCATATAAACCCCCGACCAGAAGGTCATTTTGCCAAACTTCGTAGGAATGTGCGAAACCCAACTTGTGCAGCCTCAGGTATGCCTTCCGCATGTCAGGAGTGATCCAAGTCCCTTGTTGGCCTTCCCTGGGCACCTTGGCACAGTATTCGAGCACCTTTTCGAAACAAGTGTTTTTTGATAGGATGAAACTGCCATCACGAAGCACTTTTCCCATGCTTTTCGAAATCTTTATCTTCTTAGGGAACAATACCATTCTCGGATTCGGACTCCACCAAAGAATTAGTGAATCTTGATTGAACCAAGGGAAAATTCCGCTCCGATAGGCCAACATCAATCTTTCTGACGACAAATCCCCTCCGACTGCCAAAAGCCCCTCAGAATTAGCGCTTTCAACGTTCGGGAATTCGAGCTGGTCAGTAATAAAAAAAAGAGGGGTATTTCGACTATCTTTATTCAAAGCGCCTTCTTTAGAAGTTTCCGACTATGACAAATCTGGATTGCGTATGCTATTTTATACGATTCTCCATCTCTTTTTCGCGGAAATGCGATCTAAAATGGCAAGTCGTCGTGATCTTCCTCATTAAGATTGTCGGCGGGCTCAAAGGCCTCCATGGGTGGCACAGGCGGCATATTTCCTTGTCCTCCTTCTGGCTGCAGGTTTTCGATGCGCCAACCTTGAATTGAATTAAAATATTTTACTTCGCCCTGGGGACTGGTCCATTCCCTTCCGCGCAAATTGATGCTGATCTTAACCGCTTGTCCAATCTGGAAATTATTCAAAAGGTCGGTTTTATCCTGAGTGAACTCGACCAGGATATGTTGTGGATATTGTTCTTCCGTGGTCACTACTACTTCCCTTTTCCTGAACCCCCCGCTTCCAACGGTTTTGGTCTCTCCAAGCACTTTGATTTTTCCTTGTATTTCCATTTCCTAAAATTTATAGGCATTCAACATTTAAAGTCCTTAAAAATATGATTATTAGGTTTACCCTCCTAACAAAACCAGATCAAGTTATCAAGCATTAGTTAGGTGTTGAAACCTCTTCAGCAATGACATTTAAGTTCATGGGTTTAGGGCTAGGGCATGATGAATGGTAAAAAGGAATTTCATCTTCAAACTGCAATCCCAAAAAAATCACATATTATGGGTGATTTGGAAAATATAAATTGGCCAGCAACAGTTTCCATGCAGAGGACAGGTCGTTTTTTTGAAGGTATTCCTGTGCCTTGAGGTGAATATTACGCTCATCCCCGCCGCTTAAAACCGAACGTGCCCCGATATGCGATGCCATGAAATCGGCTACTTCATTTTGGGTTGGTATTTTTTCCACATTGCCCAATATACCAAGATCATTTCCCGTAAGTATCTTGCTCAATCGTATGGGTTCGGGGATGGCATCTATGCCTATTCCCAATGAAGTGAGCGGTTTGGGCACTTCAAAAAGTCCTATGTTGGCCCTACTGTACCAATTGCCCCCCATCCGGGCCACCTGATCGATCTTGAATTGGTCGATATTACCGTCATCGTCAAGGACGGCAGATGAGATATGTACTTTTACGACTTCGGAAAATATGAGGTTGCCCGCTCCCCCCTGCGTTCCCAACGCCTCGATCTTGGTAACCTTGCACTCGAACTGCACAGGGGATTCGGCCACTCTAAAAGGTTTTACAAGGTCTGATTTGACCATGGTTAGCCCCGCTTTTTTAAATTCGTTTTCGCCCTTCGGATATTCGGTACTGGCCAAGGACATCTGCTGTACCATATCGAAATTCACGATATTGATCACTACTTCCATGGTTTGTCTTGCATTCTCCAAGGTATGCTTGATGGTATTGTCGCGCACCCTTCGGGAAGGGGAAAAAATCAATATGGGCGGGTTGCTGCTGAATACATTGAAAAAACTGAATGGCGATAAATTAGGTCTTCCATCTGCGTCCAAGGTGCTGGCAAAAGCAATGGGCCTAGGCCCCACGGCCCCTAAAAGATAGGCATGCATCTTAGCAATTGGCAAGTCTGCAGGTACGACGGAAATCATTTTTTTCATCTCTGCCCAAAGGTATGAAATTTGCCATGCAGAAAACCCACACAACCAATTTTAAGCCATTTTGCGTTATCTTTGACATAAGACAACCAATGGATGAATTTTAATCCTAAGCACAGGACTTCGAACTTTATTTTGTTGATAGCATCTTTTGTTATCGTAAGCCTCATCCTTTGGAATACCAACAGCTTTTTTAAAAAATTCAAGGACGAGGAACGTCTTAAAATGGAAATCTGGGCCACGGCGCAAACCGAATTTTTGTCCCTCCCGGCCGATGCCGATCCCGGCAACCTCCCTTTGAAGGTGTTTCAGAACAACACTTCTACCCCTATGATCTTGGTGAATCGGGATGGCTCTATGAAAACGAACAATATTCCCAAGGCATTGACCAAAGACACGGTTTACCTTCACAAAAGGATGAAAATGTTTGAAAGCGAGAACCGTCCCATAACGATGGAGGACAAAGGGGAATATCTGGCAACCCTTTACTATGGTAATTCTGAAGTGCTGAACAAACTCAAATATTATCCTTTGGCCCTTTTATTGATCATTTTTCTTTTTGGGGCGGTCATCTTCTTTTTCTTCAAAACCAACAAAGCATCGGAACAAAATAAATTGTGGGCAGGTATGGCCAAGGAGACGGCGCACCAGATCGGCACGCCCCTATCTTCCCTTCTGGGATGGAACGAATTGCTGAAAACCGAAAATATCAATCCTGAAATCACCAAGGAAATAGAAAAGGATATTTCACGTTTAGAAACTATAACGGAACGATTTTCCAAGATAGGCTCCTTGCCCAAATTGGAAGTGCACGAAATTGTAAATGAAACCAAAAATGCGTTTGACTACTTAAAGCTAAGAAGCTCAAAATTGGTACATTTCACCTTTCATTCGCAGATAGAAGGGGCTATGGTGCTGCTCAACCCATCACTTTATCAGTGGACCATAGAAAACTTGGTCAAAAACGGCATAGATGCGATGCGCGGCAAGGGCACTATTACCCTTGAAATCGTGCGAGATCATCATTTTGTTAATATCCTGGTGTCAGATAGTGGCCATGGCATCCCAAAAAGTGATTACCAGTCCATATTCAATCCGGGGGTCACCTCAAAAAAACGGGGTTGGGGATTGGGACTTTCATTGGTCAAAAGAATTGTAGAGGAATACCACAAGGGAAAGGTAAAAGTATTGTCATCGAGCAAACAGGGCACCATCATGCAGATATCTTTACAGATCCATTCGAATAAGCAACAAATTTAATTTTAAAAGGGAGGAAATGGCAGAGGAAAAATTGGAAATTATCAAAGAAGCGTCACTACAGAATAATTGTCCCGAATGTTTCAATAAATCGCTCAAACTTACTTTTTCCCAAAAGCATACCTATGGTAAATTGATCCACCGGATTACCAAGGAGGTTGTCAATGAAATGAAGTGCACCAAATGTGGCTCCATAATCTACCCGGTTAAATGGACCGATGACATCGAACGCAGTTTCGATTATTATCAAAAAACAGTTGACCCACTGAAGGCCTCCCTTGAGTTCAGGCCCCTATTTTATATTTTGGCGCTCTTATTATTGGCTTTTGTCGGCACCATAATTTACTTCATTGTCATGGGAATTCCGAGCTTTTGATTTCCCTATCCTCAAAATTATGGTCTCTTGATCAAAGAGGGTTCTTCTTTAGTTCGGCCCTGATTTTATCGGCAAGTGCCTCGAACTCCGCTGGAGATAACCGCACCTTGTGTTGAAAAGTGGCCTCTTTCATTTCGTTGAGTGGAATCAGATGGACATGAACATGGGGTACTTCGAGCCCGATTACGGTCATCCCCACACGTTTACATCGGACCGTAGCCTCAAGAGCGCGGCCTATTTTTATCGCAAAATCCATTAATCCCAAATAAGAGTCCCTATCTAGATCGGTGATTTTATCTACCTCCCGTTTTGGAACGCAGAGCGTATGGCCTTTTGCGTTTGGGTTAATATCCAAAAAAGCAAAAAACTTCTCGGTCTCCGCAATTTTGTAACTGGGTATTTCCCCTTTGATGATTTTGGTGAAAATACTTGCCATAATAGTGGTTTTGATGAATAATAATTCAATTGCTAGAAATGCCCTACTAGGCCCGGCTGATTTCGATTACCTGAAACTTCAAGGTACCATTGGGCACCACAATTTCAGCAGTATCTCCCACGACCTTTCCCAATAACCCTTTTCCTATGGGTGAACTTACCGAGATTTTTCCCTTTTTCAGATCGGCCTCGCTTTCGGCGACCAGGGTATATTTCATTTCCATCCCGTTATTGAGGTTTTTCAGCTTCACCGTGGAAAGCACCAATACCTTAGAGGTATCCAATTGTGATTCGTCAATCAATCGGGCATTCGATAAGGTTTCCTCCATTTTTGCGATTTTCAGTTCCAGGAGACCCTGGGCCTCTTTGGCGGCATCATATTCGGCATTTTCTGAAAGATCGCCCTTGTCCCGGGCCTCGGCAATCGCTTGCGAAGCCTTGGGACGTTCAACATCCCTGAGATGGTTTAGCTCGTCTTTCAATTTTTTTAGTCCTTCTACGGTATAGTATGATACGTTACTCATAATATTTGATTTTAAGCCAATACCGGAACATTGGTCACTATTATAAAAACATCCCGCGTAAGCGGGAACTGTGCAATCCTCTTTTCAGAAAGATATGGAATATTTTCTTACAGGATTTCATGAATAAGAAAATCCCCTGCTTTTACGATGTCCTGCAACGTTTTTTAGAGAGGATTTAACGCAAAGATACATTTTTTTTGTTCAATTTTGTTTCTGATTAATTTTGTAACAAAATCCTATGACGCGAATTTGGGGCTTGTTTTTAATGGTAATGTTACTGGCCTGTAGCAATGATCGCAGTAACCGTAACCCTTATTTACAGGAAATTGTTTTTCGTTTTGATTTAAATTTGAACCTACCCTTATACAGCCCCTTATCTAACGACTTCAACGTGGTTTATGTGGGGAGCAGTGGGGTTGGCACCCGTGGCGCGTTCGTGATCAATGTCGGCTTCGACCAGTTCCGGGCATTTGAGGCCAGTTGCCCCAACCATGCGCCCAATGATTGTTCGACAATGATTTTAAATGGCCTGGTAGCGACCTGTCCTTGTGAAGATTATGAATATACCATTGTCACAGGGCAACTTCAAAATAAACCACAGGACGGGAACCGCTATTATGATATGTTGGAATATCGTGCCACTTACAATGGAGGAGTGGTCGTCATTTCGAATTAGGCGCTTGACAAGATCGATGATCATCGGTTATAAGATACCCAAAATCCTATCCATCACCCAACTGGTATGCAAGCCCGATTTGCCCAAAGACGGGTGCCGTTTATGCCCCATCAGATGTTCTTTGATATAGGCCACATGATATTTTTGAATATGCTTGGGGTGGGCTATGGTCTTTGCTAATTTGCCCTTCGCATTCTGCAAAACCAAGGGTCGATCTTCAAATATTGAAAAACCGATCTTGCCCTCACTGCCTATGATCTCGGCCGTATCTTCATAAATGTAGCTTCCAAAGTTCCAACTGCCTTCCCCTGTGACCCCATTTTGATGTATCCAACAGGCCGAAACCGAATCTTTGGCGCTGTACAGACCCAATTGGTTGGTGGCAATCCCCTTGGCCTCGACGATATCGCCCAACAAGTGCACGAACAAATCAAGGCCATGACAGGCCAAATCGTCGAAATAGCCGCCGGGAGCCACCATACGGTCCGTCCGCCAATTATAAACCCCCTGCTTATCGATGTCGGTGGGTGGTTTGGCCAGATGCCAGCGAACCTGCCTTATTTGCCCAATTTCACCCTGCTGCATCCATAACTTGATCTGATCGAACCGGGGAAGCGATCTTCTGTAATATGCGATAAAAAGTGGGATTTGCCTTTCCTCAAAGGCATTGTAAATTTCAACGCTTTGGTCATAGCTGGTCGCCATTGGTTTTTCAATGCAACAGGGCTTTCCCGCTGCCGCGACCATAAGTCCATAATATTGGTGCGAGTCGGGCGGGGTGGCAATGTACACCGCATCGATCTCATCGTCAAGGATCAGGTCTTCCGCTTCCCGATGAATTTTTGGAATGCCATGGCGATGGGCGTAGTCCGCTGCTTTTTCGTAATCCCTTCGCATCACTGCCATCACTTTAAAACCATCGGTTTGCTGATAGGCCGGGCCGCTTTTTACCTCGGTCACATGGCCACAACCAATGATGCCCCATTTGATCGGCAATGTTTTGAAGAATGATTTCAAAGCCATGGTATCAATTTAAGCATTTTAATAGTTTGTGATTTTTTTTGCTTCCAAATGCCATTCATATGTGCATGTACATCCGCACAATCCTACAACGATCTTTAAAATATACCAACTCCAACACTAAAATCTGATGGTTGCCCCTAATAAAAAGTTAATACCGGCTTGCGGATAATAACCAGCCCCTTCCACCGTAGTGATGGTTCCGGGATCGGAAAAATCATCATCATAGGTAAAAAAATATCCATTGGAGACAATGTCTTGATCGAAAATATTGTTCACCAGGCCAGAAAAGGTAATGCTATCCACAATTGAGTTGGGCTCCCAAATATACTGAATATTGAAATCTACCTGGGAATATGCTTTTAACACCGAGACTTCCGAATCAATGTTACCCATATATTGCTTGCCCACATACTTTCCGAACAAGGATAGTTGAAGGCCGGTATTTGACGAATACATAATTTGATTGCCCACAACAATTGAAGGGGAATAGGCGATTTGGGTACCCCCCAATGCCTGCAATATTCCGTCGCGTTGAAAAACGAAATCAAGGTTCCTGTTACTGCTCAAGGCGGCGTTGGGACGCCACTGAAACCGGTCTGAGAATTTGATATCGGCATCGACCTCGATGCCCATACGGTAACTATCGCCAATATTGGCCCTAAGCGGTGCGCCCACATCATTCAATTCGCCAGTGAGTACGAGTTGGTTTTTATATCGCATGTAATAAAGGTTGGCATTGAGCTGAATTGCGGGCGCAAGATGTCGCCAACCCAGCTCAATATCCTGCAGATTTTCCGGTTCGGGATTTCCCGACTCGTAATCGTTTCGGTTGGGCTCCCTGTTGGCCACGGCATAGCTCAGGTATAAATTATTTTCGGGATTGAGATCGAGGGTTAGTCCGGCCTTTGGGTTAAAGAAGTTAAAACGATCATCGACGGATCCGGTATCATTGCCGTTGGCCCTGTATTGCAAAGTACGGTACTGTAGGTCCCCGAAGAGTCTAAATTTTGTGTTCAAGCGGTAATTGACTTTTGCAAAAAAGTTAAGGTCCATTTTTTTTGAACGGTCATCGTAATACCGATCTCTAATATTGGTGTCTCCGGCAAAACGGGCCCAAATCACCTGTCCAAAGTGTTTGCCTTCATATTGGTTCCAACCGCCTCCCAAAATCAAATTGAAATTGGAGGCTTGATAGGTAGTTGAAAAAACGGTTCCGTAAAAATCATTATCAAGCCAGCGTCTTCGAACCAGATCCGTGGTATTTACTTCCGAACCGTTCACAAAAATAGGTTCAATGCCATAGGTAGCAAAAGCATCGTCTTCCCGAAACTGTTCAAAATAGCCACGACCATGGGTGAAGTGAAGGGCAAGGTTGGTGCTCCATTTTGGGGACCAATTTTGGTTCCAAAGCATTTGCGCATGGTCTTGTTTATAGTTGTCGACTTCATTGTCGTAAAATTGAAGTTTGCCATTGGCATCGGTATATTGTCCTGCCGGGTTAAAGGTGCGATCGCGTTGCAAGGTCTGGGCATCGACGCCGAACCAAGACTGATAAGTGATTTCTTGCCCTCCGAACAGCAGGGCTTTGATGAGCGTATTCTCATTTTTGAAAGCCCCTTGCAAAAAGTAGGAATCCAGTTTTGCAGAGGCCCGATCGATATATCCATCCGAAATAATTCTAGAAAGGCGCCCTGCCAGTTCAAGGTGCTCATCCAGCAATCCGGTGCTGAATTTGAGGTTGTTCCGCAAGGTATTGAAACTTCCGACCGAAGATGACCATTGTGCATAGGCCTGCTCGGACAGCGCATCGGTCAATATATTTAGACTGGCCCCAAAAGCTCCTGCACCATTGGTAGAGGTTCCCACCCCCCTTTGCAATTGGAGACTTTCGGTTGATGAAGCAAAATCGGGCAAGTTTACCCAAAATGTGCCATGCGATTCAGAATCATTGTAAGGAATCCCATTGATGGTGACGTTTACCCTGGTAGCGTCACTGCCCCGAACCCGTATACCGGTATATCCCACCCCTGCCCCGGCATCGGAAGTGGTGACCACAGAGGGCAAATAATTCATCAATATCGGAATGTCCTGCCCCAAGTTTCTCGGGGCGAAGCCATTTTTGTTCAAGTTCGAAAAAGTTACGGGTGATTCCCTGTTGACCCGTATCGCGGAGACGAAGACCTCATCGAGAACCACCTTGGTGCCTTGGAGGGAATCGGATTGTTTTCCTTGGGCATGAAGGCCCCAGCCAAGGCCCAAAAAGGCCAAAAATGGAAAAATAGATTTCATTCGTACTACAGTATAGTTACGAATAAAAGGGGCTATTATTCTTAGTTAAACTTAGATTTTATTTCCTAAGGAAACGACGGCCGTCCTAATGGCGACCTATGCTATTTCCCTTGGCGGCATTACCCGCCCAGGTTCTTTGGGTATGATCTCAGCCAGCCTCCAACTTGCCCATTGAAATTACATGAACAAGAATCGGGCTTAAGCACCCCTTTGAGATGGTGCAAATATAGTATCGATGTTTCAAACAACGATCCAAAAACGGAACATTATTTTCGTGGGGATATGAACATTTTACGCATGCGCAAGGTGTCTTAAGTACAGCACGCCTAATCGGGAAACAATGAAAGGGAATTCCAATTTAAGTGTATAAAAGACAAACGCTACCAATCAGGATCTCGACAGAGCTTGTAATTTTTATACGATCTGAGTCTAAACGATTTGATGGGATGGCCTTAATAAATCATTGATCGTTTTTACTGGATTGAAGGTTTCGACGGGCACTTCAACAAATATTGTATTCCAAAATGCCATGGCGCCATTCCAAAGGCCCGGGAGTTCCAAAGCTTTGAGTTTCTTGCCTTCTTTTGTCTTTTCGGTGATAAAACCTTGCTTGGCATCCACATATTGAAGCAAATCGTACTTATCGCCTTTGTAGTTTTTCACCCCACAAACAATATCTACTGGATTAAAATGGGTCGCACTTTTGAATATGGAGACCTGTGACGCATTGTTCATGTCAACTTGGGCCGATTCAACAATTTGCAAGGAGATATTCTCATGGGAATCCTTTACCCAAAATGGACCTCCTCCAGGCTCTCCCTCGTTTTTGACCATCCCACAAATCCTAATGGGCCGGTTCAACTTATCCTGTAATATCAGGATCTGTTCCGACAAGCTAAAACTTGAGAAACTATTGGCAAACCTCACATTCAGATGATCGGCTAAAAATGCTCCTATTTCAGCCAACTCCTCCGCACTGATATGACCTTCATCCAATTTTTCAGCATACTCGAAAACCTTTTCCTGAACTTCAAGCAAAAGGCCGGCCAGCAATTTTTTGCTATCTGCAATACGCTTTAGTAACCGCTGGGGCACTACATTGTCGATATTCTTGATGAAAATAATATCCGCATCCTGTTCGCTGAGGTTTTCGATCAGGGCACCATGGCCCCCTGGTCTAAAGAGCAGGGAACCATCTAGGTTTCTAAATACATTGTTTTCCAGATCTACAGCAATGGTATCGGTTGCGGGTTTTTGGAACGAGAAACTTACCTGAAAGTCGACTCCTGTTTCTTTCGAAACCCTTTTCGAGGCGGAGGCATATTCTTTTTTGAACATTTTTTCATGTTGCGGGGATATGGTGAAATGCAGCTGTGCCGTCGCACTGGTTTCGGCATATAATGCCGCCTCCCTTAGATGCGCTTCAAAAGCGGTTGATATAAATGCCCCATATTTGTGGAAGGGGAGGAGACCTTTTGGGTAAAAACCAAAATTAAGCCTGTCTTCATTAAGCATTTCCTTGACAAAAAGGTGCTTCTCTTCATCTTTGGAGGCTGCCTTTCCCTTTATATTTGACTGAATACGTTCATAGAAAGGCAACAAGTGCAGCCCATCCATAAATATTTTGATTTCCTTGTTCCGGGTACGATCTATATAGGCTTCAAATGTTTCCTTCGAAGGATGAAAATCCTCCAAAAAATCGAACAGTGCTTTGAACATCCGCGAAGCCGCGCCGGATGCGGGCACAAATTTTAACAATGACAATCGATGGCGTTCCGTTTCAAACCTTTTAACCCGTAACTTTGCTTCTTTCTCAGAAAACTGTGCGATACCATCTCCGACTATCGCTGCCTTATCTAGGCACATGAAGGCTATCCCTTCCTTGAAGGTTTCAATCTGTTTTACAACCTTTTCCTTGCCTATTCCATTCTCTAAAAGTTGTTCTCCGTCTTCTGGTGTAAATAACATATGTTTATAATGCCTTAGAAACTATTAATTCATCAATGGCAGCAACGGCATTGGCCAATCGCTTTTTTGAATTCCCCTTTAAGATAATAAAATTACGGTGATACTTTTCCAAAGTTCCCTTGAAATAAGCGAACATTCTTTCCCTTTCATGGGGCTTGTCCCTTAAATCGTCCCCAATCCAAGGAACATCAATATAGGTTAATAAATAAAGGTCATAGGTATTCTCCAGTGCAAATTTTTCAAGAAGTGGGTCGCAGTTACCGGTATAATATGCCTCGGAATACACTTTTGTCTCCAATAAATCGGTATCGCATATCAAAACTAGGGAAGCTTTTTCCGCAAGTGTGTTCTCTAGCTGTATTTGACCAGCAGCGATGGGCAATAAGTCTTTGGGTTCACAGGTTTTACCTTCGAGGTCCCATTTATTTTGGAGGTATTCCCGGGCAAATTCGGGCACCCATACCGTTTGATAATAATCGGCCAATTGCTTCGAAAGTGTAGTCTTTCCTGTTGATTCTGGACCGAACAAGACTACTTTTATGAGGTTTGACGGGCGCTGTTTAAGCTGTTTTTCCATGCTATATAACCTTGTATCGCCAAGAAGGTAAATATAAGATATTGTAGTGAAAGCATGCCAAGCCCCCGATAAGCATACAATGGCACCGTTATAATATCGGCAAAAATCCAAAGTGTCCAGTTTTCAAGTTTTTTGAGCGCCATGTACCACATGGCGGTAAAAAAGACGCCCGAAGTGAAAATATCGACATAATTGGAAGTTTCCACGGTAACCCCGAACCCCTTATATACCAAAAACGTGATCAGCATGGTTAAAACGAACAACCCAAAACCTATATATTTTTCCTTGGTATCGGTTCGGGAAATATGAACTACTTTTTTATGATTTTGCGTTCTTGCCCAGTTCCACCAGCCGTAAACGCTCATGATAGAGAAGTATAAATTCATCATCATATCCCCCAAAAGTCGGTCTTGGAACAATAGGTATACGGTAATCACGGTTGCGGCCAAACCTGTGGGGTATACCCAAATGCTTTCCTTTTTGGCCAACCAAACGCTCAAGATTCCACTAATAAATACAACGGCCTCAAGCACAATGACATAAGTGTCCTTGTCCTGGTATGGATCTAAAAAGAAATCAGAAATTTGGTTCATAACCACTACGGTCAGATTTTACGATTTTTATGAATAAAAGCCCTTTGTCCATCATTTCGAAAGCCGATTTTATTTCCGTTTGCAACAACATCATGACCGAGTCGTATTCACCGTAGATTTGCGTGCTGAGTGGGTTTTCAATTATGGTTAATCCCGAAGCCCTTAATTTTCTGATGAAATTGATGATATGATCTTCAAAATCGTCCTGTAAGGGCGAGAAGGTAAGTTCAACCGATATGTCCATTTTCATTTATTATGATAATTCAAAAAAAATCTGATCTGAGAATTGGTAAAGAACGAACTTTATTTAAAAGTCGGGAGCCATTCAATTTACAAGGCCGTAAACACAAGTGAACCCTTCAAACTCAAAATAATCAATATCATAATCCGACTTTTTGCCCTTATATATTATTTCGCCAGTGGTTTTGCCATCGGCAAGATCAAAATCACTGATTATGATATGGTGCAAAAAGCTAAGGCCCGGTTTAGCATAAATCTTGTAGAGCGATTCTTTACATCCCCAAACAATGGTTAATTTTCTGATAAGGGCATCGGTATTGGCAATAGTACTGTACTCCTCCAGCGGGGTAAATTTATGCGCAATCCGTAAAATCTTTTCCCGTTGTTTCTCAATATCGATGCCCACTGCTGGTCCGTTACTGATGATAATGGCCGTAAATTGGTTGGAATGGGAAATGGAAATATAATTGCCATCGGTCAGATGGGGTTTGCCAAAGTCGTCATAATAAAGGTCTTTATCTTCGTAACCTTCGATGGCCATTAAATGACGGATGCTTAAAAAGCCCCTTCGGTGCAGTTCTGATTTCATCTTTCGCAATCGGTCCTGACAATGATCGGTCAGAACAACCCCATCGGCGAGTGCCCCCTCGGTCTCCTCGATCTTCCATATATGGGCGACGACCGAAGAATTTACCTTTATTGTCTTATAAAGAGGCATACCATTACTTTAGGAATTTGTAACTTTGCTTTGCAAAAAATGGGCACTATCGCCATTAAACGAAAGTAAAAAATAAATAAAGAACATGAGCACCAAAACCATTCCGTATACACCTTTTAAGGTGAAGGATATTTCCCTTGCTAACTGGGGGAGAAAAGAAATACTATTGGCCGAGGCCGAAATGCCCGGCCTGATGGCGTTACGCGAGGAATATGGAAACGAGCAACCGCTTAAGGGAGCCAGAATTGCGGGTTGCCTACACATGACCATACAGACCGCTGTATTGATCGAAACCTTGGTCGCATTAGGGGCCGAGGTTACCTGGAGTTCTTGTAACATCTTTTCCACCCAAGACCATGCAGCGGCCGCAATAGCAGCTGAGGGCATATCGGTATATGCCTGGAAGGGCATGAACGAGGAGGAATTTGATTGGTGCATTGAGCAAACCTTATTTTTTGGAAAAGACCGAAAGCCTTTAAATATGATATTAGACGATGGTGGCGACCTTACCAATATGGTCTTAGATCGCTATCCTGAAATGGCAGCTAGCATTAAAGGGCTTTCAGAGGAAACTACTACCGGGGTGCACCGCCTCTACGAACGGGTAAAAAAAGGTACGTTGCCGATGCCCGCCATCAATGTAAACGACTCAGTGACCAAATCGAAGTTCGATAATAAATACGGGTGTCGCGAAAGTGCGGTGGACGCCATTCGTCGTGCCACGGATACCATGTTGGCAGGAAAACGCGTGGTGGTCGCTGGCTACGGTGATGTGGGCAAAGGAACCGCGCTTTCCTTCAAGGGAGCAGGATCAATAGTCACGGTCACCGAAATCGATCCGATATGCGCCCTTCAGGCTTGTATGGATGGCTATGAAGTAAAGAAACTGGAAAGTGTAGTAGGGGTTTCTGACATCATTATAACCACTACGGGCAATAAAGACATTATTCGACCTGAGCATTTTAAAGCGATGAAGGATAAGGCCATTGTCTGCAACATTGGCCATTTCGATAACGAAATCGACATGGCTTGGCTGAACAAAAACTATGGAAGCACCAAAGACGAAATTAAGCCCCAGGTAGATAAATACACCATAGATGGGAAGGATATCATCGTTTTGGCCGAAGGACGTTTGGTTAACCTTGGTTGTGCCACAGGCCATCCCAGTTTTGTGATGAGCAACTCGTTCACCAACCAAACCTTAGCTCAAATCGAGCTTTGGAAAAACAGCGCCAACTATGAAAATGATGTGTATATGTTGCCCAAACACCTCGATGAGAAAGTGGCCAAGTTACATCTTTCGCGTTTGGGTGCCGAACTCACTGAACTCAAAAAAGATCAAGCAGATTACATAGGGGTAACCGTTGAGGGTCCATTTAAGCCCGAATATTACCGATACTAGGGCTATTGATAAAATGGAAGCCTTTTTGGCATAAAAAAAAACCTGCACTTTTTCAAGTGCAGGTTTCTTTTTGGTATAAAACCGGTTAATTAGGCTTCAAATGGCTCTATGGAAACATAAGATTTACCACCTGCCTTCTTTTCGAACTTTACCATTCCATCTACACGTGCATGTAGGCTATGGTCTTTACCGGCATAAACATTCTCCCCTGGATTATGTTTGGTGCCACGTTGTCTTACGATAATATTTCCAGCAATGGCGGCCTGTCCTCCAAAAATCTTCACCCCTAAGCGTTTCGATTCTGAATCCCTGCCGTTTTTGGAACTACCTACACCTTTTTTGTGTGCCATTTTATTGTGATTTTGATTCTAGAGGAAATTTTATTTGCCCCCGTTTAATTTATCCTGTAACTTCTTAAGATCATCCCATTTGCCATCGGCAGCGAGTTGCGCCTGCTCTGGCCAGGTAGTAGGCTCTAAATGTGCCATTCTTGAACTCGCTTCGGTCAAAATTTCCTTTATTTTTTCGGGTTTGGCCTTGGCTAATTTTGCGAAAGATTCCAAACCTGCGTTTGCCAAAGCTTCAGCGGCTTTTGGACCTATCCCTTCAATCTTTTTCAGATCATCGGCCTTGGCCGCTTTAACCGGAGCCTTTTTGGCAGGTGCAGTCTTCTTAACTGCCGGTTTTGTAGCCGCCTCGGGTTTTGAAGCCACTTTGGGCTTTTCTTCTTTTAAAGGAGCGGCTTTTGGCTTCTCTACCTTTGCTACTACCTCCTTTTTGGCTCCAGAGGCAATAATACTTTCCACAAGGATTTCGGTCAACGCCTGTCGATGTCCGTTTTTCTTTTGATAACCCTTCCTTCGTTTTTTCTTGAATACGATAACTTTGTCACCTTTAAGGTGCTTTACGACTTTGGCTTCAACAGCCGCGCCGTTTATAGCTGGGGCGCCAATGGTTATGTTCTTACCGTCATCCAAAAGAAGTACTTGGTCAAAAATGACTTTTTTACCTTCTTGTGTTTGCAAACGGTGAACATACACTTTCTGGTCTTTTGCAACTTTGAATTGCTGCCCTGCCATCTCTACAATTGCGTACATAGCGTGTATATTATGATTTGTCACCTCCCATTTTTTTAAATAGGAGGGTGCAAATATACTTCTAATTCATTAATGTACAAGATGTTTTTAAAGTTTTTAGACTATTTCTTTTTGGGGTTGTTGGAAGATTTAAAGAGTTGCATAAAGGCCAAGGTAAGCACCAAAGATGTTGCAAAACCCATAATGGCCACGGTAAAAAAAACAATCGCCTCAAAATCTTTATAGTCCCTGAACCAAACACTTGAAAGTTCCTCAAGAAAACCTGGGTTGATTTCAGTGGAATAAAAAGCGAAAAACAAGGTGAAAATCAATGTCGCCATAAAACCGGTAACCAGGCCAATTTTAAAACCTTGTCCATAACTGAATCCCTTTGGATTTCTCAGACGCTCATATTTAATGGCCTCATAAATAGAGAAACCCGTAATCACCCCATTAAAAAGACTGAAAAAGATATTGGTATGTAAGCCAAATAGTGCCAATATCAAAAAATAAGCGATCAAAGAGCCACTCGCAGCAATTCCGAAGCGAATGGGCAAGGAAA
>JAHENB010000063.1:0-74912 GCA_024643345.1 Maribacter sp. | reverse complement strand
TAGGATCACCAACCCCCCCAAAATTTGATAAATATTGATGTGCTCCCCGTCTAAAACGCCCCACAGAATGGCGACCAAAGGGATCAAATAGGTGACGGAAGCGGCAAAAACTGGGCTCGAGACTTGAATTAACCTATTGAACAATAAATTGGCCAGTGCGGTACCAAGTAGCGCAAGTACCAAAAGATACCAAACTGCGCTTTGCATAGGGTCGTTATACCTAAATTCCCGAAAAACATCTGAATACAACAAAAGGGCCAATGCCGGTAACAAAACCACAACAAAGCTTGCCGTGGTAATGGTAAGCGAACTGAGATGGTATAACCTGTTTTTTACTATATTGATGTTCAACGCATACCCAAAGGCCGAAAGCAAAATAAAGATAGCATACCAATAATTTTGGGTGGGATCAAATTCCATTCCGGCCGCAATGAGCGCCAAGGTGCCCAATAGCCCCACCAAGACCCCTACCAGCTGTTTCTTGACAATCGAGAGTCCGAACAACAAAATACCGACCAAAGAGGTCAATAGGGGCACGGTTGAATTAAAAATCGCGGTTACGCCACTATCGAGCTCCGTTTGTGCCAATGCAAACAAGAAGGGCGGAAAAAAAGAGCTTAAAAACCCAGCCATGACCAGCCATTTTATGTCCGGGACGCGAAGGTTAGCCAAACTTCTGAAACCGAAAGTCAACAAAATAAGGGATGCAAAAACAATGCGTAACGCCCCCAACTGCAATGGTGAAAAGCCTAACAACGATCTCTTGATCAGGATAAAAGAAGAACCCCATATCAAGGACAATATGATAAGATAAATCCATTTTTTCTGGTAGTCGGACAAACGTAAAGATTTTGGCAAAAGTGGTGTTTTTTGGAGAAGGATTTACATCCTTTATACGTAAATTTATATTTGATAAAAAGAAAAATAAAATGGCTACAATCATAAGAGTTCAATTATTGTTTGCGCTACTTTTTTTTATGATTTCATGCCAGGGCGACAAAAAAACATCGGAAGGGCAATCGCAAATGAAAAAAGTCATGGCCATGCACGATGAGGTGATGCCCGAAATGGGCGTCATCGGAAAATTAGTTAGGGAATTAAAGAAAAAAGAGGACAGCACTGCGATCGGCCTTCAATATAAAAGTGCCAGAGAAGATCTGCAAGCGGCACATGAGTCGATGATGGTTTGGATGCGGGAATTTGGAAACCGATTCGATTCCGATGAAATTTTAAATGGCAAAGAACTCACTGACCAAAAACAGCAATGGTTAAATGAGGAAGAGCGGAAGATGCAAGCAGTAAAAGAAGAAATCAACACAAGTATTGAAAAGGCAAAGACCTTGCTCAAGGATACGAATTGAAATTTTCCTTGAAAGGCAGTTTTCCCAAATCTACATTGCCCCCAGATATAATGATTCCTATTTTTTGACCTTTGAATTTTTCCTTTTCCCTTAACAGGCCGGCCAGGGCTACCGCACTTGAGGGTTCAACTATAATTTTCATACGTTCCCAAATAAGGCGCATCGCGCCAATTATTTCTTCCTCCGTAACCCTTATGATCCCGACCACATGCTTTTGAATAATGGGAAAGTTTTTATCGCCCAAGGTGGTCCGCAAACCGTCGGCAATTGTATTTACGGTTATATTGTCTTCTATTTTACCACTTTTCAGAGATCGGTAGGCATCATCGGCCTCAAAGGGTTCGGCTCCGTAAACTTTACAGTTCTTGCCAAAATAATTTGCGGCCAAAGCACTTCCCGCAATTAAGCCACCGCCACCAACGGGACAAAAAATGGCTTCGAGATCATCATGGTCCATTAAAAGTTCCAATGCGGCAGTACCTTGCCCCACAATTACCTTTTCATCATTGGAGGGATGTATGAAAGTAGCACCAGTTTCTTTGGCTATTGAATCGGCCATGGCGTTCCTAGCCTTTAAGGTCGGTTCACATTCATAAATCCGCGCCCCATATTCCATGACCCCTATCTTCTTTACCATGGGCGCCGAGGTAGGCATCACGATATGTGCGTTGACTCCCAGGCTTTTAGCGGCCAACGCCAAAGCCTGGGCAAAATTACCCGAGGAGTGGGTTACCACGCCTCCCTGTCTTTGAACATCGGTAAGCTGAAGTATGGCATTGGTGGCGCCACGCATTTTATAGGCACCCATTCTTTGAAAATTTTCACATTTAAAAAACAGCATGGCCCCGGCAATCTTATTAATCGAGCGCGAACTTAGGACGGGGGTTTTATGGATATATGGGGCTATCCTTTTTTGGCAATCGAGCAGTTCCTTTTTATTCATTCTATAATGGTCTTAACGGAATTCACCAACAGGGTCCTTAATCCTTCCAGCGCAATGTTTCCATGATAGTTAGGATATCGTTCTGAAGATAAACCGCAGCGGGAAAGATCGAATCGTAATTGGGCTTTGCATAAAAATAGAGTGAACCCGTCACAAAATGTTTGGTACTGTCGGTCACGTAAAACTGCGCTTGGGATGCCGCGTCACCGCTTACGGCATAGAACATTCCATAAACACGGTCCGTTCGGTTCTCAAATACCTTCGGTTCAATGGCATCGGCCTTCACCACATGCTCATAACTAAACTTTTGGGCATCGCCCAGAAGCTTGACAAGATTTCCTGCCACTGGTTTGTAGTTGATAAATATGGTCCCTTTCATCCCGGGATAATCCAAAGTAAGCGATTGGGTATTCTTTGCTTTGATCTGGGCCATTTGGTTGTATTGAAACTTAAAGTGATCGGTCTGCAAAATCTCCTTTTTGGCCTCAGGGTATTCCAGTCTAAGAAATGCCCTTGGTTTTGGAAGCACTTCCTCTTTACATCCCATTAAAACAAGGATTGATAGCAGCATCAAAAAGAGGGTCCTAAGGTTCATTGGGCAAGGTGATTTTAATCTGTTTTAGACGTTTTTTATCCAAGCTCTCCACAACAAACATATAATCGTTAAATTTAATTTTATCCCCTCTTTTGGGAAAGCTTCCCGCAATTTCCAGCACAAAGCCCGCAATGGTTTCTGACTCGCCTTTCTGTGCCTCAAAGAGATCTTCCTCCACGATTTTGACGACACGATAGAAATCTTTCAATGTGGTTTTACCATCAAAAACAAAATTGCGTTCGTCCAATTTTGAGAATACCAGATCCTCATCATCAAATTCATCGCTTATATCGCCAACTATTTCCTCGATGATGTCCTCCAAGGTCACAATACCCGAGGTGCCCCCATATTCATCGACGACCACGGCCAAATGCATCTTCTTTTCTTGGAATTCCAGCAAAAGGTCATCCAACTTTTTATTTTCAGGGACAAAATAGGGTTCGCGTATAAGGCCCATCCAATTAAAGGTTTTCCTGTCGATATATGGCAATAGGTCTTTTACGTAGAGTACCCCTAAAACATTGTCCATATTTTTTGAAAAAACGGGAATACGTGAATAACCATGGGATTTTATCTCAGCAATGACCTCGGGAAATTTCATTTCCTCATTTAACGCAAAAATATCGATTCGAGGCCTCATTACCTGTTTGGTATCGGTATTTCCAAAAGTAACGATACCCTGTAAAATTTTTTGTTCTTCCTTGGAAGTGTCACCTTCAGAGGTCAGTTCCAAAGCTTGTGAGAGATGGTCTACGCTCAGGTTCGATTTCTCCTTGCCCAATTTATCATGTAGAAAAATAGTTCCCGATCGCATAGGCAAACTCAAGGGCGAAAATAACAGGTCGAGTACCTTTAGGGGATAGACCATTAAATGTGCAAAAGCTTTCTTATTTCTATTGGCGTATACCTTGGGGAGAATTTCTCCAAACATCAGAATCAAAAATGTCGCAACGACCACTTCCAATAAAAATCGGACCGAAAGTATCCCGAACAGTTGATAATGGAGGTCGGCGAATAAAACTTCACCTATCGTACCGAATAAGAGCACCACACCAATATTGATCGTATTATTGGCTATCAATATGGTGGCCAACAATTTTTTGGGACGGTCCAAGAGTTTGGCAATCATGGCCCCTTTCGACGTTTTATTTTCCAGTAGCTCATTGACATCGGTAGAAGAAAAACCGAAAAAAGCTACCTCCGCTCCGGAGATGAGTGCGGAACACATCAACAGCAATACCAAAAGGCCGATTTTAACCACTAAGGCACTATCAAAAACAATAAAATTCAATAGTAAACGTAAGGGGTCTGGGTCCAACAGCTTCTATTTAGTTATATATCTAGAAAGGTAGATCATCCTCCTGATCAGACTCATGTACCGATGCCATATTTTGTGGCGTGCCCTTTCCTGCCTCATCGGATTGCGGACTTGATTGACTGTTAGACAAACTTTCCTTCTTGGTAGTCAAAAAGGTGAAATCTTGTACCTGTACTTCGGTGGCGTATCGCGTAGCGCCGTCCTCACCCTGCCATTGACGGGTCTTTAACCGGCCTTCGACATAAACTTTGTCGCCTTTGCTCAAATACTTTTCGCAAATTTCCGCTGCCTTGTTTCTCACGACGACATTATGCCAGTCGGTATTGGTAACCCGTTCCCCGGTTTGTTTGTTGGTATAGGTTTCATTGGTGGCCAGGGGAAAACGGCCTATACAGCCACCTCCCTCAAAATAATGCATTTTTACTTCGTCGCCCAGATGTCCTATCAACATCACTTTGTTCAATGTCCCGCTCATAGTTTTTTAGTAATATGCAAAAGTACTAAATTTTAAATGTTTTAATAAAATCTGCCAACAAAACTGGCATGGCATAGGGTTCCAGTGCACCAATTCGAACGGTATGTCCATGCACCTCCTCACATTCCGCAATCCAAAATTTAGTGTGCAAATGTTGGTGCGTCAATTTATGAACCAATGGTTTTTCGTTGTAAAGGTATATCTCCGTTGCATCAATAAAATGCAATTGTTCCGGAATCTTTTTTTTTAGGATGCCAAGGTCGATCTCAGAGTCCGATTCAATAAGCGGGAATTGCCATAAATGTTTCCAAATGCCCTTTTCCCTGCGTTTTTCGATAACGGTATAAGGGAATCCTTCAACATCCTTCGCCAGGGGAATTACATAGTTGAAATATCTGGTTTTGGGTTTTGACTTTTTCAACTTTACGGGCAAGCCTTCAACTAGGTCTTTTTGCAAGGCCATACAACCATCATTCAATGGGCAAATAGGGCAATTTGGACTTTTCGGCGCACACTGTATGGCGCCAAATTCCATGATGGCCTGATTGTAATCCCTGATACGGCTTTCGTCCATCACTTGATGGGCCAATTGTTTGAAATACGCGCTGCCCTGTGTGCCATTTATGGGAAGGGTTATACCAAAGTATCGGGCGAGCACCCTATACACATTGCCATCTACCACGGGGTGCGGGGCATTGTAGCAAATGGAGGCAATTGCGCTTGCCGTATAATCGCCGATACCCTTTAATTTCTTTAATTCGGCATATGTATTGGGGAAGGTTCCGTTGTATTCCCCAGTTACCATTTTAGCGGTGGCATGCAGGTTTCTTGCCCTGGAGTAATACCCAAGGCCTTGCCATAGTTTTAAGACCTCTTCTTCCGAGGCGTTGGCCAAGTCTGCAACGGTTGGGAAATGCGCAATGAACTTTAAATAATACGGGGTGCCCTGTACCACCCGTGTTTGTTGCAGGATAATTTCAGACAGCCAAATTTTATAGGGATCTTTTGTGGCACGCCATGGAAGCGCTCTTTTGTTCATGGCGTACCAGCGCAAAACTTTTTGGGAAAACAACATGTATTCAATCGTAAAGTGCTAAAGTAGTGGTTTATAGACTTAAAATTGTTGGTTTAAAGCAAAAGATTCAATTTAATTTATATATTTGCAACCCTTAAAACAAACTATATCATAATCATTTAATAAAAGATGACGAAAGCGGAAATTGTAGCAAAAATCGCGGACAAACTTGGAATGGAAAAAGGAGATGTTCAGGCCACGGTAGAATCCTTTATGGAGGAAGTAAAATCTTCATTGGAAGGTGGTGACAACGTATATTTACGTGGTTTTGGAAGTTTTATAATAAAAACAAGGGCCGAAAAGACCGGTAGGAACATTTCCAAGAATACCACTATTAAAATAGCGGCACACAACATTCCCTCATTCAAGCCCGCAAAGGTTTTTATTGAAGGTGTCAAGAGTAATGTTCAAATAAAATAATCAATAATTTAAAAGCAGATCTTCATGCCGAGTGGTAAAAAACGAAAAAGACATAAGGTAGCTACCCATAAGCGTAAAAAGCGGCGGAGAGCTAACCGACACAAGAAAAAGTAGTTGTTCCGACTACTTTTTCATTTTAACCCGTTCTTTGACATAGAGATTCAAAAGAGAAGAATTTCGGCAGGTCCCCGTGGCCTGTTTATAACATTGTTTAATCTATTTATCCGCTCCCGTTTTTGTGGAGGGATAACTATAAATATATTCAGGTGAATAGAGAATTAATCGTAAGATCTAGTTCGGATGCCGTTGATTTCGCTTTGCTCAAAGATGGAAAGCTCACTGAATTGCATAAAGATGAGGATAATAACAATTTTTCCGTTGGCGATATTTTTTTGGCCAAGATACGGAAGCCAGTGACCGGTTTAAATGCCGCGTTTGTGAACGTTGGTTATGAAAAAGATGCCTTTTTGCACTATCATGACCTTGGTCCACAATTGGCCTCAATGCTAAAATTCATTAGAAATGTGAGTACAGGAAAGCTAAGGGATTATTCCCTCAAAAACTTTCCATTTGAAAAAGACATTGATAAAAACGGTGTGATTACCGATGCCATCAAGGCCAATCAATCTTTACTGGTGCAAATCGTGAAGGAACCCATTTCCACCAAAGGACCCAGAATCAGCTCAGAACTTTCGTTCGCAGGGCGATATCTGGTGATGGTACCTTTTTCTGACCGTGTTTCGGTCTCACAAAAGATAGCCAGCAAGGAGGAAAAAGAGCGTTTGAAAAGACTCGTCATGAGCATTAAGCCCAAGGGTTTTGGCGTAATCATTCGTACTGTTGCCGAAGGCAAAAAAGTCGCGGAACTGGACAAAGATTTAGAAAATTTGCTGAACAAATGGACAGCAATGTGTAAAAGATTGTACAAAGCACCAACACCTTCAAAGGTATTGGTAGAAGTCAACAGGGCCTCCAGCATACTGAGGGATGTGTTCAATGATACCTTTACAGGAATCTACGTTGACGATGAAACGCTTTGCGGACAAATTCAAGATTATGTGCTAGAAATCGCACCGGGCAAAGAGTCGATCGTGAAGTATTACAATTCCCAAGTACCGATTTTCGAGAAATATGGGATAGAACGACAGATCAAGACTTCTTTTGGGCGTACGGCCTCCATGAGTAAAGGAGCCTATTTGATCATTGAACATACAGAGGCACTACATGTAATCGATGTAAACAGTGGCAATCGTTCGAATAAGGCTAACAATCAAGAAGACACTGCCTTGGAGGTTAACCTTTTGGCCGCGTCGGAAATTGCCAGGCAGCTGCGTCTGCGCGATATGGGTGGCATTATTGTAATCGATTTTATTGATATGGTGAAACAGCACCATAGAAAAAAGCTGTTCGAGCATCTCAAAGATGAGATGAAAGATGATAGGGCCAAGCATAAGATTTTGCCCCCTAGTAAGTTCGGACTTATCCAAATCACTAGGCAAAGGGTGAGGCCAGAAATGAACATTAAGACCACCGAGGAAGATCCCAATAAGCCCGGCGGTGAGGTAGAAGCCCCGATAGGGATCATTGACAGGGTAAATTCGGATTTGGAGAAATTATTGAAGGGTCCGGCAAAGGATAACAGTGTGACACTAAACATACATCCTTTTATTGCGGCCTATTTAACCAAAGGGTTCCCATCAATCCGTACCAAATGGTTCTTGGAATACAAAAAATGGATAAAGATTCAGCCAAGGGACGCCTATACCTATCTTGAATTTCGATTTAAGAATAAAGAGGGCAAAACCATTTATTAAATATTTAAGCGACTTTTGGCAACAGGGGTCGCTTTTTTATTTTCAATATTTTTACGCTATGCGCCCTTCAAGAAGTTATACCCTGACCGAAGCCCTCAAAAAATTGGAAGGATACTGCGCCTATCAGGAACGATGCCATAAAGAGGTGCTGGCAAAATTACGGGAACTGAACATGATCCCCGAAGCCATAGATATCATCGTCGCCCAATTGATCCAAACCAACTTTCTCAATGAAGAAAGGTTCGCCAAAAGTTTTGCGCGAGGAAAATTCAACATCAAAAAATGGGGCAGAATCCGAATTATAGGTGAATTGAAACACCGGGGCATCTCAAAATACAACATTGAAATCGCTTTGAAGGAATTCGATGAACAAGACTATTTAAGGACTTTTGATGACCTATCAAAAAAACGGCTCACAACGCTAAAAAAGGAAAACCCACAGATGATGCGAAAAAAATTGGGCGATTATCTGCTCTATCGCGGTTGGGAAAGTGAGTTGGTCTATGATAAGGTCAAAGAACTGCTCGGTTGATGATTCTTTGGCAAATAAGCCTGTGACCTTCTTGTATCTAGAGGAAATTGAAACTGGCACCAAAGCTCACCGAAAATTGGTTGTGCAATTCCTCGGCGGCACTTCTTTCATCGTTTTTGTACCTGGCAATAGGAAAGCCTAACTCCCCATAAAGCCCAAAGCCATCGGATAAGAAATAGCGAACGCCTGAATGAAAGCCAAAATTCTTTAGGCTAAGATCCAGACCCGGATAAACATCAATCTGATCTCCCAAACCTATAACATCTCCCAAATGGGCACTTGCACGGGCCTTGACATCAAATCGGTCAATAAAATCCGCATTCAAAATATCAGAAACACTCAAAATATAGGAAGAGGAGATGCCGAAAGATATATTTTGTGCGAGCCCGTAATCATAGGTGCCATTTATTCCGGTACCATTGTCCTGGAAATTAACGCCTACTTGAAATTTTTGATCATCGCGCCCAGAATATGCTTGGGAATAAAGTAAACTGCTGGCCGCAAGACAAAAAATAATGGTATAAATGGATTTCATTATATGGATGTTAAAAATCAAATTAAAGTTATGATTATAAATCGTTATCGCAAAACCTTATGGGCACGCTCCACCGTTTTTTGGTTCTTCCATTCTATCCATTTCTGGCCGCCCAATTTTCGCATAAGGTTGTCATAGTTCCGCATCACGAAAATATTATAAAGCCCTTTGGCCACATTGGTGGAATTTTTCGGCCAAGACCTTAGACTCATTGAAAAGCCCGGGGTAAGGTACTTCATATAGTGCCAATAACCCTCTGGCATGTACAATACCTCCCCATGTTTTAGAAAGGTTCTAAATCCATTTGCGTTCTTTAAAAGGGGCCACTTATCGAGGTCGGGTTTTGCAAAATCGATGCTTTCATGGGTAATCAATGAATGGGGTACCTTATAGAGGTTTTTGGTTTCGGTTTGTGGAAATAAGATACATTCTTTGGTTCCCTCAAAATGAAAATGAAATATATTGGCCAAGTCTATATCATAATGCATAAATGTATGGGAATCCCTACCCCCGAAAAAAAGCATCGGCAAACCCTTTTGTAGCTTCAATCCAAAATCTGGATATTCGTAATCATACTGTAATTCAGGTACTTCTTTCAATATATTCCACAGAAATATTCTATAACGGGTAGGCTCTTTTTGAAGTAAATCGATATAATCGGCCATTCTCATTTTTGCGTGTGGTTCGTTAAAACCATCTTTATGGTTTACGGGCCGGTCATCGTAGAGCGGCACAATCTTATCACCGGCAACACGACGCATATAATCCAGGTTCCAACGGCCGAAGGCGGGCCAATCGACCGTAGCTCTTTCGATCACGACCGGCTGTTGCGGTCTGAAATATTGATCGATAAAGGCTTCTTTACTTATGGTATCGACCCTTGGGATTTCTCGTAATTTCAATTGTGTTTGGGTTATTTATAAACCTCAAATTTAATTATTGTAAGGAAAATATTATCATAAAATTCAACCAATGTGAAACGTATTCCATCGCCTTGCTTTTAACTTTCGCCTCCTCCTTATGATCTATATGATGGTCAGGTCTTGTTCAGAAAGATTTTTCAATGTTGTTTTGTAATGGAGTACGCGATTTCTCTATCTTGCAAAGATGGCAACTGATTCTAAAACCTACCATGCCGAATAGACCGAGCAAAAATCTTAAAACATGGGCTACCCTCTTCCCCCAAAAGTTTGTATTTATATCACTTTTGGCGATGTCGATTGTCATTCGGTTTCCATTCTTCTTTAGGGATTATATTGATCGAGACGAAAGCACGTTCATTCTAATGGGACAGTCGTGGGTGAACGGACATCTCCCTTACACCGAATTATGGGATTTAAAACCACCGATAACCTTTTTGTTCTTTGCGGGTATCATTTATCTGTTTGGCAAGAGTTTTTTGGCCATCCGCCTATTTGGTGCCCTGCTAGTGGCCACCACAGCTTATTTCACCTATAAAATCGGTGCCGAAACAGGTAGTAGGAGAATGGGCTATTGGGCTGCGCTGGCTGCGGTGGCCCTCCAAAGTCTTTTCGGCAGCTTACAGGGTGTCATGTCGGAACATCTGTGTATGGCGTTTTTTATGCCCGGACTTTTCCTTTTGCTGAAAACAAAATCCAATTGGGGGTATTTATTGACAGGATTGCTGATGGGC
The DNA here is from genome assembly GCA_024643345.1 of Maribacter sp. Lineage (GTDB taxonomy): Bacteria > Bacteroidota > Bacteroidia > Flavobacteriales > Flavobacteriaceae > Pelagihabitans. The sequence goes on along the minus strand of JAHENB010000063.1, from coordinate 64,190 downwards.
ACGGCCATTATGACTAAATTGAACATTGCCTATGCCGTCCTCTTTCTTGGGCTATTTACTACCTACACCAATTTTAGATCAAAAACAATAACCAAGGGATTGTGGCAAGCATTTATTATTGGAAGTGGCATTGTTTTCATTGTTGCAATGACATTGTTTCCTTATTATCTCGAAGATCAAATACTCGTTTGGTGGAATTCGGTGGTACAGGCATCTCTGGCCTACGCTGGGGCAGGTAAAGGCTCCATTTTAAATTTGGCACCTACATTTTTGGCCATAGCCCTATTTTTTTTAATAGCCTGGAAAAAGGCATACTTTGACTTTAAGGACATAAAGATACAATTACTTACCATTGCCATCATTGGGGTTTTATTCTCTTTTGCCAAGGCCGGAAGGATCAACAGCCACTACATGATACAGCTTTATCCCATTTTGATCGTTTTGGTGGTTTTGGCTCTCAGGACGATTAATATCCCAGTTAAAAAAACCTTTAAACCAATCATTGGCCTATTGTTGATCATGCTGCCCGCTGAAAGCTATTTGGAATACTATCGCATCGTCAAGAACAAAATAGATAAGGGTACCTTTTATAATGGAGAGGGCATTACCGTGCCCCAATTCCTTAATAAAACATATCCTTACGAAAAAAATGTACTCTTTTTGGATTACCACATTGGCTACTGGCTATTGGATGCCATGCCCCCGACCAAGGCGGCCACCCATCCCAGCAATATCTGTCGCGACGAACTCTTTCCCTACTTGGACAATCCAAGAAAAACGGCATTGGACGAAATTACATTCATCATGTCGGTAGCTCGGCCAACCATTGTGGTGACAAGAAAAAATCGACTGGTTTTCGATGAGAAACGAATCGAAGAGAACCGATATATCAATGCATACCTAAAAAAGCACTATACGGTACGGGCGACCGTTGAAGGGGCGGAAATTCATAAAAGGTCAAAGTGATAGGAGGACATTCCTAAAAGTGTCGGCATACTTTTTAATGAGTGGTTTGTTGAATACAGGTTCTTCAATAATTCTTCCGATCAATGAAACCCCTGTTTTAGTTAATATAATGTCCTCGGTTTGTGGATTGGATTCGTCAATAAAAAGAACAGACACCTCATATCCCCTCATTTTCAGCCAGTTGATGGCTAGCAACGAGTGGTTGATACCGCTTTAATATATTTTGGTCTTCCTGTTCGATACCAGTTCGGCTACCCTATCACTATGATCCAAGTAACCGGCCTGAATGGGTTTCCAATAGTCGGCTTCCAAAGCCTCGAAGATCATGGCCGATAAGATCGTTTTACCTACCCCCGGCGATATTCCCGTTACAAAAATTCGCTTCATCTTAATTAGGCTTTGTGATCATCCCACAATTTAGGCATTTGTACTTTCTTTTTTCAAAAAAAGGAAAAAGTTTGTGGAATATTCCCTTGCGATTGTAGTATGCCTCAGACCTTTTGGCTTTGCAATTGGGGCATACCACAGGCTCTCCGTTATCATCCAAGGCATATGCCCTTATTTCATTGTAAATCTCCAAGGCATGATCCTTATCACTGCTATATACCTGTAACTTCACCCCTCCGATCGCATTGCTGATCAAAGGGTCCGAATTCAAGGTGTTTTCATCCCTTAGGAAAACCTTTATCCCTTCCGATTCCAATTTGCCCTTGATGATCTGTACATCTGCGGCGTATTCAAAGGCCGCTATGGTATAAAACTTTTCGTTCATGAATTATTGATTATTACCGATTTCCGTTGCGGTGGCGCTGAGATTTGTTCCCTTTACAATTGTGACGTCGCATCGAATATGGCCGCCTCATTTGCAAACCCAAGATAATCATCGGAAGAAATATCAATCAAGCCATTTACTTTCGGAAGGCTTGGTGCTTCTTCCGTTCAGTGCGCTTTATACTTGATTTTTTAGGGAATTCAGGCATATCCCAAATTTACTATCTTTATCCAAACTTCAAGGTATGGTCGTTTATAAAAGGGCTACACAAAATTCGGAACTGGAACAGATTTTGGTGCTACAGCAGAAAAACCTGATTCCGGTTCTTTCTGAAGATGAAAAAAAAAAGGAAGGCTTCGTTACCGTTTCACATACCCTTGAATTGTTGAAGCGGATGAATGATGTCTGCGCCCATGTGATTGCCAAAGATGGCGATCGCGTGGTGGGTTATGCCTTGTGCATGCACCCCCGATTTGCAGAAGAAATCGAAGTCTTAAAACCGATGTTCCATGAGATTTCATTGGTGGTGCCGAAAACTGAAAAATATTTGGCCATGGGCCAAATTTGCGTCGACAAGGATTACCGGGGGCAAGGGCTGTTCCGCCAATTGTACGACAACATGAAAAAGGGCATACAACCCGAATTTACAAGCATCATCACCGAAGTGGATGTCAAAAATGATCGATCCCTAAAAGCCCATTATGCCGTTGGTTTCAAAGACCTGAAAACCTATCGTTCGGGTGGGCAGGATTGGCACTTGATCGCCTTGCACTAAATCTAAAAAGCCATCCTTCATAAAAAAGGATGGCTTTTGATATTGTCACTATTATTTGAAGTCGCTAATCTGCCAAAACAATCACTTTATTGTCTTTCATTTCAATGGTACCACTGGAAATGGACAAAATGGTTTTGCCATTGACATCTTTTGAAAACCTGTCCTGGTAGGCTTCGGCAATGGTGATATTCCCACCGACCTTCACATCTCCGGCCTGCAGCAAGGAAACGATAGGGGCATGGTCTTGCAGCATCTGGAATTCACCATTGATGCCTGGTACGGTTACCGATGTGACCTCTCCAGCGTATAGTGTTGCCTCGGGTGATACGATTTCTAAATACATATTTTAATCGTTTGAAATATTTTAGGTGGCACTTAATTTATGATACCTCTGCTAGAAATAAAACAAAAATCCCTAACCCTACTTCTTTAAGCTTCTGTCAGCATTTTTTCTCCTGCCTCGATGGCCTCCTCAATGGTGCCTTTTAAGTTGAATGCAGATTCTGGCAAATGATCTAATTTCCCTTCCATGATCATATTAAAGCCTTTGATGGTTTCTTTGATGTCTACCAATACACCTGGGATACCTGTAAATTGCTCAGCCACATGGAAAGGCTGAGAAAGGAAACGCTGCACCCTTCTGGCCCGCCCCACTGCCAATTTATCTTCTTCCGACAATTCTTCCATGCCCAAGATGGCGATGATGTCCTGCAATTCCTTATAACGTTGTAAAAGCTCCTTGACACGTTGCGCACAATCATAATGCTCTTTGCCCAATATGTCGGCGGTCAAGATCCTTGAAGTAGAATCTAAGGGATCTACCGCAGGATAAATGCCCAATTCGGCAATCTTACGTGATAGAACCGTTGTGGCATCCAAGTGCGCAAAAGTGGTCGCCGGTGCGGGATCTGTTAAGTCATCCGCAGGCACGTATACTGCCTGAACCGAAGTAATCGAGCCCCTTTTGGTAGAAGTAATACGTTCTTGCATGGCACCCATCTCGGTTGCCAATGTAGGTTGATATCCTACAGCGGAAGGCATACGTCCCAAGAGCGCGGACACTTCCGAACCTGCTTGGGTAAAACGGAAGATATTGTCAACGAAGAACAAAACGTCTTTTCCCTGGCCTTCCCCCGAACCATCGCGGAAATATTCCGCTATCGTCAACCCCGATAAGGCTACACGGGCACGTGCTCCAGGAGGCTCATTCATTTGGCCGAAAACAAAAGTGGCCTTCGATTCTTTCATCACCTTTTTATCGACCTTGGTAAGATCCCATCCTCCAGCTTCCATTGAATGGAGAAAATCGTCACCATATTTTATAATACCCGATTCCAACATCTCGCGAAGTAAATCGTTACCTTCTCGGGTACGCTCCCCAACCCCTGCAAAAACAGAAAGGCCTCCGTGTCCTTTGGCAATGTTGTTGATCAATTCCTGAATCAATACCGTTTTGCCTACACCAGCACCACCAAACAAACCAATTTTGCCCCCTTTTGCATAAGGCTCTATGAGGTCTATTACCTTAATACCGGTAAACAACACCTCGGTAGAAGTGGAAAGATCTTCGAATTTTGGTGCTTCACGGTGAATGGGCAAACCATGTTTTCCTGCTTTGGGCAAGTTGCCCAAACCATCGATGGCATCACCTATCACATTGAATAAGCGGCCATAAATATCATCCCCTATCGGCATCTGAATCGCCTTTCCTGTCGCCAGTACCTCGGTTCCCCTGCTCAACCCATCAGTGGAGTCCATAGAAATGGTTCTAACCGTATTCTCACCAACGTGCGACTGCACTTCCAAAACCAGTATGGAACCATCTTTGTTGGTTATTTCCAAGGAGTCATAAATCCTGGGCAATACAGACCCTGATTGGAATTGAACATCGACCACCGGGCCTATTATTTGAGAAACCTTACCTGTAACTTTCGACATTACTTCGCAATTTATATGTTTAGAATTGAAAAATCATGAAAAACGGTTCGATAAACTTATGTTTTTCAGGCTGCAAAGATAGACTTTTCCGTTTTAAATGGAAACGGTTTTTTTTCGCTTTTTTTAAAAGAAAAAGGGCAAACCTTCCGGTCGCCCTTTTTTATAATAATGTTCTTTGATCTAGGGATTTATCGTCCAGGAAACATAATAAATGGAACCGATGAGTCCGGTGCCCACTGCAGTGAAATATTCCTGGCCCAAAATATTGGATCCACCCACTTTAAATACCGATTTCATACTAGGCACGGCATAATTGACCTGCGCATCCAATACAGTATAAGCCGGCACATCCCCATCCGCGAAGCTCGCTTGCCAAAAGAAGGTATCGCTCCAGCGATAGTTAACATTAAAACCGAAATTCTTAAACAATTCGGTATTGCCAAACGAGGCCTTCACCTTGTGTTTTGGGGTGTTGAAATTGGTCCTGAAATCGGGGAATGCGGCCTGGTTAAAATCCAGTTCCGCGTAGGTATAGTTGACCCCGAAATCGAAATTGCCGAGTACCTTCGCATCAACCCCTGCGGTGACCCCATAAGAACTGATGGTCGCCTCGGAGTTGGTGTAGTTTTGGTACACTTTGAAATCGCTGTTCTGAAGGGCAAGCAAAGACAAGCCATTGTCACCGACGGTGCCATAATAGGGCACGATCACATTGACATTGGAGATGAAATTTTTATAATCATTGTAATACCCGCTCACGTCGATGGCCACTTTGCCGATTTGGGCACGATAGCCCGCTTCGAACGCCGTGATTTCCTCTGGCTGTACCAACTGTGTATTTGCCGCTGTTGGCGCACCTGCCTGCACCGAACTTACCGAGAACGCATTTTCATAGGCAGCCCTACCAACAATCTGTACTGTTTGCTGAGAAGTGAGGGCGGCGCCACTGGGGCTCAGGGTATAGGTCCTGATATCCCTGTCCAAATTGTCAGGGGCAGAGCCTACCAAAATGGCCCTTCCCGCATCCAAGCCAATAAAAAGGTCTTGGGTGGTTGGGTTTCTAAAGCCCTGTTGGGCCGAGACCCTGATATTATGGTTCCTTTTTTCGCCCAAGGTATACATCAAGGAACCCCTTGGGGATACGAATGCATCAAAAAATTCATTCTTGTCCAATCGGCCCGAAAAGGTATACTTGAGGCGATCATCCAAAATCTTGCCTTGTACCTGTGCATACGCGCCATATTCGCTATAGGAAATCGGGCCATCAATATCGGTAAAGATCGTTCCATTCGAATTCAAGATATATTCCCGATAAGAACCGCCTATCTGAAAATCAACGGTATTGTTCAACAGGTGGCTCAAGTTATAATTGGCATCCACGTGGCGCAGTTTTGTATTATCGATAAACTTTGCGCCTGTCGTAAAGTCGCCATCCGCGATTACACTATTAAATGCATTTTGGAATTCAGGGGTTCCAGGAAGGAACCTACCGGTATCGGCTGCTTGTCTGGCCGCTGCATGGGCGGTGGCATCATCCAATTGCACCCCTGTGCCCACTCCCAATTTCGCCCCTATAAAAGTACGGGCATAATCGGTGAACCATTGGGTATCTGATTTCCAAGCACGGTTGACATTCACGGCAGCAGCTCTTGTATCATAAGAATTTCCAGAACTTTCTATGGTAGTATAGCCCCTTAAAAAGAAGTTTTTGTTCCTGATTTCAATTTTATGCTGCTGTAGGATAAAGTCTCTGATCGCATAGCGGTTGGCGCCTTGGTAGATCGTATTTCCCCGGCCAACCCTTCCGTTATAGATAATCTCGAAGTCGTTGGCAAAAGGCTTATAATGGATCGACCCATCAAATTTAACGCTTTCTGCATTATAGTTGACCAAATCGCGTTCCTCATATCCGGTTCTTGTCACAAATGCAGAGCCCACGGTACCCGAAGGCAAGCCTGCAGCGGCATCAAAATTAAGGGTGGTCCCCACTGCCTCACCGTAAATATTTAACCCGTCATAGGCCGGGTCGCTCCTGGTCCGGCCTGGATTGAGAAGATCGATGTAGTTATTGGCATGCCAATCTTCGCCTTGCATGTAGGAAAAATTGGCCTTCATAGCAAATTTATCACTGAAAGCATGGGCTACCCTAATACCAAAATCATAATAATTGTTGGTTCCGGCTGCCTCTTGAGAGGTAAATCCGGTCTTGAAATAGGTGCTGATCCCTTGGTAATCGAAAGGGTTTTTGCTGGTCATGAACAAAATCCCGTTAAAGGCTCCGGCCCCATATAGGGCAGAGGACGCCCCCGGCAAAATTTCCACACTGTTCACCTCCAATTCAGACATCCCCACCAAATTGCCCAGTACAAAATTGAGTCCGGGCGCAGAGTTGTCCATCCCATCGACCAACTGCATGAAGCGGGTATTGGCAAAAGTGGCAAAACCACGGGTATTGATCGATTGGAAGGTTAAACTGTTGGTATTGATATCGACTCCTTTTAAATTTTGGAGGCCCCCGTAAAACGATTCCGAGGTTGTGCTCTTTATTTCCTTTAATCCAAATCGTTCCACGGAGACCGGGGATTCAAAAAGTCGTTCCGGGGTCCTGGAGGCCGAAACGACCACCTCATCGAGGTAAGTCTCCGCCTCATTAATTGTGATGGACAAAGTTTGATTGTTGGAGGCTACATCAGCAAAAGTCTCGGTAAAACCGATACTCGTTATTCTCAGTCGAAAGGGCGGGGCTTCGGAAGTCTCCAAAACGAAATTTCCATCAAAATCGGTTACCGTTCCAATGGCCTTTCCAAATATTACAATGTTGGCGCCAGGCACCGGTTCGTTATTTTGGTCTGTTACTTTTCCATTTACCGTGGTCTGGGAAAAACCCATGCTTCCCAACAGCAGCAACGAAAACAAAAGTATTGATCTCATGTGTAGTCTTGAGTTATGTTAGTTTACAGACCAAGATACTGATTTTTTTATATCGCAAATCATAAATTAAAAAAAATTATGCGTGCATAGTAAATTATCCGCAAAAACTGTCCGCACAAAATATGAAATCCTCAAACGAAAAAAGGCCGTGATTCTCTTCACGACCTTTAAATCTTAATGTCTTATGACCTATTCCACCGTGACCGATTTGGCCAAATTGCGGGGCTGGTCTACATTACAACCCCTCATTACTGCGATATGATAGGACAACAACTGCAAGGGTATGGTGGTCAACATAGGGGTCAGACACTCCATGGTCTCGGGTACCTCGACCACATGGTCGGCCAATTCCCGAACCTGTGTGTCTCCTTCGGTAACGATGGCTATAATTTTTCCTTTCCTCGATTTGATTTCCTGGATATTGCTCACGACCTTTTCATAATGTCCTTTTTTTGTGGCGATTATGATTACCGGCATGTGCTCATCGATAAGGGCAATGGGCCCATGCTTCATCTCAGCTGCGGGATAGCCCTCGGCATGGATATAACTGATTTCCTTTAATTTGAGCGCCCCTTCCAAGGCTACCGGGAAATTATATCCCCGACCAAGGTACAGGCAATTGGGAGAATCTTTATATATCTCCGCGATTTCCCTTACCATATCATTGGTTCTCAAGGCAATTTCAACTTTGGTGGGAATGGTTTCCAATTCGGAAAGGAATTCGTGATATTGAGAACCCGAAAATATTCCCTTTTCCTTGGCCAGTTTCAATGCGATCAGGGTAAGAACGGTAATTTGGGTAGTAAAGGCTTTTGTGGAAGCCACCCCGATTTCCGGTCCGGCATGGGTATAGGCCCCTGCATCGGTTTCTCGGGCTATTGATGAACCCACCACATTACAGACCCCAAATACAAAAGCACCTTTTTCCTTGGCGAGTTTAATGGCCGCCAGGGTATCGGCGGTCTCGCCCGATTGCGAAATCGCGATGAGGATATCTTTATCGGTGATTATAGGATTTCTATATCTGAACTCCGAAGCGTACTCCACTTCCACCGGAATCCTGGCCAGGTCTTCAAAAATATACTCGGCTACCAAACCGGCATGCCATGAGGTGCCGCAAGCTACAATAATGATCCTGTTGGCATTCAAGAATTTTTCGAGATTTTGATCGATCCCCGCCATGGTGATAAGCCCTTGATCTGCCAAAAGCCGGCCCCGGTAGGTGTCCTTTATAGCCCTCGGCTGTTCATATATCTCCTTGAGCATGAAATGATCGTAGCCCCCCTTCTCAATTTCTTCAAGATTCAATTGAAGTTCAAGGATATTCGGATACGCAATGGCATCATCCTTAATTTTTCTTAGTTTAATCTCTTTGCCCAAACGCACTATGGCCATTTCTTCGTCTTCCAGGTACACCGCGTTGTTCGTAAATTCGATGAAGGGCGAAGCATCCGATGCTATGAAAAACTCCTTATCACCGATGCCTATGGCCAACGGACTCCCCAGTTTTGCCACGACGATCTCGTCCGGTTTATCGATATCGAAAACGGCGATGGCATAAGCTCCGACCACTTGGTTCAATGCAATTTGAACCGCTTGTCCCAATTTTACGTGCTCGGTACGCTGTACTTCTTCGATCAAGTTCACCAAAACTTCGGTGTCGGTGTCCGAATCGAAGTGATAGCCCCGTTTGATCAATTCTTTTTTTATCGATTCGTAATTTTCAATGATCCCGTTGTGAATGATCACCAAATTACCGGAATTGGAATAATGAGGATGCGAATTTACATCATTGGGAACCCCATGGGTAGCCCACCGTGTATGGCCTATGCCCAAACTGCCCTTAAGCGACATTTTGGTTTCCGCCTTATTTCTTAGGTCTTCAACTTTTCCCTTGGTTTTGGTGAGGTTGATTTTCTCCCCATCGAACAGGGCCACCCCGGCACTATCATAACCTCGGTATTCAAGTCGCTGCAAACCCTTCATGATAATTGGATAGGCATCCCTATGCCCGATATAACCTACAATTCCACACATAGTAATTAAATTTTAAGATTCGGAATGGTCAATTTGATGTTAAAATTAATACAGCCTGACCAAACGATACTCTTTTATGGATGTAAAACGCATAATTACTTTGAGTGGTATGGGAAAGGCAATAATTATACCCCTGTAGGTTGGAACCAAACTTATGAAGAAACAAAAATAGGGTCTGAATCTAATTCAACTCGGTATAGAAAATCTCCAATTTCAGTTTCTTATCCTCATACTGGGCTTCGACGTTACTTCCATAAAGTACTGTGCTCAAGGGCGTCAGGGTGGAAATAAGGGGGATTTCTTTTTCCACATTATTGGCCAGCATGGCATCAAGAGTGGACAATCTGGAAATATCGGTGGTCATGGTAAGGCCCAAGGTTACGTTGTCGGCGTCCCTGATGATCAGATTATTGATGTGATCGGTAATTTTTACAGAGTATTTGATTCCTTTGCCACCGGTCTTTTGAACAATTCCGTCATAATTCAGAAAGCTTCCGAAGAGGTCTTGCGATACAGTAGTTTCGGTCGTAAAGTTGATCAAGGGTGCACCGGTTTCGGTATCATACAGATACAGCCTTGGGGGATCGATCATGGTACCATTTGCATCGAGCAATTCGCGGTCGACATAAAAAACCAGATTGGCTTCATTGATGATCCAATTGTTGGCTTTGATCTGGTTGATGATATCCAGGCCATTGTTGGGATCAAAAAGCTTTATTTCAGCGTAGGTCCCCGCGCCCCCTTTCAAGAATATCCTGGATGCGTTTTGGCCTGTATCCAAATTGTCGGCAATTTCCTGGGGCAACCCATCGTTGTTAAACGTGTTCACCGCATTGCCATTGACCGTTTGGCCTTGAATTTGTAAAAGGTTCATTACAAAGTCTTTTTGGACGGTCTCTATGGTATCGTCAGATGGGTCGTTTGTGGTTGAATTAACGTTTACCTTTTGATATTCATAGGTAATGGTCAATCTTGCCTGGGCAATATCAAAGAGGAAGAGCAACTCCTCTGCAGTGGGCGTGACCGAAATATGTATCCCTCTTAGAAATTCGGTGAAATTGGTTTGGCTTAACAGTTCTTGGCTTCCTTCCATATCCAATAGATTCCTTTGGAAAAACTCGGCATTCAAGGGCACCTTGATTCCGGGATTCACCGCATCAAAATCTTCCGACTCGTCCACATCCACCGTTTCAGGATTATCGACCTTTGGCGTTAATATTTGCAGGTCGCTTATCGTAAGTTCCCCATCGAATAAAACCTCCTCCACAAAGGCAGGGCTGAACTGCTGGGAAGAGAAATATTCCTGGCCCTGTTGAAAGTTGGTACTCGGATCTAGGTTCCTCAAGTAATAGGTAGACTGTTCTACCTTGAACCTGAACGGCGCTTCGCGATCGCCATAAATACTGTCGATATCAATCTTTTTTGGAAACTTGTTCTTCGGGGTATCGGTATCCGTATCATCATTGATGCCATCCCCATCGGTATCCGGGTTCAATGGATTGGTACCATCTATTTTTTCTTGTCCATCGGTAACACCATCACCATCGCTATCACTATTGGGATCGTTCGGATCGACATCGAATGCATTGTCAACACCGTCATTGTCGATATCGCGTTGCAGGTTCGCCTTGGTTAGATAAGGAATATAGAGGTAAACCTCCTTGACCACTTCATTTTCTTGAATCGTGGTAGCGATATCATCGGTGTCGCCCAAATCCTCTGATTTTTGAGAATACAAGCCAAAGGTAGGGTTGGCTTGCGATAGCAGTAATTGAGAGGTGATTTGGGCCTCCGTCTTACCGTATATAGGGTCATTGTAAAGTCCCAATTGATAAATGGGCAGTTTATTGGTCTGTACGGCCTCTATTTTTTTATTAAATGCAAAAACATCATAAACCTGCCTATTGGTTGAAAATGGCTCACTTCCGATGACGGTAGCCCCAAGGGTGGTAAGTTCTTCATCGTTGCAGGAAACAAATGCCACAATTAGCAAGAGACCGGCTATAGCAGGAAATCTTAATCTATTCAACAAAATCATTTGGGTTATTTTAGAACTTCCTTAATATAAAAGTTGGTATAAGCTTCCTCAAATTCCTGCAAAGGAACGTAGGGCAATACCGGTATTTGAAGGTTGGCGATATGCTTGGTTAAGTCCTCTGGGACATCCTCAGCGGCTAAAATAACCGCATCGGAGAAATCTACGGCTACTTTTAACAAATTATTATAATTGGGTTCGGAAAGACAAGTAATGCTTTCTTCGGGAATACCATCGAAGGTTATTTTTTTGATCATGCCCTTCTCCAGTTCCCCTTCAAAGGATTTTTTATAAACGGAGGTGACGATCTTGCTATCGGCGAACAGCGGCTCATCGGCATAGTATTTTCTTAGGTACAACGGTAAGAGGGAAGCCAACCAACCATGGACATGGATGATATCCGGGTTCCAGTTCAATTTCTTAACCGTTTCAACGACGCCTTTTGCAAAAAAAATGGCACGTTGGTCATTGTCAGGGAAAAGATTGCCCTGTTCATCGGTAAAGGTCGATTTTCTTTTGAAATATTCGTCATTATCAATAAAATACACCTGGATCCGTTCTCTGGGAATCGATGCCACCTTGATGATCAATGGCATATCCATGTCGTTAATGACCAAATTCATTCCCGATAGCCGAATTACTTCATGGAGTTGGTGCCGTCTTTCGTTGATGTTACCGTAGCGCGGCATAAAAATCCGTATCTGGCCTCCTTTACTGTTGACCATTCGCGGAGTTTCATAAGACATTAACGAAACTTCGTTTTCTGGAAGGTAGGGAACTAATTCTGAAGATACGAACAATATCTTTTTGCCATTCATAAAAGCTGTATTTCGTTATTCGAGCAAACGGAAGTGCAAAATTACAAAAATTATGCAGATTAGCCGTATTTGTAGTAAGTTTGCTCGCTTTTAAATTAGTGGAATGCCCTTAATTAAGACCTGTAAAGAACTGAAATCACGCTTGGATGCCTTGGATTGGCGAGGACAACTGGCGTTGGTGCCCACAATGGGGGCACTGCACCGCGGTCATATTGCATTGGTGGAAAAAGCCCTTAGTGAAAATGACAACGTTGTGGTAAGTATTTTCGTGAACCCCACACAATTTAACAATAAAGAAGACCTTAAGAAGTATCCAAAGTCCTTAATTGCTGATGTAGCCCTGTTAGATGACATTTCAAAACGGCTGCTCATTTTTGCGCCTTCGATAAAAGAAGTTTACGGCAGTGACATCGCTTCAAATTCCTATGATTTCGAGGGTCTTGATAAGGTCATGGAAGGTTCCTTCAGGGCAGGGCATTTCAATGGGGTAGCCACCGTTGTTGAGGCCTTGTTCAAAATGGTTGGGCCCAACAGGGCCTATTTTGGGGAAAAAGATTTTCAACAACTTCAAATCATTAAAAAATTGGTGGCAAAAAAACAGTTGCCGATCGAAATCATTGGTTGTCCCATAGTGAGGGAAGCGAATGGCCTTGCGATGAGTTCTAGGAATGAACGTTTGCCAAAAGCCTTAAGGATGGAGGCTTCCTTTATTTACAAAACCCTACAAGACGCCAAGGATAAATTTGGCACGAAAAGTGCTCGGTTTGTGGTCGATTGGGTTAAACGACAATTTGAAAAACATACCCATTTAGAATTGGAATATATACAGATAGCCGACGTTGATTCCCTCTCTCCGGTCCCAAGAAAAAAAAAATCCGGAAAATATAGGGCCTTTGTTGCCGTTTATGCCGGAGGTATCAGGCTCATAGACAACATCGCCTTGAATTAATTAAATTTGAAACATGCAAATTCAAGTTGTAAAATCGAAGCTTCACAGGGTAAAGGTCACAGGGGCAGATCTCAATTATATCGGTAGCATTACCATAGATGAAGACCTTATGGAGGCAGCCAACCTGGTCAATGGCGAAAAGGTACAGATCGTCAACAATAACAATGGCGAACGTTTGGAGACCTATGTAATTCCTGGCGCGAGGCGTAGCGGGGAAATTACCTTGAATGGGGCAGCAGCACGCAAGGTGGCCGTAGGGGATATCCTCATTATAATCGCCTATGCATGGATGGATTTTGAAGAAGCTAAAAAATTCAATCCTTCTTTGGTTTTTCCCAATGAGGTAAACAATTTGTTACAATAAAGTTGGCCGGACAAATAAAAAAAATGCTGAAAACCGCACTCCCGATATTACTGGGCGTTTTTTTGGTGTGGTTTTCCTATCATAACACTTCCCCGGCAGATCGTAAACAAATCCTTTTCTATATTAAGGAAGCTGACCTGTTTTGGGTTGGAATTTCCGTATTACTGGGTATTTTAGGCCATGTTTCGCGGGCCATAAGATGGAATTATCTTTTGGAACCGCTGGGGTACAAGCCTAAAATCAGAAATAACATCCTCATAATTTTAATGGCTTATTTCGCCAATCTTGGCATTCCGCGTACCGGAGAATTTTTGCGGGCCACGGCCCTTACTACCTATGAGGGCGTGCCCTTTGGGAAGGGCTTTGGAACCATTGTCACCGAACGGTTGGTAGACGTGTTCATGCTGTTGCTCATCGTTATTGTTACCCTTTTGCTCCAAACCGATATCATCGTCGCTTTTTTTATGGAACGGGGCTTCAATTTTGGCGGTATTTTTATAATGTTGGGGGCCGGTCTTCTGGGACTGCTCATATTTATGGTGTTTGTCCGAAAATCAAAGCATAAGATCGCCGTTAGGATAAAAACGTTCATCAAAGGACTGTTTGATGGGGTTTTCAGTATTTTTAGAATGAAGTATAAATGGGCATTTTTACTGCATACCCTTTTAATATGGGGGTGCTACATTGGCATGCTATGGGTAATTAAATATACCGTGCCTGAGACATTGGCATTGTCAATGGGACCTCTTTTGGTTGCCTTTGTAGCCGGGGCCTTTGCCATGGCAACCACTAACGGTGGCATCGGACTTTATCCCATTGCCGTGAGCAAAGCACTGGCCATTTATGGTGTCAGCACCGTATCCGGCGATGCCTTCGGATGGATCATGTGGATTTCCCAGACCCTAATGATCGTGGTTTTTGGTGCAATATCCTTCCTGTTATTGCCGTTATGGAACAAGGACAAATAAATTTCCATACCAAACAATCGGCAAACCATGCATCGAATCGTTACCATACTAGCCTTTTTCCTGTGCCTTACAATTAATGCCCAGGTCACCCAGGAAATCTTCGAATCTTTTAAATTACAGGAACGCAGGGACGTGCGTTACTATTTTCCGGAAGACTACGACAAGGAAAAAAAATATCCCCTTACCGTAGTGCTCGATGCCGAGTTTCTTTTTGATCAGGTGGTCGCCAATGCCAAATTTTATAGCAAGTTTCATGGTATGCCTGAAATGATTATTGTGGGCATAGAGCAAGGCAAAAACGATCTTCGATTTGAAGACTGTGCATTCGAAGAAGGAAACGGACTGCCTTCTGAAAAAGGTCAGAAATTTTTTGAGTTCCTAGGAATGGAAATCATTCCCTATTTGGATTTGAACTACAATACCGCGCCTTTTAAAATGGTAGTGGGCTATGATATTACGGCCAATTTTGAAAATTACTGGCTTTTTAAGGAGACTCCCCTATTTAATGCCTATGTCAATATTTCCCCCGTGCTTGCTCCGGAAATGGAAACCCGTGTGCCCGAACGTTTGGCGGCCATTGATAAAAAACTTTTCTATCAGCTCATTGTGGAAGGGGAGATCAACAAAAATACATCCCGTATCCTTGAAATGGACAAGGCAATCAAGACTTTGGACAAAGAATCGCTACATTATTATTTTGACAATTATAACGGCGCAGACCATATCTCAATAGCGACCTATGGCATCGGAAGGGCCTTTGACAACATATTTGGGATGTTCAAACCCATTAGCCAAAAAGAATATAAGGAACAAATTCTGACTTCAGATGGGCCTGTTTTCAAATATTTGGAAGACAAATATCAATATATTGAGGATCTATTCGGTTTTCAAAAGGCAATGGACCTCAACGATGTGATGGCCATTTACGCCGGAATCCGAAAAAAAGAAGATTTTGAGTCTTTGAAACCGCTTTCAGATCTTTGCAAACGTTCTTTTCCCAATACCATGCTCGGATTTTACTTTGAAGGGGAGTACTACGAACAGATAGGAGAGCCCAAAAAAGCACTCAAAACATTTGAAAAATCTTTCGGAATGGAAGAAATCGATTTCCTGACCAAGGATATGGCATTGGAAAAAATCGATGCTTTGAAGGCCGATTTTGGCTTTTGATGTCTGCAATGACAGAGCATTCAAAAAACCACAATTTTGATCAATGCCCTAGTTTCTTAAAACACGACCCGTTTGTTTCATAAAACCTGTCTCCCGATTGGCTGCCAGATAGTGAATTCGAAAGCCAAGATAAATACCTATCATGTGCTCGGTTTCACATAAGTAGATAAACGATCTTTCCACACCTTGCCCGTTACCTCCCGCATATAAAACTTTGGTTTATCTTTGGGCCATTATCAAAACAGGCAATGGCCAAAACCAAAACAGCTTTTTTTTGTCAGAACTGCGGCACACAATATGCCAAATGGGTAGGGCAATGTCCTGCCTGCAAGGAATGGAATACTTTGGTGGAAGAAGTCATCCATAAGGAGGAAAAGCCTGCCTGGAACACCAGTGAAAAGGCCTCCAAAAGAAGCTCGAAACCCCTGCCGATCAATGAAATAAGCACAGAGAAAGAGCAGCGCATCAATACCTATGACCAAGAATTCAACAGGGTATTGGGCGGTGGCCTTGTGCCGGGGTCGCTAGTGCTTTTGGGCGGTGAACCCGGTGTTGGCAAGAGCACCTTATTGCTGCAGATCGCCCTGAGATTACCGTACCGAACCCTATATGTTTCAGGGGAAGAAAGTCAGAAACAGATCAAAATGCGGGCCAATCGCATTTTCCCGGATAGCAGTACCTGTTTGATTCTCACCGAAACCAAGACACAGCAGATCTTCCAACAAATCGAGGCTACCCAACCCGATATCGTGGTCATCGATTCCATTCAAACCTTGCATTCCGACTATATTGAATCGGCTGCAGGCAGCATTTCACAGATTCGGGAATGTACGGCAGAACTGATCAAATTTGCAAAAGAAACCAATACCCCGGTCATCTTGATCGGACATATCACCAAAGATGGTACCCTTGCTGGTCCAAAGATTCTGGAACATATGGTCGATACGGTGTTGCAATTCGAGGGAGACCGAAACTATGTCTATCGTATTTTACGTGCCTTGAAAAACCGCTTTGGATCTACCGCAGAGTTGGGTATCTATGAAATGCAGGGGGGGGGGCTTCGTCAAGTGAACAACCCCTCAGAAATATTGATCTCAAAAAATGATGAAGGGTTGAGCGGCACCGCGATTGCTTCTACTATAGAAGGGATGCGCCCATTGATGATCGAAATCCAAGCCTTGGTGAGTTCAGCGGTCTATGGCACTCCCCAAAGATCCACAACCGGATATAATGCCAAACGTCTGAACATGCTGTTAGCGGTGCTAGAGAAGCGCGCCGGATTTAAATTGGGCGCAAAGGACGTGTTCCTGAACATTACCGGAGGCATTTCGGTCGACGACCCCGCAATAGACCTTGCAGTGATCGCCGCGATACTTTCGAGCAATGAAGATATCGCCATCGACAAAGGAATATGCTTTGCTGCCGAGATAGGATTGGCAGGGGAAATTAGGCCGGTACAAAGGGTAGATCAACGGATTTTAGAGGCTGAAAAACTGGGATTTACCACGATATATGTTTCGAAGAACAATAAAATCGGACTCAAGAATACCGTGATAACCATTCAAAGGGTCTCGAGAATTGAAGATGTGATCAAACGTTTGTTCGAATAAGTGATCACGGCGCAGGATCAGGGATTGCGTTATGGATCTGTTCAATGCCCTTTAAAACTGCATCACTTAAATCAATATCGATACTATCGATGTTTTCCTTTAGCTGTTCCATACTGGTAGCACCGATGATATTGCTTGTGACGAATGGCCTTGAATTCACATAAGCCAATGCCATTTGGGTCAGCGTAAGATTGTTTGCAAGTGCCAGTTCATAATATTTCTGTGTGGCTTTTACCGCGGTTTCCCCGCTATATCTGTTGTAATTTGGAAACAGACTAATACGTGAATTTTCAGGCTTCCGATCCCCCAAATATTTACCGCTCAATACTCCAAAACCCAAAGGGGAATAAGCAAGTAGCCCTATTTTCTCCCGGTGAGACACCTCGGAATTGCCAACTTCGAAAAGGCGGTTCAATAAGCTGTACGGGTTTTGAATCGTGATCATTCTTGGTAAATCCGGGTGCACCTTACTCTCTTCGAGATAGCGCATGACACCCCATGGAGTTTCATTGGAAAGTCCAACATGTCTAATTTTGCCTTCCCGTATCAGGTCTCGCAAGGTTTCCAATACCTGATGGATATTGTCTTCCCAATAATCCGAAATACTGTGCTTATATCCTCTTTTTCCAAAATAATTGGTGTTTCTGTCTGGCCAATGCAATTGGTAAAGGTCGATATAATCGGTCTGTAACCTGGCCAAACTACCTTCAACGGCCTCTATTATTGAGGTCCTTGTAAAACCAGTGGTGCGAATAAATTTGGTAAAGTCCGCCTTTCCGGCAATTTTTGAGGCCAGGACAATACTATCGCGATTTCCTTTTTTTTTGAACCAGGTGCCGATGATCTTTTCGGTATCTGCATAACGGTCTGGATGGGCGGGTATCGGATAAAGTTCGGCGGTATCGAAAAAGTTGATGCCCTGGTCAAGGGCATAATCCATTTGTTCATGGCCTTCCTTTTCGGTATTCTGATTTCCCCAGGTCATGGTTCCCAAACAAATTTTACTTACTTCAATATCTGTATGGGGGAGTTTGGTATATTTCATCGATTGCCGCGACATTTGAGTTGAAAAGGGCAAATTTACAAATTATATCCCATTGCATTTTTCAGGAACACGTTATTGATCCAATTCCACTAAAATGGGGCAATGATCACTGTGTTTGGCTTCGGAAAGAATAACAGAACGTTTCAGTCTTTTGGCAAGTGGCCGGCTCACCATCCCGTAATCTAGGCGCCATCCCTTGTTATTGTTTCTGGCATTCGCCCGGTAGCTCCACCAGGTATATTGATGGGGATCTTTATTGAAATGTCGAAAGCTATCGATAAATCCATTATCGATAAAGGAACCTATCCATTCACGTTCCACAGGGAGAAAACCCGAGACATTTTTATTCCTGACCGGGTCATGGATATCGATGGCATGGTGGCAAATATTATAATCTCCCAAAATGATCAGATTGGGGTGTTTTACTTTAAGAAGATCTACATATTGCTGAAAATCGGCCATATATTGAAGCTTCAGGTCTAGGCGGTCTAGGTTCGTTCCCGAGGGTAGGTACAGACTCATGACCGAAACATCGCCGAAATCGGCCCTGATATTCCTTCCTTCGAAATCCATATAATCGATGCCCGTGCCGTATTCCACATGGTTTGGAGGTGTTTTGGCCAGGATGGCCACGCCGCTGTAGCCCTTCTTTTGGGCGCTGTACCAATAGTGGTGGCCGTAACCGGCCTCTTCAAATAACTTTAGCTCCAATTGGTCTTCCTGTGCTTTGATCTCTTGAAGGCATACCACGTCGGGGTCGACAAGCTGCAACCATTCTAAAAAGCCTTTGCCGATGGCGGCCCGAATGCCATTAACATTATATGATACGATCTTCATTTTTCTTTTGGCTAAAATAACCAAAACCTATAGAACTTGACTATCCCGGGGTCATTGATGTTGTTCGAAACCAAATTTTTGCACACCCGAGGTTATGGTATTTCAGATTACGAAAAAACTAAGGATAAAAACATGATCATAGTGAGTTTCAGGATATATTTATTTTCCGTTTAGGTTTTTCCATGTGATTTACATTCTAGTATTATCCAGTTCAATGTAATGCTTTTGAGGACCCAAAATAAACCATTATTGAATCGAAATAATTACTATCTTTTCTAGATTTTCAACAAAAAAAATATGAAGAAATTTTTAGTGCTGTATTTATTTCTTAGCACCTTTTTTATTGGGTGGTCCCAAGATATTACCAACCCTGTTCAGCCTTCAGCAGAGCTAAAAATAAACGCCTTTAATCTAATAGCCTTTACCTTTATAGATATCTCCTACGAACACCTGTTGAATGAAGAATCTTCATTAGGCTTAGGCATATTATTCAATGTAGCGGATAACAATGAGATTTTGGATGAGTTCAGAAGCTTTTCCCTTACCCCCTATTACAGGCAGTATTTTTCCAACCAGTATGCCAAAGGATTTTTTTTGGAGGGATTTGGAATGGTCAACTCTGGAAATGAGGCTGATTACTATGCGGATTTTGAAATGACACAGCTGATTAAGGGAGAGCAATATACCGCTTTTGCCTTGGGCATCTCTGTTGGGGGAAAATTTGTGACCCCCAGAGGTTTTGCGGTCGAAATCTATACAGGTTTGGGCCGTAACCTTTTTGGTTCGGACATTTCCCCCGATATCATTAGCAGGGGCGGTGTTTCACTTGGTTTTCGTTTTTAATAGCTATTTTTGGCCATAATTTCTTTCTATGAATGGTCTTTTCCGCTATTGTTCACTCCTCCTTTATTGTTTTTCAGCCATAGGTCAAGTGGCCGTGGAAAAAGATAGCGTCACCCAGCTCGATGAGGTGATTTTGCTCGATGCCCTTAAAACCAAGAATGCCCCTGGAATCGTTGCTTCGGATGTCATTGGGGCTAAGGTCTTCCAGAATTACAGTCCAATTAATATGGTTGGCGCCATCAATCAAATCCCAGGAGTTTATGTACTCTCTGGCGCATTGAACACCAATCGCATCACCATCCGTGGAATCGGCGCCCGCACCTTATTCGGCACAGACAAGCTTCGTATGTATTATAACGACATCCCGGTGACCGATGGAACGGGCTCCTCTACCATCGAAGCCTATGATTTGGAAAACCTGAGCCAGATCGAAGTCATTAAGGGACCAAAGGGAACTACCTATGGCGCCAATCTCGGCGGAGCGATTATCTTAACGGCCAAGGAAGCACTTGGGGTAACGACCACTTTTTGGAACAATTTCACTATTGGATCCTTCGGCTTGATCAAAAACAATTTTTCATTTAACCAAAACGATGGCAGACTGCGATTGGGGCTTCAATATGGGCATTTGGAAACCGATGGCTATAGGGAAAACAATCGTTTTGAACGCGATGGCATACTCCTGAACGCCTCCTACAGGTTCAACCCAAAAAACAAGCTGGGCCTTTTGGTAAACCACATCGACTACACAGCGCAGATTCCCAGTTCCCTGGGAGCGACCGCCTTTGCAGAAGATCCTCGACAGGCCGCTTTTACCTGGAAGGCATCGCAGGGTTACGAAGCCAATAATTATACCCTTGTGGGCCTGAATCACGAACACCGATTCAATGAAAAACTAAAAAATAGCAGCAGTATATTCTATACTTATCTGGACCACTATGAACCCCGTCCTTTTGGGATATTGGACGAATTCACCAACGGGTATGGCTTTAGGAGCAAATTCGATGGCAGTTTTGATTTGATTGGAAAACCGTCCGAATACATTATAGGCGGTGAATTGTACAAGGATGAATACCAATGGAGCGAATATGAGAACCTTTATCAAGAGAATAATGGCAACGGAAGCCTTCAGGGCGATCCATTTGCAAAGAACCGGGAATTTCGCAGCCAATGGAACGTGTTTGGGACCCTTTTAGTGAATTTGACCGAGGCTTTTTCAACCCAACTGGGACTTAACCTCAACAAGACCAGATATGATTATCGTGATCTTTTCAATACAGGGACGGCGAACCGAAGCGCCGATCGCAATTTCAAGGCCATATTGCTCCCAAGCATCAATCTTAAGTATGACATTTCAGCCAACCATTGGCTATTCGCCAATGTGGGAAGGGGCTATTCGAACCCCAGTTTGGCAGAAACCTTAACTCCGGATGGAGTCATCAATCCAGATATCAAACAAGAAACCGGTACCAATTACGAATTGGGTGGACTATTCTATTTCGATGAGAAAAAGTTGGAAGTCAACATCGCGCTATACCGCATGGACATCAGAAATTTGTTGGTGGCACAGCGCGTCGGCGACGATCAATTCATTGGAAAGAATGCGGGGAAGACCAAGCACCAAGGACTTGAAATGGGCTTATCATATACATTGAACCTATCCTCAGAAATAAACGTCGCCCCTTTCCTAAACTATACCTTCAGCGATCATAGTTTTGTTGATTTTGTCGACGGTACCAACGATTATTCCGGTAACCCCTTGACCGGAGTGCCCAAACATCGCCTTAATTCAGGGATTCAAATAAGATTGTTCAATGATTTTTATTGGAATACCACCTACCAATATGTAGGGGCAATACCACTAACGGATGCCAATACATTATCTAGCGACCCGTTCCACCTTTTTAATACCAAATTGGGATACGGTAAGAAACTGACCGATCGGATTTCAATTGGGATCGATTTGGGCATGAACAACATTTTTGACGTGGTTTACGCCCAATCGGTACTTATCAATACCCAGGCCTTTGGAGGTGCCGAACCAAGATACTATTACCCTGGCGATGGGAGAAACTTTTATGGGAGTTTGCGCTTGGGGTACAGGCTTTAATACCTTATCAAGTGAAAAAAATGGATTTGTTTAAATCTTCCTTAGCCAGGTCTTCATATCCACCGCTTTGTGAATAATGTTTTTGAGGGCATCGATGGCAACTCGTTGCTGCTCCATAGAGTCGCGATGGCGCAAGGTGACCGATTGATCTTCCAAGGTCTGGTGGTCGACGGTGATACAAAAAGGCGTGCCCACGGCATCTTGGCGACGATAGCGTCGCCCTACCGCGTCTTTTTCGTCATAGACCACATTGAAATCCCATCTTAGGTCTTCGATTATTTTTTCAGCCACTTCCGGAAGACCGTCCTTTTTTACCAAAGGAAACACTGCGGCTTTGGTCGGAGCCAGCACGGCGGGCAGTTGTAACACGGTTCTTGTGGTTCCGTTTTCCAATGCCTCTTCCTTAAGGGAATTTGAAAAAATTGCCAAAAACATACGGTCTAAACCAATTGAGGTCTCCACAACATAGGGAACATAGCTCTCATTGATTTCAGGGTCGAAGTATTGCAACTTTTTGCCGGAGTATTTTTCATGGGCGGTAAGGTCGAAGTCGGTACGGGAATGGATGCCTTCAAGTTCCTTGAAGCCAAAGGGGAACCTAAACTCTATATCGGCCGCTGCATCGGCATAATGAGCCAGTTTCTCGTGGTCATGGAAACGGTAGTTTTCGTCACCAATGCCCAATGACAAATGCCATTTCATCCGGTTTTTCTTCCATTGTTCGTACCATTCCTTTTGGGTGCCGGGTTTCACGAAAAACTGCATTTCCATCTGTTCAAACTCCCGCATCCTAAAAATGAACTGCCGGGCAACGATTTCGTTTCTGAAGGCCTTACCGGTTTGTGCAATGCCAAAAGGAATTTTCAATCTTCCCGTTTTCTGCACGTTCAGAAAATTCACGAATATCCCCTGTGCGGTCTCCGGTCTCAAGTAAAGATCCATGGCACTGTCGGCGGAAGCACCCAATTTGGTACCGAACATCAGGTTGAATTGTTTTACCTCTGTCCAGTTTTTTGAACCAGAAACCGGACAAACGATCTCCAGTTCCTCGATCAGTCGTTTTACATCGGCCAAATCTTCATTTTCCAATGAACGTCCCAACCTTTTGGAAATGCTATTGATATTTTCTTGATAGGCCGATACCCTGGGATTCGTGCTTAAAAATTGTGCTTTGTCAAAATCAGTTCCAAATCGTTTGGCCGCCTTTACCACTTCCTTTTCTATTTTGGCCTCAATTTTGGCGATATGGTCTTCGACCAGTACATCGGCGCGGTACCTTTTTTTTGAATCCTTGTTGTCGATCAAGGGGTCATTAAAAGCATCGACATGACCAGATGCCTTCCAGGTAGTGGGATGCATAAAGATGGCGGCATCGATGCCCACGATGTTCTCGTTGAGCTGTACCATGGCCTTCCACCAATACTCCCTGATGTTTTTCTTGAGTTCGGCCCCGTTCTGGCCGTAATCATATACCGCACTTAACCCATCGTAGATTTCACTGGATTGAAATACGTACCCATACTCTTTGGCATGGGACACGACCTTTTTAAAAATATCGTCTTGATTTACCATGCGGCAAAAATAGAATTTTTACCCTTATCGCATCCCGTGAAATTTAGAAATTATTTCAATTGGAATTCCGAGGAAGACAATAATCGTTCGTCTTCAAAGACATTCAAGGTATAAGTGCCCTGCTCCAAGGATCCTTGCGGGAGCGTGACGAAATCGCAGACCTGCGTCTCTTCCCCATCAAAAATAAACTGTACCCGTTTGCTATAAACGTTGCCTTGTACGGTGATCGTGTTGGCATTATCCTCAATAATGCGCATTTCGGGGCTCAGGAATTGGAAATAGATGACCTTTTCACTTCCCCGAGTGGCGGGATCGGCCAAAATGGTAGCGCAGCCCCTTAGTTTTTCAATGGTCGATGCTTTGTTGGTTTGTATGGGTTTGCCGCTTTTGACCCTAAAACCATTGCCTTGGGAGTTTTGAATTTTGAGGTAGCTCTTGATTTTCAATTCTTTATTGAGTTCAAGGATCTTTTTTCTTTGCAAAGCCTCCGCCTCGGCCAGGGACATGCTTTTCCCCCTTAGTTCTTCGATTTGCTTTCTAGATTCCTCATACTTGTCGGAAAGCAACATATTGTTGTATTTCAAAAAGTTGTTCTTGAGCTTCAAACTGTCGTTTTTGGCCTCCAACCTCCGGAGTTCCGATTTGTACTCCCTTAAACGTTCCACGGTAAAATTAAGGCGCCCCACGGAATCCAATAGTTGCTGTACTCGATATCTGGAATCCTGTAATTCGATATCATTAACCTCATTGAGCGCCGTGAGCCGATCAACATCGGCCTTCATTATGGTAAGGTCCTTGACCAACAGCGACTTTTCCTGTTCCAAATAATTGATTTGGCTTTTGGATTGCGCGTAACTATAATAAAAGGCAATTAAGATGCCCAATATCACAGCAACCATAGCGGCAAGTATGATGTTATAGTTGAATTTCTTAAATTGACCTTCCATCAATATTGGTGAACTTTAAGTAGGTTATTAATACTTTAAGATTTGTTTGGTTCCAAACTATCAAATATACTAAATGATATCAACTCGATTCTCCTGCCCAAGGTGTGTTTTGGATGTAATGCGCATTTATACAGGGGAGAACAACTACTGTGTACCGTTTGTCGAAACGATTTGCCGTTCACCGAGTACACCTTTAACGCAGAAAATGCGGTTGACCGTATGTTTTTCGGACGAACTGCCGTCAAAAAGGCAAGTTCATTCCTTTTTTTCAGGAAAAACAACAAGGTAAAGCACCTCATACACCAATTAAAATATAAGAACCAAGAGCAAATAGGAACATTTTTGGGCGACTGGTATGGTCAAGTCTTGAGAGCGGACAACGGCTTGGGCAACAATATAGATATTGTGGTTCCCGTGCCCTTGCATTCCAAAAAATTGAAAAAAAGGGGATACAATCAGGTTGCGGAATTTGCCAGACGATTGGCTTACCATCTCGATGCAGAATACTCAGACAACCTTTTAGTGAAAACCTCGAACAATGAAACGCAGACCACAAAAGGACGTTTGGGAAGATGGCAAGAAAATAGTTCAATATTTACTTTATCGGTCATAGAACCTTATGAAAATAAGAACATCCTCTTGGTCGACGACGTAATCACTACCGGTGCCACCATGGAGCGTTGTGCCGAAACCTTGCATCAAATTCCAGGTATATCAATTTACATTGCCAGCATAGCGGTAGTTCCACTTGATTGATATTGGCCAGAACAGTTCGATCCGTTGCCCAGGAAAATGAGGCAGGAATTTCCAAATAAGTCGTTTCTTTGTCGTCATGAAGTGCACCATCATGTTAAAACGAATTTTAGCGGGCCTTTTTCTATTCTTTATCTCCTTTGCCCTGCTCCAATGTGCCAAAAGGGGCAGCCCTACTGGAGGTCCTAAAGATGTACAACCGCCAGTGCTGATCAAGGCCGAACCCGAGAATATGACGGTCAATTTCGAAGGCAATAAAATAAGGTTATATTTTGACGAGTACATTAAGTTGGAAAAACTTCAGGAACAGCTAATTGTCTCACCTCCCCTCAAATACCTGCCACAGATTACTCCGCAAGGGGGAACCGCCAAATTGGTGGAAATAATATTGAAGGACACCCTTAAAGAAAATACCACCTATACTTTGAATTTTGGACAAAGTATCGTAGACAATAACGAAGGGAATCCCAACAGTTTTCTCACCTATGTATTTTCTACCGGGAGCTATATTGATTCATTACAACTACAAGGTGCGGTAAAAGATGCCTTTAACAATGAGCCAGATGAATTTATCAGTGTCATGTTATATGATATTGATAGCACTTATAATGACTCAACCGTATATCGGCGACCCCCAAATTACATCACCAATACCCTCGATAGCGCCGTTATCTTTAGCTTGAAGAACATCAAGGAGGGCAACTATGCGCTTTTCGCCATCAAAGACGTGGCGAAGAACAACTTTTTTGACCAGAACACGGATAAAATCGGATTTATTACCGATACGGTTTCACTGCCCACTGACTCCATTTACCTGCTCAATCTTTTTAAGGAAATTCCGAATTATTCAGTTTCCGTGCCCAGTTTTGCGGCCAAAAACAAAATCATCTTCGGCTATTATGGTGAAGGTCGGGATATGGTCATCGCGCCCCTAACGCCATTGCCGGATAGTGTGCGCACAACGGTACTCAAAGAAAGGGACAAAGACAGCCTCAACTTTTGGTTGACGCCTTATGAAGCCGATTCCATTATCTTTACCGTGATGAACCAGAAGCTAAATCTCATTGATACCTTCACCGTTAAAACCAGAAAAGTTGGTATTGATTCATTGGTGCCCATACCCAATTTTCGGGGGACTTTTGGCTTTGGCGAACCTTTCCATATTGCCGTGAACACGCCCATTGCCGAAATGGATACCACGCGATTCGAAATGATCGACAAAGATTCGCTTGCGGTGACCTTTGGGCTTCAACTCGACAGTGCTGGCAATAAGGTTGATTTTGATTTTGCGGTTGAACCAAACCAAAAATATAACATCGCCCTATACCCTGGTGCCATTACCGATTTCTTCGGGGAGACCAACGATACCCTCTCCTATATGTTGACGACCAAAAGTTTGGCCGATTATGGGAATTTACGGATGACCGTTGTGGGCAAGGTCAGCTATCCATTGATCGTACAACTGACCGACGATAAAGGCAAGGAAAAACGGGAGATTTATGCCCAAGAAACAAAGGTCTTCGAATTCAACAATTTAGAACCAGGGAAATATCTTGTGCGCGTTATTTTCGATGCCAATGAAAACAAAAAATGGGATACCGGCAATTACCTCCAAAGAATGCAGCCCGAAAAGGTCAGCTATTATCCCAAGGTAATCGATATGAGGGCAAATTGGGAGGTGAACGAAACTTTTACAATACTAGATTAAAACGGTCCATGTCTTCTAAAAATTTGAGTTTGCCCCTCGTATTTTGAAGATGGTCCATACTCAGTTCCGCATAAAGGATTTCTTCTTTCTGTGAAAAGACCAAAGGTTTTCCCAGGGTATCGTAGACTGCCGAATGTCCGGGGTATTCAAGTTTCATGTCATCTGTACCAATTCGATTTACGCCTATGCAATAGCACATGTTCTCAATGGCACGTGCCGATAGAAGGATGTCCCATGCATGGATGCGCGCTTTTGGCCAATTGGCCACATATACCAAAACATCATAGTTTTCCACATTTCGGGCCCAGACCGGAAACCGGAGGTCATAACAGATCATCGGACAGATTTTAAACCCCCGAAAGTTTACCAATACTTTCTGCCGGCCCGATCCATACACTTTGTTTTCGCCGGCCAGGGTAAACGTATGCCGCTTGTCGTACTGTTCATAACCTCCATTGGGTTTTACGAAAAAAAGTCGATTGGTGTATTGGCCCATTTCAAAATAGGGAATGCTCCCCATGATGGCCGCGTTCCTTTGTTTTGCGATTTCCTGCATCCAAGCCAGGGTCTTTTTTCCCTCCTCCACAGGAATGTTGGCGGGCGACATGCTAAAACCGGTGGTAAACATTTCCGGCAAGACGATCAAATCGATATCCTTCGGGATGGCGTCGATTCTGCCGGCAAAAGCCACTCGGTTGGTTTCAGGATCTTCCCAGGCCAACGGACATTGGATCAATGCTATCTTTAATTTTTTATCCATGGGTTCTCTATATCAATGTTTTTTAATGGTTATCCTTTTCCAAAAAATCGATCAATTCGGTCAGCCCCTGCATTTGGGCATGGTCCCTTGCCGTATGGTCCTTTGCATCCTTGACCGACTTATCGGCACCATGTGCCATTAACAATTTGGCGATTTCCACCCGGTTGAACATGGCGGCATAGATCAAACAGGTAGCGCCCATAGCATTTCGATGGTTGACATCCGCCCCCCTCTTGATCAAAGTTTTGGCAAGCGAAACATACCCTTTGAAACATACACCCATTAAGGCCGTGTTCCCTGAACCGTCCGTTGCATTTACCTCCGCCCCTCTATCCAATAAAAGATTGACCACCGCTCCCTGATCATAGTAAGTGGCTAGTATCAATGGCGATGCGCCACGTTGATCGGACGCATTCACCAAAGACGGATGTTCGTCCAACATATCACGAACCACCCCAATATTGCCACTTCGAATGGCATTCATAAAAGATTCTAACTGTTCCATACAACTAAAAGTATAAAAAAAAGGTCATTACGGGATCGCGCTTTTTGGCAGCGGTTATCATATGGGCAGAAATTGAATTGAGACCTATCATGGCAATCAATTTTAACATGCTAATCTACAATAGAATATGCATTTATTTCACCTTAATTAAAAATCTAATGAAATGAAAATATTGAAACTTTTACCAATTCTGTTTTTTTGTTTGGTTCGTACGACGTCGACACCAGACTTACCGTTGCGGAAAAATAATTTTGCCAACAAAAAGTCCATGCAGGAACCGCCTCATAATTTTTAAAATTGGTTTGTATTAATCCCTAAACCCCGGTGTAAAGTCCTCAGGGGCATTTTGGGGCCTGTTGATGGTTCCCGCAGCACCGGTATCGTTATAAATAGTCCATTCCGAAAAATTGAAAGAGGGATTCGCCTTTTGTATTTCAGGATTTCTGATGGCCCTGCCATCTTCGAATTCATGTTCGGTACCACTGCCATCCTCACCAATGACCCCAAATATATCGATGGTCTTCCCGAAAGGATCCACCAATTCTAGATTATCGTCCCCATTGGAATCGGCAGCGGAATTGGTACCCACAGTGATATCGGGCCCAAAACCATAAACCATTTCAAAACCGGTTGCATTGGGCGATATAACAAGCGCAGCAGCCGGACCTATAGTAAACCCCGAAAGATCGATCGCGGAACTCGCTTCCGTGTTTTCATTGGTATAGCGGGTAAGGGACCAACCTTTGAGACTTAATGCAGTGGTGTCCGCATTGTACAGTTCCACAAAACGGGCATCGACATTATTGTTCGGGTCTGCCAATTCGGAAATAAAAATCTGGGACGAGGTAAATTCATCGACCACATCTTCACAACGCCCTTCAGCAAAATCGATATCGTTCAAATCACGTATTACCAAATAATAGGTGCCATTTTCTTTTAGGAGCAGCCCGGTAATGCGCCCCTTTCCATCGGGCAAAATCCTTGGCTGAAAGTCGGCATATCCACTGTTCAAAAGTGCCATTTCTTGATCTTTGCAATCGGCCAATCTGCGCAGGGTCTCCTCTTTTTCCACGGCAAACGGCAATCCCAATTCCTCTTTGATCACTTCAACATCCTCTATGACCACCAAGGTATTTAAGAATGATTCATTTAGGCTGTCTATGGTAATCTGTCGGGGTACCAAAATTGAACTTTGATCGCATGCCAATGCCAAATGTTCATCCAAAACGAAAAAAGGCAAACGCCCAACAGAAAGGTTTCCAAAGGAATTAAAGGTGCCCCCTAGTTTGAAGTTGCCTTTGCTTTTCCCTAAATAGAGTCCTTTTAATTTGATTACTATTTTACTGCCCGCCGGATACCACAAATGTGAATCGCGCAGTTCAATTTCGATTTGAAGACCCTCGGAAGGCGCTATGGGCAAATCCTGAATATGGATCACATTAAAGAAATTGCCCGCTTTGTCGGAAGAAACAACATATCCTTCAATAACCATATCGTTTTGTATTTGAACGGTTTCGCCCCTGTACAAATTCTTGACTTCCCCAAATGTGGCATTTGCCACCGTATCCGATATACAACCGAGGTCCGGCGTTTCAAACTGACGGTCCTTTACACATCCCAATAGGCATATTAGTAAGAGAAAGAACAGTACTTTAACCAAGGATACCTTTTTCATTATCATGCCAATACCTTCTTAAATATGTTCCGATTAGCTTCGGTCAAAAATCAAATTCAAAAACTTAATGCCAGGTTCAAAAAATAGGTGCGCCCATAACCATACCAGTACTTTGGGGCAAATGAGGGACTACCGCTTAAATTATCCTGGCTCAATTGCCCAAAATTTCCATTTCTGCTCTGTTCATAACCACCGGTTCTGAAAACCGTATCGAAAAGGTTGTTCACGCTAATGAATAGACTGATGTATTTCCCATTTTTCAACCACGACTTTCCCCCTACCAGATTCAAGAGGTAAAAATTGTCCAGTGACTTTTGTGCAAGCAAATTGCGAACGTCCGCCTCAGTGGCATTCGGAAAGGGTTGACCGGTTTCTGGGTCCAACAAAAAACTTTGTGTTCTGGTAATTGCTGAAATACCTGGATAGTTGTTGGCCAAATAATTGGCCGTACCGCCCACCCACCAGTATTTAGGGTCACGATATTCCCATCCCAGCGCAAAGGCTTGTTGCGGGCCTTGCGATAATTTATAGTCTTTGAGCTTGGCCACACCAAGATCTATATTCCCTCCCGGGTCTATTAAATCCTCCGTAGCGCCAGCGGTATCAAAATTAATGGTTATGTTGGGATCGCTGGCATAAAGATATTTTCCCACGGCCCCCACTAGGGATAGTTTCACTGTGGTTGATAGCTGGTATTCGAGACCCAACTCAATACCCAGATGAAGTTTGTCCAAATCGGTTAACACCTCTTGGACAAAATCGGAGCCCACCCCCGAGTCAACAAAAAAGAAATTGATATCGGTCATGTTTTGAAAACGGGTATAAAAGCCCGTAGCCCGCCCATTGATTTTGGGCAGTCTAAGAAAATAGTTTAAATCTACGGTCGAAATTTTTTCGCTCTTGGGTTCGGGCACCACTTGATTATTCTCTCTGGGATTGATGAATATGTTCTGTAAAACCGGCGCTTGGATGATATGGGCCACATGGGCGGCAATACGGTGTCTCCCGCTGGCTTGAATACTAAGGCCGGCTTTAAAACCATAATCGTTAAAGGAGATCGGCCTGCTCTTTCCAATGGAATTTTCCAAAAAACGTTCATTTTGGAAAAGACCTTCCCGCTGATAATTTTGCATTGCATAACGCCCAGCGAGAAATCCGGCCCACCTTTTATGGTTCCAACGCATTTGAAGGAAGGCATCATATTGTGTGGCATCGATTTTATAGCGGTAATTGAAGATCGATCCCTCATTGACCAATCCATCGGTATTCAGGTCGTTACGGGTATTGGAAAATGGATCGATATCCAAATGTGAATCAGCCCCGAATAAATCGATAATTCTAGCATACATGTCGAATATGAAGCGGTCGTATCCCAAACCGAAATCGAGCTGAAACCCATTATCGGCGAAATAATTTCCGATGGTATTCACCGAGAACCTTCGGTTTTTGCTCACATCATTATAAAATACGTAGGCGGTTTCCTTTTGATTGGCGGTATACAACGAGGTCCAATTCAATTGGGGATTTTGCCTGAAACCCTCTGCCGCCGTATTCGCACTTAGGAAATTAGCCCCAATTGGACTATTGAGATAGAAACTAGGCATGTACCTATAATATGAGGGATCTGGATTCGGGGCATTATAATAGCCCAGACGACTTCTCATCTCGGATCCGAATTGATAAGCCACGCCACTGTTTAAGTAAAACTTTCCCGAGGTGTATTTGTAGTTAACCATCAACAGGGGTTCAACAATTTTACGCTCCCTTGAATTCCGTATCTCCCCATTTTGGTAGCCCCAATAGGGGTTGTACCTTTTCCCCGCCAATTTGAAAACTTCTTCGGTTATTGCCCCGGAACGCCCACGCCTGTTAGAGGCTAATATTGCCAAGAACTCAATACTGTTTCTTTTATCGGGTTGAAATTCCATGGCCCCTATAAACGAAAAGGCATCGTACAGGGTACCATTGATATGGCCTTCTTTGGCCCAGCGCCTTGACGCGGAGAACAGAACCCCCAAACCATTCTTTTTGATTCCGGAATTATAGGTGGCCATCATTCTGCCCAAATAGGTTCTATTGGAAGCAGAGGAGGAAATCCTAATACCGGGCCTTAAGACAGAAGGCCGGATATCGATATTTGTCGTGCCCAAAATCCCTCCAAAGGTAAAATCTGAAGCTTCCAATCCATTCGTGAATTGTTGGTTCCGGGTCACATCATTGAGTCCGCCCCAATGGTTCCATTGGGGCCTGCCATCGATGGGCCGGTTCATCGGTATCCCATTGATGGATACCTTACCATATTGGGCATCGTATCCCCTAACCCTAAAAAAGGCCTGTCCGAAGTCGAAAGCGGCCCTGTTCAAAAAGAGGTCTCGGGAAGCCTGCAGAAGACCTGAAGATACAGCGGATCCCTCATCATCAAAAAGTTCAGTATCCGTTAGACTTATCAAATTATCCGTTTTCTCCAGGGTAATATCCCGATCAAGATACAGGGTGCCAAGATCGATGGTACCACCTTCCAGTTGAATGGGAAGACGCATGATTTTGAATTGAGGAACGGAAATGAGCAATATCGAGGCCCCATGGATCGAGGTGGACAATTGAAACTTCCCCCCGCCCGAAAGGATTTGTGAAATCGAGGTGCCTTCCAACATGACCATACCGTTTTCGATCACTCGCTTCGACTGAAGATCGAAAACGCGCCCAACAACTTTGGTCAACTGTTGTGCTTTGAGGGAAAAACCCATCAAAAGAATCGCATATACCATTAATAAAAATTCCATCGCTCCGGTCTTTTTCATTATTGAAGAGATTGGTGGAAGGCGATTCTTTAAAATGAGTGCCTCCCAAAAACGGATTTACCACTGTTTTTAATATCCAACTGCTTTTTCAATCGGAATTCATCCAAAAATAAATTCAGACGCTGCAGGAGACATGCAGGATCCTGTGATAACTTTCCACTATTCGAAAACCAAGGACCAAAAAGCTCTATATTTAATGTGGAACCCAATAGTCATTTTCATCTTATGCCTGTCTTTAAGTTGGGCGCGGTCACAACAACGTTATGTTGTTCGCAGTGTTGCTTTTTATAATGTGGAAAACCTTTTTGATATTGAAAATGATACACTGACCTATGACGATGACAGGACGCCGGAAGGCAAAGATCGCTGGACCAGGGAACGTTACCAAAATAAAGTAGGGCATATCGCCATGGTGCTTGCCAATATCGGTAAGGAAGTTACCGGTTCGTCGCCCGATCTTATAGGACTGTGCGAAGTCGAAAACAAACAGGTCATTGAAGATTTGATTGGCCATGAGCATTTAAAGGACAAGAACTATGGTATTATCCATTTCGATTCCCCGGATGAACGGGGCATTGATGTAGCGCTTATCTATAAGAAGGACTCTTTTTTGCCCACAGCGTTTTCCAGTAGGAGGTTATTATTGATCGGTTTGGACGAAGAACGAAATTACACCCGAGATCAGTTGGTCGTCAGTGGTTTATTGGGTGATGAACCGGTTCATCTCATCATCAACCATTGGCCATCGAGAAGCGGGGGGGAATCGTTGAGCAAGCCCAACCGCATCGCGGCCGCCAGGTTAAGCCGGCAAATCATAGATTCTATCCAGCGTTTGGAAGTGGGAGCCAAAATCATAGGTATGGGGGACCTGAACGACGACCCTATCGATGATAGCTTAAAAATGGTTTTGAAGACAAAGGGCAACCCTAAGGATTTGGTTGCAGGAGACCTATTTAACCCAATGGAAAAACTATTTCACAAGGGCATTGGATCATTGGCCTATCGTGATAAATGGAACTTGTTCGACCAAATCTTCTTTACCTGCAATTTAATCAAAACAGAAAGGGGAAAACTACGATTTTGGAAGGCCGGGGTATTCAAAGCCCCTTATTTGGTCACACATAAAGGACAATACCGGGGCTATCCCTTTCGCACGTATGCTGGAGGTAATTATACCGGCGGATATAGCGATCACTTTCCGGTGTACGCCTATTTCCTCAAAGAAAAATAGTTGGACATTTTAAGTTGAAACGAAAACAGGGGCTTTGGTTTCCTACAGATCTTTGATCATGATGTTGCGCCATTTTACCTTGATCCCGCCGCCATCATGTATCTGAAGGGCTATCGAACCCTCGCCCGCACCGATTTTTTCATCGGTCAGGGTAATCATTTCAGTACCGTTGAGCCATGAGGTAATGGTATCGCCATCGACCCGTATCTTCATCGTATTCCATTCCCCAACTTTAAGGGCGCTATCTTTTTCCGGATCGGGCTTGATGAGCCAACCCCTTCCATAGGATTCATAAACACCCCCTGTATCGTGCCCGGGAGGTGCCACTTCGACCTGCCAACCACTAACTTTGGTGCCTTCTACCGTTGAACGTATGAAGACGCCACTGTTGCCATCGGCCTCCTGTTTGAAATCGAGTGTCAGTTCAAAATTTTTATAGAAATCATCCGTGGTCAAATAACCATATTGTTGGTCAGGGCCACTCTCACAAACCAATAGACCGTCTTCAACATACCACTTTTCAGTGCCGTGAATGGTCCATCCCGATAGATTTTCCCCGTTAAATAATGACTTTTCCTGTGCCAAAATGGGCATTGCGACAAGGGCTAATACAACGATAATCAAGCTTTTCATCAGGTTCTGATATTTAAATTTAATATTTCTACTTTTTTCGGGCGATCGTATTTCATAGGGCTACCCCAACCATTGGTTCCAAGGGATTCTGCTCAAAATGAGCACAAGGCCCAGTCCATAAAAAATAGCGATGCTTCTAAATTTTTTGTTCCCCTCCATGAATTTTTTATGGCGCGACCAACCAATAGTAATCAATATAAGTGCGACGATATTGATAAAGGGGTGTTCCACTGCCAGAAGCCTGGAAGGTGCATTTAAACCGCTCATCCCCAAAGTTTGGATTGCCTTTAATCCATTTTGGGAAACCAGGAATAAAATAACGCCAACCAGCAATTGGGTGTGGGCCAGAATAAGGGCAAAAAGACTTAAGCGAAAATCTTTTTGAAGATTGAAGACTTTGTTGCCCATTAGCCCAACTATGGCATTGGCAACGGCCAAAAAAAGGACTGCCAAAACAATATAGGCCAAAAAGGAGTGTACCATTTGTAAAGCTGCGTACATAAGCAATGATTTTAGTTTTTAAATGTAATGATTTTTCTGCATAATAAATTTTAGAATTTACCGTGCCTTCCAGCCTCCAAAACCAGTGTTGGACCGTCAAACCCTTAAACAATCCGGTGGTCTATTCCGATTGGATGGCCCTTCAATCATAGGGCCTTTGTTCCCTGTTCAAAAAGGGGGCGAGGGTTTTATTTTAGCTTTTGAAACGTTCCAGGAGACCTATTGTAGAACCGTCATGATCGCTAATTTCGGAATTCTCGATATCCTTTAAGGTAGTATTGGCCAGTTGTTTTCCAAGCTCAACCCCCCATTGATCATAACTATAAATATTCCAGATGATCCCTTGAACAAATATCTTATGTTCATAAAGTGCTATCAAGGCACCCAAACTTTCTGGGGTAAGCCGGTTTATCAGAATACTGTTGGTGGGTTTGTTGCCCTCGAAAACCTTGAATGGAAGCAACCTTTGGAGTTCCTTTTCTGGTAGGCTTTTTGCGTTCAATTCATCACGAACCTCCTCCTCTCCCTTTCCGTTCATCAAGGCTTCGGTTTGGGCAAAATAATTCGCCATCAACTTGTTATGGTGATCGGTATCGCCATGCAGCGATTTTTTGAACCCGATAAAATCGGCGGGTATCAACTTGGTTCCTTGGTGAATCAACTGAAAGAAGGCATGCTGAGAATTGGTTCCCGGTTCGCCCCAAATGATGGTGCCGGTCTCATATCCGACCCTATGGCCATTGCGGTCAACGCTCTTACCGTTACTTTCCATGATACCCTGCTGCAAATAGGCCGAAAACCGGTTGAGATATTGGGTGTAAGGAATGATGGCTTCGGTTTCCGCCCCATAAAAATTATTGTACCAAATGCTCAGAAGCGCCAAGAGCACGGGCATATTTTCATTAAAATCAGCCGTTTTAAAATGCGTGTCCATCGCATTGGCCCCGCTCAAAAGGCCATCGAAATGCTCATAGCCCACTGCCAGGGATATCGAAAGTCCGACCGCACTCCAAAGCGAGAAACGCCCTCCGACCCAATCCCACATCGGAAATACATTATCCGGCGCAATCCCAAATTCGGCAATCTTCTCGGTATTGGTAGAAACGGCCGCGAAGTGTTTGGAAACCTCTTGCTGCCCAGCATGCTTTAAGAACCACTTTTTGATGGTAAGGGCATTGGTCAATGTTTCCTGTGTCGTAAATGTTTTTGAGACCACCACGAACAAGGTGGTTTCCGGGTTAAGTTCCTTGAGTACTTCATGCACATGATCCCCATCCACATTACTGACAAAATGGAGTTTCAAATGGTTCTTATAATACTTGAGGGCCTCCACCACCATGGCAGGTCCCAAATCAGATCCGCCGATGCCGATGTTTACCACATCGGTGAACGCTTTTCCGCTGTAGCCCTTTTTTTTACCGGAAACAACGGCTTCCGTAAAAGTCTTGATCTTGGCCCTAACCTCATAGACCTCGGGTATCACATTTTCGCCATCGACCAAAACATGGTCCGTTTTTTTAGCCCTAAGCGCAGTGTGCAATACGGCCCTGCCTTCGGTTTGATTGATGATATCCCCACCGAAGTATTTTTGGATGGCATCGCTTAAGCCCGCTTCATTGGCCAAATGTATCAACAAGGGCATGGTTTCCCCGGTAATTCTGTTTTTGGAATAATCGAGAAAAAAATCCTTCCAGTTCAAACTTAATTTTTCGGCCCTTTTCGGATCCGATTCAAAAAGCTGCTTTAGCGACAGCTCCTTGGTATCTTGATAATGATTTTGAAGTTTCTTCCAAGATTCGGTATGGGTAGGATCGATATTCTGGAGCGACATCTTATTGGTTCATGGTTAGTAATTCTTCGTGTTGCTTCAGTGGTGCTTCGGGCAGTTCAATACAATCCAATTGTACCTTCATGGGGTCTATAAACGTAAAATAATCGGGCCTAAGTGATTCTGCCAAAGGTTCGGCCATGGGGAGCTGTTCCCGAAGGGGGTCTACCTGTCTTCCATTTCTCCAAAAGCGATAACACACATGCGGGCCACTGGTATTGCCCGTCATCCCGATCCAACCGATAACATCGCCCTGTCGCACGAATTGGCCCTTTCTCACGTTTTGCTTTTTCATGTGGAGGTATTGGGTGTCATAAGTGCCATTATGCCTGATCTTCACATACTTGCCGTTCCCGCCTTTTCGGGTAGATTCGATTACGGTACCGTCGGCGGTCGCAATGATGGGCGTTCCCAATGGGGCTGCATAATCGGTACCTTTGTGGGGCCTTACCTTGTTACCATAAAATCGGATTCTTCTTTTTAGGTTATATCTCGAGGAGATCCTCACCTTGCTGAACTGTACCGGGGCCCTTAAGAAGGTTCTTCTTAAATTATTGGCCTCCTCGTCAAAATAATCCATCAGTCCTTTGAGTGTATCATTTTCATAGGCAAAGGCATAAATAGGCCTTCCGTTATGCTCAAAATAGGCCGCTTCAATGGGTTCGGCACCGGCATAAACGGTATCGTTGATATATTTTTCTTTGTAGATCACCTTAAACTTGTCGCCTTTTTGGAGCCTGAAGAAATCGATGGTCCAGGCATATATTTCGGAGAGGTTATTGGTAACATTGTAGTCGATGCCCTGATCGAGGATGGCTTCGGACAATGAGGTTTCTATTACACCAGAGGCCTCGCGTTCCACAAATTTTACCGCTTTTTGGTTTCTATAGGCCACTGCACTGTCGCGAAAGTCGACCACAGTATAATTGATGGCATCGTTCTCATAAATGAAGACTTGGGCGGTTTCGGATGTATCTTTTGATTGTAAGATCATATAGGGTTTTCCAACCCTTATTCTCCGGACATCAAAGGTATCTTTGTAGTCTTGTGAAATTTTGGCAATCTTAGGGTATTCGACCTTGTTCTCCAGCATAAGTTGTCCGAAACTGTCTCCCCGTTTCACGGTATCCATTTTAACCTTGAAGTCATTCAGGTTAAACCCGAATTGAATGAGCTCAGGCTTTTCAACCATAGCTATGGTCTTATCGGCTTCGGAATCGGTTTCTAGAGGTCGCTCTTCTTTACAGGCCAAGAAAATTGCCACAAATACTATTATGCCCCAGTATTTATTCATTGTTATTTTATTCTTTTTTCCGGGTTAAAGATATGGTCTACCCATTGTTTTCCCCAATTATTTAACGCTTGTTTGGTGTAAAGTTTAGGAAAAAAAATCACTTTTTGAAAACTTGGCGGCAGGTATTCTTTCCAATTTGTGCCTCCCGTTGCATTTATTTCCTCCTGCCCCTTCCCCAAATAGCGATGTGCGGAACCCATGTGCATCAATGGCCAGTTCACGTTCGCGTTCAGGTCTAATCTCTTTAACGCCGCGATCAAGGCTTTATTATCCTGTTTGTCCTTAGGCAATTGCAGGTATTTTTCATAAATAGTATTCCCTTTGAGCTGTTTGGCAATACGTATCAAACGGGGGGTATAACGATATTCGAATTGTTTGAGCGTTAAGGTCTTTTCGCCCGTTGCCAAATCGGTGGCCCCTTTTTTCCAATAGATGTTTTCGTAAAGCTCCTCGATCGTATTCACATGGGAAAAATGGCTCCTATCACTATGATGGACCAGATTTTGAAGTGGGGTGGCATAAATTTCGATCATCCTGTACTGTGCCGATTGAAATCCACTAGCGGGCAATAGGGCCATTCTGTATTTCAGAAATTGTTCCCGTTCCATTCCCTTGATCATAATGCTAAAGGAGGAGATCAAGGCTTCGTAATAGCTGTTGATCCTTCTGGCCTTTTCAAGGAAAAAATCGATGTTTTGTGATTTATCGTCAACGATCTGCTTTTGCTCGTGCAATATCAGCTTAAAATAGAGCTCGGTAATTTGGTGGTACATGATGAAGATTTCCTCGTCCGGGAAATAGGTGCGGGGAACTTGTAGGCTCAAAAGCGTGTCTAAATGGATGTAATCCCAATAGGTAAGGTAGCGTTGGTAAAGCAGACCGTCGAGATAAGCGCTTAGGTCCTGGCCGGAATCCTTGTATTTTTCCTCTAGTTTTGAGATTTGGGATTCGATATGCCCTTTGTTGTCCATCTATACGCTAATCCATGATTATTTTAAACTGATGCTTAAGTCCATTGTAACCGTCAAGGTCTGCTTTTATGGCCCCTACCGCCAAATCGGCCTTGATGCGAATCGGAATCCTGTTCTCATCGGCGGAAACCCACAAAGAAAGGCTTTCTTGTTCCTTAAAAACCCTGCCCGACTGTACATAGGGCCTGAACTTATGGCATTCCACTTTACCAAATTTAGTCCTTAAAACTTCCTTTCCCAAATATTTGAGTTTGAAGTCGAATACACCGTCATCGTCATAGAGCATTTTAAGCTTTATCGACTCCCCTTCCACCAATTTAGAAGTATCATAGTGGTTTCGTAGATAATAGAAAGCAGAAATAAGATCCTGGATACTGTCTTTCAGTTCAAAATTATGCTTTTTCTTGTTCTTCTTGTCATTAAGTACCGCCTTATCATTGATATGGTCAAAATTTATTTCGACATCTTTGGTATAGCCCCCCTCATCAATCTTTCTTATAAACCGATAAGGTTTCCCATTCTTTTGATCGAAATAGCTTTCATAGGTGTCGTCAACATTAAAAAAGATACTCGCAAAACCGGTCGTTCTGCCCTTTCCCACCACATGGTACACGGGAACCTTACCTATTACATCGGTTTTCACGTGCAAAGTGGCATAACTGGCATTCAAAAGACCATAATGCATCCTGAACTTCAACCATTCCCCTGGTTTAAATGCCGATTCTTTTGCTGATACGCCATTTTGGGCAACTAACAACTGGCTCCCGATGATGAACAGCAATGCAAACCATTTTCCCATAACTAAAAATTCAAGTCAAAATTAGTAAAAGAGTCAATACTCCAAGTTTAACTTAACAGTTATAAAACAAATTTTATTCCAAACTATTGTGCCCCTCAAATTGGGACCATAAAAAAAGCCCTGATGTGACATCAGAGCTTTTCCTAAATAACCAACCAAACTTTAAATTATGAAAAACCAATACTTAAAGTTGTAAGGGAACCACCCCTTACGAGTACAAATTTAATACATGATTGTTAGGTTGTAAACCCTTTTAACTTACTTTAACTTTTGAATTAACACAGAATTATCATTGGGGGGCCATTTTAGTGTTCAATCGGAGGCCCATGGTTCCCAACCGATGCCTGAAAAACGCATTTCACGATCAAAGCGTGCCCCGGGACGCTTGCTCCCGTTCAATTGATTCAAAAAGGGCTTTGAAATTTCCCTTTCCAAAAGACTTGGCCCCTTTGCGCTGAATGATTTCTATGAACATCGTGGGGCGGTCCAGAATCGGTTTGGTGAATATTTGTAAGAGATAGCCTTCATCGTCCCTATCGATCAGAATGCCCAGTTCCCTCAAAGGGGCCAAGTCTTCGTCGATTTCACCAACCCTATCGAGCACTTCTTCATAATATACGGCCGGTACGGTCAAGAATTCGACCCCCCTATGTTTCAGGGCGGTTACGGTCTCGATGATGTTGTCCGTGGCCAAAGCCATATGTTGCACCCCTGCTCCGTTATAGAAATCGATGTACTCCTCGATCTGGGATTTTTTTCGGCCTTCCGCGGGTTCGTTGATGGGAAACTTAATACGGCCGTTCCCGTTGCTCATTACCTTGCTCATCAAAGCGGTATATTCAGTGGAAATGTCTTTATCGTCAAAAGAGACCAACTGGGCAAAACCCATCACTTTTGCATAGAACTCGCACCATTTGTTCATCTCGTTCCATCCTACATTGCCAACCATATGGTCTACGTACTTCAGGCCAATGTCTTTGGGCCTGTAAAAGGGATCCCATTTTCTGTACCCCGGCATAAAAACGCCTTTGTATTTATCCCGTTGCACAAAAATATGGACGGTTTCACCATAGGTATGAATACCTGAAAGTACCACTTCGCCCTGCTCATCCCGCAAGGTCTTTGGCGAAAAATAACTTTCAGCGCCCCGTTTTGTGGTCTCTTCGTAGCTTTTAACCGCATCATCGACCCATAGGGCTATCGCTTTTACGCCATCTCCATGGGCGTCGATATGTTTATTGATTTCTCCCCCTGATTTTAAAGGCGAAGTGAGTACCAAACGTATTTTGCCCTGCTGCAAGACGTAAGATACCTTGTCTTTTAACCCGGTCTCCAAACCGGCATAGGCCAGCGGTTGAAACCCCCAGGCTGCCATATAGTAATGGGCGGCCTGTTTCGCATTGCCCACATAAAGTTCTACATGATCGGTGCCGAGCAAAGGCAGAAAATCTTCCGCTTCAGGGTTTTCAATGGGCAGATGTAATGAAGTTTTATCTAAGGTTGACATGATCGATTTTTTAAATGAAGTTGAATAAATTGTATTTTATCTTGGCAATACCTGCATGCGAAAACATATGGCAAATACCAACAGCACCTTGGCATACCTTACCACATGGCCCTTAGATGGGGCGTAATATCAATTCTTGAGGCTAGCATTTCCTAACAAAGATCGTAAAAATAGAGGATAAAATGGCGACAAGGTACTCAAAACCAATACCCAATACTGAAGAAAAGTTGATCGTTCTTCCCTTCAGGACTCCAAGTATACATCACCTGAACCGGCCCTAAAAAAGATTCCCAACCATACCCAAGTCCATATCCAGAGTAGTTGGGCTCGGTAAACCATTCGCCCGTTCTAAAAATATCATCCTCAACATTGGCAAAATTGGCCGAAAACAGCAAATGGTTATTTCTGGCAAATTCGAAGTCTAACCGCCCAAACGCCTTGACATAGCTGTTGCCCGGCAAACTTAAAAAATCATAGCCCAAGAAAGGAACAAAGTTATTGATCAGGTCGGTACCATAGCCGCCCAAAACAAAGTCGAATGACGTCACATTGGAGGTGCCCAATTTAAAGCCCCCTTCAGTTTCCAAATTCAACGATAAGTTTTTGAACACCGGTATGGCGCCACCCATACGCGCTTTAGCGACCGAGAATTCCTTGAAGTTGTCATTGAAATCGGAGGATAAAAGATAAAGGTGGAAATCTCCGTTAAAATAGAGGCCCCTTGTGGGAAAATACCTGTCATCGTAGGTGTCCAGGACCAATTGTCCGAAAGTGCTGTAATAATTGCTTTTTTCAAAGAGGGTACGCCCCTCATCGGCCCTTAGTAACGGAAGGCCATTTTCATCCAAAAACTCCCCCAGGGTTTGGGTACTAATACGCAGCCATTTGTGCTCGGCCCCGATGGTAAAGGCAAATTCTTCCTTCCATACCGTTTGCAGGTATATTTGATTGGTAAAATCGTTCACATCGATATTGAGGTTATTGATGTTTATTCCTTCCGGGACATCAAAATTATCGCGGATCACATCGAAATCGATCGAATTTTCAAAGGTGTTGTACCTAGAATTCAGGCCGTAGCTCCAATAGGTACCCTTGTCTACATAATATTGAAGGTTATACCTGATTTTATCCCCTAAGATAAAATCGAAAGAGGCGACATCGTCTTTCACAAGAAATCGTTTCTTGGTAAGGTTTGCGATAGCGGCGCTTTTATAGAGGTCATCATAGTGGAGGCCAAGCCGTAAAAAGGTTTTGTTGGGGTTTTCCTCCAAAACAAGTGTCACGTCTTCCCCTTCGCCATTACTGGTCAGTTTATGGTGAATGGTTTTGAAATTGCCCGTCGCCGATAGGTTACTGATGCCTTGGTCAAGTTTTTTAAAGGTGGTTTTCTCCTCGAGATTAAATCGAAGTTTTCCTTTGATATATCCGCGGGTATAGTTTTCCAGGTCGCCATCGATAATCAAACGGTTGATCATTAAACTGTCTTTGGGCACCACTTGCTTAATGGCGACCCTTTTTGTATCACCGCTGGCCGCAAGTTGCTTTAATTCCTCCCATTTATTCCTGGCGGCGACCTCCCCTAAGCGTATGATTTCATCATATTTGTTAAAATCGATTACGCTATATTGATCCAAACTGGGTTTGATGTAGATATCGGTTCGCTTCGACTTTTCGACCATGGCCCCGGCGGTACGGAAATTGTTGATCTGCAACAATATCTCAGTGGCCGATAATAGCCCTTCCCGGTCTGAAAGTCCGTGCTGCACATCCACCCCAATTACAATATCGGCTCCAAGTTTTTTAATCTCTTCAAGTGGATAGTTGTTCACCACCCCGCCATCAATAAGGATTTTGCCATCCAGTTTCGTGGGTTCGAAGAGCGAGGGCAGGGTGCCACTTGCCATTACCGCTTCCGGAAGATATCCTTTATCCAACAATACCTGTTCCCCGGTTTCGACATTGGTGGCAATACACAAAAAAGGAATGGGCAAATTGTTGAAGTCATCGATGTCCTTTACATGGTAGAGCACCCTTACGAGCTCATTATAAATGTTCTGCCCGCCTGAATAGGCCGGAGGCACGGATACCTTAAAATTCTTGAAAGGCAGGGTAAGACTGTAGCGGTCAGAGTCGTCCTTTTCATAGAAAGTCTTGGCGCTCCGCGGCAAGTTGTCACGTATCAATTGATCAAAGTTGGTACTTCGAAAGATCGAATCTAACTGATTGGCCGAATAGCCGGACGCATATAGGGCCCCGACAAAAGCACCCATACTGGTGCCCCCGATAAAGTCTATTTTGATTCCGGCTTCCTCAATGACTTTTAAAGCCCCGATATGGGCCATTCCTTTGGCGCCGCCCCCGCTCAATACCACGCCCACCTTGGGCCGCTCGCCATCAGAAACTTTCTGTGCCATCGCGGAAGTACCCCATACGAGCATCATAAAGTAAAGCAGTGTTTTTTTCATCTGGCTTATTGGTCGTAATTATTAATGGAATGTTTCATAAATTTTTTTTGCCTTGGCCATCCCTACCGTTTTCGCCAGACTTTCCATTGAAGCCTCTTTTATACGCTTTACCGATTTATAGTTTTTGAGCAGCTCCTGTGCGGTTTTACCGCCAATGCCCGAAATGCCTTCCAACTCAGAATTAATGGCCGCTTTACTGCGTTTGTTGCGATGGTGGCTTATCCCGAATCGATGGGCCTCGTTCCGAAGTTGTTGGATCAATTTGAGACTCTCCGATTTCTTGTCCAAATAAAGGGGAATTGGATCTTCCGGAAAAAAGATCTCTTCCAACCGCTTTGCAATGCCAATGACCGCTATTATTCCACGGAGTCCTAAAAAATCGAGACTTTTCACCGCCGACGATAGTTGCCCCTTACCCCCATCGATGATGATCAACTGTGGCAGTGGCTCCCCTTCTTCCAATAATCTTTTATACCTGCGGGACACAACTTCCTCCATAGATGCAAAGTCATCGGGCCCTTCCACGGTTTTGATATTGAAGTGGCGATAGTCTTTTTTGGAGGGCTTGCCATCCTTGAAGACCACGCAGGCCGCTACGGGATGACTGCCCTGTATGTTGCTGTTATCGAAGCATTCGATATGCCTCGGCAATGCAGGCAACCTTAAATCTGATTTCATTTGGGCCATGATTCGATTGGCGTGCCTATCGGGATCAATGATCTTGATCTGCTTGAATTTCTCCTGCCTGAAGAATTTCGCATTGCGCTCGCTGAACTCCATAATTTTCTTTTTATCGCCCAACTGAGGAACGGTGACCTTTAAATCGGGTCCAACCTCTAAGGGGAAAGGCAGGTATAGCTCC
This sequence comes from Maribacter sp., assembly GCA_024643345.1. GTDB lineage: Bacteria > Bacteroidota > Bacteroidia > Flavobacteriales > Flavobacteriaceae > Pelagihabitans. The sequence goes on along the minus strand of JAHENB010000063.1, from coordinate 19,210 downwards.
TTGGATTGTGATTCGAACCGTTGCCGGATCTCCACAATGGCCAGTTGCAGCAATTCTTCATCGGACTCGTCCAATTTTTTCTTGATTTCCATGGTATTGGAACGATAGATCGAACCGTGCGACAACTGCAAAAAATTGACATAGGCATAGGCCTCATCGGAAATAATGGTAAAAACGTCGACATTGTTGATTTTCGGGTTCACGATGGTCGATTTTACCTGATAGTTCTCAAGCACCATAATTTTATCTTTGATTCGTTGTGCCTCCTCGAACTGCATATCCACCGCAAGGGCCTTCATCTGATGTTTGAAATATTGCAAGGACGTTTTAAAATTACCCTTGATGATTTCCCTTATATCCTCTATTTGTCTATGGTACTCTTCAGCATTTTGGAGCCCTTCGCAGGGTGCTTTGCAATTTCCCAGATGAAATTCCAGGCAAGCCTTGTATTTACCGGCCGCAATTTTTTCTTGTGACAGATCATAGTTGCAGGTTCTTAAGGGATATACGCCTTTTACAAGGTCGAGTAATGTGCGAACCGTCTTCATACTTGTATAGGGACCATAGTATTCCGAGCCGTCCTTGATCAACTTTCTGGTCGGGAATATTCTGGGGAACCGCTCTTTCTTGATGCATATCCATGGATACGTCTTGTCATCCTTTAGCAATACGTTATACCTTGGCCGATATTCCTTGATCAAATTGTTTTCCAACAAAAGTGCATCAGACTCGGTTGGCACCACAATATGTTTGATGTGCCTGATCTTTTTGACCATGACCCGGGTCTTCCCGTACTCATGGTTTTTGCCAAAATAGGAAGCTACCCTTTTTTTGAGGTTCTTCGCCTTGCCCACATAAAGGATCTTCTCGTCGGCATCGTAAAATTGGTATACCCCCGGATTATTGGGCAAGGTGCTTAATTGAATTTCAATGGATACCTGGGGCATTGTTGTTGAATCGTGTATGTAATGTGGAATATCGAGTTAAATTACTGTGTTTTTGGAAAAGCACACAGCATTTTTTAATTTTTAACCCGGTATTGTGAAAGGGGGGGCGGCAACACGGAATGGATCAGAATAATTTCACGGCGGATTAAGGACCAATCGAATTCCCAATAAAGCAATCATGAAGGTGGGATATCATTTTGTCTAAAAAAAGCGCCATTAATCGATCATATTTGGACTTATATTGTTAAATTGTTGCTAAAGTTAGTCGTGTAGAAATAAATTGTTTCGATATAAAAAATCATCATCATTCGATTGAAAGAAATTTATTTTCTTGTTTTTCAGTCCTTTACAACATGAATTTTTCGGCCATCATTCTATAATCCCAGCATTTGGATTCTTATTGAAAATACATTTGTGCATTTCATCGATGAAAAGTTACACTTAGTGGATTTTTAATTCATTTTTTTATTTATATTTAAAAATCTAAAATCAAGATTAACATGGACAATTACATCATCACCCTCGGCTCCTATCTTCTTCTGATGCTTTTTTTCAGGATATATTATCTTGTAAGCGCAAAAGAATAGTACACCGATTAGATAATGACCCTACTTATTCTATCTTAAGAGCCCCAACTCCTAAGATTGTCATTTAAAATAATGTTTAAAAAAGATTTGCGATTGAATTATTTATCGCTCCGGGAAGGTATTGCACCGGAAGATATCCTCAACGCAAGTTTGTCCATTGCCAATCGATCGCTCAAACTTCCGATATGGGATGGTGAATTTTACCACCTCTTTCTATCCATTTCCGAAAAAAAAGAAGTAGACACCAGTTTCATTTTATCGATTTTACAGGGCAAGGACAAAAATATTGTGCTGTCCAAAGTGTCCGGAAAAAATATTTTGCGGCATTTTCTGCTGACCGATTCCACCAAACTTCAATTAAATTCATGGGGCGTTCCCGAACCTGAAGGGGGCATAGCGATAGATCCCCGACAATTGGATGTAGTCTTCGTGCCCCTCTTGGCCTTTGATACAATAGGCAATCGTGTGGGATATGGAAAGGGATTTTACGATCGCTTCTTGAAAGAATGCCGGAAAGATACCCTAAAAGTAGGACTATCGTTTTTTGATGCTGTACCCAAAATCACGGATTGTGAGCTCCATGACATGCGTTTAGATTATTGTATCACCCCGGAAAAAACCTATGCGTTCAAATCGGCCTGATCTGGCTGTTTCTCAATTTTTGTTGCTGCTTCCTTATGGCCAAAGGCTTTTTTGTTGAAGACGATCAAAATCCCGACCCCAGTGCTGATCGCGGTATCGGCCACATTGAAAACTGGTTCAAAAAAACGAAAATTATTCCCTCCAAAGTAGGGAATCCAGTTGGGCCAGGTCACATCTATCATAGGGAAATACAGCATATCCACTACCTTACCATAAAAAAGGCTCCCATAGGGCTCGGTCGAGAAGAGCGTGGCGACCTGGTTGTTGCTATGATCGAACAAAACACCATAGAGTACCGAATCGATAATGTTTCCCAAGGCACCCGCAAAGATCAATGATACGGCCAAAAGATAGGTGGTGCTCGACTTTTTTTTGGTCAGGTCATACAACCAATAGCCGATTCCCAATATGGCAAACAGTCTGAAAATGGTAAGGATGAGCTTGCCGGTATTGTCGGAAATGGGCAGTACGTCACTTAACTTGGCCCCCCATGCGGCTCCTTCATTTTCGATGAACAAAATCTTGAACCAATTGAAAACCGCTACCGATTCACCTAGAAAAAAATGAGTTTTGATATATATTTTACTGATTTGATCGATGGCCAAAATCAAAAATATCAGGAGCAGGGATTTTCTTAAGTTCATAGTTGGAAAAATGATGCGTTAAAAATAGACATATTATTCGGTTTTGTTCAGGGTGATGTTCCCCGTTGTGGTCTTTAGAATATATTGATGGGGACCAAAGGGAATACCATTTTCATAAACCTTTCCGAATTTGCTAATAGCCTCGATGTCGGCGGTCCTGTCCCAAACCCCTATGTCTCCACTTTGGGTGGTCACTTCCGCGTATTCCGAAACCTGGTTCAATCTACACTGCCCGTCATTGAGACTGATCCGTAAATCTTTATAGGATCCGAAAACCGTTACATTGGTATTTGTGCCAAACAAGGATACGCTCTTAAATTCGGGCAATGTTAGTTGTAGGGCAATGGATATCACCTTATGGGCACTAAGTTTGTCATTGGGAACCACAAAATTGGGTTGGAAACCGGCACTTATCAATATAGCGGTGCCTTCTTCCTTGATGTTGATCAGAATGTCAGGGTTATATTCCCCATCGATTTGGGCCGTCACCAACACTTCTTCCCCTTTCTGCGTTTCCAGGGAAACCGAATAACAGTTATTGGCATCGATGGAAATAAACGAAATTCCAGGGTGTACAATCGATTTTTTGATTGCTTTTTGGCCTTGGACACTGTAGGAAAAAATCAACAAGAGCGGTAAATAACATCGCCATTGGGGCATTTCTAATTCAAGAATTGCCTTAAACCTCCCAAGTAGGAGCAAATACAAATAACCCCCGCGTTGGGGGTACTTGATATCGCTGAATCTAAAAGGATACAACCGCTGTTATTTCTGCATATTTTTGGCCTCGATGCTCAGAGTGGCATGCGGCACTAGCTTCAAACGCTCCTTGTTGATCAATTTACCGGTGACCCGGCAAATGCCATAGGTTTTATTTTCAATGCGCAACAGCGCGTTTTTTAAATCGCGGATGAATTTTTCCTGACGGATGGCCAATTGTGTGTTCGCTTCCTTGCTCATGGTCTCCGAGCCTTCCTCAAATGCCTTAAACGTTGGGGAGGTATCATCTGTACCATTATTGCCATCGTTCATATATGCACTTTTAAGAAGATCCAAATGCACCTTTGCCGTAACGATCTTATTTTCGATAAGCTTCCTAAATTCAGCCAAATCCTTGTCTGAGTATCTAATTTTTAAATCCTGATCCATAATCTTAATGTTTTTGGATGAATAATTTTGTGTTCACTTCGTCGAAGGCCACCGCCATACCTTCTTCTATTTGCTCCTCCAAATTGAGCTCGGCGGTCAAGGTTTCGGTCTTGATGTACTTTAAATTGCTCTCAACGGCCTTTTCGACCAATCCATCCTTTTGGATTTTAACGTCGATCTTATCGGTCACCTCAAAGCCCGAATCTTTTCGCATATTCTGAATACGGTTCACCAATTCCCTGGCGATTCCTTCCTTTTTCAAATCATCGGTCATGGTCACGTCCAAGGCCACCGTAAGCGATCCTGAACTGGCCACCAGCCAACCTTCAATGTCCTGGGAAGAAATCTCTACCTCCTTCAACTGTAAATTAATGGTTTTATTTTCAATTACAATGGATATTTCGCCAATTTGCTCTATTTCTTGGATATCCTCTTGGCTAAACTGTGCCACGGCCTGGGCAATTTGCTTCATTTGCTTGCCATAAGCAGGTCCAAGCACTTTGAAATTGGGCTTGATCTGCTTTACCAAGATGCCCGAGGCATCGTCTAACAATACAATTTCCTTCACGTTGACCTCTGATTTGATCAAATCGGCCACGGCTTCGATCTCCTGTCGCTGTTGCTTGTTCAAAACCGGAATCATGACCTTCTGCAACGGCTGCCTTACCTTGATTTTTTCCTTCTGCCGTATCGACAATACCAGAGAGGATATTTGCTGCGCTTTTTGCATTTTGCTTTCCAGGGCGGCATCTACTATCGAAGCATCGTATTTTGGAAAATTGGACAAATGTACACTATCAAAGATTTCGGTATGGGTGGCGGCAGTTAAATCTTTATAAAGCCGATCCATAAAAAATGGGGCCACAGGGGCCGACAATTTGGCCACCGTCAAAAGACAGGTATACAAGGTTTGGTAGGCCGATATCTTATCTTGTTGGTAATCGCCTTTCCAGAATCGCCGCCTGCACAAACGAACGTACCAATTGCTCAAGTTTTCCTGCACATAATCTGAAATGGCCCGCGTAGCCTTAGTGGGCTCATAGTCGGCATAGGCTTCGTCTACCGTTTTGATGAGCGTGTGCAGTTCCGACAGGATCCAGCGGTCGATTTCAGGGCGTTCTTGTAAAGGGATTTCGCCTTCAGAATAAGCGAAATCGTCTATGTTCGCATATAGGGCAAAAAAGGAATAGGTGTTGTATAGCGTGCCAAAGAATTTACGCTTCACTTCCACGATACCGTCTATGTCGAACTTAAGGTTGTCCCAGGGATTGGCATTACTGATCATGTACCATCGGGTGGCATCGGCCCCGTGTTCGTCCATCGTTACGAACGGGTCGGCCGCATTGCCCAAACGCTTCGACATTTTTTTACCCTCCTTGTCAAGAACCAAACCGTTCGATACCACGTTCTTGTAGGCTATAGAATCGAAGACCATGGCGGCTATGGCATGCAATGTATAGAACCAGCCGCGGGTTTGGTCGACCCCTTCAGCAATAAAATCGGCTGGGAAGGTGATGTTTTGATCAATATAATCCTTGTTTTCAAACGGATAGTGCCACTGGGCGTAGGGCATAGCCCCACTATCGAACCATACATCGATCAGATCACTTTCCCGCTTCATGGCTTTGCCGGTTGCGGAAACCAGGACGATCTGATCCACAATATTCTTATGGAGGTCTATTTTGTCGTAATTCGTTTCCGACAGGTCACCAACCACAAAATCTCCATAAATATCATGGGGCATCATTCCGGTATCGACAGATTTGGCGATTTCCGCTTTCAGTTCGGCCACCGATCCGATGATTATTTCCTCTTGGCCGTCCTCGGTGCGCCATATAGGTAGTGGAATGCCCCAATACCTAGATCGCGACAGGTTCCAGTCGTTGGCGTTCGCCAGCCAATTACCGAAGCGACCTTCTCCGGTCGATTTTGGCTTCCAGTTGATCTGTTGGTTCAGTTCGAACATCCGATCCTTGACATCGGTGATCTTGATGAACCAGGAATCCATTGGATAATATAAAATCGGCTTGTCCGTTCGCCAGCAGTTCGGATAGGTGTGCAGGTATTTTTCTACCTTGAAGGCCTTATTTTCCCCTTTGAGCTTAATGGCGATTTCCACGTCTACAGATTTCTCCGGGGCTGTGCCTTCCTCATAGTATTCGTTTTTGACGTATTTGCCCCCGAACTCCTTCATCTCCGGGCGAAACCTCCCCTGAAGGTCGACCAGGGGCACGGGATTGGCGTTCTCGTCCAACACCAATAACGGGGGTACTTCGGGCTCGGCCATTTTGGCCACATGCGCATCATCTGCCCCAAAGGTAGGCGCGGTATGTACGATTCCGGTTCCATCTTCGGTGGTCACAAAATCGCCCTGGATAACCCGAAACGCATTTTCGGGGTGCTGGTAAGGCAGGGCGTATTTCAGTAATTGTTCGTAGCGAATGCCGATCAGGTCTTTGCCCTTGCAACTGGCCACCACACGATAGGGTATTTTTTTATCGTCGGCATTATAGTTTAAAAAATCGGTATCCAGCTCGGTGGCAAAGAACCGACCGCCAAATTGGGCGCCGATCAGGTTTTTTGCTAAAATCACATGGCAGGGTTCAAAAGTATATTGGTTGAAGGTTCTCACCACGACATAGTCGATCTTGGTTCCTACCGTCAAAGCGGTGTTCGAGGGAAGCGTCCAGGGCGTGGTGGTCCATGCCAACAAAAAAAGGTCACTTTCAAATGGCTGTAAAAAATTGGGGAGTGTTTCCTTTTTGGCCTTGAACTGGGCCACGACCGTGGTATCGGTCACCTCTTGATAGGTGCCCGGCTGGTTGAGTTCATGGGAGCTCAATCCCGTACCCGCCTTGGGCGAATAGGGCTGAATGGTATAGCCCTTATAAATGAGGCCTTTGTCGTAGATCTGCTTCAAGAGCCACCAGACCGACTCCATGTACTTCGATTTATAGGTGATATAGGGGTCGTCCATATCAACCCAGTAGCCGATCTGCATTGTCATCCTGTTCCAAACATCGGTATACCGCATCACAGCTTCCTTACAAGCAGCATTGTAATCTTCCACCGATATTTTCTTGCCGATGTCTTCTTTGGTGATTCCCAGCTCCTTTTCAACGCCGAGCTCAATGGGCAAACCGTGGGTATCCCAACCAGCCTTTCGCTTCACCTGAAACCCTTTCATGGTCTTATATCGAGGGAAGATGTCCTTGATGGTCCTGGCCATAACATGGTGGATGCCGGGCATACCGTTCGCACTGGGGGGGCCTTCATAAAACACATAGTGAGGCTGGCCTTCCCTGGTAGAAATGCTTTTTTCGAAAATCTGATGGTTGTTCCAATAATCCAGTATTTCCACTGCGACCTTTGGAAGATCCAACCCTTTGTATTCGGCGAACTTCATACGAACTGCTCTAGGTACCATAAATAAAGGCTGCAAAATTAGTGATTTTGACCGAATTCAAAGGACAAGTGCCGCTTGAAATCGATCGAAAAATTGAATGGGTGGCATTTCGTATAGGAAAATGGTCCAAAGACAAACCCAAAGACAAACCCAAATCCAAGTCTCCGGTGGCTTCTCGATCAAAAACGAACCGTCATTCCCAGCACCAGATTGATGCCTGGTGCCACAATACCGGAGGAATAGGAACGGTACCTTTGATCGGTGATGTTTTCGAGCATGGCGTTCACCTTAAGGGCGGTTGAAATTTGGTACTGTGAACGAAAATTAAGCGTATACCAAGAGGGCGAATAGGGATTGCCGTTCGCATCGACCGCATATATATAGTCCTTGCTGCGCTCTGAGGGGGCCAGATCTTCGAAGTCGACTTTCCCATTGAAGTTCAAGAACATATCGGTCTTGAGCTTTTGGTTGTTCCATTGCACATGAAAATCTCCGAAGGTTGGCGCCACATGCCGTCCAGGAGAATCGGTGCCATCGTCTTCCTCCTCTATGCCTTGGGTCAGGGTAAGGTTGCCAGAAAGTGACAGGCGATCCGTCAGAAAGGCATCCATCCCTAATTCAAAACCGTACACATAGGCCTTGGCCGCATTCTGAATCGCCTGTACCCTACTCAATTCCCCATTGTACTCAATTTCTGCGGCCCCGTTGAATTGATAATCCCTGCGTACCAGGGCATCGACCAAATAGGTATAAAAGGCAGCCCCTTTAAAGACCAATTTGTCCTGGAAATTCTTTTGCAGCCCCAATTCAACATTGTAGGCATATTCGGGTTCTAAATCGGGGTTGGGGACCACAACCGCTCCAGGTTCCGAGTCAAATATTTTACCAACATCATCGATATTGGGGGCCCGAAAGCCAGTAGACCCGTTAAGCGTTACCTGCAGATCGGCCTTGGGGAACCAACTTAAGCCCAAACTGCCCGTCAGGGCACCATTGTTCAAGTTGGCATTATCAAAGGGAAAGGGATAAAAAGTCTTGTCGAAATCGGCATCGATCCAAACATGGCTGTACCGAAGACCCGATAGAAGGCTTAAGTTGGGCATAGCCTGATACTCTCCGCTGACATAACCGGCAAGGGTTTGCCAGATCGAGCCATCCGGATATCGCGAGGCAGCTGCCGCAAAGGTGTTGCTATCTATATTTTCTTGGCTTCCCATGGAGTGAACCCTATTGAACACGTATTCGGTGCCATAATATAGCCGCAGGTTGCCCATTCTCTTGTTCTCAAAATCGACATTGCCCGAAATCGCATCTACCTTTTCCATGGTCTTGAAACGAATGGGTTCTCCAAAGTTTCTGTCGATTCTGCTCTCCTCAAAATGCTGATAGGCGGAGGTGATCTTTAGGCCATCATAAAAAAGCCCCTTGCCCTTTTTATCGATTTGAAAATTGCCCATGAACCATTTTTGCGGTCCATATTGCCACTCTGCCGATCGAAGGCCAGCGCCCCGAGGGCGTATCAGTCGATCGTAACGAGAATAATCGGAAGTTTCCGAATAATGGGTGTTGAGCTTGAAAAACCAATTCTTGTTGGGCCTGAAAGCTATTTTCTGCATCAGGTTGATCTGGTCATAGGCGGTGGGCACTTGTTTTAGGGGGTCTGGATTTGCAACGATTCGGTCTTCCCCATTGATCGAGCTCACATAGTTGTTTCTCAAATATGAATCCGGGCCATGTTTTCCCATGGTGAGGTCTCCAAAATTGTTATAGGAGACATGTGTTAAGAAGGCCCATTGTCGGCGGCCAAAATTCAGGTCTACATGCCCGGTGTTTTCCCTATTGGCCGACCCAAAACGATACGCCGCGTTCCCGCTGACCTGGGTACTGTCTCCAGTTGAAAAAAAAGCATCTTTGGTGTAGAAATTCATGACCCCGCCCATGGCATCGCTGCCATAGATGACCGTTCCCGGACCAAAAATGATTTCTGTCGATCGTACGGTAAAGGGATCGATCGAGATGACGTTTTGTAGGTTGCCGCCCCTGAAAATAGCATTGTTCATGCGCACCCCATCGACCGACAAGAGCAATCTGTTGGTAGAAAAGCCCCTTATCATGGGGCTTCCACCACCCATTTGACTTTTCTGCACAAAAACCTTTCCGCTGTTCTGGAGGAGATCTGCAGAAGTTTGAGGGTTGGAAAAAGCGATCTGAAGGGCATTGATCGTGGCAATCTTTTGGGGAATGTCTTTTTTCTGTTGTTCCCATTTCGACACCGATAGTACCACTTCCTCGAGCTGTTGCGGTCGGAGCCCCAGATACACCTTGCCTCCCTGTCTCATGATTTGGGCCTTGTTGCTTTTTCGAAGCTGATAGTTAAGATGCCGGAAGTAGATCTTTTCGTTTCGATCAAAGACCGTAAGGTCACATCGGCCATTAAAATCGGAAATCACGGTCTTCGATCGGTCTTCGTTGAAAAGGGCCACATTAGGAATGCCCGCTTGGTCATCTGCATCCAAAACGGCGATTTCCTGAGCGTTGATGCCCAGCATGAAAAGAAAAAAGAAGGCCCCTAGGATCCGCTGCATATCAACTAAAAACTTCATTTAAAATCGTGAGGGATTTGGGTTTTCGAAATCCCTGTAAATGTAATTCGAAATACAGGATCATGGCTTTCAATAGTGCATGACGGCTCGTCTTTGACATGCCGACACTACCAATTGCATCAAAATTTATGCCCAAAAAGGTTTTGAAATGCTTTAAATCATCCCCTGCCAAAAGGGGGTTCAGCGTGGGGGCATCGATAAAAGCCCCTTCCGTCAGATCAAAACAGGCCGAACCCATAGCAGTGGTATCGGGATAAAACCCCAAATATTTGGTAAGTTCCAATAAAAATAAAATATGGAAGTTGGCAATATCGTCATGGGTATCCATCCACTGCAGGGCAGCTTCCAAAAAATTGAACAGGTCCTGGTTGCGTTCTTCCTCCTGAATACTGTTGCCCACCATTTCCGACAAAAAAAGCGTCATGGCATTCTTGGCCATATCGCTGTATACGCTTTGATAGTGATAATATACCTTCGCTTCCCGAAGCTGTTCCAATGTTCCTTTATTGCGGTGAACGGCCACAAGTTCCAATTGGGTAAAGGGCTGAAAATAGGCCGCCTTCAATTTACCTTTTTTGGTGGCCAAAACACCCTTCAGCATATACGACTTTAGCCCATCGGAGGCCGTGAACGCCCGCACGATCAAACTGCTATCGCCATATTTCAAGGCGGAAAGTACTATGGCCTTGGTAGTCACTTGCATCGGAAGGGTTCGGTTTTGGCGCAAAGATAGGGGTATTGCCCCTATCGGACCAAGCAAAACCACTGACCAAAAAAAACGGGAAGTGGACCTGGATAACCGTCCTACCTCCCGAAATCTAATCTTATTTCTAATGGCGAATATTAGATGACCCCTTGTGCCAGCATTGCATCGGCCACTTTAACGAAACCGGCTATATTGGCTCCTTTTACATAGTTACAATAACCGTCTTTTTCCTTTCCATATTCGATACACGAATCGTGGATGTCTTCCATTATGCCTTTCAAACGCTCATCGACTTCCTCACGGGTCCAACTGATGCGCAAGGAGTTCTGGGACATTTCAAGACCGGAGGTGGCCACGCCACCTGCATTGGAAGCCTTGCCCGGTGCGAACAACAATTTCGCTTCATGGAAAGCATGGATCGCTTCCGGGGTCGAAGGCATGTTGGCCCCTTCGGCCACACAGATACATCCGTTTTTGATCAGGGTGTCCGCACTTTTGCCGTCGAGCTCGTTCTGGGTGGCACAGGGCAGTGCCACATCACACTTGACTTCCCATGGGGTCTTGCCTTTTACGAACTTGGCCGAGGGGTATTTTTTGGTATAATCCGATATTCGGCCGCGCTTGTTGTTTTTAAGGTCCATGACAAAGGCCAATTTCTTCTCATCGATGCCATCCTTATCATAGATATAACCGCCCGAATCGGAAAGCGTCACCACTTTACCACCCAAATGCAGCACTTTTTCCGCGGCGTACTGGGCTACGTTGCCCGAACCCGAAATCACCACGATCTTGCCCTTGATGTCTTCCTTTTTGGTCTTCAGCATGCTCTGTGCAAAATACACGGTACCGTAACCGGTAGCCTCTGGCCGGATTTTAGATCCCCCCCAGGAAAGCCCCTTACCGGTAAGCACTCCGGTAAATTCGTTCCTGATCTTTTTGTACATGCCAAATAGAAACCCGATTTCCCTGGCACCCACGCCGATATCGCCCGCGGGCACATCGGTATTGGGGCCGATATGTCTGCAGAGTTCGGTCATGAAGGCGTGACAAAAACGCATTACCTCATCATCCGACTTTCCTTTGGGATCAAAATCGGATCCTCCTTTACCACCGCCCATGGGCAGCGTGGTCAAGCTATTTTTAAATACCTGTTCAAAAGCCAGGAACTTCAAAATACTCGCATTGACCGAGGGGTGGAATCGCAAACCGCCTTTGTAGGGCCCAATGGCCGAATTCATTTGAATCCGGTAGCCCCGGTTCACATGAATCTCGCCTTTGTCATCGACCCAGGAAATCCGGAACGAAATCAGCCTTTCGGGCTCGACCATACGAAGAAGAATATTTTTTCCACTATAGATCTTGTGTCTAAGAATATACGGTATCACCGTTTCGGCGACTTCCTGTACGGCCTGGATAAATTCGGGCTCGTGGCCATTTCTGACCCGTACCTCGTCCATAAATGCTTTGATTTTTGCTTCCATAAAATGCTTAGGAATAAGTTGTTCTTTGTTGATATTAAAATATATGGGCAAAAATATGTTATTATTATAATTTAAACCCTCTTTTTTTTTCTATTTGATAATTCCCTATCCGATCGCCTGGTCCAAATCGGCTATAAGATCATCGGCATCTTCGATACCAACGCTCAATCGAATCAACGAATCGACGACCCCGCTCTTTTCGCGCTCTTCCTTAGGGATGCTGGCATGCGTCATGCTCGCCGGATGACCCGCCAAACTTTCGACACCGCCCAAAGATTCGGCCAGAGTAAACAATTGCAACCGCTCCACGATCTTGATTGCGGCCTTGAAATCGCTGCCCTTGGGCACGAACGAGATCATGCCCCCAAAATCGGCCATTTGGTCTTTTGCGATTTGATGGTTCGGATGTTCCGCAAAACCTGGCCAGTACACTTTTTCTATTTTGGGGTGATTTGCCAAATATTGAGCCACCGCGCGCCCGTTTTCGCAATGGCGCTGCATACGCACGTGCAGCGTCTTGATGCCGCGGAGCACCAAAAAGCTGTCCATTGGGCCACAGACCGCGCCAGTTGCATTCTGTATAAAGTAGAGTTGTTCGGCCAAGGCCTTGTCGTTCACCACAAGGGCGCCCACCACCACATCGCTGTGCCCCCCTAGGTATTTGGTGGCCGAATGCATCACAATATCGGCTCCCATTTCCAAGGGACGCTGTAAATAGGGAGTGGCAAAGGTATTGTCGACCGCCAGCAAAATACCGTGTTTTTTGGCCAATTCGGAAACGGCCTTGATATCAATAATGTTCATCATGGGGTTGGTCGGCGTCTCCACCCAGATCAACCTGGTATTTTGATTGATCTGTTCGGCTATTTCTTCCGCATTTTGCATGCCAATAAAATGAAAGGCAATACCGAATTTTTCAAAAACTTTTTTGAACAAGCGGTAGCTTCCGCCATAGAGGTCGTTGGTGGAAATCACCTCATCACCGGGCTTCAAAAGTTTTACGACCGCATCGATCGCCGCCAGACCGCTGGCAAAGGCTAGCCCATAGGTGCCGCTCTCAATGCTAGCCAAGCTTTGTTCCAAAGCGGTTCGCGTAGGGTTGGCGCTTCTCGAATATTCATAGCCCTTGTGCCCTCCCGGGGTGCTCTGGGCATAAGTCGAGGTCTGGTATATCGGGGGCATTACAGCGCCATAGGCCTGATCTGGCTGTTGGCCCCCATGTATGGTTTTACTGTTGAATTTTAACTTTTTTTCGTCCATGACTGCTATTTGTTCCTACAAATGTATCGTTATCTTTGATGCCATACAAAGCTTGGCCATTTTTACCTCAAACCAAATTTTTATGAAGTCCCCTTTTGTCCATATTTTCATCATCTTGCTATTACTCGGTTGTAAAAAAGAAGACAAACTCACCTTTGATACCATTGTATTCGAGGAAACCTCTTGTGCCGATTGCCCCGATGTGCAAATCGACCTGCCCCACGTCATGGAACGGTCCCGGTTGGCCAATACCATCAACACGGCCCTCACCGAGGAAGTCATATCGCTCTTGCTTTTTGATGAAGGGGAGGCGTCGGTAACCACCATCCCCGAGGCCATCGATTCGTTTAAAGACGGATATCTCGACCTCAAAGGTTTGTTCGCGGAAGAATCAACCCAATGGGAGGCAAGGATCAATGGGGAAGTTCTTTATGAGGATACCAACCATTTGACCATACAGCTCACTTCCTACCTCTTCACCGGAGGGGCGCATGGATATACCGCGCTGCGTTTTCTGAATTTCGACAAAAAGAGGGGGGCCGAATTGGAAAATCGACAACTTTTTAAAGATACGGAGGGCTTCCAACAATTTGCAGAGCGTAAGTTCCGGGAACAGGAAAATATTCCCCTAGGCCAGCCAATCAACCAAACTGGACTCATGTTCGAACAGGATACCTTCTACCTTCCCGAAAATATTGGTTTTACCAAAGACGGACTGCAACTGTTATACAATCCTTATGAGGTCGCTTCTTATGCCGATGGCCCCATAGTGTTGACACTCTCCTATCAAGAGGTGGGGCCATTCCTTTCAGAAAAAGTACAGTAAGGCTAAACCATCACTTTTTTCTGTATTGCCATGATGATCCCCATATGTAGGCCCTCATGGAAGAGGTTAAAGGCGATGGCATCCTCAACGTTATGAAGGGTTACCCGGGCGCTGGTGGTGTATTCGAAAAAGTCCTTGAATCGTCCATTTTGGTAATCTTCCCGGGTCCGTTCTATCGTGGATAAAATCAACGCACGAATCGTTTCTATCTCTTCCTCCGTAGCCGTACCATCGGGCACGCTACCTTTGCGGAACTTCTCTACCAATTCTTGGGACACCAACAGGGGAAGCTTACTGAGGTTATAGACCAGGCCCTGTTGGGAGACCACCACATGGGCGATGTTCCACCAAATGTTATTGCGGTGACCTTCGGGGATCTGCAGCAATTGCTTCCTGGGGATATGATCTAATAGGTACGCTAGGTTCTTTCTGTTCTGCATTGTAATGGCAAAGATGTTTTCCATGTCGTTGTTTATTGTGCGTATTTATCTCGGCTTCACGCTTATAAAAATAGTACAATTGAAAGGAAATGGGTTTCTTTGTAGGATACAATTTTTTCCGCCAACCGATGGCCATCGCCTAATGGCCAGCTTGGAGAAGACAACGGCATGACCATGAAAAAAATCTATCATTTGGGCAGTTGCAACACCTGTCAACGTATCATAAAGACCCTGGAACCCCTTGAAGACGTTTCCCTTCAAGAAATCAAGGCCCATCCCCTGACCGAAGCGCAAGTTGATGAAATGAAGCGGTTGGCCGGGAGTTATGGGGCCCTGTTCAGTAAAAGGGCACAGCTGTTCCGTCAAAAGGGACTGCATGAAAAACAGCTAACTGAGTCCGATTACAAAGCGCTTATTTTGGAACACTATACCTTCCTCAAACGCCCGGTGATCCTGGTCGATGATCAAATCTTTATTGGCAATGCCCAAAAAGTGGTCACGGCCGCGTATCAAGCCCTGCATCCTTGAACCGGCGCAGCCTCGCCATATTGGCGGCCATCGGGGCCACTACCATTTACGGACTCAATCATACCATTGCCAAGGGGGTGATGCCCCACTATGTAAAGCCCTTTGGATTTATCATTTTACGGGTGACCGGGGCGGCCATCCTCTTCTGGATCATATCGCTTTTCGGGCCTAAAGAGCATATAGAAAGAAAGGACTATTCACGACTTTTGGTCTGTGCGGTCTTGGGTATGGGGGTGAATATGCTGGTGTTTTTCAAGGGGCTGTCGCTCTCGACCCCGATCAACAGTTCGGTACTGGTGACGACCACCCCGATCATTGTACTGATCCTCTCGGCCGTGCTGATCCAGGAAAAGATTTTGTTTCGCAAGGTCTTGGGGATAGCAATCGGTCTCCTGGGTGCCCTGGGGCTTATCTTTTTCGGGGCTGAAATACGGCAAGACGCCCCCAACATCCCTTTAGGCAACTTTTTCATCTTGCTGAACTCGGTCTTTTATGGCTCTTACCTGATCGGGGCCAAAACATTGATCGCGAAGTACCATCCCTTTACTTTTATGAAATGGCTCTTTACAATCGGTATCGTGATCTGTATGCCCTTTGGTTATGCCCAGTTCACCGAGATCCAATGGGCCGAACTGACCTCAGAGGCCCTTTGGAGTATCGCTTTTGTAGTGGTGGGAACTACTTTTCTCACCTACCTATTCAACATCTTTGCCCTTACCCAATTAAAGGCCTCCACCCTGAGCGCCTTTGTCTATATTCAGCCGCTGATCGGCATTTTGTTCGCCCTGGCACTCGGGCGCGATACGCTTACGACCATTAAAATTTTGGCAGCCTGCCTGGTGCTTCTTGGCGTGTACCTGGCGAGCAAAAAGCCCAAACCCCGATTGAACCAGTGACCTGCCTCCCGAATCTCAACAAATTTATTGTTAAATTTAACCTCAAAAAACAACCATGTCCGAAAAACCCGCTTTTATCGAAGCCCTTTCGCTTCCCGTCATCGCCGCCCCCATGTTCCTGATCTCCGGGCCCCAATTGGTCATCGAATGTTGTAAAAACGGCATCGTGGGCACCTTTCCGGCACTTAACCAACGTACTAGCGAAGGCTTTGAAGAATGGCTCATAGAGATCAAAACGGCCCTTGCGGCCTTTGAAAAGGAATCTGGTAAAAAACCGGCACCCTTTGGGGTGAACCTTATCGTACACCAAACCAACCCCCGTTTGGAGGCCGACCTGAAACTCTGCATCAAACATAAGGTGCCGATCATCATCACGTCTCTGGGTGCCGTTTCCATGGTGGTCGATGCGATCCACAGTTATGGCGGACTCGTATTCCACGACGTTATCAAGAAACGGCATGCTCAAAAAGCGGCAGGGGCAGGTGTGGATGGACTCATACTGGTAGCAGCGGGAGCGGGCGGGCATGCGGGCACGGTGAACCCGATGACTTTAGTGGCCGAGGTGAAACAGTTCTTCCATAAGACTATATTACTATCGGGCTGCATAAGCACCGGGCGCGACATTGCCTCGGCCCTGCAAATGGGTGCCGACCTGGCCTATATGGGCACCCGCTTCATCAATACCTCCGAGAGCAAGGCCCCGGAACCCTACCGTAAAATGATCATCGATGCCGGCGCCAGCGATGTGGTGTACACCGCGGCGATCTCAGGGGTGCACGCGAATTTCCTAGGAGCCAGTTTAAAGGCCGCAGGCATTTCAGAGGCCGACCTCAAAAAAGATGTCAAGATCGACTTTGGCAAGGAACTCGATACCGAGGCCAAAGCATGGAAAACCATCTGGTCGGCAGGTCAGGGCGTGGCCTTGATAGAAGACGTATTGCCCGTGGCCGATCTAGTGGCCCACCTTAAAACGGAATTCCGTTCAGCCATCCAGGCCCAGGCCAAAATATTGGAAACCTATCCAAAATAAAGATAGCCCGTCATCCCTAGTAGCTTTGGTAAAAGTGAAAACCTGTTAAAGCGATGGGCCAATGTCGATCAGTACCTTTTCATTGCCAACTATGATTTACTAAATGCCCGAATTAATATCAACATACAACCCTCCCCTGATTTTCAAAAACGGCCACCTCGCCACCATTTATTCCGGGTTGGTAAGAAGGGTAAACGGACTGATCCAACGGCGAGAACGCCTCGAACTGCCCGATGGCGACTTCCTAGATCTCGATTGGAGCTTTGCCGATACGCCTTCCGAAAAGGCGGTGATCCTCCTGCACGGGTTGGAGGGCAATGCACAGCGACCTTATATAACGGGCAGTGCCAAAGCCTTCAACGCGGTGGACTACGATGTCTGCGCAGTGAACTTCAGGGCCTGTAGCGGTGAGTCCAACCGCCTGTACCGCTCATACCACTCCGGGGCCACGGAAGATTTGGATGCCGTGGTACGTTATATCCTCGAAACAAAAAACTATGCCGAGCTCTATATCAAAGGCTTCAGTCTGGGCGGGAACGTGACGCTCAAATATTTGGGCGAGGGCCGGGAACTGCCAAAGGAGCTCAAGGCCGTTGTGGCCGTCTCGGTACCCTGCAACCTTTTCAGTTCTTTACAGCAGTTACTGATGCCCAAAAACCTGCTCTACGCCAAACGCTTTAAAAAACATTTATTGGAAAAGCTAAGAAAAAAGCAGCAACTTTTTTTCGAAAAAATCTCGGATGCAGATATCGAAAGTATCGTGACACTTAAAGACTTTGACGATGTTTACACCAGCCGAGCCCATGGGTTCACCGATGCGATGGACTATTATGCCCGGTGTAGCAGCCTGCAGTTTTTGCCCAATATAAAGGTGCCGGCCCTTGTGATCAATGCGAAAAACGACTCCTTTCTAGGACCCGAATGTTACCCTTACCAGGAAGCAGAGGCCAACCCCTTTTTGTACTTGGAAGTGCCAGCCTACGGGGGGCATGTGGGTTTCTTCGACTGGGGTGCCCATTATTATACTGAACAAAGGGCAATAAAATTCATGCAGGGGATGCATTGAACGGGGCTAATCCTTATATTAGTAGCATAAAACCTTATGAAATGAAAAAAATTTGGAGCATATGGGCCATAGCGGCCCTGATCGCCAGCTGCGGCGAAAAAAAGGAAGAAAAGAAAGAAGGCTTTGAAATGAACCGCACCAAGACCGAGGCCAAGCCAGCGGCGGTAGAAGCCACAGTACCGGTAGACCTCAACAACCAAGGCGTGGGCCCGTTCAAGGATATTACCTTCCCAGCCGACGTAAACGCCGAATTGGCAGCGGCAGGAGAAGCCAAATTCAAGACCATTTGTACGGCCTGTCATATGGCCGAACAGCGCATGATCGGCCCTGCCCTCAAAGGCGTTTACGAGCGAAGAAGCCCTGCTTGGGTGATGAATATGATAAGCAACCCGGACAGAATGATCAAGGAAGACCCCACTGCCATGGCCTTGCTCAAAGAATATAATAATGCGATCATGCTGAACCAAAACCTTTCCGAAGAAGATACCCGGGCCGTTGCGGAATATTTGCGCACGCTTTAAGTTTTTTCAAACTACAATTCTTATGCCGTCATTCTTCCAAAATATGGGGGTTAACGGCATTTTTTGTTTGATACCAAAGGTTGATCTAGTGGTTGGACTAGGGTCCCTTTATGTAGAAAACGTTAAACAAAAAAAGTACAATGAGCCGAAATATAAAAATACTGACAGGTATAACCGTAACCCTCATATCCATACTGTTTTTTTTGCCAACCGTTTTAAAAAACTACGTGGTAAAAAACAGTAAAGAACTAATTGGAAGGCAAATAGAAATCTCTAAATTAAAATATAATTATTTCACCAGCACCACTAAAGTGTATGGTTTTAAAATGTATGAACAAAACGAAAAAGATGAATTTACAACTTTTGACACCTTAATTGTAAATATAGAACCCTATCGCTTTTTGTTTAATGAAAAAGTAGTTGAACAGTTCTATATCAAAGGTTTAATGGTAAATACCACTCTCAAAGACTCTGTATT
>JAHENB010000055.1 GCA_024643345.1 Maribacter sp. | reverse complement strand
GCTTCATATTCGGTATTGGAAAGATGGATGGACGCGGCCTTGGCGTTCGACAGTGACTGTTCAGGGTGCTTTGCCCCTACGAGGGCCGAAGTGATTCCCTTTTGTTGTGCCGCCCAAGCAATGGCTATCTGAGCCACCGTACAATGATGATTTGCCGAAATCGTATCCAAAAGTTGTAACAGCCCTTGTATCAATGGCCATAATTCGGGCTTATAATAATCATAGAATCGAGCCCTTTTGTCTTGCTCGGTAAAAGTTGGAAGCGAACGGTATTTCCCGGTAAGCAATCCCCCGGCGAGTGTGCCATAGGTTATCAATCCAATCTTCTCGGCCAGGCAATAGGGAAGGGTTTCTGCTTCGATCTTACGTTGTACCATGGAAAAATTGGGCTGAAGGCTCACTATTTCGATAAATTGCCGGGCCTCTTCGATCAAGTCCACCGAAAAATTAGATACCCCTAGATAACGAAATTTCCCTTGCTGTTTCAACTTCATGAGCGCAGCCATTGAATCGGCCAAAGGGGTATTGGCATCCGGCCAATGGATTTGGTACAGATCGATGCATTCCGTGCCCAATCGCCGAAGCGAGGCCTCCATGTCCTTTGCGATGTTCCTGGGGCTCAAATCGCGGATAAAGCCATCCTTTGTTCGGATTACGCCCGTCTTTGTAGCAAGGACCACATGATCCCTTTTTCCCTTGATGGCCTTTCCCACCACGGTTTCTGCGTGACCGGCACCATAGGCCGGCGCGGTATCGATCAAGTTTATCCCTGCATCCATGGCGGCATGGATGGCCGCTATAGATTCCCTATCCTCTACCGAACCCCAAAAATCGTTCCCCATGGCCCAGGTGCCCAATCCAAGGATGGAAATATTTAAGTCTGTCTGAGGGAGGGTACGATAGTGCATCTTGTTGCGTTTTTGCCCATTTGATCGGTGCAACAACAAGTTAAGAATTTAAATTAGTTCTCATTGGGGGGTTGATCCAAAAAAAAATCATGGGCTTGGACAGTTCCCGACCTTTTACCAGTCAATGGGACGATAGTCCTTTAAAAATTTACCGGACCAATGTTTCCCGGTATTGATGCCATCTATGAGCGGATCCAAGACCCTTGCCGCGCCATCCACAATATCGAGCGGCGGTTGAAAATCGTGCAGTTCCATTTTACGTTGGGCCAGTTCCGCCGGGTCTTCATCGGTTACCCAACCGGTATCCACTGCATTGATGTAAATTCCCGCTTTGGCCAACGAACCCGCGGCCGTATGGGTGAGCATATTCAAGGCAGCCTTGGCCATATTGGTATGCGGATGCCGATCTTCCTTGAAAAACCTATGGAATTTTCCTTCCATGGCCGACACGTTGATAATATGCTTTTTGCCGGTAGGCTCCTTTTTCATCAGTTCGGCCAAACGGTTGCAGAGCACAAAGGGCGCGATGGAATTCACCAATTGTACTTCGATCATTTCCGTGGTCTCGATCTCGCCCAATTTGAGCCGCCAACTATTGGTTTTTCTTAAGTCTACCTGCTGAAGATCGGCATCCAAGGCCCCCTCCGGAAAAACTTCCTTGGTAACCAACGAATTATCGAAACTATAGGGTATCTGTGACAAACGCGCGGAGGCCCTCAATCCTATACCGGGTTCGGTCCCGTGCCAACTTACGGGAAGTGTCTGGCTGGGATTCTGAAGGGCGCCTTCTGTTAAGACACTCAGTTCTTGCAAACAGGCCATATGGTCTTTGAGCAACTCGGCCGCATACTTGGGTAAGGATGTCATTGGCAAATTCTCGATGGGCATGAGATGCTGGTAAAATCCGGCCGGTCTTCTGACGGTCTGAGCCGCATTGTTGATCAGGATATCGAGGCGCGGGTAACGCTGCTCGAGATAATTACAGAAAATCTCCACACTGGGAATGTGGCGCAGATCCAAACCGTGGATTTTTAAGCGATGCCCCCAATGGGTAAAATCGTCCTCTTTCGAAAACCTTAAGGCCGCATCTTTGGGAAATCGGGTGGTGGCCACCACCGTGGCCCCTGAACGCAGCAATATCAGTGCGATGTGATAGCCGATTTTCAATCGGGCCCCGGTAAGCACCGCTACCTGGCCCTTTAAATCGGCAGTCTGGAATCGTTTGGCATAATTAAAATCGCCGCATTCGGCACACATACTGTCATAAAAATGGTGCAATTGGGTGTACAGGCTTTTACAGACATAACAGTTTCGAGGCGAGGCCAGTTGCAGTGGGTCTTTTTCCGCGATTTCTTGAACTGGGAGCAATTTGGGCGCAATAAAGACCACGGCTTCCCGCGCGTTTCTAATGCCTGTTTCCTTTCGTGCCGTTTTGTCCCTAGCTGCTTGCTTTCGTTTCTCGGCCTTCTTGGCGTCCTTTTTCCGCCTTGAGAATTCCTCCCTACTGGGTCTGGAGAGCAACCCGGAGGCTTTGAGCAATTCGGTGCGCTGTTCCTTTGGAATTTCAAAAATCTGATCGGTATTCGCCACCAGTTGATTAAGAATGTTGATACACTTCTCAATTTCCTCATGGGAAACCGCAGTGGAATGGGGTATGGTCGGCTTGCTCATGGTTCAATCTGAAACTTGACTATTTCTTCTTTTTCTTTCGGTGAAAGTTTTTGTCGCCCTTGGTCTTTGGCTTTTTGTACTTTTCCTTAATGATACGTTTATAAGACCCGCCCAGATTTTGCTTTTTGTTTTTTTTCGATTTTTCGTGAAAACTTGGTCCGGGGACATAGTCGCCACTGGGCTGTAGCGGGTTATTGGGCTCAGATATCTTGGGCTGTTCTTCAGGTACCAATTGGGTCGCTGTTTCTACCTCTGAAGGAAATTCCAAAAGTGGAATGGGCCGCTGCATTAAATTTTCTATCGCCATTTTAAAAGGCAGCTCCATCTCCGTAAAAAGCAAGATCGAAGTGCCCTGTTGGGCAGCCCTACCGGTTCGGCCGATCCTATGGATGTAATTCTCGGGAAAACGCGGGGTATCGAAATTCACCACATGTGAAACCCCTTCCAGGTGCAATCCTCGGGCCATCACATCGGTGGTCACCAAAATACGGTTTTTGCCCGCATCGAACTGTTTGATGGAGCGCAGCCTATAGTTTTGGGTCTTGTTCGAGTGGATCACACAAAGTTCTTCCCCGAAATACTCGTCCAATTTGCCGAATAAAATATCGGCACTTCGTTTGTCTGCCACAAAAAGCAATACTTTATGATAGGTGTCTCGATCTTGTAACAAATGCAGCAAGAGGTTGATCTTGGTATAAAAATTGGGCACGGCATAAGCAAATTGCCTAATATTTTCAAGTGGTGTACCACTGACGGCGACAGTGATACTCTGTGCTGCGACGAAAAAATCGTTGATCAAGCTTTCGATCTCTTCGGTCATGGTAGCCGAGAACATAATGTGCTGTCGACGTTCGGGCAACAGTTCAAAAATATTGGTCAGTTGGAAACGAAAACCCAGATCGAGCATGACATCGACCTCGTCAATGACCAGTTTTTTGACCGATTTCAATTGCAAAGCCCTGGAAAGCACCAAATCGTACAAACGGCCCGGGGTGGCCACTACGATGTCACAACCTTCGGCCAAGGCTTCCTTCTGCCTGTTCATGTTGGTGCCCCCGAATACGCCCACGGTCCTGAGGTTTGCATATTTGCCGAGCTTTTCGATTTCTTCCACCACCTGCAGCACCAATTCCCGGGTGGGTACCAGGATCATCACCCGCGGCTGAAGCTGTTTTGAAAAAGACAAGGATTGTAGAATGGGCAACAAATAAGCGAAAGTCTTGCCCGTTCCGGTTTGGGCAATGCCCACTACGTCTGTTCCGGAAAGGATCACTGAAAACGATTCGGCCTGTATCGGTGTTGGTTGCACGAAGCCCAAATCGTCTAGGGCATGTCTAAGGTTGTTTGATATTTTAAAATCGTCGAAACCGGCCATAAAATGGTTTTTCTTTATAAAGGGGCAAAACTAAGCCGTAAAAACGGATCTATGACCGAAATGGACAAAAAGATAATCCTTTGACCTTTAAAAGTAA
>JAHENB010000054.1 GCA_024643345.1 Maribacter sp. | reverse complement strand
ATTTTTTGACTTGCCCCCCATACATTGCCCGACATATCGGTTCTTGTGACCGATGATTGGATGGCCATCATAGGTTCAAAAGGTCCCGGGGGATAATCGGAGGTCTGGGTTACATGAATGCCGGCATCCAAGAAACTTTTGACGGCAAACATATTTTCCAATCGTTCCTTGCCGTAGTTCACCATCTTTTCACCATGAAAATAGACATAAGTGGAAAACGGGCAAGGTATGGCATTGAGATTTTTAATTCTCCTTATGAGCTCTTGATTGACCACTGTGCAATGTTCTAATCTGAATCTGGGATCTTGCCTTGGATGTTCCTTTTGAACCCGCTCAAATACATTTAACGATTTATCAATGCCAACATCTCCATTGGCATGGATACCGATTTGCCAATTGGCTTTTTGGGCTTTAATGGCATATTCATAGAGTTCATCCTCATCCATCACAATAATCCCATAATCATCGGGCCTTCCAATGTAGGGTTCCGAAAGTCTGGCAGTTCGTTCCGATATGGAACCATCACAGGTGAGTTTCATGCCGCCGATACGAACCCAATGGTCACCATCGCCCGTTTTTACACCTTGAGAAATCATATCATCGATTTCAGAGTAGGACATCATGCAATATATCCTGCATTTTAAATCACCCGCCGCAAGTGCATTTCGATATGCTTTGAGATTTGACTGTAAACCATAAGCATCGGTCACGGAAGTGACACCCGATTTAGACATCATTTCGGTAATGATCTTCACCCCTTGTTGTTGGTCTTGTTCGGTCTGATTGTCTGGAATAAGAGAAAAAATAAGCTCAACAGCATTTTCTTTCAATAATCCTGTTGGCTCTCCATTTTCGTCCCGCACAATTTGGCCGCCCTGAGGATCCGGGGTTTCCCTGTCAATGTTGGCCAATTTCAAAGCCATGGAATTGGTATATGCGGTATGGCCTCCCCTATGTCGAATTGCAATGGGATGTTCGGTAGATATTTCATCGAGATCGTATCTGGTAATATATCTGCCCTCAACTGTTTTGGTATCATCATATTTAAAACCTGAGACCCACGTGCCAGGTGCTTTTTTGAGCGATTCGGTTTTTAAAGCCTGCTGAATGGCCTTGATCGATCGTAAATCACAATCGACATTTCTTAAATGTTCATACCCTGAAGAGGCAGGGTGCGAATGTGCATCAATGAACCCGGGGGTAATGGTCTTACCCCCAATATTTATTTTACGGGTGGCTGGCCCGGCCAGATGCAATATATCGCTATCGGAGCCTACCGCTACGATTTTCCCATTGCTGATTGCCAAGGCCTGGGCCTTTGGCAGCCTTGGATCGGAAGTATAAATATTCGCGTTATGGAGCACAAGCTCTGGATTTGATCGTGAACATGAATTCAAGACCATGAAGCCCATGGTGCCCATTCCCAAAGTGTTGACAAATTGCCTTCTATCTATTGTTCTTATCATACCTGTTGATCATTGTTTGGACCTTCACGATGGCCATATATTGTTTGGAACTATTTAGGGCTGCGGGGCATGACCGTAATATGAACATGTTCGCATAGACGGTTCTTGGGAGGGCCGCTTTATAGGTTACCACGCGCTGCTCCAGACCGAATTACCGCTGCCAGTCCTAATATTTTAAAAATTTCTCTGCGTTCACGGTTTTATTTGGAAGTGTAATCACGGCTTTGGCACTACCTTTTTCCAAAAGCTCGAAAGTTATTTTTGGAAAGCCAGATCCCCCCTCAAAGGTATTATTGCCAATGTACTTTAAACTTGAAACCAATTGGCCATTGCGTTTCAGGAACAATAGGTCATCTTTTTGAATGAATTCAATGATATTGTCATTATCAACTTGGTAAAGGCCGGTGATCTTATTGTACACTTCCTTTTCCAGGGGAAATTCCTTGCTCAAAACTACATCGAATGTTACTGTATTTTCACCGACGGGGTTTTTATCAATGTTCAGAATTCTGTTCACGGCCTGAGGGGATGACGCCCATGTATCGGTTTCATTGTATTTGTCCCCTTTAAAATATATCTGAGTGATCAAGTCTTGTTGGTCGGCAACCGAAACCCGCATATGGATATGCGCCGGGCGCCAAGAATCTTCATTGTTTGGGTCTGCTTTATATGGGACCGGCACAATGGTTTTGAAGGCATACTTGCCATCGTTCCCCGTCTTTATTGCCCCGCGGAACAAATAGTCGTCAGAAGCGTTATCGTAATGTTCGTTCTCATCGCACTGCCAGATTTCGACCAGGGCATTGTTCAATGCTGTTTCCCCATCTTCTTTATAGATGGTCCCCTGAAAATTCATCGGAATTCCTTTTGAATCGGGAGGGATAATATTGCTCCTCATGGGTGCGCCCGGCCTATAGAAGGGTCCCAATATGTCGGTCGTTGTGGGGGAATCGCCAACAAATTTATTGCCGTTCCAGGAAATCGATCCAAAGGCACTTACACTGATTGCGATCAAGGAGGAGTTTTTGATAAAGATTCTTCTTTTCATACTGGTTGGATTTTAAGTTCGATTATTAATGTGGCGCAACCAATGGTAACTGTGGCATGATTTCGTTTATATAATTGCGATGCGTTTTGGCTCATTCAAATTTCAGATAGGTGTTAAAGAACGGGAGCAAGTCGTTCATAAACCTGCCATCATCGGTGTAGATTTTATCCAAGTGGGAGCCGTTATATTCTTCCGCAAAATGATCGATCTCGAACGCTTTCAATTTTTCACTAAAAGTTTTACTCGTCGGGGGAATATGGGTAAAAAAATCATCTCTCCCCCAATCCAGTTTGATCGCCTTTAGACTTTTCAAATGATCAACATAATCTTTGACCATCTCATTGGGCAAATTTTTGTTCCATAGGTCCACAACCTTTTGATCGACAACCAGACTGTCTCCCTTATAGGTATAGGGTAAATCGGCATAAAATGGCGGTTTATTGGGGTTTGGCGAAAACGCACGGCCAACGGCCACCACGGCATTCGCATTTAAAAACTTAAAGCCATTGATCAGGGTGTCCCGTGATTTAATCGATTGGGCCTGCCTATAAGCATCTCCTTCCGTACCATAATCTTTTTCCAGACCCAACACATAGGGCGATAGGGCATACACGCTCGAAAAGACCTCTGGGAAGAGCATTCCAAGTTTAATGGCCCCGTGTCCGCCCATCGAATGTCCTGCAATACCCCGACTTTCCCGGTCTGAAATGGTTCGGTATTTTTCATCAACATAGCCTACCAGATCCTTGGCCGTAAAGTCGGACCACTTACCGGTTAACGACGAATTGGTATAAAAGCTTCCCCTGTACAAGGTGTACTGATCACACATCACGAATATCAAGGGCCTTATTTTTCCCTCAGCTATCGCTTTGTTCAGCATTTTATCAATTTTGTTTTCAGCGATGAGGGAACTATCCGATTGTGTAATTCCATGAAGATAATAGATGACAGGGTAGGTGTCTGTTGACGTATCATAATCTGGGGGAAGATATACGCTCACCCTTCTTGTTGGCGCCTCGCCACCAATGTTTTCCAAAGCAGCGGAATATAATTGTCCGTAAATAAATTTGCCTTCCTGACTTTGTCCCTGTGCCAAAAAGGTCAATTGGATAACAAAAAGTATTACAAGAAGTCTTTTCATACGATTCTGCATTGGCAGTTTAATTTTTAATGTGCCATAAATATAAAGCTTTTTTTATGCCCAATATGCCTTGTTGTACACTGTTATAATAGGTCATTCAAGTGGTCCAATTTATTGATGTGGGTGCTCTAGGTAATGTTGCTTGAGCAGGTCTTTGCCATAATCATTGCCGTTCGGTGTGCGAACAACGGCATGGACATGTTGTCGATGAACATCGCTCCCATATATTTTTCTTGTGGCTACCGGTTTTTGATGGTCAAATTCAATTAAAACGACGGGGCTATGTATCCGGTAGTAATAGACAGAATTGTCTAGGTCTCCTCCGATCCAGGCAAACCACGTGTCATCCATGTATTTTTCAACCTCTTCCATTTTTACTTTCGCATGACCATCGTCCATATTATCCACATAAAGTTTTATCAGTAAGCGTAACCGATCCTTTTGTTCCTTTGTAAATGACGATGCTC
>JAHENB010000003.1 GCA_024643345.1 Maribacter sp. | reverse complement strand
TGGAGGTGTTTAAGTGCCCTAATTATTGTATTTTTATAACAGTCAAAAACCACAGAAAATGCCTTTATACCATAAACTGGGAACCTTACCTCCAAAACGACATACCATTTTTAGAAAAAAGGATGGTTCGTTGCATTACGAGCAATTGTTCGGCACGATCGGTTTTGATGGAATGTCGTCTTTGATGTACCATTTGTACAGGCCAACCCAGGTGAAACAGGTCTTACAAACCCTTGATATAGCGCCAAAGGCGGCGGTGGCATATAACATTAAATCGAGACTGTTAAAAGGATTCGAGATCAAGCCGGAAGATGATTATTTGGAAAGCAGAAAAACCGTACTCTTTAACAACGATGTTCATGTAGGTTTGGCAGCACCTAGAAAATCGATGACCGGTTATTTTTATAAGAATACCGATGCCGATGAACTCCTGTTCGTTCATAAGGGCAAGGGAAAATTGAAGACCATGCTCGGAGAGATTCCTTTTGAATATGGCGATTATCTTTTGGTGCCAAGGGGAATGATCTATCAGATCGAATTCGATACGGAAGACAATCGTTTGTTGGTCACCGAAAGCTATCATCCTATCTATACCCCCAAGCGATACCGCAATTGGTTCGGCCAGCATTTGGAACATTCTCCCTATTGTGAGCGCGACTTCAAACTGCCCCAAAATCTGCAGACTTATGATGAAAAAGGAGAATTCCTCATCAAGGTGAAAAAGCAGGGGCAATTGCACCATATGGTATATGCCACACATCCTTTTGACGTGGTCGGCTGGGACGGCTACAATTATCCATACGGCTTCTCAATCCATAATTTTGAACCGATCACCGGGCGGGTTCACCAACCGCCACCGGTACACCAGACCTTTGAGACCAGTGCCTTCGTGGTATGTTCGTTCGTGCCGAGATTGTACGATTACCATCCACAGGCCATTCCCGCACCCTACAACCATTCCAATATCGATTCGGACGAGGTACTGTACTATGTGGATGGGGATTTCATGAGCAGGAAAAATATCGATCAAGGCTATATTTCGTTGCATCCGGCCGGAATACCGCATGGACCCCACCCTGGCACCTATGAAGCCAGTATCGGAAAGAGCAGAACGGAAGAATTAGCGGTCATGATAGACACTTTTAAGCCCTTGAAATTGACCCAGGCCGCCATGGATATCGATGATGGAAAGTATTTTCAATCATGGTTGGAGTAGATCTGTTTGATGTACCGAAAAGTGAAGCAATGCTGCGGCCATCTTAGCGGTTTGGTTGTCGATATCATAGGTAGGATTCATTTCTGCAACATCAATACCGATCACTTTTTTGGAATGCACAATGCTTCTTAAAACTTCAAAGACCACTTCCGGGGAATAGCCGGAAGGATACGGGGAACTCACTCCAGGTGCATAAGCGGAAGAAAAACCGTCCATGTCAATGCTGGTATAAATGCAATCGACTTCCTCGATGAACTGAAGTACTTCCCGCTGAACCTCTTCCAAAAAATACATGTTAAAGCGTTCTTTTTCAATAAAGCGTACCCCCAATTCCTTGGCGCTTTGGAACAATACCCTAGTGTTCGCATCCTTTCTGATACCCAAGCACAGATAATTGAAAGAAGTGCCCTCCGTTGCACAATCTTGGGCAATCTGAAAAAATGGCGTACCCGAGTTGTTGCCGATGTTGTTCGACCGCAGATCGAAATGCGCATCGAAATTGATAATGCCGATACGTTTATCCTTCCCTAAAAATTGTCTGATGCCCTTATAATGTCCGTAGGCGATATCGTGCCCACCCCCCAGGAGTATGGGCAAGCAATTTTGTTTGAGGATCTGTTCCACGTATTCGGCCAAGCGAATCTGGGCAGTTTCCATATCCCCTTGAACACAACGAATGCTACCCAAGTCGAAGAGATCGGTATTTTCGGAAAGATGGTTGGGCAATTTTGCCAAGGCACTCCGGATGGCATCGGGCCCTTCCGCGGCACCGATCCTTCCTTGGTTTCTTCTAACCCCTTCATCGCAATCATAGCCCAGAATGGCGATAGATTTTTTGGGAAGTCTTTCGGTTGCGATGGTTTTAAGGTCGATGTATTTTACTTTTTCGTGCAGGTATAATTTTTGGTCCGATGATCGGCCCGTCCACAGTTTTGGGTTTGCCTTTTTGTATCCCTCCATAATCAATTGAATAAATCGTCAAGTAGCGCATCCGCCACCAAATTGGGCAAGGTGACCTTCAATTCGGGCGTTCTTGCCATTTCCCGCTGTATTGCAAAAAGCGCTTCTTTATTTCTGGCCCAACTTCGGCGCGCGATGCCATTGTTGACATCATAGAACAACATATTTTTTAACCTTATGGAGGCTTCGTCCGAACCGTCCAAAACCATTCCAAATCCCCCATTGACCACTTCGCCCCAACCTACGCCTCCACCATTGTGGATGGAAACCCAGGTGGCGCCCCGAAAACTGTCCCCGATCACGTTATGGATGGCCATATCTGCCGTAAACTTGCTCCCATCATAAATATTACTGGTTTCACGGAAGGGCGAATCGGTGCCACTTACATCATGGTGGTCGCGACCCAATACTACAGGGGCCGTAATTTCGCCAGCTTGGATGGCCTTGTTAAAGGCTTCCGCGATCTTGGCGCGCCCTTCAGCGTCGGCATAGAGTATTCGCGCTTGGGAACCCACCACCAATCGGTTTTGCTCCGCTTCCCTTATCCACTTGATGTTGTCCTGCATTTGTTGTTGGATCTCGATCGGACTGTTCACCTTCAGGGCTTTCAGGACCTTGAGTGCTATGCGATCGGTCTTTTTGAGATCATCCGGATCTCCCGAGGTACAGACCCATCGGAAAGGGCCAAAACCGTAATCGAAACATAAGGGCCCCAAAATATCCTGAACATAGGAAGGATATCGAAAATCGATTTGGTTTTCGGCCATCACCTCTGCGCCCGCTCTCGAGGCCTCCAGCAAAAAGGCATTCCCATAGTCGAAGAAATAGGTTCCCTTGGCCGTATGCCGATTGATGGCCGCGGCCTGCCTGCGCAAAGATTGCCGTACTTGCTTTTTAAAGCCATCGGGATCGGCCCGCATCATTGTATTTGAGGCCTCAAACGACAATCCCACGGGATAATACCCCCCCGCCCAAGGATTGTGCAAGGAGGTTTGGTCCGATCCCAAATGCACAAATAGGTCTTCTTCATAGAATCGTTCCCAAACTTCCACGATATTGCCTATATAGGCCAAGGAAACCACTTCGTTTCCTTGTATGGCTTTTTGGGCACGGCCGATCAAAGTCGCGATATCGTCGATCAATTCATCGACCCAGCCTTGTTGATGTCTTTTCCTGGCCGCGGCGGCATTGACTTCAGCACAGACCGTGATACATCCCGCTATATTTCCGGCTTTGGGTTGGGCACCGCTCATACCGCCCAATCCGGAGGTCAAAAAAATCTTGCCCTTGGGCGATTCCGATTTGCCCAATACCTTGCGAAAAGCATTCATCACGGTGATGGCCGTACCGTGCACGATGCCCTGTGGCCCAATGTACATGTAGGACCCTGCGGTCATTTGACCATATTGGGTAACCCCGAGGGCATTGAATTTTTCCCAATCATCGGGCTTGGAATAGTTGGGGATCATCATCCCATTGGTGACCACTACCCTAGGGGCCTCTTTGGTGGAAGGGAACAATCCCATGGGATGGCCCGAATAGATATGCAGGGTCTGTTCATCGGTCATGGCGGCCAAGTATTGCATGGTCAATAGATATTGCGCCCAGTTCTGAAATACCGCCCCGTTGCCACCATAGGTGATCAGTTCCTCAGGATGCTGGGCAACTTCGGGATCAAGGTTATTTTGGACCATCAACATGATGGCAGCGGCCGAAACCGTTTTTGCGGGATATTCGGCTATGGACCGTGCGTACATTTTGTATTCTGGCTTGAAACGGTACATATAGATTCTGCCATAGGAAATTAGTTCTTGGGCAAACTCCTTGGAAAGTTCTGCATGCCATGCAGCTGGAAAGTAGCGCAGGGCATTTCGTAACGCCAATTTTTTCTCCTCCAAGGACAGGATATCCTTACGCTTGGGCGCATGATTGGCCCCTTTAGAAAATACCTTTTTTGGCGGAAGTTGATCGGGTATTCCTTGCAGCAGTTGTGATTTGAAATCGGATTTCGGCATAACCTTTAATTTTTGTTCAACCCTTATGTTTATTAAAAACGAGTTCCCCTTTTTTCCATACCATACACGGCTTCAGGTTGCCTTGATTGTATAGGATTTCGTTGAAATGATTGGTGTGGAAAAGGCTGAAGTCGGCCAAAAGTCCTTCCGATAATTGCCCTCTATCTTTCAGGTTCAGTGCTGCAGCGGCCCTAAAGGTGATACCGGCCAATACCTCGGCATTGGTCAATTTTTCAAATGCCCCCAATAGCGAAGCCTGGGTCAAAAGATCGCCCATTGGGGCCGAGCCGGGATTGTGGTCGCTGGCAATGGCCAAAGCCCCGCCTGCGTCAAGTATTTTTCTTGCTGGGGCGTAGCCACATCCCAAGCCTAAAGAAGCGCCTGGAAGGGCAGTGGCAATGACCTTGCTGTTTGCCAATAATTCTATTTCGCGGTCTGTACTGACCTCCAAATGATCTGCGCTGATCGCTCCAAATTCCACGGCCAACGCACTTCCGCCGGTCGTAAACTGATCGGCATGTACGGTAATCTCAAATCCCATCGCTTTCGCTTTTTGAAAATACGGACGGATCTGTGCCCGATCGAAAGCGCTTTGCTCGATAAAGGCATCGATACGATTGGCAAGCCCTTCTTCCAAAAGCTTGGGAAAAAGAACCGAACTGATCTCCTCAAGATACGCTTCGGCACTTCCCGAATAGTCTTTGGGCAACATGTGCGCGGCCAGACAAGTGGGGATAAGGTCCACATTCAAAACTTCCTTCGCTTTTTTAATGGCATGGAGCATTTTAAGTTCCTCTGTGATCGAAAGTCCGTAACCGCTTTTGACTTCCAGGGTAGTGACTCCGTTTTTTAGGTGCCTGTTTGCCCTTTTCACAATGCCCTTTACCAATTCTTCGGGGCTGGCATTCCGGGTTTGTACCACGGTATCCCATATCCCGCCCCCGGCTTTGGCAATTTCCAGATAACTTTTGCCCGCATTTCTCATGGCATAGTCGTTGGCCCTTGAACCTGCAAAACAGATATGGGTATGCGCGTCTACCAGTCCAGGGAGGGCAACATGGTCGCCCTGTAGCCTATGCACTATGGCATCCTTTGATTTTTCCGATAGCTCGGTAAAATTTCCAATGGCACTTATTTTTCCGGCTTCCACTAGCATGCCCGCATGTTCCAGGACCACCAGTTCACAATCGGCAATGGGACCTTTCATGGGCAGCCCTGTCATGGTAAGGAGCTGTTTGAATGGGCCTATGAGTGTTTTTTTGTTCATGGGTTCAATAGGTTTCAAATTCTTTGTAATAGGGGGTTTCCAGGGATACTTTTGCTTTTTTGCATTTATTTTCTATTGTAGTGATGATTATTTTGGTCTCTACCATCTCAATGCCCACTTCAATATCCAGTGCGAATACCCTATCCTTATCCGCGAAGGGCACCCTCTTTCGAATGGTTTTATGCACTTCTTCCAACAAAACCCCTGATTTCATTGGCTTTCTAAACTCAAATGCCTGTGCCGCGGTCAACAGTTCTATGGCCAAAATCTTTTCAACATTGCCAAGGACCTGTAGGGCCTTTCTGCCGCTGATCGAGCCCATGCTCACATGGTCTTCTTGACCAAGGGAGGTGGGAATGCTATCGGCACTCGCAGGAAAACAGAGGCCCTTATTCTCACTGGCCAGAGCCGCGGAGGTATACTGCAAGATCATATAGCCCGAATTGATACCGGTGTCTTTCATCAAGAGTTTGGGAATACCGGGGCTATTGCCCTCCAATGCCAAATAGATCCTACGGTCGGAAATGTTACCGACTTCGGAAGCGGCCAAACAGGCATAGTCCAAGGCCATGGCCAAAGGCTGCCCATGAAAGTTGCCCCCGCTGATTGTGAGTTCCTGGTCAATGATCACGGGATTATCGGTCACCGCGTTCAGTTCAATTTCGAGCAGTTCTTTTAGGTGGAGCCAAGCGTTTCTCGAGGCGCCGTGCACTTGAGGGATACATCTTAGAGAGTACGGGTCTTGCACCCGATCGCAATCGATATGGTCTTCCATGATTTCAGAGCCCACCAAAAGCGACTTCACCCGGGAGGCCACATGGATGTTCCCCTTAAATGGCCGCAGTGCGTGCAACTCCGGGTAAAAGGGTTTTACAGATCCCTGCAGGCCCTCTATCATCATGGCCCCGATGATATCGGCCTGTGCAAGGCAACTGTGCAGTTTTTCAACCACCTTTACGGCATGTGCCAAGATGAATTGGGTACCGTTGATCAGGGCCAGACCTTCCTTTGGGCCCAGTTCGAGGGGCTTAAGCCCCATTTTTTCAAAGAGTTCAGTTGTGGGAATTAGCTTGCCTTGGAAGGTCACTTTGCCCAACCCGATCAATGGCAAAAAGAGATGGGCCAGGGGAGCAAGATCTCCTGACGCACCAACCGACCCCTGTGATGGCACCGTAGGAATGGCATCATTTTGAATGTGCCATAAGATTCGGTCCAAGGTGGTTTCCGCAATTCCGGAATACCCCTTTGCAAGCGCATGTACTTTTAGGATCAACATGAGTTTTGCTACTTCGGTGTCTATTGGCGTCCCAACACCGACACTATGGCTTTTAAGAATGTTGGTCTGTAATATGGTGGTTTCCGATTTGGAGATTTTGGTGGTACATAGGGGTCCAAAACCGGTATTGATTCCGTAAACCGGTGCTCCCTGCGCTACAATTTTTGCGACCACCTCTTTGCTTTTCCTGACTTTTTTTCTTTGGGCTTCGGATATTCGTACCTGAATTTTTCCGTGGGCAATGCGAAGCGCCTTGCCTGCGGTCAGCGTTTGTTCGCCAAAAAGAAAGTATGCTGTAGACATCTTGGGTGGGCAGTTATGGTTATGTCCCCTAAAAGTATTGATAATGTTTGAGACTGAAACAGCTTATAGAGGAAACGATTTGTGACCAAAACCATAAATTTACAGATCTAAACAAAACCACCATGATATTTGAGTTGATCAAAAACAGACGTTCCGTATTTCCCGTACAGTACAATGGGGAGCCCATAGCAAAAGGTGATATTAAAAAAATCTTGGAAGCGGCCAACTGGGCTCCGACCCATAAAAGAACCGAACCTTGGCGGTTCAAGGTGCTTCAAGGAGGCGCAAAGACAAGATTGGGCCAATTTTTGTCGAATAAGTATCGGGAAATCGCGACCAGGCCACAACAGCTAAAAACGAGGAAGTTTTTGGAGAATCCACAGCGGTCCAGTGCCGTGATCGCCATTTGCCTTCAGCGCGACCCCAGGGAAAGTTTGCCCGAGTGGGAAGAAATTGCAGCCATGGCCATGGCCGTGCAGAACATGTGGCTCTGCTGCACAGAAATGGGTATCGGTTGCTATTGGAGTTCCCCTGGGCTCATTAAGTACATGGATGAATTTTTTGATTTGAACGAAGGTGAAAAATGTCTGGGTTTTTTCTATATGGGACATTACGATGGGGTGATTCCCGAAGTATCAAGAGCACCCATTGAGGACAAAGTGATCTGGATGGAGTAAATCTTAATTGAAATAGGGAAACAGTGCCGATTTATAGTCCCAGGCCTTCGAAAGAAATAGCCCCAAGTACACAATGGCGACAAGAAATTTCAAAAAAGTACCCGTAAGAAATCCC
This sequence comes from Maribacter sp., assembly GCA_024643345.1. GTDB lineage: Bacteria > Bacteroidota > Bacteroidia > Flavobacteriales > Flavobacteriaceae > Pelagihabitans. The sequence continues at coordinate 152,302 of JAHENB010000003.1, read as the reverse complement.
ATAAAAGAGCCAAAGGCCGCCTTAAGGGCCTTTTTTTGGTCGGCTTTGTTGAGCAATTCCCCAACCAGTGCGCCTAAAAAGGGCCAAATGACGATGCCCAATAATCCCAGGATCGGGAAGATCAGGGCGACCAGCAACCCTATGGTAGTACCAATCATACCTGCCCTCGTACCTCCGAACTGTTTGGTGCCCATGGCCGGAATGATATAATCCAATGCGAAGACGACCAGGGCAATGCCCGCGGTAATGCCCAATAACCACCAATCATCTGGGATGGCCTTGGTGAGATAAAGCAGCAACAGACCGACCCAACTGATTGGGGGGCCCGGCAATACGGGCAGGAAACTTCCTAGGATGCCGATGAGCATCAAGATGAATCCTAGGAGAAGCAATACTAAATCCATGGGCAAATATTTTTGGTTTGACGAAGATAACACGGTTTTGTTACGCTTTCCTACCTTATTATAGCAACCAGAATTGGAGATTGTATGCACTGCATTTTGTGCCACCTCCCCAAAAAGTCGTAATTTCCGCTTGGAATTTCAAGCTTATGAGGCACTATATGCTTTTGGTCTTTATTTGTTTGTTGACCTCCTGTGAATGGTTTGTATCCAAAGAGGTCAAAACACGTGAATTGGTCGAACGGGAAATGTTGGAGATCGACTGGAACGAGGTAGATGCCTATCCGCTCTTCGAAACCTGCGATGAATCTGCTTCGAAAACGGAGCAGAGGAAATGCTTTGAAGAGGAGGTCTTGGCGAAATGTGCCAAAAAATTAAAGGAGTTCGATTATGTTTTTAAAGAAGGGACCGACCCTATGGTACAGGTCGATTTTTTGGTAGACCAAAAAGGAAGGATAACCGTGGTTCATATTGAAAAAGACAGTGCCATCAACAGACAAATGCCCGGTTTCGACCAAATCATCAAAGAGAGCCTGGGCACCTTGCCTAATTTGTCCCCTGCTTTAAAACGAGGTATTCCGGTAAAAACGAAGTTTCGAATCCCAATTGTATTCAATACAAATTAAAGACCGCGCTTGGCTACTGAAAAAATTATATTGGGAATAGATCCGGGAACCACCATTATGGGTTTTGGCCTGATCAAGGTTGTAAACCAAAAAATGGAGTTTCTACAATTGAACGAACTGCTTCTCAAAAAATACGAAGATCCCTACCTGAAATTAAAGATCATTTTTGAGCGTACCCTCGAATTGATCGATACCTTCCATCCCGATGAAATTGCCATTGAAGCGCCTTTTTATGGAAAAAACGTACAGTCGATGCTAAAGCTGGGCAGGGCACAGGGTGTGGCGATGGCAGCGGGGCTCTCCCGCCAGATACCCATTACCGAATACCTTCCCAAAAAAATCAAGATGGCCATCACCGGCAATGGAAACGCAAGTAAGGAACAAGTGGCCAAAATGCTGCAAACCACCCTGGGCCTAAAATCGCTCCCCAAAAATCTTGACAGTACCGACGGACTCGCCGCTGCGGTTTGCCATTTTTATAATGGTGGCAAGGTTACCGTGGGCAAGTCTTACTCCGGTTGGGAGGCGTTTGTGAAACAAAATGATGATCGGGTTAAAAAGTGAGCAGTGAGCACTAAAAAATGAGCGGCATCTATATCCACATTCCGTTTTGCAAGCAGGCCTGTCACTACTGTGACTTTCATTTTTCGACCAATATGGAAAAAAAATCGCGCATGATCGAGGCCTTGCGATCAGAACTGGAACTTCGAAAGAAGGAATTTGAAGGGGTGCCCGTAGAGACCATTTATTTTGGAGGGGGTACCCCCTCTGTTTTGGAAACCGAAGAAATAGAGGCGATTGTTGGGACCATTCGTGAGCATTACAGGGTAGCGGATCTTGCTGAGGTAACCTTGGAGGCCAATCCCGATGATTTGTCAAAAACCAAAATCATACAATTATCGAAGAGTTCGATCAATCGGCTCAGTATTGGGATACAGTCTTTTGATGAAGAAGACCTGAAATTGATGAACAGGGCACATCGTGCCAGGGAAGCCATCGCGAGCATTGAGGCTGCAAGTGAAATTTTTAACAACATTTCGATCGACTTGATCTATGGCATGCCCAATATGACCAATGACAGGTGGAAGCAAAACATCGAAATGGCATTATCGTTCAATATCCAGCATATTTCCAGTTATGCGCTCACCGTGGAACCGAAGACCGCTCTGGCCCATTTGATAAAGAAAGGATCGGTACCCGCACTAGACGATGCCGTTGCCCAGGAACATTTTCATATTTTGATCGACACCCTTGAAGCCGCAGGTTATGTGCACTATGAGACCTCGAACTTTGGCAGACCCGGTTTTTATTCCAGGAACAATACCGCCTATTGGCAAGGAAAAAAATATCTCGGCATTGGGCCTTCTGCCCATTCTTATGATGGCAAACGCAGGGGATGGAACATCGATAATAACTCGAAATACCTTAAGGCCATACAGGCCGGTTGGCTTCCCATGGAAACTGAAACCCTTACCAAAATAGACCGGTACAACGAATATGTGATGACCGGACTTCGAACGGTTTGGGGCGTTTCCCTTAGTAGAATTGAATCGGAATTTGGGCAACAATATCTGGAATATGCCCTACAACAGGCAGGCCCACACCTGCAAAACCATTTGTTATACATGGATAGTGACGCCCTTCTGGTCGCCAAAAAGGGCAAATTTTTGGCCGATGGGATTGCCAGTGATCTGTTTATGGTTAACTTAACATAAACAAGTTTCAAATCGTATCCCATCGAACATGATTGCCAAAATACATAAATACACCATAGACCTGTCTAAACCTCTGGATATTTCCATTTCAATAAGGAACGGTGCAACCAATGTGAATGCCTGGTACATCGACCCCCCAAAAATTGAACCACATAGACAAGATAATTTCGTGGGAAAGGTGTCTGAAGGGGCTTCCACCAATTTCAACGATATCTGGTTCAATCCGCATGCCCATGGCACACATACTGAATGTGTAGGGCATATAACGGAAGACTTTCAATCGGTAAACCAGAGTCTGAAACAATTTTTCTTTTTGGCGGAAGTGGTCACCATTGCCCCGGAAAAATGGAATGGTGATTTTGTGATTTCAAAAAAGCAATTGCAATATGCCTTGGGCAATAAGAAAAGGGAAGCATTGGTAATCCGTACCCTCCCCAATACAAGGGAAAAACTGAGTAAACAGTATTCGTATACGAACCCGCCCTATCTGCTCGCAGAAGCGGCCCGTTTTTTGTCGGAAATGGGGGTCGAACATTTGTTGATAGACCTGCCATCGATAGACCGGGAAGACGATGGGGGCGAGCTGTTGGCGCACAAAGCCTTTTGGGATTCGGAGGGGACTCCTCGCAAACGGGCCACGATCACCGAATTCATTTTTGTTCCCAATACCATAAGTGACGGGAAATATTACCTGAACCTACAGCTGGCACCATTTGAAAATGATGCGAGTCCAAGCCGACCGGTCTTATATCAAGTCATGGAAAGTTGAAATAAAGGCATTGATCGATCAGGTATTCGAGCATCAGGGATTGCCAATTTTGATTTATCTTGCGCACATTTGTTTTCCATCGGTAAACGTCGATCTTTGATTTGGAATGCCTGCCGGATGATATCTAAGGTAATACTGGACAGAACACATGAATGATATTTTGAATCTTTTTTTGGGACTTGTGCTGGGGGCCATTTTAATGTATTGGCTGTTTTCGGTATTCCGCAAAAAGCAGGGCAAGGAGGTGACCAAACATCAATCCAAAGTACTGCTGGAAAAGGTGAAAAGCGTCTGCAAGCTCATTTCGGTGGAGGGTGAATTTGCGGAAATCTACACCTATGAGAATACGAAGCAACGTTTTATGAGCATGATCAGCAGTAAGAAAAAGGCATTGATCGTGGTCACGGCCAAGGCCCATATAGGTTATGACCTCCAAAAAATCACCATAGATACCGATATCCGAAACAAAAAAATTACCCTCACCCATTTTCCGCTACCGGAAATCTTATCGATAGAGCCCGAATTGGAGTTCTACGATATCAAAAATGGAATGTTCAATACGTTCACGCCAAACGACCTTACAATTCTCAACCAAGAAGCCAAGCAGCATATCCGCGATAAAATTCCTGCGAGTGGCTTGATGGAAAATGCGCGGAAGGAGGCCATGGATTCTATTTTATTGATGAAGAGTTTGGTGGAAACCATAGGTTGGCAACTGGATTTTTCAGCACTTGAGATTCAAAATCTTGAAGAAAAAGTACTGGAAAAATAACATGTGACTGTAGTTCGCGCCATATCATATCCCATAGGTTTGAAAAATAATAAATTACCTTTATCATATGAAAACAACATTTTTGCTCGTATTATTTATAACCGGTGCGGCACTATGCCAAGCACAAAATGAGAACCCTATGAAAGAATTTGATCCCGCTTTTGCGCACACCGTATATTTTTGGTTGAAAAACCCGGATAACCAAAAAGACCGAACCGCCTTTGAGACCTCGCTCAAGAAATTCTTGGACCACTCGCAATTTGCCAAAACCAACTTTATCGGAAAACCGCCCAAAGCGAGTCGTGATGTGGTCGATGGTTCGTTTACCTATTCCTTGATCGTCACCTTTGAATCGGCAGAGGCACAGCAAGAGTACCAGGTGGAAGAACCACATTTACTGTTCATCAAGGAATCGAGCCCCCTATGGAACAAAGTAATCGTTTACGATTCCAAGGGTATTTAAAAAGGGAATTGTGCAATTGAGGGAAGCGACAAGTAACGATGTAATCGGGATTGCCAATCTCCATGCCAAAAATTGGCAACAAAATTATCGGGGCGCCTTTAGTGATGCCTTCTTGGATAATGACGTGGTTGGGGAAAGGTTGGAGGTATGGACCAAAAGATTTCGAACGGCCAATTCCAACCAGCTCGTGACCCTTGCTGAGGACAGAGGGAAAATCCTTGGTTTTGTTTGTATATTCTTAGCAGATCATGAAGCCTACGGAACACTGTTGGATAACCTTCATGTAGCTTCTTCCGCTCAGAACTTGGGAATAGGCACTCGATTAATGGCCTCTGTGGCCAAGAAATGTTCCATGGTTGATCCTGATTCGGGTATTTATTTATGGGTGTTGCAGCAAAATAAAAAGGCCATCGATTTTTATGAAGCGTTGGGAGGCAACTTTATAGAATTGGTCGAAGGAATAGAGGTTGGAAATCAGAAGGTTTTAAAGTGCCGATATTTTTGGCCCAAACCTTCGGTCTTGTATGAAAATGCCCTTCAAAAATTGAAAAAATATGAACGTTGAAGTATTTAGGGCGTATTGCCTCTCCAAAAAAGCGGTAACCGAGGGATTTCCATTCGACGCGGTTACCCTCGTGTTTAAAGTGATGGGCAAAATGTTCGCTCTCTTGCCCTTGGAACGTATTCCTTCCCAGGTGAATTTAAAATGCGACCCCGAAAGGGCCGTGCAATTGCGTGAAGAACATGATGGTACTATTATCCCTGGCTATCACATGAGCAAGACCCAATGGAATACCCTTTTTATTGAAAACCTGCCCCCGAAATTGATCATGGAACTGGTTGACCATTCCTATGACCTGGTGGTATCGAAGTTTACCAAAAAACTCAAATCCGAATTTGATGCTATGGATTCTTAAACAGGACATTATAGAGCACAATGTTTATCATTTGGGCAGATGGCCTCGACCTTTTCGATCGTAAAACAATAAGCACATATCTTTGCAGACGAAAAGTATTAAATGCTATATGGTGGAGCCCCTACTTTTTTACCGGCAACAGATTGAACTGTACAACTTAAAATTGGCCCAGGCGCAAAAAAAACTCTGGGTCTCCAGTGTGTTGCGCTTCGTGGTATTTTCCTCGGCGATCTTAGGCGTTTACTTCTTTAGGTCAAATGTCGGAACGGCTTTAATCATAGGGGCTGTGGCCCTTATGATTTTCCTTTTTCTCCTCTCCAGACATACCAGTTTGCAACATCGGCGCAACAGGCTTAATGCCCTTCTTGAGATCAATAGGGTGGAAATCGCAATATTGGACCGTAGATACGGCAATCGGCCCGAGGGGAATGAATTTAAGGACGCAAAACACTACTTTAGCGGAGATGTCGATCTTTTTGGGCAGGGATCTTTCTATCAATACGCCAATCGCACTGCCTTGAAACAGGGCAGCGAGGTGTTCGCTGGCCTACTGCTCGAAAATGGCACCGAAGACATTTTGGAAAAGCAAGCGGCGATAAAGGAACTGTCGCTGATTCCACAATGGCGCCAAGATTTTTCCGCCAGAGCCAGTTTGGCGAAAACCGAAATCGGCACGGAAACCATCTGCAAGTGGTTGGGGGCGTACCAACCTTTTGTTCCCGCCGCCACGCGCTATTTGCCCATGGGTTTTTCAGGGATATCGGTCGTATGGTTCGTATTGTACTTTTTGGGTTTTGTTCCCGAATCGGTCTTGATTTTCTGGCTTTTATTGGGGTTGGGTCTTAGCACGTTCTTCACCAAAAAAATAGGCAAACTCAGCACGGACGCCACCAAGATCCAGGATACTTTTGGGCAATACGAACGGTTATTGGAAATTGTTGAACTGTCGAGCTTTAAATCGGTTTTGCTACAAGACATGCAACAACAATTGGTCGGTGAAGGGGACAATACTTCCTTAAAGCTAAAAAAGTTCTCAAAGCTTTTGAACGCACTCGACAAAAATAATAATATCCTTTATCTGATTTTTGCAAATGGGTTCTTTTTGAGGAGCCTTCAGCATGCTCGGGAAATCGAAAAATGGATCAAGGCCAATGGAAGTTCGGTCGAAAGCTGGTTTAATACCATCGCCTGCTTCGATGCATACAACAGCCTGGGTAATTTTGCCTTCAATCATCCGCAATACGCGTTTCCTGTATTGAACAGGGACCGAAGGGTCATAGGGGCGAAAGGGGCCGGGCATCCACTGTTGGCTCCTGATAAAAGGGTGCTGAACGACTACACTGTAGATAAGGAGCAGTTTTTCATTATCACAGGAGCGAACATGGCCGGAAAAAGCACCTTTCTGCGCACGGTATCCCTACAGATCGTCATGGCCAATATCGGACTGCCCGTTTGTGCCGAATCGTTTGACTATTCACCGATCAAGCTCATTACCAGCATGCGCACCGCCGATTCCTTGACCGATTCCGAATCGTATTTTTTCTCGGAATTGAAACGGTTGAAGTTCATCATCGATGAAATTCAAAAGGATCATTATTTTGTGGTGCTCGACGAAATATTGAAGGGCACCAACAGTACTGACAAGGCGAAGGGATCAAGAAAGTTTTTGGAGAAGCTGGTGGTTTCAAAAGCGACCGGGATCATCGCCACCCACGACTTGAGCCTTTGCGATGCCGCGGAGGAACTCCCCCAAATCGAAAATTATTATTTCGATGCCGAAATCAGGGCCGACGAACTTTATTTCGACTATACCTTCAAAAAGGGCATTTGCCATAACATGAATGCCTCTTTCTTATTGAAGAAAATGCAGATCGTTGAATAGCCGTACCAGACCCATCCCGACTTTGCATAAACAAGGCAGCTGAAGCGAACGGGTTTTTTATGATAGGCTCTTCACTTGCAAATCATGAAAAGCGTCGGCCTGAAGACGCAACAATTCTTCCGCTTTTTTCTTTTTGTAGGCATACACCGCTTCTTCTTCAGCGATTTCACCATAGATTTTTTCATTCAAAGCGGTATCGGTGGCAAGTATTTTATCCCTTTGCCTCACCTTTTGGGTCACCCAGGTCTGTACCGTGGTTTCCTGGTCTTCCAATTTTAGGTCGTATTCACCTTTCGGGGCCAGTAATTTGGCAATGATCGGGGAGGTTTCAATGGCCAAGAACAACAAAAAGATGAAAAATGAAGGAAACCAAGCCAGTTCCCCCAAGGCATTGATGCGTGCCATGAGTCCGTCAAAACCATCGATTATGGGCTGGGAATCTTTGACCACGGTGGTATATTCGGAGTTCAGTGCCGCAATCTGGGTTTCGATGCCCATGATCTTTTCGGCATTGGCCTGTTTTAATTGTTTTAGTTCGGCCAGGGCCGCATCGTGTTTCTCCCTTTTTTCTTTGTAAACGGGGCCCTTGCCCAAAAGTTTGGTGCCGGCCGTGCCTTCGGCCTCTGAAATATAGGTGTCATATAGCGCATTGGTCTCCGATTCCTTGGCCACAATTTCGCCCTTTAAGGCCGAGATGTCTTGGTTCAATTTTTCAAGTGTCGGGGTATATTGCTGGGCCAGTTGTGCCTTGTTGGCCAGGGTGAGCTCGTTTTTTTGTTCCAGGAGCACCTGATTGATCTCTTTCTCGAAAATTTTCATTTCCAAGGGTTTGGAAATGACCACGGCGATGATGATCGCCAATACAATTCGCGGACTGGCCTGTAACAGTTCGTTTCGGAAACTGTTCCTTTTTTTTATGGTCGATACGATAAAGCGGTCGAGGTTAAAGATCAGCAGGCCCCAGATCAAACCGAATAACATGGCGGTATAGACATTGTCGAAGACGGTAAAGAGGGCGTAGCTGCTGGCGATAAAGGCCATTACCGCGGTAAAAAAAACCGTGGCACCGATTCCTGCGTATTTGTTGCGTTCCCCTTCCGAGCAGGTTTTTAACAATGCGGCATCCGACCCCGAGCAGAGGATAAAAAAGTTTTGTAACATAGTGTTCTGATTTGATTGATGTTCCTATAGACTATTAGAACGCGGCCATTGGGATTTTGTTACAAAAAAAGCCTTCAAAAAGAAGGCTTTAACAAATATTGTATGTTTTGATCAATTATCGAACACAAACGGTTGTTTTGATAACGTTACTACGGGACGCATCCCATCTTTGGCATTGACATCGATGTTGACATCATCATTTTTCTTAAGGATTTCGATCGCCTTGTCCGAGCTTATCTTTTTGTCTTGATAGTAAAAGGCGGCATCGGCTTTGGCCAATTCGATCACATGATCTAAGGGCGACATGGGCGGTTCCGGTGCTTCGGGCGGTTCCACTTCTTCTATTTCTACCACGGAAATCATAACAGGTTCTTCGATTTCCGGTACTTTAGGGGCCTCAGGTGTTTCGGGGGCTACTGGTGCCTTTATATATCTTACGCCAATGGGCTGTTTTGGTGTGCGGTTTGCCTTGGGGGGCATCGCTTCTTTAGGTGCTTGAGGGGCTGGGGGTTCGGGCATCGGAGGAAATTCGGGAAAGGGTAAGGCATTTTCCTTTTGTTGCTCCGACATCAAGCCGAATATAAATTCGAGCCGTTCAACCTCCTTCTTTTTGTAGATCCTTCTGTTTTCGGGTTGGGCATTGATTCTTTTGACCATGGCATTGTATTCCCTGATCTGATCTTCGGTGGCACCGTCTTGGGGCAGCGACGAAGTCAAGGGTCCCTCAATATTTATTTGGGCTACGCCGTATGCGACGATAATCTGTTCTACCTGATTTAGTATAGATTTCGGGGTATTTTCGGCCACCTTGATGATGGCGCGCACCGATTTTTCCCGTTCTTCCTTTGAAAGTTCTGGGTTGTATTTTTTTAGAAATGTGGGAAGGGATTCAATCGTCACTGAATTCCCCGCAGACCGAATAGCACCTTTTTTATCGATCTCGATTTGAATTATTTCGGTCTTCAAATCGCATTCGGGGAAAGGGAGTGCCGACGCGCGCTGCATACCGCTCATTTTACGAAAAATGGTTTCTAATATTTTTAAATCCTGTGAAGGAATAACTCTTTTTTCTATAGGGATGGCGCCGTATTTTTTAGCCAGTGTGTTAAACTCTGAAATCTGTTGCTTTGTTGCTCCCTTTTGATTTGCTAAAATTAGGGGGTTGCCCAGCTTTGATCCAAATGTTTCAGCAGTACGTACCGTATCTTTCTGGATTATTTTGGTTTCGCTGAAACCAACTAATAAGAGGGCCAACAAGGGCAGTAGCAACATACCGCGCAAAACAATTGACTTTTTTGATGTTCGTGTTCTCATGACTGATATTCGTTTTTTGATTGATGAATAATTAATTGAGTTTGCCATCCCGATAGTGAGTGGGAGAGGCGAGAGGGCCTGTGATGAAAAGGCCAATAATATTTTTTGATAGTGCAAGGGCGATATCCCTTTTTGAATCACTGTTTGATCGGCCAAGAATTCATGGTTGAGTTTGATGGCTCTTTTGGCAAGGTAGACCAAGGGATTGAACCAGAAAAAGACCTGTAATAGTTCAATGAAAAGTACGTCCAAGCTGTGCTTTTGAAGTACATGGGTCTCTTCGTGCAAGAGCACCGCTTCGGGTATTTCTTTCGCTTCGTACCGCTGTTTGTTCAAAAAGATGTATTTGAAAAAAGTATGGGGCGCAATGGGTTGCCCCAATAATACTTTAATGGCGTTTTTGGTCCTATACTTCGGATTATTTTGGATGCGCCGCACGATCTGAACAAGATTTTTAGCGAACTGCCATCCGAACAGAAGGAGGCCAAAGCTGTAGATGCTCCAAAGAACCATGGGCACGTATTCGGAAAGCCCTTCTTTTTGCACCCCGATTGAACTTGAATATTCCTTAACTTCAAGGTTCGTTTTTTCAACTGCCGGTGCCACTTCCACATATTCCGTAAAAGTGACCAACGGAATGAGCAATGCCATGAGGATGGCCAGTAACAAATAAAATCGTTTGAAGCGGTGCATGTTCTCCTTTTCCAGAAAAAACCGGTAAAAGAGCATCAAGATGCCCAGACAGGCGCTGAATTTTAAGACATAGAGCATCATGATTTCTTTTTTTCCAATTCTTTGTCGATCAAGGCCCTCAATGCCTTCAGTTCTTTTTTGCTAAGCTGGGTCTCCTGGGTAAAGAAAGAGGCAAATTGCCCTGGGCTATCATTGAAAAAGTTTTTGATCAGGGAGTTCACGTGTTTAGAAAAATAATCCTTCTTTTTTACCAATGGAAAATATTCCCGTGCGTTTCCCAAAAGGGTATATCCGATAAAACCTTTATCGGACATTCGCTTTAACAGCGTTGCCACGGTGGTCGTCGCAGGTTTGGGTTCGGGATAGACCTCAAGAAGGTCCTTCATGAATGCTTTCTCCTGCCTCCACAGCATATTCATAAGTTCTTCCTCCGATTTTGACAATTTCATCTTCTACAAGATTAGAATTAATTCTACAAACATAGAGCAAATATTTTAATTCTACAAGTGTAGAGTAATTTATTTTTGTGTTTATCCTTTGAAACACAAAAAATGGCAGTAGAGGAAATGTAGCGCAAAGTCACATTCGTAAAGAATGTGCTTTGCGCTGGCGCCTGGCAAAAAGGGGAACGCCCTTAATTAAAACAGCTTTGGTTTTATCTGCTCATTTCGGTGAAGTACTGGTAGAAATAGGGGATGGTCTCGATACCCTTCAAAAAGTTCCAAACGCCAAAATGCTCATTGGGCGAGTGGATCGCGTCACTGTCGAGTCCGAAGCCCATAAGCATGCTCTTACTATTGAGTTCCTTTTCAAATAGGGAAACGATGGGGATGCTCCCGCCGCTGCGCTGCGGGATGGGTTTCTTTCCAAAGGTAGTTTCATAGGCCTTGGCGGCCGCTTTGTAGCTCAAATGGTCGATCGGGGTCACATACCCTTGTCCGCCATGGTGGGGGGTTACCTTCACCCTAACCCCTTTTGGGGCAAGGCTAAAAAAGTAATCGGTAAAAAGGGTTGTAATTTCTTCCCAATCTTGATGGGGCACCAGGCGCATGGAAATTTTGGCATAGGCCTTGCTCGCGATCACGGTTTTGGCACCTTCACCGATATATCCGCCCCAGATACCGTTCACATCGAGGGTAGGGCGAATGGCGTTACGCTCATTGGTGGTATAGCCCTTTTCCCCAAATACCGATTCGATGTCCAGTGTTTTTTGGTACGCTTCAAGGCTGAAGGGTGCCTTGGCCATCTCGGCCCGTTCCTCGGCCGAAAGTTCTTCTACCTTGTCATAAAATCCAGGGATGGTCACGTGGTTGTTTTCGTCGTGCAGCGCGGCGATCATCTTGGCCAAAATATTGATGGGATTGGCAATTGCACCACCGTAGAGCCCTGAATGCACATCCCGATTGGGGCCGGTGACCTCCACTTCCACATAGCTCAACCCCCGTAGTCCCGTGGTAATGGACGGAACATCATTGGCGATTATCCCGGTATCCGAGATCAAAATGATGTCATTGGCAAGTTTTTCTTTGTTAGCGGCCACATAGGTGGCCAAATTCTTGCTGCCCACTTCCTCTTCCCCTTCGATCATGAATTTTACGTTGCAGGGCAATTGATCGGTCTTCACCATGAATTCCAAAGCTTTGACGTGCATATACATCTGTCCTTTGTCATCGCAGGAGCCCCTGGCGAAAATCGCGCCCTCCGGATGGTCTTCCGTGGCCTTGACCACAGGATCGAAAGGGGGGGAATTCCATAGATTGATCGGATCGGCCGGTTGAACGTCATAATGGCCGTAGACCAGGATGGTGGGCAATTTGGGATCGATGGTTTTTTCGCCGTAGACTATCGGAAATCCTTCGGTATCGTGGATTTCTACCGTATCACAGCCGGCCTGTTCCAGGGCAGTTTTTACGGCTTCGGCGGTATGTAAAACGTCATGGGTAAAAGCGGGATCGGCGCTTACGGAAGGGATTTTAAGTAATTCGATGAGTTCATTGATAAATCGTTCTTTATTTTGGGCAATGTATTCGGTAATCTGCTGCATCCGTAGAGGTTTGGTGTATGGGCTAAATTTACTAAAAGAACTTTTTAAACGGCAGCTATTTCTAAATTGATTTTTTGCCTTATATTTGCATCCCGTTAAAACGGAAAGTTGCAGGCGTGATGGAATTGGTAGACATGCTAGACTTAGGATCTAGTGCCGCAAGGTGTGAGAGTTCGAGTCTCTCCGCCTGTACAACAAGGGAAAGCCGACTTTTAGGAGTCGGCTTTTTTGTTTCCGGGTAAAACCTAGGTATAACAATTGAATTTTTGATTTCGGTCCTGTGCAGAATCAAGGCATTTGGTGCCATTTATGGGCAATTTGGGATTACCGACAAATGCAAGCCAACCTCCCCATCGTACACCCTAACTTGGCTGCGCATTGATCTTTTGGGTTTTTGAGGTGTCCCATTAGGTAAACCAAATGCAAAAATCATTCGGGTTCATTCGTTTTTCTTCGCGTTTTCCCATTTCTTGATTATTGGGTCAAGAATACGCTTTTCCACACCGTAAACTTTACCCTCTTTGGCCAGAGGCATGAACCCATCTATGTACTTTTGGCTTCTTGCTTCATTGTCGCCATAGCGTTCCCGCAGGGCATCCAGTTTTTTGTGCAAATCTTTCCTAATGTCGGCATAAGCGGGATCATCATAGTAATTATGTTGCTCCATGGGATCTTTCTTTCTGTCGATCAATTCCCAATAATCCAGGTCGAAATAGTAATGAATGAGCTTGTACGCTTTGGTAATCGCGGCATAGTGTCGGTTTACATTATGTTCTGAAGGATGCTCATAATAGTGATAGTAAACGGCATCCCTATCCCAATGCTGTAGATCTCCCGTAAGTACAGGAACCAAACTCTTGCCTTGCATATCGGTAGGCTGGGCTACGCCCGCCACGTCTAGAAAAGTCTGTGCAAAATCTAAATTCTGCACCAATTCATCGGAGGTTGTACCGGCCTTGACTTTTTCGGGCCATGAGATCAAAAGGGGGGTCTTAAAACTTTGGTCATAAACAAAACGCTTGTCGAACCAGCCGTGTTCGCCCAAGTAGAACCCTTGATCTGAAGTATACACAATGATGGTGTTTTCCATAAGGTCATTGGCTTCCAAATAATCGAGTACGCGACCTACGTTTTCATCTACGGCTTTGATCGTGCCGAGGTAGTCTTGCATATACCTTTGATAGCGCCATTTTGCTAAATCTTTTTCCGTCATAGCTGGGTATCGCTTTTTAAAGTCGTCCATGACGGGTTGATAGGCCGCATCAAAATTGGCTTTTTGTGCGGCATCCATCCTACCGACCTGCATTTTATATCTGACTTTATCAAAACCTATTTCTTGCAGACCCAACTCGTCCATGATTTCCGGGCTCACCCTGCTATCTCCTGCCCAGCCCATATTTCCGTTGATGTTCATTTCGGCAACTTTGGCAGCGGGCATTCCTTCATGGTCATCAAATAAAGTAACCGGCTCGGCAAAGGTTTTGCGTGTATATTCATTCATGTGTCGTTCCGCCATAAGCCATGAACGGTGCGGTGCTTTATGGAGGTACATCAGCATAAACGGCTTTTCCTTTTCACGTTCGTTATCGAGCCAATCTAGGGTCATATCGGTTACAATATCGGTCACGTATCCTTTAACCTTGATCTCGCCTTCATTTTTCGTGATAAAATCCGGATTGTAATAGGATCCTTGTCCCGGTAAAATCTTAAACTGGTCAAAGCCTTTGGGATTGTTGCCAAAATGTAATTTTCCAAACATTGCGGTCTGATAGCCCGCTTTTTGCAGCAATTGCGGGAAGGTGATATTGGTAGTGTCAAAAGGAGAAACATTATCTACCTTGCCGTTCATATGAGAGTGCTTGCCCGTAAGTATGGTGGCCCTGGATGGGGCACAAATAGAATTGGTGACACTGGCATTGGTGAAAAGCATCCCCATTTTTGCTATTCTATCGATGTTCGGCGTATTGATCAAACTATGGTCATAGGCCGAAATAGCCTGATAGGCATGATCGTCCGACATGATAAATACAATATTCGGTCTCTTTGTTTTTTGCGCGTTCCCCGAAAAGGTGACCGCTAAGGCGATAAGGATGAAGCCTATAGAAACAATCTGAAACCCGGCTTTTGAACTATCGTGTATCATAAGCTAAAACTTTTAATGCTCAAATGATTGGTTGTCATTGCAAAATACTCGGTTTTTTCTTCCTACGACGCATTTTTCATTTTGTTGGCGAGCTACCGGGCAGTTTTTAGGCCACATTAGATAGAACCTGTAGACGCATTTAGAATCCTTTCCCGCCATGATGCGATAACTATTTTCTCAATGCCCCCAACAATAATTTGTGCAGCTTCGGCCCCCAGCAAAGTCTTTATTTTCGAGTATTCGGGATTGCACCCATTCAAAATATAATTTTATCGCACCATTCAAAACACTGTATTCAATACCACTTTGAACGTATTTAAGCCAGAACTTCAATGATCAAATTTGTTCTTAGTTCAGAAGTTGCATCACCGCGAACCGTGCCCGAGACGGGCATGGTGTTCACATGGTGACTGCTGGAAGCCACAGCGATATGGGTATGCCCGGTGATAATGCCATTACTGGGATCGAAACCGATCCACCCAGCCCCGGGAAGGAATACTTCCGTCCAAGCGTGAAGTTCGTACTGAGGGTCTTCAACATCCACATAGTAATAGCCACTGACAAATCTTGAGGCGATACCCAATGTGCGTAGCAGTTGTATTTGCATCCAGACCAGATCTCGGCATGAACCCTTTTTTAAACCAAATGTTTTGTCCGCTTCAAAAGGCACGCCCTCTTCGCGCGATGCTACCACAAAATCATCATGGATCTGTGATGTAAGCGCGGTCAGAAAAGTCAAGGTGTCATAATTTTTTGAGGCGAGTATGTCATTGCCGTATCGCAGCAATTCCGAATGTATCTTTTCAGGCGTTAGATACTTCTGAAGCGAAACATATAAGGTATCCGAATAAGTAAAAGGAATGGTATTGATGTTAAGCGGGTAAATCAAAAAATTAAATGGGTTGTGCGGCCTGCTGTCTACTATGGCTTCTGAACGGATGACCATGTTTTTGTGTATCCCTTCGAACCAACAAAAATGTACGAAATTATCTTCGGCATCCAATTGTTCCGATACCCCTGCAGCTGTTATGGATAGTTTGAGGGCGTGTGATTCCAGGTCGATATGGGGTGCGTTCTTTGGTTTGAACATGAGATAATGTGGCTCAAGAAAAACGGCCTCACTAAACTGATATTCCGTTTCATGGATAATTTTGAACCTCATAGCTTTTGCTTTGGCGCGGTTTCTTTTTGTAATACGGATTGTTATTGTTGTATCTGTACTTGCGCCTGAGTCGCAAAAAAAGAATTATAAAGACTTTCGGAAACACCGTTCAACCGTTGTTGAAATTCGTCTAGGTATTCATGAAGCCCTGTTTCAAAGACATCACTGATATCAATGAATTCGAGTTCTGATTTTAGTTTTCCCAACTGCTTTTCCGCCTCATTGGCAAAACCACCTGTACTGCCTGTTATCTCTTGCAATGACTTCTCTGCATGAATCAAACAACAGAGCATGGATCTAGGAAACTTCTTGTCAAGAATCAAAAACTCTGAAATGTTCAAAGCGGTCAGTTTCCCATATTTTTTTCGGTACATGTCATAGGCACTTACCGATTTTAGCAAGGCAGCCCATTGCATCAGGTCTAAAGGACTTCCCACTTCTTGAGGTGTACTCAAAAGTACATGATACTTGACGTCCATGACACGTGATGTCTTGTCGGCACGTTCTACCAGCTGGCCTATTTTTCCAAAATGCCAACCATCGTTCCTTGAAATGGTCACATCAAAAATGCCATAAAGCAATTGACAATCTTCCCTGACTTTTTTAAAGAAAAGTCTAGGATCGTTGTTTTTCCATAACTTTTTCTCCAAACCGTCTTTGACAAAAAAGTAGATCGAGTTGATCTGTTCCCAAACTTCTTTCGTGATCTCTGGGCGTATTGACCTTGCATTTTCCCTGGCATTGGTAATACAACTGTAAATGGAGTTGGGGTTTTTAGGGTCAAAGCCCAAAAAGTAAATTACCCTATGTTTATCCACGGTTTTATATCGTGTTTCGTACATGGGCCAATCGCCGGTTATGGTCACTAAGGGTTTCCATTGCTCCTCAGCGTCCGGGGGTGACTCTAAAGAGAGGTTGAAATTCACATCCATAAACCGGGCATAATTTTCAGCGCGCTCGATATATCGGTTCATCCAATACATGGTATTTGCTACTCTACTCAGCATAGTTTTAATTTTTAATTGGAATCCAACACCCAGGTATCCTTGCTGCCCCCGCCCTGAGACGAATTTACGACCAATGAACCTTTGGTCAAAGCGACCCTTGTGAGCGCGCCCGGCACTATTTTAATCTCTTTACCGTAGAGACAATAGGGCCGAAGATCAACATGTCTTCCTTCGATGGTATCATCTGTAAGGGTCGGTACCCTGGAAAGGTTGATCATGGGCTGCGCGATATAGTTTCTAGGGTTGTTTTTTATCTTGGCAACAAATTCATCACATTCTTTTTTTGTTGATTTTGGACCTATCAACATGCCGTATCCTCCGGAACCGTCGGTCTGTTTAACTACTAGCGTATGGATATTTTCAAGAACGTATTTACAATCCTCTTTCTCGGCACAGATGTAAGTCTTGATATTGGGCAGGAGCACCTCTTCCCCCAAGTAATATTTGATCAATCGGGGTATATAGGCATAGACGGCTTTATCATCGGCGACCCCGGCACCTGGTGCATTGACCAAAACCACATTTCCTTTTCGATACGCTTCAAAAAGGCCTGGTGTGCCCAACATCGAATCTTTGTTAAAGACCAAGGGATCAATAAAATCGTCGTCGACCCTGCGGTAGATGACATTTACCCGTTGAAGCCCTTTGGTGGTGATCATATAAACGAAATTATTTTTCACGACCAAATCCCTTCCCTCGACCAGTTCGGCGCCCATCTGTTGTGCCAGGTAGGCATGTTCAAAATAGGCGGAATTATAAATCCCAGGTGTCAGAACGGCTATGGATGCTGGGGATTCATTGGTCAACGACTCCAACATATCGCGCAAATGGTGGGTGTAATCGTGAATAGGTCTTACATGCAGTCTTTCGAACACTTCGGGAAATGTGCGTTTCAAAATCTCCCTGTTTTCCAGCATATAGGATACGCCCGAAGGGCATCTTAGATTGTCTTCCAGGACATAAAAATTGCCGTCATCGCCCCGAATTAGATCGGTGCCCGAAATATGGCTCCATACATTTTCCGGGGGTCGTAATCCGATACATTCCTTTAGGTATCCTGCGCTTGATAGCACGAGGTCTTTCGGGATAATGTTATCCTTTAAAGCGCGTTGTTCATTATAAATGTCGTTGATGAAAAGGTTCAAGGCGACAATTCTCTGTTCCAGACCTTTTGCGAGCCTGTCCCAATCGGTATCGCTTATGATTCTTGGTATGATATCTAAATGAAGGATTCGTTCCACGCCTTGATTGTCGCTATACACATTGAAGGTCATGCCAAGTGAAAGTTGCGCCCTGTCGGTAGCGTGCTGTAAGAATTTGAGTTTGTTCTTGCTTAGTTTTTCCAAGCGCTTCTTGAATTGCTCATAGGTTGGTCTAACGGAATTGGTTGCCTTGAACATTTCATCATAAAACCCTGTGGTTTCGTATTTGGTAAAATCTACTTTAGCCATAGAAAGGGTCTTTGGTTATCGTTGTATTTTTTGATTAAGGAAATTACAGTTCTGAATCGGGTCGTAAATAACACTAACAATTCGGGACGTCATAATATATCATAAAATATTTAACTAGCAGGTTGGTAGCCGTACAGATTTGAAATAAATGGATCTAATCTATAATTTCCGGGGATAAATTTGTTTCAACCTGCAATATGCAAATAAAATTCAACAAACTACGGTACTTGGGCAGAAGTCTGAAGAAGCCATAAGGGCAACTTTTTTTGCGATACTTTGAGTTTAGTTTCAGGATAAAAACTAAGAAAATGGGGTTTCAAAAATTGTTTTGGGCCATTCCAGCATAGAAATAACAATGTGCAATTTACGTCATTGGTCAAAGCTGGCATGAACTGATTTGGAAATGAACAGACAGGGAGAGGCCATGCCATCTAGGATTGGAAATCATGGTGATCAGGTTTGTATCCAATGTAGAATTAAAAACGTAATCTTTATTTTTTCAATGCACTTGGAAAAAAGTACCCTCTTAAGGTACATAGAAAGTATCGAAAAGGTCTCCGATTCCGTGCGATTCTTGATTCAAAGCATCTTCTCGTTGACCTTGGCCAATAAACTATTGGCCGAAAAGATGTGGATGCGGGTCGATGCAGAACCCTCCGGTACGAGGTTCGATTCGCTTCTTTTGCTTGAAATGAAGAATGGAATTCTCCCAAATCCCTATCGATAAGGCAATAACAATTCGTGGATAAAAGACATTTTTTTAACGACGGCCGCAGTAATCACAAACGGATAGACATCTGATATGCCCATTGAACGATTGATGCTGTTTACCGCATATGAAAGGGGTATACAGGTCTGTACGATGGATCGAAAATCTTTTATCGTGTAAGGGTCGAATGTTGACGCTATTTTCATGTTTTCAGAAATGGCCTTCGAGTTCACTTCCAAACCAAAAAAGTGGGCAGTCTCTACCATATCCATAATGTGGAGGTAATGCGCCCAGGTCTCCGCCCATTCTTCCCATGGATGGGATGTCGCATATTTACTTATATATGAGTCGCGCCAATCGTCAGGCGCACCCTGCTTGTAATAGGTTTGCAGGGCATCGGCATAATTCGCCTCCTCGTTTCCAAAAATGTTTCTAAATGTCTGCAGTGCGTCTTGATTTTCTGAGATCAGGCGTTCCCAAAAGTAATGGCCAACCTCGTGCCTTAGGTGTCCGATGAGCGTGCGGTATGGCTCTTGCAAATCTTTTCTTGCTTGTTCCCTTAAAACGGAATCTGCTTCTTTTAGTAGTATGGTAATGACCCCATTGGCATGCCCTGTCATAAGGTTTGGGTCATTATTTTTTGTGACGAAATCAAAACATAATCCCTCCTCGTTGGTCATTTTACTTGGAAGATCAAGACCTATTTTTTGAAGTTGATAAATGAGACGGTGTTTGGCAACTTCTAAATGATGCCAATTCGGAAAATTCTCCTTTACCGACAGGTCGGGTATGGTTCGATTGAGTTGGCAAGAGCGGCAATAGTCGTGCGGGTAGTTCTTCGCTATAATCCAATTACAGACGCCATGTGCCTTGTTTTTACAATACTTGTATTCGATTTTTTCGCGATCGGAAATCAGGGAAGAACCGGCAGGGTCAAATGTGACCATTTGTCGATCAAGATCTCTATAACCGGACAAATGCCCGCAATTTTCACAGGTGTTGTTTTCAAAAAACAATGGATAATTACAATGGCCACATTGAAAAACTTTCATGGGATGAATTCAACTTATAAGCGGCTAATGTAATCATAAATATATGAGAAATACCGAATGTCAAAACCATTCAAAAGATACCGATTTTTAACGCAAAACAGCTTATTTGTACACTCAGAATTTAGGAAAACATAGAAGTGCATTTCGTGTAAAACGACATAGACCCGACAGGGTTCGGTGAACCGCCTTTTCCACCCAATATGGGCGCGCTTGCCAATGCGCTGTACAAAACAACGGGGCAGCGTCATTACCATCAACCTTTTATCACCGAAAAGGCGGTGTTGGGGAAGGGTTTCTGAGGAGAATTAAGTATTCCCCGGTATCTTGTTGGGTTACGCCATCAGCAACATACATAGTTGTGTTGATGGGTTTATTTCATCACATCATGCCCGTCATGACCGGTCATGGGCTTGCTGCCTTCTTCGTTCATCATGGACTTTTTACCCTTTAATTGCGCCGCTGCATCAACCGTAAAGGTGCCATGGGTTACGATCTCATCGCCATTTTCCAATCCCGAAAGAACTACATAACCGCCGTTGACAGCATCACCCAAAGTAATTTCATGCATCTCAAAAGTTGGGTCTTTGGCGTCGGTTTTGACGTAGACCACCGACCGCTCCCCTGTCCATAGCACGGCACTCTCTGGAATCATTAGGGTATTGTCCGCTATATTTGACTTAAGGCCCAGCGAACCGGCCACGAACATGCCGGGTTTAAACAGCCCGTTCGGGTTTTCTAAAACCGCCCTTACGGCGATGGTCCTTAAGGCTGAATTGAGGACCGGGTCGATGAACGAAATTTTGGCAGCGAACTTTTTATTGGGAAATGCTTTGGTACCGATTTCGATATCTTGACCTTCTTTAAGAAGCGAGACTTGATTTTCGTAGGCATCGAAAACCGCCCAAACCGTATTCAGATTGGCTATTTTGAATAAGGGCGAACCCTTTTTTACATAATCTCCCGCTTCCACCATTATTTCGGAAACCGTACCGGAAACATTCGCATATAATGGAAAATTTTCAAGTACTTGACCCGATACCTCAATCTGCTCTATTTGTTTTTCGGAAAGTTTCCACAACTTTAGTTTGTTCCTTACAGCCTTATATAAATCAGGTTGGGAATTTTTAACACGGGCTGCGGTAATCAGTTCTTGTTGAGCAGAAACCAATTCCGGGGAATAGAGGGTTGCCAGTTGTTGCCCGTTTCTGACTTCCTCGCCCTCATAATTGACAAGTAGTTTTTCTATGCGCCCATCAAAATAGGAAGCTTGGGTCGCAACCGCTTTTTCGTTTTCTTCGATGGTTCCCGAAAGTTTTAGGGTATTTTCCCCTGAGCTTCCAGAGCCTACTTTAGTTGTACGGATATCGGCCAAGGCCATGGCATTTTTTGTCATTTTGAATTGACCTTTTGCCAAGCCGTCCGCTTCTGCCTCTGCAGGAATCAAGTCCATGCCACAGATGGGACAGTCACCTGGTTCTGGTTGCATAATTTGCGGATGCATGGAACAGGTCCACATGGATACCGATTTCAAAGCCGCACCATGTTCGTGGCCGTCTGAAATATCTGCTACTGGAGTTGTTCCAAAAATTAAGTACCCTACCATGAAGCCTGCGATAACGGCCAGTGCGAGGTATATCATTTTTTTCTTCATCATTTTTACTTTTTTTGATTCATACTTTTATTTTCATTGCCTCCTCGCATTGAATGATCATAGCCATCAGCCGATCTTGACATTCCTTAACCTTAAGGCATTGGCGATGACCGAAACCGAACTAAAGCTCATGGCCGCAGCGGCTATCATCGGAGAAAGCAATATTCCGAAAAGGGGATATAGGACACCCGCCGCGATCGGCACCCCTAATGTATTGTATACCAAGGCGAAGAACAGGTTTTGTTTGATGTTCCCCATGACCTTAACGCTAAGGTTTCTTGCCTTCACGATCCCGTGCAGATCCCCTTTGACCAAAGTAATCGCAGCACTTTCAATGGCGACGTCGGTTCCGGTGCCCATGGCGATGCCCACATCGCTTTTCGCCAAAGCCGGGGCATCGTTGATGCCATCGCCGGCCATGGCCACCACTTTTCCTTTGCCCTGCAGCATTTCAATTTCTTTCATTTTGTCCTCGGGTAGCATTCCGGCCCTAAAGTCGGCCAAGTTGAGTTCGCTTGCCACGGCCCGGGCCGTATCGCGATTGTCGCCAGTAAACATGATGACATCGATTCCTTTGTCTTGAAGCGATTTGATCGCCTTTTTACTGCTTTCCTTGATCTGGTCCCCAATGACCACATAGCCAACGGCATTTCCATCTATGCATAGATAGGAAACCGTTTTGCCCTGTTTTTGGTAAGATTGCACCTTTTCTTTAAGGTCGGTTGATAAGGTAGCTCCGGCATCATCCATCATTTTGTCATTGCCAAGAGACACTTTTTTTCCGTTTATGTTTCCTTCGACCCCTTTGCCGGTTATTGCATTGAAACCGTCGGCCTTTAAAAATTCCACCCCTTGTTCTTTTCCATATTTAACCGTAGCCTCTGCTAATGGATGTTCGCTCATTTGGTTCAAGGATACGATATATTGTAGCACTTCTTTTTCTGAAAATGCACCATTTGATGTGCCAATGGTCACCACTGTCGGTTTACCCTCGGTCAGGGTTCCGGTCTTATCCACGATCAGGGTATTTACTTGTCGCAATTTTTCCAAAGCGGCCGCGTTTTTGATGAGTATGCCATTTTGGGCCCCTTTGCCCACACCGACCATGACCGACATCGGCGTTGCCAGGCCCAAGGCACAAGGGCAGGCGATGATCAATACGGCTATGGCATTGACCAGGGCATATACAAAAGCCGGTTCCGGCCCCCAAAGGGCCCAAACTGAATAAGTGACGGCTGAAATGAGGACCACTACCGGTACAAAATATCCAGATACCTTGTCCGCCAAATTCTGTATGGGCGCTTTGCTTCGACTGGCATCATTGACCATATGGATAATCTGTGAAAGCAGGGTATCCGACCCGATCTTTTCTGCTTTCATCAAAAATGATCGATTACCGTTTATTGTACCGCTGCTGACCTTATCGCCTTCGGACTTGTCCACCGGAATAGGTTCCCCTGTGATCATGGATTCATCCACCGAGGCATTGCCTTCAGTCAATTCGCCATCGACTGGAATCTTGTCACCCGGCTTGACCCTAAGGATATCGCCCAAAAAGATTTCGTCGATGCCGATTTCTTCTTCCTTTCCATCCCTGACACGAATCGCCTTGTTTGGTGCGAGTTTTAATAATGCCTTTACCGCCGAGTTGGTTTTGCTATGGGCGCGGGCTTCCAGTACCTGTCCCAGCAAAACCAAGGTCAAAATGACCGTGGCCGCTTCAAAATAAACATGTACGCTTCCGGAGGCGGTTTTGAACTGGGCCGGAAAAAAATCGGGAAAGAGCATCCCCACAAGACTGAACGACCAAGCCACGCCAGCTCCGATTCCGATTAAGGTGAACATATTCAGGTTCCATGTTCTGATACTTCGATAGGCACGTTCAAAAAATAGCCAAGTGGCAAAGAACACCACCGGAATGGAAAGCGCGAACTGTATCCAGTTCCAATACTTTTGTTCCATAATTTCGTAAAGCGGATTATCCGGCAGCATTTCGGACATCGCAATCAAGAAGATCGGCAATGTAAAAGCCACCGCAATCCAAAACTTGTTGACCAACTTTTTATAGGTCTTTTCCTCTGCGGAAAGGTCGGGTTGCAGCGGTACGAGATCCATGCCGCATATAGGGCAACTTCCTGGTTTGTCCCTGATGATCTCGGGATGCATAGGGCAAGTGAATGGTATCGAAGCATTCGCCATAAGGTTTTGTTCCTCTACCAGATCCATTCCACACACCGGACAATCTCCCGCTTGATCATAGGTCTTATCTCCTTCACAATGCATTGGGCAATAAAAGGTGCCGGTGCCCTTTCCCTTGGGCATCTCATTTTTCGTCTTTTTGCCATGCCGATGCTCGCCAGCTGTGTGGATGCTATATCGACCTCCATCTGTTTTCAAAGCTTCTTGCAATTTTTCGATGGGAATATGATTTTCCATGGAAAGGGTCGCCTCCCCCTTTTCCAAATCGACCGAAACCAAGGTCACACCCTCCACCTTTAGGAGTGTTTCCTCAATATGTTTTCGGCAACCGCTACAGGTCATGCCGTGAATGTGATAAGTGTGTTCCATGGGATTATTTTTCTATGATTTCAATAACCTTTGCACAGTTCAACATTTCGCTCCCATAATACGGATTTCTGAATGCCTTTGCATCGCAAATCCAATGCCCGGCCAAACCATCGAAAGCCTTAGGGCAGAACTGCTCACAGAATTCCCTTTCAGCTATCGATACTTCGGATATTGTTGCTACCTTTTCGGTAATCTGACCATATAGTTCCCGCTGTTTTTCGTAATCATTGGCCATAATGGCCTTAAATGTTAAGGTTATTCTACCTTGCGCGGTATTCATTTCTTGCCTTGATATTAATTCGTAATATTGGGTCAATGGAATTTATTTTCTAATTATTCGTCAAGTAATTGATGATCGCCATCTGCATAAAGTATTTTTCTAGGGCTTCTACCCCGTTCATTTGAAACCGCAATTGCAGTTCCTGAATATCCAGCACATCGTTAAAGTCTATGGTGCCCGTTTCATAGTTCTTGATAAGGATTTCTTCCGCATCTTTGGCCCGTTGCATATTTTTTAGTTGCGTGTTGTACTTTATTTTTTCAGCTTCCCTATTATTGACCGCATCGGCCAAAATGGTTTCCAAGCGGTTTCTTCGATTCGCTTTTTGGGCGTTGATTTCTTCTTTTCGTAATTCGTTCTGCGCCGAAAGGGATCTGAATTTGCTGTTAAAAACCGGGATGGAAAGCGAAACCATGGGCATCAATATATCCTTTCCGTTATCGCTAAAGTTCATTCCTGCCCTTTCGGCCACGGGAATATAATCAAGTCCGAAACCCAAACTGGGATTCGCATCCATTTGGTTCAAAATTTCCGATTTGGTCACCGATTCATAAAGCCTATCATATTTTTCCAATTCGGGATGAAGTCCCAATTCCATGGCCTCATGTTCAAAATCATCATCGATGAACAGGCTGTCTGACATTTCGATTTCAAGTCCTTCGTCTCGATTCAATAAATGGTTGAATGCACTTCTTTCCGAAAGGAACGCATGTGTCAGCACTTCCCGTTGTTCTTGAAGTTCATTTTGTCGGATCTGCAAACGAAGGACATCCACAGTCGAGGCCTTGCCGACTTCCAAAGAAGTCAATGCCAGTATTTCATAGGTTTTCAGGAGTTGGATATTTTCTTCCAAAATCTCCTGTTTCTGTTTGATGGTGTAGAGTTTGTAATAAGATTGCGAAACCGCAAGCCTCAATTTTCGTTTCGTAATCGCAATATCTAGGAAATCGGCATCAGCCAACGAACTTGTATAATTTTCCCTTGCGGTTATGGTACCGAACCACGGCAACATTTGCTTGACGGAAAATCGCGCCTTTTGTGCACCGGTGCGCGTTTCTGGTTCGCTTACAAACAGTCCGGCACTCAATTCCATATTGGGCAGGGCATCGGCTTCCTCCACTTTTTCCTTTGAAATATCATAGCGAACTTCAAAGGCCTGTACCTCGGGATTGTTCGCTTCCGCTTCTTGAATATAGGATTCCAATGATTGACCCCTTAAGAGCGAGGAAACGAACAAAAAAAATAGTACTGCAATATTATTTTTCATTTGTTCGCCATTTTAAGTTGAAATTCTTTTTGCCAGCTAAAAAGTACCGGAACCAGGAAGTAAGATGTAATATCGATGATCATGCCCCCAAAAATGGGTATCGCCATGGGAATCATAATATCGCTTCCTTTTCCTGAGGATGTGAGCACCGGTAACAAGGCCAAGATGGTCGTAACCGTAGTCATCAGACAAGGCCGAATACGTTTTTCGGCCGCTTCCAAGGTTGCAGAACGAATGCCTTTTTGGTCACCAGGGGTTTCCCTTTTAAATGTTTGCGTTAGATATGTGGCCATGATGACGCCATCATCTGTCGAAATACCGAACAAGGCAATGAAACCAACCCAAACCGCCACACTTAGGTTGATGGTTTTCATGTTAAAAAGGTCGCGAAGATTTTCGCCGAACAGGTTAAAATTTAGGAACCACTCTTGTCCATAGAGCCAAATCATGATAAAACCACCAGCAAAGGCGACGGCGATACCCGTAAAGACCATGAACGATGTGGAAATCGACCGAAACTGAAAGTAGAGAATCAAAAAGATGATCAGCAATGCCAGTGGAACAACTACTGATAGGGTTTTTTCGGCTCGCAATTGATTTTCATAAGTGCCGGTAAATTTATAGCTGATACCCTTAGGAACCGCCAATTCCCCTTGGTCTATTTTCTGTTGGATAAGGGCTTGTGCATTTTCCACTACATTGACTTCTGCGTAACCGTCCAGTTTATCAAATAGGACATAGCCCACCAAAAAGGTATCCTCGCTTTTAATGACTTGTGGGCCTTTTTCATAACGGATGCTCACCAGTTCGCTCAAAGGAACGGGACTGCCCTTTGCTGCCGGAACATAGATATTCTTGATATCGGCAGGATTTTCCCGAAGTTCCCTTGGGTAGCGTACCCGAACCCCGTAACGTTCCCTGCCTTCGACGGTCTGGGTCAATGTTATGCCGCCGACAGCTACTTCCAAGACCCTTTGTACATCATCGATAACAATGCCATATCTCGCCAAAGCCTCCCTGTCAATATCGATTAGGAGATAGGGTTTACCAACGATCCTATCGGCAAAGACGGCTTCGTCCTTCACCCCGTCGGCCTCTTTTAGAATGTTCTCCAATTGTATTCCGAACGCTTCGATTTGTCTTAGATCTTGGCCCTTAACCTTGATGCCCATAGGTGCGCGCATCCCCGTTTGCAGCATGACCAAGCGGGTTTCAATAGGCTGTAATTTGGGTGCGGATGTGACACCGGGCAATCGTGTAACCCGTACGATTTCGTTCCAGATATCATCGGGAGATTGGATTGCAGGTCGCCAGTTTCGATAATATTCGCCGTCGCTATCGGGAATCAAATCTTTATAATGGACTTCGGAAAAATCTTCAATGTCGGTTTCATCGTACTTCAAAGTGTTTTCGTTAAGAAAAGTATTAGGGTTCAAAATGAAATTCCCGTCTTTTAATTCGAAGAGACCATCTTCGTTGGTTTTAAAGCGTGTGCGTTTTCCTTCATTATTCTGCATGTATTCAGGCTTGTACTGAATCATATTTTCATACATTGACAAAGGCGCGGGGTCAAGTGCGGATTCTGTCCGCCCAGATTTGCCGACCACCGTTTCGATTTCAGGAATAGTGGCCACGGCCATATCGAGCTGCTGTAACACCCGCTTGTTTTCGGCTACCCCAGCATGGGGAAGGGAGGTTGGCATCAAAAGGAATGAACCTTCATTAAGGGCCGGCATAAACTCTTTACCAGTATTTCGCATGATTAAAATTCCCAATGTCAAAACGGTGGCGGGTATCATCAAAAATAATAGTCTGTTTTGTAAGGCCCATCTAAGTATTCTGGAATAGTAAATCCTGAACAGGGAGAATACGCCTAGCAATCCTAAGCAAATAATTCCGACGAAAATCAGGTTCATTGCGATGCTTCGGTCAAAACCCAGAGGTCGCCAATAGGTGGCCAAAAGGAATACGATTGCAGTTGCGGAAATAATAATGTTCAATAGGTTGGCCTGCCTGTCGGAAAGTGAAAACCCATTAAATAATCGCCCAGCCAGTTCGGCGTTTCTTAAGGGTCTTATCGTGCCGAAGGCCATCAATACCAGACCCAACCAATAGCCATAGACCACCGCGATAAGGCCTAAAACTATAAGTAGCACGCTGAATGCATAGCCCACAATGCTCTTGCTTCTTTTTTTTCTGAACAAAAAAGCAGCAAATGGAGGAATCAAGAAAAGGGCAATGACCAGCGATGCGCTAAGGGCCATTGTTTTGGTAAAAGCAAGCGGGCGAAACAGTTTTCCCTCCGCACCTATCATGGTGAAAACGGGTATAAAACTAATTATAGTAGTCATTACCGCCGTTACTATCGCCCCTGATACTTCGGCCGTGGCATTGTAGATGATTTCGTTCGTGGTGAATTCGCTTCCATCTTCCTGAAGGCGCAATTTTTCATCGTTGAGATGCCGTATCATGTTTTCAGCCAATATCACCCCAACATCGACCATCGTGCCGATGGCAATCGCAATTCCCGATAGGGCCACGATATTGGCATCGACCCCAAACATTTTCATCGCAATAAACACCATTAATACGGCAACGGGCAAGAGTCCTGCAATGAGAATGGAAGCCCGGAGATTGAACATCATAATAACGATGACCAAAATCGTTATGAGAATTTCAAGGGTCAGGGCCTCGTTGAGCGTTCCCAAAGTTTCCTGGATCAGTTCGGTACGGTCATAAAATGGAACAATGGTCAATTGCGATGTGCTGCCATCGCTTAGTTCTTTGGAAGGAAGTCCCGAACTCAGTTCCTTTATTTTATCCTTTACATTGTTGATGACCTCCAACGGATTTGCCCCGTATCTCGCTACGACAACGCCACCAACGACTTCTGCCCCTTCCTTGTCAAGAATGCCACGGCGGACGGCGGGCCCGAGAGAAACATTGGCTATGTCCTTTACCCGGATGGAAGTATAATCTTCCGATGTTATAACTGCATTTTTGATGTCCTCCAAAGACTCCACATAACCCAGGCCGCGCACAAGATATTCGGCCTGATTGATTTCCAAGGTTTGCGCCCCAATGTCCCGGTTGCTCTGTTTGACCGCATTCACCACTTGATGCAGTCCGATGTTGTATTGTTTCATTAATTCGGGATCTACATCGATTTGATATTCCTGAACATAGCCCCCAATAGAGGCCACTTCTGAAACTCCGCTAGCTGCGGACAGAGCATATTTTACATAGTAATCCTGGATGCTGCGCAGTTCCTGTAAATCCCAGCCACCCGTAACATTTCCTTGTACGTCCCTACCTTCCAAGGTGTACCAGAATATTTGGCCCAAACCTGTTGCATCGGGTCCCAAAGCGGGGTTTACGCCTTCCGGAAGTAGGTTGCTCGGCAGCGAATTCAGCTTTTCGAGGATTCTGCTACGACTCCAATAAAATTCAATATCTTCTTCAAAAATGATATAAATGCTCGAGAAACCGAACATTGAGGAACTGCGTATCGTTCTTACCCCTGGAATCCCCAATAAAGAAGTGGTCAACGGATAGGAAATCTGATTCTCGATATCTTGCGGCGATCTGCCCGGCCATTTCGTAAAAACAATTTGCTGGTTTTCCCCAATATCGGGGATGGCATCGACCGCAACAGGGTCGCTCGGTAAAAAGCCCGTATCCCATTTAAAAGGAGCATTGACCGTACCCCATCCCACAAAAAGTATGAGCAACAATATCGCTACCAATTTGTTCTCTATAAGAAATTTGATGCTTTTATTCAGCATAGGACTTGATTGTTAAACAATTAGAAACCGTGCGGAAGTAGTACCCACACGAACAACAGGTTTGGCCCAAAAGGTGGCGATTGCCTAAGGCCTTAATTTGCTAATGTTTGAAAATCAAATCAGGAAGGATTGATCAAGGATATGGATGTCCCGTATCAGTGGTGGAGGCGAATAATCATTAAAGGGAACGATGTTTTGGTCATGCCCTTCTAACAGGTTTTTATAAGCGTTAAAAAAAGAAGCGATGAATAAAAGGGGATCAAAAGTGATTTGGTCAAAAGATATTTTTAACTCGTGTTGCCCCAATTGGGCGATTTGCACATCTTTACAGCACTCCATTGCCATTTTCATTGAAGGGCACATCGCATCAGATTCGGTCTTTTCCGGCATCGTTTTACAGCGATCCAAATTATTGAACAGACTGAAATCAACCAATTTGTTGCCACAATAATGCATCTCCACGGTGAACGACATTGTGGAGAACAGCACCAAAAGTGCCATAAAAAGGCATATTATTTTATGTAAACCTTTTTTCATTTACATGGTAAATTTACATAATTCCTATTTATCTGGTTCAAAGGAGTTTTATTTTCTATGGTATTAACAAAAGTCCGACTTTTTAACCAAGACGGCTTTCCCCATCTGCATAAGGTTCTTTGAGCCGATGTATTTTATGTTTAAAATCAAGGAAACAAGAAATATTTCATTCAGGCGAAGTTGTCTATTCGAAAGGAAAACCCGATTAAAATATCGGCTTCTGAACCCATTAGCGCTGAATCAATTACATGTCAGGCAAGACAGCGGCGTCAACCAACACTTTATTAAGGCTTGATGGGCAAAGGAATCAATCGGATGGCATACAAAAAAAAGCCCTTCCGGAGAGAAGGGCTTTTATGGCAATCGTCTAAACCAAACTTAAATTAAAACAATAAATAGGGGCATAAGATTTTTGTGGGGAACCAAGATTTTGGATTAAAAGAATCCGAAGGCCCAAAGTATAAGACAGAGCACGACCGAGAGCAAAATCCCGACAAGTACCACTACCATTAAACTTAGGAAACCATTCAGTACTCTTTCACCAAAAGTAATTTCCTGTTCCATTTTAGTGTTATTTCCTGTAAATTAAGGAAATTCTGGCTTCAATTTGAGATTTTAGTCAATTATTTCGACCAATGGCCCTTCGAATCGTATATTCTTCCGTTGAATAACCCGTAACATCGTTAAAATGCTGATGCTCAATAAAGAAGGGCTGCTATTTTTTTCCGCTGAGCTTTTGGCTCAGTTGTTCTAGGCTGATTCCCTTGGTCTCCGGCATTATGAAATATACGAACAACAACTGTAAAACCATCATGAACGCGAAAAAGGCAAAGACCGGTCCCGGGCCAATGGTTCCGAACAAAAAGGGCACCAAAGAAGGGATGATCGCGGCCAGTACCCAATGGGTAGAGCTGCCAAAAGACTGGCCCGCCCCACGCAAATGATTGGGGAAAACCTCAGAAATGAATACCCAGATTACAGCGCCCTGGCCGATGGCATGGGAAGCGATGAACAAAAAGAGGAATATGGGTACGGCCATGCCCTGCCATCCCAAAATAAAGGCCGCGGCCACAAGGGACAGGGAAATGATATAGCCCACAGATCCCATATACATCAATTGCTTCCTTCCCAACTTGTCGATAAGGAAAATGCCTACTATGGTAAAAACCAAATTGGTAATGCCGATACCAATACTGCTTAGCAGCGCTGTGCTCTCGCCGAGACCCGCGGCCTCAAAAATGCGCGGGGCGTAATAAAGAAAGGCGTTAATGCCTGAAAATTGATTGAAAAAAGCGATAAAAAAAGCCAGCATTAAAGGGAACCTATATTTTTTGATGAAGATATTTTCACTGGAACTGTTGTCGTCCATTCCCTCATCCATATCGGCCTGAAGCCCTTCAATGGTCAATTCGGGGTTCAGGGTAGCGAGTATGGCCTTCGCCTCTGCAGTTCGATGCTTGGTCAAAAGCCATCTTGGGCTTTTGGGCACCGTCATCACAAAAAGGGTATAGATGATGGCGGGAAAAGCCTCCACGCCAACCATCCATCTCCAAGCGTTCTTACCGACGTCGCTCAAGGCATAATTACTGATGAAAGCCATCAAAATTCCGAAGACCAACATAAACTGGTAAAGCCCAACCAATCTCCCTCGATTTTTGGCAGGCGCTATTTCCGAAATATAGGCGGGTGCGGCCACGGTCGATGCCCCAACGCCAAGGCCGCCTATAAATCTGGCAATGGCAAAGGTGATAGGGTCATTCGCAAAGGCCGAACCTATAGCTGATACAGAATATAGGATGCCTATCCAGATCAGGGTATTTTTCCTGCCGATCTTATCTGTTGGTATTCCGCCCAAAAGGGCGCCAATTACCGTTCCCCAAAGCGCCATCCCAATCACCACAGAGCCGTGGAAGGCATCGGAGGTGTTCCACAGCAATTGTAATGTTTTCTCGGCCCCGGAAATAACAACGGTGTCAAAGCCGAACAAAAAGCCGGCCAGTGCGGCAATCATTGATATTCTTAAAATTTTGGAATTCATGGTCGTGGGTTGTTGGTTTTGGTAAATCTAATAAAAATTAAGGTACCAATGTCCTTGGGCATCCTTTTGACCATGAAGGAAGACAATGGGCTTTATTTACCTTTTGGGCAGTGCCTAGGCCGACTTGGGTTTTAAGGTATCCGAAGCCTGGGCTTTTCTTTTTTTCTGCAGTTTTTTTATCATGGAATCATTGGACTTCAGACGTTGCAGTTCTATGTCATCCAATGGGGCATTACGATTGTCGTTTGCATTCGAATCATGACCGTTCTGTGCAAAAGGATTGCAAGATAAGCAAGTCAGCAGCATAACAAACAAGGCAATATGGGGTAAACGCATGGATCAAAAAAAGAGTGAATCATAATAATTTACGGATGTGATTCATAATTTGGACGCTTGCTCCCTTGTTTTTGGCAATATATGCTGCGTTCACCGCACCGGTCTTGCGACGGAAATCGGGATTATCGAGCATTTTTTTAATCAATTCCCCGAAGCTCCATCGATCGCTTACGGTGAGAATGCCTTTTTGGCCCACCAAATCTTCCGCTTCCTTAAACCCCTTAAAACGGGGTCCGATAATCACGGGAATTCCGAAGACCGCTGGCTCCAAGGTGTTGTGAAGTCCGGTTGCGAAACCTCCGCCGACATAAGCGATGTCGGCATAGCTGTAGATTTTGGTCAAAAGACCGATATGATTGATGATCAAAACCTCACAGTCGCTAATGGTGGCCAAATCCAGGTTGGTATAGAGCATCGTTTTTTTGGTGAACGCGCCGGCCAGGCCAAGAATTTTTTCGCTATTCAGGGTATGGGGCGCCAAAACGAATTTTAAGTTTTTTTGAGACGAATTGATAAAGTCGATCAAAAGCGATTCGTCTTCCGGCCACGTACTTCCTGCGACCATGCACAGCCTATTTTGTTTGAATTTAACCATGAAGTCAAGGGTATTGTCCCTTTCCAAAATTTCGGAAACCCTATCAAGGCGGGTATCACCGCTGACCGATATGTTTTTAATTCCAATAGTTTTCAATAAATGCTCCGAAGCGGTATCCTGGACAAAAATATGGTGGAAGGCAGTTAAGGCCTTGCGCATAAAACCGCCATAACTTTTAAAATAAACCTGCCGTTTTTTGAACAGTGCGGAAACAAGGAGCGTCGGAATTTTTTTATCCTTTAGGTGCCTTAGGTAATTGGGCCATATTTCATATTTGACGAAAATAGCCAATTCGGGATGCACTATTTTAAGGAATCGGACCACATTATTCGCACTGTCCATTGGTAAATAGGCAATGACGTCGGCAACTTGTGAATTCTTCTTGATTTCGTAACCTGACGGCGAAAAAAAAGTGACCAGGATTTTATGGGTCGGATATTCCTGCCTCAATTTTTCAATGATCGGGAGTCCCTGTTCGAATTCGCCCAAAGAGGCCACATGGATCCAAAAAATACGATCCGAGCTTGCGACCGAACGTTCCAAATGACCAAAAGCGTCTTTCCTGCCTTCAACAAAAAGCTTGATTTTAGGGTGGAAAAGCGCCACGATCTTTAGATAAAACCAGAAAATTTGAACGATCAGGTTGTAGAGGTAATACACTTTGGCATTATTTGCGGCTAAAATACGCTTCTTTCGACAGATTCATTCTCTGTGGTTTCGTATTTTTGTGCCAACAGAATTAAAATCTTTTCATGAGGAAAATCCAAATGGTCGACCTTAGTGGCCAATACAAAGGCATCAAGCAACAAATCGATGCTTCCATCGCCAATATTATGGAAACCTCCGCATTTATAAATGGCCCGGAGGTACATGCATTTCAAAAAGAGCTGGAAACCTACCTTGGGGTGAAACATGTTATTCCCTGCGCCAACGGTACCGATGCACTTCAAATTGCGATGATGGGCTTGGGGCTTCGGCCCGGTGATGAGGTCATCACCGCCGATTTTACCTTTGCCGCCACTGTTGAGGTGATTGCCCTGCTACAGTTGACCCCCGTTTTGGTTGATGTAGATCCCGACACCTTCAATATCAATGTGAAAGCGGTTGAACGTGCCATTACCCCAAGAACAAGGGCCATTGTCCCGGTTCATCTTTTCGGACAGTGCGCCGATATGGATACCCTCTTGGATTTGGCGGCAAAACATGATTTATATGTGATTGAAGACAATGCCCAGGCGATCGGGGCCAACTACACTTTTGACGACGGCAAAAAACAAAAAGCGGGTACCATGGGGCATGTGGCCGCTACCTCTTTTTTTCCATCGAAGAATTTGGGCGCCTATGGCGATGGGGGGGCAATCTTTACGAATGATGATGATTTGGCCCATATGATACGGGGCATTGTCAACCATGGTATGTACGAGCGATACCATCATGATGTGGTAGGGGTCAATTCAAGATTGGATTCGATACAAGCGGCCGTGTTGCGCGCCAAGTTGCCAAAACTCGATGAATATGGAAATCGCAGAAGGGAAGCGGCGCGAAAATATTCAAGGGCCTTCGCCAATCAGGCACATATCGTGGTGCCCAAAACGGTGAATGGCTGTGAGGGCATTTGTGCCAGTTGTGACTGTCATGTATTCCATCAATACACCCTTAAAATAACCAATGGCAAACGCGACGCCCTTGTGAAATATCTTAATGAAAAGGGAATCCCATGTGGGGTTTATTATCCCATTCCCTTGCACCAACAAAAAGCGTATACAGATGACCGCTATGCGGAAAGCGATTTTCCGGTGACCAATCGCTTGGTACGGGAAGTAATTTCGCTGCCCATGCATACCGAGCTCGATGACGAACAGATTGCCCATATTACCGATTCTATCATCGGTTTTGTAAACGGATAACCGTTGGTTATCATTAGTTTTGGCGCCTAACCTTTATTTATTATGAAAATACTTGTAACCGGAGGCCTTGGATTTATTGGTTCCCATACCGTAGTAGAACTTCAGGAGCAGGGCTTTGAAGTGGTAATCGTCGATGATTGTTCCAATTCGTCTGAAGAGGTGTTGAAGGGTATTGCCTCGATTACACGGAAGGCCCCTATTTTTGAAAAAATGGACCTCAGGGATAAGTTGAAAGTACAAGATTTCTTCAAAAGACATGCCGAAATAGAAGGGGTTATCCATTTTGCGGCCTCCAAGGCAGTGGGGGAAAGCGTGACCAATCCGTTGCTGTATTATGAAAATAACATCGCCACTTTGGTGTATCTCTTACAGGAACTTTCCAAAAAACCCCGGTCGAGTTTTATCTTCAGTTCCTCCTGTACCGTTTATGGCCAGGCCGATAAAATGCCCATAACCGAAGATGCCCCTGTGAAACCGGCAGAGTCGCCCTATGGCAATACCAAACAGATCGGGGAAGAGATCATATCGGATACCTGCAAGGTAACTCCGGGACTCAATGCTATAGCGCTTCGTTATTTCAATCCCATGGGGGCCCACCCTAGTGCAGAAATAGGCGAATTGCCCATCGGAATCCCTCAAAATCTGGTGCCTTTCATCACCCAGACCGCAATGGGGATCCGAGAACAATTATCGGTTTTTGGCGATGATTACCCCACAGCGGACGGTACTTGTATACGCGACTATATCCATGTAGTCGATTTGGCCAAGGCCCATGTCGTTGCCTTAAAACGTCTTCTGGATGCAAAAAACAGTAATAATTACGAGTTCTACAATGTGGGTACTGGGAAGGGGAGTTCGGTCCTAGAAGTCATTAAAAGTTTTGAGCGGGTATCCGGGTTAAAATTAAACTACAAAATCGTAGACCGCCGCCCCGGGGACATTGTAAGTGCTTATGCCGATACCACAAAAGCGAACAAGGTCTTGGGTTGGAAGGCCCAGTTTACATTGGATCAAGCTATGAAGTCGGCCTGGGATTGGGAACGCAAGATCAGGGGGTAGTTTCCTGCATAAAGAACAAAGGTTTTAGTAATGGGGCAATTGTGCAAATTTCTCCTTATTTTGTTGGACTAAACCTTGACCCATGAAAAAATTGGTACTTCTTTTTGCGTTTTTGGCCTTTCTTCCAAGCGTGGCCCAGGATACGTATCTACACTGCGGAAGCCTAATCGACACCCGGACCGGGGAAGTGCTAAAGGAAAAAACGATTGTTATTTCGGCGGATAGGATAAAGAACATAAGCAACGGTTATCTCTCCCCTGGGCCGAACGATCAAGCCATAGACCTAAAATCCAAAACGGTACTTCCGGGACTTATCGATATGCACGTGCATATCGAATCTGAATTCAATCCACAGACTTATATCAAACGATTTACCGATAATGAGGCCGATGTGGCACTTCAGGCCACAGTGTATGCAAAACGTACCTTAATGGCCGGTTTTACAACGGTCAGGGATTTAGGGGGTTCCGGAGTCAACATTTCCCTTCGCAACGCCATTAACAAAGGATCTGTAGATGGCCCCCGGATTTTCACTGCTGGCAAGACTCTGGCCACTACGGGAGGGCATGCCGACCCAACCAACGGTATGCGCAAGGATCTGATGGGCGATCCAGGGCCCAAAGAAGGAGTGGTGAATTCGGCGGATGATGGCAGGAAAGCGGTTCGGCAGCGTTATAAAAATGGGGCCGATTTGATCAAGATCACCGCAACGGGCGGGGTACTGAGCGTGGCGAAAAGCGGTCAAAATCCGCAGTTTACCTTAGAAGAAATACAGGCGATAACCTCCACTGCCAAAGATTATGGTTTTATGGTGGCCGCCCATGCCCACGGTGATGAGGGGATGAAATTGGCCGTTTTGGGAGGCGTGAATACGATTGAGCACGGTACGTTGATGAGCGAGGAAACCATGGAATTGATGAAAAAGCACCAATGCTATTTAGTGCCTACCATCAGTGCGGGCATACAGGTTGCGGAGAAGGCCAAAGTACCCGGATTTTTTCCGGAAGTGGTTGCCCAAAAAGCGTTGGAGATCGGCCCTAAACACCAAGCGACGATTTCAAGGGCATATAAAAAAGGGGTTCCCATGGCCTTTGGCACCGATGCCGGAGTATTTCCACATGGTCAGAACGCCATTGAATTCAACTATTTGTTGGAGGCCGGTATTCCGGTTATGGAATCGTTAAAAGCCGCGACCGTTACCAATGCTTTGCTATTGGGTATGGCAACTGAACTCGGCCAGTTGAAAGAAGGTTTTTTGGCCGACATCATTGCAGTCGGGGAAAATCCCGAAACCGATGTTAAGACGTTGGAAAATGTGGTCTTTGTGATGAAAAACGGAGTTGTTTACAAAGGATAGATTCTATAGTTTCCTTTCCATATGGTCCCATGTATTGGCTTTGCCGCTTTCATGGCTTCAAGCCATGAAAGCGGGAGGTGAAGTCTGGTTGTACTTATTTTGACCGGTTTCCTTTAGGGGTGCCACATTTCAAGGATAAACCAAATCATTGTCCTTAACGTACATCTACTATGCTTTCGAATTTTCCCAATAGCACCGTCTTACTTCAAGATGCCATTAAATCGCGATTGTATCAAAAATTAGTGGTACAGTTAGCTAAGGATTTCGGTTTGGCCAATGTCCAGGTCGATTTCCAAATGGATATCGTTCCTGAGCAGTTGAGGACGATCTTGCACGAAAAAATCTATTATTTGATTATGGAACGTTTTTCAGATTATCTCAATCTGCTCTATGTCGTCGACGTTCCGGAAAAAGCTTTTAAGGAAATTCAAGTGACCGACGTTGTCGAAGTTGCTGAGCAGGTTTCTTTTTTGATATTGAAAAGGGAACTTCAAAAAGTTTGGCTGAAAGAGCGGCATGGATCATAATTCTGTCCAGTTCCCTGAAGTTGATGAAACGCATATTTAGGATTGTCAGGGGAGCGCTATTTTCGGATGACCTTAAAACTTCCAAGAGCGTTTCCCTCAGAGGTAAGTTGCAGGAAGTAAATCCCGGAACTTAGAGCGGATAAATCGATGTCAATTTCCTTGGTCTCAAAAAAGATTTTTTGGAAAACAGATTGGTTCGATGCCATAGACACAGAGACTTCCAGCTGACGGTACTGTTTTTCCATTTTTATTAAAAAACTTCCGAATGAAGGATTGGGATATAGGGTCATCCCTAGCTGCGGGGCTGGCTCCAATGGTAATTCTTCGGTTGAATAACCTTCGCCCGGACTGGAACAACTGGTCAAGGGAATGGTATCGGCATAGCCATCACCATTCAGATCGAGGTACCATAATGTAGTGGTGTTTACCCCGCCATCATTATCGTCGCAGTCGGTGGTCGGCAAAACGGTCGTGGTATAGCCATTGCCCGGATTCGCACAGCTGTCCAAGGTGGTCGGATCGGCATAGCCGTCGCCGTCGGCGTCGAGGTACCAAACCGTTGATGGGTTGATCGCTGGATCGTTGTCGTTACAGTCTGTGGTGGGCAAAACGTTGGTGGTATAGCCCTGTCCTGGATTTGAAACGCTCAAAACGGTGCTCGCAGTGGCAAATCCGTCACCATCGGCGTCCAAATACCAAACGTTTGTTGCTGCGCCTAAATTTTCATTTCGTGCCAAGACCAAAGTAGTTGCTTTGTTGAATAGTACGGAATTTCCGGCCGCATCGATTTGGGAACTGTTGTTGCTCCCGTTTGGATGTTGTATCGACATAAAAAGAAAACGGTAATCGGGCGAAAAGGTAATTCCAGTGGGTTCGGAACCCAACGGAGTATTTCCAAAGATCCTCACTTTCGGGGAAGCTTGGGTATGATTATTGGCCACCACCCAAATATAATTTTGGGTTCCGCCATCTTGTAATACCCATAAATTGCCTTCTCCATCAAAGGCAAGATTGTCATTTCCAGCACCCCAGTTGACGTTGGTAGTGCCGTTTGGGTGGTCGATGGTATAAGCCCTATTGCCCACAAAGGTTTCCATTTGGGCTACCGTTGTCCCTGTGATAGGGTCTGAATCCAAAAATCGATACACCTGGCTTTCATTTTTCACGGCAAAATAGATCCAGCCGTCTGGTCCGATTTCAACATCTTCTATCCCGTTGAATGCTGTAGCATTTACTGCCGCACTTTGCGCTACAGTGGTATTTCGTTCGGCTTGTGTGCTATTGTTGATCGGAATCCAATTTCCGGGTCCGTTTTTAGACCCTTGGTACACGAATAGTGCCCCACTGCCCAAATCCTGAGCATTGTCTGCCACAAATTTGTACAAATAACCAACGCTCGCATCTGCACCTTCGTAAACCGTTCGATGATTACTGTGAATGACAATATTTTCGTGTTTAAAATTGCCCAGTGCCCATCTTTTGTCGATAACGGTTTTGGTAACCGGATCTATTTCTATGCACCAACCGAAGTCATCATAGCCATCACCATTAAGATCTCTTGGCAAGCCTTGACTATTTTCCAATTCCAAACTTGTGATCTCTTCGCAACTTATGATGGTATTCCAGGGCGTAACGGTACCGGAGCAGTTGGCTATGGTCCCGAAAGGGCCAAAGCCACTGAAACTTACGGCTTGCGAAAAAGTCGTTTGCCAAAGCTTGGTGGTGTTATCATAGTTGATGTCCAATATGCTTACGCCACCTGGTGCGGTCTCCGCATTGATGCTCAGATAGCCGTTGGTACTGCTGCCGCCAATGGGCACGTAGCCGGTAAAATCATTGTTTGTAGGAAGGGTGCCCCCTTGTGTCAAAGGGTCGCCCGTCTCGATGATCTTCTGGAACCTATGGGTCGACGGAATTATAAATTCACTGGTTTGACCGGCAGGTTCGATAGAGATGAAATCACCGACCTGTTGGGCATGGGCTCCGAAACCGCATAAGATGAAGATCATGATCTTTAAATTCATCAACTTTGCTTTTGCGGGAATGTATGGCGTCATGGTTGAATTGCCGTTTTTGGGGATTAAGCACATTTCGATGAAAAGTAAGCGATAAAACAGCAACCTCGAAATCGCCGCGATAAAAGGTACGCTTTTTAGGACAATAGTCTAAAGATATCCTGCCCAATGAGGAACCGAACGATTGGGCAAATGGCCTTTCCATTGGTTGGCATGTTGCCTTGGAGGAAGGCAATAGCGCTAAAAATAGACCCTTACGAAGGGCATCCAGGCATTTGCATAGATGCTTTTATTTTCGTCATAGAGCACATCATAACGGATTCCAAAGGTAACGTTTTGATTGCTGTAGCCAAGTCCAAGAAACAAGGCCGGCGACCAATAATTATCTTTTAGGGTGCCTGAAAAGGTAGCGAGTTCCCGATTGATGCGCAATTGTTCCAATTCTCCCGAGAGTTGAAGGAAAGGGAGCGGACTATAAAGCGAGAGCAAACTGCCGCCATAGGCGATGAACTTGTCGTCGTTGAACTTGGCGTAATTGAAGCTCAGACTAATTCCAGTTGCGAATTGAGAATTGAATTGGTAAATCGCACTTGGCGATATGGAGGCATTAAATCCGCCATTGGTGAATCCCAAGCCCAAACCGCCCCCATAACGAACATGTTCCCAGAACTGGTTGTTACGTACTAAGTTTTGCGCTGTTCCCCATGTGGTGACCATAAATAAAATGATGCTACATAAAACAATTCCAGGATTTTTATGAGAATGA
Organism: Maribacter sp.; assembly: GCA_024643345.1. Taxonomy (GTDB): domain Bacteria; phylum Bacteroidota; class Bacteroidia; order Flavobacteriales; family Flavobacteriaceae; genus Pelagihabitans. The sequence goes on along the minus strand of JAHENB010000003.1, from coordinate 111,333 downwards.
TTCATATGGGTTTTTCTATCGTTTTAGTGACCATCGATCCAATTGTGCGCCATTCATTCCAATACACTATAGGTGCGAAATACCCGCTCTGTCAAGTGTCCGAATCGAAATACGCATAAAATTAGGACAATCGCTTCACAATTTGGGATGGATTGCCATAATCCCCTATCGGTTCCTTCAATTATACATTCTAAGATACGTTTAGAAATGTGAAATATTGTATTTTTGATAAATTTTTATTGGCGATTCAGACAAACCTTTTTATGGATAAATATTCCTTTTTAAACACAGCGCATACTTCCTTCTTTGCCGAACTTTACGATAAGTACCTTACGAATCCCGATAGCGTTGAGCCCAGTTGGCGCGCTTTTTTTCAGGGTTTTGATTTTGGTTCGGAGAGCACCTTGGAAGAATTGGGCCTGCAGGGTCAAAATGGTGCCACTTCACCAATCGAAGGAAAGCAGGTAGAGATTCCGGAATCGTTACAAAAAGAATTTCAGGTTATCCGTTTGATCGATGGCTATCGAAGCCGGGGCCACCTGTTCACCAAAACCAATCCTGTAAGGGAACGCAGGCAGTACTCGCCTACCCTTGATCTAGAAAATTTTGGCTTATCGGACAAGGATCTCGATACGGTTTTCAAGGCTGGCGAAATCATAGGGATAGGCCCCAGCACTTTAAAGGAGATTGTAGCGCACTTACAACGGATCTATTGTGATGCCATTGGGGTCGAATATATGTACCTCCGTAATCCGAAAAGGTTACAGTGGATCCAAGACTGGCTCAATGTAAACGACAATCATCCAAATTATGATATTGAGAGAAAAAAGCACATTCTGAAGAAACTGAACCAAGCGGTGTCTTTTGAATCTTTTTTGCATACCAAATATGTAGGTCAGAAAAGGTTTTCCCTGGAAGGCAACGAATCCTTGATTCCCGCACTTGATGCTATAGTCGAGCACGCGGTGGAAATGGGCGTCGAACAGTTCGTCATGGGAATGGCCCACAGGGGTCGCCTCAATGTGCTTACCAACATTTTCGGCAAATCGGCCAAGGACATATTCAGCGAGTTTGATGGCAAGGATTATGAAGAGGAGATTTTTGATGGGGATGTAAAATACCATTTGGGCTGGACATCGGAGCGCACTTCCGAAAAAGGCAAAAAAATAAAGATGAACATTGCCCCCAATCCCTCCCACTTGGAAACTGTGGGAGCCGTGGTTGAGGGCATCACCAGGGCTAAGCAAGATGCCCATTTTCCTGATGATTTCTCTAAAGTACTTCCGATAGTCGTTCATGGCGATGCCGCCATAGCGGGCCAAGGTATCGTGTATGAAGTGGTGCAGATGGCATCTTTGGATGGTTATAAAACCAATGGCACGCTACATATCGTCGTCAATAACCAAATTGGGTTTACCACCAACTACTTGGATGCGCGTTCTTCTACCTACTGCACCGATGTGGGCAAGGTAACCTTAAGTCCGGTATTGCACGTAAATGCCGATGATCCCGAAGCCGTTGTACATGCTTCGCTCTTTGCCCTGGCATATAGAATGCGTTTTAAGCGCGATGTCTTTATCGATTTGCTGGGGTATCGAAAATATGGCCACAATGAAGGGGACGAACCTAGGTTCACCCAGCCAAAGCTCTACAAGGCCATTGCCAAGCATAAGAATCCCAGGGATATCTACGCCGAAAAGTTGATCGCGGAAGGCATCATCGATGAAAACTATGTTTCCAAATTGGAAGAGGAGTACAAGAATTCCCTGGAGACCGAACTGGAAGATTCCCGTAAAGAAGCCAAGACCGTGATCACGCCTTTTATGGCAGACGAATGGAAGGGCTTCGAAAATGTTAGGGAGTGGGAAATGATGGATTCGGTGGACACCACCTACGACAAGAAGAAGTTGACAGCCATTGCGAAAGTGTTGACCGAGTTGCCAGAGGATAAAAAATTCCTCCGGAAAGTGGAGAAATTGGTGGAAGACCGAAGGAAAATGTTCTTCAAATCCGACCAACTCGATTGGGCAATGGGAGAATTATTGGCCTATGGTTCCTTGCTGGAAGAAGGTTATGGCGTGCGCATGTCGGGCCAGGATGTTGAACGCGGTACTTTTTCACACCGCCACGCGGTAATGAAGGTAGAGGAAAGTGAGGAAGAAGTAATGCTTTTGAACCGCGTTGCAGCAAATCAAGGCGTTTTTCAGATCTACAATTCTTTGTTGTCGGAATATGGGGTAGTTGGGTTCGACTATGGTTATGCAATGGCCAGTCCGAACACCTTGACCATTTGGGAAGCACAATTTGGCGACTTCAGTAACGGCGCACAAATAATGATCGACCAGTATATTTCCGCTGCCGAAGACAAATGGAAACTTCAAAACGGCTTGGTGATGCTACTTCCGCATGGCTACGAAGGCCAAGGTGCCGAACATTCCTCTGCCCGTATGGAGCGCTACCTACAGCTATGTGCCCGTGACAACATGTACATTGCAGATGTAACCACGCCGGCACAAATGTTCCATATTTTGAGAAGGCAGATGAAAGTAAATTTCAGAAAGCCGTTGATTATTTTTACACCCAAAAGTCTGTTGAGGCATCCCAGAGCGGTTTCGTCGGTCATGGAGTTGGCTGCTGGCGGTTTTCAGGAGGTTATCGATGATGTCGCTGCCGATGTCAACAAAGTTAAAAGTCTTGTTTTTTGTACCGGTAAGTTCTACTATGACCTCTTGGCGGTAAAGGAAGACCAAGGCCGTGATGATGTCGCATTGGTTCGGGTCGAGCAATTGTTTCCCGTACCCACTGACAAGATGAAGGCCATGATAAAGAAATACAAACATGCCGACGATTTGGTTTGGGCGCAGGAGGAACCCCGAAATATGGGTGCCTGGAGCCATTTGATGATGCACTTTAGCGACGCCCATACGTTAAGGGTTGCTTCAAGGCGTTTTTATGCTTCCCCCGCTGCGGGTAGTGCGGTACGCTCCAAAAAACGTCATCAGCAAGTCATTGATTACGTTTTCGACAAGACCAAGGACAATATGAGCAGGCCAAAATAAAGCAAAGGAACCATGAGAAAAATCGTTTGCCTAATGACACTTATGGCTTGTGTGTCGGGCACTGCACAAATGCAGTTGGGAAATTACGCCAAGGCGGCGGCCGACTTTATGGATTTGTACAACGTTGGCGATTATAACGGGGTCTTTGAGATGTTCGATGTGGAAATGAAAAAGGCGCTCCCCAAGGAACAGACAATAAGATTCTTTACCCAAAACGTATATGCGCCCCTGGGGGCCATTACCAAAATGGACTTTGCCCGTTCCGATTCAGGGGCCTATTATTATAGGACTTTTTTTGAAAAGGGCTTAGCGGATGTGGTCATTTCGTTGAATCCCCAAAACCAGATCAATGGGCTGCGCATTCAACCGGTGAGAAACATGGAACTGCCGATTTTAGATCGAAACACCACCAAAATGTCCTTGCCTTTCCAAGAAGAATGGTTTGTTTTTTGGGGCGGTACCGAGGTAGCGCAAAATTATCATATAGCTGAAATTAGCCAACAATATGCCTACGACCTTTTAATGGTCGAAAATGGTTCGTCCCATAGGGGTGAAGGCACCGCAAATGAAGAGTACCTGGTCTTTGGTAAAGAAGTTATTGCCCCCTGCGATGGCAGAGTGGTTCGGGTCATTACCGGGGTAACGGACAATGTTCCAGGAACCACCAATCCCGAACAGCTTACGGGCAATACGGTGGTTTTGAAAACCGATGCCGAGGAGTTCGTTCTATTTGCCCACCTCAAAGAAGGCACTGTAGCAGTAGAGGAAGGGCAGGACGTGAGAAAGGGCCATGTTTTGGCCCAATGTGGCAATTCTGGGAATTCCACGGAACCCCACCTGCACCTCAGCCTTCAAAATCAGATCGCTATGGAGGGCGCTACCGGGGCAAAACTCTATTTTGACCAGATTTTGGTAAATGGGGAACCCAGGCAAGATTACTTGCCCGTAAAAGAAGATTTTATAAAAAATTTGGAATAATGCAAACTTTGGTCAAACCAACGTACTGTTGTAGGTTTGTAATAATCCTAAAAGACAAGCTAATAAATCAAATAATAAACGAATGATTTTAGAAATGAAAGTCCCCTCACCAGGGGAATCCATCACGGAAGTGGAAATCGCGGAATGGCTGGTACAGGATGGCGATTATGTTGAAAAGGACCAGGCCATAGCCGAGGTCGATTCCGATAAGGCCACTTTGGAGCTTCCTGCGGAAGATAGCGGGACCATAACCCTTAAGGCGGCCGTAGGGGATGCCGTGGCGGTTGGTGCGGTGGTATGTTTGATCGATACCAGTGCGGCCAAACCTAGTGGTGCGCCAGAAAAAGAAGTTGCGGCCCCCACTGGAAAAAAAGAAACAAAGGAAGAAGCCAAAAAAGAAGATAAGCCTATAGTGCCAAAGGAATCCTACGCCTCAGGTTCGGCTTCCCCGGCTGCCAAAAAGATATTGGAGGAAAAGGGCATCGATGCCACGGCCATTAAAGGATCGGGAAGGGATGGCAGAATCACCAAGGACGATGCCGTAAATGCGGTACCATCAATGGGTACCCCTACCGGGGGAAATAGGGGGGAAACCCGATCAAAGCTTTCCATGCTGCGAAGAAAAGTGGCCGAACGCTTGGTCGCCGCAAAGAATGAAACGGCAATGCTTACCACTTTTAATGAGGTAGATATGTCGGCCATTTTCGCGATGCGCGAAACCTATAAGGAAACCTTTAAAGAGAAACATGGCGTTGGCCTGGGCTTCATGAGCTTTTTCACCAAAGCCGTCGTCAGGGCATTGGAAATGTTCCCTGCGGTGAATTCAATGATTGACGGCAAGGAAATGATCAGTTATGACTTTTGTGATATCAGTATCGCGGTTTCAGGTCCGAAAGGATTGATGGTACCGGTTATCCGAAATGCCGAAAACCTCACATTTAGGGGTGTGGAAGCAGAAGTAAAACGCTTGGCGATTCGAGCCAGGGAAGGGGAGATCACCGTGGATGAGATGACCGGTGGCACCTTTACCATTACCAATGGGGGGGTATTTGGCTCCATGTTGAGCACCCCGATCATCAACCCGCCACAAAGCGCAATTTTAGGCATGCATAACATTGTGGAACGTCCCGTTGTAAAGGATGGCGCCATCGCCATTGCCCCGATCATGTACGTGGCCCTTTCTTATGACCATAGGATTATTGACGGCAAGGAATCGGTAGGTTTTTTGGTGGCAGTGAAGGAGGCTTTAGAGAATCCGGGAGAATTATTGATGCAAAATGAGGTAAAAAAAGCATTGGAACTCTAATTGGGTAGCTGCCCTATCTTGTTTGTTTTTTATCCCCGCCTGGCATGAGGGCGTTGGTCATTGCGAATAGGCCACTATGCGGTAACCATGGTGGAATGGATCTTCCCGGTTTATTCCTTTAATTTCAGGAACAGCTGTTTCTGGTTATAATCGATGATCGCCTTGGCTTTTTTTAGTATGTCTGCGCCAATGATGCCCTCAACCGGCATGGCCTTGTGGGTGATGAGTGCCTCATTGACGTGTTTCAGGTCAAAAAGCACTATTTTAACCTTATCTTTTTGCCAAGTTCCGATCTCCAATTTGTTATGGGTAGAAATCAGTGTTTCCATTCCTGTTGCACCCGCCCCGGCAGCTTTAATTTTTGAAGCCTTCGAATTGAGGTTGAAGTATTCGATTTTATCAAATCCGATACAGGTATTAGAGGCGCCAGTATCGAGAATGAATCGGCCCGTAATGCCATTTATTTTAACGATAAGTTCGAAATGATTGGTCGCTGTAAGCACTAATGGTACTTTGATGTATTTCTTTTCCTTTAATAATTTTGTAAGTCTTCCCATTATGAGGCTTTTTTTCCTTTTTTGAAGATCGCTTTGTCTAACCAAAGGGCGAAATATCGATCGACCAAATGATTTGCATAATTTTTCTCATTTGTCAGGGGGAAACCCTTTACGATTCGCCCGACGCATGTGCTTGCAAAAAATTACACAAGTCGCCACTTAAGTTTAGCAAAGATAAACCTATTTTTGTCCGATGACATTAACCGATACGCATACCCATTTGTATAGTGAGGCCTTTGAAGAAGACAGGGATGCAATGATCCAACGGGCCTTGAAATCGGGAATTGGGCGATTCTTTTTGCCGGCTATCGATTCGGGCTATACCCAATTGATGCTTGATCTTGAAAAAAAATATCCCGGGCACATTTTTTTGATGATGGGACTGCATCCCACGCATGTCAAAGAGAATTACAAGGAAGAACTGCAACATGTGGAGGCGATGCTGGCCAGCCACAAGTATTATGCGGTAGGGGAAATTGGGATCGACCTGTATTGGGAGAAGCGCTTTTTAAAAGAACAGCAACAGGCTTTCAAATATCAAATAGAGCTTGCCAAAAAGTACAAATTGCCCATTGTTATCCATTGCCGCGAGGCCTTTGATGAAATCTTCGAACTGCTGGAGGAGGCTAAAGGAGCCGACCTTTTTGGCATCTTCCATTGCTTTACGGGAACCTTGGCGCAGGCACAGCGGGCCATAGGTTATAACATGATGCTTGGAATTGGGGGGGTGGTTACCTTTAAGAATGGAAAAATCGATACCTTTCTCGATCAGATAGACCTTAAACATCTGGTACTGGAAACCGACTCGCCCTATTTGGCGCCCGTTCCTTACCGGGGAAAACGTAACGAAAGTTCCTATTTGACGCTGATAGTAGAGAAGCTGGCACAGATATATAAAAAAGATGCAAGCGATATTGCGACCTTGACCACTGAAAATGCACTACGCGTTTTCGGCCTTTGAAAGGTATCAAATTCAGCTTGGGAATAATCCACTACCATGGTTTTGAAATTGGCTAATGCTGCATATTTTATTTCTTATTTGGAAGGATTGGACATGAAAATCGTATTCACCATCAATCAAGAACTGCGATGTTAAATTTGAAAGGGCCCACCAAAATACTGTTGATTTATACCGGAGGCACTATCGGCATGGTCAAAGACTATGATTCGGGGACGCTCAAAGCCTTTAATTTCAAAAAATTGTTAAAGAGCATTCCAGAACTGAATCAGTTGGGTTGTTCCATTGAGACCACCTCGTTTGACCGCCCTATCGATTCTTCAAATATGAATCCGGGGCACTGGACCGAAATCGCCAATATCATCGAATCGCAGTATGAGGCGCATGATGGTTTTGTCGTGCTTCATGGAAGCGATACCATGAGCTATTCCGCATCGGCATTGAGCTTCATGCTTGAAAATTTGGCCAAACCGGTCATCTTTACGGGCAGTCAGTTGCCCATCGGTGATTTGAGGACCGATGCCAAGGAGAACTTGATCACCTCTATCCAAATCGCCGCTTTACGGGATAAAGGAGGCCCGGTCATTCAAGAAGTGGGCCTCTATTTCGAATACAAATTGTTTCGGGCCAACCGCACGACCAAAATCACTGCCGAGCATTTCAAAGCGTTTCAGTCGTTGAACTATCCAACATTGGCCGAATCGGGAGTGCATTTGAAGGTCTTCAACGAGAATCTATTGGTTTCTAAACACAAAAGACCGCTCATCGTTCATAAGAAGCTCGATAACCATGTGGCCATATTAAAATTTTTTCCCGGGCTCAATGAGGAATTATTGACCACTGTGTTGCGGACCCCTGGTTTAAAAGCCTTGATCTTGGAAACCTATGGTGCGGGAAATGCGCCGACCGATGATTGGTTGGGCGCCCAACTCAGTAAGGCCATCGAAAGCGGATTGCATATTGTCAGTGTTACACAGTGTCCAGGGGGCGGGGTGATCATGGGTCAATATGAGACCAGTGCACATCTGCAAAAAATGCAAGTCATTAATGGCAAGGACATTACGACCGAAGCGGCCATTACCAAATTGATGTACCTGCTGGGTAGCGGCGTATCGCACAAATCGTTCAAAACTGTTTTCGAAACCCCCTTGCGCGGGGAGATGACATAAAATTTGTCATATTAATTTCCTCAACTAATTATTTTTTCGTTATTTGGGCAACCCTTTAAAAGGTCAGACTAGAGAGGTGGCCGAGTGGTCGAAGGCGCACGCCTGGAAAGTGTGTATACACCAAAAGTGTATCGAGGGTTCGAATCCCTTCCTCTCTGCGAAAGTTTTGCTTTTATTATTGCGATTTTTTTTTATCTTTAACCCTATTAACTAACTAATCTAAGTTTGAAAAAAATGAAAAAATTATTCTCTATCCTAGCTGTGACTGGGTTATTTGTTCTAAGTGCAAATACGGTAAGTGCAAAGGCAACGACTGCCATGGTAGTTTCAAATATTTCTACAGCGGTAGCCATGCTGCAGGATGCTCCCGCAGAAGCTGAAAAGGGCTTCACGCAAGTATTGAAGGAACAGTTCATACAAGGGGGCGCCGGGTTCATGGGAATCGTACTTCTATGTTTGATCCTAGGATTGGCGGTCGCAATCGAAAGAATCATTTATTTGAACCTTTCCAGCACCAATACGGCCAAATTGAAGCAACAAGTGGAAGATGCATTGGCATCAGGTGGTGTAGAGGCCGCCAAGGAAGTCTGCAGAAATACCAAAGGGCCAGTGGCGTCAATCTATTACCAAGGTTTGGATAGGGCAGGAGAGAGTATTGAATCTGCCGAAAAGGCGGTAATTGCCTACGGAGGAGTACAGATGGGCCAGTTAGAGAAAAACGTTTCTTGGCTATCATTGTTCATCGCTGTGGCACCAATGCTTGGTTTCATGGGTACCGTAATCGGTATGATCCAGGCCTTCCAGAAAATTGCGGCTGTTGGTAATTTGAGCGCCTCCCTTATTGCAGGTGATATCCAGGTGGCACTTTTGACTACAGTATTCGGTCTGATCACCGCCATCATCCTTCAAATTTTCTATAATTACATCATTGCCAAAATCGACGGTATTGTTAATGATATGGAAGATTCATCGATTACTTTGATCGATATGTTGGTGGACCACAAAAAATAATACGCACCCTTAACACCATTAAATTATGAATAAAATTGTAAAAATAGCTTTAATAGTCATAGGGTTGATAGGTGCAGGGCTTTGGTTCATGCTTCCGGATGCAAATATGCCTCCGGCAGAAGCGGCCCAAAGTGGTGCGATAAATGCCATGTTCATGATTACATATCTGCTTTTGGCAGTGGCGATAATCTTTAGTCTTGGCTTCGCGCTCTTAAATATGTTTACCAATCCGAAGGGACTTAAAAAAACCTTATATGCCGTTGGCGGGTTCGCCTTGGTTACTATTATTTCCTATGTACTTTCCAGTAATAACGACGTTTCTGCTGAGTACATGGCGATGTCAAATGAGTCGACTGTCAAGAACATCGGAATGGGACTGTACGTCTTTTTCATTCTTACCGCCATTGCGGTGGTATTGATGATTTTGCCCAGCGTGAAGAAAATTTTTAGCAAATAAATAAAAATTAAGTTATGCCAAGAAGAGCGGGAGCACCAGAAGTAAATGCAGGATCAATGGCGGATATCGCCTTCCTATTATTGATATTTTTCTTGGTGACCACTACCATTGAAACCGATGCCGGTCTAGATCGTATGTTGCCTCCAATAGAGCCGCCCGAGACCGATGTGGTAATCAAACAGAAAAACATTTTTCAGGTAAACATCAATAAGAATGGCCAGCTTTTGGCAGATGGGGAGTTGATCCAGTTGGTGCAATTGCGCGAAAAGGCCAAAGAGTTTTTGGAAAATAACGGTGATGGTACCTGCGCCTATTGCAGTCAAGGGAAGAAAGACCCAAGTTCCTCTGATAATCCTACCAAAGCAATCATTTCTTTGAAGAACGATAGGGAAACCAAATACGGCACTTACATTACAGTGCAAAATGAATTGGTTGGGGCCTATAACGACTTGAGGAACCGTGAGGCGATGCGTCTCTATAAACGCAAGTTTACAGACATGGAAGCCGAATACCTGAAACAGGAAACCTCTGCGACCACTAAAGAGAGATTGAAGGAAGAATTGACCAGGATACAGGACATGTTTCCTCAGAAGTTGTCGGAAGCGGAAACTTCCTCATCAACAGCTACGGCGGGAAATTAACAAGTTATTAAATAAAGAGATATGTCAAAGTTTAATAAGAAAAAGGGTGCCGGTGACGTACCTGCGGTGAATACGGCTTCATTGCCTGATATCGTATTTATGTTGCTTTTCTTTTTCATGACCGTAACGGTTATGAAGGATAGTACGGTGAAGGTAGAGAACCAACTTCCTAATGCAAATGAAATCAAGAAACTGGAAAAAAAGGATAGGGTGATCACTATCTATGTTGGCGCACCTACCCGGGAGTACCAAAAGGTTTTTGGAACAGAACCCAAAATTCAATTAAATGACAAATTTGCCAATGCTTCCGATGTTGGGGATTTTATTTTAATGGAAAGGGCTAAGAAACCACAAGAACTTCAAAACGTTTTGACCACTTCCCTGAAGGTCGATAGAAATGCCAATATGGGCTTGATTTCGGATATCAAGGAAGAATTGAGAAAGGTAAATGCCCTTAAGGTTAATTATACCACCTACGAGGGAGATGCCTTTATGAATATAAAGCAGTAATAAGCAAAATAAAATCAAACTTAGTTAATGGCGCTCCGGATTTTAATTTGGAGCGTTTTTTATTTGCTTAAATTTGACCTATGAAGTCACTCTTTTCGATACTGGCCTTAGTCGTTTCTTACGGATGCTTTTCGCAAGGCATACGCGATTCTACACAAGTGGATAACCGATATCTTGAAGACCAGTTTTATATGGGGATTACCTACAACTTCCTGTTACAACTGCCGAATGATGTTACCCAAAGAAGCCTTTCATACGGACTGCAACTGGGGATGATAAAAGACATTCCGATTAATTCCAAAAGAACATGGGCCATCGGACTGGGAATGGGATATGGGGTGTATTCCTATTACTCCAATCTGCTCGCAACAAAATCTGATAACACCATCACCTATAGTGTGATCGACTCGGACACTAATTTTACCCGGAATAAGGTGGAGACCCATTTAATCGAATTTCCGGTGGAAATACGATGGCGAAACTCTACTCCCACCGAGTATAAGTTCTGGCGTATTTATACCGGAATTAAATTTGCTTATCTACTCGGGGCACGATCAAAATTTATTTCCAGCACTGAGAAAATCAGTTTTTCGAACAGTGATATCAAAAAGCTGCAATATGGTATTAGCGTGAATTTTGGTTATAACACCTTCAATATCCAGGCGTATTACTCCTTAAATAATTTGTTCAACGATACAGCGATGCTCGATTCAGAGAATATCACTATGAAACCCTTAAGATTGGGACTTATTTTCTATATACTCTAAAAAACAGGGTTCATTTCAAAAATTCCATGAAATTCTTTTTTTCGGCAGGTGTGCCGATGGCCATAGCTTAATATTCTAGGGTTGAATGAGTAGCTGGCAGGAACCCCAAGACTGTTTTAGAGCCAGTAGGGAACCATGATCAGTTGGGAAAGCAAGCCGATAAAAAAACCGATCAATATCTCCGATGAATTGTGCGCTTTTAGGTATAGCCTTGAAGTGGCCACCAAGCCGGTAGCGAGTATAAAAAGGCTTAGGGCGATGATGATATTTTTCTCAAAGTGAATGCTCAAACTTACAAGGAACATAAAAAGACTCCCCATACCGGTCATATGAAGGCTGTTTTTAAAATTGAAATACAGCAATAGCAATGAAGCAAACGAGGCCCCGACCAATCCTGCGAAATAATAATAAAGCTCTATGGTAAAATTGTTGGGGATTACCTTGTAAAGCACCATTAATAGCAGCAGAATATTGATATAAAGCGGGTATCGTCGTTCTTTAAGGTTCGGAATGAACAACGAGCCGACCAGGCCTAGATTCCTGAGAATAAGATAGGCAATGATTGGAATTATGACGGTGAGGATAAAGATGGGCAGAATGTTGCCGCTTTGAAGTTCCAACGGACTGTATTTGGGAGTAACCATAAAATAGGCCAAAGTGCCTACAAAGGGAATAAAAAGTGGGTGGAAAAGGTAGGAAATGATCCTTAGGAACATTTTCATTAGATCTGTTTTCTTAATCGCGCGACCGGGATTCCCAATTGTTCCCTATACTTTGCCACCGTTCTGCGGGCAATCGGGTATCCCTGATCTTTGAGCAACTTTGCCAATCGGTCATCGGTAAGGGGCTTTTTCTTCGATTCAGAACTGATTACCGTTTCCAAAATTTTCTTGATTTCCTTGGTCGAGACATCTTCTCCTTGATCATTTTTCATCGATTCGGAAAAGTACTCTTTGATTAATTTGGTCCCATAAGGGGTATCTACATATTTACTATTGGCTACGCGGGATACCGTTGATACATCCATGCCAATTTCGTCGGCGATATCTTTAAGAATCATGGGCCTTAAATTGCGTTCATCCCCGGTAAGGAAGTAGTCATTCTGGTAATTCATGATGGCGTTCATGGTGACGTACAATGTTTGCTGTCTTTGACGTATGGCATCTATGAACCATTTGGCGGAATCCAATTTTTGTTTGATGAACATCACGGCATCTTTTTGGGACTGCGATTTGTCTTTCGAATCTTTGTATCCCTTTAACATGTTATGATATTCACGGGAAACATGTAATTCCGGGGCGTTCCTTCCATTGAGCGTCAGTTCGAGCTCGCCATCTACGATCTTGATGGAGAAGTCGGGCACCACATGTTCGATGATTCTATTGTTTCCAGCATAGGAACCGCCTGGCTTGGGATTCAGTTTTTCGATTTCGGCAATGGCATCTTTGAGTTCGGCCTCTGTGACATCGTGCTTTTGGATAAGCTTTTTGTAATGCTTCTTTGTGAATTGATCAAATGATTTTTCCAGTATGGCCATGGCAAGTGCCACCCTTGGTGTCTGTTCTTTTCTTTTTAGTTGTATGATCAGACATTCCTCCAAGGAACGGGCCCCAACTCCCGGTGGGTCCAATTCCTGTACCAGTTTTAGCACCTTTTGAATGGTTTCTTCGTCGGTATAGATGTTTTGGGTAAAGGCCAAATCGTCTAAAATGTCGGCGATGGGCCTCCTGATGTAGCCACTCTCATCGATGCTGCCCACAAGAAACTCTGCAATGCTCCATTCGACATCGCTCAAATATACCGTATTCAATTGATTGATCAAGAATTGGTTGAAAGAGATTCCCGCTGCATAGGGAATGTTCCGCTCTTCATCGTCGGCGCTGCTATTATTGGCTTTGGTGCGGTAATCGGGGATCTCATCATCACTGAGGTAATCATCCACGTTAATATCATCTGCATTGATGCTCTCATTATCGGCACCATCGTCATAAGTTTCCCCGAAATCATCTTCTTGGGAATCCCCACTGTCTTCCTTCCCAATTTCCAATGCCGGATTTTCCTCTAGTTCCTGTTTTAGACGTTGCTCAAATGCCTGAGTGGGCAATTGTATCAACTTCATCAACTGAATTTGCTGAGGGGAAAGCTTTTGGGATAACTTAAACTGTAAATGTTGTTTTAGCATTGGGGATATTGTTCCTACTTCATAAAGTTATGCAATTCGTTCTAGAACTCTGCATTTTGTGGCGTTCTTGGAAAAGGGATCACGTCCCTGATATTTCCCATGCCGGTCGCAAACAGCACCAAGCGCTCAAAGCCCAATCCAAAACCGCTGTGAACGGCGGTACCGAATTTCCTAAGGTCCAGGTACCACCAGAGTTCTTTTTCGTCTATGTCTAGCGCTGCTATTTTTTCCTTCAAGACTTCCAACCTTTCTTCCCTTTGTGAACCTCCGACAATTTCGCCGATTCCCGGAAAAAGGATATCCATGGCCCGTACCGTCTTTCCATCTTCATTTAAACGCATATAGAAAGCTTTTATTTTCGCGGGATAGTCGAAGAGTATAACAGGGCATTTAAAGTGTTTTTCGACCAAAAAACGTTCGTGTTCGCTTTGTAGGTCGGCGCCCCATTCATCGATATGGAATTGAAATTTTTTCTTTTTGTTTGGAGCTGAATCACGCAGTATGTCTATTGCCTCGGTATAGCTTACCCGCTTAAATTGATTGTCTACCACAAAACGCAACTTGTCGATCAGCGCCATTTCACTTCTTTCGGCAGTAGGTTTGGTTTTTTCCTCATCCAAAAGCCTTTGCTGTAAAAATTCTAGATCTTCCCTGCAGTGTTCCAGAATATAGACGATCACACTTTTGATAAAATCTTCTGCCAAATCCATGTTCGCGGGCAGATCATAAAAAGCCATTTCAGGTTCGATCATCCAGAATTCGGCCAGGTGCCTTGAGGTGTTTGAATTTTCTGCTCTAAAAGTGGGGCCAAAGGTATACACCTTGCCCAAAGCCATGGCATAGGCTTCGGCTTCGAGCTGCCCGGAAACGGTTAAATTGGTTTCCTTTCCAAAAAAGTCTTCTTTGTAATTGATTTTTCCCGTATCGGTCAAAGGGGGGGTTACTGGATCTAAGGTCGTTACCCGAAACATTTCCCCCGCGCCTTCGGCATCCGAACCGGTAATAATGGGCGCATGAAAATAATAGAACCCATTGTGATTGAAGTATTGATGGATGGCAAATGCCAGGGCAGAGCGCACGCGCATCACTGCTGAGAAGGTATTGGTGCGTATCCTTAAATGGGCCTGTTCCCTTAAAAACTCCATCGAATGTTTTTTGGGCTGAATGGGATAGGTCTCAGGATTCGCCCCACCATGCACGAACAGATCTTTAACCTGTATTTCTACCGATTGGCCCCTGCCTTGGCTCTCCACCAAATGGCCACTTATTTTCAGGGCGGCACCGGTATTGATCTGCTTTAGCAGATTTTCATCGAATTGTTCAAAATCGACCACACATTGTATGTTATTGATGGTGGAGCCATCATTGAGCGCAATAAATCGGTTGCTTCTAAAGGCCTTTACCCATCCGTTGATCACAACTTCTTGGGAAGTGGGCGGTGTGGAAAGCAATTGTTTGATACTGAATGCTTGCATGTTCAATAGCTTGAAATTTAAAAGGGCAAAGATAACTTTTTGATAAAAGAAAGGTACTATTCTTTTTCGTCCTTTAGATTGATTTCCTCTTTTGGAAGAATATCGATTAGCGGTTTTTTGAGCACTTCCTTGTTGGCGATGTTTTTTTCCAAAGATAGCAATAGGGAGGGCAGCAATATAAGATTAGCCAACATGGCGAACATCAAAGTGGCCGAAACCAATGCGCCCAGCGCTACCGTACCTCCAAAACTAGAAATTATAAAGACCGAAAAACCAAAGAAAAGAACGATGGAGGTGTAGAACATGCTTACCCCGGTTTCCTTTAGCGCCGCATACACCGATTTGTTGATGCGCCATTGGTTGGCCACCAGTTCTTGACGGTATTTGGCCAAGAAATGGATGGTGTCATCTACCGAAATGCCAAAAGCAATGCTGAAAACCAAGATGGTCGAGGGTTTAATGGGTACGCCGACAAAGCCCATGACTCCTGCCGTGATGACCAGAGGCAACAAATTGGGAATCAATGATATAACGATCATTTTGAAAGACCGGAACAAATAGGCCATAAAGACCGCGATGAGGGCTATGGCCAAAGCCAATGACATCACCAGATTAGTGACCAGGTATTTCGTGCCTTTAAGAAATAACAAGGCGCTTCCGGTTAGATAAACCGTATAACGTTCTGCTGGAAATATGGTGTTGATATTTTCTTCCAATCGCTTTTCTATGGCCTCCATGCGTTCGGTATTCACGTCGCGCATATAAGTAGTGATCCTTGCCGTCTGACCCGTACTGTCTACAAAGTTCTTTAGCAGGTTGCCATTGCCAGACGATTTTCTGGCAACATCCATAATGAAGTTATTTTCCTGAGTGGTCGGCAGCTGATAGTATTTAGGAATACCGTTGTAAAAGGCTTGTTTCGAATATTTCACCAAGTTTACGATCGATACTGGTTTCGATAGTTCTGGTATGCCTTGGATCACCTCGTCCAATTCATCTATTTTCTTTAAAGTGGCCGGTCGCAATACGCCTTTGGGCCGTTTGGTATCCACCACGATTTCCACGGGCATGATACCGTCGAATTCGGCTTCAAAAAAACGGATATCCTTAAAGAACTCCGCATTTTTAGGCATGTCTTCTATTGGGCTTCCCGAAATCCTGATTTGATAGATACCGATAATGCTGACCACCATTAACAAAATGGAGGTAACGTAAACCGAAATACGGCGGTCCCTGACAATGTGTACCATCCAATTCACAAAAGCGTCTATCCAACGTTTGTTGAGATGCTTGAGGTGCTTGGTTTTGGGTAATGACATAAAACTGTACACAATGGGGATGATCAGCAACGATAGTATAAAAATACCGATGATATTGATCGAGGCCACGATTCCGAACTCTTTCAAGAGTTGGCTATCGGTAATGATGAAGGTGGCAAAGCCCGATGCCGTGGTTATGTTGGTCATCAAGGTGGCATTGCCGATCTTGGATATGACACGCTGAAGCGAAAGGGCCTGATTCCCATGCTTTTTAACTTCCTGTTGGTATTTGTTGATCAGAAAAATGCAATTGGGAATGCCAATCACAATGATCAAAGGGGGTATGAGTGCGGTAAGTACGGTAATTTCGTACTGAAGCAGGCCTAGGATCCCAAAGGCCCACATTACCCCGATGATCACCACCAACATCGATATCAAAGTGGCTCTGAAGCTCCTGAAAAAGAAAAAGAAAATAAGGGAGGTCACGAAGAGTGCGGCCAAGATGAACTTGCCAATTTCATCAATGATGTTCTGGGAGTTCATGGTGCGTATATAGGGCATGCCAGAAACGTGGACGTCCATACCGGTATCTTCCTCAAAATCGTTCACCAGATTGGTCAGGTCCTGCAATATAAAATCCTTTCTAACCGTGGTGTTAACGATTTCCTTATCGAGATTGATGATGGTCCTGATGGTCCCGGTTTCCTTATTGAAGATCAAATCGTCATAAAAGGGAAGATCATTGAACATATGCTCGGTCAATGCCGCGACCTCGGTTCTTGACTCGGGCGTTTTATCGATAAGCGGCTCCAGAACAAACTCCTGTTTCTCCGCATCTTTTTTCAATTCCTGAAGGTTATCTACCGAGAGTACAAAATCGACTTCAGGGAAGGCCCCCAATTGTTTGCTGAAACGGTTCCATCGATTGAAATTGGCAGGCGATTTCATAGCCGTATCCTTCACCGCAAAAACGACGGTATTCCCCTCTTCGCCAAATTGATCCAAAAAGGTTTGGTACTGCAATATTATTGGGTGGTCATCGGGCAAGAGCACGGCCTGGGTGTTACTAAACCGCATTTTGTCCCACTGGAGGGCAAGAAAGACCGTAATGGCCGCAATAATGATTAAAATTATGATACGGTTTCTCAGTATGATGCGGGCCACTTTTGCCCAAAAACCCTTCATCAATTTTGCTGCCATGCTTACGTATTACGAGCGGCAAAGGTAGAAAATGCTTGCCTCTGTTCCTAAGATCTGGGGATTAAATACAAAGGATAGCCCCTTAAAAATTCAACCAGTAAGATATCCAGGTCAAACCATTAAAAACGCGGCCACATCGGGCCGCGTTATATGTTTTTATGGTCAAATCAAACCTTCATGATTTCGGCTTCCTTCACCCCGAGGAAGCTATCGATTTTTTTGATGTATCTGTCGGTCAATTCCTGGACATCGGCTTCGGCATTTTTCTTCAAATCTTCCGATGCATCCTCGAGCCCTCTGATATCTTTATTGGCCTCTTGCCTGGCGTTGCGTACGCCCACTTTGGCATGTTCGGCCTCCGCCTTGGCCTGTTTTACCAAATCGCGTCGGCGTTCTTCGGTCAATGGGGGCACATTGATGATCACATTGTCGCCGTTGTTCATAGGGTTAAATCCCAGATTTGCATTCATAATCGCCTTTTCAATTTCTTGAAGCATGCTTTTTTCCCAAGGCTGTACCGTAATGGTTCGGGCATCCGGGGTGTTGATGTTGGCCACTTGTGATAGTGGGGTCTGTGAACCGTAATATTCAACCAAAACCGAGGAGAGCATTGCAGGACTGGCTTTTCCTGCCCTGATTTTTACAAATTCCTTTTCCAAATGGGCAATGGCGGCATCCATCCCTTCCTTTGCCGTATCTAAAATAAAGTCGATTTCTTCATTCATATTTAATAAATTTTTTCTTTCTAGAGCAATTATTGAACCCATTTTACATGTTCACCACCGTTCCGACATTTTCACCATCAACTATTTTGAGCAGATTACCTCTTTTATTCATATCGAATACCACTATGGGCAATGAATTCTCTTGACTTAGGGTAAAAGCTGTGGTGTCCATGACCTTCAATCCCTTTTTCAAAACATCTTGAAACGATATCGTATCGAATTTGGTGGCATGCTTATCCTTTTCCGGATCGGCCGTATAGATGCCATCGACCCTGGTTCCTTTCAAGATAACATCGGCCTCAATTTCAATGGCCCGTAACACTGCCGCTGAATCGGTCGTGAAATAGGGGTTTCCCGTACCTCCACCGAAAATGACCACCCTTCCTTTTTCTAAATGTCGAATGGCGCGCCTTCTGATAAAGGGTTCGGCAACTTCATTGATCTTTATTGCCGATTGTAATCTGGTCTGTACGCCTTTGTATTCAAGAGCGCTTTGTAAGGCAAGTCCGTTGATCACAGTGGCCAACATACCCATGAAATCACCCTGTACGCGGTCCATCCCCATCGCTGCGCCCGATACGCCCCTAAAGATATTGCCGCCCCCGATGACGATGGCCACTTCGATGCCCTTATCGACCACTTCCTTGATCTCATCGGCGTATTCCGCTAGCCTTTTGGAATCTATCCCGTATTGCTGATCGCCCATGAGGGCTTCCCCGCTGAGTTTTAAAAGTATTCTTTTATAGTGCATCTTTTGTTTTTTGTCAGCAACAAAAATAATCAAAAAAAACGAGGCATACGATCAAGCAATATTAGATTGCCGATCCTTAATTTATTGCCAATGGATGGGGGCTTAAACGTTTATTTTTGGTAATCTTGTACGTCAAAAAATCAACAGTTCGTAATATGAAGAAAGTTTTTCTTGTTCCCCTATCAATTTTGATGCTTTTCGGATGTGGTGCTCCTAAAGCGTTGCTGACCGCGGATAAAAGCCCCATTGTAACCCAAATGGATTTGCTGAATGTGGTGGATGATAAAGTGATGGTAAGCCTTGATCCTGGTGTTTTTAATACCGATGAAGTGACCTTTTATATTCCCATGACGGTACCCGGCACGTATAGTTTGGATAATTACGGTAAATATATTGATGATTTAAAGGCTTTGGATTACGATGGCAAGGAGTTGGCTTTTACCAGATCGGACGAAAATACTTGGAACATATCCAATGGTAAAAACCTTGATAAGGTTACTTATTGGGTGAATGATACCTATGATACCGAAAATGAGGTCGAAGATGCTGTTTTCTCGCCGTCGGGCACCAACATATTGTCAGGAGAAAATTTTGTATTGAACCTACATGGATTTATTGGGTATTTTAAGGGTTTCACGGAAGTGCCCTATGAAATTGTGATCAGCAAACCCGCGGATTTGGTTGCGACCAGCTCACTCGTGGAAAAAAAGCAGGCTAAGTCCAATCCCACAAAGGATACCTTTTTAGCAAGCCGGTACTTTGAAGTCACCGACAATCCCATTCTTTATGCCAAACCCAACAGCGCTACCTTTCAGATAAAGGATATTAAGGTAACCTTGAGCATTTATTCCCCCCAAGGCAAATTTACCGCCACGGAGCTAAAAGTGCCGATGGAAAGGATGATGGCCGCCCAAAAGAATTTCTTGGGCGAGATAAGTAGTACCAAAGAATATAATATTCTGCTCTATGTTGCAGCCATGCAGGACGATGCAAAAGGTTTTGGCGCACTTGAGCATCATACCTCCACGGTTGTGGTACTACCAGAGTGGTTGCCCATGGAGGAAATGCAGAAGGCCATGATCGATGTGGTATCCCATGAATTCTTTCATACGGTTACGCCATTGAACGTGCATTCCAAGGAAATCCAGTTTTTCGATTTCAATGATCCCAAAATGTCCCAACATCTTTGGATGTATGAAGGAACCACTGAATATTTTGCCAATCTTTTCCAGATCCAACAAGGTTTGATAGATGAAGGGGATTTTTATGAAAGGATGATGGACAAGATTTACAACTCAAAATCATATGACGATACCATGTCGTTTACCGAAATGAGCCGCAATGTTCTGGATAATCCCTACAAGCCAAATTACCGGAATGTTTATGAAAAAGGTGCCCTGATCAACATGTGCCTTGATATTCTTTTAAGGGAATGGAGCAATGGAGATAAGGGCGTGTTATGGTTGATGAAGGAACTTTCGAAAAAATATGGGGACAATGCACCATTTGAGGACGACCAACTCATCAACGAAATCGTGGGAATGACCTATCCAGGTATCAGAACCTTCTTCGACGATCACGTGATTGGTGGCAAACCGATAGATTATGCGGGTTACCTTGGCAAAGTAGGATTGACTACGGCTAATGAAGAGGAGGAAAGTGGTTATTTCTTAAAAGGAGATATCCCCTATATCGATGTCGACCCCAATAATGGGGATGCCATTTTTGTTAGAGAAGGTATAAAGCTCAATAATTTCTTAGAACAATTGGGTGCCAAAGGGGGCGATGTCTTCAAGAGCATTAATGGCATACCTATTGATTTGGAGGCCATGCGATTTGTCATTGGACAAAGTTTTGGGTGGACACCAGGGACCGAAATCATCATGAAGGTTAAACGTGGCGATGAGGAACTTACCCTTCAAGGAGGCGTGGGATCTCCGATGCAAACCGTTGAGAAAATTGTACCCAAAGACAACGCCACCGAAATGCAGAAAAAGTTACGCATGTCTTGGTTGAAGGGTTGATCGGAAGGGTCTTGTACGCATCATCCTAAGATGTTTCATTTAGTTTTGAAAGGGCGATATCCTTCTGGGTATCGCCCTTTATGTTAGAGTGTTTTTATTTGTGTTAAAAAAGTAAAAAAAATACGTCATAAAGTAAAAAATACTTTACATTTGTAAAAACATTCTGATGAACACAAAATATTTACTTCCGAACAAATTGAAAAAATTGGGCTGGTTGATCTTTATTCCGGCCGTAATTATTGGAATCATTTCTTGGTTCTATGAATGGGAACCTGAGTTTCTTGACCTTGCGGTCATTGGTTATACCGGCTTGGAAGATACCTACGGAAAACTTGAAATCATGCAGACCCCGATCAACAATGTATTGAATGAGATTCTGGGGGTCTTCATTATTATGAGTGGGCTGATGGTTGCTTTTTCAAAGGAAAAGGATGAGGATGAATTGATTTCGGTAATCCGTTTGGAGTCGCTGGTATGGGCCACTTATTGGAACTATGCCATTTTGATTTTGGCATTTATACTCGTATATGACATGGCCTTTTTTAACGTCATGGTCTTTAATATGTTCACTATTTTGATTTTGTTTATCGCCAAATTCAATTGGGCCTTATTAAAGCTTAAAAAATCATTGGTCCATGAAGAATAATATAAAAATCGAGAGGGCAAGACATAATTTTACTCAAGCGCATTTAGCGGCCTTGTCCCAAGTAAGCCGGCAGACCATAAACGCCATGGAATTGGGAAAATACGTTCCAAGCACTGTCTTGGCATTACGTCTCTCAAAAATATTTGGGTTACCCGTAAACGAACTTTTTGAATTGGAAGCTGAGGATTGGAAATAAAAAAACCGCCATCCCGGAGGGAGAGCGGTTTTTGATGTTATAGGCATTTGATTAACCCAAGGCCACCCTTTTAAATCCGGTCACTTCCAATTTTGGATCGATCGATTTAACATATTGTGCAACGCTCAGCTTACTGTCCTTAATAAAATCTTGGTTCACCAAGGTGTTGTCTTTAAAGAAACGATTCAATTTGCCTTTTGCAATATTATCCAACATGGCCTCTGGCTTACCTTCTTGGCGCAATTGATCTTTCGCGATTTCAATTTCCTTATCGATTATCGACTGGTCAACCGCCGCTTCGTTTAAGGCTACGGGATTCATCGCTGCGGCTTGCATGGAAACGTCCTTGGCGACTACATCGGCACCTTTCACGGCAGCGGACAGTCCTACCAAAGTGGCGATTTTGTTTCCGGCGTGAATGTAGGAGCCAACAAAAGGTGCTGACAATTTTTCAAAACCCCCGATTTCGATTTTCTCACCGATCACCCCAGTTTGTTCGGTCAATTTGTCCTGAACACTGATACCGTTGAAGTTGGCCTCCAAAAATGCCTCCTTGTTATTGAAACCCAGTGCCAGATCGGCCAGTGCATTGGCCAAAGCCACAAAACTGTCATTTTTGGCCACAAAATCGGTCTCACAGTTCAGCGAGATCACTACACCGGAAGTATGGTCAGGGGCTACTTTGGCAATGGCCGCGCCTTCCGAAGAATCACGATCGGCCCGGTTGGCGGCTACTTTTTGACCTTTTTTGCGAAGGATCTCGATTGCTTTTTCAAAATCGCCATCGGCCTCTACCAAGGCTTTTTTGCAATCCATCATCCCTGCACCTGTGGTTTGTCTTAATTTATTGACGTCTGCGGCTGTAATATTTGCCATTTTTTTTGTTTTGAGTTGTGTTCCTTTCTCAACACCTAAGGCGTTGCCCAGGGAATACGTTATTAAATCGAATTAAAAATCAAACTTGGTTTTATGCTACACCTCCCTTGGCATTGTCTTGCCATGTTTTGAGTTTGTCCCATTCACCATCAGCTGCCATTTTGGCCTGTTTTGGCCATGAAGTGGGGTCTAGGTGCGCCATCCTTGAACTTGCGGCTGTTAAAATTTCCTTGATATCGTCTGGGTTCGACTTTGCCAGTTCCGCAAAAGTGGCCAGACCGGCATTGGCCAAAGCCTCTGCCGCCTTAGGACCGACACCTTCAACCTTGGTAAGGTCGTCAGCTTTTGTTTTTGGTTCTTTGGTTTCGGTGGATGTTGCTTTTGCCTTAACGGGTTTTTCTACCACAGGAGCTTCCGCAACAAGGTTTTCCTCTTCGGCCACCACAACCTCATCTTCTATTTTATCATCGGCTTCCTGCTTCACTGCTTTGATCGCTTTTTTTGCCCTTGGCGCACGAACCACTTGTTCATCGGTATCGTCGTCGTTCCCTTCCCGGTCTGACTGTTTCTCCGATTTGCGTTCGGTCAAACCTTCCGCAATGGCGTCGGTAACCTCTCTCATGATAATTTCGATAGACTTTGAAGCATCGTCATTCGAGGGAATCAAGAAATCGATTTCCCTTGGATCTGAATTGGTATCGACCATCGCAAAGATCGGGATATTCAATTTCAAAGCTTCCTTCACGGCAATATGTTCTCGCATGGTATCTACCACGAACAAAGCACCGGGCAAGCGGGTCATTTCAGAAATCGAACCAAGGTTCTTTTCCAACTTGGCCCTCAAACGATCTACTTGTAATCGTTCTTTTTTGGATAAGGTATTAAAAGTGCCATCTTTTTTCATTCTGTCGATGGAGGCCATCTTCTTTACTGCTTTTCTGATGGTGACGAAATTGGTCAGCATGCCACCAGGCCAGCGCTCGGTGATGTAAGGCATGTTTACCTTGGCCACTTTTTCGGCCACGATGTCCTTTGCCTGTTTTTTGGTGGCAACGAAAAGAATTTTTCTGCCCGAAGCAGCAATTTTCTTAAGGGCCTCATTGGCCTCCTCTAGCTTTGCAGCGGTTTTGTAAAGGTTGATGACGTGGATTCCATTACGCTCCATGTAGATATAGGGCGCCATGTTGGGGTTCCATTTTCTGGTTAGGTGTCCGAAATGAACACCTGCTTCCAATAAATCTTTTACTTCGACTTTTTTAGCCATTTTAAATTTAGTTTACGTTCTTTTGAATCAGCAATGTTGAAGTGGTATCGCGCAAAGCGTGAAGCCTTCAACATTTAGATGCTAAACTAATTTACCCTATACGCCTTTTAACTTTGCTTTAAGGCGCTTCCCGCTTTTATTGGGGCGGGATGGGATTTATAATTTCGACTTGAAACCAAGTCGTTTTCAATGAACTAGTTAATGATAATATGATAGTGTCTGCCCAGCGGAGGGATGACCGATAATGCGATATTAACGTTTGGAGAATTGGAATTTCTTCCTTGCTTTCTTTTGCCCAAATTTCTTTCTTTCGACCATTCTAGGGTCTCTGGTAAGCAATCCTTCGGGTTTTAAGGCAATTCGGTTTTCTTCATCGACCACGCATAGGGCCCTTGAAAGTCCCAAACGGATGGCTTCTGCCTGTCCCGTAATTCCTCCTCCATACACATTCACCTTTACGTCATAATCGTCAACGGTATTGGTGAGCGTGAACGGTTGTTTTACTTTGTACTGCAAAGTGGCGGTTGGGAAGTAATCACTGATATCCCTTTGATTAATGGTAATTTTACCTTTACCAGTTGAAAGATATACCCTTGCTACGGCGGTTTTTCTCCTTCCGATTTTGTGAATAATTTCCATTATTTAAATTCTTTTAGATTAAAGACGGTTGGTTTTTGGGCGTCTTGGTCATGGTTCGGGCCAACGTACACTTTTAAATTCCGGAAGAGATCGGCACCCAATTTATTTTTGGGCAACATTCCTTTGATCGCTTTTTCCACAATGCTCCCTGGTTTTTTGACCAACACTTCCTTGGCGGTCGCTGAACGTTGACCTCCTGGATAACCTGTATACCTTTGATAGGTCTTGTCTTCCCATTTGTTCCCCGACAAGTGTATTTTTTCCGCATTGATGACCACGACATTGTCTCCACAATCAACGTGTGGTGTAAAGTCGGTCTTGTGCTTTCCCCTTAATAATTTGGCAACTTTAGAGGCGAAACGACCCAAGGTTTCCCCTTCGGCATCTACCAATAGCCATTGCTTGTTCACTGTCTTGCGATTGGCCGATATCGTCTTGTAGCTTAATGTATCCACTACTATAATTTTAATGATTAAACTTATCAATCCCCATAAGAGGGCTGCAAATGTACAATTATTAAGTTGAAATACAAATGCAAGTTTCTGATTATTTTACAGATTTTTGTACGGAGTTTTGAATGGGCGATGTGACGTTGAAAATGGCCCCCGCAAATACGGCAGAACAGAAGGATCAATGGTGGTTTTGAAATGAATCGCAAATCAAAAAACAATGGGTTGCCCCATTTTAAATGCTTTAAACCATCGGATACTTTTATATGATATTTGGCGTTGTTGTGTTAATATGAAGATAATTTAAACCCCGATTCTGATGAAAAATACACTTTTATTTGTATTTATGACGGCCATTATTTGGTCCTGTTCCAATGATAAATCGAATGATAATGGCACGGATGCCAATTCTATTGTTGGCACATGGGATGCGACCGAATTGAAAATTGATGACGCTACCGCGAGTGACGATGCCAAGAACGGAAGGGATGCCCTAAGTTATTTGACCGCCCGTGATTGTTATGTCATCACCTTCATTTTCAAGGAAGACCTTTCAGTGGTTGCCGAAAATTCAGTCAACTATATCGAGGTCAATGTAAACGCTGGGGGTATAGACATACCATGCCCCACCCAGAAGGATACCGATAGCAGTACCTATACTTTCGATGGAAAGGTATTGTCGATTGTCGATAATCAGGGCATGACCGTCTCTGCCGATGTAACCTTCGATGGAAATACCATGGCCATTGATGCCACAGGATTGAATATTCCCAATTTTAATGTAAGCGGACAATTGGTATTTCAGAAAAGATAAGCTGCACCAAGATGATATCGAAGGTCCCTTTGGAAAGTCCAAAGGGACCTTTTTAATTTCAAAGGGCGCAAAACCTTTTATAGGATTCGCACACGGCCGTTTTGAAAAGTCTATATTAGCGGCAACAAATCAATTCTATGGGAAATAGGGCAGATAGGCTTATCGGAAAGGTTTCCATGGTTTTGGTTTATTTCTTTTCGTTCTTTCTTTTGTCCTGTATCGATCCGGTGGAGCCTAATTTCGAATTTAGGGAAGGTATTGTTTTTGTTGAAGGTTTCGTATCGAACCTTCCAGGGGTCTCCTTTGTAACGATAAATGAATCATCAACCGAATTTGATTTGTTCAAGATCATTGCTGTCGAAGGTGCCACTGTTCTGTTCAAAAACAGCGATACTGGGGAAGCTGTTCCCCTGACCGAACGCAAAGGGGTCTATGTGCCTCCCGATGATTTTGCGGCTTCAGTGGGCGAAACCTGGGAACTTCTCATTACACTGGCTTCGGGGGTTACCTATGGCTCCACCCCTGAAGAAATTTTAGAACCTGTGGCCATAAATGATGTTACCGTGGAATATGACCCGGAATTAACATTTAACGAAGGGAGAAACAAATTTGTCCCGGGACATTCTATAATGGTGTCGTTCGATGATCCTCAATCCAGTGAAAATAATTATTACTGGACCTATCGTGCCTATGAAAACCTTGATTTTTGCGAGCGTTGCGAAAATGGCATTTTCAGGGATGGGGCATGTCAACGTAACCCACCAAATTCCGGCAGGGCCGATTTCTACGATTACGCCTGTGAAATTGAATGCTGGCAAATACGTTTCCCCGATGGGGTGGCCATCTACAACGATAAATTATCCAATGGCAAATCGATCAACAGTTTGCCCGTTGGTAATCTTTTGTTGTACAATAAGGAAGATGTCTCAGTGGAGGTACAGCAATTTTCATTGTCACCGACTGCATATAAGTACTACAAAGTGCTCAAGGACATTGTTGAAAACAACAATGGCTTAAATGCGCCGCCGCCGGCCGCTTTGATCGGGAATATAAGTAACCTCGAAGATAAGGAAGATTTTGTTTTTGGAAGGTTTACCGCCGGTGCTACTTCGGTAAGATCTATATTTATTGATAGAAGTTCAATCAAGGAACAGCCCCTTGAAAGACAGGAAGCCCCTAATTTTGAAGGCTTTTTTGACCCGGTACCGTCGCCGGAAACCATCACCGCACCCTGTTCCGAGACCAAATTCAGAACGGCAATCGTGCCCAATGGATGGATTCGGCAATAAGCCCTGAAAACCTTAAATCAAAGGGTGCTGCTTGAAGGTATGGAACATCGCTTTTCTGCTTTTGCGCCAAAACGATGCAATCAATGACCGCTAGTTATATTTTTAACTGCACCAAAAAATAGCACTATATTTAACTGTTCCCTAATAGAGGTTAAATGCGTAACGTTCGATTATTTATTTACAGGCCGATTCCCTTCTCGTTGATTTGTTCGTTATTGTTTTTGCCCTCTGCATGTATAGACCCTGTGGAACCTGAATTTGAATACCGTGAGGGCTTGCTGTTTATCGAGGGCTTTGCCTCTACCGTACCAGGCACTTCTTTCGTGCTCATCAACGAATCTTCCACCGAATTTGGTGTCTATGCCGTTAACTTTGTAACGGGGGCCTCTGTAAACTTTGAAAATACCGATACCGGAGCCATGGTTGCCCTTAACGAAGTGGTCGGGGCTTACCAGACGCCTTTCGACTTCTTTGCCTCCCCAGGGGAAAACTGGAAATTAAACATCACCTTGGCCGATGGCCGAACCTATGAATCCACCCCAGAACTGGTACTGGATGCAGTTCCCATCGATAACATTGAGGTCGACTATGATCCTGAACTGGCATTTCGTGAAATGGATGGGGGAAAATTCGTGCCGGGTCATTCGGTGTCGGTGAGCTTCCAAGACCCTGCAGATCGAGCGAACTACTATTATTGGACCTACAGGACCTATGAGAACCTTGATTTCTGTGAAAAATGCAGGGAAGGGGTCTTTAGGGACGATGAATGTCGGTCCTTCCCTATTGATGGCAGGGGAAGGCGATATTTCGATTATACCTGCGATGTGGAATGCTGGAAAATTCGCTTTCCTGAAAGTATCAGTATTTTGGATGATAAGTTTTCCAATGGCAAGAATATTTCAAAACTGCCCATTGGCGATATCTTGCTCTATACAAAGGAAAATATGGTCGTAGAGGTACAACAATTTTCACTCACCCCGGCCGCGTATGATTATTACAAGGTACTCAAGGACATTATAGATAACAGTAGTGGTTTGAATGCTCCCCCACCAGCCGCTTTAATTGGCAATTTAACAAACCGCAATAATGCCGATGAATTCGTTTTTGGTAGGTTTACTGCGGCCGCAACTTCGGTTGCTTCGATATTTATTGACAGAAGTGCCATTGAAGACCCTGAGTTGGAAGCAAGGGAACCCATAGTGCAGGAAGCCTTTGGGGATCCGCTGCCTCCTCCCATTACCACTATAGCCCCTTGTTCCGAAACAAAATTTAGAACTGCCATTACCCCACCCGGATGGATCGAACAATAATTATGAAATGACCAAAATGACCAAAACTACCACGCTTATTTTTTTGCTTTTCAATCTTATGTTCGTGCAGGCCCAAGATTTCGGACTCACTCTTGAAGTGGTGGCCGCGGAAAACGGGCTGCCATTGGAAGGCGCGCAAATTTGGATCACCCCGGGTTCTTCTGGCGGGGTCACTGACGCAACTGGGAGTTTTACGATCAATTTGCCAAGAAAAACCTATAACATAACCGTTTCTTTTATTGGGTTCAAAGATCAGCTTCGAAACATACAATTGAGCAAAACTACCTTGATCAAAGTGGCACTGGAAGAAGAGCAAGAACAATTATCGGAAGTCATCGTAAGGGCGAAACGGCTCACAGACATAGTAGAAACACCGCAGATGGGTGCACTCCAATTGAATGCCCAGGAACTTAAAAAAATACCTGCTGCCGCGGGTGAATTCGATGTGTTAAGGGGCATGACCTTGTTGGCAGGGGTGAACAATGCCGGGGAGGTGAGCAATGGCCTCTCTGTCAGGGGCGGTTCGTTAGATCAGAACTTGCTGCTCTTCGACTATGCGCCGGTATTTAACCCAACCCACTTATTCGGCCTTTTTTCTGTTTTTACGCCGGAAGTCGTCTCTACGGTAGACCTGTACAGGGCCAATATACCTGCACGTTATGGGGGCAGGATCACTTCTGTTCTTGATATCAAGGTCAAGAATCCATATGTGGACAAGACAAGAATATCTGGCGGAGTGGGCCTTGTCTCAAGTAGGCTAGCCATAGAAACCCCTTTGATTAAAGACAAACTCATGCTCAATATTGGCGGTAGGGCAGGCTTAACGGGTTTTTTGTTGCCCATATTCTCTGAAAGGCTAAAAGATACCAAGGCGAATTTTTATGACAGCACCATGAAATTGCTCTATTTGCCCACTGATAACGACCAAATTTCTTTCACTGGTTTTTATAGCAAGGATTTTTATCAGTTAGACCTGCTGACACAGGTCGAGAACATCAATGCCGAAAACAACCAATACGACTTGCAAACATTGAACGGGACACTGAATTGGATACATAGCTTTAAAGACGAATCCAACCTAAAGAACATCCTGGTGTATAGCAATTATACGCCCAAGACCATTTTTCCCGAACAGGACAACGACAATGAGATCCTCTTTGAATCCCAGATCAAGTACCTGAGTTTCATTTCCGAATACTCAAAGACTTTGAGCGAGCAACTCGATTATTATGGAGGCATCCAGGCCAACCAATATAAAATAAGCCCTGGCACCCTTGATCCGGGTACGGGAAACAGTATTATTCCGGTAAAACTGGAAACAGAGACCAGTTATGAACTATCGGGTTATGGGAACCTCAATTGGAAGCCCGTCGAACAAGTCGCTGTATCGGCAGGACTTCGATTTAACCATTATGTTTTTGTTGGGCCTTATGTTGAAGCTACCTTTGACGATGTATCCGGCGATTTAATCGGTTCAACAATTTTTGGAAAGGGTGATGCCGTAAAAACATACAACAGCTTAGAGCCCAGGTTGGGTGCCAATATCAAACTTGGGGAACGCACTTCCTTTAAAGCGAGCTATGCCAGGACCAACCAGTATCTTCAGAATATCTACAATACCACAACTCCCTTACCCACCTCCCGCTGGAAAACGGCCGATCCCAATATAAAACCGCAGCAAAGCGATACCTACGGTTTGGGAATCTATAAGAACAATAGCGATAATTCCATTGAAATTGGACTTGAGGGCTATTATAGGTCGTCAAAGAACAATTTGACCTACAAACCGGGTGCCGATTTTTTTCTGGAGGAATTCATAGAAAGGGATGTAGTGACCGCAACAGGGGAAGCCTATGGGGTGGAACTCAGTTTTAAAAAAGTGAGGGGCCCGGTCAATGGCTGGTTTAACTACACCTATTCCAGGAGCCTTTTGCAATCCCAAAATGAAAAATTGGCCGATCGTGTGAACAACAACCAACAATATCCCTCAGATTTTGATCGCCCCCATGTATTCAATGGCACCTTGAACGTCGAAGGGGACAAATACAATACCTGGAGTTTTAACTTCACCGCTCAGAGCGGTAGGCCCTATACCGTGGCCAACAGTGTTTTTGCCCTTGAAAACATTAATGTTCCCATTTTTATCGAAAGGAACAACGCCCGGCTTCGGCCCTACCATCGCCTGGATTTTTCCTGGAAGATTAAATACGGTAAAAATCCCAACAGAAGGTGGGTAGGGGATTGGACATTTACCGTTTACAATGTGTACGGCAGACGAAACCCCTTCAATCTGTACTATTCACAGCGCCAAGATGGGGTAGATAGCGAGATATTTTTAGGGAGCCCGCTCGGCACCTATGAACTTTCCGTGATGAACAGCCCACTTTTCGCGGTCACCTATAATTTTGTATTCGATTAATGACCGGCCAGCTTACAGTGGTATAGGATTTGACGCTTATTTCCTGAGATCCGGAACGGACATAGATCATTTAATTTCCGGGAATCAGAAAAGAGTTTAGTAGGTTCATGGCATTGTTTCGATTTTCCCATTGGTATTCCTGCACCGTATTCCTTAACAGCTCTGTGATACTTATATTCGCCTTGCTGCTGTTCACAAGGCCCCTTAGGTCGAAGGCATCTGATGCAGGGTTCGGAAATAACTTGATTTGGGGCTGACCTGTTTCTTGATAATGCGAATGGTTTCTGTCCTCAGCATTTTGAGCAATGTAAGTTCTGCACCAAACGACAAGCACTTGGGTTAAGAATGAAAGGCGTTTCATCTCTAAAAAGAAGGTAACTGAATCTGATGTCCACCTCAATTTAGCGGCACTGAATATTGCTCTTCAGAATCAGTGGGCCTCTAACCAATTGTTGCCGGTACCCATTTCCACATCGAGCGGCACGGATAAGGAATAGGCATGTTCCATTTCCGACTTAATGATCGGTTTTAGTCTGTCAAGTTCAGGTTTATAGATATCGAAAACCAATTCATCGTGTACCTGTAAGAGCATCTTGCTCTTGAAGTTTCCCTCGTTCAATTTACGGTGGATGTTGATCATGGCAATTTTAATAATGTCTGCCGCACTGCCCTGAATAGGCGCGTTGACAGCGTTTCGTTCCGCTGCCCCACGCACCACTTGGTTGGCCCCGTTGATGTCTTTCAAATAACGTCTTCTCCCCAGTACGGTCTGTACATAGCCATGTTCCCGGGCAAAATCGATCTGTCCACTGATATAGTTGCGCAATTTTGGGTAAGTCTTATAATAAGTGTCGATCAATTCCTTGGCTTCCGAACGGGAAAGATCGGTTTGGTTGCTCAATCCAAAGGCCGATACCCCATAAATAATACCAAAGTTTACCGTTTTGGCATTACTTCGCTGTTCCCGGGTGACTTCTTCGATCGGGATATTGAAAACCTTGGAGGCAGTCGAGGCATGGATATCCTCTCCGTTTTTAAAGGCTTCGATCATGGTGGTCTCCTCGCTGAGCGCAGCGATGATGCGAAGCTCGATCTGGGAGTAATCCGCGGATAACAAAACGAAGTTTTCATCGCGCGGCACAAATGCCTTGCGGACTTCGCGTCCCCTTTCGGTCCTAATGGGGATATTTTGGAGGTTCGGATTATTGCTGCTCAACCTTCCGGTGGCCGCTACGGTCTGCATATAATCGGTATGGATCCTTCCAGTGGAGGGCTCGACCTGTAAGGGAAGTGCATCGACATAGGTGCTCTTTAATTTAGCAAGTCCGCGGTACTCCAGTACATCGCGAATGATTTGATGGTCTTTGGCCAGATAGGAGAGCACATCTTCCGCAGTGGAATATTGCCCGGTCTTTGTTTTTTTTGGTTTATCGATCAATTTCAAGTGATCAAAAAGTATTTCGCCCAATTGCTTTGGGGAGCCGATATTGAATTTCTCCCCTGCGGCTTCGTAGATTTTTTCTTCCAAATTCAGAATATCATTGTCCAGGTCTTTTGAAAGGGATTTTAAAAATTTCTCATCCAATTTGATGCCTTCCAGTTCCATGTCGGCCAGAACATGTAATAACGGTATTTCAATCTCATTGAACAAGGTGTCGGCTTGGGCTTCCTTCAATTCGGGTATTAATTGTTGGGCCAATTGAAAAGTGACGTCGGCATCCTCCACTGCATATTCTGTTTGTTGTTCGAGCGGGACGTCTCGCATATTGAGCTGATTCTTGCCTTTTTTCCCAATGAGTTCGGTGATTGAAACGGGCGTGTAATTCAGATAGGTTTCGGCCAGCACATCCATATTATGTCTCATATCCGGATTGATGAGGTAATGCGCCAACATGGTGTCGAAGCATTTGCCCTTCACATGAATATCGTATTTATGTAGTACCTTGATATCGTATTTCAGGTTCTGGCCAATTTTTTCGATATGTTCAGATTCAAAAAATGGCCGCAACTGCCGAACGATTTCCAAGGCTTCCTTTTGATTTGCCGGAAAGGGGATATAAAAACCCTTAGTGGTCTCCCAAGAAAATGCGATACCCACCAATTCGGCCTCCAAGGGGTTTAATGAGGTGGTTTCGGTATCAAAACACACCGAATTTTGTTTCATCAAATTTTGGATGAACAGTGTCATGGCCATGCCATGGGCCACACTCTGATACACATGGGGAACCTCCTTGATGGTTTTGCGGCTCGAAACATCCTTAATGGTGGCCGGCGCCTCCCCGTCACTTCCAAATAAGGAAAATTGGCCGCTCCCCGCGGTTTGGGCAGCTTGTTTTTTTCCTGTTTCCGTGCTGCTTACCTGGACTTGGTTATCGTCCAATTCTCCAGAAAAGATTTTGATAAACTGATCCTTTAACCTTCTGAATTCAAGCATTTCGAAGATTTCCTGGACCTTATCGGTATCCGGCATGGACAACTCATAGTCCTTGGCATTGAACAGCACGTCACAATCGGTACAAATTGTAGCCAATTTTTTCGAAAGCATGCCCAGTTCCCTGTTTTCTTCGACGCGCTCCTTCATTTTTCCTTTTAGCTTATCGGTATTGGCCAATAGATTTTCCATGGAACCGAATTCCGCGATGAATTGTTTGGCCGTTTTGTCCCCGACACCAGGAAATCCGGGTATATTATCACTGGCGTCCCCCATCATGCCCAGATAGTCGATGACCTGTTCCGGGCGCTCTACACCAAATCGTTGTTGCACTTCGGGGACGCCCCATATTTCAATTCCATTTCCCATCCGGGCGGGCCGATACATGAAAATATTCTCCGATACCAATTGCCCAAAATCCTTATCGGGCGTCACCATAAAAACCTTGTAATCTTCCTTTTCGGCTTGTTTGGCAAGGGTTCCTATAATATCATCCGCCTCCCATCCTTCAAGCACCACAACGGGTATGTGCATGGCTTTTAGAATGTCCTGTATGAATGGTACCGCGACCTTAATGGCATCGGGCGTCTCATCACGATTGGCCTTATAGTCTGCGAACATTTCGGTACGTTCCACACTGCCCCCTTTATCAAAACAGACTGCCAGATGGTCTGGTTTTTCCCGTTTGATCACATCGAACAATGAATTCATGAATCCCAAAATGGCCGAAGTATCGAGTCCTTTTGAATTGATTCGCGGATTCTTGATCAAAGCATAATACCCCCGAAAGATAAGTGCATAAGCATCGAGTAAAAAAAGTCTTTTTTGTTCAGCCATGTTTGATATTGTTATGGATGTATATCCTACTCATTATTATATTATTTAAGATGGGATGCAGAGGGATTGTTCACATGCCCTTCCTCGGAATAGGTTCGATAGGTAAACCCGGGCTGGATGCAATACCCACCGGTCTCTCCTTCCTTATTTATCGCGATAAAGCCAATTTGAAAATCAAGTTTGTCGCCATTTTTGGCGATGATGCGCCTTACCCCCTCTTCGCAGGCCTCCTGTGGCGATTTGCCTTGGCGCATAAGCTCTACGATCAAAAAGCTGCCCACGGTACGAACTACTTCTTCCCCAACACCTGTTGCCGTGGCGCCCCCCACCTCATTGTCGACAAAGAGCCCCGCTCCGATAATTGGGGAATCGCCCACGCGCCCGGCCATTTTGTAGGCCATGCCACTAGTGGTGCAGCCACCTGCAATATCACCGTTCCGGTCTATGGCAAGCATGCCGATGGTATCGTGATTTTCTATGTTGATAATAGGTTTGTAAAGCGACGTTTTTTTCCACTCAAGCCATTCCTGCTTCGATTTTTCGGTGAGCAGTATCGTCTTTTTAAAACCCATTTCGTAGGCAAATTGTTCGGCACCCTTACCAGCTAACATAACATGGGGGGTGGCTTCCATCACTTTTCGGGCAACGGAGATCGGATGAACGATATTTTGTAGGCAAAGCACTGCCCCACAATTGCCATCCCGGTCCATAATGCAGGCATCTAAAGTGACGTTGCCATCCCGGTCCGGTCTTCCCCCGAGGCCCACGGTCTGGTTATCGGCATCGGATTCCTCGACCATGACGCCCTGTTCAACGGCGTCCAAAGCACTTCCACCTTCCTTCAACACCGACCATGCCTTCTCGGACGCGTTGTGAAAATCCCAAGTACAAATGACGATGGGTCTTCTGGATTTTACTGTGGGAGGGACCTTACTTTTCATCCCTTCAGGCATTGCGGCAGCGGCCAGCATTGGGGTCGACAGCATCGCTGCTGTTCCGATAGTCGAATTTTTAAGAAAGTTTCTTCGTTTCATGCCTTGAGGATGGTTATTTTTAGGGCTCTAAATATAAGTAAATGCGCGTAGAAGTCTGTGCCAATTCAGTGCAATCTGCCTTAAATGCCGAAAAGGGCGGGGCCGACCGAATAGAGCTCTGTTCAGAATTGGGGGTGGGCGGGGTAACCCCTTCCTATGGCCTCTTGAAAACCATAAAAGACCAGATCAAAATTCCCGTACATGTTTTGATACGTCCCAGAAGTGGAGATTTTACCTATTCGGAAACCGAGTTTGAGGTTATGATGCGCGATATACGATTATGTGTTGAACTGGGCTTTGAGGGTATCGTTTCAGGCATATTGAATAATGATTTTACTTTGGACAAGGCGCGTACCGCCAAACTGATCGAGGCATCAGGAAAAATGGCGTTCACTTTCCACAGGGCATTCGACTGGGTGAAGTTCCCTTTGGAAACATTTCAACAATTGCAGGGATTAGGGGTTGATTATGTATTGAGTTCGGGGCAACGAGAATCGGCTCCGGAGGGTATTGACCTTCTTGTGGAACTGCTTTCAAAAGCAAAGCAAACCATAGTAATGCCCGGCGGTGGTGTGAGATTGGACAATTTGGCGCTATTCAAAAAAATGGGGTTTAAAGCGATTCACTTATCTGGCATTAAAATGGTCCAAAACCTTTCCGAAGCGCCAAAAATATCAATGAATTCGATTCAATTATTGGAAGAACGCGCTCAGCCGATCACCGATGTGGAAACGATACAAAAGGTGGTCACCAGCGTTAAATAAATTGAAAAAGGTACCATAACAGCCTTCAAAGAAATATATTTGTAATAAAAAGCAATGCTTCGCTGGATTTTCTTCATCGCCGTTTATCTCATCTTGGGCTTTTACGCTATACAGGCCATTAAGACCACGACACGATATCCATGGGTGTATTTTGCCTTTATGGCGCTATCCCTCTTGGTTTTGGCCAACTTTATCTATCAATTCACGGTTGGGGATGCGACCGGTAGAGTAATAACCGGAGCCAAAAGCTATGCCTTTGGGTTTTTATTGACGATGCTCACTTTTCAAGTCATTACGGTCATTTTTCTTTTTTCCGAAGACGTGTTTCGGCTTTTGGCAGGTATTTACGTAAAGCTTTTCGGTGTATCTAAGGAATTCACCTTGCCCGAACGCCGCCGTTTTTTGAGCCTGATCGCCATGGGCATCGCTGCGGTGCCATTTGGGGCACTATTACTGGGGATGTACAAAGGCAAGTATAATTATAAGGTGCTGAAGTATGAAATGGCGTTCGAGGATTTGCCCGAGGCATTCCACAATTATCAGATCACCCAAATCTCGGACATTCATAGCGGTAGTTTCGACAATGGGAAAAAACTTGAATATGCGGTGAATTTGGTAAACGAACAGGGCAGCGATGCGATTTTGTTCACAGGGGATTTGGTCAATAACAAAACCGAGGAGATGGATCCCTGGAAATCGCTTTTTGCCACACTAAAGGCCAAGGATGGTGTTTTTTCCGTGCTCGGCAACCATGATTACGGCGACTATTTCGACTGGGACACCCCTGAGGCCAAAGCCCAAAATTTATACGATCTAAAGCGCTTGCAACGTGAGCTGGGCTTCGATCTATTGTTGAACGAAAGCAGGTTCTTACAAAGAGGCAACGATCGAATTGCTTTGATAGGGGTCGAAAATTGGGGCAAGGGCGGATTTAAGAAAGCTGGCGATTTGAGAAAAGCGGTTGCCAATATCGACAAGAATGATTTTAAAATACTCATGAGCCATGATCCTTCGCATTGGGAAGCAGTGGTTATACCTGATGAATATCACTATCATCTGACGCTCAGTGGCCATACCCATGGGATGCAATTTGGCATTGAGATACCGGGTTGGATCAAATGGAGTCCAGTGAAGTGGCGTTATAAGCAATGGGCGGGCATTTATGAAAATATGGGGCAGTACATCAACGTGAACCGCGGTTTCGGTTTCCTTGGCTATCCGGGAAGGGTAGGTATTTGGCCCGAAATCACGGTAATTACTTTAAAAAGGAAATCGTTAACATGATTTTAACAAGGCCACCGAAGCACAAAACTTTGGCAGGATAGAGCGATTTAACAATTTTTACTACATTTGGTCAATAACCCAATGATTCAAATATGTCAAAATTTGGTGAACTTATAGATGCAAAGGTTCCGGTACTGCTCGATTTCTACGCGGAATGGAACGAACAATCTACCGCTATGCATCCTGTACTGCGCGATGTGGCCGCAGCCTTGGGCGATAAGGGCAAAATTATCAAGATCGATGTTGATAAAAATAAAGAATTGTCCCAAGCCCTTCGAGTCAAAGGGCTACCAACATTGATGATCTACAAAAAAGGGGAAATGGTTTGGCGCCAGAGCGGCGAACAAGATGCCAATACCCTTATCGGTATTCTTAACGAATACGTTTAACCTATCGCTTATTTATGGTCCGGTGAAGGGACAAGGTACGCCCATTGAATTTGATTAAGCGGTACGCATCCTATTCAACGGTACCAAAAAAATCTATTCCTTTTCTTCGGGCAATAAAATCGAATCCTTGCTGTTTTCATCGGTGGTGTCTTCCAATGCGTCCGATTGAGAGACTGGCACCGTATCCCCAAGGTCGGGATTGCTTTCCAAAAGCGGCGTTTCCTCTAAACCGTTGTCTTTGTAAAAGTGGCTGAACTTGTCGATGTATTCATTGAAAATAAGGGTCTCCTTTTCTGCAAGTTCCCTGTCATTGTTGGTGATGAGAATGTCGATGTTTCTTCTATAGGCCTCCATGTCGGCAATGATGTCGTCTATTTTTGAATATTGTTCATCCAAGGTAGTGCCCGCATAATACCCTAGCCTTTCCTGATAAATGGTCTTTAATTTTCCGAACAGCTCCCTTGCTTTGTTGGTTTCCCCGACTTTATAGTACCCATCAATAAAAGGCTCCACAAAGGTGTAATAGCCAAAGTACTCCACCGGCATGTTTTGCATGGCCATCTCAATGATTTCCTTGGCGTTTTCAATTTTGTTTTCGGCTATCAGTGCTTCCATCAATCGTGCGAGATTTCCGCGATACGAAAGTCCCTGTATCCGCGTTTGGGGATCGTGGTAGATCTTAGAGCTTCCGGAATTTCCCCAAGTCCATTTTTTAACGATACCGTACATCAAGTCGGTATCGATACGACCCATTTCAAAAGAACTCTTTCTGGTGGTTTCGATGGGCACCAGCTTATAGGCCATCCCATCCAATTGCAGGTAATCCTTCATCCAGATAAATTCGGCATCGTCAAAGCTTCCTCCAGAAAAGTAGATGGGACGCTTCCAATCATTATTTGCGATGATGTCGAGCATCATCATGCTTTTCTTTGTTATAGCACTTTTGGGAAGATCTACATCGATATAATCAACGATAAGCGCAGTATCTTTTTCCATGACGAGTCCACTCGCCAAAACATTGGTTTTGTTGACCGGTATCCTAATTTTATGGGTAGGATAGTAGACGATGTTGAGGTTGTTCTCCGAGTAGGCCTCCAAATCTGCGTTTTGCTTTTCCAGGATATACTTTATTTTGGTCTGGGGGTTATCACTGTCGACCCAATTGATGAAATCCTTGATGATCCATCTATTTTCAGAAAGTTCCTTATTGAAAAGGGGATCCACGTTTTGGTAGTAAAGTACGTCCCTGGAACCCCAACGGTATTTGTCGTGAGCGATTTGGGAAGGAATAGGATCGCTATCATAAGCTTTATGCTTCATTTGGTCTATGTACCAATCCGTTTCAAAAAGACTTGTGCAAACGATCCTCACATCGGTCCTGTACCCTTCGATTTCTTGGGCATACCACAATGGAAAGGTGTCATTATCGCCGATGGTAAACAAGATGGCCCCGACATCTTCCTGGCAAGAATCTAAATAGGCCTTGGCAGAGGCATTCGCCGTATAGCGGTTCGATCGGTCATGATCGTCCCAGTTCTGAAAAGCCATGACCCCTGGTACGGCCAAAAGGCAGATTAGGGTAATCAATGGAGCCAATAACTTGGGCTTCAGCATTTTCCTGAACTCATCAAATAGGCCATATACGCCTATTCCGATCCAGAGCGCAAAGATATAAAAAGAGCCTACCAGGGAGTAGTCGCGTTCCCTCGGTTGAAAGATTGACGGATTGGTGTAAAATTGTATGGCGAGACCGGTAAAGAAAAAGAATACGAAGAGCGCCCAAAACTGTTTGGGATTTTTGGTAACCTGAAATATCAATCCAATGATCCCCAATATCAGGGGCAAAAAGAAATAGGTGTTCCTGCCCTTGTTGTCCAAGACTTCCTTAGGGAGATTGTCTTGGCTTCCCAAATGCCAACTATCTATAAAACCAATACCACTCAGCCAATTGCCATCGCCGTTATAACGGCCTTGCACATCGTTCTGTTTTCCGGTAAAGTTCCACATGAAATAGCGCCAGTACATATAACCGAACTGAAACTCGAACATATATCGGATGTTCTGCCAAATCGTCGGCGGTTCCACCTCGAGATAATCACTGAAACGTCTTAGAAAGCTGATATACTGTTCCGCATCGATTTCACCATTGGCAAAGCCCGTTTTTACTTGATCTACGGCCTTCCTCAGTTCCTCGTTCGATTGTTTCATCTTAAAGTCGAGTGCTCCGAAATACTTCATATAGTTTTCGGCATTTTGTGAGCTCCACATTCTTGGCAAGAGACCCACATGTTTTTTGTTGGGCCCCTGCAAGGCATTTTTATAGTAATTGACGATTACATATTTACCCAATTTCACATCTTTTTCATATTTGGGCTTTTCGTTCTCATCTTCTCCGGCGGGCGCGAACATATCTGAATAATAGGTGCCGTATACCGGACTATCGACCCCGGGATATTGTTCCCTGTTATAATAGGCCAGAAGGGCCCTGGCATCTTCAGGATTATTTTCATTGATTACGACCTTGGCATTGGCCCGTATGGGAAGCATGAGCCAAGATGAAAAGCCGAAAATCAAAAACATCAAACAGAGCACTATGGTATTGGCACTTCGATAACCATTTTTTCTGGTATAGGTGAGGGCATAATAGAAAACACCTATAAAAATCAGCCCCATGATCAAAGTGCCAGAATTGAAGGGCAGTCCAATGTTGTTGATGAAAAACACCTCACTCCAACCAAAAAGCTTCAAGACATAGGTCAGGGAGAATTTATACACCAACATTAAAATGGCGACAACCCCAATATTGGCAAGTACAAAATTCTTAACGGTAGTGGTCTTGTAGGTCTTGAAATAATAAAGTAAACCAATGGAAGGAATGGCGAGGAATCCCATAAACTGAATTCCGAAAGTGAGCCCGACCACATAGGATATAAGAACCAGCCATCTGTTGCCCCTGGGGTCATCAAGATTATCGGTCCATTTCAAGCCAAGCCATAACAATAGGGCCATGATGAAACTTGCCATGGAGTATACCTCGGTTTCCACGGCGTTGAACCAAAAACTATCGGAAAAGGAAAAGGCCAAGGCCCCAACCAGTCCACTGCCCAATATGGCAATAGCTTTCCCCTCTGTTAATTTTTCCGATTCGGAAAGTAGTTTGCGGGTAAGATTCGTAATGGTCCAGAACATGAACAAAATGGTAAAGGCACTCGATACCCCTGAAACGTAGTTCACCATTCGGGCCACTTGATCTGGTGAAAATGCGAACATAGAGAAAAAGGCGCCGATCATCTGCAAGAGCGGGGCCCCTGGAGGGTGCCCTACCTGTAATTTCGCAGAGGTGGCAATGTATTCCCCGGCATCCCAAAAACTGTTGGTGGGCTCAACGGTGATGGTATAAACAATAAGGGCTATAAAAAAAACGACCCATCCAAGGATGGTATCCCATTTTCCGAAGTTCTTTTCAAACATGAAGCAAGTGGTTTAACCAATGGGGCGAATTTACTAATTAATATAGATATGGGTATACATTTTTGTTAAACCTTTAACGGGCGAAGTGCCTGTTTTTATATTATTGTAAACGAAAATGTTTGTGCATACCAAACTTTGTTCTAAATTTGCACGCTCAAATGCCATAGTGGCCTATGGTGTAATTGGTAACACAGCTGGTTTTGGTCCAGTCGTTCAAGGTTCGAGTCCTTGTAGGCCAACAGTATGGATATTAGATCCCAATGCCAAATGGTGTTGGGATTTTTGATTTGCGGCCTATGACACAGTTGCAAATTTGATCCAGCACCTTTTGATCATGCCCACCACAAACCCTGACAATGGAAGTCGTTCCAGGGTAACAAAATGAATGATAAATTCCGATGCTACCTAGTTTGGGATTTTATTATTTGTGCCAATGGTCTTAAATAGGGGAGTCGTCTGTATTTGGATCTGGGGCCGCTATGGGTTTGTCTTCATCCGAAGGCTTCGTTTTAGGGATGGTCCCGGCCTCTTTTTGATATAAAATATCCTCGGCCTCATTTCTTTCCAAAATTTCCATATCGATCTCGTCCAGCATAGTGCCCATTTTCTTTTTGTCCTTGATCATGGCCCAAGTCATAATCAGGCTGGTGGCGATGATAACGAATAAAAGGATTCCCGATTCAAAAGTCTCTACTTGGGCCTCAATGGGTATCGCATAGAATAAAAGCACGGTAATCAAACCCCTAGGGGCAATATAGAGCTGGGGCAATATTTCTTTTCCCAGAAAAACCCTTAAAATCAAAAATCGGATGACATAAATAGAAGCGATGATCAACAAGCTGACCAGTACTACCTTTACATTGAACAAGGAGGCAATCACAATGGTCAAGCCAAAAATAACAAAGAAAAAGGTGCGTACCACAAAAGCGGTCTCCATCGTAATGATATGCAGTTCATGATATATTTGATCGATTTTGTCGTTCTCCAGAAAGACCTGCATTTTTCCGGGAAAAAACAGTTTTACGTTTTTGATGACCAAACCGAATATCAGGATGATGATCAAGGAGGAAAGGTGCATCTTTTTTCCAATGGCGTACAAGAACAGCAAAACGGCAATAAGCAGAAAAAGTTTGGCCTGGCTTTTTATTTTTTGAAAAATGAGAATAATGGCATAACTGGCCACCAAGGCGATGACAATGGTCAAGACGATATTAACGGCAAAGCCGGCCACACCCGAATCTTCGGCAGGGTTGAGGCCCCCGACCAGAAAGTAGAACATCATGATGCCCATGATGTCCGAGAAGGTGCTTTCGTAAATATGGAATTCCTTTTTGTTTTCAGAAAGAGCACTTACGCTGGGGATGATGATCGCACTTGATAGTATGGACAGCGGTGTTGCGTAGAGCCAGGCCGACTGCATGGCCATATCGGGTATCAATTGGAAAAGAATCAGTGCTGCTACCCATGCCGAAGCGATGAGCCCGATCAGGGCAATGGCCATTGATTTAAGAATGGGCACCAATTTGTCGCGCCGGAGTTCCAATTCAAGCGCTGCTTCCAGCACGATCATGATTAGGCCCACAATACCCAAAATTTCAAGGGATGCATTGAAATCAGGAAGTGCCGGAACCAGATACACCAAAACATATTGTAAGATGATGCCCAAAACAATGAGCATTAGCACTGAGGGGATATTTGTTTTTTTGGAGATCCCATTGAACCAAAAAGACAGAATAACAATAATAGACGCCTCAATGATCAGGTTGTAGGAAGAAAAAATATCCATAAGTATCAGTTAAATGGTTTAATCCGAGTGTAAGGCATGTACCCAAATATAATGGATAAATCGGTTGCAATGGCTTTATAAGAGCGGTTCAGTTAGAAAATCACCGGTATTGCGGGTTTGATTAAAATTTGTATATTTGCGCCACTGAACGGATATTAAAGTATTCATGAGGGGACCTTTAAGTCCTCTTTTTTGTTTCTTGGAACTATGTTGAAGGAAAAGGTAACCGCGCTTTTGGAAGAGGCACTGGCATCGGAACCATCTCTGTTTTTGATCGATTTCTCGGTTTCGCCCGACCATGCGATCAAAGTAGTGCTGGATGGCGATGTCGGGGTAAATTTGCAGGATTGCATGAAAATCAGCAGGGC
Source organism: Maribacter sp. (assembly GCA_024643345.1). Classification (GTDB taxonomy): domain Bacteria; phylum Bacteroidota; class Bacteroidia; order Flavobacteriales; family Flavobacteriaceae; genus Pelagihabitans. The sequence continues at coordinate 68,038 of JAHENB010000003.1, read as the reverse complement.
CATTGAGCATAATTTGGATCGTGAAGCGTACGACTTTTCTTTGGAAGTGACCTCTTCAGGTGCAGCGGCGCCTTTGGTGATGCCCAGGCAGTACAGGAAGAACATTGGCCGCACCATATCGGTTCGTACTATGGAGGAAAGTTACGAAGGCAATTTGGCCGAGATCAGCGATACGGGAATCGTGTTGGCATGGAAGGCAAGGGAGCCCAAACCGGTGGGCAAGGGCAAAACCACCGTTCAGAAAAAAAAGGAAATCAATTTTTCGGAAATAAAGGAAGCAAAAGTAATGTTGAAATTTTAATTGTAACACCATGGAAAATATTGCGTTGATCGAATCATTCTCTGAATTCAAAGACGATAAGTTTATCGACAGGGTAACGCTTATGGCGATTCTTGAAGATGTTTTTAGAAATGCGCTTAAAAAGAAGTTCGGATCGGATGACAATTTCGACATTATCATCAATCCCGACAAAGGGGATTTGGAGATATGGCGTAACCGGGTGGTGGTCGAGGATGGGGCCGTAGAGGAACCAAATGAGGAAATATCGCTCTCGGAGGCGCGAAAAATCGAGCCCGATTTTGAAGTTGGAGAAGATGTTTCGGAAGAGGTAAAACTGATCAATTTGGGAAGGCGAGCTATTTTGGCCCTTCGACAAAATTTGATTTCTAAGATCCACGAACACGATAATACCACCATATACAAGCAATTTAAAGACTTGGAGGGCGAGATATACACCGCCGAAGTGCACCACATACGCCACAAGGCCATTATTTTGTTGGATGATGAGGGGAACGAGATCATCCTTCCCAAAGACAGGCAGATTCCTTCAGACTTTTTCAGAAAGGGCGATAATGTAAGAGGTATTATCGAGAGTGTCGAATTAAAGGGAAGCAAACCTACCATTATCATGTCCAGGAGCTCGCCTAAATTTTTGGAGCAATTGTTCTTTCAGGAAATCCCTGAGGTATTCGACGGACTGATCACGGTTAAAAAAGTAGTGCGAATCCCCGGTGAAAAGGCAAAGGTTGCGGTAGATTCCTATGATGATAGGATCGATCCCGTGGGAGCCTGTGTTGGCATGAAAGGATCTAGGATTCATGGGATCGTTAGAGAACTCGGCAATGAAAATATCGATGTGATCAACTGGACGGCCAACCCGCAATTGATGGTTACCAGGGCACTCAGCCCTGCCAGAGTTTCCTCCGTGAAATTGAATGATGAGAAAATGACGGCCCAGGTATACCTAAAGCCCGAGGAAGTATCAAAAGCAATCGGCCGTGGCGGGCATAACATTCGATTGGCCGGGCAGTTGACCGGTTATGAAATAGATGTGTTCCGAGAAGGGGTCGAAGAGGATGTGGAATTGGCGGAATTCTCGGATGAAATCGATGCTTGGATCATCGAGGAATTCAAAAAAATTGGCATGGATACGGCAAGGAGCATTCTGGAGCAAGACATCGCTGAGTTGGTGAAACGAACCGATCTGGAGGAAGAAACCATTGTGGAAGTTGTTCGCATACTCAAGGAAGAATTGGAAGATTAGCTATATTAGCAACGAATTAAGAGAATTTAGGGAATAGATATTTATGGCAGAAAATGCAAACATAAGGCTTAACAAGGTCCTCAGGGAACTCAATATTTCTTTGGATAGGGCAGTCGATTACCTGGCGTCTCAAGGGATTACCATTGAAGCAAGACCGACCACCAAGATATCCGATGAGGTATACCATGTCTTACAGGATGAGTTTGAGACCGACATGAGCAAGAAGGTTGCATCCCAAGAAGTAGGTGAGGAGAAAAGGAAAGAAAAGGAGGCCATAAGAATACAGCTTGAACAGGAACAGGAAGACAAACGACTTGAAAGGGAGAAACGCGCGGGAGCTTCCGAAAAAATAATTCGGGCCAAAGGTGAAATCGCCGGTCCAAAGAAAGTTGGAAAAATTGATTTGGATGCGGCCAAAAAACCTAAGCCCGTGGCAAAAGCCGAGGTGGCACCCGCAGTAGAAAAGAAACCTGAAGAACCTGAGGTCAAAGAGGAAAAAGCTGTTGCTCCCGAAGCTGTAGCACCCAAAGTTGAAAAGCCGGAGACCCCTGTTGCAGAAACCGAAACCGCAACAGAAACAGAAGAACAAACACCGGCAGCAGAGACGATTACCACCAAATACAAGAAGCTGAGCGGCCCGAAGATCATGGGCGATAAAATTGATCTTGCCCAGTTCAGCAAGCCCAAGAAAAAGAAAGAGGAAACAAAGCCTAGTGGCAGCGCCACCGATAGGAAAAAAAGGCGCAAACGCATTGTAAGCTCCCCCGGGAGCGGTACGGCTGGGGATTCAGGTGCAAGAAGCAAGGGTACAGCGCAGCGCAAGGGTATCGGGCAACGATTTGGTGCCCCAAAAGTAGAGCCCACCGAGGAAGATGTACAAAAACAAGTACGGGAAACCTTGGAAAAACTCCAAGGTAAATCGAAAAAGGGAAAGGGAGCCAAATACAGAAGGGATAAAAGGGACCAACACAGGCAACAAACCGAAAAAGATCTTGAACAACAAGAACTTGATAGTAAAGTGCTCAAGGTAACCGAATTCGTAACGGCCAGTGAGGTGGCCACAATGATGAACGTTTCCACCACAGAAATCATATCGGCCTGTATGTCTTTGGGCATAATGGTTACGATGAACCAGCGCTTGGATGCCGAAACACTATCTATAGTGGCCGATGAATTTGGCTACGAAGTTGAATTCGTTACCGCGGAAATCGAAGAGGCCATAGAAGAAGCCGAGGATAAGCCCGAAGATCTTAAACCAAGAGCCCCCATCGTAACCGTGATGGGGCACGTTGACCACGGGAAGACCTCCCTCTTGGATTATGTGCGGGAAGCCAATGTGATTGCCGGAGAAAGCGGTGGCATCACACAGCATATTGGCGCGTACAGCGTTATGCTCGACAATGGACAACGCATCACCTTTTTGGATACGCCCGGTCACGAGGCCTTTACGGCGATGCGAGCCAGGGGCGCACAGGTTACCGATATTGCGGTTATTGTGATTGCCGCCGATGATGATATCATGCCGCAGACCAAAGAAGCCATCAGCCATGCACAGGCGGCTGGGGTACCCATGGTCTTTGCCATAAATAAAATCGATAGACCCACCGCAAATCCAGACAAAATTAAGGAAGGCCTAGCGCAGATGAATCTTCTGGTTGAAGATTGGGGAGGTAAAATACAATCCCATGACATCTCCGCCAAAACAGGCGCCGGGGTAAAGGAATTGTTGGAAAAAGTACTGTTGGAAGCGGAACTTTTGGAATTGAAGTCCAATCCGGACAAATTGGCCTCAGGGACCGTTGTGGAAGCCTTTTTGGATAAGGGCCGCGGCTATGTTTCCACTGTTTTGGTGCAGGGCGGAACCCTCAATATCGGGGATTATGTACTTGCCGGGACCCACAGTGGAAAAGTGAAGGCAATGCATGACGAACGTGGCAAGGAAATTCCATCTGCAGGTCCGGCAACACCGGTTTCCGTGCTTGGGCTCGCCGGTGCTCCACAAGCAGGCGATAAGTTCAATGTTTTGCTAGACGAAAAAGAGGCGAAGCAGATCGCTTCGAAGCGGGCACAACTGATGCGGGAACAATCCGTACGTACCCAGCGTCATATCACGCTTGATGAAATCGGGCGACGGATCGCTTTGGGCGACTTTAAGGAACTCAACATAATCCTTAAAGGTGACGTTGATGGTTCTGTCGAAGCGCTGACCGATTCGTTCCAAAAACTTTCTACAGATGAAATTCAGGTGAACATCATACATAAGGGAGTAGGAGCCATTACCGAGTCGGATGTATTGTTGGCATCTGCCTCAGATGCGATTATCATTGGTTTCAACGTAAGACCAATGGGCAATGCCAAAACAATTGCAGAAAAAGAGGAAATAGACATTCGCATGTACTCGATAATCTATGATGCGATCAACGACCTCAAGGATGCCATGGAAGGGATGTTGTCGCCGGAGATAAGGGAAGAGATTTCGGGAACTGCGGAAATCAGGGAAACCTTTAAAATATCAAAGGTGGGAACCATCGCCGGTTGTATGGTCACCAGTGGCAAGATATTCAGGAATTCGGGTATCCGCTTGATCCGAGATGGAGTAGTAGTGCATACCGGGGAACTCACCTCGCTCAAACGGTTCAAGGATGATGTGAAGGAAGTTGCCAAAGGCTATGATTGCGGACTGCAGATCAAGAATTATAATGATATCAACGAAGGTGACATTGTGGAAGCTTTCAAGGAAGTAGCGGTGAAAAAGAAATTAAAATAACCGAACTTGTCGGCTTGGTCACCTAGGCGATACGTCAAATAAAGAATAAAAAAAATCGATCTATTTGGTCGATTTTTTTGGTTTTAGGAGCATTGCGTCCGGATATTTGAGTCGCACTTCATTGTATTTTCTTTCCGCTTCCAGCCTGTTCTTGAATTGGCCCAGCCTGACACGATAGGTTGGGGAATCAAAATCTATTTTGGAAGGCATGTCCGGGAAATCGATCTCGACCTCCGACTTGATCCGTTGTGCATGATCAAAAGAACCAAAACCCACTTGAATTTTGTAATAATCTGCATTTTCGTTCATGGATTTGTAGGCATCCAACAACTCGGATATTTTATGGTCTTGTTCAATGTTGATCTGCCCTTTCTGTGCCTGTACGGAGAAGAGGACAAAGGCCATAACCATTAGATTTAATATTGCTTTCTTCATTTTTAAGACTTTGGTTTCCAATACGCGTTACAAAAGTATATTTTTAAAGAACAAACCATAGGAACGCAACGCTATTTAGAACAGTTATAAATTATAAATTATCAATCCCTTAACATTTCCAAAATAAAGTCTATGTCGTATTTTTGGCATCAATTTGGGCGCATATAAAGTGTAATTTCGTAAGAAAACAACATAAAAATCGTGCCAAAACTGAGACAGAAGCGATTCATAAGAAAAGCCAATCCTTGTGAAGCTAGTTATACCAACATGAAATGCAACTACTTCCGTTTTTTGAGGTTTTTGTCGATCGTCGAAAATAATGATATAAACACATGAAAAAGGTTTTGTACCGTGTTCTCCTTTCAAGCGTTTTAGGCTTAAGCCTCCTAATTTCACTTTTCTTTTCCAATCCGATATTATCCCAAGACGCTGCCGTTCCCTTGCAAGCAGACGCTGCAATTGCCGCTGATGCCGGTTCGGGTGGGGACGTGGCCAAGGGAAAAACCCTTTTTACGCAGAATTGTGCCGCATGCCATGCACTGAATCGCAAAATGACCGGACCTGCATTGGCCAATGTGGAATCCCGACTGGCGGATGGAGAGGGCTTGGACCGCGAATGGTTTTATAAATGGATCAAGAACAGTCCGGGAATGATCGCATCGGGCGACGCCTATGCCAATAAGATCTACAACGAATACAATAAGGCGGCGATGACCGCTTTCCCTACCCTTTCCAATACCGATATTGATGATATCTTGGCATATACGGCAGCTCCGCCACCGGCCCCGGTCGCCGCCGCCGCCACTGCGGCCACCTCAACAGGTGCCGGCAAGGCTTCGTCGGGGATATCGAACGAAATCATTTTAGGGGCGCTTACCCTTGTTTTTGGGTTATTGATCATGATGTTGTACCTGGTCAACAGCACCCTAAGGCGTATCGCCGAAGCCAATGGCCTTGTTCTCGAAAAGGAAGCGGCGCAAAAACGTACTCCGATCTGGAAAGCCTTTGCCCAAAATCAGTTCTTGGTATTGGTTACAGTGATTTTTCTTTTATTGGGAAGTGCCTATTTCGCCTACGGCTGGATGATGCAGGTAGGAGTGGATCAGGGCTATGCCCCGATTCAGCCCATACATTATTCCCACAAGATCCATGCGGGAGCCAATAAAATCGAATGTAAATATTGCCATTCTTCGGCAAGGGTATCAAAACATTCCGGCATCCCTTCGCTCAATGTATGCATGAACTGCCATAAATCAATTTACGAATACAAGGGTGATCCGGAAGGACCTAGCAAGGAAGATCTTGCCAACGGGTATACCAACGATTTTTATACGGGGGAAATCAAAAAACTCTATAAGGCCGTAGGTTGGGACGAGGAGAATCAAAAATATACCGGAGAATCGCAACCGGTTGAGTGGGTACGTATACACAACCTGCCCGATTTCGCCTATTTCAACCACTCACAGCACGTTTCGGTCGCAGGTATCGAATGCCAGACCTGTCATGGCCCGGTAGAGGAAATGGAAATCATGTACCAGTATTCCCCGCTTACCATGGGATGGTGCATTAATTGCCACCGGGAAACCAACATTAAGGTCGAAGGCAACGCCTACTACGAAAAAATACACGCCGAACTTTCAAAAAAATATGGGGTCGACAATCTTACCGCCGCGCAAATGGGTGGATTGGAATGTGGTAAATGTCATTATTAAACCATTCATTAAGCAGCTAATTACAGAGACATACGTATGGCATCAAACAAAAAATATTGGAAAAACGAGGTGGAGTTAAATCCCAACGATTCCATTGTTGAGACGCTAAAACACAACGAATTTGTGGAAGCGATTCCGGTCGATTCGTTCTTGGGCGATAAAGACACGCTCGCCACCAGTAATACGAATCGAAGGGATTTTTTAAAGTATGTGGGTTTCAGTACCGCAGCCGCTTCTTTGGCGGCCTGCGAAGGACCGGTCATAAAATCGATTCCTTACGTCGTGGCACCGGAGAATATCGTTCCCGGAGTGGCCAATTTTTATGCGACCACCATTGCCAATGGTTTTGATTTTGCCAGCATTTTGATTAAAACCCGTGAGGGTCGCCCCATCAAAGTTGAAAACAACACGGATGCTAAAGTTGGGGGCGGTGCCAATGCAAGGGTACAGGCATCGGTCTTGGGATTGTACGACAGTACCAGGCTCCAAGGCCCTTTAGCGAGTGGGGAACCTATAGAATGGACGGCCATGGACGCTGCTGTAAAGGCAAAATTGGGTTCGCTGAAGAATTCGGCCCAGCAGATCGCTTTTTTGACACAGACCTATGCCAGTCCGTCGACAGACCGTTTGATGAAAGAGTTTTCAGGAATGTATGGCAATGTGAACCACGTTACCTATGATGCCATTTCCGAAGATGCCGCTTTAACTGCGTTTGAAAGTAAATATGGTGAAAGGGCCTTGGCAGATTACGATTTTGAAAAGGCGGAACTCATCGTTTCCTTTGGTGCCGATTTCCTATCGGATTGGCAAGGGGGAGGTTATGACAGTAGCTATGCTAAAGGACGTGTTCCCAAGAACGGTAAAATGTCAAGGCACATACAGTTCGAATCAAATATGACCCTTACCGGCGCCAATGCCGACAAGCGCATCCCATTGACGCCCAGTATGCAGAAGATCGCGCTGGCAAAGTTATATGCCAAATTGAACGGCACAACCGTCAGCGGTGAGCTGGGGGATGCAGAAATGGCAATTGACCAGGTGGTGGCACAGATTCGCAAGAATACCTCGGCTGCCGTTGTTGTTTCGGGAATCGATGATGTCAATGCCCAAACGGTGGTTCTTGCCATCAATGAAATGTTGAACAGTAAGGCATTTGATCCCAAAGCGCCACGCTATGTCCGGCAGGGAAACAGCAGGGCCGTTAATGCCTTGATTGCCGATATGAAGGCTGGTAAAGTAGGGGCTTTGATCATGGATGGCGTCAACCCGATGTACTCATTGCCCAATGCTTCCGATTTCAAGGAAGGTCTGGAAAAAGTTGGGCTTTCATTGGCCTTTTCCACCAATTGGAACGAAACCACGGAAGTGACCCAATACACTGCCGCGGCCAACCATTTTCTTGAATCTTGGGGCGATGCGCAGATCAAAAAAGGACATTACAGCTTAATGCAGCCCACCATCAGACAATTGTTCGATACGCGACAATTTCAAGCTGCCCTTTTGCAGTGGATGGACAGCGACAAAAATTACTACGATTATATAAAGGACACTTGGAATACCGGTATCTTGAATGGTTCGAAATGGAACCAAGCACTACAGGACGGAGTTTTTGTCGCCTCGGATGGGATGATGGCGAACGCTATGGAAATGTCCGACCCTTCCGCCGATACCCAAAAATCCAACGATAAGGAATCAGAAACGGATGCTTCCTTGGCCGAGGAGACCAATACCATGCCAATCGCAGCGGCGGTAAGTAGTTTAACCAGTTCCAACATCGAAGGTATGGAACTGACCCTTTACTCCAAAGTGGGCATGGGCGATGGCCAGCAGGCCAGCAATCCATGGTTGCAGGAATTTCCCGATCCCATAACACGGGTATCTTGGGACAACTACATGACCATCTCAAAGAATGATGCCGAAAAATTGGGACTGGTCAACGTGAATGTAGCGAATGGGGGCCTTGATGGCAGCTATGCAAAAATAACGGTCAATGGCGTATCCCTTGATAAAGTACCCGTAATCATTCAACCTGGCCAGGCCAATGGGTCCATTGGGCTTTCTTTTGGATATGGAAGGAAAGTGGGCATGAAGACCGAAATGCAGACTGGGATTAATTCCTTTCCTCTTTATCAAGGTTTCAACAGCATACAATCGGCCACCGTAGAAAAATCAAATGGCAACCATGAGTTTGCCTGCATTCAATTGCACAAGACCTTGATGGGCAGGGGCGACATCATCAGGGAAACCACGTTGGAAATTTTTAATACAAAAGACCACGCCGAGTGGAATGAAGTGCCGATGGTCTCTTTGAACCATCAAGAGGTGCCAGCGACTACCGTAGACCTTTGGGACAGTTTTGATCGTTCCATTGGGCACCACTTCAATATGTCGATCGATCTCAACGCCTGTACCGGTTGCGGTGCATGCGTGATTGCATGTCATGCGGAGAACAACGTGCCGGTAGTAGGCAAGGAAGAGGTGCGAAGATCAAGGGACATGCACTGGTTGCGCATAGACCGTTACTATTCCTCTGAAGACACCTTCCTGCAGGACGATACCAAAAAAGAGGAATTCGATGGCCTATCTGGTGAAAAAGGATCTTTAGGTGGTTTCGGTGAATTGGAAGATCCTGCGGCCAACCCACAGGTAGCCTTTCAACCCGTCATGTGCCAACATTGCAACCATGCCCCATGTGAAACGGTTTGTCCGGTCGCTGCAACATCGCACAGCAGACAGGGACAGAACCATATGGCCTATAACCGATGTGTCGGAACACGTTATTGCGCCAATAACTGTCCATACAAAGTGCGTAGGTTCAATTGGTTCCTTTATAACAATAACGATGAGTTCGATTACCATATGAACAACGATTTGGGAAAAATGGTCATCAACCCAGACGTCAACGTGCGTTCCAGGGGGGTCATCGAAAAATGTTCAATGTGCATCCAAAAGACACAAAAAACCATTTTGGATGCCAAAAGGGATGGCCGCCTGATCACGGATGGGGAATTCCAAACGGCATGTTCATCGGCCTGTAGCAATGGTGCCATTGTCTTTGGCGACGTGAACGATCCAGAGAGCCAGGTGACCGCGTTGTCCAAGAGCGAACGGATGTATCACTTATTGGAGCATGTGGGCACAAAGCCCAACGTTTTCTATCACGTAAAAGTGAGAAACATCAACGAAGCATAAGCAAAAGAATAGCAAAGTAACTATAATTAATATTTATGGCGTCGCATTACGAAGCACCTATAAGAAAGCCCCTGGTACTTGGAGACAAAGGCTACCACGATGTAACGGTAGACATAGCTTTTCCGGTAGAAGGAAAGGCCAATAAGCATTGGTGGATAGTATTTACAATTGCCTTGGCCGCATTCCTATGGGGTGTCGGTTGTATCATTTATACCATTTCAACGGGTATTGGTACTTGGGGATTGAACAAGACCGTGAACTGGGCCTGGGATATCACCAACTTCGTTTGGTGGGTAGGTATTGGCCATGCCGGTACCCTTATTTCAGCAGTGCTCTTATTGTTCCGTCAAAAATGGAGAATGGCGATCAACCGTTCTGCAGAAGCGATGACCATATTTTCGGTGATCCAGGCAGGTTTGTTTCCGATAATCCACATGGGCCGCCCCTGGCTGGCCTACTGGGTGTTGCCCATTCCCAACCAATTCGGTTCACTATGGGTCAATTTCAATTCGCCCCTACTTTGGGACGTATTCGCGATCTCGACCTACCTTTCCGTCTCTTTGGTATTCTGGTGGACAGGACTTTTGCCCGACTTTGCCATGATTCGCGATAGGGCGGTACTACCGTTCCAGAAAAAGATCTATGGTTTATTGAGTTTTGGATGGACCGGTCGTGCGAAAGACTGGCAGCGTTTTGAAGAAGTATCATTGGTTTTGGCCGGTTTGGCTACACCCTTGGTATTATCTGTGCACACCATCGTATCTTTTGACTTTGCCACTTCGGTGATCCCTGGATGGCATACGACCATCTTTCCACCGTATTTCGTTGCGGGCGCCGTATTCTCTGGTTTTGCCATGGTAAACACCTTACTTATCATCATGCGCAAGGTCTGCCATTTGGAAGCCTACATCACCGTGCAACATATCGAATTGATGAACATTGTGATCATGATTACAGGTTCTATCGTTGGGTGCGCCTATATTACTGAGCTTTTCATGGCATGGTATTCAGGTGTTGAGTATGAACAGTATGCTTTCTTGAACAGGGCCACAGGACCCTATTGGTGGGCCTATTGGTCGATGATGACATGTAATGTGTTCTCACCACAATTCATGTGGTTCAAAAAATTACGCACCAGCATCATGTTCTCTTTCTTTATTTCCGTTGTGGTGAACATAGGGATGTGGTTCGAACGTTTTGTGATCATCGTAACCTCCTTGCACAGGGATTACCTCCCTTCATCTTGGACCATGTTTTCGCCCTCTTTTGTGGATATCGGTATCTTCATAGGAACGCTTGGGTTCTTTTTTGTACTTTTCTTATTATACGCAAGAACCTTTCCCGTTATCGCACAGGCAGAGGTTAAATCAATATTGAAATCATCGGGCGAACGGTTTAAGGTACTGCGAGAAGCAGGAAAACCTTTGTACACCATTACCAAGGGCGGTAAAGTAAGGGAAACCATATTATCGGTTGGAGAAAACGCCGGTGTGGCGGAAAGGGAATCTTCGGATCACCAACCAGCTCTTAGTTTATTGAGAACCATTGGAACGTTCGATCCTACAAAAAATAGTCCGGACGACCTTAAAAAAGTGAAGGGCATAGGGCCCTTAATGGAAAAAACACTGAACAAGCTCGGTATTTTCAGCTTTTTGCAGGTAAGCAAAATGGGTGAAAAAGAATACGAAATGCTCGATGCACTGACGGAAACCTTTCCGGGAAGGGCGCAAAGGGACGACTGGGCCGGGCAGGCAAGAAAATTTTTAAACTTGGATAAATAATTATGGCTTCTACAACTATACATGCCTATTACGACGACGACGATGTTTTAATGCATGCGGTCAAAAAGGTAAAGGCGGCCAAACATCATATTGAGGAAGTATATTGCCCTTTTCCGGTGCATGGTTTGGACAAGGCGATGGGTTTGGCACCAACAAGAATTGCCATCACCTCTTTTATCTACGGCTGCATTGGCCTTCTGGTCTCCATCATAATGATGAATTATATCATGATCGAAGATTGGCCTCAGGACATTGGAGGTAAACCGAGTTTTAGTTATATCGAGAACATGCCCGCCTTTGTGCCTATCATGTTTGAGTTGACCGTATTTTTCGCTGCGCACTTAATGGTGATCACATTTTATTTAAGAAGTCGCTTGTGGCCCTTCAAAAAGGCTGAAAATCCGGATGTAAGATCTACGGATGCCCATTTTATTATGGAAATCGAGGTACATGATAACGAAAAGGAACTCACCGACTTGTTGCTGGATACCGGAGCGGTGGAATTGAACATCATCAAAAACAGTCATTGATTATGAACAGTTTTAAAAAATTAATTATTGCATTGGGTATCCTTTTGGGGATGGTTTCCTGTTTTGATAAAAGCAGGCCCAATTATCAGTACATGCCGAATATGTACGAGCCAGTAAGCTATGAGACCTATGAAAAGGTCGACTTTTTGCCCAAAGGTTCTGAGGCGCAGCTTCCAGTACCCAATACCATCAATCGGGGTTGGATGCCCTATGAATATGAAAACAGCCCAGAAGGCAAAGAGTTGGCACGGTTACAGACCAGTCCTTTAGATTCCCTTGATCAGGAAAGGAATATTGGCGAAGGCCAGGCACTATATGAAATCTATTGCGCCATCTGTCATGGCAATAAAGGAGATGGCAAAGGTTATCTGGTAGAACGCGAAAAAATTCTTGGGGTACCTAGCTATGCCGATGCAGTAAGAAACGTAACCGTGGGGACCACTTACCATACCATGCAATACGGACTCAATTCTATGGGGTCGTATGCCTCCCAGATGAACACCAAAGAAATGTGGCAAGTCTCTGAATATGTGATGAAACTGAAGCAAGACCTAACAAAATAATACATAGATCCGATGTACACTTTTTCAAATCGATTAAAAATAACCTCCTTCATTTTAATGGCCATAGGAGCGCTTGCCATCGGGGTTGGATTTGTCTCGGCCCCAACTACGGTAGAGCAGGCCAAAGCAATGGTTGCGGCACACGATGATGGTCATGGCGGTGCCCATGCTGAAGAAGCGGGTCAAGCCGCGGCAGCGGAACACAGTGGTGCCATGGCACATGAGGAAGCGGGACACGGTATGTCACACGACGAACATTTGTTGCACCAATTACAGAACAAACCTTGGGCCGCCCTATATGTGGCCGCCTTCTTTTTTTTCATGATCGCATTGGGGGCCCTGGCCTTTTACGCCATCCAGCATGCTTCCCAGGCGGGTTGGTCGCCATTGTTGTTCAGGGTGATGGAAGGGATTACTTCCTACCTAGTGCCTGGGGGTATTATTGTTTTCTTAATCTTACTGCTTTCTGTTTTGCACATGAACCATTTGTTCGTTTGGATGGACGCCGATGTGGTCGCCGAGGACAAATTGCTGCAGGGGAAATCCGGGTTTCTTAACCCCATCTGGTTTTTGGTAAGGGCCGCCATCTTTTTAGGTGGATGGATCTTGTACCGCGAATATTCAAGAAAGCTGTCATTGCAACAAGATGGTGCAAGCGATAACGCAAATTTTAAATTGAATTTTAGAATTTCGGCGGGCTTCCTGGTGTTTTATCTTATTACAGAATCTATGATGTCCTGGGACTGGATCATGAGTGTCGATCCCCACTGGTTCAGCACCTTGTTCGGGTGGTATGTGTTTGCCAGTATGTTCGTTTCCGGTATAACGGTGATTGCTTTGGTTAGCATCTATTTGAAGTCAAAAGGTTACCTGGAAGAAGTTTCAGATAGCCATATTCATGATTTGGCCAAATTTATGTTTGGTATCAGTATTTTCTGGACCTACCTGTGGTTTTCCCAGTTCATGTTGATTTGGTATTCCAATATTCCTGAAGAGGTTACCTATTATGTGACCAGGATCGAGGACTACAAATTGCCCTTTTTCGCCATGGTGGTGATGAACTTCGTATTTCCGATACTTATTTTGATGAACAGCGAGTTCAAAAGAGTGAATTGGTTCGTGATCATGGCAGGATTGGTCATCCTTGCCGGACATTATTTGGACATTTTCAATATGATCATGCCCTCTACAGTGGGAGACCAGTGGTATATTGGCATTCCTGAAATTGGTGCCGTTATTTTCTTTTTGGGCCTATTCATTTTTTGGGTTTTCCGAGCCTTATCGACCGTACCGCTTCAGCCCAAGCGCAACCCGTTTATCGAAGAAAGCAAGCATTTTCATTATTAAGGAGTTTTAACGTACAATAGTAAAACATACGATGACGACATTACTGATTTTAACTGTTCTGGTTCTGGTGGCGATTGCAATTTGGCAAATGACCAAGATTTTCGAATTGTCCCGATTGAAAACAGAGCGCCACCAAATCGCCAACGACACCGATAACAAGAACAATGGTTATATGTTGTTTGCCTTTTTGATTTTCATATACGGCATCACCATATTCAGTTTTTGGAAGTATACCAAAGTACTGCTTCCGGAAGCGGCCTCTGCCCATGGCGGGGAATATGATTATTTGATGTTGATATCGATGATCATTATCTTTGTAGTGCAGACGATAACCCAGGCTCTTTTGCATTACTTCGGTTATAAATATCGGGGAGAAAAAAACAAAAAAGCCTTGTTTTATTCCGATAACGATCGCCTCGAATTTATTTGGACGATTATTCCCGTAATCGTTTTGGCAGGCTTGATTCTTTGGGGACTATATACCTGGACAAGTATCATGGATGTAAACGAAGATGACGATCCGTTGATCGTGGAGCTTTACGCCCAACAGTTCAACTGGACGGCAAGATACGGCGGTGCCGATAACGTATTGGGAAGTGCCAATGTAAGGATGATCGATATCGATAGGGCCAATGTCCTTGGATTGGATGAATCGGATTCCTATGCGACCGATGATGTGATCGTAAAGGAACTACACCTTCCCGTGGGAAGAAAAGTGAATTTTAAAATGCGTTCACAAGACGTATTGCATTCGGCTTATATGCCCCATTTTAGGGCTCAGATGAACTGTGTTCCGGGCATGATCACCGAATTTTCGTTTACCCCAACAAAGACCACAGCAGAGGCACGACTAGATCCCGATGTGGTAGATAAGGTAAAACGTACCAATGCCATTAGGGCAGAAAGGGCGGCCAATGGAGAAGATAATTCAGATCCATGGGAATTCGACTATATTCTGCTTTGCAACAAGATTTGCGGTAAATCGCATTACAATATGCAAATGAAGATTATTGTCGAAACGCAGGAAGAATATGATGCCTGGATGGCAGGACAGCAGTCTTTTGGCCAAACCATGGCTTCGGTACAATAAAAAAAGGCTAGAAAAGGAAAATTAATATAAATTCAAAACTTATGTCTGCAACAGCACATGCGCATGTAGAAGATCATTCAGAGGATCACGCCCACCACCACAAAGAAACTTTTGTAACCAAATATATTTTCAGTCAAGATCATAAAATGATCGCCAGGCAATACTTGATTACGGGTTTGATCATGGGCTTTATCGGAATAGCCATGTCCCTGATATTTAGGATGCAACTGGCCTGGCCAGGGCAATCTTTCCCGCTTTTTGAGACGATATTGGGACGATGGGCCCCTGACGGCGTAATGGATGCCAATATTTACTTGGCTTTGATTACCATCCACGGCACGATCATGGTGTTCTTTGTACTTACGGCCGGACTGAGCGGTACTTTTAGTAATTTATTGATCCCTTTACAGATCGGGGCACGTGATATGGCTTCGGGATTTTTGAACATGCTCTCGTATTGGATGTTCTTCATATCTAGTGTCATCATGGTACTCTCATTGTTCGTGGAGGCCGGACCGGCCGCTGCGGGGTGGACGATTTATCCCCCACTTAGCGCCCTGCCCATGGCACAACCAGGTTCGGGTATGGGGATGACCCTTTGGTTGGTATCGATGGCCATTTTTATTGCTTCTTCCCTCTTGGGTTCCTTGAACTACATCGTAACGGTAATCAACCTTAGGACCAAAGGCATGTCGATGACCAGGTTGCCTCTGACCATTTGGGCATTTTTTGTAACTGCGGTCATTGGGGTAATTTCATTCCCTGTTTTATTGTCGGCCGCGTTGTTGCTGATCATGGACAGAAGTTTTGGCACCTCTTTCTTCCTATCCGATATTTTTATCCAAGGCGAAGTATTGCACTATCAAGGTGGTTCTCCAGTGCTTTATGAGCACTTGTTCTGGTTTTTGGGACACCCGGAGGTATATATCGTTTTGCTGCCGGCTTTGGGCATTACCTCAGAAGTGATGTCCACCAATGCCCGTAAACCTATTTTTGGTTACCGTGCCATGGTCGCATCGATTTTGGCCATCGCATTCTTGTCAACCATCGTATGGGGCCACCATATGTTTATTTCAGGAATGAACCCGTTTCTTGGTTCGGTGTTCACCTTTACCACCTTATTGATCGCCATACCTTCCGCTGTAAAGGCATTTAACTATATCACTACCTTATGGAAAGGAAATTTGCAGCTGAATCCTGCGATGCTGTTTTCCATAGGTTTGGTGTCTACCTTTATCACCGGGGGTTTAACCGGTATTATTTTAGGGGACAGTACCCTTGATATCAATGTACATGATACTTATTTCGTTGTTGCCCATTTTCATTTGGTGATGGGAATATCGGCCTTGTACGGATTATTCGCTGGGGTTTATCACTGGTTTCCCAAGATGTTTGAAGGAAAAATGATGAACAAGAATTTAGGGTATGTTCATTTTTGGGTAACCGCAATATGTGCGTATGGGGTATTCTTTCCCATGCACTTCGTGGGAATGGCGGGTGTGCCAAGGCGATATTATGAAAATACGGCCTTCCCAATGTTCGATGAATTGACCGATGTACAGATTTTGATGACGGTATTTGCGCTTATCGCTGGATTAGCCCAATTGGTCTTTCTATACAATTTCATCAGTAGTATATTTTATGGAAAGAAAGGCCCTAAAAACCCTTGGAAATCGAATACTTTGGAATGGACTGCAGAAATGAAACACATCCATGGCAACTGGGATGGCCCCATACCTCATGTTCATCGTTGGGCATATGATTATAGCAAGGTCGATGAAAATGGGGAATACATTATTCCGGGACAAGATTTTGTGCCGCAGACCGTTCCTTTGCAAAAAGACGAGGAAGAAATGAACCATTAGGGTTACAGTATTCCAAATTAAAATGCCCAACTGAAAAAGTTGGGCATTTTTTTTGATATATTTAAATCGAAGTTGGTTCGAGCCTCTATAGAAAAATGAAATTGGGAGCTGGTCAATTGGCTTAAGGGCGTTGGTGCGATTATCTGTTATTATCAAATGGTTACCCTATGAAAAGAGTATTTGTTTTTATGGCCCTTGTCATTGGTTTTTATGGTTTTGCGCAACGTAAACCAAAAATCAAGGGCAATAGAAATGTAGTCGAGTCAAGGGAAGCTTTGCCCGCCTTTAATGCGATTGAACTTAATGATGATTTGGATATTACGCTTAGAAATTCAAGTGAACACGGTTATCAAATCACGGCGGATGAAAATTTGATCAATGTATTCAAGTTCAAGGTAGCTGACAGCATCTTGTCAATTAGTTCTTTTTACAAGGTGACATCCATGAAAACATTGAACATCGTAATCGATTGCGACGAATTAAGTTCTGTTCACTTACGAGAAGGGAAAATTGAATCGGAAGATAATTTTTCTTCAGATGCCTTTACTATTCGGCAGACCGGTACCTCACGTCTGATGATGAACATCAACGCAGGGATCATTGATTTGAACATGGAAGGAATCAGCTCGGGAGAACTTAATCTACAGACCGATTCATTGCTGATCAATTTAAAAGATCGATCGGATGTTCGAATTTATGCATTGAATAGGAGCACTTCAATTGATATGGTTCAAAACGCCTCCGCTACAATGGAAGGCGCTACGGAGCAATTTCGGGTGAACCTTTTTGCCGATGCCAAATTAAAGGCCGAAAAATTCGAAGCGGGGAGCGTGACCATCAATTTACAGGAATCCCCTCGCGCAGAAATTTTCGCTCGAGATAATTTGGATCTTTCCTCCCAAGGTTCTTCTCAAACCTTTCTATTCGGTAATCCCAAGATTACTATTTCCGAATTTCTCAACAAATCGGAACTGCACAAAGAGGAATAAGCTATTGCGCAATGGGCGCGGTCATGCACGCATCCGGTATGCCAAATCCGGAGACCAAAACCCCGATATGTGGCCTTAATTCGGTACTGAGCCGCTCAACCCTTTGGCGTATCGCTTTGGATTTGGTAGTGCCGATATACCCTTGTTCCAAATACCACGATGCATCGAGCCTCATATGGTGCAAAGCATATAAAGCCCCCAGTTTTTGGAACAAAAGTCTGTTTTTTTCATCAGGTATCCGTGAAGAAAATTCGGTAAAGGTTCGGTAGGCCAATTCAATACTATAGGCCTTTCCGAGTGCAAGTAAATGGGTTTGCACCTTGAGAAAGGCTTGGTACGATGGCATTCCTTTTTTTACATAATCCCTTATCCGCATGGCCAAGGAAAAAGTCAATCTTCGCGTTCTGTAATCAAAGGCATGTTGATGGAATTTTGAATTGTAAAGATGCTCGGGATCTATCTTGTTGGCATACATGGGATTGATGGCAGTTAACCTGTCACCGATCTGTGCGCTCAATAACTTCAGGACCGAGGTAAACCCGGCACTGTTGAATTCCGCTTTAAAGTCAGACAAAACCCCTTTGGCGGCCAATTGCAGCAGTACATTGTTATCCCCTTCGAAAGTGGTAAAAATATCGACGTCGCCCTTGAGGTCGGCTATTCTGTTTTCAAGGAGATATCCTTTTCCTCCACAGGCTTCCCTACATTCCTGAATGGCGCCGTTCGCATACCAGCTGATAAGAGCCTTCAAACCTGCAACCTGGGTCTCTACCTCTCTTTTGTCGGGCTGGGATTCATCACAATAGATTTCCATCATTTTATCCAAGGCAACATGGTAGACGTAGGCAGCGGCCACCAGAGGCGCCAAACGCAATTGATGGGTGGGATAATCCATCAATAAATCTTCCTGCATTTTGATACTGTCATTGAACTGTCGTCTTTTGAGGGCATGTTTCACGGCAATGGCCAAAGCCATCTTGGCACCTCCCAGTCCGGCACGTGCAACACAGATACGGCCTCCCACCAGCGTGCCCAACATGGTAAAAAACCGTTTGTTAGGGTTGCCGATTTCGGAATGGTAGCTGCCATCCTCGGTGATGTCACCATATTTGTTAAGCAGATTTTTCCGTGGTACCGATACCTGATCGAACCAAATTTTACCGTTATCGACCCCATTTAACCCAAGCTTATAACCGTTGTCTTCGATTTTCACTCCTGGTAACAGTTCATGCTTTTCATTGCGAAGGGGCACCAAAATGGCATGCACCCCTTCATTTTTACCATCTACGATCAACTGGGCAAAAACCGATGCCATGGTCGCATGCAGGGCGTTGCCTATGTATTCCTTATTGTCGTTTTTTCCTGGCGTATGAATAACAAGGCTATCGTTGTGGCGTTCATAAGTGGCAGTTGTTTTGATGCCGCGCACATTCGACCCGTGCCCGGTTTCGGTCATGGCAAAACAGCCCAACAGCTTCGCTTCACCGGCAGCTTTTAAATAAAGGTCGTGGTGCATTTTGGTACCTAATTTTTGGATGCTTCCGCCGAATAGGCCAAACTGTACCCCAAACTTTATGGTTAGACTGCCATCAACGTACATTAAGTTTTCAAAAATGCTGGCATAGCCTTCCATATTGCCCGTGCCCCCATAGGCGGAAGAATAAGCAAGCGCACCATATTTTTGTTTTGCCAAAAAGCGCACTTGGTCCAATACGAGTTCGCGATATTCTTTTTTATCCCGTTTTATCTTCCATGTAAAAATAGGATGGGCCAATTGTGCACGGAATTCATCGATCAATTGGGAATGTTTTCCTTTTAGTAAAGTATCTATTTCGTCGGCTTGGTAATGATCCGATGTGGTTTTATGTTCTACTGCCACATCGAACAAATGATTGTAGTGATTGGGCTGAATGCCCAAATTCACCTCTATTTGTTTTAAACTATCATTAAAAGGGCAGACTTCTTGGTAGTGGCAAACCACTTTTTGACTGAAAGTGGCCAGAGGATAGGTGTCGCCTTCAACCAATTTCACGGAAGACTGGCTGATCGTTTGTTTCCATTGCTTAAATTCAGTATCATGGGGCGGGCGGTCAACATCCAACCAATTCTGGAGACTTTTTTTATCTTCCTGGGTCAGGGATTGATCATTTTCGATGGCTTTCCGTACCACATTGATCTCGGATGCCGATAAAAGGTCATCTGACCAGATAACATAAAAAAAGGGTATATACTGGAGGGTACCAGGGGAGTAGGCTTTCTTTTTCATTGCCTTAATTTACGATTTTGGTGCCAATTATAATCAAGGAAGCCGTAAATTGATAGATAAAGTAAAACCCGTATACGGGGGTATCGGGTTTTACTTCAATGCAGTATTGCTTTTAGGAATGTTGCGCCTCTTTGGTTTTTGGGCCGGCTTCCAGGATTTCATAGTTCACATTGGCCTCAAATTGCTTGAAATTTTCGTTAAATAGCGAAATTAGTTTGTTTTTCACCATTTCGTACTTCTGCTTGTCGTCCCAAGTATTTTTGGGGAGGAGTAACTCGTCCGGCACATTGGGGCAGCTCATTGGAATTTGAAATCCGAATGCCTCATCCTTGACAAAGGCGACATCATCGAACTGTTTGTTATGTATGGCATCGATCATCGCCCTGGTATATTTCAGTTTGATCCTTGATCCCTTCCCATAGGCACCCCCTGTCCAGCCGGTATTCACCAGCCAGGCGGTGGCCTTGTGTTCCTTAATTTTTTTAGCCAGAAGCGCCGCATATTTGTTGGGATGCCACATCATAAAGGCCGCGCCGAAGCAAGCGCTGAAAGTGGCCTGCGGTTCGGTGACCCCCATTTCGGTGCCGGCCACTTTGGCCGTATAACCTGAAATGAAATGGTAGCTTGCCTGTTCTGGCGTCAGTTTGCTTACGGGCGGCAAGATTCCAAAGGCATCACAAGTAAGAAAGATTATATTTTCGGGATGTCCCGCAACGCAAGGCATCTGTACGTTTTTGATAAATTGTATGGGGTACGAGGCCCGGGTATTCTGTGTAATGGAAGTATCCGTATAGTCAACTTCCCTGCTTCGCTTATCATAGACCACATTTTCGAGAACCGTACCAAATTTTATGGCATTAAAGATGTCGGGTTCGTTTTCGGCGGATAGATTTATGGCCTTGGCGTAACACCCTCCTTCAATATTAAAGGTGCCCTCATCCGTCCAACAATGTTCATCATCGCCGATCAATCTTCTTTCCGGGTCAGCGCTCAAGGTGGTTTTGCCCGTGCCCGATAAACCAAATAGGATGGTGACATCGTCATTTTCGCCAACATTGGCCGAACAGTGCATCGGCAAGACATTTTGCAAGGGCATCAAATAGTTCATGATCGAAAAAATGCCTTTTTTCATTTCGCCGGCATACTCGGTCCCCAATATCAAAATTTCCCTTCGTTCGAGATTCAGATCGATACTGGTCTTCGAAGTCATGTTCGAGGTATATTGGTTTGCCGGAAAACCACCGGCATTGAAGACTACATAATCGGGCTCGCCGAAATTTGCCAATTCTTCCTCTGTGGGCATGATCAACATATTTTGCATAAAAAGCGCATGATAGGCACGGGTACAAACAATTCTCGTTTTGATGCGGTATTTGGGATCCCATCCGGCATAGGCATCCACGACATAAAGATGGCTGCAGATATTGAGATAATCGATGGCACGTTCATGGTTTACCATAAAGGTGTGTTCGTCCAAACCAATATTTATATTCCCCCAATCAATGTTTTTTTCAGAGTCGGGATGCTTCACAATGCGCTTGTCTTTGGGGCTCCTGCCCGTTTTTTCACCTGAATAGGTCATCAAGGCGCCAACGTTTGAAATCGTAGTTCCCTTTTCCAAACGCAATCCCAGTTCATAAAGAATGGGGACACTGGTATTTCTGTAAATAATTTCGGTATTGATCCCGTAGGCTCTTAGGTTGAATGGCGTTGACATAATTTTAGAATTAAATAAGTGATGCGTTGTCGGTAAAGATGATCATAACCTTTATAAAAAAAGATGACAAATGTCAGCTCATACAAATTGGTATTCTTTTAGCGGACAACCCCATTTGGCCAGCTACTCTTTTTAGTATCTTTGTAAGTGTATGAATGAATATTTGGATGCCACCGGCGAGCATTTCACCCCTGAGGAAATCGATATAGAAAGGGCTTTACGTCCCATCACTTTTGATGACTTTACAGGGCAAGAGCAGGTTTTGGAAAATTTAAAGGTATTTGTAGAGGCCGCCAACCGCCGGGGAGAAGCTTTGGACCATACCTTGTTCCATGGCCCCCCGGGATTGGGGAAGACGACCTTGGCCCATATTTTGGCCAATGAATTGGGCGTAGGCATCAAAATCACCTCTGGGCCGGTACTCGACAAACCTGGCGATCTGGCGGGCCTTCTCACCAACTTGGAAGAACGGGATGTCCTTTTTATTGATGAGATCCACCGATTGAGCCCCGTGGTCGAAGAGTACCTGTACTCTGCCATGGAGGATTATAAAATCGATATTATGATCGAAACGGGCCCCAATGCCCGTTCGGTACAGCTCAACCTCAATCCTTTTACGCTGATCGGGGCGACCACAAGGTCGGGATTGTTGACCGCTCCCATGCGCGCCAGATTTGGAATACAAAGTAGATTGCAGTATTATTCCACAGAGCTATTATCTACCATTGTCGAGCGAAGTGCGGAAATATTGAAAGTGCCCATTACCCTTGACGCGGCCATTGAGATTGCGGGCAGGAGCAGAGGTACCCCTAGAATTTGTAATGCCCTTTTAAGAAGGGTGCGTGATTTTGCACAGATCAAGGGCAACGGCAAAATAGATATGGAAATCTCCAAATTCGGATTAAAGGCGTTGAATGTCGATACCCATGGATTGGATGAGATGGACAATAAAATCTTGTCCACCATCATCGATAAGTTCAAGGGAGGTCCCGTAGGAATCACAACCTTGGCGACGGCGGTTTCGGAAAGTGCCGAGACCATCGAAGAGGTGTACGAGCCCTTTTTGATCCAGCAAGGTTTCATTATGCGAACACCGCGTGGAAGGGAAGTGACCGAATTGGCCTATAAACATTTGGGAAAAACAAAGGGCGGGATCCAACCAGGCCTATTTTAATAAAAGGATGGCAATATTTTCAGAGAATAAAGAGGCTCAACAACTTAAGGTAAAAAGTAAAATTCTGCTTTGTAGCGTTTGCGGCCATGACCATTTTTATCATAGAAAGGCCCAGCTCAATACAAGGGCGGCCACCTTGTTCAATATAGATTGGGCCAATAAAAGCGCCCATTGTTATGTCTGTGCCGATTGCAGCCACATCGAATGGTTCCTTGAAGAACAATGAACGATCTCCCAACGGTTACACAATTCGAAGTTTTTAAGAACCGAAAGGATATCTTAAAAAACCCATTGCCTTTTCACCATCATAATTTTCAAAAATTTGGTGATACGTTCCGGGTAAACATCGGTTATGGTAAGTCGATCGTATTTACAAGAGACCCCGCGCTGATCAAGCATGTCCTTCAAAAACAACACAAGAATTACCAAAAGTCCCCTTTGCAAACAGTTCAATTGGCCAAGTACGTGGGCCATGGAATCCTCACCTCGAACGGGGAGCATTGGAGAACACACAGGCGCATGGTGCAACCGGCGTTCCATAAAAAGAAATTGATGGGTTTGATGGGCATCATGCAGTTGGCCATTCGTGATGCCCTGAACGCGATCAAATCGGATGAGGTAAATAATGTCCCGCCCTTGATGGGAGATTTGGCCTTTCAGGTGGTGGCAAGATCTCTTTTCAGTAGAAACGACATCGAGCGGCCCATGCAAAGGCTCCAACAGATTACAGAGAGCAATCAGAAAATGCTTATCCGGGAAATGCGCCAGCCCTATCTGAACTGGTGGTTTTATCTGAGCGGGGCCATAAAAAAGCAATTGGACTTATCGAAAGAAGGCCGGAACATTTTGAACACCATCATAGAGGATCGCTTAAGGTCGGGCAGAGAAGGCGATGATCTGTTGGATATGCTCCTAAATGCAAGCTATGAAGATGGTACTCCCATGTCGAGGAATCAATTGTTGGATGAGGTGCTCATTCTTTTCACGGCAGGGCATGAGACAACGGCAAACGCCCTTAGTTTCTCCCTTTATTTTTTGGCGAAACAACAAGCCATACAGGAAAAAGCTTTTCAAGAAGTTACGAAGCTCGATATGGAGGAAGGCGATATTATGGAAAACCTCTCACTACTGCCCTATGTCAAACAGTGCATCGAAGAAGCATTGCGCCTTTATCCGCCGGCCTATGTCATTGACCGAATTGCGGTTGCCGAAGATATTTTTGAAGGGCGAACCATAAAAAAGGATACGATGATCTTGATGTCGGTTTATGAACTGCATAGGTACCAGTCCTTTTGGGAATCGCCCGGGGATTTCGTTCCGGAGCGCTTTGATAAAGGAAAGGGAAAAGACTTCCAGGAGTATTATTATCCCTTTGGGGCGGGTCCAAGAATGTGCGTCGGGAATAATTTCGCGATGTACGAGATGATCCTGACGGTTGCAGAAGTCCTCAAAAGATTTCAATTGCAGACCGATTTGGATACTTTGGATATCAATCCGCTGATCTCATTAAAACCAAATGCGATTCCCATAAAATTTATCAAAAGATAGGGTTTGGAGAATAAGCGTAACCATACCGAAGCGATCAAGGCAGAAGCCAAACGCCTTGGCTTTTTGTCATGCGGTATTTCCAAGGCTGCCTTTTTGGAAAAAGAGGCACCCAGATTGGAAAAATGGCTGAAGAACAACATGCAGGGCGAAATGGCCTATATGGAAAACCACTTCGACAAGCGTTTGGATCCACGCCTGTTGGTCGATGGTGCCAAGTCGGTGATTTCGCTTTTGTTGAATTATTATCCGGAAGCAACGCAATCCTCCGATAGTTACAAAATTTCCAAGTATGCCTACGGACAGGATTACCATCAGGTAATCAAATCAAAACTAAGACAGCTACAGGAATTTATCTCAGAGGAAATCGGCGATGTCAACGGTCGCGCCTTTGTAGATTCGGCCCCTGTTATGGACAAAGCCTGGGCTGCCAAAAGTGGCCTGGGCTGGATGGGTAAGCACAGCAATCTCCTCACCCAACAGGTAGGTTCCTTCTATTTTATCGCTGAGCTCATCGTAGATCTTGAACTTGAATATGATGCCCCGGTCACCGACCATTGTGGTACCTGTACCGCCTGTATCGATGCCTGCCCCACCCAGGCCATTGTGGAGCCCTACGTGGTCGATGGCAGCAAGTGCATTTCCTATTTTACCATAGAGCTGAAGAACGAGATCCCCAATGAATTCCAAGGGAAATTCGACGATTGGGTATTCGGATGCGATGTTTGCCAAGATGTTTGCCCTTGGAACCGCTTTTCCAAGACCCATAGGGAACCCCTATTTGATCCCCATCCCGAGTTGCTTTCGATGACCAAGAAAGATTGGGAAGAGATAACGGAAGACGTCTTTAAAAAGGTTTTTCAAAAATCGGCCGTGAAGCGAACCAAATATTCCGGCCTCCAGCGTAACATCGATTTTTTAAAGGACTAGCACTTGACATACCAAAATACGATAACGTTTTTGCGGTATTATTTTAAAACTTTACAATGGGCTTTATCAAAATAAGAGATAAAAGACTATCTTGACTCGTTAAAATTTCTTGACCAAACCAAAGGAAAGATGAAATTAGGCAAACCTAGATTAAGTTTTTGGCAAATTTTCAATATGAACGTTGGGTTTCTGGGAATCCAATTCAGTTTTGGATTACAACAAACCGCAATCAATCCTATTTTTCTTTTTTTGGGCGCTCCGGAAGATATGTTGCCCATTTTAAATATTGCCGGACCGATTACAGGCTTGATCATTCAGCCTATCATCGGTGCTATTTCCGATAAAACATGGTCGCCGCGCTGGGGTAGGCGCAAGCCCTTTTTCCTAGTTGGTGCCATCATTGGCAGTCTCTGCCTGTTTGCATTTCCATTGAGTCCTGTACTATGGTTTGCCGTTGGGCTTCTTTGGATATTGGATGTGGGAAATAATATGGCCATGGAGCCTTACCGAGCTTTTGTAGGCGATAAACTGCCCGTAAACCAATTGAGTTTGGGTTATCAAATGCAGAGTCTCTTTGTGGGAGCGGGTATTGTTTTGGCGAATGCATCTATTTTCTTGTTCCAAGATTGGTTTAGTGTTGATGGTACCGTGGATGCCGTGGGGTCTATTCCCAAATGGCTGTACTATTCCTTTTTTATTGGGTCCGTGTTATCGGTTAGCACCATTTTATGGTCGGTTTTGAAAACGCCCGAAATTCCTCCCTCGGAAGAAGAATTGGCAGAGATTAATGGTCATAAGGCCTTGTCTTTTGTGGAACGCTTTAAAATGCCATTTATTGAGATTTCCAAGGCGTTAAAGGAAATGCCCCCTTTCATGTGGAATCTTTCTGTGGTATACCTGTTTCAATGGTACGCATTATTTGTGTACTGGCAATTTATTGTGCCCCTCTTTAGGGTGACCATGGGATACGATACTTCAAATGCTGCTGCACAGGCTGCAAAAATGAGCACCACCTATAACATAGTGACCGTTGTGGTGGCTTTGGCTCTGGTGCCATTAACGCTGAAATTTGGTGGAAAAAAGATCTATGCTGCCAGTTTGCTCGGCACAGGGCTGGCGTTATTGGCGATACCCTATATTGCCGATCCGATTTTTGTTTTGTTTCCGATGGTATTGTTCGGTATTGGTTGGGCAGCAATGATGGGTATACCCTATACCATGGTTTCAAAGATAGTACCTCAGGAACGTCGTGGGGTGTACATGGGTATTTTGAACATGATGATCGTAATTCCGATGGGCATCGAAACACTTACTTTCGGTCCCATCTTCAAATATCTGCTAGGTAACAACGCGATCAACGCCATTCTTTTTGGAGGCGTATTTTTTATAATTGCTTCCCTGTTGGCCTTAAGATTGAAAGTTCCAGCTGACAAGGTCTGATCGGGACCAAACTTACCCTAATCCTCAATTTCTATGGCATCGGTTACTACCGGTGCTTTTTTGTGACGAAAAGGATTGTTGATTAGAGGCAGGTATATAAAAGAATACCCTTAAATTTGTTAACCAAAACAACCGCTAATGAGCAAGAGCAAACAAAGACGGGAGGCCTTAATTTATCATGCCAAACCCCAACCAGGCAAAATCAAGATCGTGCCTACCAAACCTTATGCTACCCAAAGAGATCTGGCGTTGGCCTATTCTCCCGGGGTGGCGGAACCTTGTTTGGAAATCGCAAAAAAGACAGACAATGTTTATAAGTATACCGCCAAAGGCAACTTGGTGGCCGTTATTTCCAACGGTACCGCGGTATTGGGCTTGGGAGACATAGGTCCTGAAGCCTCCAAACCGGTGATGGAGGGCAAATGCCTCTTGTTCAAAATTTTTGCCGATATCGATGGTATGGATATTGAAATCAACACCAAGGATGTAGATAAATTTGTGGAGACCGTTAAAATGATCGCCCCCACTTTCGGTGGTATCAATTTGGAGGATATCAAAGCCCCCGAAGCCTTTGAAATAGAACGCAGGCTCAAAGAGGAGTTGGATATCCCCGTAATGCACGATGATCAACATGGCACGGCCATTATTTCTGCAGCCGCTTTATTGAATGCCTTGGAAATCACGAAGAAAAAGATATCGGAGGTACGTATTGTGGTTAATGGCGCAGGAGCAGCTGCGGTTTCATGCACCAAATTGTACAAGGCATTCGGGGCAAGTTCGGAAAATATAGTGATGCTCGATAGCAAAGGAGTCATCAGGCAAGACGCGGAAAATGTAGCGGTGTCTAAGCTCGAATTCGCTACGCATCGGAAAATAGATACCCTCGCCGAAGCCATGAAAGATGCCGACGTTTTTATAGGGCTTTCGATTGCCGATATCGTAACGCCCGAAATGCTGAAGACCATGGCCAAAAATCCCATTGTGTTCGCCATGGCAAATCCCGATCCCGAAATCAAATATGACCTTGCCATACAAACCCGCAAAGACATCATTATGGCTACGGGCCGATCCGATCATCCCAACCAGGTAAACAATGTGCTCGGATTTCCTTTTATTTTTAGGGGCGCTTTGGATGTTCGTGCGACTTCGATCAATGAAGCCATGAAAATGGCCGCAGTGAAAGCCTTGGCCAAATTGACCCGCGAACCGGTGCCTGAACAAGTGAACATTGCCTATGGGGAAACCCGGCTCACTTTTGGCAAAGAATATATCATTCCCAAGCCATTTGACCAGAGATTGATCGCCGAAATTCCACCTGCAGTCGCCAAAGCGGCCATGGAAAGCGGCGTGGCAAAGGCACCCATTGAGGATTGGGATAAATACAGGGAAGAGCTGTTGCAACGGTCCGGGAACGACAATAAGGTGGTGAGACTGCTTCACAGTAGGGCAAAAGCCAACGCCAAAAGAATCGTTTTTGCGGAAGCCGATCAATTGGATGTTTTGAAAGCGGCCCAGATAGCCTATGATGAGGGCATCGCGATCCCCATTTTACTTGGCAACAAGGAAATTATAATGGAATTGAAGCACGAATTGGAATTCGACACCGATGTGGCCATCATAGACCCCAATGACGAATCGTCTGACGAAATGAGGCTCCGATATGCCAACAAATTCTGGGAAAAGCGTCAAAGGAGCGGCACTACCCTGTACAGTGCCAAGATCAAAATGAGGGAACGCAATTATTTTGGCGCCATGATGGTTCGTGAAGGCGATGCCGACGGTATGATTTCCGGATATTCCAGGGCATATCCTACAGTGGTAAAACCGGTATTTGAGGTCATCGGAAGGGCTGCCAACGTAAAGCGCGTTTCCACGGTAAACATTATGCTAACCGATCGGGGTCCTATGTTTTTGGCAGATACCTCGATCAATATTGACCCCAATGCGGAAGAAATCGCCGAAATCGCTTTGATGACCGCCAATGTTGCCAAAACCTTTGGTTTTGATCCCGTACTGGCACTGTTGTCCTATGCAAATTTTGGATCTTCGTCACACCCCCATGCCATCAAAGTGAGGGAAGCGCTAAGGATATTGCACAATAGTAACCCCGATTTGGTTGCCGATGGCGAGATTCAAATCGATTTTGCGCTAAATAGGGAACTCCACCAAAGCCAATTCCCATTTTCTAAACTGGCCGGAAAAAAGGTGAACACCCTTATCTTTCCCAATTTGGAGGCCGCCAACATTACCTATAAACTCCTCAAGGAGCTCAATGGTTCCGATTCGATAGGGCCCATTATGGTGGGTTTGAGCAAATCGGTGCACATATTGCAACTTGGCGCCAGTGTTGATGAAATGGTGAACATGACCGCCGTGGCCGTTATTGATGCACAGGAACGGGAGAAAAGAAAGAAAGCGAAAGCGGCCAACAGTTAACGGGATACACTTTGTGCTTTGAGGGTCTTCATGGACATAAGCCGAAGACTGTAAGGAAAACAACCTATGAACCCATAACATGATCAATCACTTAAGAGGTAAATTGGTAGAAAAACATCCCACCCATGTGGTCATTGAGTGTGGCGGAGTGGGCTATTTTGTGAACATTTCACTTCATACCTATTCCAAAATATCCGATTCTGAACAGCTCATGTTGTTTACCCATTTGCAGATCAAAGAAGATGCACATACCCTGTTCGGTTTTGTGGAACATTCTGAAAGGGAAATCTTCCGTCTTTTGCTTTCCGTTTCAGGTATTGGATCAAGTACGGCCCGCACCATGCTTTCTTCCATGGAACCGATTCAAATTCGGGACGCCATCGCCAACGGGAATGTCCCGGCCATTCAGGCCATAAAAGGTATTGGGGCCAAGACGGCACAAAGGGTAATTTTAGACCTAAAGGACAAAATTCTCAAAATCTATGGGATAGACGAAGTTTCCCACATTTCGAACAATACAAATAAAGATGAAGCGTTATCTGCATTAGAGGTTCTTGGATTTGTACGTAAACAAGCCGAAAAGGTGGTGGATAAGGTACTGGCCCAAGATCCCGCATTGAGCGTCGAAGATATTATCAAACAGACGCTGAAAAATTTGTAATCAGTTTGAAACAAGGGGCAAAAAAAATTCTTAAATCTTCATTTAAGCTTGTTTTCTTATGCGTGCTATGTTCCATGGCCACATATGGGGTCAATGCCCAAGAAAGGGAACCGGCCAACGATCAAGAAATTGACACCCTTGATCAAGAGATAGATTCCCTGAAAACGGGGTTCGAATTAGGGAAACTCAAGATGAAAAATCCTGAAAGTATCGTTTCCAAATATGTTTACGACCCCAAGTTAAACAGCTATATCTACACTTCAAAGGTTGGGGATTTTGATATCGGTTATCCCATTATGCTTAGCCCCGAACAGTATTTGGAGTTGGTAAGAAAAGAGGGCATCAAAGACTATTTTAAGGAAAAATCGGATGCCTATTCAGGGAAAAAGGAAGGAAGCGAAGAAGCCCGAAAAAACCTACTGCCCAATTTTTATGTCAACAACGACTTCTTCCAATCGGTTTTTGGGGGCAACACCATAGAGGTGATTCCACAGGGATCCGTGGCAATGGATCTGGGCATTATCTGGCAGAAGAACGACAATCCGGCACTCTCCCCGAGGAACAGGACCAACCTGGCATTCGATTTTGACCAAAGGATCAGCCTGAGTATGTTGGGAAAAATAGGGGAAAGGCTTCAGGTAACGGCCAATTATGATACCGAAGCCACCTTCGATTTTCAGAATATCGTCAAGTTGGATTATACCCCTACCGATGACGATATCATTCGCAAGATAGAGGTGGGCAACGTGAGCATGCCGCTCAATAGTTCGCTGATACAGGGGGCGCAGAGCCTCTTTGGGGTAAAGACCCAGCTACAATTTGGACGTACCACGGTTACTGCGGTTTTCTCGGAGCAACGCTCTCAAAACAACACGGTAGTGGCCCAAGGTGGCGGTACCTTGAACGACTTTTCCCTTTCTGCCCTCGACTATGACGAAGATAAGCACTTTTTCTTGGCCCAATATTTTAGGGACAATTACGATGTGGCACTGGAGAACTATCCCTACATCAAAAGCCAGGTACAAATAACCCGGTTGGAGGTTTGGGTTACCAATCGCAGCCAGCAGACCCTGAACGTTAGAAATATTGTAGCCCTACAGGATTTGGGGGAATCGCAATCGGACAAGACCCGTATTGGTATTGCCAATGGGGATCCTGCAGGCTTCTTTAATTTCCTGGGAATCAATAATGCCCTGCCCAGAAACAATGCCAACGATTATGACCCCGGACTTATAGCAACGGGTCAAGGGGTCTTAACCCAATCTATCCGAGACATCGCTACCGTTGAAAATGGTTTTAACATCAATTCTGGATATCAGGTAAACCAGGGATCTGACTATGCGATTTTAGAAAATGCGAGAAAATTGGAGCAGGGAAGGGACTATGATTTTAATTCCCAGTTGGGTTATGTTTCCCTTAACCAGAGATTAAGCAATGACGAAGTGCTTGGCGTAGCTTTTCAATACATCTATAATGGGGAGGTATTTCAAGTTGGGGAATTTGCAAATGGCGGACTTGATGCTACGACCATATCCGGAGGCGTTAATCCGGTAATCAACAATAATACCCTGATCCTTAAACTTTTAAAAAGTAACATTACCAATATCAACGATCCCATTTGGGACTTGATGATGAAGAATATCTATGCCACCGGGGCATTTCAATTGAGCCAAGACGATTTTAAATTGAATATACTGTATTCCGACCCTTCTCCCAGAAATTATATAACCCCGGTACAGGAAGGTCCGGGTTCGGGCTGGCCGGATGGCTTACAGGAGCGCATACTATTGGATGTTTTCAATTTGGATCGCTTAAATGTTTATAATGACCTTCAGCCAGGGGGAGACGGTTTTTTCGATTTTGTTCCCGGTATCACGGTGGATGCCAGAGGGGGAAGGATCATTTTTACCAAAGTGGAACCCTTCGGTGAATATTTGTTCAACAGTCTTGGTGTAGGGACTACCGGAGATTATAACTCCCCAAATCAGCAAGATTATAATGTGAATCAAAAACGATATGTTTTCCGGGAAATGTATTCTTTGACCAAGGCCGCTGCCCTTCAAGATCCCGAGAAGAATAAGTTTATCCTCAAAGGCCGCTATAAGGCCGAAGGAAGCAATGGTATCCCCATAGGCGCTTTCAATGTGCCCAGAGGTTCGGTCAGGGTAACCGCCGGAGGACGCCAATTGCAGGAAGGCATTGATTATACGGTGAATTACCAAGCGGGAACCGTTCAAATTTTGGACCCAAGTTTGGAAGCCTCCAATACGCCAATTAATATTTCCGTAGAGAATAATGCCGTATTTGGCCAACAGACCAGGAGATTTACGGGAATAAATGTTGAGCATGAAGTCAATAAAAACTTCGTATTAGGGGCGACTTTGCTTAATTTGAACGAACGCCCTTTGACCCAAAAGTCTAATTTCGGGGTAGAACCTGTGAACAATACCGTTTTTGGGATTAATGGTAATTATTCCACGGAAATCCCGTTTCTCACACGGTTGGTGAATAAGTTGCCCAATATTGATACCGATATTCCCTCAAATTTATCGCTAAGGGGCGAAATGGCATGGCTCAAACCAAGCTCTCCAAAAAATGCGGATTTTGATGGAGAAACCACAACCTATCTCGATGATTTTGAGGGCTCACAGGCATTGATCGATATTCGTTCATCATTGGGATGGACCTTGGCCAGTACGCCGAAAACCATCGCCGATCAGGCAAATTCCTCAATAGGCAAAGGCTATCGGCGTGCTAAAATGGCTTGGTACACGATCGATCCCGTATTTTATACCAATCAAAGACCCTCCAGTATCAGTGACAGCGATATTTCCAAAAACGAGACCAGACGTATTTTTATAGATGAGGTTTTTCCTCGGGTCGAGGTTGCACAAGGACAGACCCAACAACAAACGACCTTGGATTTGGCCTATTATCCTAATCTAAGGGGCCCCTATAATGCCTCTCCCAACGATAATAGTGGTGAAAGTTTTGAACAACAGGCGCCAAATGATAAATGGGCGGGAATCATGCGATCATTGAGCAGTACCAATTTCGAACAGGCAAATGTTGAATTCATACAATTTTGGGTTATGGATCCCTATGTCGACAATCTGGGCACAGGACCGGGAAAATTGGTCATCAACATGGGAAATATCACGGAAGATATCCTGCCGGATGGAAGAAAACAATATGAAAACGGACTGCCATTGGATCCCGATAACAACGAAACAAGGAGTACCGAATGGGGTAAGGTACCGCAAACCCAGGCCTTGGTATATGCCTTTGATGTCGACGAAGCAACAAGACAGGCACAGGATGTGGGGTACGACGGTTTAAACGACGAGCAAGAAGCCACTTTTATCCCCGATGGGGCTACCTCTCCAATTTATAACGGACCTGCTGAGGATCCTGCCTACGATAACTACGAGTACTTTTTACAACGTGATGGCGGCATTTTGAATCGGTATTTGAATTTCAATAACCCACAGGGCAATTCTCCGGTACAAGTAACGAACGACAACCGGGGGAATACCACCTTGCCAGATGTGGAGGACATCGATAGGGATTTGACAATGACCACGGTAGATAGTTACTATACCTATGAAATCGATATAAAACCGGGTACGAATATCAATGATAAGTATGTGACCGATATACGCGATTCATTGGTCCTTAGCGGCAATCGAATTCCGGACGGCAGTACCGTTCGAACCCGTTGGATCCAATACAAGATACCCTTGAGCGATTTTACCGATGCCGTCGGGGGCATCTCCGATTTTAGATCGATCAGTGCCATGCGGATGTACCTCACCGGATTCTCGGAAGATGTAGTGCTGCGTTTTGCAACCTTGGATTTGGTCCGTGGAGATTGGAGAACCTATACAAAATCATTACAGCCCGATGGGGAAGATCCTTCCCTGGATATGACTGCTTTGGAGGTGAATGCGGTCAATATACAGGAAAATGAGCAGCGTACCCCTATCCCCTATGTGCTTCCACCAAGTGTGCGAAGGGAACAACTGAACAATAACAATACCATCATACAACAGAACGAACAATCATTATCGTTGCTGGTGAGAAATCTGGAGCCACAAGATTCACGGGGCGTTTTCAAGAATCTCAATATCGATCTGAGGCAATACAAGAACATCAAAATGTTTTTGCATGCCGAGGAAGTTGGGGTGGAATTGAAGCCAGCTGTTGCCCCATTGGTGGGGTTTCTGAGAATTGGGACCGATTTTACCGAAAACTTTTATCAAATAGAACTGCCCTTGGAATTTACCGAATTCGGCTCGAGGAATGAAGATGAAATCTGGCCCGAAGCCAACAGAATGTCAGTGGCACTTGCAGATTTGAACAAAGTAAAATCGCTTAGGATCAATATCCGAAACGACGGGGTGCCCTTGAGCGATCTACGCTATTACGAAATTGAGAATGGGGAAGTACGGGAAGTAGGTGAATTCGATCCAAGAACCGAGGGCATACTGCGTATCGGTATCAAAGGTAATCCATCATTGGGGAATATCCGTAGCATGATGGTGGGCATCAAGAATACCAGTGACCAGGCGACCAATGGGGAAGTATGGTTCAATGAATTGCGATTGGCCGGCCTCGATAATAATGGGGGCTGGGCATCTGTTCTGGCCATGGACGCAAATTTGGCCGATTTTGCCAATGTTACCGCAACCGGCAGCCAGAGCACCTCTGGTTTTGGGGCCATAGATCAAATGCCCAACGAACGCGCCAGGGAAGATGCCATTTCCTACGATGTGGTCACCAATGTAAATGTGGGGCAGTTGTTGCCTCCAAAATTGGGTATTCAAATTCCGTTTAATTACGGGATTTCCGAGCAAAAGATCACCCCGGAATTCGACCCGGAATTCGATGACCTAAAACTGCAGGATTTGATCGATACCGCCATTGATCAGGAAGATGCCGCAAACATAAAGGAAAGGGCCGAGGACTACACTAAAAGAACCAGCATCAACCTGATTGGGGTGCGAAAGAACCGGGGTGAAGAAGCCAAGGCCAACTTTTATGACATCGAGAATTTTACCTTCAATTATTCTTACAATCAAACCGATCACCGCGATTTTGAGATTGAGCGATTGAGAGACCAGAATGTGGTCACCGGATTTGTCTATACCCATAATTTCAAACCTGTAGAGGTGGCCCCTTTTGTAAAAAAGGACTCTCTCTTTACAGGAAAGTATTGGCAGTGGCTCAAAGAATTGAACCTTAGCCTATTGCCAACAAGTATATCGGTAAATTCAAACATCAACAGGCAATTCAACCGTCAAACCTTCAGGAATGTAATTCCGGCCGGGGAGGATCCCAACAACTTCTTATCACTGCCGGAATTACAACAGCGTAATTATCTGTTCAATTGGCAATATTCTGTAAATTATAGCCTTACCAAGTCTTTGAGGCTTAACCTTACCGCATCCAACAACCACATCGTGCGAAACTACTTGGAAGACCAGAACGATCCCAATTCAGAAATCGACAAGGCCTTGGGGCTTTGGGATGGTTTTTGGGATTTGGGGGAGCCCAATCGCCATTCACAACAAATGCAATTGAACTATGAGGTGCCTTTCAATAAAATCCCAGCTCTGGATTTCATCTCGACACAGTATAGCTATACCAGTAACTTTGACTGGCAACGCGGTGGAGACGCGCTTACAGAGGTGGCCAGCAATGCGCTTGGCTACCAGGCAGCAATAAACACCATCCAAAATGCGAATACCCATAACCTGACAGCGAATCTCACCTTGCAGAAATTCTATGACCTGATCGGCCTTAAGAGAATTGATGGAAAAGTAATGGCCAACCAAGCGCCCATCCGTAAAGATAAAGCCGGGAATCCGGCAAAGAATGCGGAAAAGGCCCCTGAAAAGACAAGTGGTCTCTGGAATACGGCAGTAGATATTGTGACCATGATAAAACGCTTGAATGTCAATTATAATGAAAGCAATGGCACCGTCTTGCCCGGCTACACCCAAAGCATTGGCTTTATCGGTTCCGCAAGACCTACCCTGGGTTTTGTGTTCGGGAGCCAAGCCGATGTGCGTTTCGAAGCGGCACGAAATGGCTGGCTCACCCCATTCGCGGATTATAATGAACAATTTATAAAGCGCACCAACAAGCAGCTAAACATAACCGCCACTGCACAACCTATCCAAGACCTTACCATCGATTTGATCGCCGATAGGCAATATGCAAATAGTTTTCAGGAAAATTTTCAGATCATTACCGAAAACGGGGAGTTGAAATACGATTCGCAATTGGGAAATAACTATGGAAATTTCAGTATTTCTACCATGATGATCGGTACCGTTTTTGGAAAGAGCGACGAATTCAATTCCACCAACTTCGAAATCTTTAAACAAAACAGAATCACCATCGCCAACCGCTTGGTGAGCGATCGCGGGCAGGCCCCTGGGGACTTGGACGAAGATGGTTTCCCCGAATTCTATGGAAAAACCAGTCAAGATGTACTGCTCCCTTCATTTTTTGCCGCTTATACCGGCCAAGATGTCAATCGCGTTAACCTCGATGTTTTTAGGGAGATACCCATACCTAATTGGAATATTAAGTATACCGGGCTGATGCGCAATAAATGGTTCAAAAAGAAATTTAGGCGATTTTCTTTACAACACGGTTATCGGGCCGCCTATAGCATTAATTCGTTTCAGACCAATTTAGAGCGAGAACAACTTATTAAAGACGGTTTGAGTCCAGTTGACCCTGAAACCAATAACCTTTTACCGGAGTTGATTTTGAACAATGTGGTCCTGACCGATCAGTTCAATCCCTTGATCCGGGTCGATTTCGAAATGCAAAACGCTTTAAGTGTGCTTGCGGAAGTGCGTACCGATAGGGCAATGTCGATGAGTTTCGATAATAACCTCCTCACCGAGATCAATGGAAAGGAATATACCGTCGGGCTGGGATATCGCCTGAAAGATGTGCAGTTCGTCACCAATATCGGGGGTAACAAGACACGGTTAAAAGGTGATCTGAACCTCAAGGCCGATGTGAGCCTAAGAGACAACATTACCATCATCAGGAATTTGGATATCGATAACAATCAGATTACTTCTGGTCAGAACCTGCTTTCTATCAAGTTTACTGCGGATTATGCTTTGAGCAAAAATCTGAACGCACTTTTCTTTTATGACCATTCTTTTTCCAAGTTTGCCGTTTCTACCGCTTTTCCCCAAACCACTGTGAACACGGGATTCACGCTTCGCTATAATTTCGGAAATTGATTCTGAAGATACATCGCGTCTAGGTACAAACCAAATTGTTGTCACCTTCAAAAATTCAACTTCCAGATCTTTTGCCAGGCCCGAATCGAACGATCAGATCCTCCCTTTTTTTCTTGAAAAGCTCTATTTAATCATTTACATTTGTTCGATAATAATAATTGATAAAATGAAGATACCATCTGAATTAAAGTATACCAAAGACCACGAATGGATCAGGGTCGAAGGGAATATCGCTACGATTGGAATTACCGATTTTGCCCAAGGCGAATTGGGAGATATAGTCTACGTAGAGGTCGAGACCTTAGATGAAACCCTTGAAAAAGAAGCGGTTTTTGGTACCGTGGAGGCGGTGAAAACCGTTTCTGACCTCTTTCTGCCATTGAGCGGGGAGGTGATCGATTTCAATACTTTATTGGAGCAGGAGCCAGAAAAAGTGAACAGCGATCCTTACGGTGAAGGTTGGATGGTAAAGATCAGGTTAAGCGATGCTTCCGAAATTGCCGAACTTCTCAGTGCCGAAGCCTACAAAGAATTGATCGGTGCTTAATAAAAAAGGGTTCACCGTATTTTTTTTTGCATGGATGGGCCTGATTACCTTTCTCAGCCTTTATTCCTTTGAAGACAGTGAATTGCCCGATTTGGGCATACCCAATATGGATAAGTTGGTTCATTTTGTCTTTTATGCCGTGGCTTCTTTTCTTGGCTGTCTTTTTATCAGGGAACGCTCCCATGGCAAAAATGGGATGAAACCAACCTTGGTATACATCGGAGTATTGATGATTGTTTATGGTATGGTTATTGAGGTATTGCAGTATGCAGTAACCACATCCAGAGATGGCAACATCTATGATGTTTTGGCCAACTGTATCGGTGCTTTGGCCGGTATTTTGACCATTCTGTTTGTGTTTTCAGGGGAAAGACGATTAAATTGGAAATATTAATTGTTTTTTTAAGGAATATTTAATTAAATTAGCGAACATTAAAAAGTAGAAATATGGAAGCGAAAAAGAGTCCGAAAGCAGATGTAGGACGAAACAGTAGTCTTTATTTTGTGATTGGTTTGGCGGTTGTAATGCTGGTTATTTGGCAAGCACTGGAATGGAAGACCTATGATAAGGAAAATGAATATGACATTTCGCTGAATGTTGATGATCAACTCGATGAGGAGGTGCCAATGACCGAACAGATCAAGACGCCACCACCACCACCACCACCTGCGGCACCGGAAATCATCGAAGTGGTCGAAGATGAGGAAGAGGTTGAAGAAACCGTAATTGAATCAACCGAAACCAGTCAGGAAGAAGAGGTGATCAGTGTTGACGACGTGGAAACAGAGGAAGTGGAAGATGACATTGATGTGCCATTTGCGGTCATTGAAGATGTACCCATTTTTCCCGGCTGTGAGAATGAAAAAGATAAAAGGGCCTGTTTTAATTCAATGATGCAGAAACACATCGGCAAAAATTTCCGTTATCCGGAAATTGCCCAAGAAATGGGTGTTCAGGGTAGGGTAAATGTAATGTTTGTCATACAAAAAGATGGTAGTATCGGCAACGTAAGAATGCGTGGCCCAGATAAAAATCTAGAGGAAGAGGCTGCACGGATCATTAGCAAACTTCCAAAAATGACCCCAGGTAAACAAAGGGGTAGGGCGGTAAGAGTACCTTTTAGTATCCCCATCACCTTCAAACTGCAGTAGAAAGCAACATATCTTTATAACAAAAGACCAGGCCATAGCGCCTGGTCTTTTGTTATATATTATCAAGTGGGCAATCCGATGCTTCTTTTCAAGCCAATCGACATGATCCGCGTTTTCCGCCAAGCTTTGTGCCCTAAAAAGTTGAATGTCCAAACTGCCCGCAGCAACCAAGGGTAATCCTAGTTTGCCTGTATCCCTTTTAAGCTGTTGTAGAAAGTCTCCCGCAAGCGTTCTGGGTTGATAAAACCACTTCCAAAGGATTCATCGTATTCGGCGGTAAGAACTTTGTCTGTTTTCACCTCTTCCAAAGTTTTTCCCGCATCGATTTGTGTTTGTACCCTGCCTTTGATGTCTTCCAATATGGTGAGATATGCTTCCAATTCCGATCTGGTGGAAGGCGTGCCGTGTCCTGGGATGATCTTTGTGTCTTCGTTGATTAATAACAACGCCTTTTTTTGAGCCTCTATAAGGCCATTTACACTGCCCCCACTAGCTAAGTCTATGAAGGGATAACGGCCCACAAAATAAGTGTCGCCCATGTGTAATACATTGTTGTCGGCAAAATAGACCATGGCATCCCCATCGGTATGCGCATTGTGTACATGAAAAGCCATGATCCGCTCCTCTCCGTCAAAAAAAGTGATATCGTTTGAAAAAGTCACCTCCGGCAACATTTTATCATATTCTTCCTTGGAAATTTCCTTGGCCTCCAGTTTCGTTTTTTGATTGGCGCCGATTCTACCCCTTACATTATCATGCGCCACCAATACCGTTTCGCTTGAATTGAATTTGGCATTGCCGCCCGAATGATCGCCATGCATATGGGTGTTGAATAAAAATGCAATGGGCTTATCGCTCAGTGTTGCTATTGAGGCTTTGATTTTATCGCTCAACCTGTCGAATTGATCATCGATCATAAAAACATAGTCTTCCCCTACGTAAATACCGATATTGCCCCCTTGGCCCGTAAGCATATATACCTGTTTGGAAAGGGTATCCACTGAAATGTTCACAGCTTGCTCTTGAGCATTGATTGCCAAGAACCCTAACTGGCAAAGAATCACAGGCAAAATAAAAGAAATTTTCCTCATGTCTAAATTTTTGAATTGTATTAAAGATTAGATAAACATAAGCAATTCGTTGGAGAAATAGGCATATGAGGTTATCTTTGCAGCCGTAAAAACAACAGATGAAAACCGCGGTTGGTACGGCTCGAAACACCTCATTGGCTTTGGTCTTTTCCGATTTTAAGGAAATTACAAAGGCACGGCTTGCCATCAGTGTGGTATTCTCTTCCATTGCGGGATATTTTTTGGGGGCAGATCAGTTGTCGTTGACGCCATTATTGCTGTTGGCATTTGGTGGCTATTGTATGGTCGGCGCCTCAAACGCCTATAATCAGGTCATTGAAAAAGATCTTGATGCGCTGATGAACCGTACCCGTAACCGGCCCATTCCCTCCGGAAGAATGACGGTCACCCGTGCCATGTCTATAGCCATCGCACTTACCGTTCTGGGTATCGTCACTTTGTATATCCTCAATCCGAAAACGGCGATGTTCGGGGCAATTTCGATCTTCTTGTATACCAGTGTTTACACGCCCCTTAAAACCAAAACACCGCTTTCGGTTTTTGTGGGCGCCTTTCCAGGTGCCATTCCTTTCATGTTGGGTTGGGTAGCGGCCACCAATGATTTTGGAATTGAGCCCGGCACCTTGTTCATGATTCAATTTTTTTGGCAATTTCCCCATTTTTGGGCATTGGGATGGATGTTGGACGATGATTACAAAAAAGGCGGGTTCAAAATGTTGCCAACGGGCAAAAAAGACAAGGGCACAGCATTGCAGATCATTATGTATACCATTTGGATGATGGTCATTTCGGTCATTCCTGTCTTCGGCATAACGGGAAAGTTACAGCTTTCCGTTCTGGCAGCGGCCCTGATTTTTTTGATGGGCACGGTGATGTTGTTCTTTGCATTCCGACTTTATGAAAAAAGGGACAATGCCTCAGCCAAAAAATTGATGCTCGCAAGTGTAACCTATATTACCCTGATGCAATTGGTCTATGTCGTTGACAAATTAATATAACCCTAAACTATGGATTTAACCCAAGGTACCGATAAGGAGAAAAATGAAAGGGCAAAGAAAATGATGCTATGGTTCGGTATCGCTAGCCTTTTAATGGGTTTTGCTGGTTGGACGAGTGCCTATATCGTGAGCAGCAGCCGGGAAGACTGGTTGACCGATCTCCAACTTCCCTATTATTTTTATATCAGCACGGCGGTAATCCTTGTCAGTAGCGTAAGCTATATTTTGGCCAAAAACGCCATACGGCACAATCGGAAAAAAGAATGCACTACCTGGCTGTTCGTCACCTTGGCGCTGGGTGCGGCCTTCATCTTTTTGCAATTCAGGGGCTTCAACGAAATGCTGTCATATGGCTACTACTTTACCGGCCCGACCAGTAGTATTAAAATGTCCTATGTTTTTTTGATTGCAGCGGTGCATATTGCACACGTATTGGCTGGGATCATTTCTTTGACCGTGGTACTCTTTAATCAAGTGAATGGGAAATACACTTCCGAATCGTATCTGGGAATCTCATTAGGGGCTACATTCTGGCACTTTTTAGACCTGTTATGGGTGTATTTGGTATTGTTCATGACCCTTGTTAAATAATATTTCCTATAAAAGTTTGTTTTGGCCCCATTTGGGCTTTTGTATGCACGAAAAAAATGTAAATTTGTCTCAACTTTAACTTTTCATTAAAATATATGGATTCTACGGTAACATCAGCTACGGAAGAAAACGTTTGGGGAGGCGGTAATAGGCCTTTGGGTGCCAGTTATGGCAAATTGATGATGTGGTTCTTCCTTGTTTCGGATGCGCTTACTTTTTCGGGTTTTTTGGCAGCGTACGGTTTTTCAAGGTTCAAGTTCATCGAAACTTGGCCCATTGCCGACCAAGTATTTACCCACGTGCCGTTTTTCCATGGAAATTACCCCATGTATTATGTGGCATTCATGACCTTTATTTTGATCATGTCTTCGGTTACCATGGTACTTGCAGTAGATGCAGGGCATAAAATGAAACAAAATGCCGTAATATGGTACATGTTCCTTACGATTATCGGGGGCGCCATTTTCGTGGGTTCACAGGCCTGGGAATGGGCGACCTTCATTCGAGGCGATTACGGGGCAATAGAGACCAATGGCGGGAGGATATTGCAATTTGTGAAGGCTGATACGGGCGAAAGGGCAGCTTTGGCCGATTTTGCGAAATCCATCCCATCGGAGCGGGTAAGGGACGAACGTAACGATGGCGTTTGGTTCCAAAAAGAGGGCTTTTTGCCATCGTATTCCGTTACCGAGGTGGAGGAAGGCTTAAAGGCCAACCCCAATATTTTGATACGTACCGAGGTCATTAATGAGGACGGCCACAAAACGGTACTTTCAAGAGAGGCATCGCTAGAAAAGATCAAGGATGCCAAGATGGTGGTCGAAGGGGCCAACTTGGTACAGAATGAATATGGCAGTCGACTTTTTGCCGATTTCTTTTTCTTCATTACGGGCTTTCACGGCTTTCACGTATTTTCTGGGGTAATGATCAATATCATCATTTTCTTTAATGTGATTTTAGGGACCTACGAACGCAGGGGCCACTACGAAATGGTTGAAAAAGTTGGACTATACTGGCACTTTGTGGATTTGGTTTGGGTCTTTGTATTTACCTTCTTTTATTTGGTATAGGACATAACACGACCAGTTTAAGTTAGAAAAAAGGATTTTAATACGTTATAAAACAGATGGCACACGCACACAAATTGGAGATTTTCAGGGGACTTTTAAAATTTAAGTCGAACACCCAAAAGATTTGGGGGGTTCTCGTATTTTTAACAGTGGTAACTGCCGTTGAGGTAGCTTTGGGTATCACCAAGCCACAGTCTTTGACCCACTCGCATTTTTTGGGAATGAAGGTGCTCAATTGGATATTTATCACCCTGACCCTAGTAAAGGCCTATTATATCGCATGGGATTTTATGCATCTTCGGGACGAAAAATCTTCCCTTCGAAGGGCGGTTGTTTGGACCCCCATTTTTCTGGTAGCTTATTTGGTGTTCATCCTTTTATTTGAAGCAGACTACGTTTACAACGTGTACAAGGATGGCTTCGTAAAATGGAACTTTTAGGACCAGAGATCTATTAAAATTAACAGCATTATAAGACGGTTTCAAAACCGTCTTTTTTATTTTTGCACAGAAATTGGTTTGATGAAAAAGACCCTTGTTCTCTTAGTATTGTTTGTGTTGCCCATTGTCGCTTACCTATTCTTTGCATCTGGGGTGAACAACTTCGGGAAATTGCCTATACTCACCGAAAATATTACGGATATAAGCGTACTCAATGATACTTTTTCGCTAAAAAATAAGATAACGGTATTGGGCTTTTTGGGCAGGGATTTGGCCAACAAAAAAGGCAATGTTTTTAATATCAACC
Source organism: Maribacter sp. (assembly GCA_024643345.1). GTDB lineage: Bacteria > Bacteroidota > Bacteroidia > Flavobacteriales > Flavobacteriaceae > Pelagihabitans. The sequence continues at coordinate 24,584 of JAHENB010000003.1, read as the reverse complement.
AAAAAATCTATAAGCGGTTTTATGAGTTTAATGATTTTCAGTTCGTAATCGTGGTCCCAAAAGAAAGTGAGGCGCTGGTCAATGAATTGAAAAGGGAATTGGGCAGCTTGGCCGATACCTCCAAATGGTTTTTCATTTATGCCGATGATAACCGGATCCATGAGATGTTCAACGGTTTAAAAACCGACCTCTTGTTAGACGCCGACCTGTATACCCCTTATGTATTCATTATAGATAAGGATTTAAATTTACGGGGGCGCAAAGACGATGAAGATGAAGGCACCAAATATGGTTTCGATACCACCTCGGTGGCCGATCTTAATAATAAAATGGAGGACGACGTTAAAATTATTTTGGCCGAGTATCGCTTGGCATTGAAGAAAAATAACGCATATAGATCAAAGTAAGGGTACTAGCACTATGTCATATGGCGTTTAAAGGGATGGGCATCCCATGAAAAAGTAATGGAAAAAAGAAAATACACTTATGTTTGGGTCTCCTTGGTCATTTTGGTTTTTGGGATCATCTTTATACCCAGGATCATCGATAGGATAAAGCACGGTACCATTGTGCAAAACGATAGGATGAACGTGGGCGTTATGGCCAATGGAGCCCCGCTTTCCTACGTGCTGACGAACGGTAAAAAAAGGAAGGTTCCCAATTTTGCATTTTTGAACCAAGACAGTCTTTTGGTAACCGATAAAGACTATAAGGGAAAGGTTTTTGTAGTCGAGTTTTTCTTCACCAGTTGCCCGTCGATCTGCCCCATCATGAACAAAAATTTGGTAGGGATACAAAATACTTTTAAGGATGAGGATAATTTTGGAATTGCCTCTTTTAGCATTACGCCGGAATACGATACGCCATCAGTGCTCAAGGAATACGCCGAACGAAACGGTATCACCGATCTCGACTGGAATTTGATGACCGGTGACAGTGAAAAAATATTGGATTTGGCCAATGCCGGGTTTTATATTTTTGCAGCGGAAATTCCGGATGCTCCCGGGGGGTTTGAACATTCGGGACTTTTTGCCTTGATCGACAAGAATGGCTATTTGAGATCTCGGACCGATTCGTTCGGCAACCCCATCGTATATTACAGGGGCACGATTACCGAGGCGCAAGGCTCCAATGAAGAGGGTGAAAAGGAACAAATTTCGATATTGAAGGAAGATATAAAAAAATTGTTGCAGGAATAGATGGAACCCTTGGCACAAAAGGAACGGAAGTTAAATGTATGGATCAATGTGGTCTCTGTCGTTATTCCAGTGGTAGTGGCCCTATTGTTTGGAGTAAAGATTCCCAATGTGGAACGTTTGGGATTTTTGCCGCCCCTATATGCCACTATCAACGGCATTACGGCAATTTTACTGATGTTGGCGGTTTGGGCCATTAAAAGTGGGAAGCGGCAATTGCACAGGAACCTTATGACCGGTTGCATAGTGCTTTCACTGATCTTTTTGGTAATGTACGTGGCCTATCACATGACTTCCGATTCTACTTCGTACGGCGGAGAGGGCCCAATACGGTATTTGTACTATTTCATTTTGGTTTCCCATGTTATATTATCCATTGCGATCATCCCTTTGGTTCTGAAGACCTACATGAGGGCATATTTGAACAAGCTCGCCGAACATCGCAAATGGGCCAAGATTACTTTTCCGATTTGGTTATATGTGGCGGTTACCGGGGTCATTGTTTATTTTATGATCTCGCCTTTTTATCCTTAGCTACAGTACAGTTCATGAAAAAGAAAATCTTTTTTGTAGTCATCATTTGGCTTATGCTTCCCCAGAGCATCATGGCACAGTGTGCCATGTGCAGGGCCGTTTTGGAAAGTGAAGGAAATACCTCGGTCGCGGAAGGGGTGAACAATGGAATTGTTTATTTGATGGCGATTCCATACCTCTTGGTCGGCGTACTGTTTTATTTCGTCTATCGTAAAATGAGGACCTAGATTGAGCCTAAATTTAACACTTTTTTAAGTCAAGCTACTGTAACAATCTTAGTTCGCTCAAGTCCTATATATGTACGGCGCTATCGACCGTATCATCAATCAACCCAAAATATGTTCGATATCGAAAGATGGCAGGAAATCTTTGATACCATCCGTAAAAACAAACTTCGCACTTTTCTTACAGGCCTCTCTGTGGCCTCGGGCATTTTTATACTTGTTATTTTATTGGGGTTCGGCCAAGGCATGCAAAATGGCATCGCGAAAGAATTTGCGGCCGATGCCAGCAATCGTATTTGGGTTTGGACCCAGGTAACCACTAAGGAATACAAAGGCCTTAATCCGGGCCGTCGCATTGAACTGAAAAATGAAAACTACGATTATGTTAACTCAAGATTTTCCGATAACCTGGACAAAAAATCGCCGGTCTATCGCGTGCGCGACGTGTCGGTAAATTATGGGAAAGAAACCATTGGATATAGCATTCAAGGCGTTTCTTCCGGATTCCAGTTCATCGAGAACCAGTTTCTTTCCCAAGGGAGGTTCATCAACCAAAGTGATGAAGAATCAGTAGCCAAAGTGATCGTCATCAGCAACAAGATCAAAAGGGAATATTTCAAAAATGGCGAGGATCCCATGGGGGAATATTTGGATCTTTCCGGAATTAAATTCAAAATTATAGGCGTATTCGGTGATGTAGGGGGCGAACGCGAAGAAGATAGGATGTTCATTCCCATCACTACGGCACAACGGGTATTCAATGGGGCCAACCAAGTGAACAACCTTTCTTATACCTTACAGCCGGCGGAAAGCTTTGAGCAGGCGGTTGTTGAATCGATGCAATTTTCACAGGAATTGAAATCCTATTTGCAAGAGGTCCATTCGGTGGCTCCTGATGATGGGAGTGCCATTAATGTGTACAATACCTTGGAAAATGCAAAAAGATTCTATGGGCTCACCGGAAATATAAAATTCTTTTTCTGGTTCGTCGGAATTTGCACCATCATTGCCGGGGTGGTGGGGGTAAGCAACATCATGCTCATTGTGGTCAAGGAAAGGACAAGGGAGATAGGAATACGAAAGGCTTTGGGGGCGAAGCCCATATCCATTGTAGGAATGATTCTTCACGAGGCGATTTTTGTGACCGCCATCTCAGGGTTTAGCGGTCTCGTTTTCAGTATGGCACTTTTAGAGCTGGTGGGACCATTGATAGAAGTAGATTATATCCTGAATCCATCCGTGAACTTTAACGTGGCGCTCTCGACGGTTTTTGTGTTGATTTTGGCGGGTGCCCTAGCAGGGTTTTTTCCGGCATGGCGGGCGGCCCATATCCATACCATAGATGCCCTGCGGGATCAGTAGGTCAAATTTTTGAGACAAGGAGGGGCTGATAGAATGGGGTTGCAGGTTGTGATGGCCATGGCGAGCGTGCCATATTAAAACTAAATTATGTTTAATAAAGACCGTTGGAAGGAAATAATAGAAGTGCTCACCGGCAATTGGTTCCGTACGGTGTTGACGGCTTTTGGGGTATTTTGGGGAATTCTGATCCTGATTATCTTGTTGGCGGCTGGTAAAGGGCTGGAGAATGGCATAAAGGCCGATTTTGGGGATATTGCCACCAACACCATGTTCATGTGGTCAAGAAATACCACCAAGGAATATCAAGGACTGCCCAAGGGGAGAAGTTATAATTTTAAATTGGAAGATGTGGAATCCATCAATCAAGAGGTGCCCAATCTCCGTTTCATTTCCCCAAGAAACCAATTAGGAGGTTTCAGAGGGGCAAATAATGTGGTGCGGGGTTTGCATACTGGCGCTTTCAATGTTTACGGAGATTTTCCTGAAATTATCAATCAAGATCCCATGACGATTACCTCAGGGAGGTTTATCAATCAATCCGATATCAACGAAAAACGAAAGATCGCTATTATTGGTGAAGGTGTTCGCTCCGAACTATACGAGAAAGGAGAAGAAGTAATCGGCACATATCTCAAGATACAGGGGGTTAATTTCATGGTCATCGGAACTTATAAAAAGAAGACGAACGATGGGGATGGGGAAGAAGGCCAAAAACAGATTTTTGTACCGTTCACCGCATTTTCTCAAGCCTTTAATCGCGGAAACGATGTAGGCTGGATGGCCATTACGGCCAATGACGGTACTTCCATTACCAGTGTTAAGGAGAAAATCGTAAGTGTGGTAAAACGAAATCGCAAAATACATCCCGATGATCAACGTGCCGTAGGTTATTTCGACCTTTACGAACAGTACAACAGGGTTGAAAGTCTTTTCGGTGCCATGAGGTTCATTGCGTATTTCGTGGGTATCCTGGTGCTGCTTTCGGGCATCATTGGGGTCAGTAACATTATGCTGATCGTGGTGAAGGAACGCACCAAGGAAATAGGTATTCGCAGGGCCTTGGGGGAACCGCCGGCATCAATACGGGGGCAGATTCTCTTGGAGTCGATATTTTTGACCATCATTTCGGGGATGCTCGGTATTGTGTTCGGGGCTTTGTTCATTTTTGGGATCAACGCTTTGCTCGATTCTGCAGGTCCTGTAGATATGTTCATGAATCCAAGCGTAAGCCTGGGGGTCGTGGTGGGCGCGCTGTTCATTTTAGTGGTTTCCGGACTTTTGGCAGGTTTTATCCCAGCTCAAAGCGCTATAAAAGTTAGGCCGATAGAAGCGCTCAGAACCGAATGAAAAGCGTTTTACAAACAGGGGACATGCCAGGAAGTACATTTGAATATTAAAGAATCAGCAAACATAAACATCATAATAACAGACCTTTAACGATTAAATTCATATGAAAAAGTCAGTGACCATTGGTATTCTTATTTTCATCGTTCTGGCCTTTGGAGGCTCTATGTACTACTTGTACCAAAAGAACGCTGAAGACCCCGTTGTTTACCAAACAGAGCAGCCTTCCACGCAGACCATCATTAAAAAAGCGGTCGCGACCGGGAGCATATTACCTTTGGAGGAAGTATTGATCAAGCCCAATATATCGGGTGTGATCGAAGAAATATTCGTGGAAGGGGGCGATTATGTGAAATCGGGAGATCTTTTGGCGCGCATTAAAGTGGTGCCCAACCTAACAGCTTTGAATGATGCCCGAAATGCCATTGAGGATGCGAAAATAGCCTTGGAGGATCAAAAGCGAAATTTTCTGCGCCAACAGAACCTGTTCGAAAAAGGCGTGGTTTCAAAAGTAGATTTGGAGCGGGCGCAACTTACCTTGGATCAGGCCAAACAAACCTTTGCCGCGGCGAACAAACGCTATGACATTGTTAAGACCGGAACGACCCAAGGTTATGGGAATACGGCCAATACTCAAATCCGTGCTACTGTGAGTGGAATGGTTTTGGAAGTGCCGGTAGAGGTGGGCAATCAGGTCATCGAGAGCAATAATTTTAACGAGGGAACGACCATTGCCGCCATTGCGGATGTTGACAAAATGATCTTCGAGGGAAAGGTAGATGAGTCTGAAGTGGGCAAGATCAAAGAAGACCTGCCATTGGAAATTACCGTAGGGGCCATCGAAAACAAAGTTTTCGATGCTGTATTGGATTATATCGCCCCCAAGGGCAATGCTGAAAATGGCGCCATTCAATTCGAGATCAAAGGCTCGCTCAAAAAAGGGGACAGTACCTTTATCCGTGCCGGTTTGAGTGCCAATGCCTCCATCATCTTGGGAAGGGCCGATAGTGTTTTGGTCATAAAGGAAGCTTTGGTGCAGTTCGATGATAAAACCAAAAAACCTTTTGTGGAGATAGAAAAAGAAAGCCAGCAATTTGAGCGTTCCGAGGTCGAGTTGGGACTAAGCGATGGAATATTCGTGGAAATAAAATCGGGCATCACCAAAGATGATAAAATAAAGGTTTGGAACGCGGTAAAACCAGATCAGTTTAATGGTTAAACGATTTTAACATTTATTTTATAATATTTCTTGTAACAATTTAACACCTTAGCGGTCTTATATCTGACTTCAGGTCAATTCGCGACCCTACTCACTAACCATTACAGCATGATTGAAATTAAAAATCTTCACAAGTCCTATAAAATGGGGAGCAATTCCCTCCATGTTCTCAAGGGAATCAATTTTTCCGTTGAAGAAGGGGAGTTGGTAGCCATTATGGGCTCTTCGGGTTCTGGTAAATCAACGCTGTTGAATATTCTGGGGATGCTCGATGAGGCCGACTCAGGGGAATACACCTTGGATGGCGTACCCATCAAGAACCTTAACGAAACGAAGGCCGCCAATTATAGGAACAAGTTTTTGGGCTTTGTGTTCCAATCGTTTAATTTGATCAACTATAAAACGGCCATGGAAAACGTGGCCTTGCCTCTTTATTACCAAAGGGTTGCCCGAAAGGAACGTGAAAAGAAGGCCTTAATGTATCTCGAACGGGTTGGTTTGAAGGAGTGGGCGACCCATTTGCCCAGTGAACTTTCCGGAGGTCAGAAACAAAGGGTGGCCATTGCCCGGGCGATGGCGGCGGAACCCAAGGTATTGCTTGCCGATGAACCTACCGGTGCACTGGATAGTAAAACCTCCCTTGAGGTCATGGAGCTGATCCAAAAAATCAACGACGATGGCAACACTATATTGATCGTTACCCATGAGGCCGATATCGCTCAAATGTGCAAGCGTATTGTTCATCTTAAAGACGGCGTTATCGTCGAAGATAAAAAAGTTAAACAGGTAAGGGCTTCATCATATGTTCAGTAGGGATACCTGGAAGGAAATATTCGAGACCATCCAAAAGAACAAGCTTCGGACCTTTCTTACGGGGTTTACGGTAGCCCTGGGCATCTTCATTTTTGTGGCTCTTTTCGGTATGGGCAATGGCCTCAACAATACCTTTGCCAAGTTCTTTGGGCAAGATGCCACCAATGTATTTTATCTGTTTCCCGGACAAACGACCTTACCTTATAAAGGGTATAAGGCGAATCGGCGCATTGAATTTGAGAATGAGGATTTGGCCGATATTGAAAAGAATTTTGCCATGTTCATGGAGTACATAACCCCAAGGATTCGTAGATCGGGTTTGGTGAAATACCACGAAGAATCGAACAACTATACAACGTATGGTGTAGGTCCTGCACACCAATTTTCGGAGAAGACCATGATCATGCAAGGCCGTTATCTGAATGAAACCGATATCAAAGAAAAGACCAAATATGCGGTCATTGGCCGTTTGGTGGCAAAGGATTTGTTTAAAGGGGCAGAACCGATTGGGGAGTTCATCGATATTTCAGGTAGCGTCTTTAAAGTAATAGGGGTTTTTCAGGATGATGGGGGGGATAATGAAGAACGTATCATCTATATTCCCTATACCACCCGCCAACTGATCGAGAAGAACACCGATAAGATAGATCAAATTGTTTTGGCATTCAAACCACAGATAGGCTATGCAGGCGCCATGGCGTTTGAAAGGAGCCTGGATAAATATATTCGAAGCAAAAAAATCATCAGTCCCAAAGATCCGAACGGGCTTTTTATCCGAAACATTGCGGATCAGTTAAAACAGAACCAACAGTTCGCTGGAGTATTGCAATTGATCATCTCCGGAATCGCTTTTGTCGTGATTATCTCAGGAATCATAGGAATAAGTAATATTATGCTCTTTGTTGTAAAGGAACGGACCAAGGAAATAGGGATCCGAAAGGCTTTGGGCGCCACCCCAAGGATTGTAACCACTACCATACTCATGGAATCGATCTTTATCACCACGATCTTCGGAATCTTTGGAATGCTCCTGGGGATAGGGCTACTCAAGTATCTGGGCAACAAATTGGCCGAGGATTATTTTATTACAAGTCCTTTCATCAATACGGGAACCGCGATATTTGCGACCATCTTATTGATCATATGTGGTACGATCGCCGGTTATGTGCCGGCAAGGAGGGCAGCGAGAATAAAACCCATTGTAGCACTTAGAGACGAATAATATGCGACAGTTATTTGATAGCAATACCTGGCAGGAGATCTTTCAATCGATCAGCAGAAACAAGGTGAGGACCTTTCTTACCATGATCGGGGTGTTCGTGGGCATCTATATCTACATAGGTCTTTCTGGGGCTTCTAAAGGCTTGGATAACGGGTTTGAACGTGAATTTGAATCGGTGGCCATGAACAGCATGTTCGCATGGGCGCAGAGTACGAGTATACCCTACGGGGGTTATAAAACCGGAAGGCAATTGCAGTTGAAGCTATCGGATGTGCAAACCTTGCAAAATAGGATTCCGGAGATACAATATATCGCACCAAGGAATGCCAGAGGGGTTTTCGGAGATACCGCGGCGACCGTGGTGCGTGGTTTGAAATCGGGCAATTATGCCATCTATGGCGATTATCCGGTCTTTACGAGAATCGCGACCAAGAAAATTTATGACGGCGGCCGTTTCATCAACGATGAAGACGTGGAGCAAAGTAGAAAAGTATGTGTGATAGGCGAGCGTACGCAATCCGAGCTGTTTGAAAAAGATGAAGATCCCATCGGGGGCTACATAAGATTGGACAATGTATACTTCCAAATCGTCGGAGTGCACAAATTTACCCCAGGGGGCGGGTTTGAATCCGATGGGGACATTTACATTCCCTTTACCACATTCAAAAAACTTTATAACACCGGTGATGATGTTTCCTGGCTCACTATCGCCGCTTATGATGATGCAGACGTGGTGAAAGTGGAGGAAGATGTGAAGACCATCTTGAAAAGTATCCATAGGGTAGATCCCAAAGATGAACGGGCATTTGGTTCTTTTAACCTTGGGGAAATCTTCAATAGGATTGTTGGTTTTGCCAACGGACTTACCTTTTTATCCCTCATTGTGGGAATTGCCACCATTTTGGCAGGTGTAATCGGTATCGGCAACATCCTTTTGATATCGGTAAAGGAACGTACCAGGGAATTGGGGGTTCGAAGGGCCTTGGGGGCAACCCCGGCTGAGGTTCGCAACCAGATCATCATCGAATCTTTGTTCTTGACCCTTTTGGCAGGTATCATTGGGGTCATTGTCGGGGCCCTCACCCTCAAGGGTATCGATTTGGCCACACAAGGCACTGATTTCCCGTATACCAATCCTACCGTACCCATTCCCTATGTGATCGGTGCTTTGGCATTAATGGTGGTTTTGGGAACCCTAATAGGTCTCATTCCTGCCCAACGGGCCGTAAGTATTAGACCGATCGACGCACTTAGAGAAGAATAAACTATAAACCAACACTTAATCAAATACACTTGAAATGAACAAAATCGTAAAATATGTACTAATAGGTATTTTGGTACTTGGCGCATTGTGGGCCGCCGCGTTTTTTATTAAATCGAACAGCAAATCTGCCATCACCTTTGAGACCCAAAAACCCTTTATAGCAAACATCGAAAAGAAAACGGTTGCCACGGGCAAGGTGATTCCGGAAGACGAGGTAGAGATCAAACCGCAGATATCGGGAATTATTGACCAAATCTATTTGGAAGAAGGTGCCAAAGTCAAAGCGGGAGACCTGATTGCCAAAATTAAGGTAGTGCCCAACGAACAGGCACTGAACCAGGCAAGTGGGAGGGTTCGAACCGCCCAATTGTCTTTGGGCAATGTGAAAATCGAATACGATCGTAATAAGGCGCTTTTTGAAAAAGGGGTGATATCAAGCCAGGATTTCAATACCCTCAAACTGCAATTTGAACAGGCCGAACAGGAACTGAAGAACGCGCAGGCCGATTACCAGATCATCCGCCAGGGATCTGCTGGGGGATCTACCACAGCGAATACAAATATACGAGCAACCGTTTCTGGTACCATTTTGGAAATTCCCGTGAAGGAAGGGGACCAGGTGATCCAGAGCAACAACTTTAACGACGGCACCACCATTGCTTCCATTGCCGATTTGGGCAAGATGATTTTTGAGGGCAAAGTGGACGAAGGGGAGGTTGGGAAATTGGAGGTGGGCATGCCATTGAAGATAAGTCTTGGCGCAGTGGAAGGGAAGGAACTTGAAGCCAAATTGAAGTTTATCGCACCAAAAGGGCTCGAAGAGGCCGGTGCGGTCCAGTTCAAGATTGAAGGGGATGTGGAAGTTAAGGATGACATTTTCATCCGTGCTGGCTATAGTGCCAATGCTTCCTTGGTGTTGGAGAAGAAAGACAGCATTTTGGTGATTCCGGAGGCCTTGCTGCAATTTGACAAGAACACCGACAAGCCCTATGTTGAGGTTGCGGTCGGTGACGTGGCCCAACAAAAGTTTGAACGAAAGGATGTCGAGATCGGAATTTCCGATGGGGTTAACGTTGAAATTATTTCAGGAATTACCGAAGAAGATCAGGTAAAGCAATGGAATAAAACCGAGCCGATCAAGAAGGGAGAAGATGACGAGGAAACCAGTGAATAAGCAAACATCAATCAAAATAAATAATCAAGAAAAATTCATCAAATGAAAGTTAAACTAACGGCAATGCTGTTGCTATTTTCCATAGGCTTAATTTCGGCCCAACAAAGAAAATGGACCTTGGAAGAGTGCGTAACCTACGCGCAAGAAAATAATTTGACCATACAGCAATTTGAATTGGACCTTGAAAATGCTCGAATTGACAAGTCCGATGCCATTGGCAATCTATTGCCCGATTTAAATGGTTCCATAAGTTTTTCAAGCAACACGGGTTTGTCATTTGACCCCACCAACAACCGTCCCGTAAATACTACGCAAAACACTTCATCGGGTAGCGTCACTTCTAGGGTCAACCTTTTCAATGGGCTTATCAATTATAATCAATTGAACCGTGCGAAATTGAATGCCATAGCCAACCAGTACCGCCTGGATAATTTGGTCGATGACATCCGCTTGAATGTTGCAGTGAATTATTTGAACGTTTTGTCGAACAAGGAAGCATTAAAGGTTTTTGAAGCACAATATGCCGTAACCCAACAAGATTTATTAAGAACAGAGCAATTGGTAAGTTCCGGTGTAGTGCCACAAGGAGATTTATTGGAGATTCAGGCCACTGCTGCCAATCAGGAACAGCAAATAGTCAACGGGGAAAACCAGGTGTTGATATCGCGTATCGCCTTGGCTCAACTGTTACAGATCACCGATTACGAAAATTTTGATATCGCTGAGGAGGAATTCGATGTTCCCCCTTCCGATATTCTTTCCAATTCTGCCAAGGTTATTTTTGATAAGGCGCTTACCTTCCGAAACGACATTAAATTTTCAGAATATAGCGTGGCCCTTGCCGAGAAGGACGTAGCCATAGCAAAAGGGGCATTTTATCCTACCCTTGGCGCATTTGTCAATTACAATACGAGATATTCGGATCAGTTTTTAGATCCCATTACGGGAGATTTGATTCCTTTTAGAGATCAGTTGTGGATCAATGACGGTATTTCCTTTGGAGCCCAATTGAATGTGCCTGTTTTTAATGGGATGAGCACAAGGAACAATGTGAAGCGTTCCCTGATCAGTTATAAAAAGGCACAGTTGCAGTTCGAACAAGACAAATTGGATCTTGAGACCACGGTTAACCAGGCCTATGTAGATGTGAAGAATTCCGCTAAAGCCTATGAAGCGACCCAAAAAACTTTGGAAGCAAGGCGATTGGCCTATGTATATACCAAGGAACGTTTTGATGTTGGGTTGATGAACGCCTTCGATTTTAGCCAGGCCCAGGCAAGGGTTGATAATGCCGAAGCCGAAGTGATCCGGACCAAGTACGATTATATTTTTAGAATCAAGGTTTTGGAATTCTATTTTGGTCTTCCCATCGTACTGAATTAATCGAGGAGTTTGTTACATGGCCCAGATCCTGAACATAGAGACGGCAACCACCAACTGCTCGGTAGGGGTGGCGAAGGATGGGGTAATTATGGCCTTAAAGGAAGACAACTCACCCAACTATTCCCATTCAGAACAGTTGCACCGCTTCATTGAAGAAGTGCTATCCGATGCTGGCCTGAATTTTCCCGATTTGGATGCCATTGCCGTAAGCAAGGGCCCCGGATCTTATACCGGACTCCGAATAGGGGTTTCGGCGGCGAAGGGACTCTGTTTTTCTTTAGACCTTCCCTTGATCGCCATTCCCACGCTTGAAAGTATGGCTCAACAGGCGACCAAGGGAGCCTTTATCATTCCCATGTTGGATGCCCGTCGTATGGAGGTCTATTCCGCAGTTTTTGACCAAAACCTACAAATGGTAAGGGAGACCAGGGCCGAAATCATCGATGAGCATTCTTTCGAAGCGTTTATCCAAAAAGGGGAAGTATGGTTGTTGGGCAGCGGCGCCCAAAAATGCAAGGAAGTGCTCTCGGGACCCAATATATATTTTAATTCCGAAGCGGTGCCGTCTGCAAGGGAAATGGCGGCCCTTTCGTATCGGAAATTCCTTTCAAAGGACTTTGAGGACCTTGCCTATTTTGAACCCCTTTATTTAAAGGACTTTTTGATCACCAAGAAGCAGGTTTGATCAAAGAGGCAGTACCCTTGGTGTTTTGTCGTTATCCAAAATGCAATCACATCTTGCCTGGCATTCTAGCACACATCACACATATCGCCCCTGCCAAAAAGACCTGAGACAATACCCTAAGGGTCGCTGATCATTGGCCCATCGCAATTACATGCAATCCCACTATAACCGATTGCGGTCGCGGGATTTTACTCAAAAGCATGGGCAGTAAAACAAAAGAAAGACTAACTTTTTTAATTGAAAAATTTCAGAAAACGGATATCTTATTTTGGGAACAATAGCCTTATAAGCCCAAACTGCTTCTACCTCCGCTGCTTCCGTTATTGGAAGGAGTATCGATTTTGTTGTAATGGTCGAGCAATCGCACCACATCTTCTTCTTTGCCGAGGTTCAAGCTGTTTTGTGACACATACTTTTTAAGTTCCGCAGTATTGCCACCAATGGCCTTCAGCACATTTCTTTTGTTCAGTTTGATCAATTGGGCCGGGGCATCCCCTTTTTTGATATAGTGTTCCGAAATGTCCAGATAGGCGGGCGGATCATAGGTGTCGTAGCCGTTATCGGGCTTTTCGGCCTGCCTGAACATTTTCTTGGGCTTGAACAAGAGCACTATTTTACCAATGTTCAGCGGGTTGAAGTAGCCTTCTTTAATCCGGTTCCCTTCTTTGTAATCGAGAACTGCATAGGTTTTCCCATCAAATATGGCCCAGATGTTTTTCCTTCTTAAGAGTTTGCGGGGCTGCTGGTTATTGTCCAACAACTCCACGGCATCATTCAGCGCATCGTATCGCATCAAGGCAGCGGTCTGTTGGGTTCCATTGATTATGGTTTCCCCTTGTTTATAAATCTCGTTCATATAACGGGAGCCTTCTATGGGAACCTCCCTGATCACAATACCGGCCTGGGTATCCGTGGTAATACCGTCGCCATTGCCATTGATCTGTGCATAGGCACTAACTGTGCCCAAAAGCATTATTATCCAAAATTTTTCCATGATCCAAATGATTTATCTTACTTAAAGATAGCAAAAACCATGCTAAAAATCAAGGAGTTAGAAATTTGATTATCCTATGGTGCCTGAAATTTATTTGAGGCCGTATACCACCCGTTGTGGAAAGGGGATTTCAATACCGGCGGCATCGAAGCGATGCTTGGTTTCTTCAATGACATAAAAATGGGCATTCCAAAAATCCTCGTTCTTGGCCCAAAACCTTAAGGTGAGGTTTACCGAACTATCGGCCAATTCGCCTACATATACCTCAGGAGCGGGTTCTTTAAGAATGTTGCTTTTTTCTGTACATATCTGCAGAAGAATGTCCTTTGCCTCTTTAATATTGGATCCATAGCCGATACCCACATCTATTTTATCACGGCGGGTAGACTCTGAATTGTAATTGATGATGTTGTTGTTGCTCAGTTGCCCATTGGGAAGTATGGCGACTTGGTTCCCAAAGGTATTGAGCTTGGTGGTAAAAATGGTGATTTCTTTCACCGTACCGTCAACGCCTTGGGCAGAAATAAAATCCCCGATCTTAAAAGGTTTGAAGATCAAGATCAAAACCCCGCCCGCAAAATTGGCCAGGGAACCTTGCAATGCCAGGCCTACTGCCAGGCCGGCAGCACCTACGATGGCTACCAATGACGAGGATTTAACCCCTAATTGGGTAATCACCAGCACGAACAACAAGGCCTTAAGGGCCAAACTGATAAAACTTTGTAAAAAGGATTCCAAGGCAAGGTCATAATCTTTCTTTTGAAAGAACCGATGTACCATTCGATTTATAAAACGCACGACCCAAAGACCTACTACAAAAATTATGGTTGCGGTAATCAAATTGGGAAGGACCTCCCAAATGATTGCAATGGCCTTATCCAAATATTCCTGGTAATTGCTTATTTCTGTCATAATCCTATTTTGTATTTAATTCCGAAACCTAATAAAAATCAAGGCATTTATCAATTTATGAAAATTAAAATCTTGTTAAAAAGAAAAATCTTTGGATTCATGGAGCTGGGCCAGGGCAACCGAAACCTCTTCAACGGGCAGTTGGCAGGTGCCCTTTTCGCAGATGTAGATAGGGGTTTTTCCCTCTATAAATCGATCGGCCAAAAGAGCCAATTGGCTCTCTTTGGGGGCCGCCGCGAAAACGGTATCGGGCAAATAGTGTTTGACCATTTGACTTGCCTTGTCGTTGTATTCGGGACCTACAATGGCCACTTCATAAAATGGAAGGTTCACAAGTAGCACCAATTGCAGCCAATTTGCATGGCTTTGCGCGTTGGTTGAAAAATGGTCCTGAATGTTCATGAGCATCTGCAATGCAAGCGCCCCATAGCGCTCCAGGGGATAAAAATGGGAGAGGCGGAACAGGTTTTTGGCCATGATCGAGTTCGAAGCCGGAATCACGTTGTCTGCTGTTTCCAGGGTTCTGCGGATGATGAAATCATCCTCTTTTTGGGTAAAATAAAACAATTTGCTTTCCGCATCATAATGGTGCTCCAGACAATAATCGGCAAGTGATTTGGCCATTTTGAGCCACTTTTCTTCAAAAGTAACCTCATAAAGGGCCGTATAGCCCTCGATGACCGAGGCATAATCTTCAAGATAACCGTTGATATTGCTCTTGCCATTCTTATGGTTATGAAAGAGCCCGCCTTCTTGGGTAATCATGTTTTTTTGAAGGAATTCAGCGTTTTTTAAGGCCAGATCTAGATATTTCCGGTGGCCCAGATAACGATGGGCATCGACCAAGGCTTTGAGCATCAATCCATTCCAAGAGGTGAGTATTTTATCGTCCAGTCTGGGTCGCTCCCTTTGGTCGCGATGCTTTTTTAATATTTTAAGGCACATATCAATGGTTCGCTTCAATGGTTCGCTTCCGATACCATGTTTTTTGGCGTGCTCCGCTGCAGTGGCATCCCGGATCAAAACATAGTTGCCATGCTCCCAGAGGCCGTAATCGTTGATGTTATAATAATCCTTGAACACGGGATAGTCTTCCCCTAACAACGATTCGAGGGTTTCCTGTTTCCAAACATAATACGCGCCCTCTTCCAAAACCCCTGTCTCGTTGATGCTATCAGCATCAAGGGCCGAATAAAAGCCATAGTTTTTGTCCATCAGTTCGGTTTTGACAAAATCAACCGTCCGTTCTACCGTTTCACGATAGAGTTCATTTTTTGTAGCGGCATAGGCATTTGCATAAAGGCTTACAAGTTGGGCATTGTCATAAAGCATTTTTTCGAAATGGGGCACATGCCATTTGACATCGACCGAATACCGTGAAAAACCACCTCCAATAGGGTCGAAAATGCCGCCCCATGCCATCCTCTTGAGCGTGGTATGCACATAATCCAGGATTTTGGAATCATTTTGTACGGTACCGAAATGCAGCAAAAAATTAAGGTTGACCGGCATCATGAATTTAGGGGCACGCTTATATCCGCCCAAAAAGTCATCAAAATAATTCGACCAATCCTGCACGGTCTCGACCAACTGCGGCATGCCGTAAACCTTGATGTCCGTTTTGTTTTCGATCAGATTGATGGCCTTTATGCCCTCCGCCATGTTTTGGGCATAACCCAATATTTTTTCAGGATCATTTTGGTACAAGGATGACAGTTGTCCGAGGACATCGATCCACTTGTCTTTGGAGACATATGTGGCGCCCCAGAACGGCCGGCCATCCGGAAGGGCCACGATATTCAACGGCCAACCCCCGCTACCCGTCATTATCTGAAGTGCATCCATATAAATATGGTCCACATCGGGACGTTCTTCCCTATCGATTTTAATGTTGATAAAATTAGAATTCATTGCCTTGGCCACCTCGGCATCTTCAAAACACTCGTGTTCCATTACATGGCACCAATGACAGGCCGCATACCCAATGCTGATCAACAGTAATTTTTTCTCTTTTTTTGCCTTTGCCAATACCTCGGGATGCCAACCTTCCCAGTGCACCGGATTATGTGCATGCTGCAACAGGTAGGGACTCGTTTCATGGATAAGGGCATTGGTGAACTTAGGTTTCATAATAAGGGTTTATGCACTTGAAATCGGGTATTTCTTATATGCTGATGGACGCTACTGGTGATGCCCCTGCAAATTTAAACAAAACAAAAAAGCATCGGCCGGGAGACTGATGCTTTACCATTATGGGTCGCCACAAATTTATTTTACCTCAAAGGTAATTTTGACGTTCACGCGGTACTGTTCTATTTTACCGTGATTTACAGTGCCACTTTGTTCATGAACATAAACCGAACGAATGTTTTTAACAGATTTCGATGCTTCCGTCACAGCATTCTGTGCGGCATCTTCCCAACTTTTTTCAGAGCTGGCCAAGATTTCGATTACTTTTAATACTGACATATGTTTTATAATTTAAGGTTCCTTACAAGATAAGGAATAAAATAGTCAAATGTCCATGGCGACTTATTAAGATCAGCCGTTCAAGGCGACTACTTCGTTGACCTTATCGCCCATCATGTTCTTGAGCATGGTCTCTATCCCGTTTTTTAAGGTATAGGTGGAAGAGGGACACCCACTGCACGCCCCTTGGAGGATAACATTTACCCTTTTATTTTCTTCCTCATAGGATTGGAACAGAATGTTGCCCCCATCACTGGCGACCGCTGGCTTCACATATTCTTCAAGAATGTCGATGATTTGCTTGGAGGTATCATCCAAGGTGGCCGACCGGTTGCTATGGGAAGGGGCAACTTTTGCCTTTTGCACGATACTTTGGGTACTGGCAACTTCTTTTCCATCGGCGATAAAGTCGCGGATGTATTCCCTGAGTTCAAGGGTAACCTCTTCCCAGTCGGCCATATCGTATTTGGTCACCGACACATAGTTCTCATCCATAAAAACCTCTTTTACAAATGGAAAGTGGAACAAAGCTTTGGCCAAAGCGGCATCTTTCGCATCATCGATATTCTTAAATTCCAACGCGGTCGGCACAATTTTTCTGCTCGCCACGAATTTCATCACCGAAGGGTTGGGCGTCACTTCGGCATAAACCGTAACCGCGACTTGCTTGACCACGGGCTCTTCGGCCACTATCGGTTCCCCTGCATTAAGGTATTCTACCAACTGCTGGGCTACTTCGTCTTTTACATCTTCCCATTCCACGATGCCATATCTTTCCAAAGCGATAAAATTACCGGATATATAAACGGTTTTAATAAAGGGAAGGTAGAACAGTTGCTGTGCCAATGGAGAGTTTTTGGCCTCATCGATGTTCTTGAACTCATAATTTTGATGCTGGGTGAGAAAGTGGTTTGCCTCAAACTTCAAAATCGCAGGATTGGTGGTTTCCTTGACCGTGATTACATATTCCTTCATATCATTTTATTTTACGCAAAAATACAATCATTTTCCTATTTGCCCACCATATAATAATGTGGTATTTGAACCGTTATAGTTTATGTTTAGTCGATTTAATACATCCCCTTGACCTAGATGAGATATCGCTTTTTAATTGTGCTTTCGGTTTTTGCTTTCGGTTTTCAAACCACTGCACAAGAGGGCATCCCTGTTTATTTTGATTATTTGGCCGATAACTACTACTTGGTTTACCCATCGATGGCCGGAATAGGGGAAGGAGGAAAAATCCGGGCTACCATACGAAAACAGTGGTTCGACGTTCAGGATGCTCCCAATTTACAGACCTTGAATGCCCATTTTAGAATTGGAGAGACCAACAGCGGGGTAGGGGCAATAATATTCAACGATGCCAATGGTTACCATTCGCAAACCGGAGTAAAGTTAACGTATGCCCATCATCTAAAACTAGGGGGGGACGTGAGATACCTCAATCAGGTTTCGTTTGGGATAAGTCCCACTTTACTGCAGACCAGGTTGGACGAAAGTGAATTTCTTTCTCCTGGCGGAATTTTGGATCCGGCCATTTCCGGTTCAAATATCAGTGCCGCATATTACAATGTCGATATTGGCATGTCGTATAGCCTTATGGAATTCTATGCCCATTTCGCCGCACTCAACGTATTGTCGACAGAAAGAAGTCTGTACCGTGTGGGCAGGCTAGATCCCGCGAACGTTCCGGTGGTGGACAATCTTAGGCGCTATCTGATTTCGGCGGGATATATTTTTGGTAGAAATGAATGGCAGGTAGAGCCTTCGGTACTTTTTCAACTGACCGACTTTACCAAGGAGAAAACCATCGATATCAATGCCAAGGTTTATAAGGATGTTAATTTTGGCCGCATTTGGGGCGGTCTTTCCTACAGAAGAAGTTTTGATGGGGCGCAATTCGTTGATGGCACATCATTCGGAGAACAAAGATTGCAACTGTTTACGCCCATCATCGGGGCCAATATCAATAATTTTATGGTTTCCTATAATTATTCATACCAATCGGGTGCCATACGCTTGTCGAATGGCGGTTTTCACCAGATTACCTTGGGGTATGATTTCGGTCAGACCGAACGCAAGTACGATTGCTATTGCCCTGCGGCCCAATGATAAAATGGGCCTACTTCGGTTAAGAAGCGGCCCATCCAATATTTACTTCGATTTTTTAAAGATTTTGAACAAGGCTATTCCCAACTAAAGGCTTTTTTTGCAGCTTGTTTTTTGATCGCCTCTAGCATGGCGTTTTCCAATTCCCCTTTCGTCACATCTTTTTGATTTTCCAGGATAAACGCTTCTCGTTTGGCGTTCAGCGATTGGATCTCTTTTTGGATCCTGCCGCGTTCGGATTTCTTGGCGTTGATGAACGCTTCGATTTCAGGATTCGATTTGCCCTTTAATTCTGCGGGCAATTGGTTTTTTTCAATCTTGGAGAGGTTAAAATCCGGTTTTTCCGAGGCATCGATCAAATCCCAGGATTCATTGGTATATAGGCTCGAACTTTTGCTTACCGCCCTTTTTACGGCCACCGCCTCTTCCATTTCCATGGCATTGTCATCTTGCGCGCTTTGTTGATATTGCTTGGCGGCACCTAAAGCACCATAGGAAACATAGGTTTTGTTCAAATTGCCATTGAGTTTAATAATGATGTCGTCATAGGGTGTGCTGATGTGAACCACCTGACGGTTATGGTCGATGGCCATATACTCGCCGCCGGTAAGTGTGGCCCCATCTTTCCAGTAGGTATGGATGCCTTCTTCATAGTTGCCGCAAAAAATGGTATTGACCACCACGTCCTTTTCCATGGCGTTCAACACGGCCGCTTTGTAAGCCAGCCTGCCCTGATCGAAAGGTTCGTTCCCGGCGATAAATATCATTTTCAGGTTATCGGGATTTTTGCCCCAATCGAGTTGTTTTAGGGAAGTTTGGATGACCTGCCCACAATATTCTTCCCCTCCGTTGGTCGAAAGCGAAAAAAGCTTTTCCGAGATTTCATCCAAATCACTGCTGAAGCCCAATACCTGTTGAACGTAGCCTTCCTGGGCCGAAAGCTTGTCATTGCCGTATTGATACAGTGCGATTTCCAATTTGGGCCGGGTCGCGTCACCGCATTTGGCGTGCGTAAACTGGTTCACGATGTCCCAAAGTTGGGCCTTGGCCTGGTTGATCAGCCCGTCCATGCTGTTGCTGGTATCCAACAGCAACGCAATTTTGACCGTTTGTTTCGATGTTTTCAAGGTTTTTCCATACAGCCGTGGATTCAGCTTTGTTCGATTCGTGTCGGGGTTTATCGTATCGGCTGGGACTGCAGCGGTCATCATGAAGCCTGCGGCGATGATGGCCAAATGTCGATTTACTTTTTTCATCTTGTTTCTTTTTTATGGATTAATAATTTTATCTGGTACAAATGCCTTTTTGGAAAAAAGATCTCGGCATTGCGCGTTCACCCTAAAGATGGCATGCAATGCCAAATCTGCTTTTTATTGGCCTTCGATCCTTGATAAAACTAGGTCCAAACTTTTTCAAAAAAAACTACGATTGAGGGAATACCCCTTTTCAATGGGTGACCGTCCGTTCCGATCTCGTAAACCGCCAAAAAGTCGATGTAATGGTCTTGTCTTTCAAAGCATGGGATTTTCTAGTGCCACATAAAACTGCTAAGTTTACAGAGAATTTGCTGTATTATGGCAGGGATGAAACCTATTATTTGGATCCTATTTTTGGTCACTTTGACCGTGTTCCCCCAAGGGGGCCAAAAGGAAAATGATCTTAAGAAAGAAGGGGTCGATCAAAGGGGGAACGAGAGCGCTCCGCAGCACCAAACCCTTTTGGATTCTGCCAATTACTTCAAGAAGACCAGTATTGAAAAGAGCATCGACTTTATTGCCCAATCCATTGCCGGCCTTGGGAACAACGCCGACGGAAAGCAACTTTCGAAGTCGCTGACCATGCTGGGAGAGGTATATCAATACCACAACCAGCTCGACTTGGCCATTTCCAGTTATAAAGACGCTCTTAAGGCCGATAAGACCATGGGAACCGCCCTGCTTTTGGGGAAGGCCTATATCATGAACGCCAATTATACCGAGGCGGGGGACTTGTTGAAGCCCTTATTGGAACAAAAGACCTGGGTGCCCTATCAAAAGGTAGCGGTCTATGAACTGTTGGGCGACGCTTATTTGGGTCTCGATAAAGCCGCTGAGGCGATAATCTATTATGAAGAAGGGTTAAAAATTGCGCAGTTAAACCGTATTGCGCCGAAAATGGCCGACCTCAATTCCAAGATTGCCGATGCCTATGCCAGGGACGGAAAAAGCGTGGAGGCAGAAGGCTATTATGGCAATTCCCTAAAATTGGCCGCATCGCAGCCCCCGCAGCGTTCCATTCAGGAAAAGGAAAAGGTGGCCGACTTTTACAATAAGAAAAACAGGTATCCCGAAGAGATCGGCATGCGGAAAAGGAGCCTGGAGGAACTTCAGAACATATCAAAATCGGGAATAGAGGGCGTTTCAAATGAAATGGAGGCCGATACCATAACCGCCCAACAGATCAACTTTAAGATTGCAAAGGCCTATATCGCCCAAGATCAAATGGATGAAGCCATACCCTATTTGGAAAGAAGCATTATAGAGGCCGATGCGGAAGACGATCTGGTGGTACAAAAGGACGCAACCCGAAAACTGTCGGAAGTTTACGCTGTCAAGGGGGATTACACCAAAGCTTTGAAAACCTATCAAGACTATGTGTCTGTCGTTGATACCCTTTATGTTAGAAAAGAACAGGAAATAATAAGGGCAGCGCGCTTTAACCGAGAAATTGCGGCCAAGCAAAGCCGTATTGACGGACTTGAACAGGAACGGGAACTGTCACAGAGCAAGTATGATCTGGCGCTTACCGAACAGATGTTGGCTTCCGAAAGCAACAAACGTCAGCAATGGGTCATATATTCCTTGGTATTCGGCATTTTTTTAATGGGATTTGCGGTATTCTTTTTTTACCGCAGTAACCGACAGCAAAAGCTCGCGAACAATCTGTTGGCCCTGAAATCTTTGCGGACACAAATGAATCCGCATTTTATTTTCAATGCCCTCAATTCGGTGAACAGTTATATCGCCAAAAACGATGAACGAAGCGCCAATCGTTATCTAAGCGATTTCTCGAGCTTGATGCGGGCCGTTCTTGAAAATTCGGAAGAAGATTTTATCCCCTTGACGAAAGAATTGGAACTGCTGGAGCTCTACCTAAAATTGGAGCATTCCCGATTTCCGGAAAAATTCGATTACCAGATTCGAATCGACGATCGAACCGTGATAGCTGACTATCTCATTCCCCCGATGTTGTTGCAGCCCTATATCGAAAACGCGATTTGGCACGGTTTGCGCTATAAGGAAGGGAAGGGATTTTTGAATATCGATTTGACCCCAAGGGATGACGGGGATCTCGAAATCACCATTACCGATAATGGCATCGGGAGAACGAAATCGGCACAGTTAAAAACCGAAAACCAAAAGAATCAAAAGTCTAAGGCCATGGGCAATATCAATAAGCGCATTGCGATCTTGAACCAAATGTATAAAGACAGCGTAGCCGTGCACATAGTAGATCTCGAATCGGATGGTTCGGGAACCAAGATTACCTTGATTTTAACGAAGGCCTGAGATCTAGCATTAAAGTCATGATATATGGTTGAATGATTTTACATCTAAAACCCTAAGAAATAAAGCAATTGATGAAACTAAATGCGATCATTGTCGAAGATGAGATCCAAAGCCGCGAAATATTGCGCAACTATTTGGCAAAGTACTGTGCCGATGTCACCTTAAAAGGGGAGGCCGCCTCGGTAAAGGAAGGTTTGAAACTTATTGAGGAACACCCTTTGGATCTGGTTTTTTTGGATGTTGAGATGCCCTTTGGCAATGCTTTTGATCTGTTGGACCAGTTGCCCGATCGCAGCTTTGAGACCATATTTGTTACGGCCTACAGCGAATATGCCATGGATGCGCTGAACAACCACGCGGCCTATTATCTGATGAAACCGATAGCCATCGACGAATTGGTCAAGGCGGTGAACTATGTCATCGATATCAAGCAATGTGAAGCACTTCTGGAAGACAAGATTTTGCAACCCCAACACAAATCGGTACCTGGCAAGATCACGCTTCCCCTTCAGGACGGTTTTCAGGTTCTGGAAGTAAAGGATATCCTATATTGTAAGGCCGATGACAACTACACCGAGGTCTATCTTGAAGACAAGCGGATCGTGGTGAGCAAAACCCTGAAATATTTCGAAGAAGCACTGTCCCCATTTGGTTTTGTGCGGATCCACAAATCGTATTTGGTGAATGTAAACGCAGTGGCTCGCTATAAAAAAGGGAAAGGGGGTAGCGTGGTGATTTCCAATGGCAAGGAATTATCGGTATCTGCTTCCAAAAAACATGAATTGTTGTCGTATTTTTAAACCTTAACGCAGCAATCGGAAACAAAAAAACACTGAAGCATGATCATAAAAACCATAAATGGAAAAACACCCCAATTCGGAAACGACTGTTTTATTGCTGAAAATGCGGTAATCGTGGGGGAGGTGCACATGGGGGATCAATGCAGTATTTGGTTCAACGCTGTTTTACGTGGCGATGTGCATTTCATTAAAATGGGCAATAAAGTGAACGTTCAAGACGGTGCCGTGGTGCATTGTACCTATCTGAAGTCGCCCACCACGATTGGCAACAATGTATCAATAGGGCATAATGCCATCGTACATGGCTGTACCATAAAAGACAATGTGCTGATCGGCATGGGCAGTATCGTGATGGACGATTGTGTGATCGAAAGCCATAGCATCATCGCGGCAGGAGCAGTACTCGCCAAGGGAACCCATGTGCCGGCTGGAACGGTCTTTGCCGGAATGCCCGCCAAGAAAATCAAGGATATCAGCCCGGAACTCAGTGCCGGTGAGGTCGACCGGATAGCGGACAGCTATGTGAAGTATGCGAGCTGGTTCAAATAGATTTTCGATTTCCATTTTCCGGTATTTTCGATAGCTATGCAGCAGGGGTTGCCAGCGCTGGATGACAAGCCGTTGCTATAATTCGGGGACCCTTTGTGGGTTTGACGCAAACGCGACGTTCCAAACCAATATCCAGTAAATTATACTTATTTTTGCGGCACAATTTAAAAAATAACCAATGAACGCATATATATTTCCAGGACAGGGCGCACAGTTCGTGGGAATGGGACTTGATCTTTATGAAAAGTATCCCATGGCTCAGGAAATGTTCGAGAACGCCAATAATATACTCGGTTTCCGGATCACGGATACCATGTTCGAGGGCACGCCCGAAGCCCTGAAGGAAACCAAGGTGACCCAACCCGCCATTTTTTTGCATTCCGTGATTTTGAGTAAGGTGTTGGGCGGGGATTTTAAACCCGATATGGTGGCCGGTCATTCGCTGGGAGAATTTTCGGCCCTGGTGGCCAATGGGGTGCTTACGTTCGAGGATGCCTTAAAATTGGTATCGGCACGGGCCCTAGCCATGCAAAAGGCCTGTGAAACGCGACCGGGTACTATGGCCGCTGTTTTGGGTTTAGACGATTTCAAAGTGGAAGAAATCTGTCAGCAAACCCCCGGTATCGTTGTCGCGGCAAATTACAACTGTCCTGGGCAATTGGTGATTTCAGGAGAAGTGGAGGCCGTTACCCAAGCTTGCGAAAAATTGAAGGAAGTGGGGGCAAGAAGGGCCTTGTTATTGCCCGTGGGCGGGGCGTTCCATTCCCCTTTGATGGAACC
>JAHENB010000053.1:1544-4359 GCA_024643345.1 Maribacter sp. | reverse complement strand
ATGCAAAGATCGGAGGAACTGGGCGATGTGGCGGCCGTGCTCTTTAAGGAATTGAACGGTTTGGTCGACAACCTATGGACCTGCGGTTTTGTGTTGTGTGAAAGGGATAGGGACGAAGATGAATGGTGGCTCAGTGATCAAAATGGATTTATTCCCGCTTTTTATCTACCCAATGTAGGCGATGAAGCACATGCCAATATCTACAATGCCTGGAAGAATGGGGCAGATTATCATACCGAGCAATTGGAGGGCGATGCGCTTAAGGCACATTATGAATGGTTGATGAATATCCCGGTGGCCAAAAAAATCTTTGATGGGATGATGGCTTCGGGCTTTGTATTGCCCACTTGGCAAAAACTGCATTGCGCCTATTTTAAAACGGGCTACCTTGTCATCATCACTCAGGTCCCCTGCCCGGAGGAAGATATCTTCAAACGTTTTGCACAGGTATTCGACCTTACCTATACCCGTTTCCTCGACCTGCAGTTCAAAGAAGAACAATCTGTAAAATTATTGGAAGAAAAACAAAGGCTTGAAAAAACTTTGAGCGAACTACGGGCTACCCAGACCCAATTGATCCAATCGGAAAAAATGGCTTCCCTTGGCGAACTCACGGCCGGCATCGCCCATGAGATCCAGAACCCCCTGAACTTCGTCAACAATTTCAGTGAAGTGAGCAATGAGCTGCTCGATGAAATGAAGGAGGAAATGGCCCAGGGGAATTATGGACAGGCCTTGGAAATCGCGAACGATGTCATCCAAAACCTGGAAAAGATCGCCCACCATGGCAAAAGGGCCGATGGCATCGTAAAGGGCATGTTGCAGCACAGCCGCAACAGCGGGGGCATCAAAGAACCCACCGATATCAATGTTCTGGTCGATGAATATGTACGGTTGACCTATCATGGCCTAAGGGCCAAGGACAAAAGCTTCAATGCGACCATCAAAACCGATTATGACGGTGCTTTGGGCAAAATAAATGCGATCCCGCAAGATCTGGGCAGGGTAATCCTCAATATTCTCAACAATGCCTTCTATGTGGTGCATGAGAAAAAACGGCACCAACAAAATGGGTATGAGCCCACGGTGACCATAAGCACCAAAAAATCGGGCGATCGGGTAGCCATCTCGATAGGCGATAATGGGGACGGCATACCGGAACATGTAAGGGAAAAGATATTCCAGCCCTTTTTTACCACCAAGCCCACCGGGCAAGGTACCGGACTGGGACTCTCCTTGAGCTATGATATCGTCACCAAAGGGCATGGCGGGGAATTGAAGGTAGCGAGCACCGAAGGGGAAGGAACGGAGTTTAACATCATTCTACCCATTTTATGAAAGCAAAAAACAGCCATACGGAATCTGGAGCAAAATTGGTCTACGAGAGGATGATCGATATCTTCTTCTTCTTTAAACCTATAACGGAAATTAAAGAAATCATCCATCAGGATTTCATAGGATACGGTACGGCCGCCCATGAGTTTTTCAGAAACCGGAAGGAAGTAACAGAAATGGCGGCCATGCAATCGGAGCAGTTGCGAGGCCAAAATGTTGAAATCCACCGTCAGCTTATATTGCAAAGGGTATTTGCCGAAGGTACTTCCTGCTTGATTATCGAGGAATTCGATATATACTTTAAAGACATGAACCACCGCTTGGTAGCCCGACTTTCTACCATTTTGGAACGTATGGATGATACATGGATCGTTACCCATTTTCACGGGTCGACCCCGGATTCCAATATTGCGGAAGACGAGGCCTTACCGATGGAAGGCCTCCGCAAAAAAAATGAGGAACTGGAAGCAAAAATCAAAGAACGAACCCGTGATCTTGAGATCGAAGCCGCTTTGGAACGTATCCGAGCGAAATCGATGGCCATGCATGAAAGTCATGAACTCAAAGAAGTGGTCGCCTGCGTTTTTGATCAGTTGCAACATTTAAATTTTGTGGTACCCGCTTGTAGTGTCATCCTTTACTTGGAAGATTTGTCGGCTGAACATTGGTTTGCAGGCTTTTCGCACGATGCCTATCCCGAAAGCTACACCATACCTTTCATCGATACCCCTTATTACACGGAAATGCTTGAAACATGGAAAAAAGGAATCGAATTCGGAGAATTCATTATGAAGGGAAAGGCCAAAGTGGATTATGCCAAATGGCTTTTGGCCGAATCTGATTTTAAAAATCTGCCAAAGGAGTTTGTTGAACAAAGCGGTATGCTCACACCCACTCCCTTGCATTTTTCGGATGCATTTAATAAATATGGCATGATAGAAGTTATTGGAGGAGAACCACTTACAAAAAATAAGGTAGATATTCTCAAAAAGATTTCCAAAGTCTTCGAACAAACCTACACCCGCTTCCTCGACCTCCAAAAAGCAGAAGCCCAGGCCAGGGAAGCACAGATCGAGGCCTCCCTGGAGCGCGTTCGCTCCCAGGCCATGGCCATGCGGCATAGTGACGATCTGGTAATGAGCACCAAGATCCTTTTCGAAGAACTGGAAAAGCTCGATCTTTCCATTGAGCGCAGTGGCATTGGTATTTTCAACCCCGATACCAAAGATTGCCAGCTCTGGACCATCGTAATCGCTCAAGATGGGAAAAAGGAATTGGCGACCGGCATCACCGACCTTACGGTACACCCCATGCTCATTGCCACTTTTGATGCCTGGATCGCCCAAAAACCATACTCCCATGTCCTGGAGGGAAAGGAGCTCGCGGAGTATTATAACATCGTATCGAAAAGCGATTTTATTTTATCCGAGGAAGTCATCGGAAAATCGGCTTCCCTGCCCAAGGAATATTATCACTACAC
>JAHENB010000053.1:0-1444 GCA_024643345.1 Maribacter sp. | reverse complement strand
GTTACGCTGTGTACGTATTTTCAGGATTCAAAGGATGTACTGCATTGGATCGCATCGCCCGACTTCAGTTTCGGTGGGAGTTACCTCCTGCCCTACTTCGATCATCCGATATTCAATGATGCCTGGAATTCAAAAGAAGCCGGTGACGCCTATTTTTCAAAAGCATTTTCAATTGAAGAAAAGAATAGTTTTTTTGAATATGCCTTCGAACATTCCGATTATAGGCACTTTCCCGACGAGTTTAAACAATGGGTCTTTCAACATGATAAGCACATCCTCTCCTTTGCATGGCAAAAAAATTCCGCTTTATTGATTCCCTCTCACACAGGGGTTTTGCCTACCGAAGATGATATTGAAATATTAAAACGCTTTGCCAAGGTTTTCGAGCAGGCCTACATTCGTTTTATGGACCTGCAAAAAGTGGAAGCCCAGGCAAGGGAATCGAAAATAGAAACCGCCCTCGAGCGGGTAAGGGCACGGGCTTTGGCCATGCAGCACCCCGAGGAATTGAAGGAGGTGGCCGAGGTATTGCGCCATGAAATGGGCCTCTTGGGTGTGGAAGAGCTCGAGACCTGCAGCATCTTCATCAACGATGTGGAGGCCAAAAAAGCCGAATGCTGGTATGCGTTGAAAGACATTCGAAAAAAAGGGGAAGTTTTGGTGAACGACCATTTTGCCCTCGATCTGAAAGATACCTGGGTAGGCAGGGAAATGCTGAAATTTTACAAAACAAAAAAAGAACAGGTTTCCATCGTAATGCGGGGCGAGGCCCGCAAGGAATGGATCGCCTATTGCGAGAAATACTCCAAACCGCTCCAAGGATATTACGGAAAAGAGATTCCCGACCGCAACTATCATTTGTGCAAATTCTCCCATGGCGCCATAGGGGCCGCCACCCCTGGGGATATCTCGGAAGAAAGCTGGCGTTTGTTGCAACGGGCCGCCTCGGTATTTTCCCTGGCGTATTCCCGTTTCAAAGATCTGACCCAGGCGCGAATCGATCTACAAAAATTGAAAACCGAAAAAAAGCGGGCCGAGGAAGCCCTGACCGAACTGCAGCTCACCCAAAAGCAGCTCATCCAATCCGAAAAAATGGCCAGCCTTGGAGAGCTCACCGCCGGCATCGCCCATGAGATCCAGAACCCCCTGAACTTCGTCAATAATTTTAGCGAAGTCAGTAACGAGTTGATCGATGACATGAACGACGAACTCGAAAAGGGCGATGTGGCCGAGGCCCGGGAAATCGCGGCCGACATCAAACAGAACCTCGAAAAGATCAACCACCACGGCAAAAGGGCCGATGCCATCGTGAAGGGGATGCTACAGCACAGCCGCAGCAGTGGCGGGGTCAAAGAACCCACCGATATCAACGCGCTCTGCGACGAATACCTGCGCCTGAGCTACCATGGCCTCCGGGCCAAGGACAAAGCGTTCAATGCTGCCC
>JAHENB010000017.1 GCA_024643345.1 Maribacter sp. | reverse complement strand
AAGGCCTGGCCCGCATCCACCCCAAAAGAAAATGAATTGGAAGGCCAAATGCGCACAGAGGCCGCTACCGGCAGAAATTGAATACTGGGCAGATCTACCAAGATCGTGCCCTCACGGAACTTTTCAGGAAAACCGTAAATATAGCTTATGTCCACACCCAGATCCACCACTTCGCCCAAGGCCCACATATAGCCGGCATCTACACCGATCACCACCCCGAGCACATCGTTGTACTCATTGATGGGGAGACCGCCCTGAAAGCCCAGTTTGAATCCTTCCTGGGCCATTGCGCCCGTTCCGAAGAATAGCAACGCCAATCCTAAAATTAAATTTTTCATGTCCACTGATTTATTTTATTGGAGTAACAAATCTAGGATCTTGGAAATCGCTATCCTTATTTTTGTTGCCAAACCCCCAAAATAAGATGTAGATGGACCAATTTTATCATTTTGATACCATGTGCTTGTGCACATTTTGGCAAATTCAACCTTATATCAAAGACTTTATTGCCCCGGGCCGCTTTTGATTTGACCTATGGAATTTGAAGTATCTTTGGAGCATGAACTGGGCACAGGCATTACAAGATTACCGGCATTACCTGAAAATAGAACGTGGACTCTCCGCAAATTCAATCGTCAATTATACCTTGGACGTTGAAAAACTGAGGCGCTTTCTTGAAACCAAACAGTTGACCGAGACCCCTATCCACATCGACCAACCAACACTGCAGCAGTTCGTTTATGAGCTGGCCAGGACCGTGAACCCCCGTTCACAGGCCAGGATCATTTCGGGCCTAAAGGGTTTTTTCGGTTATTTGATTTTTGAGGATTATCGGCAAGACAATCCCATGGACCTGATCGAATCTCCCAAAATAGGCCGTAAACTTCCCGACACCCTTTCCGAAGCGGAAATCAACCAGCTCATTGGGGCGATCGATCTGGGATCTGAAGCGGGCGAAAGAAACCGTGCCATGTTGGAAACCCTTTATGGCTGTGGCCTTAGGGTATCGGAACTCATCGGGTTAAAACTTTCCGATCTGTACTTCGATGAAGATTTCATCAAGGTCACCGGCAAGGGCGACAAACAACGTTTTGTTCCCATAAGCCCCGTTAATAAAAAGTACATCAATATCTATAGCAAGGAAGTGCGGGTGCACCAAAAGATACAGAAGGGATTCGAGGACATCGTTTTCCTCAATCGTCGGGGCCGTCAATTGAGCAGGGCCATGGTCTTTACCATGATCAAACAACTGGCCGAAAAGATCGGCCTTCAAAAAAGTGTTGGCCCCCATACCTTTCGGCATTCCTTTGCCACCCATTTGCTGGAAAACGGTGCCGATTTAAGGGCCATCCAACAAATGCTGGGCCATGAGAGCATTACCACGACCGAGGTGTACATGCATATCGATCGGAAGCACCTGGCGGAGGTGATGAACCGGTTTCACCCCAGGAAGTGACGCTAGCCTGCGCTTGCCGTTTCCACTAGCTCTTATAATGGCTATAATCTTTTTTGAAGGGCCGAATGATCAACCGGGCCTCACGATCAAAACGGATATAGTTGTATACCCAGTTGATAAAGACCACCAAGCGATTTCGGAAGCCGATCAAAAAAAACAGGTGCACGAACATCCACACGAACCAGGCGAAAACGCCTTGAAACCTGAATTTGGGCAGATCTACAACGGCTTTGTTACGGCCCACTGTGGCCATACTGCCCTTATCTTTATATTCAAAGGGTTTCAATGGCCTGCGATCTAACAGCCGTGCAAAATTCTCCCCCAGATTCTTTCCCTGCTGCATGGCGGGCTGCGCCATCATGGGCTGTCCATGTGCACTGTCCTCCGTGACCATACAGGCCACATCGCCTATCGCATAAATATCGGTGTGCCCTAGCACTTGATTGAACGTATTTACTTTGATCCGCCCACCGACCAGAAGGTTTTCCGCATCCAAACCTTGCACCAAAGCGGCTTTCACCCCTGCGGCCCATACCAAAGTGGCGCTCTCGAAGCTAAAATCGGTTTTGGTGGTGACCACTTTGCCGTCATAACCAGTTACCCTGACATTCTTCCACACCTTCACCCCAAGCCCCTTTAAAAATGATTCCGCTTTTTCCGAGGCCTGTACGCTCATTTCCTTTAAGATACGATCTCCCGATTGGATCAGGTTGATCTGCATACGGCCCGTGTCAAGATCGGGATAATCCTTGTGCAGGATCCCTTTTTTGATTTCAGCCAATGCCCCGGCCAATTCCACGCCCGTGGGGCCACCACCAACGATGACAAAGCACATCAGGGCGTCGCGTTCTCGCAGATCATCGGTCAACAAGGCCCTTTCAAAATTTTCAAGAATAAGGCTCCGTAGATTGAGCGATTGCGGAATCGATTTCATGGCCATGCCATATGCCTCGATTTGTGTGTTCCCAAAATAGTTGGTGACCGAACCCGTTGCCAAAACAAGATAGTCATAGGAAAGCGGCCCAATGTCGGTTTCCAACAATTTTTCGGAGGGGTCTATTTTTTTTACCTGGGCCAGCCTAAAATAAAAATGCGCATATTCCTGTAAAACCTTGCGAATGGGGTAGGCAATCGAATCGGGTTCCAACCCCCCTGTAGCAACTTGATATAAAAGCGGTTGGAAGGTGTGGTAATTGTGCTTATCGAGCATAACGACCTGTAAATCCAGATTTTTCAGGTTCCTGGCCAGGGAAATGCCCCCGAAACCTCCTCCTATAATAACGACGCGGGGGTAACTCGATTTGGGTATGTTCATAAATGCTGCTTATGCGCCAAAAATAAACAAAGCTAGCAAACGAAGGTAGTGGAATACTGGATTTGATTATATTTAGGACCTGATAAAAATAAGGCCCTTCCTTAAGATGTCGGGTTCATCCATAATCACAATTAATTAATTTTTTATGAAAACCTCCATTGTATTGAGCATTTGTACTTTTCTTTTTATTGAATTGGGAAGCGCCCAAAAAAAAGTCGATGATGTTTTGAAAAAACTTGATGATAAGGCCGAGAGTTACGGAGCCATTGCCCAAAACATTTGGGAATTGGCCGAAATGGGCTATCAGGAAGAGCAAAGTTCAGCCCTGTTGCAGCAAACCCTTTCCGATGCCGGATTTAGCATTAAAGCAGGGGTTGCAGGCATACCTACTGCCTTTATAGCAGAGTATGGCACCGGGGCACCGGTCATTGCCATCATGGGAGAATACGATGCATTGCCAGGACTCTCACAGGAGGCAGTAGCTGAGAAAAAATCGGCCGGAAAATCGGCCGGTCACGGCTGCGGGCATCATTTGTTCGGCACCGCCTCCACCGCAGCAGCCATTGCTGTAAAAGACTGGATGCTGGCCAATAAAGCGAAAGGCACCATTCGATTTTATGGCACTCCGGCGGAAGAAGGAGGTTCTGGAAAGGTCTATATGGTAAGGGCAGGCCTTTTCAACGATGTGGATGTAGCCTTGCATTGGCATCCCAATGCACAAAATACGGCAAGCGTAGATATAGCCCTGGCCAATAAATCGGCCAAATTCAGATTTCATGGAATCTCGGCCCATGCTGCCGGAGCACCGGAAAGGGGTCGATCGGCTTTGGATGGGGTGGAAGCCATGGACATGATGGTGAACATGATGCGCGAACATATACCCCAGGAAGCGCGCATCCATTATGTGATCACCAATGGTGGAAAAGCGCCCAACGTAGTGCCCGATTATGCGGAAGTCTATTATTATGCCCGTCATAATTCCAGGGAAGTGGTCATGGAAATTTTCGACCGTATTGTTAAAGCGGCCGAAGGTGCAGCTCTTGGAACGGGAACGACCATGGATTACGAAATGATTGGCGGCACCCATGAACTGCTGCCCAATCTTACCTTACAGAAATTAATGTTTGACAACCTTACCAAAGTTGGGGGATTCGATTATACCCCTGATGAAAAGGAATTTGCCGATAAAATAGCTAAGTCCATGGGGTTAGACCATGCCGATTTATCCGTGGCCAAAAACATTCAGCCCTATAAAACCGATGGCAAGGCCGATGGATCTACTGATGTGGGCGATGTGAGCTTTACAGTACCGACCGTGGGCATGGGCGCAGCGACCTGGGTACCAGGCACGCCAGCCCATAGCTGGCAGGCCGTTGCGGCCGGTGGCACCTCCATAGGAAAAAAAGGAATGATGGTGGCCGCAAAAACCTTGACCTTGACGGCAATCGAACTTTTCCAGAACAACGATCTGGTGAGCAAAGCTAAAGCCGAATTCCTTGAACGCCGGGGAGCCGATTTTAAATACATACCCCTTTTGGGCGATAGGGCACCTGCGTTGGACTATAGAAGGTAAAAACCCATTTGGAGGCATCAAAGCGGGGCTATCGTTTCGTTGCGGTTCGAAACCCGCTTTTGTAAATTTCAACTGCCCTCTGTAACGAATCGGCATCATTGCATACTAATCGATTATCAACCCACCATTTCTAAGTGACGAAGGAGTTGGAGCATCAATTTGTGACGGAACTGCAGAACAATCAGAACATTGTTCACAAGGTATGCACGCTGTACACAAATGACAGGGACTCCCATAATGATCTATTTCAGGAAATAACCATACAGCTATGGAAAGCGTATCCAAAGTTCAGAAATGAAAGTAAGTTCAGTACCTGGACGTATCGGGTGGCCTTGAATACCGCGATCACCCTTTATCGAAAATCCAAAAGAACGATCAAAACCCAGGATTTCGATTCGGTGATCTTTAAGATCAGTTCAGAGGATTATGACCCCACCGAGGAACAGCAATTACGATTGATGTACAATGCCGTGAAACAACTTGGGGATATCGACAAAGCTTTGGTTTTTCTCTATTTGGAGAACAAAAACTATTCAGAAATTGGAGAAACCTTGGGAATTAGCGAAGTGAATGCGCGGGTAAAGATGAACCGCATCAAAACAAAATTAAAAACCATACTCAATCCATAAGGATATGATGGACGAATTAGAACTGCTTAAACGCGATTGGCAGAAAAGAGAGGATTCACATCCCAAACTTACCTATGATGAAATTTACCGAATGATCTGGAAACGATCCTCCTCGATCGTGAAATGGATTTTGATCATCAGTATCTTGGAATTTGCATTGCCCCACCTCTTATACCTGATTCCGGGCACCTCCAAAAGCCTGGAAGTCTATGACAAACTTGGGATCAAAAGTGTTGCCACCGTCTTTTTTGCCCTGGGATACCTCGTCATTTTCTATTTCATCTATCAGTTCTATATCCGCTATAAGGAAATTTCCAGTTTCGACAATTCAAAAGTACTTATGGAAAAAATCCTGAGAACCAGAAAAACGGTGATGCACTACGTCATCTTCAGCCTTTCGATGCTCTTGGCGACCTGTATCATGGTCATTGTGGCCATCTATTTCAGCAACAATCTATATGAAATATTCGATCTTTCGGAAGGTGTAAAAAATGTGGCCCCGGGAAAATTAAAGAATAGCCTGATGCTTTCAATGGCAATCTTAAGTGTGCTATTGGTAGCGGTGATGGCAGGCATTTATTTTTTGCTCTACGGGCTGCTGTTAAGAAAGCTGAACCGGAATTATTCAGAACTTAAACGATTGGAAGTTTAGGTTTGGTTTTGCGCCATTTTCGCAGTTTGTTTTCCTCTTCAAGGGCCAGCAGTTCCTCTTGGGGGATGACCTTTAAAAAAGAAGGGTGCTGTTCAATGGCATATTCCAACTTTTCTATGATCTGATCTGAGGTTTCATTGTCATAATCGATTTCCAAGGGCGGTTTGATCACCATAGATTGTAAGATGCCCTTCTTTTTGATCCTCAACCCCTTTTTATCGAAAGATCGGCGAAAACCGTCGATGACCACAGGCACAACGATGGGTTTGTATTTTTTAATGATATGGGCAGTGCCCTTGCGCAAGGGTTTCCATGGTGTGGTGGTCCCTTGCGGAAAAGTGATGACCCAACCATCTTTCAAGGCCGTTCCAATATTTGAAATATCGCTCATCTTTACTTGGCGATTGACGTCTTTGCCCTCTGCCCTCCAGGTGCGTTCCACACTGATCGATCCGGCATAGGCAAAAATCTTGGTCAGCAGGCTTTTCTTCATAGTTTCTGCCGCCGCAACATAATACATATTGAGCTTGGGGTTCCAGAGATATCCGAGGTTTTTAATATTGTCGTCGCGGCCTTTCAAGGCGGCATTAAAAACGTGGAACATCGCCACCACATCCGCGAAATAGGTCTGATGGTTGCTCACGAACAAAACATTGGTATCTGGTAGGCCGCGTATTACCTCAGAACCATCGATCTCTAATTTGTTGAACTGCTTGTATCTCGAATGGGTGATAATGCCCATGATTCGAATGAGCCATTTCTTCAAAAACAAAATATGACCGAAAGGATTTTCCTTGAATATTCCCATAGGGCGCTAAAATACAAAATGAGTGGCAACAAAATCAAGGACAGCGAACGAAATATTGATAGTTACGCCAAAGCGCTTTTTTGCAAGATACTTGCCCGCAATGTAAAGCACTTTATAAAACCTGTTTCAAAAGGTCCTTGATCTCGCTCAACATCATGGCCGTTGCCCCCCAAACCGTTTGATCGTTCAGATGAAAGGCGGGTACTGCAATATTTTTGGCGTAGGAAGTGCTCAAATACTGGGTATACACATTGGCATCGTCAAGAAAATCGGTTAGTCTTACTTCGATCAAGGCTTCCACTTCACTCGGTTGTATTTTAAAAGAGGTGCTTCCCTTACTTAATCCCAGAAAAGGTTGTACCTCAAAATTACTGGGCGGAATGTACACCTTGCTCAGAAGCTTAATCACCTCGATCTGATCCGGGTTTACACCGACCTCTTCCTGTGTTTCCCGCAGGGCAGTCTGCAAAAGGTCAATATCCATCTTTTCCGCCTTACCTCCGGGAAATGCGATCTGGTTTGAATGTACACCTTGGTACGTATTTCTTAAAATAAGCAATATATTGGTAAGCTGTTGGTTATCAGGATAAAATAGCGCCATCACACCTGCCTTTTTTGGGTTTTTGGCCTTGAACTTGATGGCCTCAAGCTCTTGAACGCGAAAAGCAGGCGTCATTTTATAATGGGCGCGCTCGCCTGGTAGGGGCAGATCTTTTATTTTTGGGATGCATTTTGAAAATAAATCGAAATCCATGATGTTGAAACGAATGGCATTTGCTGCAATAATACCAATATTTTTCATGGGGGCCTGCAGGGACAAGGTCCAAAAAGAATCGGATCCCATAACGCCGCAAACTCCCAAGAAAGATACCACAACGGTCTTGACCGATACGGTACAGGCCGAACCCTTTAAACTCAGTGAGGAAAACGCCATCCCATTTTTCTTTGATTATCAAAAAAACTTGAAGGAAAATAAAGTGAAGATCACGACCGGTCTGGGGAGTTTTACGGTTCAACTATACGACAATGTACCCTATCACAAGGCTAATTTTATCTACTTGGCCAGAAAAGGTTA
Organism: Maribacter sp.; assembly: GCA_024643345.1. Taxonomy (GTDB): domain Bacteria; phylum Bacteroidota; class Bacteroidia; order Flavobacteriales; family Flavobacteriaceae; genus Pelagihabitans. Next base: position 54,450 of record JAHENB010000017.1, on the reverse strand, counting down.
TTTCAATCGTACCCAATTTCACAGAGTCGTCAAAGACTTTATCATCCAAGGAGGCAATTCCGATGATGAACAGACCGCGGAAAAGCGCAGTGAAATCGGAAGGTACCTTTTGCCCCCAGATACCAGAAAAGGATACAAACACGATCGTGGGACCGTTTCAATGCCCAGCAGTGAGATAGACAATCCCCATATGTTGGCATCACCTTTTGAATTCTTCATCGTGGTCACCAAGCCCGGCTCGTACCATCTGGACGGGGATTATACCCCATTTGGCACAGTGATCGAGGGCATGGACGTGGTCGATAAAATCAACCAACAGCCCGTCGGCAAAGGCGATTGGCCTTTGCAGAATATTTACATCGAAAAGGTCGAAGTGATCGAATGAACGTTGGGCTTCATAGCTGTTGGATCAACGGACCCTATTCCGTTTTATCGCTGCGATAGATATTGGGCAAGGCAATGTGGAATTTGACCGCCAAAAGACGTATGCCGATGATTACCAAAATGGCGGCTACGTAAGCAAAAGTGGCATCGAAGGGTAAAAGTCTGATCAGAAAATAACTCAATCCTCCAATGATACAGGCCGTGGCATATATCTCTTTTCTGAAGATCACGGGAATCTCATTACAAAGGATATCACGAATCACCCCTCCGAAACTTGCGGTAATCGTCCCCAATGCGATGCACATCATAGGTAACAGGTCGGCCGATAATCCTTTTTCGATGCCGACCATGGTATATAAACCTATGCCAATGGTATCGAAAAGGAACAAGGAGGTACGAAAGTATTTCAATTGGTTTATGAAGAGAATGGCAAATAGGACCGAAGCTAAAATAATGATACTGTAGATGGGGTCCCGGAGCCAAACCACCGGTGTAGACCCCAAGAGCACGTCCCTTAGGGTGCCGCCGCCTACAGCGGTAACAAAGGCAATGATAAATATGCCAAAAAGGTCCAATTTCTTTTCCATGGCCACCAGAACCCCGGAAATGGCAAAAGCGATGGTGCCCAAAATATCGATGATAAAATAAAACATATTGCCTGTTTAATGGTTTCAAACCTCCCAACCATTATTCGCCGACCAAGGAAACCACTGCAATGATACGAAGCTTTAGCAATTCTGCAGCAAGCGATACGCCCATCAGACCAGTCTTTCACTGTCTTTGACAAGGCACAATCCCAGTTTTTTGTAGTTTTTTCTTACAAACACCCATGAAAAAATAGCAGTCCATGACCTGCAACGGTGCCACCATTAAAATTTTCGATTTTACAATCAAAAAGTTGAGTTCATGATTAGTCCAATAAGAGCAGGGCGTGATCGATGAACTGCATTATGAGTTGTTTTATACCCGCCTAAAACTTGCCCGTAACGTATTGCAAAGTTCGATCAAACCCTTAACTTGCATCTTCCCCCGAAGTACTATAGAGTGCATGATCGCATCCGATTATGGATTGCTTAAAACTAGGCTATGGGTGAAGAAATTCAGCAAAAGGAAAAAGTAAAGAAACCAAACCGTGCGGACGATTTTCAAAATCGCAATCAAAAAGGCAACTACGTTTATCGGTTCTCCTATCTAAAGACCAAATTCAACAAATCACCGAAGCGTATTGATTGTGGCAGATGTAATTTTGACATTCTATCGGAAGGTCTTATGCTCAGCAATGACTTTTCAAAATCTTATGACCAGTCATCGGTTTTGGCCAGTGAAGTAACGTCGATAACACTAATTCGCGGGAAAGAGCTCATCGATACGTTCTATTTATCACCGATGCACCTGCTTTTAAAGTTGGGCCTTCCAAGCCGGATTTCTAGACATTTTCGCATTGATCCATCCGAATACCATATAGCACAGAGCAAGATCATCATCAAGACCAAAGATCGGCAAATTGAACTGTTCACCAGTGGTTATCGATTTGAGCGACTGTTGCATAGCCTCCAAAAGAAAGGCTATCGAAATAAGCTTAACTGTATTTTGGGCCCTATACATAAGGTCATAGACCACGGGGTGTCCCTTGCCCATTTAAACCCACGTTTTTTAAAATAATGCGGAAATTTCAGGGTCATCGTTGACCATGGCCATATTTCCCTTTGGAAGCTTCCGATTCCCTAAAAATACCTATCTTCATACGCGCCAGCGGCTGATACCATGCTGTCGCTCAACCAATCGGAAAGAGCAGCTGGCCTTTTGTTGAATGGCCTGCCTTAAGCCATTCGAAATCAAATTGTGGAATACTTTTTAGAAAGATGCGTAGAAGAAAGTTCATTGTGCTGACCACTGCCACAGTTGCGGCCTTGGGTGTGTCCTATTGGTATCTTAAAGGTCATTTCCCGGATAGCGACTTCATTTTGGCAACCCCAGAGGCCCTCACTTCGATTTGGGATACTGAAACGATAAGGGGCATTGGTTCCCAGTACCTGAAACAATGGCCAGAAGAAAATAGTGTAACTTTCCTTAAAAATAATTTGGACGACCTGGCACTAAAGAGCTCCGATTCAGATATGGCCATTGGGCTTACCATTGAAGAAGATTTTAAGAAGGGCTATACCGTGAACATAGATGGGTGGATCTTGGCACGTACCGAAGCCAGGCAATGTGCACTATATTACCTAATTACAACCCGATGACCAGAGATGCATACCGACGCTAGGACCTTGGAGCCCAACAGTCTGATCGAAGGGGACATTTGCATCATTGGTGCTGGGGCCGCGGGAATTTCCATGGCGTTGGATTGGATCGGCGGCCCCCAGAAGGTAATCCTCCTGGAGGCTGGCGGCTTTGAATATGATGAAAAAATTCAACAACTGAACGACGGGCAATCGACAGGGCAAAAATACTATCCCTTGCAATCGAGCCGTTTGCGCTATTTTGGAGGCACCACGGGCCACTGGGCGGGTCTGTGCACGCCTTTCGATGATATTGATTTCGCCCAGAGAGACTATGTGCCATACAGTGGCTGGCCCATTGGCAGAAAAGATTTAGATCCGTTTTACCACAAAGCACAACTGGCACTGCAGTTGGGTCCTTTTGAATATGATCTTGCCTATTGGAAAAATTCATATCCCAATTTTGAACCTTTTCCCCTGGATAAAAATATCATCTGGAACAAAATGTGGCAATATAGCAAAGCGCGTTTTGGGTCGCTGTACAAGGAAACCTTGGTGCAGGCGAAAAACGTTCATTTATATACTTACGCCAATGTCGTTGATATCCATGCCACCGAAAATATAGCTGCCATCAAAGAAGTCACCATTAAAGACCATGAGGGAAAAAGTCATAAGGTCAGTGCCAAATATTTTGTTTTGGCCTGTGGTACCATACAGAACACCAGGCTTTTATTGGCTTCAAATTCGCAAGCAAAAAAAGGCCTTGGCAACAATCAAGATCTTGTAGGGCGCTACTTCATGGAACATCTTGAAATAGCCTCTGCCGAACTCTGGTTGTTGAAACCCTCTAATACCGGTCTGTATATAAGGGACTATCGGGTTACCCAACCTAGCGCAGAACTGGCCATTACCGAAAATGAGCAACGCCGGCAGAAAATACTTAACGGCACCGTATCCTTAATACCATTGGCATTGGGGCGAAATCAAATACCCAAGATGGTAACCTGGCAAGATACTGATCCCAGAAAAGCCCAAGAGATAACGTTTAGCCAAGGAGGCGAAGCGATCAAAAAATCGGCCGAGGAAAACATGGGAGCGCTATCAAAAGCCTTTCAGTTGAATACCAGGATCGAGCAGGCCCCCAATCCCAACTCAAGGGTAACCCTGGGGACTGACCGGGATGCCCTGGGCGTTCAAAAGGCATCCCTTCATTGGCAACTGACGTCTTTGGATAAAGACAGCATCCGAAAAATACATGAATTGATCGGTCAACAATTTGGCATTTCAGGATTGGGAAGGGTGCGCTTAATGGAATTTCTGCGGGACGTAAAAGACCCTTCCTGGCCCATGGGCACGAATGGCGGTTGGCACCATATGGGTACTACAAGAATGAGCGATGATCCCAAAACAGGGGTTGTTGACGGAAACTGCAAAATACATGGCATTTCCAACCTATTCGTTGCGGGAGCGGCCTGTTTTTCAACAGCTGGGGCCGCCAATCCCACCCTTACCCTGGTAGCACTTTCACTGCGCTTGTCCGATCATCTTAAAAAACGATTGTCCTGATTTTTTTCGACTGTAATTTTACCCTCAGATCAGCGACTTAAAAAACCGAAAATAAAAAGCTATAATTATAATAATGAAAGCAGTACTACATAAGGCAGCCACACGGGGCCATGCCGACCACGGCTGGTTAAATTCACACCACAGTTTTAGCTTTGCAGCTTATCATGATCCCGATCGTATGCATTTTGGGGTGTTAAGGGTCTTGAACGACGATATCGTTTCAGAAGCCCGAGGCTTTGGAACCCATCCCCATAATAATATGGAAATCATTTCAATTCCGTTGGAAGGCGATTTGCAACATATGGACAGTATGGGAAATTCAACGGTCATCAAGGAAGGGGATTTACAGGTTATGAGTGCAGGCACCGGCATTCAGCACAGTGAATATAACAAGAACAAAGACCGCCCGGTTAAATTTCTCCAGATTTGGCTTTTTCCCAACACCAAAAATGTAGAACCCAGATATGACCAAATCTCATTGAAAGCTATTGCCACCAAAAACAGCTTCTATCAGGTACTATCGCCAAATCGCGATGACCAAGGGGTCTGGATCTACCAAGATGCCTGGTTCCATATGGGAAATTTTGATGCGGGGGCAGAAACCGAATACCAAGTAAAGCAAAATGGTAACGGTGTGTATGTATTTGTAATTGAAGGCTCTGTAGAAATCAACGGACAAAAACTGGAACAAAGGGATGGCTATGGGCTTTGGGACCTAGATCGGTTCAAATTCAGGGCCGGTAGCCCGTCAAAAGTGCTGCTGATGGAGGTTCCCATGACTATATAACGGCCCAAAGGAAAGGGTGCCGAACCGATAAGTGCAAATCATTATTTTTTACTGAAATTTCCTCGCTATGCCCATAATAGAAACCGAACGCCTCTTCCTCGAGAACGCTGCTGTTGCCGACAGCGCCTTTTTTTTGGCTTTGATGAATTCGTCCACATGGCTTAAATTCATAGGTGACCGCGGCGTTTACTCCGAAACCTTGGCAAAAGCCTATATTAAAGAACGTTTGATCCATAGCTATATTGAGCATGGTTTTGGACTTTGGAAAATGGTAGAAAAACAACACCTATTGCCCATAGGTGTCTGTGGGTTGGTAAAACGCGATTTTTTGGCCCATGCAGATTTGGGCTTTGCCCTCCTACCTGCTTATGAAGGCCAAGGTTATGCGATTGAGGCGGCCAATGCCACCTTGTTCTATGCGATGAACCATTTAAAACTGAACCCCATCATGGCCCTTACAAGCCAAGAAAACGAGAGGTCGCGAAAGTTGCTCCTAAAAATAGGAATGCATGGAATTGGCACGGTGCGGCCCTCCAAAGATTCCGAAGAATTATTGCTATTCAGTACCCCATAACTATTTCTTTGAAGGCCAAATCGTTCTGTTGCTCTTTCCTTCCATAATGCAAGGGCCCATATGTTAAGTTGGTAAATAGTAAACACAAAGGGTATTAAAACCTCTTAAAAATCATTACATTAACGCTATTCTTATGGCGTCATTTTAATTTGTTCAGCCTGCCTATGTGTTACGATGTGAAAGCCAGCCTTGAGGCTCAATTGAACAGGGCCAGACGCAATGGCGACCTGAAGACCATAGAAGAAATCATGGAAAAATTGGTGCCTCTCAGTGATTTGCCGATTTACCATGCTTCGGGTTTCAGTCATCCAAAACTATTGATCTATACCGACGAAGCTCCCGACATTCCAACGGTTTCGACCTGGGGCCTGGTACCCTTTTGGGTTAAGGACAAAGCACAGCTCAAAAAAACCTGGAACCATACCCTAAATGCCCGGGGCGAGACCATCTTTGAAAAGCCATCGTTCCGTAACGCCGCAAAAAACAACCGTTGTTTGGTGTACGTAGATGGTTTTTATGAACACCATCATATCAAGGGGGCCACGATTCCCTTTTACATCCATGCCCGCAACAAGGAGCCTTTAGCCCTCGCAGGATTATGGAGCGAGTGGGTAAATCGGGAAACCGGGGAAGTACTCAATACTTTTAGCCTGGTCACCACCGAGGGCAACGAACTGTTGGCCAAAATTCACAACAACCCCAAACTGGAAGGGCCCCGCATGCCACTGATCCTTCCAAAAGAACTTGAAAACGATTGGCTAAATCCCATTGACGATGAACTTGATGTCAAAAAAATCAAGGAGCTCATCCGGTCCTATCCCTCAACCGAATTGGAAGCCTATCCCGTGCATAAATTAAGGGGAAAGGAATATCTGGGCAATGTACCTGAAATTTCGGAAAAAATGAGCTATCCCGAATTGGAAACCCACCCACTAGACTTATGATTTTTTTTCAATAGGGCCTAAACATCATGGCACAATGGGTAGGTTCGTCCTGCTTTTTTGCACCATTCAAAGTCGAAAAATCGTATCTTACATTGAAATATCTGGTTCTTACCAGATTACGAAAATATAGTTGTACTGCCTTATCTATTGACCTTTAACCCATTACTAGTTTCCCGGAACCATGAAAACCCAATTGCTCTTATTGATATTTCTCGTAGTTTCCAATCTCTTTTCCCAAGAGTTCGAAATCAAGGGGGTGGTCTTTGATGACCTCAACGGAAACTCGGTCAGGGACCCAAAGGAAATGGGACTGCAAGGCATTGTGGTTTCTGACCAGAACGCCACGACTGCAACCGATGCGAATGGCAACTTCGTTTTAAAGACCGATACCGAATTCCCCTATCTGTTCATCAGCATGCCAAATGGCTATAAAGGCCCCTTTTACTACGCAAAATCAGCTGAAATGGCATTTCCATTGCGCCCGCAAAAGGCACAAAACGAGTTCACTTTTATTCACGCTTCCGATACCCATATCGATTCCTTGAACCTGCCCCGTATGGGTCGTTTCCGAAGTATGGCCGATTCGATCGGGGCCGATTTTGTGATCATCTCCGGAGACTTGATCAGGGATGCGCTTCGGGTTAACGAAGCAACGGCCAGTGCATATTATCAAATGTACCGCTCTGAAATCGGTAAATTCAAGATGCCCGTATACAGCGGTGTTGGGAACCATGAAATTTTCGGCATCGAGCGCGATAAATCCTTGGTCAGTTCCCTACACCCGCTCTATGGAAAAAAAATGTACCGACATTTTCTTGGGCCGAACTACTATTCCTTCAATTACGGTGGAATACATTTTATAGCACTGGACGGGGTTGATTATCAAAATCTATATTATTTCGGCGGGATCGATTCCCTTCAGCTGCAATGGTTGGAAAATGATATCAAAGAACTCCCCGCGAAAACGCCCATCGTGACCTTCAACCACATTCCGTTGGTGTCAACGGGATTTACATTTCAGGATTTCGAAAACGATGTCTTCTATGGGCCCCAATTGTTGCTCCAAGGCAATAAACTGGAACACAGACATATCGTTTATAATTTTGAAGAGGTTCAAAAGCGGATCGGGAACAGGCCTTTTCCCTTGGCCTTATCAGGGCACTACCATGCGGCACAGGAAAGCACCATCCTAGGTTCAAGTACATTATTTGCACAAACTTCGGCCCTGTCCCGACCAGATAAGGTGGACTATCACGGATTTAAGGTACGTTCAGGATTCACTTTGTACAGGATCAAGGACGGGAAATTAATCGCAAGGGAATTTATTCCGCTAAATTTTCCTTAATTTAATACCGCTTGAGAAGCAAAAGGGCCCGGAAGCGTAAACATGACATGCCAAACGCCTGCCATTATGGACAAGCATTTCCCAGGTTTTAAACTATGGTGATCAATAGTAAAGAGTATGGACCAAGCACTGCAAACCATGATCGACAATATGCCCGAAAAAACGGGCAAGTCTTTACAAGAATGGAAAAAGATATTACAAACGAAAAACTTTACGAAACACCTTGAAGCTGTTAAATTTTTGAAAGAAAGCCATGGGGTGACCCACGGTTTTGCCAATACCATCGTTGCCTTATCAAAAGAAGAAGAAACCACTCCTGAAGATTTGATCGTGCAACAGTACCAAGGAAAAGAAATACTGCTTCCACTTTACAAGAAATTGATAGCAACCGTTGTAAACTTTGGATCCGAGGTCATCATTACGCCAAAAAAAGGGAGCGTTAGCCTTATCCGAAAAAAGCAATTTGCCTTGATCAAGCCCGCGACCAAATCCAGGATAGACCTCGGATTAAAACTAACGGGAAAACCTTTGACCGCACGCCTCCAGAACTCTGGACCCTTTGGAACCATGTGCACCCATCGGGTACAGTTGACCAGCACCGAGGAAATAGACGGGGAACTCATCAATTGGTTGACCGAGGCCTATGACAAGGCGGGCTAAAATCAATAAACAAATATTAATAATAACATAGCTATTTTCTTATGACCAAAAATCTTCGTTTTACCCTTTGTCTGATCGTACTTGCGATTGTAAATACCCATGCCCAGAAAAAACCCTTGAAACTGGGCGTCGTAGGGCTCACCCATGGCCATGTGGGTTGGATCTTGAGCAGGGAGGATCTTGGTGATGTTAAAATGGTGGGCATCGTGGAAACGAACCGAGATCTGGCGAAACGTTTGTCCGAGCAACATGGATTTTCTATGGATATGGTTTACAATTCGATGGAAGAAATGATCCAAGCCGTTCAGCCTGAAGCCGTTGCCGCATTTGGAAACATCCAAGCCCATTTGTCCGTTGTGCAGGTCTGTGCACCAAAAGGGATACATGTAATGGTCGAAAAACCGATGGCGGTGAGTCTGGATCATGCCCAAAAAATGGAGGCCCTTGCCAAAAAACACAACATTCACCTGCTCACCAATTATGAGACCTCATGGTACCCTACCAATGAAAAGGCGAAGGAACTTTTAAAGGCGGGCAAAGTAGGCGAACTGCGCAAGGTCATCGTTAGGGATGGGCATAAGGGGCCCAAAAAAATAGGGGTAAGCAAGGAATTTCTGGAGTGGCTGGCAGATCCTGAATTAAACGGCGGGGGGGCCATTACAGACTTTGGTTGCTATGGGACAAACCTTCTGACCTGGATCCAGGACGGTAAAAAGCCCCATTCCGTGACCGCGGTAACCCAACAATTACAAGCCGAGAACAACCCTAATGTTGACGACGATGCGACCATTATTCTTGCCTATGACGGGGCCATGGCCATCTTGGAACCTTCTTGGAACTGGCCCATTGGCAGAAAGGATATGGAAATTTATGGGGAAACCGGGGTTATTTATGCCGATAACCGTAACCAATTGAGGATAAGGATGTCCGAGGGATACGATGGATTTTCGGAAGAGACTATGGTCTTGGAAGAAAGGGCAGCACCCTATGACGATCCATTCGCCTTGTTCGCAGCAGTGGTAAGGGGCGATGAAGTTTTAAGTGCTTTCGATCCCTATTCCCTTGAAAATAATATCGTTGCAATGGAAATTCTTGATGCTGCCATACGCAGCGCCAAAACGCAACAGACAGTGATCCTTAAATAAAGCAGATCGATCCTATGCCTTTTTGAATGCCGAACCCCTCAATATCAGGTATGGCATCAACACCAAAATATAGCTACCTTCTTATGTAAAAACCAATATGCCATGAAAAACCATTTAGTATCGCTGATCATACTTTTAATATGCATCTTCCCTACCGGGACCCATTCGCAAATGAGCACATCGGAAATCGATGCCATGGTGGAAACCGCCTTGGAAAAGTTCGAGGTGGCAGGTGCGGCCGTGGCCATTGTAAAGGATGGCAAGATCGTACACAGTAAAGGTTATGGGGTAAAAAACGTGAACACCATGGAAAAAGTGACAGCGCATACCCCCTTTGCCATCGCTTCCAACAGCAAGGCATTTACCACCCTGGCCCTGGCCCTATTGGTAGAAGAGGGAAAAATCGAGTGGACCGACAGGGTGATCGATCATATTCCAGAATTTAAGATGTACAATGCCTATGTGACCGAAAACTTTAACATCCAAGATCTTCTGACCCATCGCAGTGGATTGGGCCTAGGCATAGGCGATCTGATGATATTCCCGGACGGCTCTAACTTTACCATCGATGACATCTTGGTCAGCTTTCAACATTTCAAACCGGTTTCGGCCCTTCGCACCCAATTCGACTATGACAATTTATTATATCTGGTGGCAGGGGAACTGATTGCTAGAAAAAGTGGCATGAATTGGGAACAGTTCATCCAAAAACGGATTTTTGATCCTTTGGGAATGGATAACTCCTTCCCCTCATTAAAGGAGGTCAAGGACCGAAACCAACTGGCTTCTCCCCATACCACCGCTTATGGCGATATGCGATCATTTGCAGATTATGAGGAAATGATCAATGGTGCGGCAGGCGGCATCTATGCCAATGTTGATGATCTTTCCCTCTGGATGCTTTTGCACCTCAACAAAGGTGCCTATGGGCCAGCCTTGAAGGATACGTTGTTCAGTGTGGCCAGCCAACGGGAAATCTGGAAAATTCACACTACGCTCGACGCGAGCACCAATCCGCGCTACAAAGCTCATTTTGCGGGGTACGGACTGGGATGGTTCCTTACCGATGCATTGGGCAATATGGTGGTGTCACATACGGGCGGACTGCCCGGAATGCTTTCCAAAACCATTTTAGTTCCCGACCTAGATCTTGGGGTGGTCGTACTGACCAATACAGAACCCGGTGGCGGTGTATTTTTCGGAGCCATTTCCCAGACCATCGTAGATGGTTATCTGGGCTTGGAAGATGGACAATGGATTGAAAAAAATTACGAACGGTTACAGAAAAACAAAGCACAGGGCGATGCGGTCACCACTGAGGTTTGGGCGACCGTAAAGGCTGCAGAAAATTTTAAGATCAATACAAACGCTTATTTGGGAACCTACGAAGATGCCTGGTTTGGCCAAATGGAAGTGTTCATGAAGGGGAATCAGTTGTGGATCAAGAGTCACCGCTCGCCCAAACTGAACGGACCAATGCATTTTTACAAAGCGAACACTTTTGCAGTGAAATGGGAATACCAAGACATGAATGCCGATGCTTTCGCCATGTTTGGCCTCGACGAGAACGGAAAAGCCATCGGTCTTAAAATGAAAGGGATTTCGCCCAACATCGATTTTAGTTTCGATTTTCAGGACCTTGACCTACACCGTATAGTCAAGGAGTAGGTCATGATTTTGGCCATTTCTTTTTCCTGTTTTTCTACCAATGTATGTTCACGGTGCCCTGCGACCATATTATTTTTTCTTTGGTCTGTCTAAAAAGTCGAAGGGGCTTGCTGTAAAAAAATCAAAAGATTCGCCATTTCCTGAGGGTCGATATTAGCTTCCAGGCCTTCAACCATCAAGGACGTTCCCAAAGATGTAAATTGTTCGATATTTGATTTGAGAATGGTCTTTTCGCCCCCCCCGATCATTTTTAAGGAGATTTCAAGATCGGTTTCATGGGATATCAAGCCCGAAAAAATGTTGCCATCCTTGGTCTTGACCTGATGGTTTATATATTTAACATCTACCGCAGCATTAGGGTCTAAGATATCATATAACAGTGATTCTTTGCTTTTTCGGCTCACTTCGGTCAGAACAGGTCCCACTTCTATTCCAATATTCCCGAATCTATGACACTGGGCGCATTGGGCATTGAATACTTGGGCCCCAGCATCGGCCGAACCATTTAATGAGAGTGCGGGACGCATTTTTTCAATCGCATCTTTTCTGGTCACCACGCCGGCATCGTTAAACAACAATTTTGCCCGATTCCTAATAATATGATCATCTGAAAACAGAAGCACACGGCGTCTTTCCAGATCTAAATTAAATTCCCCTAAATTTACTTTGCCCGATTCCATTGCGGTCAATAAAATCCCATGGTTAAAAGACTTGTACAAAAGAATGTCGGCAGCGTTTTTTCGTGTATTCGGCCCCAACAGAGGCCATAGTTCCAGCAATTTTTGGCCTATCTTGGGGTCGTTGCTTTGTCCTATTTGCGAAATCGCTTCCCGTTGAAGGGCAAGCGGCTGTTTGTTATCCAATAATTGGAACAAAATAGCGCTCCTATCGGTGAAATCCTCAAGGGCAATAAGCTTGAGCTGTTCCAACCGTTGCTCGGCGGATAAGTTGGTGTCGAAGACGGAGACCGAGGCGGAATGAATCAATTTCTTTAAGGCAATGGATCTAGGAAGGCCCATGGTTTGACGCAATTGACCCGAAGCCCTGAGTATTGCAAGGTCATTTTGTGATTCCAGCAAACCAAGTGTCCCCAACAGTTTCGTGGGGTCGGTTGAAAATCGTTCGGTTTCGGTTCTTCTCTCCCAGCCCTTGACCATAGCCTCAATCAGGACCATTTGAGAGGTCGCCTGTATTTTCCTCTCATGGCAAACCAAAACCAAAGTAGTCAAAGCATCTAAGTCACCCTCTTTTGCCATTTTCTCGGCCAACATCGCAAGAATACTCAATCTTACCCCTGTAACCTGACCTTTGTTTTGCTCAAGAATCGATAATGAAAAAGGCAAGGCCTGCCGTTGCATGGTTGCCGCTATAGCCTTGGTTGCCCATTCATCATTGGGCATTACGGAAACCATTTTCGACAAGGCCTCCAGAATGGCAGCACCGTTTTCATGATATTTTCTATCTTCAAGAGTGCCCAAGGCAAGCACCGCACGCAATCGAACCTTGGCATCAGAATCTTTGGTCAAGGCAATGATATCTTCGGCCATTTCGTTTTCGGAATTCAAATACCGCTCAGCAATTTTAATGGCATTTTCGCGAATTTCAGGAATGGAATCCCTTAAGGCCATTTTTAGTTGCGGGGCCTCCAATGCCCCTAGCCCTTCCAAGGTCCAATACAGGTGCAACCTACCCAATGGGTTATTTGATTTGTTCAAGGCCTCAAACAATAATGGGATGGCCGATGTTATTTTATTGGTCACCAGTAGACGTTGCGCAGTTAACCGTATCCATTGATTTGCACTGCCCATAGCACTTACCAAAGAAGGAGTATCCGACAGATCCAAATCAAATGGGATGGGCGACCATTCGTCTTTCGGCGTTATTTTATAAATACGGCCTTTATCTTTCCCCGCCTCGAGATCCATGGCTACCTCCAATTCGTCGGGAATCCACTCTGGATGTTCTATTACTTCCCTATGCATATCTATAACATACAGGGCTCCGTCTGGTCCTACGGACATGTTGACAGGTCTAAAAGATCGGTCATTTGAAGCCAAAAACTCAGCTTTGTCAATGATCCTGGATGCCTTCATGGCACCGCCATCATTTGATAGGGCATCGATATGTACAAGATTCAATACGCAATCGGCCACCAGAAGACTATTATTGTATGCCATGGGAAAAGCCCCGCCACCATAGTGGGTTATTCCGCAAGCTCCAGAAAAGTAACCCGCTTGCTCAGGGTGGTTCACCCTTGTATCCTGCTCTCCAATGGGATAGATCCGTGCAAGGCCTTGGTCTTCATGGTCACTGATATTGGCCAAGGCATGGGGAGATGCCAGCGGCAATCCTTCCAAATAACGGTCTTGGAATACCAATTGGGAAACATGCTCTAAATTATGGGTTTCATACATACGGCCCCAATCATCGAAGGTCAGTTTAAAACCGCCCGATGATTCCCCGATACGAACCAACCGTTTCCTTTCTGGATCAAATTTAAAATCCCCGCCCCTTAGATCGATGGCTTCTTCGGAATGCCCTACAAAAAATGGTTCCCCGGAGTTTCCCCCATTGGCAGCATATATCCAATTATCGAGACCATAGTTCAAACCATTAAAATTATGTTGCAGGTTTCCCGTACTGAAACCGTCCATCAGTTTTTGGCGCGAATCGATTATCCCATCCCCATCCGTGTCGGAAATCCATAGAAGGAAAGGTGGAGAAGCCACCAGAAAACCTTTCTTATAGGGTATAAAGGAAGATGCGATGCCCAACTTCCCATCCAAGACCTGTCTGCCGTCATACACCCCATCTTTGTCGGAATCAAAGAGCTCTACCAAACGGCTATCGGCATCCCGATTGGGATATCCTGGCATCTCTAGGACAAATGTACGCCCTTCTTCATCGAATTGCAGGTCAACGGGGTCGAATAGCAATGGTTCGGCGGCCACCAATTGTAAACGAAAATCGGAATGTATCTGAAAACCTTCGGGCAATTCGACTTGCTTCGATTCGCATCCCAACAATAACGCCATCAGGCAAAAAAAATAAGACAGTTCGCGAAGCCGCGTTATGTATACTCCCATTATTTGCAGCATTAGGATTAGTGTTATCAAGAAAGATAATAATTTCTTGATACGTTCAATGCATGGCCTTAATTTACCGCTCTAAAAATATTGCCGGCAGCAACCGAAATGGTTTAATTTGGTAATAAAAGAATGTGTTCCTGCCCCACCGAATCAATCTTAGCTTTTGAAAAATAGACGGGAAAATACTGGTCATCGACCCATTGGTCGTATAGATTTTTATAAAACGTACTTTCAGGATTTCCCGACTGGCCGGGCGGGTTGGTCCCTACCGTGTTGTCCCAATCATTGACATCTACGATGATCTTAAATGTTGCACCATACAATTGGCCGTCGGAACTGCCCGTGGAGCCCGGGGTATGTTGGTTGCCGCCCCTTGGTTTCATTGTAGTGTTCAATCGCGACCGTAATTCGGCATTGACCACATCGCCCAAAGGATGCTTGATCTGTACATGCTTATAAGCATCTTGTCCGTACCGCCATCGATCCATATCCTCACCCAGTTTTTTGTCGAGGGCCTGGATCGCCGATTCGAAAGTTCCGATCAAATAGGAATCCCTTTTGGCATCGGAATTCGGGCCAAATTTAGATTCAGGATCGAGGATCCAAGGCATTAATCTTCCCATCTGTAGATTTCCGATAAGTATTTCAGCGCCGGGATCGGGAAAATAATCCAACAATCGATTTTGAAGTTCTTTCTCCCAAGCGACATAGATTCCTGCCGCAATCGAATTTTTATCGAGTCGATAATCCCACTCCAGCAGTAGGTTTTTGGCAATCGCGACCCGCGCATCTTTGGACCCAAGGGGCTTTAAAAGCGGGACCAAGGTGCGGGCAGGAATGGACAAATAATCGGTCTGCAACGATTTCATATCCTCCATCCCGAGTTTCTTTTTGGATTCCAAGACCTCGTTGATTCTCATGCCACGGTAAGGGTCGGACCAACCAAACCCAATGGCATCCCAATGGGTGTATTCATTTGGTGTAACATTCTGGTTGGCCGTTGCGATGAAGCCGTCAAGGGGATTGAGTTGATTGGGTTTTTTAAGGATCGGGAGGTAACCTTCCCATTCATAGCGGCCGTCCCCCGGCACGGGTACCATACCACTAAAGTTCCTCCTGATCGGGGCGATACCAACGGCTTGCCAGCCAATATTACCCAAGGTGTCGGCCCATATCATGTTTTCACCGGGAATATTGCTGTAATTGCAAGCGGCCTGGAATTCGGCCCAATTTTTTGCTTGATCCATACGCAGAGATGCCAAATATGGGGCCCCTCCAGGTTCAAGCCAGGCACATCGTACCGCATAGGCCCTATGGTGCATTGAATCGATATGGGTTACCGGTCCGTGTCTTGTATAATTGAGTGTAACGGTAACGTCCTTGCTATTTTTAACCCCAATGGTTTCCTCGATCTGCCGCATATCCTCCCAAGTGTCTTTATACCTATATTGGTTTAGGTTCTCAGGGTTAAGATCATATACATAAAGATCTTCCCCATCGGTCTCAAAGACCGTTAAACCCCATGCCCCATATTCGTTATGCCCTATGGAAACCCCTGGAATCTCAGGTTCCCCTCCCCCTATAACATTCCAACCCGGGGCCGAAAGGTGCACCCAATACCGCAGCGAGGGAATGGCCAGCCTTCTATGGGGGTCATTGGCCATATACGCATGATTGTTGGCGGCCAACGCCGGCGCCGTGACCCAATTGTTGCTCCCTAAATATTGTGCGTCTTTATGCGGTTCGGTAGGGTCGAGCATTTCGAAAGCGACCTTTTTGGATTCTTCGGCCCGGAATTGTGGTAAAATATCCTCTGGCTTAAACACCAAGGGATTTCGATATGCATTGTAAAGGGCCAAAATGTCTTGTGAAAGTAACGATCCATCAATAGCGGGGTCTAAAGCCATATTGGGGTCTTTGGGATGGAACCAAGAATATTCCTTTACCTTTTCAACGCCCAACTGAACCACAGCCCTACCATAATCAAGTTCTTCCGTGATGTTTCCCAATAGGCCTTGGTGCCTTGAAATAATGACCTCAGGGGTCCACTTTTGGGGTTTAATGCCCAAGGCCTTAAAAGGAATTGGCAGAAGGTCGGGATTTTTTAGTACGGTTTCGATATAGGCATTCACGCCCTCCGTATAGGCCGTAATGATTTCGATGCCATCTGGATGGTAGTGCTTCATCTCGGTTTCCATATCGCCCCTAAATTTAAACAGTCGGGTACCGATATCCCTTTGTAATTCCCGTTTGCCCAAAATCTCGGAAACCGTACCCGTTGCCTGCCTCCTCCAAATTTCAAATTGAAAGAGCCTATCCTTGGCCGCACAATATCCCTGGGCGAAAAACAAATCGCGCTGGTTGGTTGCATAGATATGATTGATTCCTGCCGCATCCCTGATCACGGAAACCTGGTCTGTAAGCCCATCTGCCACAAGTCGCGTTTCTTCAATTTTGTTTTGCTTACAGGCAATGAGCAGAAAAAAGGTCATGAACAAAAAGACCGCGAAGTTCCTTTTCGGGATGGATAATAATGTCATCGTCACAATGGAATTTTTTAATTATGATTGGGAAATGCTTTAGAATCGATTTTAGATAATAACAAGCAATCTGGGCATGTACCATAATCGACTTCGTATGGTTCCGATTGAAAGGTACCCGTTCATTATACCTTAACGTTCAATCCTAAAATTCTGGAGTTTAATGTCGTCTAGACCTTCCGAATCAAAAGGATATTCGAGTTGGTTTTGAATATTATAGAGCGAAATCAAAACGAATTCGGTCAAAACCACGATAAAATAGGCCACAATTTGTGGTGTTTCCAAACCTATGTCGTGAATGATGGAAGGCGCATAGATCATCGGAAAAATATAAATAAACATTTTGCAGTAAGACTTCAGGCTGATGGGGGTCCTATGGGCGTGTATTGCATATAGGTTTTCGGTAGATTCATGTAAATCTTTCATGTACCTAAAAATTTTCTCCCTTAATCCCCTGGTGACAACCAATTTTTCGTCGGTTATGAAATCATAGACCTTATCTAAACTTTCATCAAGTGCTGCGGTGGAACTGCCATTTACCGAGAGATGCTTCATCAATTCTTCATCAATGGAACTCAGGATTCTCAGGAATTCTTGCTTGTTCTCTTCCGGTAAGCCCGCATTGCTCATCAAAAAGTAGTGTAAGGTCTTTAGAGCGCTTCGATAATCACTTAAATGCTCCAGGGCCTTCTCCCTGCGCCTGAACGAACCCCGGATCGTAAATACCAAAGGAAAAATAATGGCAATACTGATCAAGGTAAGGTCAATGTTAAAGTTGAAATTATATTCGTAACAGAGATAGGTGACCGTTACGGAAATAATCAATACAACAAGTGTTCTGAAGTTTAATATTGAGATATAGTCGTTGATCTTGATATTTTTTATATATTGTTAAATCTAGATACAATTATATGAAAAAGCAAGGGAAATTAGTTCTGTTATTGATGTGTATTTTTATTTTCCAAAATTCTTATACCCAAAGCGCGACCGATCCAAAACCAAAAACTTCGGTTTCCAAGCTTTTCATGAATACCACGGTCTTGCCAATAAAAGTGGCCTATTCCAACAAGGACCTGGATAAAAAAACCAATGACAGCACCTATATAGATTCCGAACTGGGCTACCAAGATGAGGATGGTACATGGAAGAATTTGGCTGTGCAATTAAGGGCAAGGGGGTTGTTTCGAAGAGAGAACTGTTATTTCCCACCGGTAAAGGTCAAAATCAAGAAGTCTGTTGCCAAGGGTACCCTGTTCGAAGGCAATAAAAGATTAAAATTGGTATTGCCCTGTTTACAACAGAAAGCTGCCAACGATGCCGTTGTCAAAGAATATATGGGCTACAAACTATATGAAATTATTTCCCCTTACCACTTTAAGACAAGAATGGTCGATGTTGATTTTACCGAGAGCAGGGGCAAGAACGTTAAAAATCATCAGCTCAAAGGTATATTGATCGAGGATGATGATCTGGTAGCAGACCGCTTTGGCGGCAAAGTGATGGAGCGCTCGGTCCACCCTTTGCAACAGGATGATAAGACGTCGGTACAAAATGCTTTTTTTCAGTTTATGATCGGAAACACCGATTTTTCAACAGCATTTCAACACAATCAAAAGCTATTGTTCATCGATAAAAATACGATTACACTCCCTTATGATTTTGACATGTCTGGTCTGGTGGATGCCAGTTATGCAATGGTATCGGGCACTGAGGACCAAACCATGGGCATTACCAGTGTAAAACAAAGGGTATATAGAGGTTTTAAAAGGGATATGAACATCATCAATGAAGTGCGACAGGAATATCTGGACCATAAAATACAAATGATGGATGCCGTGGATGGTTTAAAATCAAGTTTCGATGACCCAGATGAATTCAGCGAAGCCAAGGCTTATATTTCCAGTTTCTTTGACCTAATCGCCGACAACAACAAATTTAAGTCCGAGATCGTCGATCGGTTAAGGACCAAATAAATGCCCGAACAGCAGAACTTCTCAAGAACACTGCTTCCTTCTATTTCCTGCTAGGAGGAAATATTTCCTCTAAAGGTTGCCCCATCGACCCGCTGGGCAACTGAAGGTCAAGAAACATTGCCAAACTTGGGGCAATATCCGTAGTGGCGACATTTCGTACCGAAACACCGTGAGGTATTCCGGCGCCAAACCACAACATGGGCACGTGCCTATCGTAACCATATCCGGTGCCATGGGTGGTGCCCTTTACCCTGGAGATGGGGAGATCTGGATTGGCATTTTGGACGACCCCTGGGTCATAGCTGAGCAAGACATCGCCCGACCTTTGTGGATTAAAACCATTCTGTAGCATATTGTTGAGCCCCTTGGTATAATCAAAATTCTGTAGATTATGTGCCGTGAGCGCACTATGGATACCATCCAGGCCAACCAAAAAGTCGGCAAGTTCCTGTTGGATATCATTAAGATCTAATTTACTCTCTGCAATAACGCTTCTATTGAGATAAATCTGATCTTCATCATAATATTCGATCCAAGGCTTATTGCCATACTTTGTATTCAAATAGCTTTCAATGGCAAAGGTGTAGCGTTTTACCCTGGCAACACCCGATGGTAGTTTATGCTCCTGTAAATAGGCAGCCACCGGAACGACCCCGTGATCGGAAGTTAAAAAAAGCACGTATTGCCCTAATCCCAACTTCTGGTCCAGATAATTCAGCAGTCGCTCAATTTCCTTATCCAACCTAAGGTAAATATCCTGGAGTTCCACCGATTGAGGCCCAAAAGTATGACCAACAACGTCGGTCACCGAATAGCTGATGCTGATCATGTCGGTGTCTGCGCCCATGCCGAGATTTTCATTGGCTATGGCCTGGGTCGCAAACTCGGTAAGCAAGGTATTCCCAGCGGGCGAGACCAGCAACAATTGATATTCGGTGCCCCGTTCTTTATACTTTTCCCTCATAGATTTAAAATCGTAAGGAAAGCTTGGGCTTGGTTTACCGCCCAACGCAGGTTCATAAACATTATCATCGGAATCGCTCTCTATATAATCTGCGACGGGATGAAGGGTATTCCATGTGGTGTTCAGAAATGCATTGGCTTTTTCCTGTTGATTAAAGGTCTTCACCCATTGGGGTAAATCATCCATATAGTAGGTGCTGGAGACGAAATAACCCGGACTGGTGTCTACATCCACCCAGTAAACGCCATTGGCAGTATGCCCTCCCGGTAAAATAGCACCCCTATCCTTCAAAGAAACACTGATCACCTTGGACCTAAAATTACTTCCCAGTCGAAGCTCATCCGATATGGTGGTCGTCATGAGGTTTTTCGGGGAAGCGCCATAGCGATTAACCACTTGTGAGCCCACTACGGTCACCGTAGTATCCTCAACGTTGCCCCTTACCCTTTTTTGTTTGCGGTCGTACCAGCTATTGCCGATAATGCCATGGTAAGAAGGCATGGAACCGGTATAAATGGAGGCATGGCCCGGTGCGGTAAAGGTCGGTATATAGTTGTACGTGGTATTCTTAAAGTTGAACCCTTCCCGTTGAAGTCTTTTGAAGCCCCCTTCGGAAAACTTGCTTTCATATTTGTTCAATTGATCGAACCGCATCTGATCCACAACGATACCCACAACCAATTTTGGTTTTTTGGGGGTGCCGGTTTGGCCGAACAATACAATTCCGGCAAAAATAAAGAGTGCTGTAATAATTCCGTTCCTGTTCATTTCAGAATATTTATTAATTCAAAGCAAATATTAGACCATTTTATTTTAAAGCATATGCGCCAAAAGATACTACTTTTAGAGAATAATATGCGTAGAAATTCGTAGTACAACAGAAATAATTCAAATCATTGCGGCATCTAACGGCCACGGTAGAGATAATTTTAAAGGCATCAATATGCTGAAAATGAGCGAACAAAGATTAACTTAGCCATTTACACCAACATCTCGTGACCTAAAATATCGGGGTATTGCCCAAATAAGTACTAAATATTTTATTGTATATTTATTTTAGCACCGTTGATTGCATTTTTGCTGTGGATGGGGATTTTTTTCAAAAAGGTTTAGTATGATACATGATCCAAATAATTATTGGGAGCAATTGGAACGATTGGAAAAGCTAATTCGTGCTTCGGAGTTCAAAGCGGGCATCATATTTTCTTTCCATAGCCTTATTTTAGGAATTTTTGTGGATCGTTTGGACGAGTTGGAACCTTTGCTTTTAGGAAGCAGGATTTTCATTGTTTTATCCATTTTGTGGATGCTCAGTGTTTTGATCTCCGTTTACCATTGCTTTCTCTGTTTCAAGCCCCAAATAGAAATGAAGTATACCAAAAACGTTTTTTTCTTTCAGGATACGGTATATGCGTTCGGTAACATCAAAGAATTTGCACAAAAATTAATTCAGGTTTGCTCCGATGAACAGGAACTTTTTGAACAGTTGAGCGAGCAAATACATGCGGAAAGCAAAATTATCGACCAGAAGTTTAAAAGTGTCCATAGTGCAATAAAATACTTTGCAATCAGTTTTGGATTTGTGATATTGATGATTGCCGTTTGGGTAGTTGAGCTGTTCTTCCAGGATTAATTTCATTTGATGCCAAATTACTATAAGCTCAGGGAAAGAGTATTGGAAATTTTGAATTCGCAATTGCCGAATGGTCTTTATTATCATAGTGTTAACCACACTTTGAACGTACTAAAGACTTGCAATAAATACATCAAAAGACAACGTATCCCTAAAGATGACGCCAGACTTCTTCGTATCGGGGCCCTTGCCCACGATATCGGTTTTATTGTGTCGAACCAAAATCATGAGGCACATGGGGCGGCGATTACCGAAGAATTGATGAAATCTTATGGTTTCGTACAATCGGATATCAAAATCGTCAAGGGTCTTATTTTGGCTACCAAGGTGCCACAATCCCCAAAAACCGAATTGGAGAAAATTTTATGTGATTGCGATCTTGATTATCTGGGCCGATCCGATTTTTATAGTATAGGCAATTTACTTTTCGAGGAATTAAAATTCTATTCCATAGTGAAAAGTGAAGCCCAATGGGAGCAAATTCAAATCGATTTTCTGGAAAAGCATCATTTTCATACAAAATTTGCCATTAAATATAGGCAACCCCACAAAGAAAGACGTATCGAAGAACTCAAGAATCCCAATAGTAAAGCTTAGACATGCATAAATTGCCTTGACCTGGATTAGCCAAAAAACAAACATCGGGCGTTAAAATTAGAGGATTCTTGGCGTTATATAGAGAATTAACTGTAAGTTTATATGAACCTACATGAGCGGCAACAGCCTTTAGGGAAAATATCTGCTTTTATGGTGCCCCTATTTTTTATAGTCTAAATCTGTAACCTCAAGATTATAGGTCTAACATAATACTGTCCAGCACCCATAGGGTTAATGGCAAAAAGTATTTCTGGTATCGAGCATAAAAATCGATAGTTAGCTTAATAGGGTTTATGAAAAAAAACATTCTAAAAGTACCTTTGATACTTTTACTCATGGTTTCTTTAAACCAGGGAGGTCAACTTTTCGCCCAAAATACTTCGATAAGAGGGTTTGTTGACATAGGTACGAAATTGGAAGAGGACAAGGTGAATTTCGAATTGGGAGAATACGACCTTTTCATCACTTCCGATTTGAACGACCATCTTTCTTTTTTAGGAGAAACCGTTTTTCGCTACAACCAGAATACCGAGAATTTTGAGGTGAGCGTGGAAAGGGCCATCATAAAATATAACTATTATGGCAACCATAGCCTATTGATAGGAAAACACCATACCCCGATCAATTACTGGAACGATACCTATCATCATGGCAGGGTATTCTTTCCGACCATCGACAGGCCGTATTTGTTCAAACGCAACATCATACCGCTACATACCACGGGGATTTCATTACAAGGCCTGAACCTGGGCAAACTTCGTTTCGGGTACGATCTTATGGTAGGCAATGGCATAGGCTCAAACGACCTTACCGATAACGACCAATTCAAATCGATTACCGCCGCGGTCCATATAAAACCTCTCGATAGAATGCGTATCGGTGCCACTTTTTATCACGATGTAATCTCTGAAGGGGCCGATATACATGGTTCCGATGTAATCATCAATGAAAAGATCACCCAAAACTTGGTATCGGCTTCGATTGCCTATTTCGGCAGCAAATTCGAATTACTTGCGGAAGGGACCATGGCAGTCAATAATGCCCAAAGTACGGGTGCGGTAAATTCCTTGTCGTCCTATCTTTATGCCGGTTATAGGATCAAGGAAAAGATCATCCCATATTTCCGTATCGATAACCTAAATTTCCAGGATAACGAACTATACTATTTAAATAACGACAGTACCGTATTTGTTTCCGGACTCAGATATGAAATCAATTACCTTGCTGTGCTTAAATTGGAATATCAGTACGAGAATATCAGCGGACTAGACAATTTGAACAGGATAAAATTGCAGATTGCCATAGGGTTTTAAAGGAACGAACAATGAAACGATTTATTTTCCATATCACTTTAGTACTGTGCCTCTGGGTTGCCGTACCCTGGTCGTTACAGGCACAGGATAGCCCTCTGGTTGTGGTTGGAAATAAAGAATCGGTGCCATCAACTTTGAATGCCGGACAACTTAAATCAATTTTAAGGGGCGAGAAATTAAGATGGAATGATGGCAAACAAGTGGTGATCGCCTTAATGAAAACAAATACGCCCATAGGAAATGAAACCAGCAAGAGAATTTACAATATGACTGGAAATGAATTGAACAAGTATTTCCTTGCACTGGTTTTTCAAGGCAAAGTAAAAGCACCCGTATTTTTCAATTCGGCTTCGGACCTGGAAGCCTTTGTAGCCCAGACCCCCGGTGCTATCGGTGTCTTGGAGAAAGCAGATGAAAAATCATTGCAAATTATAGTTGTAGATGGAAAAACGCAACTCTAGATCCTGATTTAATTCGACCAAACCTTTTTGCTGTAATGCACAATCATAAAATTTCTCCACAATCATGATTCTTTCGGTACAAAGTAAAATAATGTTGACCGTATTATCCGTTGTATTGATGTTTGCTTTGTTCATTCTTTTTTATTACCCCGCAAGACAGGAAAGCTTGCTCTTTGAGAATTACAATACCGAAATTGAAAATTATGCCAATACGGTTGCCTTGGGCGTGAAAATAGCGTTAACCGAGGAAAACTATGAAGGTGTTGAAATGGCTCTGAATTTTGTGCGCGACGATGAACGCTTGCAATATGTCAGCATTGTTCAAACAGATAGCGTCTGGAATGAAGGCCATACCGATTTCACCATTGAAAAAGGTGTTTTTATGACCTTTCCCGATAGTATTGAAGTGAATCCGAACGATATTTCCACCGAAGAATTCATCATTAAGAGCACCCCCTTCAATACGCCCATAATGAACGGAGAGATCATGTTGAGTTTTTCCACTTCTGAAATAGCCATCGGCAGAAGACAAATACGAATCGCTTCTGCATTGGCAAGTTTCGCTGTTTTTGTAATTGGATTATTGATAGGCTATTGGCTGGCCAGAAAAATATCCATTCCGGTTTTGGAGTTGCGCGATGCGGCCAACAAGGTTGGCGAAGGTGATCTCACCCAGTCGGTCCATAACAAATCACGGGACGAAATTGGGGAATTGGGCATCGCCTTTAATAGGATGGTCAAAGATCTCCATACGGCACAGACCGAAATTTTCAGGCGTACTGAAGAGCTTTCTGAAGAGAAAAAAAAGTCGGATGAATTATTGTTGAACATTCTTCCCATTGAAACAGCAAAAGAGCTCAAAAGTACAGGTCGGGCCACTGCCAAATATTACGAATCGGTGACCGTTCTTTTCACCGATTTTAAGGATTTTACTTCGATTTCAAAGACCATGAGTGCCAATAAACTGGTCTCTGAATTGCATGAATGCTTCAGTAAATTCGACCATATCACCCGTAAATACCAAATCGAAAAGATAAAAACCATCGGAGATGCCTATATGTGTGTGGCCGGTTTGCAAGCGAAAAACGCCTCACACCCCTTTGATGCTGTCGAAGCGGCCATTGAAATCATGGAGTGTATGCGGCAATATCGGATTGAAAAAGAAAAAATCGGAGAAACCGGATTTGAGGTTAGGATAGGTATACATACTGGCCCCGTGGTCGCAGGAATTGTTGGCGTAGATAAATTCGCCTATGATATTTGGGGAAGTACCGTAAACCTGGCCGCCCGTTTGGAAAAAAACGGTGAACCCAATAAAATCAATATTTCCGAAACGCTTTATCACATTATTAAAAACAAGTATACCTGTATCCCCCGGGGTAAGATCGTTGTAAAAGGATTGGACAAAGTAGCCATGTATTTCATCAACGGACAATAAATAGGCTAAATACCTTTATGTCCAGGTTGCCACCATTGGTTCAATAATTTTTTAATATGGAATGTAGTGGAATCGGCACAAGGTCAGCCGTTGAAATTTAATTGGCCCAAAGCAAAAGGTTTAGGTCGGTATGCTGAAAACCACTTTATTCACCGTGTCTTTTTAAAGGCATCCCTATCAAGTTTGCGCAGCTTATGTCATTCATTTGTTGTGGATTCTTTTTGTAATTTTACCCAAAGTATCTGATATGGCAACCGACTACCAGTGCAAAAATTGCGAAAAAACCTTTGATGAGACATTTGATTATTGTCCTTATTGTGGGCAAGAGACTGCCGACAATCTTACATTCAAAGTATTGTTCAGCAATACCATCAGCAATTATTTTGACATCGATGCACGTTTCTTCAAAAGCTTTTTTCCGCTTTTGTTCAAACCCGGTGTTTTGGCAAGACGCTTCGTAGATGGTAAAAGATTAAAATACCTGCACCCGGCCCAGTTCTATCTCTTTATCTCTGTCATATTCTTTTTTATTTTCTCCTATAATGTGAGGGAAGCGGATACAGAAATCACAAAAGCACTTAAAAAAGGATTTAATACCGACTTCAAGATCGACTCCACAATGATACATACAGATTCAATCGCCATTGAGGAGACCAAAAAAAGAATTAAAGAAAACCTTTCAGCAACCGGAATTTCGAGCAAGGACATGCAAGCCGTCGATTCGGTTATGGCCCTTGAACCCCAAGGCCCCAATTTATCATCGGATTTCATCGATTTCAAACGGAAAAGTTTGGATTCTTTAATCGCCATCAATGCGTCACCGGCCGAAAAACTGAAAGCTATGGGCTTGAAAGAAGATGACGGAGTCTTTAAAACAAGGTTCTACTCACAAATGTTGAAGTTTTATGAACGTAAGGGCGATGGCATATTGAACGCCTTGTACGATACGATACCCATTGCGATGTTCTTTATGTTGCCTTTGTTCGCTTTTTTATTGAAGATCTTCTATTGGAAACGCGCCACCTTTGCGCATCATATGGTGTTCAGTTTTTATTTTTTCACCTTCCTGTTCGCCACTTTCAGTATCCTAATTCTTACGAACAAGTTTATTGCCTTGCCTATTTGGTTCGAGGTATTGATCTTTCTATCGTTTGTGGTGTATTTAATTGTGGCACTTCACAATTTTTATCGAAGCAACTGGTTCGGCGCCTTTTTAAAGGCAAATATAATCACCTTTATTTACCTGAGCTTTGTTGTGCCCATTGCGATTTTTGGCATCATCATGGTTTCGTTCATGGTGTATTGACCCTTATTCAACTTGAAACAGTGCATTGGCAAAGAAGAGTTTGCCGTTTTCCCAAAAACCCCTGAACAGGGGATCGTCAACCATATAAACAACAGTGCCCTCTTTATAGTTTTCAACCCCAAAAACCAAGGTCTTGCCGATTTTCTTTATGGCCTCACTACCTGCGAAGCCCGCAACCGGTTGGGCATGGTTTTCCTCCAAATAAACCACGGTTCCCTCCTCCAAATAGGAATAGGCATCTGCCCCGAGTTTTAGGCTGAAATAAGTGTCTCCGTAGCCAAAGGCCAATGGATGGGTAGAATCGACTTTCGTCTTGAAGATGGCTCCGCTGATGGATCGCTTGATTTGATCCCTTTCCGACTCTTCATAAGACTGGAAGTTTTCCGTGCTGTCTTTATCCACCTTCAGGACCTTGAGTCCGAAACCCTCCTC
Source organism: Maribacter sp. (assembly GCA_024643345.1). GTDB lineage: Bacteria > Bacteroidota > Bacteroidia > Flavobacteriales > Flavobacteriaceae > Pelagihabitans. Next base: position 27,409 of record JAHENB010000017.1, on the reverse strand, counting down.
ACCTGTGATGCCTTTAATAGCGCCCCCCATGGCAACCAATTTACCGCCATTGCCGACCCATTCCTTAAGGTAGGCCAAATTGTCGCCATCCATAAACCCGTCATACCTGCGGCCATTGGGCAATATCAATACATCATACTCGGCAAGATCAACTCCATCAAAATAATCGCCATCGATAATGCTTATAGGATAATGCAGCTCCTGCTCAAAAAAGTGCCAGATTTCGCCAAATTGTAAGGTTGACGTGGGTTCCCCGGCCAAGACGGCTACCTTCATATCGGGTATCATTTGTACTGATTTCGACCCAAAATCTTTCCCGCCCTCAACGAAGCCCGTGGTTGTAGGCCTCAACACGATATCATGATTCTTGGCAATTCTTGCCAAAGCCCCCAAAAAGTCTTTGTGGTTCTTATTATCTGCTTTGGTGATGATCAGACTGCCCGTGGCATGCTTCATGCCATCGATCATAAACGGCTTCAGGGTGTGGCGCACCCGGATACCATCTAACATCAATGCTGCCAGGAATTGGGCGTCGTTCATGCTGGTCCATCCGCTCAAGAAGGCATAGGCACTATGATCGAGTACCATTTGCACGGGCTTCTCATTGGGCCATTCGCCCATACCCAGTAGATTGGTTGTAGCCAAGGCATCGAGTCCGTATGCAAACGGAAGAGACCAAGCGGTAATGTCATAGGTTACCGAATCGCTCAATTTTGCATTGGGCTCGAACAAGACCGTGGCTAAGGTTCCTTTGGGCTGGTCGGTTGATACGACCAGGCTTTGTTCTGAAATGTGCATGGTCCTGATTTTTCCCGTTTTATAATCTAACCCCTTCGCCGAAGTCTCGATCGCACTGCCATATTTGATTTGGTGACGATCTAAAAGAGAAGTAAGTGCCCGCAATTTATCGCGATTCCCGTTCATCACGTAGCTCTTGTAGCGGAAGTCTTTTTTCTTATAGAAATTTTTGAACTCCTGATTTAATTTTTCCACATTTTTTGAAACCACCTCTACCGTAGAAAGTCCTGTGGTCAGGTGGTGTGCAATCCTATCCTTTAAGGTGAGCGTATCCCCTGTCGAGGTAATCACCCCCAACCCGGCAACACCGCCCCCTCCCTGCTCATAGGTCATCCCTATAGCCCCGTTGTAAGTGGGATAGGTATCGCCATAGCTGGGATAAAGCATATCAAAAACCTCTTTGGTAAAATAGAACCAGCCCTTTTCGTCGAAATATTTGGCATGGTTCTTTCCAATGGTCAATTGAAACTCGCGCTGAAAATCGGTAATCACCTCATGGAACGGTTCTGCCGCAGGGGCAAAGAAATAAGGGCGATCTACGCTCTGTTCATGAAAATCGACATGCACATGGGGCAACCATTTGTTGTATTCCTTGATTCTTTGTTGGCTCTCCACCTGGGTGAGCCAGGCCCAATCCCTGTTCAGATCGAACATATAATGGTTAGATCGCCCACTAAGCCAACCCTCATGGTGTTCCTTGCTGTTGGGGTCTACATTATTCGGGGCATTCCCATACGAATTATACCAATTGACGTAACGTTCCCGGCCATCGGGATTGATGCAAGGATCCATGATTACAACGGTATCTTCCAAATATTCCTTTTTTACTGTCAACAGCTCAAATAAGGTCTGCATCGAGACCTCGGTGCTTACGCTTTCATTGCCATGTACATTATAGCTCAACCATACGATGGCCTTTGATGGATTCCCTTCCCCATTCGTGTTCTTAAGATGTTCCTGCCGAATTTGTTCAAGCTTGCCCAAATTTTCCGCTGAAGAGATAAAAGCAAGCATCAAGGGCCTGCGTTCATTGGTTTTGCCATACTCTTGCAGCTGCACAAGTTCGGGCACGGAACTGGCCACATATTGAAAATAATCGACCACTTCATGATGACGGGTAAATTGGGTCCCCAGGGGATAACCCAAAAATTCTGAGGGCGATTTCAATTCTTGTGCAAGCAATGAAAATGAAATCAGAACAAAAAACGAGCATAATAATGATCTCAATAGAAAAATATTAAGTTAACATTGGAAATCGCACTAAAAAATGGACCTCTTCATTATAATTATGATAATTTCACATTGGCATCCCTAAAGAAATACCTTATGGGAAGATGGCATATGCAGTATTCCCTTCTTAGCCAAATCTAATGAAATTGCAATAAAAAAAACCCAAACCCCGTTGCAATCCCAAAAAGGTAGATTAAAGTAATTAACTTAATTTTAGGGCTTGAAATAACTAAAGCGTTTTATATTTACCATGCCTATGGATGTTGCGTGTATTCCCTTCAAAAAAACAGGTTATTTCTCCGATTTGATCTGTGATTATATCGATGGAAAAGAAAGCTTGAAACCTTATTTCAATCGGTTTTTCAGTTTGGAAGACTTTAGGGGTCAAATAGAAGAAAAGGCCGTTCATTTCCCCAATTCAAATAGGGAGATACTCTACGATGCCCTTCAAAGTCAATATAAGGGCGCTGCAATCAGCAAAAAAACGGGCGATAACCTCAAACAGCTCAAAGAACCGATAACCTTTACCGTGGTTACGGGGCACCAGCTCAACCTATTCACCGGGCCCTTGTACTTTCTATACAAGATCATCTCAACCATTAACCTTACCCAGGCACTTAAAAAAGAATACCCCAAATACAATTTTGTACCGGTATACTGGATGGCTACCGAGGACCATGATTTCGATGAAATCAACTATTTTAATGTAAAAGGAAAAAAATTGCAATGGAACATCACCGCAAAAGGTGCGGTTGGCCGTTTGCCTACCACCGGATTGCAGGAGGTTTACGAAGCCTTTTGCAACGAAATGGGCAGTGGCAAACATGCTGAAGCAATGAAAAACCTCTTTCAGGAGGCTTATTTGAAACATGCTACCTTAACGGAAGCGACAAGATTTTTGGCCAACGCCCTTTTTGGCGATTATGGCCTTGTCATCATTGATGGAGATGAACCCGAGCTGAAAAGATTGCTGATTCCTTATGCCAAAATGGATATCGTTGACCAACTCTCCCATAAAAAAGTAACCGAGACCGCGACCCAGTTGCAACAGTGTTCCGAAAATTATGGCATACAGGTAAACCCAAGGGAAATCAATTATTTTTATTTGAAAGAGGGCCTTAGAGAGCGAATTGTTGAAAAAAATGGCCGATTTTTTGTGAACGACACCCAAATTTCCTTTGCCAGGGAAGCCTTACTGAACGAACTCGAACAACATCCGGAGCGGTTCTCCCCCAATGTTATTGCCAGACCGCTTTATCAGGAAGTGATCTTACCCAATCTCTGTTATATCGGTGGGGGCGGTGAAATCGCTTATTGGCTAGAACTCAAATCGATGTTTGAAGCCATGAAGGTGCCCTTCCCTATTTTGATGCTCCGCAATTCGGCTCTGATGGTATCGACAAAACAGTTCGAAAAATTGGAGAAAATGCAGCTTTCCATCGCCGATCTTTTTTTGGACAGAAACCGTCTTATCAACAAAAAAATAAGGGAAATTTCGAATATCGATATCGATTTTACACCACAGAAAAAATATTTGGAAGAGCAGTTCGAACAACTCTACGAAATCGCAAAGGAAACCGATCCTTCGTTTCTTGGTGCGGTCAAAGCGCAGGAAGTAAAACAAAAAAAGGGGTTGGACAAACTCGAAAAAAGGCTTTTGAAGGCACAGAAACGAAAATTGGAGGATCATGTGGTTCGAATCACCGAACTACAGCAACAACTTTTCCCCAACCAATCGTTGCAGGAGCGTACCCAGAATTTTTCGGAACTCTTTTTGGAACTGGGACCCGATTTGGTTCCCAAGTTAATGCAGGCCCTAAACCCTTTGCAAACCGATTTTTTGGTCTTGGAATATTAACGGTCCTTATTCGGTTCCGAGTGCCTTTCCGATTTTTTGATTCCAAAGCAACTGTTGATCCCGATTCCGCGAAAAATCGGTCTCGTCATCATAGCGGTTCTGAAAATCGTTAAGCTCTGAGGTAATTTCACTGTAAATTTTTTTGATTTCCGCTTTTACATTTTTGGTGAACTGGGTCTCTCCCATCCGTTTATTCATCTTACGACCATATAGTTCCGAAATATCGAAATGTAGCTGTTCATGACCTAGAGTCACCGAATCACAAACCAGAGGACGGTACCAAGATTTATCGGGATAAAAATAGGCGCCAACTTCATAATCCACTTTCACCTCGTCACCTCTCACCATGGAAGAAAAGCTATAACTGATACCGCTGGAAGTAACGGCCGCTGCCTTCGTATTGGTAGGATCGCCCTTAAAATCTTTCCAAGCTAGCCGTTGATCTGCACGCCAATGAATACCGTCGGGTTCCTGCAAGGGCGCCAACAAGGCAAATAAAAAGTAAACTAAAATTATTATCGGCTTTATAGCGTCCAATGAAAAGAAATTTCTTTTTCGATGTTAGGGTGGATGCTATAGATTACCGGGCAGGTATTGGCGGTATGTTCCAAAATCTTACGGTTTTTCTCAGAAATACCGGAAGGAAGCCTCATCGAAACTTCGATTTTTGAGATACGCCTGGGATCAGCCGCCATATGTTTGGTGACTTCCGCGGTCGCATTGGTAAGGTCCGTTTCAAGGCTTCGTGCCTTAATCCCCATAGTGGTAAGCATACAACTCGCGAGTCCCGTGGCCACTGTATCTGTAGGCGAAAAGGCCTCCCCCAGTCCGTTATTGTCAATAGGGGCGTCGGTAATGAAGCTGTCCCCCGAGCGGAGATGTTCGGAGTTGGTCCTTAAATTACCGAGATAAGTTACTTTTGAGGTCATTTTCTTATATTTTTATCTCTTTGATCTGCATGTCTTCATAGGTAATGATAAACGAGGATTGGTTGAAAAATCCTGATGCCCTATCTTTTTCATAACTGAACTTGTTGCCATTGTATTCAGTTTCCCCGATCATTGTCGAAATCAAAAACAGATCGTTTTTGTAGGCCAGTTTCAATAACAAATCATAGACAATGTCAAAACCCCGAACCGCAAAACGGTCGGGCTGACTCCCGAAACGCTTCTGGTATCGCCTGGCAAAGATATTATTTCCGATTTCGCGCTGAACCGACGGAAAAGTAAAATGGAGGTTCGATAAATGGGAGACCGAAATAACGTCATTTTCAAAAGCCTTGTTTCTATTCGTGGTAAACAGCCTTACTTTTTGATCCTCATTGATCGCTGAATTCAATATGGAACTGACACTAGAGACGACTTTAAAGTTGTCGGTCTCCAAAAACACCCAATTTTCTTTTTCGGCAGACAGCAGTGCCGTAAATTTTTCGAGGTCTAACCCTATATTTTTCTCTTCTTCGATCAATTTCAGCGACTTGCCCATCGGAAAATGTTCAAGGATCATTTGTTTCACCTTATCGTTCTTACCATCGGCAATCACTATGATGTTTTGATCGGTGACCAGGCTATCCATATAAACCATCATGCGCTGCCGTAAGACTTCGTCGGAGGTATAACTAAAAAACACATTGGGCAAGCTGATATCGCTTTGCACAGGAATAGGTGCGATTACGGGTATCTGCGCACTTGAAGCCCTTTTGGCGACCTCTTTAAGTGATGGATTGTCCAAAGGTCCGAAAATGGCCTGGTATTCGGCCAGGTTCTCCTTAGCCAAAAGTGCTTTTGTCTGCGTGAGGTCCAATTGATTGTCCAGGGTCTTTACCTCCACCGAAATGCCCAGATCAGCAACCGAATCCAAAGCAATAAGGGCACCGGAGTATAAACCTAGACTGGCCTTCATATCATTGCGTTGGTCGATGGTACTCTCAATCGAAGCACTATCTACAAAATTCAACTTATCGAGTCTGAAGGGCAATAAAACCAATATTTTAGGCTTGTTTTCACGATTGATACTGTCTAGCAGATCGAACTTGTCCAAAACCAGCGCGTTCCGCACTTCGAAATTCCCCGTTTGTGTTTTGGGCAACTTTAATACCATTCCCGCCTTTAGTCCCATTTTCAAATCGGGGTTCAGGTCTAAAAGTTCTTTCCAGCTGAGAGCGAATTTTCTGGTGAGGGAGAATTCGGTCTGTTTGGGCTTCACAACATAAAAAAGATAGTTATCGGTATTGACTTCACCAATATCGTGTTTGTGTTCGGGGATACGCAATACCATACCTTCCTGAAGCCCGCCCCGTTGCGATATTTCGGGATTCAAACGAACGATTTCCTCACCTTTTACACCGAACTTTTTTTCCAATTGGTAAAAATTCATTTTTGGGGGCACGGTATAGGAGAGGAACAACTGTGTTTCCTGACCTTCCAAGGTACTTCCTGCAATCTTTGGCAATTTCAATTCCTGGCCTTCCCTTAGATAGTCTGAAGTTTTTGAGAGTTCCGGATTCAGGGCCAGTAAACTGTCAATGGTAATACTGTACTTATTGGCAATGCTCCATCGGGTTTCTTTGGGCGCTACCGTATACATCTCATAATCATCCGGGTTGTTTTCGGGCAGATCCCTTGGGTCGATTCTTTTATACTTAGGGATGCGCAAGACCGTGCCTTTTTTCAACTGGGCAGAATACAAATCGCGATTGTACTTTTTAATATCCTCCTCGGTGATCATATAACGCTGCGAAATATTGTAAAGGGTTTCCTTCCTTCTTACCCTATGGGAAGTAAACCCGATAGGCTCTTCCTGGTTCACCTCTGTCTCCATTGGTTTGGGCGCCGGCTTCATACTGACGGGAGGAACTTGACTCACTTGAGCCCCGGCATCGGGAATCACTAAAATGGTATTGGGGGTCAATGTCTGCCCCGACTTGATCTCTTTATTATAACTTAGGATACTGTAGGGGGTAACTTTATATCGTTTGGCAATACTTTCAAGGGTTTCACCTGCCTTTACGGCATGAGAGGTGAATTTTTGTGCCGTGCCCTTCCAACTGATCATGGCCAAAAAAAAGAGCACCACAAATTTTTTCAATATTCCGTTCATAACTATTCCCATTCTATAGTTGCCGGGGGTTTTGAGCTTATGTCATAAACGACCCTGTTGACGCCCGGAACTTTATTGATAATATCGTTCGATGTTTTTTGTAAAAAAGCATAAGGCAAATTCACCCAGTCGGCGGTCATTCCATCGGTACTTTCCACCGCCCGCAAGGCCACACATTTCTCATAAGTGCGTTCATCGCCCATTACCCCTACACTATGTACGGGTAAAAGTATGGCTCCGGCCTGCCAAACCTTATCATAAAGTCCCCATTCTCTCAATCCATTGATGAAAATCGCATCCACCTCCTGTAAAATGACGACCTTTTCACGTGTGATGTCACCCAGGATCCTGATCGCCAAACCAGGTCCGGGAAAGGGATGCCTGCCCAAACGCTCATCATTGATGCCCATGCTGGCCCCTACCCTTCTCACTTCATCTTTAAACAACATTTTCAAGGGCTCTACCACCTTTAATTTCATATAATCTGGCAATCCGCCTACATTATGGTGACTTTTAATGGTCGCCGAAGGTCCGCCCGTTGCCGAGACCGATTCGATTACATCTGGATAAATGGTGCCCTGGGCCAACCATTTTACATCCTCCACACGGTGTGCCTCATCATCAAATACCTCAATAAACACCCTCCCGATGATCTTGCGTTTTTCTTCCGGATCGCTTACGTCAGCCAAAGCATCCAAAAAACGTGCCGAAGCGTCGACCCCCTTTACATTGAGTCCCATATGTTCGTATTGATCGAGCACCTCCTGGAATTCGTTTTTGCGCAATAGGCCATTGTTCACAAATATACAATGGAGGTGTTTGCCGATGGCCTTGTGCAAGAGTACGGCGGCAACGGTGGAGTCGACCCCTCCGGAAAGACCGAGGATTACCTTATCGTTGCCTATTTTTTCCTTGAGTTCGGCAACGGTGGTGTCAGCAAAGGCATCGGGGGTCCAGGTCTGGGCTACCCCGGCAATGTTGACCAAAAAGTTTTCCAAAAGCTGTTTGCCATCGGTAGTATGGTAGACCTCCGGATGAAATTGGATGCCATAGGTATCTTCCCCTTCAAATTTATATGCGGCGTATTTCACATCATGGGTGCTTGCTAATAGAACGCTATTTTTCGGCAATTCGTTTATCGTATCGGCATGGCTCATCCAAACTTGGCTGCCTTCCTTTATGTCGCTGAAAAAGGGCTCCCCTTTTTTGATATAGGAAAGCTTTGCACGGCCATATTCCCGGGTATTCGAGGAAGCCACATTGCCCCCGTTAAAATGGGCAAGGTACTGTGCCCCGTAACAGACCCCCAAAACAGGTTTATGGCCCCGTATTGCCGAAAGATCGGGATGGGATACCGCATCGGCCCGCACCGAAAAAGGAGATCCCGAGAGAATGACGGCTTTATAGCTCGAGAGGTCTTCCGGTATTTTATTATAGGGTTTAATTTCGCAGAAAATGTTCAGTTCGCGCACCCGTCTTGCGATCAACTGGGTATACTGGGAACCAAAGTCTAGAATAAGGACGTTGTTTAGCATCCGCAAAAATAGTAAAATGAAAAAATCCAAAAAGCTTCTTTGCCCTATATTTATAAAACATACGCAAAACTTATAAACATGAAAAAAAACTACGCCCCTCAAATCTGTTGACTTCCGCGTTGAAACATACCCATAAAACCGAGCGAACCGTCGTCTTGGATCATATTGGCATTTAAGTTGGCAGACCCGGTTTTTTATAATGCAGCGTAGATGAATCGTAGAAAAATCTCCTTGATCTCCCCTCCATCTTTTTAATGTCCTTAAAATGCAACAACACCAATGATCTTGGGACGACGGCCCGAACAGTTCAATTGAAAATTGAAATATCGGTTTGTTTGTACTGGTCATTTAACCTTTGAATGGTCCTTTTTGGTACTTTTATTCGTAATTATTTTAAAGAAAACATATGAAACATTTGACTGCGGTCATTTTCGGATTCGCCATTGTTATCGCCGCTTATTTTTTGGGAAACGCCTATGTGAAAAGGGCCCAACCACCGCATATTATTTCGGTGACCGGCCTGGGGAACGAGGACTTTACCTCCGATCTCATCGTTTGGGAGGGCAGTTTTTCGGCCAATAATTACGAATTGAAACTGGCCTTCGAAGAATTGAACCGGGAAAAGGAAATCGTAAAAGATTATTTGGTCTCCAAAGGCATTGAGGCCAGCAAAATCATCTTCAATTCGGTACAGACCATAGAAAAAGTCGACAATAAATATGATAACGGCAACTATGTGGGGACTGTCTTTAAAGGCTATCAGCTCCTACAATCGATTCAGATCGAATCGACCGATGTGCCCATGATCGAGCAAATCTCAAGGGAAATTACCGAACTCCTGAACAAAGGGGTACAATTCAGTTCCGCACCCCCGAGATACTACTATACCGGCTTGGCCGATCTTAAAATCGAAATGATTTCGAAGGCCACCGAGGATGCCAGACTTCGGGCCGAGAAAATCGCGGCCAATGCGGGAGGAACTTTGGGCGACCTGGTGTCGGCACAAATGGGCGTTTTTCAGATCACGGGCCAAAATTCAGGTGAAAGCTTCAGTTGGGACGGGGCATATAATACGGCTTCAAAGAACAAAACGGCCTCCATCACCATGCGATTGGAGTATCATGTGGATTGATATCGGCTTTGAATACATCCTGAAAAAAAATGAAGAAAAGTAAAAAGCCCCGACCCTACATCGAGGCTTTTTCATCAAAATCAAAAAACCAACCTAAACACATGAACTAATTTTCACACAAAGTATATTTTCAAAAATTTCTTTTTCACAGCAATTTGATTATATAACAATCGAAAAAGAAAACACCCTACCTCTTTTTTTGTTTTTTTTATTTCCCGTAAAGGCCGGGTAAGCCGTGTAGGCGCTTTTTTAAAGCGTATATTATTATATATCAATATATTATAATCATATATTCATTAAAACGCATCGTAAATAAAACAGAAATAAATTAATATGCCGATAGGCTAAATCCTGTTTTTTGACCGGGAACATCAATTCCTTTACGTACCTTTATGTTGTTGAAACAACTGACAAATGACCCATCAATTTTTTCAAGAAATCCAAGCAGAACTCCAACAAGGAGCCACCGATAATGGGCATCCGTTCAAATTTTGTACGATGGCCACCGTCGGCCTCGATCGCGTGGCTAGGCTTCGCACGGTTCGGTTGCGTTCTGTTACGGAAGATATGGAACTGACCTTTTTTACCGACAAACGATCCAAGAAGATCATCCACATCAAAGAAAACAAGAACGTAAGCCTATTGTTCTACCATCCTGAAAAACTTTTGCAAATCAGGATAGAGGGCATTGCCCTTATCGTAAAGGATAAGTTGCTTCTCAACAAGTATTGGCAAAAAGTACAACCTGAACAAAGGAGAGACTATACCACTTCCTTGGCCCCGGGCAGTAAACTGGCAGATCCGGATGCCGTGGAATATCTCCACGATGAAGAGCACTTCTGCGCTTTGGCCATTCGGCCCTTCAAGTTCGAATACCTTCAATTAAAAAGGCCGAACCATTTAAGGGTTCGCTATTCCTTGGAATCTTATGGTTGGGAATCTGAGTATCTGGTTCCTTAAAGGGTTGCTTTCAGAGAATAAATGCCTAATAAGGTAAATTCTTCCCCTTCCAAATCGTATTTTTGCGCCTCATTTAAAGACATGCGTACAAAATCGATCAAAAAGAACAAAATCAACGTGGTCACCTTGGGGTGCTCCAAAAACGTGTACGATTCGGAAGTGCTCATGGGGCAATTGCGCGCCAACCAGAAGGAAGTGGTGCATGAAGGGGAAGGCAATATCGTGGTCATCAATACCTGTGGATTTATCGCCAATGCCAAAGAGGAGAGTGTGAACACCATCTTGGAATATGTGGCACAAAAAGAGGCCGGGAAAGTCGATAAAGTATTTGTGACCGGATGTCTTAGCGAGCGATACAAGCCCGATCTGCAAAAGGAAATACCCAATGTTGACGAATATTTTGGCACTAGTGAATTGCCGAACTTGTTGAAAGCCCTGGAGGCCGATTACAAGCATGAACTTATTGGCGAACGGCTCACCACCACCCCAAAAAACTATGCGTATTTAAAGATTGCTGAAGGTTGCGACAGGCCCTGTTCGTTCTGTGCCATACCGATCATGAGGGGCAAGCACAGCAGCAAACCCATCGACGAACTGGTCATTGAATCTGAAAAGCTTGCCGCCAAAGGGGTAAAGGAACTGATATTGATCGCACAGGACCTAACCTATTACGGCCTCGATCTTTACAAAAAGAGAAATTTGGCGGAACTGTTGCAGCGGTTGGTGCAGGTAGAAGGCATTGAATGGATACGGCTTCATTATGCGTTCCCTACAGGTTTCCCCATGGATGTGTTGGAGGTGATGAAACGGGAACCTAAAATATGTAATTATATCGATATTCCCTTGCAGCATATTTCCGACCATATTTTGAAAAGTATGCGCCGTGGGACTACCCAGGCCAAAACCACACAGCTCTTGCACGATTTCAGGACAACCGTACCGGATATGGCCATTCGAACCACTTTGATCGTGGGTTATCCGGGAGAGACCGAAACCGACTTTCAAACCTTGAAAAAATGGGTCGAAACCATGCGTTTTGAACGCCTTGGCTGTTTTACCTATAGCCATGAGGAAAATACCCATGCCTATTTATTGGACGATGATGTCCCAGAAGATGTAAAACAGACACGGGCCAATGAGATCATGGAGCTTCAGTCTCAGATTTCCTGGGAACTCAACCAGGAAAAGATTGGAAAGACCTTTCGCTGCATTATCGATAGGAAGGAAGGGAACCATTTTGTGGGAAGAACCGAATACGACTCGCCTGATGTTGATAACGAAGTACTGATCGATGCCAATGAGCATTATTTAAAACAAGGGGAATTCTTCGATATCAAAATTACCGATGCCTCCGACTTCGACCTCTATGGAGAACCGGTCCAGACCAGGATCAAGCAACCAAAAAACCAAATTCCAAAATCATAGTGCATATTTGGTTACCATTTGTAATCAATCTTTGCAAAGTTCAACGGGCGGCATATTACCATTGCTCGATTAAATGCCGACATACCAGGCCCATCCAGTGTCGCCAGCATCTACAAATTCATCGGAAACGACGATGCGCTGCAGGTATTTCCTGTACTTATAGCCAATTTGGTGCTCTACCCTAAGCCATACCGGAGCCCTATGGGTTATTGGCAAATCACTGCCATTCATACCATAGGTCAATATCGTCTGGTGCGGAAGGCATCCAACAAATCTATACTGTTTTCCCAACCATCAAAAGAGTAGAAGTTCACGAAGCGAGCATTAGGCATTATAACCACACTTTGTAAGTTAGTATGCAAGGGAACCCCGGTCCACTGTACTATGGCCGTATAACCCTTTCACAAGTATGGCGGGTGATATGTGTATGTGCCGGAAATTTTTGGAGATCGGAAAACGACTAGGGTCCCGGTCTTTCCGTGCTGCCTTCAATGGAAAGCGACCAATCGGTAAAACCATTTTAAAATATTGTGAATAGGATTCATTGAAGGTAGCTTTGGAGGTATCGGCGGGATTTGTGGCACCAATGGCAGGAAACGAGGAAAGATCTCCTAAGTTGTATTCCTTCACCAATGATTGTCCTGGGAGCAGTGCACGGTGTAGCAAATAGGCCAGATTCTAAGAAATTTTCTGTATTTTCAATCTTCTATAACCAATCAACCATGAGAACGCTTTATCTCCTGTTATTTTGCTCAGCCATAGGCACGGCCCAGACTCAAAAACTCAGGGTAAGCGACAACCATCGTTATTTGGTGACCGAAGACGGAAAACCATTTTTTTGGCTGGCCGATACGGCTTGGGAGTTGTTCCATAGAACCGATTTACAACAGGCCAAAATGTATCTTGAAAAAAGAAAAGAACAGGGGTTTAATGTAATCCAGGCAGTGGCACTGGCAGAATTGGACGGGTTGAACACGCCCAATAGATATGGGGAAAAGCCCTTATTGAATAATGATCCTACGACCCCCAACCCGAGGTATTTTGAATATGTAGATGCCATTATTGACACTGCCGATTCCCTGAGCATGTATATTGCGCTCTTACCCAGTTGGGGCGACAAAGTATTCAAGAACAGCTGGGGTACTGGTCCTGAAATCTTTACACCCGACAACGCACGGGCCTATGGCCAATGGATCGGCAACCGATACAAAGAGCATGACAATATCATTTGGATCATTGGAGGGGACCGCAATCCCAGGGTGGGCAGCGCAGATATAACGGTATGGAACCAAATGGCAGAAGGTATCGTGGCAGCGGCCGGTGGTTATGGGACCACTTTAATGGGTTATCACCCCCAGCCCAACCTCCCTGGTGGATCATCCACCTGGTTCCATAATGAACCTTGGCTAGATTTCAATATGCACCAAACCGGACATTGTGCCAATCAGGGTACCTATAAATTCATCATGCACGATTATGACTTAAATCCGACCAAACCCGTGCTGGATGGCGAACCACTTTATGAAGATCATCCCAATTGTTTCAATGCCAGGGAATTGGGTTACAGTATTCCCGACGACATCCGTCGCATTATGTACTGGAATGTATTTGCTGGTGCTTTTGGCCAAACCTATGGTTGCCATGACGTATGGCAAATGCATACCTTGGATGGGGAAGGGATCAACGGTCCTTTGCGTCCTTGGCAGCAGGCTTTGGAACTTCCTATGGCCAATCAGGTAAAGCATCTCAAACATTTGATGCTTTCAAGGCCTTTTTTGACCCGAGTTCCAGATCAGGCGATGGTTTTGGATGTGCAAGAAGAGGATGATGATTTCATTATCGCCACCAGAGACAGTGAAGGGACCTATGCCTTCATATATTTTCCTAAGGGGAAGACCTGTCGCCTTGATTTAAGCCCCCTCAAGGGAAATACCCTGAACAGCTGGTGGTACGACCCAAGAACCGGCAACGCCTTTACAGGGCCGACCATAGCGAAGACCGATCAGATCACGATCGTCCCGCCCACCTCCGGGAAAGGCCAGGATTGGATATTGGTTCTGGACGATGCATCAATGGGTTTTCATGAACCCGGCAAAATGCCTTGATCAGCTTGGTTTATACCCTTAAAATAACTTAACTTTCATCACAAAATATACCACCATGCATAAATACCTTCTTTGTTTCGTTTTTTCCATTTCCTTTTTTGTTTGCACCGCCCAAAATACGATTACCGGATTTACCCAGGAGAACACCAAAAAGCAATTCACATTAGAAAAAGCGTACGAAGCCAAACTGAATGCCAAAAATCTTGACCAATGGATGCAAAAAATGTCGGCGGAACCCCATTGGGTCGGCACTAAATATGGTCTTGAAAATGCCGAATGGATCGAAAAACAATTTAAATCATGGGGATATGACACCAGAATAGAAACCTATCAGGTTCTATTTCCTTATCCAACGGTACGTTTATTGGAATTGACCGCACCCACTGCCTACCAAGCCAAACTTAACGCCGTACCGGTAGAAGGGGATGAATTTACCCAACAAGGTGATGCTTTGTTGCCCAGTTACAATGCCTTTTCCACCGATGGCGACGTGACCGCCGAATTGGTCTTTGTAAATTATGGCATTCCCAAGGATTATGAGGAACTCGAAAAATTGGGCGTAGAGGTCAAGGGTAAGATCGTCATTGCAAAATATCAAGGCTCATGGCGCGGCATCAAGCCGAAACTAGCTGCAGAAAAAGGGGCCATTGGCTGCATCATATATTCAGATCCACAAGATGATGGTTATGTCGCGGGTGATGTTTATCCCAAAGGGGCCTTTAAAAACAAGACGGGAGTTCAACGGGGCTCCGTCATGGATATGCCCACTTATCCCGGAGATGTGCTCACCCCCGGATATGCCGCCACAATAGATGCGAAACGATTGGATCGTAAAGACGCACCCACCATCACAAAAATACCGGTATTGCCCATATCCTATGAAGATGCCCAACCCTTATTGGAAGCCCTGGATGGCACCATGGCCCCTGAATCATGGCGAGGGGGACTTCCCATTACCTACCACATTGGTCCCGGTCCGGCCAAAGTGCATTTGAAGTTGGCGTTCGATTGGAAACTGACGCCGGCCCACAACGTGATTGCTACCATGAAAGGAACCGAATTCCCGGATCAATGGGTGATGCGGGGCAACCACCATGATGCATGGGTACATGGCGCCAATGACCCCATCAGCGGCATGGTGGCCCTTATGGAGGAGGCAAGGGCCATTGGCGAACTCGCCAAAAAGGGAGACAGGCCCAAACGCACCCTGATCTATTGCGCCTGGGATGCCGAGGAACCAGGTCTGATCGGATCTACTGAATGGGTCGAAGACCATCAAGCCGAATTGCAGCAAAAAGTGGTCGCATACATCAATACCGATGGCAACGGTCGCGGCTTCCTGGAAGTGGGCGGTTCGCATACCCTGCAGAAAATGGTCGGGGAGGTAGCCGATGCGGTGACCGATCCTCAGCGCGGCGTTTCGGTCAAAGAGCGAAGCAATGCCTTTGATATGGTCAAAGGGGGCAAGGGAGAATTCTCGATTTCGGCATTGGGATCCGGTTCCGATTACACACCCTTTATACAACATGCGGGTATCGCTTCTTTGAATTTGGGCTATGATGGGGAAAGTTCCGGGGGGGAATACCATACGATTTATGATACCTACCCCCATTATAAAAGATTTAAAGACCCGGAATTTGCCTATGGGGTGGCACTGGCAAATACGGCCGGCAGAATTACTTTGCGTTTGGCCAATGCCGACCTGCTCCCTTTCGAGTTCGAACAATGGCACAATACCGTTTCCGGTTATCTTGACGAAATAATGAAGTCATGTGACCAAATGCGGGAAGAAGTTGCAAAACATAACCAAATGGTAGATAAAAACGTGTTTGAATTGGCGGCAGATCCTACCCTGCCCTTTAAAAAACCAGCTAAAAAGGAAGAGATTCCCTATTTGGATTTTACCCCTTTACAGAACGAAATGGTCGCCCTAAAATCGAGCACCGAAAAATTCGGTGCAGCCGATGTTTCCAAACTGACCCTCGAGCAACGCAACAAGATCAACCAAAAATTGAGGTCCGCAGAACAGGTATTGACCTCATCGGTGGGATTGCCCCGGCGCCCATGGTACAAACATCAGATCTATGCCCCAGGATTTTATACTGGATACGGCGTAAAGACCTTGCCCGGGGTACGTGAGGCGATAGAACAAAAAGATTGGAAGGAGGCCCAGGAACAAATCGCGGTTTTGACCGAAACGCTAAAGCGTTTCAACGCACATATTCTAGAGATTGACAAACTTTTATAATTGATAAATCATGCACACCGACTATACCAAGATATTTACGGGGAATTCCCTTTTGGCCAAAAGAATCGTAGAGGCCCTGCATGAACAGGGCATTGAAGCCGTAATCAAAGATGAAGCCGAATCGGCCCGATTGGCCGGTTTTGCCAGTTCCATGTTAGGGACGGTGGAACTCTTTGTCAATAATGATGAAGTACAAAGATCCGAAACCATTGTTCAACAAATTGATGGCCAAGCCAAATAATCTTTAACTGACATTTTATGAAACCAATTTCCATAGTTAGATATTGCCTCTCCTCGTTTCTGGTTCTCATGGCTGTTCTTGCCTGTGACAACAAACCCAACAAACCTATGGAAATCCCATTGGCCATTCAGGAAGATTCCGCCTTGGGGGTTGCCAAGGCAAAGGAAATACGGGAGCGCATCACCGCAAAAATTGCAGATGGACTCGAACTGAGTTTGTGGGCAACAGATTCCCTGGCTCCGGACCCCATCGCCATGCAAATCGATGACGCCGGTAATATTTACTTGACCAGGACGAACCGTTCCAAAAATTCCGAATTTGACATTCGTGGTTATCGCCAATGGATGACCCCTTCGATCGCCATGCAATCGGTGGAAGACCGACGTGCCTTTTTGAGGACCACTTTTGCCCCTGAATTGAGCGAGGAGAACGCATGGCTTCCCGATCTGAATCACGACAGCATTCACGATTGGCACGATCTGACCGTGGAGAAAGACGAAGTTTGGAAATTGGAGGATACCAATAAAGATGGGATGGCCGATATTTCCACACGAATACTGGAAGATTTCAACGAAGAGGTGACCGATGTCGCCGGGGCACTTTTGGTGCGTAAAGAAGATGTTTTTGTTGGCGTAGGCCCCGATATGTGGCGGCTATGGGACACCAATGGGGATGGGGTGCTCGATGAAAAAACCTCAATTGCACATGGTTTTGCCGTACATATCGGTTTCGGCGGCCATGGGATGTCGGGCGCCATAGAGGGCCCTGATGGCAAGATCTATTGGGGCATAGGCGATATTGGCGCCAACCTTACCACCCTTGACGGCACCAACCACAAATACCCCAACCAGGGCATAATCGTTCGATGCAATCCCGATGGCAGTAATTTTGAGGTTTTTGCCAAGGGCTTGCGGAACACCCATGAATTTGTCTTTGATGCCTATGGGAACATCATTTCTTCCGACAACGACGGGGACCATGCAGGAGAAAGTGAGCGTTTGGTACATATCGTCGAAGGATCGGATGCCGGTTGGCGGTCGAACTGGCAATATGGCAAGTATACCGATTCCAAGAACAACGGTTACAATGTTTGGATGGATGAAAAAATGTACGTTCCCAGATGGGAGGGCCAAGCCGCTTATTTTATTCCGCCCATTATCAATTACCATAACGGCCCAACGGGCATGGCCTATAATCCGGGAACTGCCCTGGGCACGGAATGGGTCGACAAATTCTTTTTGGTCGAATTTGTGGGAGACCCTTCAAGGTCGCACATATGGTCGTTTGGCTTAAGGTCCAAAGGGGCCTCGTTCGAATTGGATAATGAGGTGGACGTGTTGAGCGGGGTACTTCCCACCGGTATTCAATTTGGCCCCGATGGGGCATTGTACCTTGCCGATTGGGTGAACGGTTGGGGAACCAAAAATTATGGCCGTGTCTGGAAACTCGACGTAACCCCCAATAAAAATGATCTGGAAACCGAAAGACAAAAAACCAAGCAATTGATGACGCTCGATTATGGGGACCAAAGCAACGATGAGTTGGTTGCCTTGTTGGGCTACCCGGATATGCGCATTCGTAAAAAAGCACAATTCGAGCTGGCCACCCGAACCTTTTGGGGCTATCGGGCCTTGAAGAAAGTACTGGAGGAAGAAAATAACCAATTTGCAAGGATCCATGCCATATGGGGCATAGGGCAAATTGCCGCTGACGATATTGATAAAGCGGAACCACTGGAGGAATTGTTGCAAGATGAAGATCCCGAAATCGTGGCCCAGGCCATCAAGGTGATCGGTGATGTGAAATATGGAAAGGCAGCCCAAAAGTTAGTACCCCTGCTGCAGGATGAAAACGACCGTATAAAATTCTTTGCCGCACAGGCATTGGGCCGCATGGCCTATGAACCTGCAATCCGACCGCTGTTGGATATGTTGGCCGCCAATAACGACGAAGACAATTATCTAAGGCATGCCGCGGTTTTGGCTTTATCGCGGATCGGTGATTCGGAACCGATAATCGCCTTGGCAAATGATTCCAACAGAAGTCTTCGTTTGGCGGCCGTTCTGGTCTTAAGACGCTTGCAACATCCTGAGGTGGCGCTTTTTTTACAAGATCATGACGAATATATCGTCGCGGAAGCCGCAAGGGCCATCAACGATGACTGGTCCATTCCAGAAGCGATGCCCGCCCTTGCCAGTATGTTGGCAGCTGGAAATCTGACTTCAGAACCCCTGCTGCGCCGAGCCATCAATGCGGCCCTTCGCGTGGGAGGAGATCAAGAACTAGATAACCTGATCGCTTTCTCCAAAAACACCAATGTGCCCAATACCCTGAGGGGGGAAGCCTTGGCCACCCTGGCCAACTGGGCTAACCCATCCGTTCTCGATCGGGTCGATGGGCGATTCAGGGGAGAAGTTCGCAGGGATTCGGCTTTGATCAAATCGAAAATGGAACAGGAAATTCCACTATTCCTAAAGGAAAACGATCCCGACCTGCTGATCGGGGTATCGAAGACATTAGCCGCCTTGGGAATCGACAACCATAACAAGGACCTTTTAGAGATCCTTCGAAAAAATGGGAATCCGGCGGTAAGGGCGTCCATGTTGGAAGCATTGGGGGTACTGGAGAAAGAAAATATCGATGATGCCCTTAACCTGGGCATGCGCGATCCATCACAAGAAGTAAGGGAAACCGCCGTGGGACTGCTCGGTAAATTGGAAATTCCCGAGGCGCAACTGCCCATCCTTGTCGATGCCTTTTTCAAAACAGGTTCTGGAGGGGAACAACAACGTATGCTGGGCGTCTTGGGCGAAATGCCCCTTTCGAAGAGCGAACCCATCTTAAAAAACCTCATTCAAAAAGGCAAACAAAACCAACTTTCACCGAACGTAATGCTGGACTTGATAGAAGCGGTAGAGGCTTCTAAATCTGAGGACCTTATTGCCCAGCTGGGCCAGCTAAAAAGTGGCGGACATACCGTTGACGCCTACCAAGAGACCCTCTATGGTGGCCGTTGGTGGCAGGGCAGGAGCGTCTTTACCAATAATCCCACGGCCCAATGCGTCCGCTGCCATGCGGTCGGTGGCTCGGGCGGAAAAGTGGGCCCGCCATTGGATAATATTGGAAAGATCTTGACCCGGGAGCAAATTTTGGAATCCTTGATCGAACCTGGAGCTCGTTTGGCCCCAGGATACGGAAGCGTGGTAATTACCCTTAAAGATGGCCAAAAAGTGACCGGTATCCTGGAAGAGGAAAGCAAGGAGGCTTTGTTGATACGGACTTCCGATGCCGAACCTATGGAAATTGCTGCATCCCGTATCCAAAAAAGGGAGAACATGCCCTCGGCGATGCCCGCAATGGGCTTGATGATATCCAAACGGGAACTTAGAGATCTTATAGAATACCTCTCAAGTCTCAAGGAAGACCAGCAGGCAATGAACTAACGCTTCAATTCAGTACCATAACCAACGATTATGGCCATAAAAGATTTTCTTTTGTGGCCATTTGTTTTGATGGTACAATTGACCGGTTTGGGGTTTCGCGACCCTTGTCACAATTTCCTCAAAGGTGGGAAACTACTGTATCCCTAGATGGTCCAGGCATTGTCCCCTGTATAGGGGATACAACCATGGTAGGCGCCGGGTATGGGGTCGAACTTCAGCACATTTTTTCCGATATCCTCCGAAGTATAATAGCCCATAAGCGTAAACTGTTTGACCCTCCTGTAAAAGTCGAGTGGCTGCTGCTTCCCGAGGGGGCTTCCCCAGATACTCGGATTGAACCTATTGGAATCTTTTTCCATACGTTCGATCACCATGGCCCGTTCAGACGAATCCATATCAACATAGGTCTTGCCATATAGTTCATCACAAACGATGACAAATTGATCATACCCTTTCATCACATGTTCCTGATCTTCGGGGCCGAGATATTTTTTGAACATCAAATCGACAAAAATATCGACCTTCAAATCCTTTGCCCCTGGTGTTTCTGTCTTGGGCAAGATGGTTTCTGCCAGTTCCGAGACCACCAAGGCCTGATCTTCCCTGAAAAATAAGGGGACCCATGATAACCGGTCCTGTCGTTGGCATGATTGCAATAAACCGCCGAGGGCCGAACTCGAAAGTGTGGCACCAATGAACAATGCGGTATTTTTAATGGCCTTTCTCCGTTCCATAACTATATATTTTGCTTTTTTAATTCTTCTACGGCGTGGTTGGCTGCCCTTGCGGTAAGCGCCATATAGGTCAAAGAAGGGTTCACGCAAGACGAAGAGGTCATGCAGGCCCCGTCGGTCACAAAAACATTTTTGGCCGCATGCACCTGATTGAAACCGTTCAAGACTGAAGATTTGGGATCCCTGCCCATTCTTGCCGTCCCCATCTCATGGATACCGTGCCCCGGTGGACTCTGGTTGTCGAAAGCCAGAATATCCTTAAAGCCTGCTTTCTCCAACATTTCCTGGGCATCGGTCTTGATTTGCCTGTTCATCGCCAGTTCATTCTCTTTAAACTCACAGTCTATGTTCAAGGTGGGCAAGCCCCATTTATCTGTAACCTCATGGTTGAGGGCCACTTGGTTTTCGTGATAGGGCAAACATTCGGCAAATCCGGTAATGAAGAAGCCCCATGGGCCCGGTTTAAATAATTTTTCCTTGAATTCACCGCCAAAATCTTCTGAATTGACGCCTGAGCCCCAATTGGAACGCCCCGCACCGCCTTGGAATCCAAATCCACGGACAAAGGCATCCGTTTTGGTCTTTTCGTCAAGGTTTACATAACGAGGAATATAGATTCCGTTGGGCCTTCTGCCCGAATAGTATTTATCATCAAAACCGTCGATACTACCCATGGCCCCAACTTTATAGGTATGATCCATTAAATTATGGCCCAGTTCGCCGCTATCATTACCAAATCCGTTTGGAAATCGATCTGAAATGGAATTCATTAAGATCGAAGTTGTGCCCAAAGTAGAACCGTTGCAAAATATAACTTTTGCATAAAACTCCATTTCCTCCATGGTTTCGGTATCAACGACCCGAACTCCGGTCGCCTTCTCCTTTTTATCATCATAGATGAGCGAACTCACCATACTGAAGGGCCTAATGGTCATATTACCTGTAGCTTCGGCAGCCGGAAGGGTAACCGCATTACTGCTGAAATATGCCCCATAGGGACAACCCCGTGAACAACGGTTCCGGTATTGGCACTGGCCCCTACCGTTCAAGGGTTCGGTCAAATGGGCCACACGGCCTATGATCATATGCCTATCCTCAAAATTCGATTCTATTTGTTCTTTAGCGTGACGCTCAACACAGTTCAATTCCATGGGGGGCAGGAAATGACTGTCGGGCAAGTGGGGCAATCCAAGGGGTGCGCCACTGATGCCGGCAAACTTTTCCACATACTCGTACCAGGGAGCGATGTCTTTGTAGCGTATGGGCCAATCTACACCATGACCATCCTTGGCATTTGCCTCGAAATCGAGATCGCTCCAACGATAGCATTGTTTGCCCCACATGATGGACTTACCCCCTACTTGATGGCCGCGTATCCAAATAAAAGGTTTTACTTCGGTATAGGGATTTTCTATATCATTGGCATAAAAGTGCTTATTGTCTTCCCCGCCAAACCCGATATCGTTCACGACCCGGTGAATTTTTTGATCTTCATTGGTCAACGCCCCCCGCAATTCGTGATCCCAAGTCTCTTTGTTCATGGTAGGGTAATCTTCTACATGCTTCACCATTCTCCCCCTTTCAAGCACCAATGTTTTTAAACCTTTCTCACAAAGTTCTTTGGCCGCCCAGCCTCCGCTGATTCCTGAGCCGATGACAATGGCATCGTACGTATTTTGCTGAACTGCCTTGACATTTAAATTTGCCATAATGTTATCCGTTGAAAATTGATTGTTATAATTGGTCTACAATATAACCAATTGGCCCCAAAACGTCACCAAAGAATATGGGGATTCCCTCCTTTTTGACCCCATCAAAGGGTGGCCACTTCTGCCCGTGCCCTTTCAAATTCCTGCATGAGGTCTTTGACCAGTTGTTGTGCGGGCCGTATGTCATGTATCAAGGCGGAGACTTGGCCAATTTCCAATTCACCCTCATCGAGATTTCCTTCGAACATGCCAAGCTTGGCCCTTGCACGGCCCAATAGTTCTTTGAGTTCGGCTTTTGATGCACCTTTTTCATATGCCGCCTGAACGGCCTCATAGAATTTGTTCTTGATCAAGCGAACCGGTGCCAGTTCCTTTAAGGTGAGCTGGGTATCTCCCTCTTCTGCGTCAACCACACTTTGTTTAAAAAGTTCATGGGAAGAAGCCTCGTGGGTAGCGACGAACCTGCTTCCCACCTGAACGCCGTCCGCCCCCAAAACCATGGCCGCTAGCATGGCGCGACCCGTACCTATCCCACCGGCCGCGATCAAGGGAATGGTGATATTTTCCTTTACGGCAGGAACCAAAACCATGGTGGTGGTCTCATTTCTACCATTATGCCCCCCTGCCTCAAAACCTTCCGCGACCACCGCATCAACCCCAGCTTCCTGGGCTTTTAGGGCAAATTTTACACTACTGACCACGTGCACGACCGTGATTCCCCTTGATTTAAGAAAAGTAGTATAGGTTGTTGGGTTTCCGGCCGAGGTAAACACAATTTTTACGCCCATTTCCACAATGATGTCCATGATCTTTTCGATATCCGGATATAACATGGGCACATTGACCCCAAAAGGATTTTCAGTCGCCTCCTGGCATTTTTTGATATGTTCCCGCAACACCTCTGGGCGCATAGAACCGGCACCCAAAAGCCCTAGCGCACCGGCATTGGAAACTGCAGCGGCCAATCGCCAGCCACTCGCCCAAACCATCCCGGCTTGAACAATTGGGTATTCAATATCAAAAAGTTTGGTAATTCGTGTGATCATGACCTGGCTATTTATTTTTGTCGCAATGGGAATCACGGTATGAAACGGCATCTCGTTCACGGCATTCATCGGCTGCTGCAGATCATATTTGGGTTTTTAGGAAATCACCCCTGAACCCAGCAATTCATCCCCGGAATACCATGCCACGAACTGGCCTTCCATGATGGCCATCTGCATTTCCTCGAAATCGACGTACAAACCACCATCTACCTTATACAGGGTGGCTTTCGCCAGAGGTTGCCGGTAACGGATGCGGGCCATCACTTCCATCGAGCCATCCAATTTCAAGGCCAACTCAGGGCGAATCCAATGCAGCTCCTGATCTTTAACGAAAAGTGTTCTTCTTAACAATCCGGGATGCGATTTGCCCTGTCCGGTATAAATTACGTTTTGATCTACATCGGTTTCAATGACGAACAAAGGCTCCTTGGTACCGCCCACGTCCAAACCTTTTCGTTGCCCTTTGGTAAAGAAATGTGCACCACTGTGTTCTCCGACCACCTTCCCATCTTCCAACTGATAGGTAGGTTTTGTGGAATAAAATTCGAGCTCTTCAACCTTATTGGCAAATACAGGTGCCTGTTGGTGCAATTGTCGCAGGTCTGCAGGCACCTCCACAATAACCCCTTTTTTTGGCTTCAATTGTTGCTGTAGAAATTCGGGCAGGCGAACCTTTCCAATAAAGCATAGGCCTTGCGAGTCTTTTTTGTCCGCGGTCAGCAATTTGTTCTGGGCGGCGATCTGCCTAACTTCCGGTTTTGTCAGTTCACCGATCGGGAAGAGGGTTTTGGCCAGCTGTTCTTGGGAGAGCTGACAGAGAAAATAGGACTGATCTTTGTTTCCATCAACACCCGAAAGCAATCGATAGGAAACACTTCCATCGGCATTTTTGATGACATCCTTTCTACAATAATGGCCCGTTGCCACATAATCGGCACCCAATTGCATGGCAATCTTAAGAAAAACATCGAACTTGATTTCGCGATTGCACAACACATCAGGGTTGGGAGTGCGGCCCAACTCATATTCCCTGAACATATAATCAACGATACGTTCTTTGTATTGCACGCTCAAATCAATGGTTTGGAAAGGAATACCCAACTTATCGGCTACGATTAGGGCGTCATTGCTATCCTCCAACCAAGGGCATTCCTCCGAAATGGTCACCGAATCGTCGTGCCAATTCTTCATAAAAAGTCCGATCACCTCATAACCCTGCTCTTTAAGTAAATAAGCGGCCACGCTGGAATCAACACCCCCAGAAAGTCCTACCACCACTTTTTTTCCCATGACATTGAATAAGGTGCAAAATTACAAAATTTGCGCGTTGCCGCCGCCCATTTAACAAGTTCGAAATAGAATTTTGGCATATATTACGAACGGTTTCGACCCCTAAAAGCAACCCTAACCCCATTTTGTCATCTAATAAGGGTTAAGGTTGAAAAGGAGTATGTTGAAAAGTTAAAAAGATGGTCTGGGTTCCCTTTAAAGTTTTCTTAAAAAACCTTTCGCCGGTTATTTTCCATTGATTTTTATCGCACTTTTAACCAAAATTGAAAAAATGAATACCATGATAAATCGTTATTACAGCAGTGTTTTTTTAATTGTCATCCTTGTATTGACCAGTCTGGTCTCCTGTAATTTAGAGGATGAAAATACCATAGTCAGACCGGAGAGCAACATCGTGGAAGTGGCATCAAATTTCGCCGAACTTTCAAATTTAATTGCCGCTTTGGAACGGGCAAATTTAACCTCCACTTTGACGGCTTCGGGCAATTATACAGTTTTGGCCCCGACCAATACCGCCTTCAATAATTTTCTGTCCCAGGCCGGGTTTGCCAATTTGGAGTCCGTACCCGTGGAAACCCTTAAGCAAATTTTGTTAAACCATGTGGTTTTGGGTTTGGTGGACAGTGATATTTTAACCAATCTCCAAAAGAATTATTTGGAAACCTTTGCCGAAGGCCCAACTGCAGACACCAAGGTAGCTTTATATTTCGATGCCACCAATGGCATTGTGTTCAACGGGGCTTCGGCAGTGACCCAAGGGGATGTATTGGCCTCCAATGGCATCATACATATCGTTGATGCCGTAATCGCTTTACCTACCTTGGATACCTTTATCTCGATCGATGACAATTTTGAAGACCTAAAGACCGCTTTGGATATCATCGCCCCTATTTCCGATATTCCTGAAGGGGTTAAGGATGGCGGACCATTCACCGTTTTTGCACCGACCAATCTGGCGTTTGATAATTTATTGGCCACAGATCCGGCCTGGAATTCAATCGGGGATATCGATGAAAACTTACTGGCCGCTGTAATCGCGCACCATGTATTGAACGGCAACATCCGTTCCGAGGATATCAGTTCCGGGCAAATGGTGACCACCCTCGAAGGGGACGCCATTACGCTGAACAGGGTAAACGGAAATCTTGAAATTACCGACGGATCTGGAAATACCGGGGCGCTCGTTGTGTTTGTCGACATACAGGCATCGAACGGCCTGATCCATGTATTGGCCGATCAAGTATTACTTCCCGATACCAATAATTAAGACCTTTTACTTTTTACTTTTTACTTTATGATCTCAAAAGGCTGCCATAATCGGCAGCCTTTCTTTTTTGATCGTTTAAAATTTTAGATTTTCTTAAAGAATTTGATTTTTAATGAATTACAATTCCTGAGATGCTAAACAAGTCCGCAGGGCGATTCCAAAAACAGACATCCGTAAGTTAACCCCTATCAAATAAATGGTCATTTATAGAATTAATTCTTGTTAAACTTTTAATAATAATATATAAACATTAGTGTTTCCGAATTTTGAATCATTCATTCATATATGGGCACTTAAAGTCAATAATGCAGTGTTTTTTCTAAAATCTATGTGTGTTAATCATTTTATAAATAGCTTTTTTTTGTTTAGTTAAAATATACATTTGTTAAACATTATAATTTTAATCACAAATATTGATCTATGAAAAAGTCTTTTAATTTTTTAAAGAAAGGAGCGGTCGGTGTCTTCGCCCTTGTTGCGATATCCTGTTCCAATGACGATAATGGAAGCGGGCCCGTAATCGCGCCCCCCGCTCAAAATATCGTTGAAATTGCCTTGGGAACTCCAGAATTAACTATTTTGGTTTCTGCACTTCAGGCGGCTGACGGTGACCTGGTGAACGTACTCCAGGGAGATGGTCCTTTTACCGTTTTGGCACCCACCAATGCCGCGTTTACAGCATTTTTAGCTCAAAATAATTTCTCGTCCTTGGAAGATGTCCCCAGTGATGTTTTGGCCGAGATTCTTTTAAACCACGTTATTTCAGCCGATTTGACTTCCGTAGATCTTAGCGGTTTAGGATCTGGTTATACCAGTACAAACGCTACCGGAGCAGGTGGAAACAAAATCAGTATTTATTTCAATACAGAGAATGGCGTGCGCTTTAATAATGTCTCTACCGTTACAGGAGCCGATATTGACGCTTCCAACGGAACCATTCATATCGTGGATGCGGTTATTCCAATTCCCTCGATTCTTCAGCATGCAGCAAATAATCGCTCTTTCGATAACCTGGCCACAGCATTGGGTGCCGCCGATGGAGATTTGATAGGAGTATTAAGCGGCGATGGGCCCTTTACTGTCCTAGCACCGGATAATGAGGCTTTTGGAACCTTCTTAGGGGATACCCCATTGGGTAATGTAAACACTGCCGTCCTTTCCCAAATATTGCTCAACCATGTGGTTGGAGGTGTGGTTACTTCCGCTGATTTGGTGGCCGGTGTCGCAGGTTATACAAACACCAGTGCCCAAGGACCAGGAGAAAACCCCTTAAGTTTATATTACAATAC
>JAHENB010000035.1 GCA_024643345.1 Maribacter sp. | reverse complement strand
CATTTCGTTTAAATGCATATGAAGCTAATAGGGTTACAATTTCTGGCGATTGGATGGCAAGTGAGCGTTTTGCCCGTGCTTCAAAAGAAATGACTAAAGGTGATGACGGTGTATGGTCATATACTTCTGAAGTTCTGAGTTCAGGAATTTATCATTATTCTTTTTCGATGGATGGTTTCTCCGTTGTTGATCCAGCAAACACTGAACAGGTCTATGTTCACAGTAACCGCAGCTCCTTCGTGATTCCCGGCAGTGATAAAGCCTGGGTTCCAGTTCCCGAAACGCCTCGTGGAACTGTCACACAGCACTTCTTCCACTCCGCTGTCACCAATGATGACCGTGATTTCTGGGTATATTTGCCGCCGAACTATGATGCCCATCGTAGCGAATCCTATCCGGTGCTGGTGTTGCAGCATGGTTGGGGTGACGATGCTAAAGGATGGATCCAACAGGGTGCAGCCACCACCCTCGACAATTTAATCAATCAAGGTAAAGCCGTGCCGATGATCATGGTCAACAGCCTAGGCTACGGAACAGCTAACGGTGCAGCTGGCATCGATGCCCCGGAGATGCAGGGTAACTTTATTCGCATTCTCAACACGGAAGTGATGCCAATCGTATTCAAGCGCTATAATGCTTCAACCAAACAAGAGGATCATGCAATTGCCGGCCTGTCCATGGGTGGCGGAGAAACCATCTGTGGTGGTCTCAACAGCCTCAACATGTTCGCCTGGTTCGGAACATTCAGCGGGGCATTCAATAACTGGGCAGAGACCATTCCTTTTGCCGTTCCGCCCGCAGGATCAGCAATTCAGTCGGCAGTTGCGGAAGCAGTTGCTTTTCAAAAGGCTGCGCAAGTAAAAGCACAGTCCGAAGGTCAGGAAGCTTATAGTGGTTCTCCCGGCCTGAGACCCCAATTTGGTGCCACAACACCAGCACGTCCACAAGGAACAATTATAGGATCAGCAAAAGAGAATGCTGCAGAACAAGAAGCTGAGCAAGTTGGCATGATAGGCGCTGGTCCCTTGTTCGAAGCCCGCCTTCCCCTGCTGTTGCCAAACCTCTCTGCTCAATCAAACGATCAGATCAAGCTGCTCTGGATTGCTGTCGGTACGAGAGACGGGCTTGTTGGCGTAAACCGACAGCTCAAACACTATTTGAACTCAAAAGGGGTCAGAAGCACCTACATAGAGTACCCAGATTACGGGCACGAGTGGCCGTTATGGCGGGTTAATCTAGTGGAATTCGCTCAAAAGATTTTTAAATCGTGAAGAGATTTATTCTTTTATTTTGGATGCTCTATTCTTGTCTAGGTGCTCATTCACAGATTAAAGAGGGTCCAAAAACATATATTTCAGGTTCAGCAAGCATTACGAACAACGGAATATCATTTGTTCCCAGTTTCTCATTAGAGCAACCTGCTGCCTTATTCGATCTCTCCATAGTAAAAGGGCGATTTAGTTTTGAGCCACAGCTTACTTTTTCCCTAGAAGAGGGTCGTCCCTGGTACCAAGTTTATTGGCTAAGATATAATTTACTCGCAGAAGGAAAGTTTCAACTGCGGACCAGTGGTCATCTGGGCTTAAATTTTGCAAAGATTTTGGATGCTGCCAATAATGAAGTCATAAAGACTGAACGCTATCTGGTTGGAGAATTAATACCAAGTTATGAAATCTCAAAACATATCAACGTGAGCATTCAGTATATGATTGCCCAAGGTTATGATATTGGTACAAGTAAGCTTCAACATTTTGTCTCGCTCAATGGTTACTTCAGTAACATTATTATTTCCAAAATGCTTTTTCTGGACGCGTCGACTCAAGTATATTACCTGTCAACATTTGGTTCTGAAGAAGGATTTTATGCTGCTGCAGCATTCACTCTCAGAAGAACCAATTTTCCGGTTTCACTTTCTGTGTTGGGAAACAAGGCTTTATCTACAGAAATTGATGGAAAAGACTTCTTGTGGAATCTGACCTTGACCTATTCATTTGGCAAGGGAGTTTTATCTAAACTTTAGAAACGATTAAAATCAATTAATTATAATGTGACAGGTGCTCCCAAAAGCTGAATTGATTGGCATTCACATCCTAGATGACAAATATTGTGTTGCACTTCTTATTCGTGTTTTGGCGCATCTCATTTGATTCAATGTTACGATGACAAAGCAAATGTATATGGCAGTTGTCTTGAAAGTCATTTGGAAAATCTTTTGCGTTTGATAATTTCAACAAAACGATCGTTGGTGACTTCTCTATTTCGCATTCATTGATTATTTACGATAAGTGATATGTGATACTATATAGGTGAATAGTGCAACAAATGTAATTCATGTTTTTCATAAATTTATACTTCAAAACAAGTGCAACATTTAAAATGGAAGCAAATACAATATTTCATAGATTATTGAATGGCAGAACGATTCCATTCAACGACCCAGATTATATCCAAATCGGTAATGCTTGTAATGAAACTCGAAAACTGCTTATGCAATTGAACAATGAAGTGGATTTGGATGAAATCAGAAAACTATTGAATCAAATAACAGCAACTGAAATTGATACGACTACAGTCATTTTCCCACCATTTCAAATAAATTACGGAAAGAATACCAAAATAGGTAAGTACGTATTTATCAATTTTGACTGCACCTTTTTGGATTTAGGCGGTATAACCATTGAAGACAATGTGATGCTTGCACCAAAAGTGAGTTTGCTTTCTGAGGGTCATCCCATTTCGGCAAAGGATAGACAAATGCTAACAACAGGAAAAATTCACCTTAAAAAGAATGCTTGGATCGGTGCAAACGCAACCATTTTACAGGGCGTAACCATTGGCGAAAACTCGGTAGTAGCCGCAGGTTCGGTCGTTTCTAAAGACGTTCCCGACAATGTTGTTGTGGGAGGTACTCCTGCAAAAATCATAAAATCAATTCAGTAGTGAAAAGTAAAATGAAGACATTGATTTTTCTTTTAATCGGCCTTTTCTGCTTTCAATTTTTTGCATTTACACAGGAAAACAAAATTCAATTGGATAACCGCCAAAGTGAGACCGAAAATTTAGACGCAATGAAACTAAAAATAACCGTAGGCACAGCTACTTTTTCAGCTACATTGCAAAATAATGCAACGGCAAGTACTTTAATCGAACGGTTGCCTTTAACGCTCACTATGACAGAGTTGAACAACAATGAAAAATATGCTGATATGGGAGAAAGCTTGCCAACAAATGCTTCTAATCCGGGAACTATACTGAAAGGAGATTTAATGCTCTATGGCAACAATACCTTGGTGCTTTTTTATAAAACATTTTCAACCTCTTACAGCTACACCAAAATCGGAAAAATAGATAAGCCAAATGGGTTGGAAGTAGCATTGGGTAACGGAAATGTTAGTGTAACATTTAAACTGGAAAAATAGATTTGGAACATATTTGATGAAAAATTCGATCACTATACTAATTAGCCTATTTGTTATTGGGCAGGCATTGAGTCAGGATATACAAATTATAGCCCCTAAATCCTATACCTCAAATGATTTTCCAGAATCGACCGCCTCTTCTGAACAGATGCGGGTCATAAACATTGCAACAGGTAGTTCTCAAGTTGCGTATGCAAATGACGTAATCTATATAAACCGAAATGGAACCGATCTAACTTTGCAGATCCTTTCACCTAAGTCAGTAAATGTTCCCCTTCCATGTATAGTTTATATACAAGGTTCTGCATGGATGAAACAAAATGTCTATATGAATCTTCCACAACTGGCTGAATTTGCCAAACGTGGATACATCATTGCAATGGTCGAGTATCGACCTTCTTCTGTTGCACAGTTTCCTGCACAACTTCAGGATACCAAGACCGCTATCCGATTTATGAGAAAAAATGCCGAAAAGTTCCATATTGATGTAAATAACCTCTTTGTTTGGGGAGATTCATCCGGTGGACATACCGCACTTATGGTCGGGCTGACCCAAAACAATTCGGAATTGGACACTGACGACTACAAGGAATTCTATACAAATGTAAATGCTGTCGTTGATTTTTACGGTCCTACCGATATTACCCAGATGAACTATGAACCATCCATCATGGATCATATCAGACCCGACAGCCCTGAAGGAAAATTGATCGGCGGTAAAAACGTTCTTGAAAACAAAGAACTTGCTGCGCTTACCAACCCGATCAATTATGTTGTTGCCCAGGTAGTACCGGCACCCATACTTATCATGCATGGTTCAAAAGACAGATTGGTTCCGTTCAAACAAAGTGTGCTGATGGCAGATGCCTTGAAAAAACATAATTATTCTTATCAATTCTATCAAATAAAAGGGGCTGACCACGGAAGTTCCGAATTTTGGACAACCAAAAGCTTTGATATTGTCGATGCGTTCCTAAGGGAAAATGTAAAACAGATAAAATGAGAACAATAATAACACTTGTAGTTGCCCTCCTACTATTGATAGGTCAGGCCTGCAATACAATAGTTGAAAAACAAGAAAACAGGGAATCGGATTCTTCCGAACAAGCAATTTTTCCTAAGGGTGAAGCTGGACCTGCTACAAATTTCACAGGCAACGCTTACAATTATGGCTTAGTTGCGAATGATTCTATCTACAACACCCTTGTGGGAAATGTTTATTTCGAGAAAAGTGCAAGATCAAATTGGCACTCACATCCAAGCGGGCAAATTCTAATTGTACTCGATGGTGAGGGATATCATCAACTAGAGGGACAGCCAAGACAAACAATGAAAAAGGGTGATGTCATCAAGGTTCCAGCAAATACAAGGCACTGGCATGGTGCAACTGAAAATGAAAGTCTTACGCAAATGTATATTCTGCCAAAAACCGAAAATGGATTCGTTACATGGTTTGAGCCTGTGACGGATGAGCAGTATAAATCTAACAATTAAAACAAATGGAAATTATCAGATTAGGATCTCAACCTTCAGTTAAAGGCCCCGAAGATTGGTTCACCGGCTCGGTTCGCATTAACTATTTATTTCAGCCAAACGGATACAGACGCGCCAGTGCGGCCGAAGTAACATTTGAAGCCGGTGCAAGAACAGCATGGCACACACATCCTCTTGGGCAAACGTTAATTGTACTGTCCGGAATAGGCTTAGTGCAACGTGAGGGTGCTGCTATTGAAGAAATCAGGCCTGGTGATATCGTCTGGTTTTCTCCGGGAGAAAAGCATTGGCATGGAGCATCGGCAACAATGGCAATGACACATATCGCCACGCAAGAGGAACTGAACGGAAAAGTGGTGGACTGGATGGAGAAGGTAACAGATGAAGTCTATAATGCTAAATAAGGCAACAATAAATCTGTTTTAATTGATTTACTGTACCTGTTCAGGTAATAAACTGAAAACTGATATAAAAATGAAAATAGTACAACTAATATTTCTCGTATGGGCTTTGCAGGTATCCCAAACCTCCTTGGGGACAATACCCCCGACTTGCATCAATTTAAAAATGTCGGTTTCTTCCTTATTCACAAATTTTAAGCTGCTAATTTTAAACTGATTTGCCTTATCAATTTAACATCCGGTATTCCTGAGGGGTATATCCCACCTTTTTTTTGAAGAGCCTGCTAAAATGCTGTGGATATTTAAACCCTAATGCATATGCTATCTCACTTAAAGATTTTGATTGATCAAATACCCGTTCCTTAGCAACTTCTATTAGTTTGGTCTGGATATACTCTTGGGCCGATTTTCCAGTTTCCTTTTTTACAAGATCTCCAAAATAGTTGGGCGAAAGGTGTAAGCGATCCGCAAAGTAACCCACAGTTGGAGTACCATGCTTTTGTGGTTTATCGGATGAAAAGTACTGGCTCAACAAATTATCGAATTTCTCCAGAGAGCCTATATTTTCAACTTCTCGCGTAATGAATTGTCTATCATAGAAACGAGTGCAATAATCCAAAAAAAGTTCAATGTTGGCTACGATCAACTTTTTACTATGCTTGTCCAAGTTTTGTTCCAACTCGAACTGTATTTTTTCAAGTAGACTTAGAATTACCTTCCGTTCTTTGGCCGAAAGGTGTAACGCTTCATTACTTGAATAGGAGAAAAAACTATAGCTATGTAATTTTTTGCCCAATTCGGTACCTATCAATAAATCAGGGTGGAAAAGTATTGCATACCCCTTTGGAACATAATCAGGGTCAAAACCGCTTAATTCAATGATTTGGCCGGGAGCCATAAAGACAAGGGTTCCCTCATCATAATCGTATGTCTTCCCTCCATAATGCATTTTGCATCCCTTGGCATCCTTCAAGAAAACAGCATAGCAATTATAATGGAAGGCATCATAATCTTTGTTCTCATAGCCTTCTTTGTTTACGTCCTCAAAATCAACAATACCCACTAAAGGGTGCAACACCTCTTGTTTTCTCAATTTAAGGTAATCTCCAACGGTGTCGATATTCAGTACATTTTTCATTGACCTCTAATTTTTTTGTTAAAGATAAGCCATTGATTACCAATAATTCAAACGGTTATTATAAAATCCGTAATAGTGGTAGGTATAACCGTAATTTGGGTAAGCCTTTTTAGTCTTTGACCCACTACTTTTGTATCACATGAATAATAGGGAACCAAATTTTGGCCACTGTCTTTATCCGTGAAGAATAAAACATGATGTATTGATTTGGATAATCCTTAAAAATTAAATAATGAAAACAAGAAGATTAGGAAAGAATCTGAAAGTATCGGAAATCGGCCTCGGTTGTATGGGGATGAGTTTTGGATATGGCCCTGCGAAGGACGAAAAGGAAATGATACAAGTCATCCGAAAAGCCATAGAAATGGGGGTAACCTTTTTTGATACCGCCGAAGTGTACGGACCCTATATCAATGAAGAATTGGTAGGAAAGGCCTTAAAACCTTTTAAGAACCAGGTGAAAATAGCCACCAAATTTGGATTTGGTTATCAAGATGGAAAAGTAATGGGCTTGGACAGTAGTTCTGGCACTATTCGAAATATGGTGGACGCTTCCTTACAACGTTTGCAGGTAGACACTATAGATTTATTGTATCAGCATCGGGTTGACCCAAAAGTACCCATTGAGGAAGTTGCGGGTACGGTAAAAGACTTAATAGCTGAGGGAAAAGTACAACATTTTGGACTTTCCGAAGCAGGTGTTGAAGTAATCAAAAGAGCACATTCGGAGCAACCGGTTGCGGCTCTGCAGAGCGAATATTCATTGTTTTGGCGGGAGCCGGAAGAAGAAATTATGCCCGTATTGGAAGCATTGGGTATCGGTTTTGTACCTTTTAGTCCCTTGGGGAAAGGGTTTTTGACGGGGAAAATCGATAGAAATACCAGTTTTTCAAAAAGTGATTTTAGAAGTACCGTGCCTCGTTTTTCTAAAGAGAACCTAAGGGATAATTTTGCCTTGGTGGATCTGGTTGCCGATTTTGCCAAGGAAAAAGAGGCTACTCCGGCACAAGTTGCTTTGGCTTGGATCCTTTATCAAAAACCATGGATCGTACCCATTCCCGGTACTACGAAGGCGTCAAGGCTTGAAGAAAATTTACGTGCGACCGACATTACTTTTACAGATGGGGAACTGCAACAAATTACGGAGGCCACCTCAAAGATTGATTTGGTGGGTGAACGCTATTCCGAAGCGAACCAGAAAATGATAAACCGCTAGCCAATAGCGAAAAATTAATAATAATAGTAAAAGGATGAAAAAGCTTAGTAGATTTGTTATTACCATAGTGACTACTGCGTTTCTTGGTGTTATAAATCATGTGAATGCCCAATCCTATGATAATACAACCGTGAATTTGGATGCCAAGCAACAATCCATCATTACTATTGCATCGCTGACCGCAAAAGGCGACTTGCAAACTTTGGAATCCGCTTTAACGGAAGGTCTGGATGCCGGATTGTCCGTTAATGAAATCAAGGAAGTCATGGTACATTTATATGCCTATTGCGGATTTCCAAGGAGCCTACGTGGTTTACGGACTTTTATCAAAGTTTTGGACCAACGCAAGGCGGAAGGAGTCGAGGACCAGCTAGGAGCGCAAGCTACCCCAATAGAAGATAATCGTACAAAATACGAACGGGGCAAAGCGAATTTGGAAATCTTGGTACATGCCAAGTTGGATGGCCCACCTGCCGATTATGCCCAATTCGCTCCAATCATCGAAGTCTTTTTAAAGGAGCATCTGTTTGCGGATATTTTTGATCGGGACATTTTGGACTATCAGCAAAGGGAACTGGTCACGGTTTCCGCTCTTATAACGATCGGAGGTGTAGAACCCATGTTGCGTTCTCACATGAACATCTGTTTGATACAAGGAATCATGCCAACTCAATTAAAGGAATTGATTGATGTGGTGGGGAAAAATGTGGATCAGGAAAAAATCGATTCGGCCAAAAAAGTATTGAACGAATTATTGGAATCTAATAAGCAGTAAGGAAATGAAATATATAAGATTATTCATTTTAATGAGTATGCTAGCATTAAATCAGATGATTAGGGCACAAAGCGATAAAAACCCTTTTGGATTGGTATATGAGGGAGCAATTACGGAGAATGTGGATGGAAAAGTAAACATACATCCCGTTACTTATAAATTGAACGGAATCGATATTTCTGCCAATGTTTACACACCTGCCAATTATGAACGGACAAGGAAATATCCGGCAATAACAATTGCACATCCTAACGGAGGGATAAAAGAACAGACAGCAGGCCTATATGCACAGCATTTGGCAGAGGCCGGTTATATCACCATTACGGCAGATGCTGCCTATCAGGGTGCAAGTGGAGGCCAGCCGCGCCATACGGACAAACCGCAATTTCGTACCGAAGACATCCGAGGAATGGCTGATTTTATTTCACAGTATCCTGGGATGGATAGAGAACGTTTAGGTGCTTTGGGCATTTGTGGCGGTGGTGGCTATACATTGAAAGCGGTTCAATCGGATAAACGGTTTAAAGCGGTGGCAACCCTGAGTATGTTCAATACAGGAATTGTAAGAAAAAATGGTTTTTTGAATTCGCAGATTTCGACCATTCAAGAAAGGCTAAAGCAAGCTTCAGAGGCAAGAGCACAGGAGGCTGGGGGCGGCGAAATCGTTTATTCCGGTGTAGATGGTATTACCGACGAAGAATTAGCAAAAGTTTCAACGATTTTTTATCGTCAAGGCTATGAATATTATTTTAGGACCCACGCCCACCCCAATTCGACTTTTCTTTACACTACAAGCAGTTTAATGGATTTAATAGCTTGGGATGCTACCGACGATATTGACCTCATAGACCAACCTTTGTTAATGATTGCTGGCAACAATGCCCAAACATTATATCTGACCTTGGATGCTTTTCCAAAAGTGACCAATGCGAAAAGCAAGGAATTGTTCCTTATCGAAGGTGCAACGCACATAGAAACCTATTGGAAGCCAGAATATGTAAATCAAGCAGTAAAAAAATTAGTGGACTTTTACCAAAACAATCTTTCAACTACAGACCTATGAACGGACAAAATCTCTTAGCGATTATATTAATGGGAACGTTTATATTTTCCTGTAAACAAGCAGCCGAGAAAAATCATACTCTCGATTTGAATTCACAAAAAGAATTGATTTTCCCTAAAGGGGACAAAGTTACGAACAACAATTTCATTGGCGATGTTTGGGTGCATATGCAAGTGATTGCGGATAGTGTGAACCAAAATTCAGTTGGAACGGTAACCTTTGATCCCGGGGCTAGGTCCAACTGGCATTTACATCCCAACGGACAGATTATTATGTCTTTAGATGGCGAAGGCTATTATCAGGAAAAAGGTAGTGAGAAAAGAATACTACGAAAAGGAGATGTGGTCAAATGCCCTGCAAACACTCCACATTGGCACGGTGCTAGCGCAGAAAAACCGTTTATACAAATCGCTATAACTAGCAGAGTTGACGGTCCAACGGAATGGCTAGATCCTGTGAGCGAAGAAGAATATTTAAATGGGAATTAAGAAGTACCATTATACTTTCAAATTAATAAAATTTTTGTGATGAAAAATATAAAGACAAAATGGATATTGCTTTTAACAGTTTTATTATGGGTTTATGGCACACATGCACAAAAGCAGCCCATTACCCTTGTAGAACAAGGCACTTTTGCCATAGGGGGTACAATAAAAACGAGCGAGGGTACTTTTGACCCTATTGCACATGGAGCATTCAATCCTAAAAACCAAAGTACTCAGGGACAGACCCTTCACGGCGACCACGCCTCGGTACTATATCAGATTCCTGCTGAACCACGCAAATTACCCCTTGTATTTTGGCATGGGTACGGACAATCGATGCGTACGTGGCAGACCACACCGGATGGACGCGAGGGATTCCAGAGCATTTTTCTTCGTCGGGATTTCCCGGTCTATCTTTTGGACCAGCCAAGAAGAGGCCTTTCGGGAAGAAGCACCGAACCGATAACTATTTCAGCCGGTACGGACGACCAGCTTTGGTTCGGTATATTCAGGGTAGGTGTTGGTAAGGAATATTATCCTGATGTTCAATTTTCAAAGGACCCAGAAGCCTTGAACCAATATTTTAGGCAAATAACCCCCGATACCGGACCCCTTGATATTATGGTTAATATCGATGCCGTATCCGCGCTCTTCGATAAAATTGGGGATGGAATTTTGGTTACCCATTCCCATAGTGGTGGCCAGGGTTGGATGACCGCTTTAAAGAACGATAAAATCAAGGGCATTGTAGCTTTTGAACCAGGCAGCAATTTTGTGTTTCCTGAGGGCGAAGTGCCCGAAACCATCCCATATGTTGGAGGTGCTCTAAGTGCAAGAGGGGTTCCTTTGGCTGAATTTAAGCGGTTGACCAAAATCCCCATTATTATCTATTATGGGGATTATATTCCAGATACTCCTGTGGAGAACCCGGCACAGGAACAATGGCGGGCAGCGTTGGCCATGGCAAGGTTATGGACGGCTACCGTAAATAAACATGGTGGGGACGTGACCTTGGTGCAACTTCCCGATAAGGGATTAAAGGGAAATACGCATTTCCCCATGTCAGATTTGAACAATGAAAAAATCGCCGATTTGATGTACGATTGGCTTGAAAAGAAAAATTTAAACTAAAACTATATACAAATGAAAAATTTAATTACAACAGTACTACTTAGTGTTCCCCTATTTATTTTCGCCCAGAAGGAGGCATATAACATCTCTTCTTTTCATGAGGAAGGAATGAAGGCGCCAAATACACATTATATCGGTGAGGCTTGGTTAAACGGTGTTCTAGAGGTTGAAGGTGATCTAAACTTTCATATCACCAAAGCCAACTTTAAGGCAAATTCTACGCTCGACTGGCATAAACACGGCTCTACCCAAGTCTTGATTTACGTTGATGGCGCAGGCTACTATCAGGAGAGAGGAAAAGACCCTATCATCCTGAAAGCTGGGGATGTCCTTAAATGCGAAAAAGATGTGGAGCATTGGCATTCTTCCACAAAAGAAAGTGACGTTACCTATTTAGCTATTTATGGTGGTGAAACGCCTACCACTTGGACAGCCGTGCTTACCCAGGAAGATTATGATAGTGTAGCTGAAAAACTCAACAAATGATTTGCTATAAACTAAGGTTATATTTTTAAGACCTCGAATATTAAATTTCTATGAATGAAATGTGCTCAGTGAAAGCTTGGACATACCTGGTAAATCTATGATAAGTGAATGATACCAAGATGGTAATCAAATAACTGCGATAAAAACTTTTAACTAACGAAAATGAAAAAAATAATTTTATGTGCAGTGCTTTTAGGAAGCTTGGGCATAACTGCGCAACAGGGCAATACGCCCATTGTAAAAACTGCTTTAGGCACCATTCGCGGTGTAAATGAAGGAAATGTAGACAGTTTTAAGGGGATTCCATTTGCCACACCTCCGGTTGGTGAGTTTCGTTGGAGAGCACCACAACCGGTAGCACCTTGGGAAGGCGAATTGGATGCAACCGAATATGGTGCCAACTGCGCACAGTCCGGATGGGGTGGTGCCCCAGGAACCATTAGTGAAGGTTCATCGGAAGACTGTCTATACCTAAACATATGGAAACCTGCTAATGCGGATACTGAAGCTAAGTTACCTGTTATGGTCTGGATACATGGTGGAGGCTTCGTTGGCGGTAGTGGTTCCGGGGCAGGAATTGCGGGTGACGAGTTTGCAAAGAAAGACGTTATTTTGATTACCATCAACTACCGTTTGGGTCGTTTGGGACATTTTGCATTTCCTGCATTGAGTGCAGAGCATCCAGAGGAAGCCAAAGGAAGTTATGCGTATATGGATCAGATTGCTGCCCTTAAATGGGTCCGGGATAATGTAGCCTCTTTTGGAGGTGACGCAGAAAACGTGACCATTTTTGGTTTTTCCGCCGGAGGGGTATCGGTACATTCATTGATGACCATACCTGATGCCAAAGGACTGTTCCAAAAAGCAATTAGTGAGTCTGGTGGAGGTCGAGATGGTGTACTTACCGGTAGGCCCATAAGGGAAGAAAATGCATCCCGTTTTTATCCGGTCTCTGCTGAGACCATCGGTATCAATTTTGCCAAAAAACAGGGCATAGAAGGTACGGATGCCGAAGCGTTGGCCAGGTTGCGTGCATTGCCTGTAGAAAAAATTGTGGACAGCGGTCAAGAATCTGATGGTGAGGGAGGGCCAAGAATTTATTCCGGACCAATTTTAGATGGAGAATTAGTAGTGGAAACTGCCGAGAGCGCTTATAATGCAGGTAGACAAATGCAAATACCATTGATCATCGGTTCCAACAGTGCCGAAATTGGAGGCGGCTTTGTGAACAACAGTAAAACAAAAGAAGAACTATTTTCACTATTTGGCGATTATGGGGAGAAAGCAAAAGTGGCATATGACCCTGATGGTAGCAAAGAATTTGAAGAGGTCATTACTAAGTTCAATACCGATTGGGTCTGGGGAGAACCTGGTCGTTTTGTTGCAAGAGCTTTCGCGGAACAAGGGGAACCCACGTTTATTTACCATTTTGGTTTTGTACCCGAACCTATGAAAGAAAGAATGAAATACGGTGCCGGACATGGATCTGAAGTAGGTTATGTATTTAACAACCTTGATGCACGTTGGGGCAACCCCGAAACCACGCCTGAAGACAAAAAAGTGGCTGAAATTATGAACGGATATTGGGTAAATTTCGCCAAGACCGGTGACCCAAATGGAGATGGATTACCACCATGGCCAGTCTATAGTGAAAAGGATGGTAAAATTATGGATATACAACTAGATGGTAATGCTGTTGGAAAAGAAGATCCTAGAAAAGCGAGACTAGATGTAATTGAAATGGGAGTCATACATAGAAACGAAATACAATCACGCGGAATATAAACCTGTAATAAGTTCCATGAATAAAATTAAAAACATAGCGGCAACAATAGTTCTGTTTTTAACGGTAATAGGCCCAGGTTTTTCACAATCAAACCCTGTTATTGACCTATTTCCAAAAGGAACAGTTCTCCATGGTAATATCAATTACAACAACGATACACTTCAAAAGCACCTTCTGGACATTTATATGCCACCCAATGTAAAGGGTAAAGTTCCCTTGGTCGTCTTTGTTCATGGTGGTGGATGGCTGGTCAACGATAAATACGCCGACATCGGTTATATGAAAAAAACGGTGGCCGAAGTAGTGGGCCAAGGATATGCCTTGGCATCGATAGACTATCGCTTTGCGACACAGGCTATTTTTCCGGCACAAATTCAAGATTGCAACCGTGCCGTATCCTTTTTGGTGGACCATGCGGATAAATTCGGATTTGATACAGAACGAATTGCGGTCATGGGCTTTTCCGCAGGTGGGCATTTGGCTTCAATGATGGGCTTGTCAAAGAATAATGATATCCCCGATTTTTTTATGCGCAATTCCAATAAATCGTTTCAATTCAAGGCGGTGGTAGATTTCTATGGCCCGGCAGAATTACTTTTATTTCCCGGAGCCAATGACCCAAAATCGCCCGAAGGATTATTAATTGGAGCAGCTCCCCTGGACCGACCCGACCTTGCAAAAACGGCTAGTCCGACCAACTATGTCGATAAGAATGATCCTCCCTTTTTAATAATACATGGTGAAAAGGACGATATGGTTTCCCCAAGACAATCTCAGTTATTAAGTTCTTGGCTGACCGTAAAAGGTGTGGAAAACGAATTGATCATTGCAAAGGATGCCCCTCATTTTGGAGAGATGTTCGATGTGGATGACATACGAACCAAGGTTATGGATTTTTTACAAAAACACCTGAAATAGAAAATGTTTAAAATTTTAAGCGAAAAAAATGAACAAAAAGGGCATGATTTCAAAACAAAAAAAAGAGACAAACAAGGAAATAAACAGAAGGGATTTCATCTCAAAATCTGCTCTTTTAGGAGCCGGAATGGCAGTAGCACCTTTGGCGTTTGCTAATGATAAAAAAACGTCAATTGAAAACCTATTAAAGAGTCCTTCCAT
This sequence comes from Maribacter sp., assembly GCA_024643345.1. Taxonomy (GTDB): domain Bacteria; phylum Bacteroidota; class Bacteroidia; order Flavobacteriales; family Flavobacteriaceae; genus Pelagihabitans. The sequence continues at coordinate 2,694 of JAHENB010000035.1, read as the reverse complement.
AAATGAAGGAAAGCGCATGTTGGGAACCCTTGAAGTTTCCCCGATAGGCTTGGGATGCATGAGTATGAAGAGTGGTAGTTATAACCCTCCAAGAGAAAACAAAGATATGATTCCCGTGATACGTGGAGCGGTGGACCTAGGTGTAACCTTTTTCGATACGGCAGAGGTTTATGGGCCCTTTACTGATGAGGATCTTGTTGGCGAGGCACTGGCCCCGGTACGTGAACAGGTAGTTATTGCCAGTAAATTTGGTTTTGATTTGACCAGTGGACAAAGAGGAGGGCGTAACAGCAAACCGGAATTTATCAAGCAGGCCGTGGAAGGTATGTTGAAAAGATTACGAACAGACCGTATTGATTTATTGTATTTGCATCGCCTAGACCCTAATGTTCCAGTGGAAGACGTTGCAGGAACAGTCAAAGAATTGATCAAAGAGGGGAAAGCCTTACATTTTGGCTTATCGGAAGTTTCCCCATCCACTATTCGAAGGGCTCATGCCGTGCAAACTGTTGCAGCTGTGCAAAGCGAATACTCAATGATACAAAGAGCATTGGAAAATCAGGTAATAGACACTTGTGGTGAGCTGGGCATTGGTTTTGTGCCTTGGGGCGCTGTAAACAGGGGGTTTTTAGGCGACAAGTTTAACGAGTACAGTCGTTTTTCTGATGACTCTCGTTTTGCAGCGGTTCCTTATTTTGCACCAGAGGCCATCAAGGCGCATATGGAAGTGCTGATCCTTGTTCGTGAATGGGCAAGAAAGAAAAATGCAACCCCGGCCCAAATTTCATTGGCATGGGTGTTGGCCCAAAAGCCATTTATAGTACCCATTCCCGGCACCACCAAGTTGCATCACGTGAAAGAAAACCAAGGAGCCCTGTCCATTTCTTTTACCCATAGAGAATTGAAGGAGTTCAGAGACGCTTTGGAGAAAATACCTCTGGTTGGTGTCAGAGGGCCTGAGACTGCATTGGTAGACCAATAAATATTGAAATTAGATAAAAAATGAATAAACTGTTGCTCTTGTTGATCATTGTTTCCTCGTTTTTCCATTTGGAGACCGGCAAAGGACAACAGCGAAAATCGGACAACATTCTTATTGTCTATTTATCACGAACCAACAATACCAAAGCCGTAGCTCAGATGATTCAGGAAGAAGTAGGGGGACATTTGGTGGGTCTGGAATTGGAAAATCCATACCCGAAAGATTACGATGCCATAGTAAAACAAGTAGCTAAAGAAAACGAAAGCGGGTTCTTACCACCATTGAAAACCAAGGTCAATATGGATAACTATGATACCCTCTTTTTGGGATTTCCCACCTGGGGTATGCAACTGCCGCCACCCATGAAAAGTTTTTTACATGAAAACGATTTGAGTGGTAAAACAATTATACCCTTTAACACCCATGCCGGATATGGCGAGGGCAGTAGTTTTGAAACTATCAAGAAACTTTGTAATGAGAGTAAAGTTTTAGAAGGTTTTTCAATAAAAGGAGGAGCGGAACGCGATGGCATTTTATTGGCCATAAAAGACGATAGGGCGACGGATGCAAAATCCTTAATAGAAAAATGGCTTAAGAAAATCGGTATTCTCCAATAAAAAAGATCTAATCGAAGTTTAATTTTAAAAACAAATATTTTGTAATTTCATAACATTCAAATACTTATTCAAAAATCATGGCAATATTCAATCTAAAAATAAACGGAAAAACGCAACAAGTAGAAGTGGACCCTGCCACACCCATGTTGTGGGTTCTAAGGGATCATTTGAATTTGGTAGGTACAAAATATGGTTGTGGTATTGCACAATGTGGTTCATGCACCATACATCTGGGGACTGTAGCGGTTCGAGCTTGTCAATTGCCGGTTGCATCTGTGGGCAACCAAGAGATCACCACAATTGAAGGCTTATCCGAAAATGGCGACCATCCCGTCCAAAAAGCTTGGCTGGAAGAAGATGTCTACCAATGTGGTTATTGCCAAGCAGGCCAGATCATGAACGCAAGTGCCTTTTTGAAAAACAATCCCAATCCGAGCGATGAAGAGATCGAAGGAGCCATGAACGGAAATATTTGTCGCTGTGGCACGTACACACGAATCAAAAAGGCAATCAAGGCGGCCGCTAATTCCGAAAACGTTTAGACAACCTTAAAGATAAAAAATATGACACTTATAAAAACACAGATAGGAAGACGAGCCTTTATCAAGAATACCAGTTTGGCCGGAAGCGGACTCGTTCTTGGCTTTAGTTTCCTGAATTCCTGTAAACAGAAGGATATTGAAAAAATGACCGTCAGAGAAATGCCCAAAGAATGGTTCGAGATGAACTCTTATCTGAAAATTGGCGATAACGGTCTCGTGACCATTTACACGCCCAATCCCGAATTCGGTCAGAATATCAGAACATCCATGCCCATGTTGGTAGCAGAAGAGCTAGATGTGGATTGGAAAAATGTAATAGTTGAACAGGCACCATATCATGCAGATAAATATGGCTTTCAATTTACGGGGGGTAGTAGAGGAATAAGTGCCCGATGGGAACCCCTTAGAATGGCCGGAGCAACCGCTAGGCAAATGTTGAAAGAGGCGGCTGCACAAACATGGCAGGTACCTGTAGAGGAAATTATTGCCGAATCAGGAGTATTGCAACACGCAGCTACGAAAAAATCGGCCGGGTACGGCGAAATGGCTTCAG